>NZ_JBOUVX010000005.1:0-1925 GCF_050789285.1 Saliniferula longa | reverse complement strand
ACCGTCTTCCGGGTTTGTATCCGGGGCGCATGTGGACGCGGAGCGGTATGCGGCGCTTTATGCCGAGAGCGTGTCGGACCCCGAGGGGTTCTGGCGTCGCGAGGCGGGGCGCGTGGACTGGATGCGTCCGTTCACGAAGGTGAAGGACACGTCCTTCGCGGCGGGCGACGTGCATATCCGCTGGTTCGAGGACGGCACGCTGAACGTGGCGGCGAACTGCGTCGACCGGCACCTGGCGACGCGCGCGGGCCAGACCGCGATCATCTGGGAGCCCGACGACCCGTCCGAGCCGGCCCGCCACATCACCTATGCCGAGCTGCACACCGCCGTCTGCAAGTTCGCCAACATCCTCGAGACGCTCGGCATCCGCAAGGGCGACCGGGTCGTGCTCTACCTGCCGATGATCCCGGAGGCGGCCTATGCCATGCTGGCCTGCGCGCGCATCGGCGCGATCCACTCGATCGTCTTCGCGGGCTTCTCGCCCGACGCGCTGGCGCAGCGGATCAACGGCTGCGACGCCAAGCTCGTGATCACCGCCGACCATGCGCCGCGCGGCGGCCGCAAGACGGCGCTGAAGTCGAACACCGACCAGGCGCTTCTGGCCTGCAAGGACACGGTCAAGTGCCTGATGGTGCGCCGCACCGGCGAGCAGACCACCTGGATCGAGGGCCGCGACTTCGACTACGGCGAGATGGCGCTCGAGGCCGACACGCACGCCGCCCCCGCCGAGATCGGTGCCGAGGACCCGCTCTTCATCCTCTACACCTCGGGCTCCACCGGGCAGCCCAAGGGCGTGGTGCATACCTCGGGCGGCTATCTCGTCTATGCCGCGATGACCCACCAGCTGACCTTCGACTACCACGACGGCGACATCTTCTGGTGCACCGCGGACGTGGGCTGGGTGACCGGGCACAGCTACATCGTCTATGGCCCGCTCGCCAACGGCGCCACCACGCTGATGTTCGAGGGCGTGCCGACCTGGCCCGACGCGGGCCGCTTCTGGGAGGTCTGCGCCAAGCACAAGGTCACCCAGTTCTACACCGCCCCCACCGCGATCCGCGCGCTGATGGCGCATGGCCCCGAGCCGGTCGAGAAGCACGACCTCTCCTCGCTCAAGCTCCTCGGCACCGTGGGCGAGCCGATCAACCCCGAGGCCTGGGCCTGGTACGACACCCACGTCGGCAAGGGCCGCTGCCCGATCGTCGACACCTGGTGGCAGACCGAGACCGGCGGCCACCTGCTGACGCCGCTGCCCGGCGCCATCCCGACCAAGCCCGGCTCGGCCACGCTGCCCTTCTTCGGCGTCCAGCCGGTCATCCTCGACCCCCAGAGCGGGGCCGAGATCACCACCACCGAGGCCGAGGGCGTGCTCTGCCTCAAGGACAGCTGGCCCGGCCAGATGCGCACCGTCTGGGGCGACCACGCGCGCTTCGAGAAGACCTACTTCGCCGACTACAAGGGCTACTACTTCTCGGGCGACGGCTGCCGCCGCGACGCCGACGGCTATTACTGGATCACCGGACGGGTCGACGACGTCATCAACGTCTCGGGCCACCGCATGGGCACCGCCGAGGTCGAAAGCGCGCTGGTCGCCCACGCCAAGGTCGCCGAGGCCGCCGTCGTCGGCTATCCCCACGCCGTCAAGGGACAGGGCATCTACTGCTACGTCACGCTGATGAACGGTGTCGAGCCCACCGACGCGCTCAGGAAGGAACTGCGCGACTGGGTCCGCACCGAAATCGGCCCCATCGCCAGCCCCGACCTCATCCAGTGGGCCCCGGGCCTGCCCAAGACCCGCTCCGGAAAGATCATGCGACGCATCCTGCGAAAGATCGCCGAAAACGACTATGCCGCCCTCGGTGACACCTCCACACTCGCAGACCCAAACGTCGTCACAGACCTCATCGATAACAGGATGAACAGGG
>NZ_JBOUVX010000004.1:0-403598 GCF_050789285.1 Saliniferula longa | reverse complement strand
ACGTGGGTCTTCTCGTCGTTGTCGAGCATGGTCCGGGGTCCTCCTCCTCGTGGCTGCGTGCGGCTTTGTCAGCGTTGACGCAACGATGCCTTGATCCAGATCATTCGCCGCACCGCGGCGCAGAATTTGTGCACCGTCGTATACTGAAATATACCCTGCGCTCCTGAGGCGATTCGCCGCAGGCGCAACAATGTTGCGACGGGGCAATAAAGTTGCGCAATTCCAAGACCCTGCGGCTGCCAGCCGACCGAGGGCGCGATCGTTTGGGCAATATGCTTGCGCTAACAGCCTGATTCTCTGCGGATCTGGAATCGATGGTTGTCGTTACGCCCGTCTTGCCGTCACCATCAACGAAGCTCTCGAAAGGCGTCCCATGTTCGGAAAGTACCTCTGGCATCTGCGACGCACCCTGCGCCGCATCTGGGTTCGGGTGTCGGCCTTCGCGCTGCTTGCGCTGGCCGTCGCCGCGGTCGCCCCGCTGATCGGTCCTGCGGTGCCGCCGGGCTGGGGCACCCGGCTTGGGGCTAGCTCGGTCGAGCAGGTGCTGACGATCCTCGCCTCTTCCATGCTTGCGGTGACGACCTTTTCGTTGTCGATCGCGGTCTCGGCCTTCGCGGCGGCCGCCAATACGGCCACTCCCCGGGCGACGGCGCTTCTGCAGGAGGATCCGACGACGCAGAATGTCCTTGCGACCTTCCTCGGCGCGTTTCTCTTCAGCCTTGTGGCCCTCATCGCACTTCAGGCGGGCTACTACGACGAGGCGGGGCGGTTCATCCTCTTTGCGGCGACGGGCGCGGTGGTGGTCGTGGTCGTGGTGGCGCTGCTGCGCTGGATCACGCATCTGACAAGCTTCGGGCGAATGGGCGACACGCTCGACCGGGTCGAGGCTGCCGCAGCCGAGGCTCTGGCCGAGCGCCTTGCCGCCCCTTACCTTGGCGGCGCGCCGCTCTTGGGCGACATCCCGTCCGGGGTCCGTCCGATCGCCGCCGACACGGTCGGCTACGTGCAGCACATCGACATGGCGGCACTTGCCGCCTGCGCGAAAGAGGCGGGCGTGCGGGTCTGGCTGGCCGCGCTGCCCGGCGCCTTCGTTCATCCCGCCAGACCGCTGCTGTCAATTGAAGGCGCGGCGCCGTCCGAGGACAGGGTCGCGCGGATCCGCGCGGCCTTCTCGATCGGGCGGGACCGCAGCTTCGACCAGGACCCGCGGTTCGGGCTGATCGTTCTGGCCGAGATCGCCTCGCGCGCGCTGTCGCCTGCCGTGAACGATCCAGGCACCGCCATCGCGACGATCGGGCGCCTCGTGCGGGTGCTCATGACCTGGAGCGAACCGGTCGATCCCGAAGTGAACTGGCCCGAAGTGGTTGTGCCGCCGCTTGTTGCCTCGGACATGATCGAGGACGCCTTCTTGCCCATCGCGCGCGACGGGGCCGGCGTCGTCGAGGTGCAACTGCGTCTTCAGAAGGGACTGGCCGCGCTGGCCGCCCGAAGCCCCGCCGTCTTCGGGGAAGCGGCCACGGCGCTCTCGGCCTCGGCCGTTGCGCGCTGCCGCGCGGCCGGCATGGCCCCCGAAGACCTCGCCCGCGTCGAAGCTGCGTCGCGTCTGATCCGCGTCGGTCTGCCAGCGGTTGCGGCCGGTGAACGCTAGACGCTCTCAGGAGAGATGGTGCTGCCTTCGAGGACTGAACTCTCGATCTCTCCCCTGCCATGGGAGTTCAGGTCATTCTGTTCATCAAGGGTTCCGGCTTCATTCACGGTTTCAGCCTGACGGGAGGCAAGTCAGAACCGGGAAACGGGTCCCAAACAGGACCCCGAGCTGGGTTCGCCCTGCTACAGCCGAGCACTCAGGGCAACTTCCGTGGCACTCGCACGCGCCTCCATTTGTGCTGCCGATCCGCTTCTCGCGGTGGCCTGCCCCCACCGAGTGGTCCGGTTTCAGGGGGCAAGACCAGCTGAGCGAGATCGAACCGGCGGAGTAACTCCTCAAGAAAGCGCGAGGCGGCCCGGACTGCCTCGCACCGGGGAGTCCGCACAACAAATGCGACCCGGCAGCTATCCTCAGTAGGCGGCCGCTCGAGAAATCCAGCCTATGTGCCGGTCGGACGACACATCAGTCGTGTGCTTTGAGCTGACGCCCCGATGCTTCCCGCCCAGACCGGACGTTGATCGCCCTCGCTGGCGCTGCGGCGCCCAACCATCACTTCGACGGCGTGTACCAGATCGGCGATGTGTAGGCGCGTTCCTGCGTGATCAGCGGGATATCTTCTGGCAGGTCGAGGTCGAAGGCCACCGCGTCATAGGCGGTCCAGCGCGGCGTCGGAATCTCGATCACACGGGCGTAGTAGAACGCGGGCAGCGCCGGATCGAAGTCCGGGTCCTGCCAGACGACGGCCAGTTCTACGGCGCCGATCGTGTTGGTCCAGGTCGGGCCAGAAAGATCGACGGTGCTGCCGACCGGCGGCAGGGCGCCCTGCGCGTCCGGCACCCGGCCATCCGACCACGCCACGTCGTAGACCTGTTCCCGCGTCGCTCCCTCTGCATCGACCCATCCCTTTATGATCTGCAACCGGTCAAGGTTGGCCCCATCCGGGTCGCGCAGGGCCGACGCAATGAAGCGCGGCGCGCTTGCCGTCGCGGGGCGTGGACGCAAATCGCCACCCATCGGTACACCGCCGCGATAGCCCGTGCCCACCATGTCGGGCGACACAGCCGCGTCGGCGGGGTAGTCCCAGCCCCCGAACAGGCGCACCTTGATACGCGGCCCGGTCGTGGCATAGACCTCGCGCCGGGCCATCGCGTCAAAGATCGCCTCGCGGGTGTTTTCCGTGGCCCATACTGCCGTGATCCCCGACGCGGCATCCGTCCAGCCCAACCGTTCCAGACCAAGGTCGGGATTTGCCTGTGACAGGTGCGTCGCCCGCCCGGGATTGGGCTCGTAGCTCACGAACTTGCCGAAGAAGTTGCTTTCGTCGAAGGTCGCAAGTCCGGTATGGGTGTCGGTCGCGCCGACCAGTCCGAACTTGAACGGATTGACGCCGAGTTCCCGCTCAAGCAGCAGCCCGCGCTGCAACCCCGACCGTGCGTATTCTCCCGGCAGCATTTCGGGCGTCTTGGCCTCGCTCATGTCGAGATTGCCGAAATCCCAGGTCTCGTAGTCTGCAAAGGCGTCGTCCGGCGACAGCAGCGGATGTGCCTCGCCGTCACCTTTCACCTGCGTCACTTCATAGAGCGGCTCCCAAGCCTGGCGCAGCCGCGCATAATCGGCGTCCAGCGGCGCATTGTCCGCGAACGTGTCGACAAGTGGGAACATGATGCCATTCGACAGGTTTCCATTGTGGGGAACCGCAAGCACCTGACCGCCTGTGTCGTCCTCATAGGTCTGCATCCAGGCCCACAGGTCGCGCGGGTTGGGCGACCCCACTGGTGGCGTGGTCGTGAAGGGGGCGATCTGGCTGACCTTGTCGGCACCGTCACGGAAGATGACGTTGCGGTGCAGGTTGTTGCCGTTCACGAATGGCGTCCATTCGAACGCCACGAATGTCGAAAACTGCCCGGGGACATAGAACTGCTCGGCCGCGTCGATGATTTCGTTCCAGACCCGGTCAAAGGCCGGGTTTCCGGGTTCGTAGAGCAGTGCCTCCGGCAACTCGCCGCGCGAGAACAAGCCGATCATTTCCCATACTGCTTCCTGAGCGTCCGTGCCGCCGCGGTTGAACGCCTCGTGGAGCGCTGCCCCGATCGGCTCGGCCAGGATGTTGGGTGCCCCCGTCAGGATGTCGAGGATCACGCCCATCCCGTCAGAATGTTCGGTCAGCATGAAGAAATCGAGCGGCCTCGACAGCTGGACCCGTTGCCCTGTGGTCGAGACGACCTCCTCTCCCATGGCAAAACGATAGGCGTCGTCGGGCAGCAGCGTCGCGCCCGCGCCACCGGCGTCCGCCGACAGCATCGTGTGCACATGCATGTCCCCGAAGAAGACCTCGTCCGGGTAATCGGCCCCGGCATTCGGCGAATAGGGCGCCGGCGGGAAGGCTGCCGGCAAGCCGTCGGAGATAACCACCTCCGGCGTCAGCGTCGAATGTTCCTGAGCGACGGTCGGGAGGGCCACCGCGGACATGGCGAAAACGACGACGAGTGCGAAAGATCTGCGCATGTCTTGGGTCTCCTTCGAACGGGGGGCGCCGCTGGCGATTTGTCTTTGCAAAACCACATCCGCGCCCAATAGTCTGCGCCAAGTGAAGCAATCAGGGGCGAATTCAGTGGCAACACGCCGATCCGCCCAGGGATCAGAAAAGGCGGCCCGCGTCACCCCGGCCATGCGTCTTGGAAACCTTGTCGCCTCCGGGTGGCTCTCGCAGCAGCCCGAGGACTTTCAGCTGCGCCTGGCGGACCTCGGGCGCTGGGTGACCGTCGCCGGAGGCAGGCGCCTCTACTCGGCGGGGGACGAGCCCGACGCCGTCTACGGGATCGACAGCGGGCTTCTCGACATTGCCATCCCGATCCTGGGCGGCGAGGAATGCGTCGTCCACCGCGCCGTTGCGGGCTTCTGGATCGGCGACGGCGCCCTGCTTCCCGGGGCGCCGCGCACGCTGTCGGTCGAAGCGGTGGGCGAATGCCGACTGTTCCGCATTCCGTTCCCGGCCTTGCGGCGTCACCTTTCCGAAAATCCGGCCGACTGGGAATACATGCACCGTCTCTCGACGATCAATGGCACCCTGGCGACCCGCATTCTCAGCGAAGTCCTGTCGTTGCCCGCCAAGGCGCGCGTCGCGCGGTTGCTGCTGCGGGTGGCCGCGCCGGACGGGTCCATCGAGTCCACCAACGAGGATCTGGGGCGCCTGGCCGGGATGAGCCGCGCGACGTTCCGACGTTCTTTGTCCCGGCTGATCGCATCGGGCGCCGTCAACACGCGCTATGCCGGCCTCACGATCGTCGATCGCGCTGCCGTCGAAAAAGAAGCAAACCGGACAGAAAGCTGAGACTCGCCAACCGGCGTGCGACATTCACGCGGCAATGCGCCCGGTTTGATCCATCTGTCGCAATCCGAATCGACCACGCCCGCTAGAGACATCGCCAAGTGCGGCAGGTCCCAAGGTCTGGGGCAGTGTCGCATTTTGCAAAGTGAGATGCGGAAGAATGCCGCCTCGACAGCGACGCAGCGGCCTTGGTGACGTCCTGACCGGCGACGTCGGTCTGCATAGAGGCGCAGTAAAGGGAAGAGCAATGACGCGCCAATTACACCTGCACGCAAAGACGACCTTTCTGGTGGCATCCCTTTCCGCCGGGATCCTGCCGATGTCCGCGCAGGCCCAGTCTTGGGAATATGGCGCTTCGATCTACGTCTGGATGAGCGGGCTCGATACGGCGGTCGAAACACCGTTTGGCACGATCGAGACGGAGCTGTCCTTCGGGGACATTCTCGACGATCTGGATTTTGCCTTCTTCGCCACATTCGAGGCGCGGAACGGCCCTTGGGTGATCCTGGGCGACCTCAATTACACCTCTCTTGAAACAAGCCTTGCAACACCGGGACCGATCTTTTCATCGGCCGAAGTCGATCCGACGCTGAAGATCGTGTCGGCATTCGGCGGCTATGCGGTCGTCGACCAGCCCGATGTTCGGCTCGAAGTCGGCGGCGGGCTGCGCTATTACGATCTGGATCTCGATACCAGCATCGTGGGCAACATCGCGCCCGGCGGCCGCAGCTTCAATTTTTCGGAAAGCTGGGTCGATCCCATCATCGGTGCACATCTGAGCGTTCCCCTGTCGGACCGCTGGTTCGCCCGCAGCTATGCCGACGTTGGCGGCTTCGGCATCGGGGACGGCTCTGAACTGAGTTGGCAGATCTATGTCGGCGGCGGCTACATCATCAATCAGACCTGGGCAGTGGAGTTCGGCTATCGACACCTGTCGATCGAAAAAGACCTCGACAGAGCGACGCTGAACATGGATCAGGCAGGGCCGCTGGTCGGTGTAACCGCGCGTTTCTGACCGCGACCGATCTGCGCCGGTCTCGTCCGAGGGATGCGCGTTGGGCAAAGCAGCCGTGATTTGCCTTCCTGCGGCGCTGGCCGCGTAGGTTCAGCGTGTTCACATCAGAAAGGCGACCGCGGAACAGGAAGAGGGCTCCGGAAAACCGCTACCCTCAAGTCAATCCATACTTACATCCTTGCGGAAGAAGCACGCCATTGATGACGTGGATCACGCTGTTCGAGGCGGCGACGTCGGCGGCTACGCCCTTGGCCCCGTTCACGGTCACGCCGGCGCGAAGACGGTGATCGGGCCGGGGCCTTGAAGGGTCTCGACCAGCCCCGCGTCGGACGCAGTTCTCCGGAGAAGCAAAGGCGCTCGAGGGCCGCCAGTCCACGCTGGAGTACGGTTGTGCCGACCCAGCTCCTCCGGATCATGTTCGTAAGTCATGCGCGCAACCTCCGACCTGACCCAAACCCAGCAAAACAGGCAAGGCGTGTCCGACCGGCACCCGGAATGCGAAGATCGCCGCATAAGCACGGCGGGTGTTCGCAGGTCGATCGCGGGGAGTTCCGAAACCGCCGGCACGGCTCGGGGCGAAAGGTGCTTGATCGCATGGCGGCGTCAGGCAATCTCGTGGTCAAGCGGCAGGCCACTGGCGGAATGCCGGATGAGAGCGGACGCCCGCGCGGAGTTGCGACCAGACATGACCGGATACATCCTTTACGGCTACCCCCAATCCGGCTCTGCCGCCATCGAAGTCGCGCTGGCGGTGGGCGGCATCCCGCACGAGGTCCGCGACCTCGATCCCGAGGCGGGCGATCTGGCGGGCCCGGACTTCCTTGCCCTGAACCCGCGCGGGCAGGTGCCGGTCCTCGTCCTGCCGGACGGGTCGGTTGTCACCGAGATCCCGGCAATCCTGCTCCATCTTGCCGATGCCCATCCAGAAAGCGGCCTCGCCCCGGCCCCCGGCTCGGCCGCGCGAGCCCAGCATGACCGCTGGCTCGCCTTCGCTCACGCCAACCTCTACGAAGGCGTCCTGCGGTCCTTTTATGCGGACCGCTACACGACCGATCCGCATGGGGCCGACGGCGTGCGGGCTGCGGCCCAGGCCTATGTCCGGCGCCACCTTGCCCTCCTGGAAATGGCGATGGTCGGAGAGCCGTTCCTGCTGGGTCCGCGGCTCATGGGGGTGGATTGCCTGATCTGGGTCATCCTGTCCTGGCTTGGGCCCGAGGACAAAGCCGACGCGCTTAGGCTTTCGGCCCTTGCCGATGCGGTGGCGACCGATCCGCATGCCAAGACCGTCGCGGCGCGACATTCGTGAGACCGTCCATATCCTGATCTTCTCGTCAGACGGGCGCTTCTTGGGCAAAGCAGACGGTCACAGAGCGCGCCAACTTTCTGCGGGAAGCGGACCTTCGACACCGAACCGACGACGTTGTCGATGCAAGTCAGCGCAGTTCCTGATCCCCTTGGATCATCGCCGCACTTGGGACTGATCGGTGTTCTTGGCAAGGATCGCCAATGCCGGCGTCAATCCCGGGGCTAGGGCTCGTAGGAGTGGAACCGAAGCGCAGTTGCGTCGGCGACCTCGATCCGGCCGTACCCCTGATTGATCCAGCCAAGCTCGGCGTATCGGTCAAGCGTCCGGTTCACGACCTTGCGAGAGGTATTCGAAAGGCGCCCCAGTTCGGTTTGGGAAATCGAGAGAGTACCTCCGCCTTCGTCTCCGAGGCAGCGGACCAAAACGGCAGCGATCCGTCGCGATGGATTTCGGATGAGAAGATCGTCGATCGCGTGAAGAGACAGATCGACGTTCGACATCAGGATCAGCGCGAAGCGACGTATCCACTCCGGGTCATCGGCTGTCAGTCTGTCCATGGCATCGAGAGGAAGGTGAAACAGTGCACTGTCCACCACCGCTTGCAAACCTACGCGTCGCGGCCCGCGTGTCAGATAGGCGCCCTCTCCGTACCAGGTGCCTGGCCTCGCGACATGGGCGAGGGTGGGCCCGTTCTGGGTAGGCGCAATCGTTACGGAAAGCTGGCCTTGGACGATGGCGTAGCACCCACCCGGCGGGTCACCGACGGAAAAAATTGTGCTCCCTGCGTGGAAGCGCTGCTCGCGTCCACTGGAAAGAACGGCATCCTGAACCGCCTGTGGCTGATGAGACAGCCATCCATGTCGCCGAAGAATATCGCGCAGCATGATCATATCTTATGCAATTGTTCCCAACGGCACAATTACAGGAATGCCTTCGGGTATCTTCGCGCATGGGAGCAGTCGCGGGAATCGAAAGGAGCCTCCGGAATGATGAGACCATTGGCATTTGCGGCAGTCTGTGCGGCTGCCACAACGGGAAGCGTCCTCGCGCAGGAAGCTGAAAGACCGAACATCCTTGTCATCTGGGGCGACGATATCGGCTGGTCGAACCTGTCCGCCTACTCCCATGCGGTGATGGGCTATTCGACCCCCAACATTGACCGGATCGCGAATGAGGGCATCCTCTTCACGGATCACTACGCCCAGCCGAGTTGTACTGCCGGGCGCGCCGCCTTCATCACAGGCCAGTACCCGATCCGGTCCGGCATGACGACAGTCGGTCAGCCGGGCTCTCCGCTTGGCCTGCAAGCGGAGTCGCCCACGCTCGCCGAGCTGCTCAAGGCGGAGGGCTACCGGACTGGACAGTTCGGGAAGAACCATTTGGGTGATCGGAACGAGCACCTGCCGACAAATCACGGCTTCGACGAATTCTTCGGCAATCTCTATCACCTGAATACCCAGGAAGAGGCCGAGCAGCGCGATTACCAACGGTTCGGGGCGCAATTCGCCGGATCGCTCGAAGCGTATGAAGAGCAATTCGGCACGCGGGGCGTCATCCACAGCTTCGCCACCGAGGAGTTCGACGCCACGGAGAGCCCGCGCTTCGGCGTCGTCGGCAACCAGACGATCGAGGACACCGGCCCGCTCACCCAAGAGCGGATGAAGACCTTCGACGGGGAGGAGATGATACCCCGCGCGCTCGATTTCATGGCGGCGGCACAGGATGCCGGTGATCCGTTCTTCGTATGGATGAACACGAGCCGGATGCACCTTTACACCCGTCTGAGCGAGGAGTCGCGGTATCTCGCCGAAGAGTTCACGCATGAAGAGGACTTTTACGGTTCGGGGCTGATCGAGCATGATCGCGATATCGGCAAGGTTCTTGACTGGCTCGACGAGCGAGGGCTGACGGACAACACGATCGTGTGGTACTCCACCGACAATGGGCCCGAACATTCCTCGTGGCCGCACGGGGGCACGACGCCCTTCCGGGGCGAGAAGATGACCACCTATGAAGGTGGGGTCCGCGTGCCGTCCGTCATCCGCTGGCCGGGCGTGCTTCCGGAAGGCGTGACGCTGAACGGCATGCAGGCGCATCAGGACATGTTCACCACGCTGGCTGTCGCAGCGGGCATCGACGATCCGGTAACGCGCGTTCGTGAAGAGATGAACCAGTACATCGATGGCGTGAACAACCTGCCCTACTGGCTTGGCGAAACGGAGCAGTCCGCCCGCAACCATATCTTCCACTACTACGAGAGCATCCTTACCGCTGTTCGAATGGGACCGTGGAAGTTCCACTTCTCCACGAAGGAAGACTATTACGCCAACGTCGTCCCGCGCACGGTGCCTCTCGTCTTCAACATCCGCGCGGACCCCTATGAAAGCTACGACAGCAGCGATTCCTACGGTCATCTGATGCAGAAGGTCTCGTGGCTGATCCAGCCAATGGGCGTGCTGATGCAGGAGCATCTTCAGTCGCTGGCCGATTATCCGCCTGTCCAGGGCGGGACGTCCTTCGACATGTCGAACGTGGTGGAAGACTTCATCAGCAAGGCGCTTCAGTGACGCGCAGGCATGAACGGTGTCCCGTCCGATCGAGTTCATCCCCAACGGCTTGATCGGGACAAGAAGGGCGGCGTGTACCTCGTTACGCCGCCCTTCAAGTGCCTGGATCTCCAACAGGCAAAATCACCGGGGGCCGTTTAGCACATGACGATTCTGGTGAAGCTGGATGTGTCCGTGCCTCTTGCAGCCGGCGTTCGAGCAGGTCGGTCGGCAATGATCGAGAAGCGATGATGCCCTTCGCACCGCCTCTTGTGCCCTCGACGAAATCCCCGAACGACACGGAACGCTTAACCAATTACCTTCTCACCTCTAAAAGGAAGACATGAAAAGCCTGATGATCTTTGTTCTCGTCGCAGTCTTGGTTGTGGTTCTGGGGATCTTCGGTCTCAGACTGGCCTTCCCACTGCCCAAGGAGAACTTCGCTGAGCGGGTGGAAAGCCTTCCGCCTGACTGGGACGGGTCACTCGGGCAGGCCGCGCGTAGGGCGTTGGAACAGCACCCGGACCTTAATGGCATCCGGCCACTGGCGGATGGCCTTGCGGCTTTCGCGGCAAGGGCCGTTCTCGCCCGCGAGGCGGTTTCATCGATCGATGCGCAGTACTACATCTGGCAAGACGACACGACCGGTCTGATGCTGCTCGACGAGCTGCGCATGGCGGCTGACCGCGGCGTTCGTGTTCGGTTGCTGGTCGACGACAACGGCATTCCGGGCCTGGATGACCTGTTGGCCGAGTTGGATGCAATGCCCACCGCCGAGGTCCGGATCTTCAATCCCTTCACTCTGCGCAACCCGAAGCTCCTGTCTTACGTCTTCGATTTCTCACGCCTCAACCGCCGCATGCACAACAAGTCGATGACCGTCGATGGCGTCATCACCCTCGTGGGCGGTCGCAACATCGGAGACATCTATTTCGAGTACGGCGACGGAACGCATTACTTCGACGTCGATGCACTGGCCGTTGGGCCGATCGTCGAAGAGGTCGCTGCCTCGTTCGATGCGTATTGGAACAGCGGCTCGGCCTACGCCGCGGATCGCATTCTTGCGCCGGCCTCCCAAGACGGAATCGCCGCCGCGGCTGCCGAAGCACGCACCACGGCGCTTGGGGTGGGCTATCAAAAGGCCATCGAAGACAATGCGCTTGCCCGAAGGATCGAGGCGCGTGATGTGCCCTTGGAATGGGGGCAGGCAACGCTCTACGTCGATGATCCATCGAAAGGACTTGGATTGGCGACGGATGACCAGATTGTCGTGGAGAAGCTCATCGCGCTGGCGGAGGAATCCAAGAGCTCCATGGACCTCGTGTCGGCCTACTTCATCCCCGGACCGCGAGGTGCCGAGGTTCTCGAGAGACTGGCACGAAATGGCATTCGAATCCGTATCCTGACGAACTCGCTCGATGCGACGGACGTAATGCCTGTGCATGCCGCTTACATGGGGTATCGCGAAGGTCTGATCGACAGCGGTGTCGAACTCTTCGAACAAAAGGCCATGCGAGAGGAACACCTCGAGCGCAGCTTGCCCGAGATGCTCGCCGGCTCTGCATCCGGGCTTCATGCGAAGGTCTTCGGATTCGACGGCACGCGGATCTTCATTGGTTCCTACAATCTCGATCCGCGCTCGGCACGGCTCAACACCGAGATGGGCCTTCTCGTGGAAAGCCCCTCGATCGCCGCCTCGCTGTCCGCGCAACTCGACAACCCGACATTCGCCTACCGCGTCGAACGGGGAGAGGACGGCAGCCTTGTGTGGGTCGAGCAGACCGCCGACGGCAACGACCGGCGCTACGATGTCGATCCGGAAACAGGCGCTTTCAAGAGAGGCATGGCGAAGGTCGTCTCGTGGCTTCCGGTCGAATGGATGCTGTGACGAAAACGGTCGCGGGCACCCGTCCGAATACGGTGGTGATGCTCGTCCATCGAGGCGCGAGCGGAATGAACCCGCTCTCCGAGGTGGTTTCGCGACCTGAGTTGGTGTGTTTGCAGTCGAGGACAGAAGGGACCCGAGCGTGGACAAGACACGTCTGTTCGACGACCATACCTAAGGCGTGGCTGCACCATAGACATCCAGAGAAGGTGGATACTTGTCACTGATCGCTGATCTTGCGGAGTGGAGCCTCCTCGGATTTGGGTTCTTTCTGTTTGTGTTGCAGGTGGTCGTCCGAGAGATCGGCACACATTTCGGGGTCAGAAGCGCACAGGCCGGTGTTACCAACGAAGGGGTCGCGGTCATTGTCGGCAGCATCCTCGGGCTCCTTGCCTTCGTGCTGGCTCTGACCCTTTCAACGGCGTCCTCTCGCTACGTTGAGCGACGGGCCGGTGCGGTCGAGGAAGCAAATGCGATCGGAACGGCCTGGTTGCAGGCGCGGGCGCTGGGCGACCCAAGCGCCGATGACATCGCGGAGCTTCTCGAAGAATACATCGCCGTACGGATTTCCTACGTCGAGGCCGAACGCGGGTCCGAAACTGTGCAGGCACTCTCGGTGCGGACCGCGCAGCTGCAGGCGGAGATCTGGGAGCACGTCTCCGTCCTTGTCCGCGAGCGTCGCGAAACAACGACCTCTTCTCTCATGAATGCAGTCAACCACGCATTCGACATGACGACGGCCCAGCGCTTTGCAGTGGCGCTCAACCTGCCCGACAAGATGATCTGGCTGGTCCTTGCGTTTACGATGATCGGAATGTTCGCGCTCGGGTGGCAACTTGGCCTGATCGGCCGGCCCAACCGACCACTTGCGCTGCTGATGAGTCTGCTCTGGGCCGCAGTACTGGTCCAGATCCTCGACATGGGCACGGCGCGACTGGGGAACTACCGTACGGATCTGGAACCGTACTATTGGACCATCGAAGGTTTCACAGGGTCTCCGGAAATCGATTCCCGTCGTTGATCAGTAATGCAATGCCGCCATGGCGGCTGCCGTGCGCCAACGACGCGATGGGGGCGCTCGCCGCGACGATGGCCTCTGTTGCAACCGCTAACCGGATGCGGCGACGGTTCCCCTGCGACCACTTACTTGGACAACGACGCAAGCCCTGCCATGATGCAGTCCACGTTCCGATGGACTCAAAGAAGCATGTGTGAATCCATCGTTGCCGGGGATCTGCAACGGGCTATCGCGAGTCATCCGACCAATTCGCTCGGATGACCGCGTCGTCGGGCAATGCGGACCTCTAGCAAATCACCGCCGAGGTCCGCTCTGCGGACGGAGCCGACGCTCGCGGCCAACGTCCTCCTGCTCCCTATGTCACGTGCTCGCCCGCTACATGCCGAACCAGGACGTCCATCGCGTTGCACGTATAGTCGTGAAAGTACCAGCTGTCCGCTTCCGGCTGGCTTGATTGCTTGATGACCGCAACCTCCCTGTTTCGGTCAATGTAGATCCATTGGCCGTTCACCCCGAGCGCGATGATCGCTTCTGACCCGGGCGTGTTTCTGATCCACCATTGTGCGCAATAGCTCCAATGGCCATTTGCCATGTCTTCTTCCGCACTCGGGCCCCTCAGGAAGGCTTCGGTGGACCCCCCTTGCGAAAGCGTGTCGATCACCGCTTCGGGGATGATCTGGTCACCGCCCACGCGGCCATTCCGGAGCATTGCCGCGGCAAAGCGCGCCATGTCCTCGGCCGTGGCGTTCAGCCCACCCCCGGCGAAGAGGTTGCCCGCGGCATCCAGAAGGACATAGGCCTCGCCGGTCATGCCGAGCCTGGACCACAGGCGGCTTTCCAGCAGGGTCACAAAATTCTGACCGAACAGTCGACTGACCGCCCAGTTCAGGACATCGGCCTGCGGCGTCTGGTACTCGAACACCGACCCATGCGCGCGCCCCTCGAGCTTCGTCAGTGTGCTGGCATAGTCATAGAGGCTCTGTGGTCCGTCCCAATCGACCGCCTTGATGCCGGCCCCTAGAACCGCGACGTAATCGTGGAACTCTGCGTCGGGGTCGGCATAGTACTCACTGAATTTCAGCGATGCCGTCATGTCGAGGACCTGACCGAAGGTAGCATCGGAAAAACCCGATCCGTTGTCCAGTTCCGGTATGATGTCCACGATCGGGGTGTCCCGCGTGACCAGCCCTTCTTCGATCGCCATCAAAGCGAAGAGGCCGACGAAGGACTTGGTGCAGCTGAACATGATGTGCGGCGTGTCCGGCGTCATGCCATTGAGGTAACGCTCGTAGACGACCCTGTCCTTGTGAACCACGATCAGGCTGTCTGTGAATGTCTGCCGCAGGAAGCACTCGAAATCAGCGAGTGAGCCATCCTTGCGCCGAACCGACAGGCTGCCGATGTCGGCGTCGATCTCGCGCCTCAGCGCCGTTCCGGCATCGCTGGGCCGCACAGGTGCTGTCGGCCAGATCCGCCGCATATTCTGGTAGGCCCATCGGTTGTAGGGCGGCTCCCACACACCATTGAAGCGATCCACCCGCTTCCCGGCAGGCGGGGGAAACCCCTGCATAAGACCAAGCTCCAGATGAGTTGCGGTATCGAAGGGTTCGGAGATCGCCATGGCAGTAGTCGCCTTTCCAACACTGTCTTCGTGAGCTGCCGCACCAGAAGTGAAAGGTTGGGCTCGCGCGGGTCTGGCTACCAGGCTAGCATTGCATGGTGGACATGACGACTCCCGACACCGCCCATGTCCGCTTTCGGCGCATCGGAGACATCCGAGTGTTTCGCTGAAATGGCGGCTTCGTCGGGCGAAGCGGACTTGGGCCAGGTCAACCGCGCGCGCCGGTTCGCGGTCAAGTCAGACACACGCTAGGACCTGCCTGACGGGGTGTGTCAGCCCTTTGCAAAGGCTCGACGGAGCCAATCCGTTCGCCCCCCCCCCGGCAGAACCGGCATATCCGAGTTCGGACGAACCAGCGTGGAAGCTGGTTCGTCCGGTGGGTCTCAAGCCGAGACGAACTTCTTGTCCGCCAGCGATCCCGCGAAACCATCAAGCGCTGCGCTGACGGGCCCCCAGTTCGGCAGCGCCTTCATGCGCGAAAGCCAGGCCGAGACGTTCGGATAGGCGGAAAAATCGTAGCGGATCATGTCGCCAAGCGCGACAACGGACGCGGCGAAGTAATCCGCGATCGTGATTTGGTCGCCGGTCAGCCAGGTGCGTCCATCGCCAAGCCAATAGTCATTCAGGACCTGCAGCCAGAACTTGCTCTTGTCGCTCCCCCAGCGAACGGTGACGTCCTGGCCTTCGGCTGTCGGACGCTGATGGTGCGGGAACAGCTGCGGATAACAAAGGTTGTAGCCCCAGTCGCGATAGAAATTGGTGTTGATCCAATCCATCATCTCGTTGACCCGGGCGCGGGCCTTCAAGTCTTTCGGGTATTCCGGCAGGTCGAACTTGTCGGCAAGATATTTCAGGATGGCAGAGCTTTCCGTCAGCTTCAGGTCGCCGTCTACCAGGACCGGAACCAGCCGGTTCGGGTTGAAGCTTGCGAACGGCTCCTGGTGGTGTGCGCCGGTCATGAGGTCAACGATGACCTCTTCGGCCTCGATCCCCTTCTCGGCCATGAACAGGCGGACCGGGCGGCTGGTGATCGAAGCGGGGTGCATGTGCAGTTTCATCAGAGTTTTCCTGTGATATCTTGGGTCAGTAGGGGTTACGTGGCGAACGGTCGGCAGACAGCGATTGCTGCGAGCGTTCGACAAGACGTTCGATGGCGTCGGCCAGGTGTTCTTCCTGGATGTTGTAGTCGCCGCGCGCGACGCGGATGCGGTGCGCTTCGATCATGACATCGGCGTGGCGGCATCCTTCGGGCGGCTCGAACCGGTACGAGGCCAGTTCGATCAGAAGCCCGAGCGGATCCTCGAAATAGATCGAGTCCATGAAGCCGCGATCCTTGGGGCCGGAATGCTTGATCCCGCGGTCATCCAGCCTTTTCACGACCTGACGGAACGTCGCCTGGCTGACGCTGAAGGCGAGGTGATGGACCGAGCCCTGCTCGGTCGATGTGCGGGTCGGGTCGGGCTTGCGGTCTTCGTTCGTGAAGATCGTGATCAGCCGCCCGTCGCCGGGGTCGAAGTAGATGTGGCCTTCCCTTGGGTTGTCGAGGTTGGGCTGATCGAAGATGAAAGGCATCCCGAGGATGCCCTCCCAGAAATCGATCGATGTCTGGCGGTCTGCGCCCACGATGGTGATGTGGTGCACGCCCTGAACCTGGATCTTCCTGATGGCGTTCTTGTCCGGCATGGTTATCCTCCCTTCCGTTTCCTCACGTCGCGGCCGACCAGTCGACGAGCTTCGACTTGTAGTCGGATCGCGGCAGCGTTCCCCACGGGACCAGTTCGATATCGGTGGTGACGACCAGCTTGTCGCGGATGCGCTGACGAAGCCGGTCCGCAAGTTCCTGTCCGCCTGCCACGCCCTCGGCCAGTTCAACCCGGACAGGCAGGGGCGGTGCCTGTTTCACCCCTTTCGCCCGCGGGCGGACCGATATGACACCGCTCACCGCGTCACCGAAGTCGCCAACGACTTCGCGTATGGCCGTCGGAAAGACGTTCACGCCGCGCACGATCAGCAGGTCATCGGTTCGCCCGATGCAGCGAACGCGGGGCGCGGTGCGGCCGCAGGCGCAGGGTGTCGTAGTGATGCGCACCCGGTCGCGCGACCGGAACCGCAAGAGGGGCGCTGCCCGGTGCCTCAGATGGGTATAGACCAATTCGCCCTCGGCTCCGTCTTGGATGGCGACGGTCGTGCCGGTCTCGGGGTCGATCAATTCGAAATGCACTAGGCCGCGACCTGAAAAGTGCATGCCGTCCCGGTGCGGACACTCGCCCCAGAGCGATACCGAGATATCCCCAATCCCCATGGCTTCCGTGACGCTCGCGCCCCACGCCTCTTGCAGGCGCGCCCGCATGGCCGGCTCGCCGCCGCCGGGTTCTCCGGCGACAAGGATCCTTGCCACCGACGAGGCCGCCGTGTCGATGCCACGGTCTGCCGCCCATTCGGCAAGGTGCAGCGCATACGAGGGCGTGCAGCCCAGAACCGTCGGCTTCAGCAGTTGCACCGCTGCCATCAGCCGTTCCGTGTTCCCGGCACCGACCGGGATATGGCACAGACCGAGGCGCGCGAAGGCGTCAAGCGTGACCCCCGCGACGAAGGGGCCGGCATTGTAGGTCGACACCATCCGTTCTCCGGCGACAACGCCGGAGGCGGCGTAGGAGCGCTGCGAGATCTCGATCCAGTCTTCAAGGTCGGACCGCGTGAGCGGGATGAAGCTGGGCGCGCCGGTGGTTCCGCTGGTGGAATAGACGCGCACGATGTCCGACATCGGTGCAGCCAGATGCGTTCCGATCGGATGCGCCTCGTCCCGGGTCGCGCGCAGGTCGTCCTTCTCGGTAAAGGGCAGCGCCGTGATCGCGTCGAGCCCGCCCGCGTCTTCCGGGGTCGCGAAGCCGGCATTCCGCAGCCGGTCGCGGTAGAAAGCCGAGTTCCTGAACAGATAGGCGATCTGGGCCCGGTAGGCGGCGTCGTCCCGGCTCGCCTGATCGGCCCAGGGCGCCATCTCGATGGCGGGGGCGTGCATCGTCATGTCTTCGGCTCGTAGGTGATCGCCTCTTCGGCGTGATGCGCCAGGACGAAGCCGATGGGCGTTTCCACCTCCTCGGCCAGATGCGCCAGCAAGCTTGCCGTGCGGGCGAGGATCGGAATGCCCTTGAGCACGGAAGGCGGGAAGTCGAGGTCGAGCAGGACTGCCGGAATGGCCATCGAGACGTTCATCGGCAGCGGCTTGCGCCATATGCGGTTGACCGAGCTTTCGAGCGCGCGCGCTAGGCTGACATGGGGCCCAGTCAGGCCGCGTTCGTCCGCAAGTTCGAGGATGCGCTGCGCCCTCGGGTCAACAGGCTTGTGAAGCGGGTGGCCAAATCCCGGAAGACGTTGCCCGGCGTCCTGCGCCTGCGAAACGATATCGTCGGTACTCAGCCCTTCCGTTTCGATCCGCTTCTGCGCCTCGATAAGGAATTGACCGGCCACCTCGGTCGTGCCCAGGATCACTTTTCCGCAGCCCAGCAGCCCCGCGGCCACCGCGCCATGCAGGAAATCCGGATCGGCGGCGTGGGTCATTCGCGCAACCTGGTTGGTCGGAACCAGGCCATGCTCGGCGATCGACACGAGCAACAGATCAAGGAAGAACCGCTGATCTTCTGTCGGCTTCCTTCCGGTCGTCAGAAGGAAGAAATACTCGGTGAAGCCGATATGCCCCATAAGCTCCGACGCAAGGTCGTGCCCGCGCACCGTTATGCTGTCGGCGTCCGCCGTCGAGATCGAGGTGACGGCCCGCCCCTGTTTGCCGATTTTCATCATTCCCCCCTTGATTGCCAAACAATATTGTCTGACAATCGATCCAGTCAAGCGCATTTGGACAGCACGTGCGCGCTTTTTCAAGGGACCGTTCATGGCGGCGAAGGGCAAACTGGCAACCCTGGTGGCAGAACTCGATGCCCGCATCGAAAGCGCGGCGCTGGTATCCGGGCAGCGCCTCGTCGAGGCCGACCTGACCCAGGAATTCGGAATCAGCCGGGCCTTGTTGCGCGAGGCGTTTCGCCACCTCGCGGCGGAAGGGGCGATCGAACTGGTCCCGAACCGTGGTGCCGAGGTAAGGCGCCTCACCAAGCGCGAAGCGTTGGAACTCTTCGAGATCCGGACCGAACTCGAGGTTCTGGCCGCGCGCAGAGCGGCGAGCCGGATGGGCACGCCCGGCGTCGCGCAGGCATTCGAGGCGAGCGTGACCCCACTTCTGTCCGGGCCTCAGTTGTCCGGTGCGATGGAGTACATCTCCGAGAACGAGGCCTTCCATCGCGCGATCTTCGTCGCTGCCGGCAACGATACGCTTCTGGATCTTGCCAGGAAACTGCGCCTATCCCTGATCATGTCGCAGTTGCGGGCGGCGATGACGCCCGACATGCTGGCGCTTTCGCAAAGGGAACACCGCGCCGTTGCAGCGGCGATCCTGCGCGAAGATCCAGCGATGGCTGAGGCCGAGATCCGTCAACACCTCGACCGCGCGACGCAGTTTGTCGACCAGGCACCGGAGAGGATGTTCAGACCCGAAGAGAAAAGATTGGCGAAAGACGAGGGTGAGTCAGCGGAAAATTAGCCGTTCTCTCCTGGGTCCCAACCGAAGCCGCCACTTGGTGGGGGCAAGCCACACCTCAACCGGCTGCACCTCCGTGGACCAAATGGAGTCGGGGACGAAATGGGTCCGGAGTGCGGGACGAACCTGCCGATCATGTGGAACACTCGGCTGCAGCACTGAGCCATCGGGCCGTCTCAAGCGTCAGTCTTCCCGGCAATGTCTCGCTCTGCTTTCCTCGTGGCAAGCTCGAAGATGGCATCCCGCTTTGGAGGGCCATCGGCCGGTCGCTTGGTTAGCCCGGGGCCAAGGTGCTTCGAGGGACGAGAGCATATTCCCCGCACCATCAGAAGTCCGTTGTGGAGGCCTTCACACGCAAATCCTGAACTGAAACGGGCGCCAATCGGGACCCGGGTACAGGCACCGAGTCGCTAAGTGATGGATTTGGTGGTGCTGCCGGAGAGGATTGAACTCTCGACCTCTCCCTTACCAAGGGAGTGCTCTACCACTGAGCTACGGCAGCGGACCGGACCAAGGCCGCGTGGGGGCCAAATCGGCGTGGCGGGGCAATAGAGCCAATCGGGGCATGACGCAAGCGCAATCTGGACCGGCACCCGGCGTTCCGCTATGGAGGCCGGCATGGAGAAAAAGACCGGCAGGAAGGCCGCGGCGAAGCGAGGCGAGGACCGGAAGCAACGGCTGAAGGCGGCGCTGAAGGCGAACCTTGCCAAACGCAAGGCACGGACGCGCGCCCGAGACGCCGGCCCCAAGGAGTGAGGCAGGGCAGGCATGGACAGCATTCTGGTGAAAGGCGGGGCCGAGCTTCGCGGCGAGATCCCCATCGCGGGCGCGAAGAACGCGTGTCTCGCGCTCATGCCGGCGACGCTTCTGTCGGACGAGCCGCTGACGCTGACGAACGCGCCGCGGCTGTCGGACATCCGGACCATGACACAGCTTCTGCAATCGCTGGGCGCCGAGGTCTCGGCCTTGCAGGACGGCCGTGTGCTGGCGTTGTCGTCGCATGACCTGACCAGCCACGTGGCCGACTATGACATCGTGCGCAAGATGCGCGCCTCGATCCTTGTCCTGGGGCCGCTGGTGGCGCGTTACGGCCATGCGGTCGTGTCGCTTCCGGGCGGCTGCGCGATCGGGGCGCGACCGGTCGACCTGCACCTCAAGGGGCTCGAGGCGCTGGGGGCCGAGCTTGATCTGCGCGAGGGCTACGTCCACGCCAAGGCGCCTGGCGGGCTGAAGGGCGCGGTCGTCGACTTCCCCTTCGTCTCGGTCGGCGCGACGGAGAACGTGCTGATGGCGGCGGTGCTCGCCCGCGGGACCACGGTTCTGAAGAACGCCGCGCGCGAGCCCGAGATCGTGGACCTTGCCGCCTGCCTGTCGAAGATGGGGGCGCGGATCGACGGTGCGGGAACCGGCACGATCACGATCGAGGGCGTCGATCGCCTGACCGGCGCCACCCACCCCGTCGTGACCGACCGGATCGAGCTTGGAACCTACATGATCGCCCCCGCCGTGGCCGGCGGCGAGGTCGAGTGCATCGGCGGGCGGCTTGACCTTGTGTCGGCCTTCGCCGAGCGGCTCGACGCGGCCGGGGTCAGCGTGGAAGAGACGCCGCGCGGTCTTAAGGTGGCGCGGCGGAACGGGCGCATTCGCGCGGTCGACGTGGAAACCGCGCCATTCCCGGGGTTTCCGACCGATCTTCAGGCGCAGATGATGGCGCTTCTGTGCACCGCCGACGGCACCAGCGTCCTTGAAGAGCGGATCTTCGAGAACCGCTTCATGCATGCGCCGGAGTTGCAGCGCATGGGCGCGAAGATCGCCGTGCATGGCGGCACCGCCACCGTCACCGGGGTCGAGCGGCTGAAGGGCGCGCCGGTCATGGCGACAGACCTGAGGGCGAGCGTCAGCCTGATCCTTGCGGGCCTTGCGGCCGAGGGCGAGACCGTGGTGAATCGCGTCTATCATCTTGATCGCGGCTACGAGCGGGTCGAGGAAAAGCTTGGCGCCTGCGGGGCCAGCATCGAAAGGATCAGCGGCTGATGGTCGAGGACGCGCGCTTCGAAGATGCGGCCGAAGGGCCGCTGCGGCTTCGGGCGCTCGATTCCGAAGATCTGAAGGTGATCTCGAGCCTTGTGCAGGACGCGGTCTTCCCGTCGTCCGAGATGACCTGGGACCGGCGGCACCGGCGCTTCGCGATCCTTCTGAACCGCTTCCGGTGGGAGGACACCACAGGCGCCGAAGCGCGGCGCCGCCCCTACGAACGGGTGCAGTCGGTGCTTGCGGTCGAGGACGTCCAGCGCGTGGGCTCGCAAGGTGTGGAACGCGGCGACGCGGACACCATCCTGTCGTTGCTTGCGATCGACTTCGAGGCGGGCGAGGACGGCACCGGCCGTGTCGTGCTGACGCTTGCGGGCGATGGCGCGGTCGGGATCGAGGTCGAGGCGCTGGAAGTGGTCCTGCGCGACGTGACGCGGCCCTACGTGGCCCCATCCGGCAAGGCGCCAAGGCACACCTGAACCGCCCTCGCTTGTGACCCGGCGCGCCGGACGCTATGTGCCGGCCAAGGAGTTCGCCATGCCCCAGTTCCTGTCGACCGACGCCGCCGATTTCGAATCCAGCTTCGCCGCCCTCCTGACCATGAAGCGTGAGGAAGCGCCCGAGGTGGGCGAAGTCGTGGCGCGCATCATCGCCGACGTGCGCGCGCGCGGCGACGCCGCCGTGGTCGAATTGACCGAACGCTTCGACCGGGTTTCGCTGACGCCCGATCGGCTTGCCATCACGGACGCCGAAATTGATGCCGCCGTCGCCGTCGTCCCGGACGACGAGCGTGCCGCGCTTGCCCTCGCGGCCGGGCGCATCCGGGACTATCACGACCGGCAGATGCCAACGGACGAAAGCTGGACCGACAAATCGGGCGCGATGCTGGGCTGGCGCTGGGGCCCGGTCTCGGCGGCGGGGCTTTACGTGCCGGGCGGACTTGCCTCGTACCCCTCGTCGGTCCTGATGAACGCGATCCCGGCGAAGGTCGCCGGGGTGGGTCGGCTTGTCGTCACCGTGCCGACACCGGATGGGACGATCAATCCGCTGGTCCTTCTTGCCTGCCGCGTCGCCGGGGTGGACGAGATCTATCGCATCGGTGGCGCGCAGGCGGTGGCGGCGCTGGCCTATGGCACGGCCACGATCCGGCCGGTCGACAAGATCACCGGCCCCGGCAATGCCTATGTCGCTGCCGCCAAGCGTCAGGTCTTCGGCAAGGTCGGAATCGACATGATCGCAGGCCCGTCCGAGATTCTGGTCATCGCCGACGCCGACAACGACCCCGACTGGATCGCGCTGGACCTGCTGAGCCAGGCCGAGCATGACGAAAGCGCGCAGTCGATCCTGATCACCACCGACGCCGCCTTCGGGCGCGCCGTGGCCGAGGCGGTCGAGGCGCGGCTTCGCACGCTCGATCGTCGCGCCATCGCCGGGGCAAGCTGGCGCGATTTCGGCGCGGTCATCACCGTGCGCGATCTGAACGAGGCCGCGGCGCTGAGCGATCGCATCGCGCCCGAGCACCTTGAACTTTGCGTCGCCGATCCCGACGCGCTTCTGCCACGGATCACCCATGCCGGCGCGGTCTTCCTTGGGAAGTGGACGCCCGAGGCGATCGGCGACTATGTCGGCGGGCCCAACCACGTTCTGCCCACCGCCCGGTCCGCGCGGTTTTCGTCGGGTCTGAGCGTGATGGATTTCCTCAAGCGCACGACCGTCTCGAAGATGACCCCCGGCGCGCTTGCGGCGATCGGCCCCGCGGCCGAGCGGCTGGCGATCAGCGAAAGCCTGCAAGCGCACGGTCTCAGCGTGCGCGCGCGGCTTGACCGACTGAACGGCTGACGACGTGACCGGGGCGTGCGATGACTGCCGTCGCGGGCCGTGCCACAGGCGGCCTGTCCCCGCAGATGGCCTTATCGTGCCTTGCGGTGGCCGGGTGGGTCGGGCATCTACGGGCAAGCCTGCGCGGAGCCCCTTGCCATGACCCGCATCTGCGACATCCGGATCGACGACAGCGGCCTGCCGCCGCCCACCGCCGAAATCGAACAGGAACGGCGGGTGGCCGTCTTCGATCTTCTGGAGAACAACAGCTTCTCGCTGCCGGTGCGTGACGGGCGCACTCCCCCCGCGGGGCCCTACCGCGTATCGCTGTCGATCAAGGACCGGCGTCTGGTTTTCGACATCCGCACCGAGGACGACCAGCCCGCGGCCGAATTCCATCTGTCGCTTGGTCCCTTCCGCCAGGTGGTGAAGGATTACTTCCAGATTTGCGAAAGCTACTTCGACGCGGTCAAGAAGCTTCCCCCCAGCCAGATCGAAACCATAGACATGGCCCGCCGCGGGATCCACAACGAAGGCGCCCGCGTCGTGCAGGAGCGCCTCGAAGGCAAGGCCGAGGTCGACACCGACACCGCACGACGGCTGTTCACGCTGATCTGCGTGCTGCACTTCGGGGGTTGATGTGATCGCAGACCTGCCCGGATCGGTGCTTTTCTGTTGCGATCACAATGCCGTCCGCTCTCCCATGGCTGAAGGCATGATGAAGAAGTTCTATGGTCAGGACACCTATGTGCAGTCGGCCGGCGTGAAGGGCGACATGGAGATCGACGGCTTCGCCATTGCCGTTTGTGCCGAGCTTGGGGTCGAGTTGTCCCGGCACCGGGTGCGGTCCTTTGACCAGATGGAGGAATGGGGCGACGACCTGACGAGCTTCGACCTGATCGTGGCGCTGTCGCCAGCCGCGCAGCGCCGGGCGCAGGAACTGACCCGCTATAACCATCTCGAGGTGGAATACTGGCCGATCCTCGATCCCACCGGCCTGGGCGAGACGCGCGAAGACAAGATGCAGAGCTACCGCCAGGCGCGCGACCAGATCATCGCCCGGATGACCGGAAAATGGGGGCCACCCCGGGATCTATCCGATCCCGCCTCGTGACCGGGGGCCCTGCGAATGCGAAAGGACAAGACAATGAGCCGTGATCTCATCCAACGCTACTTCGACGCCTTCAACACCGGCGACGCCGAAGGGATGCTGGCGCTTCTCACCGACGACGTCGAGCATCATGTGAACCAGGGCAGCATCCGGCACGGCAAGGCGGCCTTCGCCGAGTTCCTGGCCGAGATGGATCGCGCCTATGCGGAACGCGTCGAGGGTCTTGTGATCCTGATGGGCGACGACGGTGCCCGCGCGGCCGCCGAGTTCACCATCCACGGAACCTACAAGGCCACGCAGGAAGGCCTGCCGCTGGCGGCGGGCCAGACCTATGTGCTGCCCGTGGGAACGTTCTTTACGCTCAGGGACGGCAAGATCGCCCGGGTGACCACCTACTACAACATGGCCGACTGGCTGCGGCAGGTCGGGGCCTGATGCTCGATGTGCGGACGCTGACGGGGGCGGCGCTTGCCGCCGCGCTTGACGACGTGGCGACACTGCGCATCACCGTCTTCCGCGCCTTTCCCTATCTCTACGATGGTGATCTGGACTATGAGAGGCGCTATCTGTCGACCTATGCGCAAAGCGGGGCCGCGATCCTGGTCGGCGCTTTCGATGGCGCGCGCCTTGTGGGCGCGGCGACAGGCACCCCGATGGAGGATCACGCCGACGACTTCGGCCGCGCGCTTGCGGATTGGGACGTCCCGATGCGCCAGGTCTTCTACTGCGCCGAAAGCGTGCTTCTGCCGGAGTATCGGGGGCAGGGGGCGGGACATGCCTTCTTCGAGGCGCGCGAGGCCCATGCCCGCGCGCTTGGCCGCTCGCACGCCGCGTTCTGCGCGGTGATCCGCCCGGGCGACCACCCGGCGCGTCCGATCGACTACCGCCCGCTGGATGGCTTCTGGCGCAAGCGCGGCTATGCCCCCCTGCCAGGCGCCGTCGCGCACTTCCGCTGGAAGGACGTCGGCGCGGCGGAGCAGACCGAGAAACCCCTTCAGTTCTGGACCCGTGCCCTATGACAAGGCTTCGTATCGCCGCCGCCGCCTATCCAGTCGAGGCGCTGCCCTCGTGGGAGGCCTATGCCGCCAAGCTTGACACCTGGGTGGCCGAAGCGGCCGGACAGGCCGATCTTCTGGTCTTTCCGGAATACGCCGGCGTCGAGGCGACGCTGGCGGGGCTGTCGGACCCGCCCGAGGACCCCAAGGACTGGCTGGCACTGACCTCGGCCGCCGATCCGGCGCTGGTCGCGCTGCATTCCGACCTGGCCGCGCGCCACGGGGTCGCGATCCTTTCGGGTTCGAACCTCGTGGCTTGTGGCACGGGCCATGTGAACCGCGCACGGCTGCACCTGCCCTCGGGCGCGGTCGGACAGCAGGACAAGATCGTGCCCACCCCGTGGGAGCGGCGCGATCTGGCCCTTCAGGGCGGCACGGGTTTGACCGCCTTCGATACGCCCTTCGGTCGGATTGGTGTGCTGATCTGCTATGACGGCGAATTCCCGATCCTGGCGCGCGCCTTGGCCGAGGCCGGGTGCTGGCTGATCCTGATACCCTCGGCGACCGAGAAGACGGCCGGCTACTGGCGGGTGCGGATCGGCGCGATGGCCCGCGCCTTGGAACAGCGCTGCATCACCGTGCAGGCGCCCCTGTCGGGGTTCACGCCGAAATGCGCGCTGATCGACATCAACGTCGGCGCGGCGGGGGTATTCTGCCCCCCGGACGAAGGGTTTCCGCCCACGGGAATCGTGGCGCTTGGTCAGATCGAAACCCCCGGCTGGACCTTCGCCACGGTCGATCGGGCGGATTTCGACCACGCCGCGCCGGTGGCCCAAGTCAGCAATCCTTCCGACTGGCCGATGCAGGCCGGTCCAGCCCGCAACGTCGCAATCCAAGCCCTGTGCTGATTCCGGCTTGAAAAGGCGGCGGTTTGGGATCATTTAAGGCGCGCCCGGAAGCACCGGGTGTGCAACCAAGGAGAACTCATGGCCAAGGAAGAACTTCTCGAATTCCCCGGCGTCGTGAAGGAACTCCTGCCCAACGCGACATTCCGGGTCGAACTCGAGAACGGCCATGAGATCATCGCGCACACGGCAGGAAAGATGCGCAAGAACCGCATCCGTGTTCTGGCCGGCGACAAGGTTCAGGTCGAAATGACGCCCTATGACCTGACGAAGGGCCGCATCAACTATCGTTTCAAGTAAGTGGCCCGTCCGACCCGGCTGATCCTGGGCTCGGGCAGCCCGCGGCGGCGCGCGCTTCTTCAACAGATCGGTCTTGTGCCGGACGAGGTGCGGGTTCCCGAAACCGACGAGACGCCCCTGCCGGGAGAACGCCCGCTGACCTACTGCCGCCGCATCGCCCTCGACAAGGCGATGGCGGTGCCGCTGGCCGAGGGCGAGGTGCTTGTCGCCGCCGATACAACGGTCGCCGCGGGGCGCCGCATCCTTGGCAAGCCCGCGGACGAGGACGAGGCTCGCGCCTTCCTCGGGCTTCTCTCGGGTCGCCGTCACCGCGTCATCACCTGCGTCGTCGTGCGTACGCCCGACCGTATCTGGCGGCGCGACGTGACGTCGACCGTGCGCATGAAGACGCTCGACGACGGCGACATCGCCCGTTACCTCGCCTCGCGCGAATGGGACGGCAAGGCCGGGGGATATGCCATCCAGGGGCTGGCCGAGGCCTTCATCCCGTGGGTGTCCGGCAGCTATTCCGCCATCGTCGGTCTGCCGCTTGCCGAGACCGCCGCCCTGCTTGGGGCCGCCGGCTTCGAGGGCGTCCGATGAAGGGCCGGGTGATCGTTCTTGACCACATCGACGGTCGGGCCGCGGCTGCGCTGCTTGTGGACGGGCGGCTTGAGGATATCCTGATCGACGCCCCGGGCGAGGTGCTGCGCCCCGGCGCGATCCTGCGCGGGATCGCGCAGCGTCAGGTGAAGGGGCTGGGCGGGATCTTCATCGACCTTGGCGACGGGCGGACGGGATTTCTGCGCCAGACCAAGGGCATCGCCCCGGGCAAACCGCTGCTGGTGCAGGTCACCGGCTATGCCCGTGAGGGCAAGGCCGTCCCGGTATCGACCCGCCTGACGATCAAGGGCCGCTTTGCCATCGCGACGCCGGGTGCGCCCGGGCGCAACGTGTCGCGCGCGATCGCCGATGCCGACGCGCGGTCGGCGCTGGCGGCGTTGGGCGCCGGCATCGACCTGCCCGAGGACGTGGGCCTGATCCTGCGTTCGGCTGCGGAAGCGGCGCCGGAGGCCGACGTTCTGGCCGATGCGCAGTCCATCGCGGAAGTCACGCGGGCGATCCTGTCGGATGCCGCGGGGCCCGCGGCGGACCTTCTGCTCGACGGCCCCGATCCACACGAGGTTGCCCTGTCCGACTGGGGTGGCGCGGACGAGGTGGACGAGGGGCCGGACAGCTTCGCGCGCCTTGGCGTGACCGAGGCGCTTGACCCTCTGCGCCGCCCTCGGGCGCTGCTGCCGGGCGGGGCCTCCATGGTGATCGAACCCACCGCGGCGCTTGTCGCCGTCGACGTCAACACCGGGCCCGACACAAGCCCCGCCGCGGGCCTCAAGGCCAACATCGCCGCCGCGCGCGCCCTGCCGCGCGAGCTGCGCTGCCGCGGCCTTGGCGGCGCGATCACGGTTGACTTCGCCCCCTTCCCAAGGGCCGACCGCCATCGTGTCGAACAGGCGCTTAAGGCCGCCTTCCGGGCCGAGGGCGACGAGACGGTGCTCGCCGGCTGGACGGCGCTTGGCCACTTCGAGTTGCAGCGCAAGCGCGCGCGTCTTCCCCTTGCCGAGGTCTTGCCATGAGTTGCCCGATCTGCAGCAAGCCTGCGACGAAGGCGTATCGCCCGTTCTGTTCGCGCCGCTGCGCCGACGTTGACCTGGGCCGATGGCTGACCGGAGGCTACGCCGTCCCTGGCGATCCGGTCGAGGTCGACGACCAGTCCGGCGGCGACGATGGCGAGACCCCGCCAAAGCACTGACGTTTTCGCACCGATCCCTCTGGACAGCCCCCGCGCCCGCGTCTAAAACGCCGCGACCTGAAGGTTCGCCTTCACCCGTGCCCGGGTAGCTCAGGGGTAGAGCAGCGGATTGAAAATCCGCGTGTCGGTGGTTCGATTCCGCCCCCGGGCACCACGAGTTCCCCATATCGCTGTGGCTCCGTGTAGTGTTTGCGGATCCACGCAACTCCCTCAATGCAAGGCCTTCGGCAGGAGCTGCGATGGCGGATCATTGAAGGGCAGCTTCGCCCAGCCAAGCGGTCATTCGATCACTTCTATCAGATCACCGCTCCGAGCCGGGGCAGACCTCGATGAAGCCAGAGTCGAGACCGCAGCGAGGGTCACGCAAAAAAAATGACGCCCCGGGGCAGAGCCACGGGGCGTCCAGGAACTATCCGGGGAACCGGACGGGAGAATTCACATGTTTTCGGCTTTCCACGCCGCGAGATCGGCAGCGACCGCATCACGGTCGAAGTCGTTGGCCGAGGCGATGTAGGCGTCGTTCAGGAACGTTGCATTGTCATACATCTGGCTGATCTCTCCGGCGGTCATCAGGTCCTCCTGCAGGTTGGTCCAGACGCCGCTCCGCAGTTCGCCGTAGATGCCATTGTCGGGCTTGTGCAGCGTGAAGCCGACATCAAGCAGCAGCTGGCCCAGATCCTCGCGTATCCAGTTCTCGGGCACCGCCTGCTTGGCGATCGCGGCGACGACCTCGGGATCGGCTTCGGCGGCGTAGACGCTCTTGCCCCAGGCCTGGAAGAAGCCTTCCATCACCGGGCGCAGTTCCTCGATGCGGTCTGCGCGCATGGCGAAGGAGTTGGCCGGCAGATCACCGATCTCTTCTGGAAGAAGGTTGCGGATCTCGAGGCCTTGCGAACGGAGCGAAACAAGGTCCGACGGGCCGCCGACGATCCCCGCGACCTGCCCGCTGTCAAGCGAGTTGGCAAGAAGCGGGGCGCTTTCGCCAAGGACAACGATCTGCACCGAGTCGAGCGGGACACCGGCGATGTCAAGCGCGGTCACCAGAAGCGAGCGGTCGCTTTCACCGACGATTCCGATGGTCGTGTTGCCCAGTTCGGACAACGACTGCGCCGGGTTGTCGGCCTTGACGAACACGCCTTCGACGGCGCCGTGCATGACCTCGTACACGACATCGAGATCGATCCCGCGCGCCTGCGCCTGCACGACCTGGGGTGCGTCGAGGCTGGCGATGTCGACCGACCCGTTCTCGAGGAACGCGGTCGCCGGAAGGTCGCCGCCCGGCACAAGATCAATGACGATCCCTGCCTCCTCGAAATAGCCCAGCGCTTCGCCTACAAGGATCGGGTACCACGACGCCGTTCGCGGCACCGGGGTGAGAACCTTCAGCGTCGTGAGTTCCTGTGCGGTTGCGGGAACCGCCGCGGCGAACAAAGCGAGTGCCGCCAATCCATGTCTGAGTTTCATTCTACTTCCCTCTCTGTTGTTGCCGACCCTCCCCCGGTCGACACACGTGCGACGCAGGCCGTGGCCGCGTCATTCCATGACGGCGATGCACTGAATCTCGATCAGCATCGCGGGGTCGGCGAAGCCGGTCACAGTGACTGCGGCGCTCGCCGGGAAGTCGTCACCGAAAATCTCGGTGCGAATCTGGGTCATCGGGGTCGTGAAGCGCACATCCGTCACGAAGACGGTCATCGTCACGATGTCCTTCAGCGTCGCCCCAGCCTGGTCGAGGGTCCGCTCGAGGTTGCGGAAGCATTGCCGGCACTGGGCTTCGAAGTCGCCCTTGAGCACCGTGCCATCGTCGGACTTCAGTCCTCCGTGCCCGGCGACCCAGACGATCTTCTGCGGCCCGGTGGTGATGACGGCCGGCGAGAACGCCCGACCCTGCTGCCAGTCTCCCTTGACATAGGATCGTTCCATTGGCCCCTCCGAACGCATGCTAACGATTGCACGATATGCAGCAGTTACCTTAATGTCAAGATAAACGCGGAGGGCATGCAGCATGATCCCATCTGAGCTTTCACGGCCCGATCCAGAGGACTCCGTCACCCACCTGGTTGCCGACTGGGCCCGGGAGCGCCCCGATTTCGATCCTTTGCCCATTGGGGTCTTTGCCCGAATTCACAGGCTGTCCAGCCACCTGAGCAACCGGACGAAGGGGTGGCTTGAAGCCGAAGGCCTGACCTGGGAGGCCTTCAGTCTGATCGCCACCCTGCGCCGCCAGGGGCCGCCCTACGAGATGCGGCCGACGGATATTCTGCGCGAGTCGCTTTTGACGTCCGGCGCCGTGACCAACCGGATCGACAGGGTCGAGCAGATGGGCCTTGTCGAGCGGAGAGCCGACCTGGAGGACGGACGCGCATCGCTTGTGCGCCTTACAAAAAAAGGACTTGATGCAGCGAACGCCGCAATAGAAGTCCATCAGGCGCATCTTTGGGAAGTCTTTGGCGTTCTTGGTGGGGACGAGTTGCGCGCACTTGACGCGATGCTTGCCCGGACGCTCGCCCTGATGGAGGCCTCTGGCGGCGGGCGCGACGACGCGTAGGGATTACAGTCCGACGTGCGCGGCCTCCGGTCGGGCGTGTGATCCGCCACGAGAGGCATGTCGAGCGGGTGACGCCGGATCTTGTGGCTGCAACGGAGTCGGTTGCGCCGATCGTCCCGGCGATCGCGGGGGTCGACGAATGATCGCTTGCCTGTCCTTACCCCGGAGGGATTGCCTTGACATTAAGATACTGCAAAAGTAACGTGCAATCGTTAGCATAAACTAGGGGCTTGCGTCGATCCAAGCGGCCATGTGGCGCTGAGGTGAGCGGCACGTCGCGGAAGGAGTGGACGCCTTCTTCGGGGCTGTGGTGTGCGGCGTTTCGATTGAGGCGGGACATGACGGACAAGCATCCATGACGACCATCGGAGGTGGACGCGAATGGCCAGACAGGTGACCGCACTGGCGGCCGCACGGACGAACGAGGCGACGGCTCGTGTCGTGATCGAGGGGCGAAACACCGGCATGACCTTTCCGGGGCCGGTGGTGGCGCTGGACGATGCAAGCTTCACGATCCGGGAAGGCGAGTTCGTCTCGCTGATCGGGCCATCGGGCTGCGGGAAGTCGACTCTTCTTCGTCTCGTGTCCGGTCTGATCACACCAACCGGCGGACAGCTCAGCGTCTTTGGCAAGCCCGTCACCGGGCCTCGCGCCGAGGTCGGCATGATGTTTCAGAAGCCGACGCTTCTTGACTGGAAGTCGGTCCTCGACAACGTGCTCCTTCCCAAGACGCTTGGTCCGGGTGTCACCCGCGCGGACCGCGAGAAGGCCATCGAACTCATTCGGCTCGTTGGGCTCGAAGGCTTCGAGGTCGCCTTTCCGCGGCAACTTTCGGGCGGGATGCAGCAGCGGGTCGCTCTTGCGCGGCTGCTGAACACCGGCGCCAGCATCCTGCTTATGGATGAGCCGTTCGGCGCGCTCGACGAATTCACGCGCGAGCGCCTCAACCTTGAGCTTCTGCGGCTTCAGCGCGATCTGAAGGCAACGGTCCTCTTCGTGACGCACAACATCCAGGAAGCCGTGTTCCTTGCGGATCGGGTTTTCGTCATGACGCCGCGGCCGGGGCGGCTTGCGGCGACGGTCGACGTCCCGCTCGAGCGTCCGCGCACCATCGAGATGACCAAGACACCCGAATTCAATGATCTGGTCTTCAACATCCGTGACACCCTGGGAGGCTTCATATGAGCGAGTCGCTGACCGACATCCCGATGAAGGACGCCAAGCCGAAGCGCATTCCGGGCTGGCTTCAACACCTCATCGTCTTCGCCGTGTTCATCACGCTGTGGGAGCTTTCGGTGCGCAACGGCTGGGTTTCGGCGCTGATCCTGCCGTCGCCCTTCGCCGTCATCGCCGCCTGGTGGGAGCTTGCGATCGAGCTTGGCCTGATCTGGGAACACTTCTTCGTCACGCTGACCGAGGTCGTCCTCGGCTTTACCCTCGGCGCCACGTTCGGGCTGTCCGTCGCCATCGTCAGCGCGCTCAATCCGACCTTCCGGCGGCTCGTGTCGCCCTACATGGTGGCGCTTCAGGTCACCCCACGTATCGCCGTTGCCCCCATCATCGTGGCCTGGCTGGGGTTCGGGATGGAGCCCAAGATCGCAATCGCCGCGATCATCTGCTTCTTCCCGATCTTCATCAACTCGCTGACGGGCCTGATGAATGTCGACGAAGAGAGCCTCGAGATGTTCCAGTCGATGCGCGCGTCGCGCTGGCAGATCTTCCGCCATCTTCAGCTTCCCGGCGCCGCACCGATCATCATGGCTGGCTTCAAGACCGGGATCTCGCTGGCCCTGATCGGCGCGATCGTGGGCGAGTTCGTCTCGGCCAGCGTCGGCCTCGGTGTCCTTATTCAGAAGTTCAGCTTCCAGCTGCTTTTGCCGCAAGCCTTCGCCTGCCTCATCATGCTGACGGTCATGGGGTTGCTGCTTTACTTTGCGGCAACCTTCGCGGATCGGCGCGTTGCCTATTGGCGTCACACGGACCTGCTGCAACGCATGTCGGGCCGTCTACGCACCCGCTATGCCGACCTGCTCACCAAAAGCCCCTCGGTGCAGCCCGCGGAATAGACGGCAGGCAAGCGGCGTCGAGACAGCCGCGAGCAAGGGTAGAAGTTAGGGAACAAGGGCGGAGCTGCCGCTTCGCCCCTGTTCAATATTCTCGTCCGCTTCGCCTGAGTGTCCGCTATCCGCAGGATGCGGCCGCGATCCTTGGGAACTGGATGACGCCGGGCCAGACCATGGGCTTGTCCCGTCACGAACCGGTGTCGAGACGTCGTGCGCCGACGTGGGACATTCTTCGGACTGTATTGATCCAAGACAATAAAAGGCCCCGCCTGAGCGGGGCCGTCATTTTCGTCGCGGCGCCAGCGGCGCCTTGTCCGTCTCAGGCGAGCTGAAGGTTCGCCGCGCTTTCGCGGCCGTCACGTCCGGACTCGATGTCGAAGGTCACTTGCTGACCATCGTCAAGGGTGCGGATGCCGGCACGCTCGAGGGCGGTGGCGTGCACAAACACGTCCCTTGAACCGCCTTCAGGTGCGATGAAGCCAAAACCTTTGGTTGCGTTGAACCATTTCACGGTGCCATTGGCCATCGTGAGATCTCCTTATGTAGTGCTGCCCGCAGGATGCTGCAGCCCGGCTGGTCAGTTCGAAATCGAGAGACTGCAGCCGATAAAGGAGAACAGTGTGTCGAAGAAGAATAACGTTGCACCGTCGACATAGGGATCCCCGGCGCGGAAAGCAAGGGATATCACCGAGGGACGCGTTCAGCCCGATCTGGCCAGGCCATCGTGCCACTGTCCCATCGTCACCAGCGCGCTTGTTACATCGCCCGCGAAGCCGTCTGCCCCGGTGAGGGAAACAACATCGTCCGACAACTCGCCGATCTTGCCGCAGATCAGGATGCTGACCGCAGGGTTCACGATCCGGATCGCCGGAATGAGTCGAAGCAACGGGCTCAGGGATTTCTCGCCATGCGCGGTCAGACCGACGACGGATGCATCACTGCTGCCCAGCCTGTCGATGATCTCTTCATGCGAGGCCCCGACGATCAGGTCGATGTCCCAGCCCTCTCTCCGAAAGAGATCGGCCGCCATCGTGATGCCAATCGTGTGCTGTTCCCCCGGCACGGCCGCAAACAGCGCCGCACGCTCGGTCATCGGGCGGCTTGATCGGAACACGTCCCGCAGCCCGCGCAGGATCGCAAGGATCCGGCTTGCTCCGATCGTGACGTCCATGAACGAAATCTCGTCGGTTGCCCACATCTCGCCCAGGCGCCCTGCGGCGGCCGCCAGATAGTGGATATAGATATCTGTAACGGATGTTCCCTTGGCCTGGATCCGGGACATCATCGTCGCGCTGGCACCGGCGTCGCTCGACACCAGGGCATCGCAAAACGACTGGATCTCTTCCGGCGTCGGGGCATGCGGAGTCTTGTCAGGGGACCGGAGCTGCGTCGAGAGCCGTCTGATGACCTCCTGGGCAAGGACCTGCACGGCATCTTCGGGAAGGGCGGTCGTAAGTTTTTGCAGCCTGACGGACGAATAGACGCTTTCGTCAAGATCAAGGCGCACCTGTACCTGAAGTCCTGGTGCCACTTCCGTCTCTCCCGCTGGCTGGTCCCGGCGATTTGGGCATTCCCTGGGGCTCAAGCCTGCGCCGGATACTGGCCCCCTTCATCCGACCATACCGTGCCCGCAAAACCGGTCAACAACGATGAAGGCGATCCGCTCCAGCGGCTCATCTCTAAAGAGAGACAAGTGTCCCGGCGTCCGACAAAGGTCCAGACGGCAGGCCCATCCGTTCGCTTTCATCGACGAGTCGGGGGTGTGGGCCCTGCTGCCCTCAGCGCAGGAACAGGAGAAAGGCGGTTAGCGTGAAAATGATTGCTCCTACCGCCCAGCAGACGCGCTCAATCGATTTCTCGTGCGGAATCTTCGCGTAAGCTGCCGTGAGGCCAGCGACGGCCACCACCGAAACGATCAGGGTGGCCCAGAGCGCATAGGGGACCGCGAAGAACACCGCCACGGCAAGGGCGGCGTAGGCGACGCCGAAGGCAAGTGGCGGCTCGTTCCCCTTCACGCCGAAGCGCGCGATGATCACGCCGTGCAGGACCGCGTTCACCGCAAGAAGTGCAGTGAGTATCGAAGTCATCGCGCCACCCCCATACCCTTTGCCTCAGGCCTGGTAGCCTGAAGGAAATCGCGGGTCTGGCAAGCGCCTTTTCGCACGCCCCTTGATCGGCCGCCCCGGCTTTCTCGGACGGGAGGGGCAAGATCCTGAAATCCCGAGGGAGAGTGCGCCGAAGTCGTCCCACGCGCCGTGACGCCGCCCTTCCAAGCGCGCTGATCTTGGATATTACTAAGGGACGGGACTCGCGCGTCGGACGACTGATTTGATTTGGCAGGATGTCCCCGTGCGTGTTGGCTCCGATTTGCGGGGAAACCCAAAAACAGTTGAGTGAGAATCGATGATGCCTTTCACACGGAAGCTGGTGACTGCTGCTCTTCTTGCCGTCGGATTGACGCACCTTTCCGGACCTTCGGTCGCCCAAGATCTTGGCCCCCTTCTTCCCGGGGTGACGTTTGCGCCGAAGGCATGGGATCTCACGACCCTCGTGGATGGGCAGATACGCGCCCTTCATTTCTCGGAGGGACAGCAGGTCTCGCAGGGAGACATTCTTGTCGAACTGGACGCCACCGACGCCCGTCTTCAGACCCAACTTGCCGAGATCAAGCTGAGACGCGCGCAGGCGGCTCTTGCCCAACAGGAGGATGACCTCGGGCGTCAGAAGGAACTGGCATCCCGACAGGCGGTTTCCACTGTCGCGTTGAGAGACGCGGAGTTCGCCTATGCATCGGTGGCGCTCGACGTCGAACAGGCCGAGGCGGAACTCCTCATCGCCCGCGAGGCAGAGCGTCATCACACGATCGCCGCGCCGGCTGACGGCCTCATCTCGGCACCCGCCATTGCGGTGGGCGCGAGCTATAACCCGGCCCTCTCGGGATCTATCGCCAGGATCGTGCAACTGGATCCGATCCATGTCCGCATCTCCGTGCGCCCCGAGGACGTGGTCGAGCGTCTCGTCGAGGGGTCCTATACGCTCGAGGATGCCCGGCAACTCAGGTTCGAGATGGTTGGGCCGAACGGGGGCGTTTTCGAGGAACTTGGCGTGCCCGTCGCCGTCGGCTTCGAGATCGATCCCGAAACAGGCGAGGGCTCGGTGATCGTCGAGTTTCCCAACCCCAACGGACTGCTTCGCCCGGGACTTCCCGTGCACCTTCGGGTCAGGAATTAGGGCCAAGACACAAGGCCGCGTGGCCTCTTCCGGGCGGCCGGAATGGTCGGCACGGTTCCTGGCCTGTCGGCAAATGACAGGATGGCCTTAACCAACTCGCGTGCGGCGTCCGCAAGACCACGATGAACTGCCCGCCAGACACTGGGATCTGGCGGGACGGGGCGTTCCCCATGATCGGGCTGTCCTTGCCGGGGTGGCGGCGGGGTCCGGTCGGCAAACACGATCGGTCATTCGCTCTGGCCCTGAGCCCTTTCTGGACCGATGTGCTGATTCCGTCTCTGGACACGGGTCCAGCGCGACCGGACACGCAAGGGACGGATTTCGACCCCCTTGATCGGACCTTTGCGGGGATTTCGGGGTTTGCTGAGATTGGCCATGGCCCTGATGCGCGCGGCATCACTGCCCAGCCGGTCGGCTTGCGCCTGCAAGGCGATCTTCCTACGGTCGAAGGCATCTCCGACGGAACAGAGGTGCGCTCGTGAATACTGGTCCGATGCTCGCAGACTTTGGCGGACCTGCCGTCGCAGGCGCGCTGCCTGCAAGACGGCTGTCAGGAATCTGGAGGTCATTCCTGCCGGTCATCGTCCTGCTTTCGATGGCGGCGTGCTCGCCCTGGCCCGAGAGCTATACCAAGACGGTGACGCGCGCGCAGACCCAGACCGACGGGACATTCCTTGCACAACGCGCTCAGGCGCTTGGAAATCCCGATGACGGGCGTTCGGGGATCTACCTCGTTTCCGAAGGGCCGGAAGCGCTGGCCCTGCGCCTTGTCCTGTCGGAGATGGCCGAACGGACAATCGACGCACAGTACTATCTTCTCCACAACGATGCCTCTGGGCATCTCTTTGCCTGGAAGCTTCTCGAGGCCGCCGACCGTGGGGTGCGCGTGCGGTTGCTTCTCGACGACATGGATGTCGCCGACTATGACGCCATGTCGGCCGCACTCGATGCCCACCCGAACATCGAGATCAGGCTGTTCAATCCCTTCCGACGCGGACTGGGCAAGAACGTGGCCTCGCTTTTCGAGTTCGATCGCGTCAATCGCCGGATGCACAACAAGTCGATGACCTTCGACAACGTCGTGACGCTGGTAGGTGGGCGAAACATCGGCGACGAGTACTTCGCCGCACGCGAAGACAGCAACTACAATGACCTCGACGTGCTTGGCGCGGGCCCCATCGCCCGGGAGGTGTCGGCCACTTTCGACGACTACTGGAACAGCCCCTACGCCGTACCCGTACGCGTCGTCGTCGGAGATCGCGGGGACGATCTCAGCCTTGACGAGGCGCGTTCGCGGCTTTCACAGCTTGCCGACGAGGCAGGTCGGACGCCGTACGGCGATGCCTTGAGCCATGGCATCCGGGACCGCGTCGCCCGCGGCCGGATCGATCTCGAGTGGGTTCCCGCGACCCTGGTCGCCGACCCGGTGGAAAAGGCCGCGGGCGAAGCCGACAGCGACGAGATCGTGAGCGGCGTGATGCTGCCCTACATCATGGGCGCCGAACGGGATCTTTTCGTCTCTTCGGCGTATTTCGTTCCCCGGGACCGTGGCGTTGCCCTGCTGTCGGCCCTGAGCGAACGTGGGGTCGAGGTGTCGATCCTCACGAACTCGCTCGACTCGACGGATGTCGTCCCCGTCTACGGCCACTACGCCCTGTCGCGCGAGGAGATGCTGAGGGCCGGCATCAATCTTTGGGAGTTGCGCCCCGACGCCGAACGGCCGGACCGTGCCGCGATCGGACTGGGACTGTCGCAATCGTCGCTTCATACAAAGGCCTTCGCGATTGACCAAAGATACCTCTTCGTCGGGTCGTTCAACTGGGATCCCAGATCCGTCTGGATCAACAACGAGATGGGCGTGCTCATCGAGTCTGAGAAAGTCGCCAGCGCTGCGGTTGCAGGTTTCGAGGACAACATCAGACGAAACGCCTATGAGCTTCGGCTCGACGACGAAGGCGGCATCGACTGGATGGCACGGCGCAGCGATGGCGCGATCCTGATCTATCCGGACGAACCGGCGGACTCGGGCTGGCGCGTCTTCATGAGCCGCGTCTACGGGGCGCTTCCCATCGGCGGCCAGCTTTAGGCCGGCGGCCCTCGTTTCAAGGCTGGACCATGTGCATCCGGGCGTCCCGGCGGCCCGTTGGGATGTCGGTCCCTTGAGCTTGTGCGGAGAACGCGATGCCAGGCATGGCCGTTTCGCTGAAGATCGGACCAGATCACGTGGTGTCTGCCATGTCGCGCAAAGTGAACCTGGGCGCTGGCGCGGGCCGGAAAAGGGGACGAGATTGCCCCGGGCCTTTCGTCAGGTCTCTGGCGGGGCGATCGAAATGGCGCGGGAGTTCTCGGGAAGCCCGGCTTTCGGGGCTTCCGGCAGGAAGGTCACCTCGCCCGTCGGAAGAAGGACGCCAAGAAGCAGGGCATCGGGCACGCGCTCACGCCACATTTCGAAGTCGAATTCGTCGGTCATGCGCGTCAGGCGAACCGTCCATCCCTCGGACATGAGGCCCTCGAGGTGCTCGAACGTGCGTCCGCCGCCTATCACGCGCCCCGACAGGCTGGGGGGAAGCGCGTGGCGGGACCGGTTGTCCGTGGGTCTTGCCAGCCGCCAGACCTCGTCCCTTCCGAACTCGGGGCCGAGGTCGGCGACGACAAGGGTGTTGTAGGCGTCGTTGTCCGTTGCGGCCAGAACGGTGCGATACTCGAGAAACTCAACCGAATGCTCGGCGGCCTCGCCCAGAATATCCCCATAGAAGGTTGGGATGCCCGCTGATCTGGCGCGCCGCAGGTTCGTGCGGTTGGGGTCGGTCACCAGGACCGGAATCCCGGCGTTCTGAAGGGACTCGCCCAACCCGGTGGTGAAGCGGGACCCCCCCACAAGAAGAACGCCGGGCGACTCTCCGCCCGAGACACCAAGCGCGCGCGCCATCGGCGTCAGGCTGAAGCCATGAAGCACGACCGTCCCGACCACCAGGGCGAAGGCAAGCGGCGCGACGAGAGCCCCGTCCGGGACGCCTGCCGCCGCAAGCCGTTCTCCGAACAGACCGGCGACGGCGATGAGGACGATGCCTCTCGGCCCCGTGAACGCGACGAGGGCGCGTTCCCTCCAGGGTAGGTCGGTGCCAATGAAGGAGGCGAACACGGTCAGCGGCCGCACCAGTAGGACCACCGCCAGGACGAACAGCGCCGAGCGCCACGTAAGCTGGGCGAGCGCCGAGAAGTCGAGCGAGGCCGCCAGCAGGATGAAGAGGCCGGACACCAGAAGGACTGTCGCATGTTCCTTGAAGCGCCGGAGTTCTTCATAGGACGGCAGGTTGGCGTTCGCGATGACCAGCCCCATGACCGTCACGGCAAGAAGACCGCTCTCGTGCAGGACGATGTCGGCCAGCGCGAAGGCCGAAAGGACCGCTGCGAACAGCACCGGGACCTTCATGTATTCCGGGACAAGCGCGTCGCGGAACATCCAGACGATCGCGCGCGCGGCGGCATAGCCCAGCAAGGCCGCGAAGGCGATGCCGAACACCATCGCACCGAAGCCCACTTCGTCCACTCCGCGAAGCGCCAGCACGACCTGGAACGCGATGACCGCGGCCATGGCACCGATCGGGTCGTTGACGATGGCTTCCCATTGCAGAAGGGCCGCCGGCCTGCGCTGCAGCCGCGCCTGCCGCAGCAGCGGCGCAATGACCGTCGGACCGGTCACGATCATGATGCCACCGAAGACCACCGAGGATTCCCAGGTCAGACCGGCGCCATACCGGAGCGCCAGCGCCGAGAGAAGCCAACCGAGCGGAGCCCCGATCACGACCAGCCTGAGAACGCCGCGCCCCGCGTCTCCAAGTTTCTTGAAGTCGAGCGTCAGCCCGCCTTCGAACAGGATGATCGCGACAGCCACGGCAATCAGCGGCGCAAGCAGCGACCCGAACTCGGCCGCCGGATCGAGGATGCCCGTCACCGGTCCGACGACGATCCCGGCCGCCAGCATGAGGACGATCGCAGGAAGCTGGAAGCGCCACGCAAGCCACTGCGACCCTACGCCGAGGGCGCCCACAAGCGCGATGGCGGGGATCGTTCCGGAAATGACGCTCGATGCTTCAATCGCCATGTCATGCCGTTCCCGGTCGCACCGGCGCCCAGGCCGACGCCCGAATCCATGTCCGAAATGTGGAGCGAGCGCAATTCGATAGACGCGATTCCAGGGGTGCAGGTGCGTGGTGCGCCGAAGCGGCGGAACGGACACCACGCCCACCTCGCCCGCGACCGGGCGGCGCCGGTCCTTCCCGCCCATGGTCGTGCGCCGATCAGATCAGGTAAGGCATCAGCAGTGTCGCAAGGCTGAGGACCAGGAAGAAGCCGGCCATGTCGGTGATCGTCGTCAGCAGCGGACCGGACGCGACAGCCGGATCCTGCCCGATGCGCTTGAGGGCAAGAGGCACCACGCCGCCGATGGACACCGCGATGACCGTGTTGAGCGCGAGCGCAATGCCGATCACGACACCGAGCCACGGATTTCCCTTCCAGGCCCAGGCGACAAGGCCGATCAGAATTCCCAAGGCGAGGCCGTTGATGACCCCGACCGACGCCTCCTTGACCCAGACCCGGAAGGCATCCCTGGGCCGAACGAGGCCAAGCGACAACTCGCGCATCGTGACGCCGACAGCTTGGTTGCCTGAACAGCCCGACATGTCCGACACCATCGGCAGGAACACCGCGATGGCGATGACCGCGGCCAAGGTTTCCTCGTAGGCCGAAATGACGCTCGCCGCGATGATGTTGAGGATGATGTTGGCCGAAAGCCAAGCAAGCCGCCGTCTTGACCGCAGCCAGATCGGCATCGAGCGAAGCTCGTCGCCGACCTGCTGACGCTTCAGGCTTTCGCTTTCCGCCCTTTCAAGCGCCGCGTCCCGGACGCCGTCCCGGCTGACAACGCCGACCAGACGACCGTCCGCCTCGACCACGGGCAGGCCGAGGAAGGGGTATTCGTCGAAGAGGTCCTCAAGCTCCAGAAGCGTGGCCGTCACCGGCACGGTCAGCGGCGGGACCATGATCGAGGTGAGCTTCTCGGATCTCCGGGCGGTGAGAAGTCCGCGTAGCGACACGACGCCCACCGGACGCCCGTCTGCATCGAGGACGTAAGGATGCTGTCCGCGGTATCGTTCGAAATCGTCGTCTTCCTCGACGAAGCTGCGCAGGACCATTCCGACCGTCGCGGTGTCCTGAAACTGGAACGCCTGTGCCACCATCAGGCCGCCGGCGGTGTCGTCCTCGTACTCGACAAGGCGGCGGACATCCGCGGCGTCCTCGGGCTCCATCTCCGCAAGAATTGCTTCGGCGTCGTCCTTGTCGAGGTCGCCGATCAGGTCGGCCTGCAGGTCCGAGTCGAGTTCCTCGATGATTTCGGCGGCACGCTCGGACTCGAGCCGTTCGACAAGGTCCGTGGCCGCCGCGTGGGGCGCCTCCTCGACGAGCGCGGCGGCCAGTTCGGTGGGCACGAGTTCCAGCAGCGTGTCCCGATCTTCGGCCGACAGCGCCAGAAGTTGGCGCAGGGCAGCCGAGATCGGCAACGGATCGAGCAGCGCGGCAAGTTCCTCTCCGTCCCGGGCGTCGACTGCGGCCTTCACCCGTTCGCGCATGGTTACAGTGCGCTCATCGCCGCCCGCCTCGGGGGGCTGAGGGTCGATCAGGAGGGTGTCTCCGGTGTCCTTGTCTTCGCTCAAGTTCCCCTCCTTTGCGTGAGGCGTCGGTCGTCGGTCCATGCCTCGGGACGGCGGCTCCGACCCATCAGATCAGGTGGCATGGTCGTGGTCCAGAACGGCCGCCGGCTTGGGCCGGTTCCCGATCTCGGACAGCCATGGAAGATCGGCACCGGTGGCGGTCGCAAGCCACTCAGGCCTGGGTCTGCTCAAGGCCGGTCTCTTGGGACACACGCCACTTCGGGAAGAACTGCGCGCGGGTCATCCGACGCTTCCCTTTTCGCCGGAAGAAGTCGCCCCCACGGCGGGTATCGGGGCAACGGTCATGCGGACGATCTGCGGTGCGTCGAGGCGCTTCCCGCAGGTCGCAAGCAAGGGTCGGAGGCATCATTCAGTGCCCCCTTCATCCGGGGCGATCCCTTTTCCGCCGGGCGTTGGCAGAACCACGGCGCTCCGCAGGTGCAGGTCGTGTTGCGGATAGGGAATCTCGATGCCGTGTTCCTGGAACCTGCGCCACATCCCGAGCAGGACATCGCTTGCCACATTGGCGACGCCCTCCTCGGGATCATCGATCCAGAACCGCAACTCCAGGTCGATCGAGCTGTCTCCGAAGCCGCGCATCAGGCATCGCGGCGGCGGATCCTTCAAGACGCGTGGAACATCCAGCGAGGCTTCGACGCTTAGCCTGCGCGCCAGTTCCACATCCGCCTCGTAGGAGATCCCGAAGGGGATCCGCCGGCGGATCGGCTTGTCCGAATGGGACCAATTCGTAAGCGGATTGGCCATCAGGACTTCGTTGGGAATAAGCGTCTCGGTCCCGTCCCGCGTCAGCACCGACACATAGCGCGTGGTCATCTTGCGGACCTGCCCGTAGGTCGGACCACTCACGGTCTCCACCTCGATGACATCGCCCGGCTTGATCGATTCATCGGCCAGAAGGGTATAGCTTGCGATCAGGTTCTCTACGGTCCGTCGCAGGCCAAGACCGACGCCGACGCCGACCGCGCCCGAGAAGATGGCAAATGCGGTCAGGTCGATGCCGACCGCCGACAAGGCGATGATCACGGCCAGAAACAGCAGGACCAGACGCAGAAGTCTGACCACCAGAAGTCTGAGGGCCACGCTCATCTTTCGGGACTTCTGCAGCCGCCGTTCGAAAGCGGCGGCCAAGGCATTTGCCGCCCAGACAAGGACGGCCGCCAGCATCAGCGCCTTTGCAATGCTCCACGCCGTTATGTTGACGGCCCCGATCGTGACCCCGGTGGCCCGAAGCCATTCGATCACGACATCCAGAAGCCCGACAGCGTTGAGCGCCGCCACGATCCAGGCGACCCACGAGAACACCTTGCTCCAGTATGCCGAGGGGATGAAGATCGAAACGATGTTGATCGCGATGAAGGCCAGCAGCAGACTTGAAACCAGCCTCAGGAACTGGATCGGCCAGCCGATTGCTTCGAAGACGTTGATCGTGACGCCAAGAAAGAGAACCCACACGACCGGCAGCGAGATCGCGGCAACGGTACGGACAAGGCGCTGCACCGCTGGCCCCAGCTTACGTTCGCGGCTCGTGTCTTCGAGGAGGCGCTTGAATCGGCTGTGAAGAAGCCAGGCAAGTGTGAAGGTGACGCCGATTGCCGCCAGCTGATAGAGGGACTCGAGGGTGAGCAGATTGGCGTCGAGCCAGTCGTAGATGCGCCGAAGCTGCGCCCCGGCCAGATCGGCGAATTCCTCGATCTCCTGCTCGACAATTGTCTGGTCTTCGCCATCCATCACGTCGGTCCCTTGCGTCGCGCGGCACCCATCCGGTCTGCCGTGTCGGGTCAGCCCCGGGGCAGCCCCGAGATGCCATTGTCCGGGCAGGCCCGCCGCGTGTCCAGTGATGCGCGCACGCGGCCCTATCTCCCACGCAAGGACCGTGCCGCCCGACAAAGACGGCGCAAGGCGCGGTCCTGACGCTTTCGGTCCGCGATTGCGCATGTTTCCACGGCCGGTCGATCGGGTCACACCCCGGCGCAATCACGGGTGGGGCGCTGCGTGCGACGAACTCGCGCGGGCGCGGCCGGGCTATCGCTTCGCGAAAGCCCTCAGCGTCGCCCGGGTGCCCGACGCCCAGATGTGCGACAGGCAACCCTCGAAGGCCTCAGCGAACCTCGTGTCCTGCGCAAGATCACCGTAGATGTGGCCTTGTTCAAGCCAGGCGCGGGGCCGTGTCCGTGCCTTGCGCGCCGCGGCTTGAAGGGACTCCCAGCTCGGGTCGTTCGGCGCGATCGTCGTGCCGTCCTCGCGAAGGCCCGCGCACATCCGGGACCAAAGGGCCTCGGTCAGGGCCAGTCCTTCGACCTGGCCCCCGGCAGCGAGCGCATCCCGAAGGATCGGAAGGATGAAGCCAGTGTGCCGGGACGAGCCGTCGAAGGCGACGCGTCGTGCAGTATCGTGGATCGACGGGTTCGAGAATCGCCGTTCGATGAGTTCGGCATAGGCGCCAGGGGTCATGCCGGGGACGGGCGCGACGTACGGGACGATCTCGTCCTGCTGGACCTTGTGGAAGAAGGCGCGGATGTCGGGATCGGCCATGCAATCGGCAATCGTCCCGCAGGACAGGAGTTCACCCGCGTTGGCGAGGACCTGATGACCACCGTTCAGGATGCGGATCTTCATCCGCTCGTAGTCGTGCACGCGGTCCGAAAAGGTCGCGCCCACCCGGTCCCAGTCGGGACGGCCGGCACAGAAGTCATCCTCGATCACCCACTGCCGGAAGTTCTCGTGCGTCACCGGGGCGGCGTCGTCGATGCCCAGGCGCCGGACCAGCGCGATCTCGCCGGGGCCCGTCGCGGGCACGATGCAGTCGACCATGGAATTCGGGAAGCTGCAGTGGCGGTCGATCCACGCGGCCAGGTCCGGGTCCGACAGGCGGGCAAGCGACACGACGGTCTGCCTGAGGATCGCGCCGTTGCCCTGCAGGTTGTCACAGCACTGGCCGGTGAAGGGCCCGTGACCTTCGTCGCGCCGGCGTCGCAACGCGGCGATCATCGCACCGAAGGCGGTACGGGGCGCAGACGGGTGCTCGGCATCGTGGCGGATATCGGGGTGGGTCGCGTCGAAGCCCCCGGTCACGGGGTCAAGGAAATAGCCGCCTTCGGTGACCGTAAGAGAGACGATGCGGATGCGCGGGTCGGCCATGGCGGCGATCAGCGAACCGTTGCCGTCCTCGATCGGAAGGAAGCCGATCATTGCGCCAGTCACCTCGGCCGCCGTTCCGTCGGGGTCAAGCTCGATCAGCGTGGTCAGGCAATCCTGCGCAAGAAGCTTCTCTCGCGTCGCGCCGTCCTGTGGGCGCACGCCGGCGCCAAGGATCGCCCAGTCCTGCGCATGCCCCTCCTGCATGAGGCGGTGAAGGTACCACGCCTGATGCGCACGGTGAAAATTTCCAAGCCCGATGTGGACGATGCCGGGGGTAAGCCGCGCGCGGTCATAGCGGGGGCGGAGGATCGCCTCCGGCAGATCGGAAAGGGTGGCGTTCCGCAGCGGGACGGGCTGTGTGGCGCTCAGCTCATCCATTGGCCGCCGTCCACGTTGTAACACTGGGCCACGATGTACTCGGCCTCGGCGCTGGCAAGGAAGACCGCCATCCCGGTAAGGTCCTCGGCCCGGCCCATCCGGCCGTAGGGAACGCTGGACCCCACTTCCTTCTTCTTCTGTCCGGGGGCCTTTCCTTCGTATTTCGCGAAGAAGGCGTCGACCCCGTCCCAGTGTTCGCCGTCCACGACGCCCGGCGCGATGGCGTTCACGTTGATCCCATGCGGGATCAGGTTCAGCGCAGCCGACTGCGTAAGACTGATGACCGCCGCCTTCGTGGCGCAATAGACGGCCACCAGCGGTTCGCCCCGCCGACCGGCCTGGCTTGCCATGTTGATGATCCGGCCACGGATGCCGCGCTCGATCATGTGGCGCGCGACCGCCTGCAGCGTGAAGAGCGTGCCGGCCACATTGATGTCGAAGACGCGTTGATAGTCCTGGCGCGTGATCTCGACGATCGGGGCCGCGGTGAAGATTGCGGCGTTGTTGATCAGGATGTCGATGCGGCCAAGTGCCGATACCGTTTCGGTCACCGCGCGGTCGATGCTGTCCTGACGGGTCACGTCCATCTCGACCGCGACCGCATCGGGCCCAAGTTCTTTGGCGGACGCGCGCGCCCGGACGATGTCGATGTCGGCGATGGCGACGCGCGCACCCTCGCGGAGGTACGCCTCGGCGAAGGCAAGCCCGATCCCGCGTGCGGCGCCCGTGATGAGGGCCGTCTTTCCGTCGAGCCGCTTCATGCGATCCGCAGCCCCTTCTGGTCGAACCGGTGGAACTGGTCCTCGCGCGGGCTGAGCCGGATGCGGTCGCCGTGGCGGAAATCGACCTCGCCCGAAGCCCGGACGGTCAGGACGCCCCCGAGGCCGGTGTCGTGGATGTGAAAGAAGGTGTCCGAACCCAGGTGTTCCGCGACACCCACGCGACCTTCCCAACGCCCTCCATCCGAGACGACGTCGATGTGCTCGGGACGAATGCCGATCGTGTGCGCGCCAAGCTTCTGCGCCTCGGCGCCTTCGATGAAGTTCATGCGCGGAGATCCGATGAAGCCCGCCACGAACAGGTTTCGTGGTTCGCGGTAGAGTTCGAGAGGGCTGCCGACCTGTTCGATGTTGCCCGCGCGCAGAACCACGATCTTGTCGGCCATTGTCATCGCTTCGACCTGGTCGTGGGTCACGTAGATCATCGTGGTTTGGAGCCTTTTGTGAAGCTCGCTGATTTCAAGCCGCATGCCGACACGCAGCGCGGCATCGAGGTTCGAAAGCGGCTCGTCGAATAGGAACGCCGCCGGTTCCCGCACGATCGCGCGGCCAATGGCCACGCGCTGGCGCTGGCCGCCCGAAAGCTGGCCGGGACGGCGTTCAAGATAGTCGGTCAGGTTCAGGACGGCGGCCGCGTTCTTTACCCGTTTGTCGATTTCCTCTTGCGGAAGCTTCGCCATCCGAAGAGGAAAGGCGATGTTCTTTCGGACCGACATGTGCGGGTAAAGCGCGTAGGACTGGAAGACCATGGCGAGCCTCCGCTTGGCGGGCGGAACCATCGTCGCGTCTTCCCCGTCGATCCGGATCTTGCCGCCCGACACATCTTCGAGCCCCGCAATCAGGCGCAGGAGGGTCGATTTCCCGCAGCCTGACGGGCCCACGAAGACCACGAACTCGCCATCCTCGATCTCGAGGTCGAGCGGCGGGATCACGGTCACCTCGCCGAAATTCTTCATTACCTTGTCGAGTACGATGCGTCCCATGTCCTTCCCCCTACTTCACGGCGCCGAAGGTCAGGCCGCGGACAAGTTGCTTCTGGCTGAACCATCCCAGGATCAGGATGGGCGCGATCGCCATGGTCGATGCCGCCGACAGCTTGGCGTAGAACAGGCCCTCGGGGCTTGAGTAGCTGGCGATGAAGGCGGTCAGCGGTGCGGCCCCGGCGGCGGTCAGGTTCAACGTCCAGAACGCCTCGTTCCAGGCCAGAATGAAGTTCAGCAGGATCGTCGAGGCGATGCCGGGCACGGCCATCGGCGTCAGCACGTACAGGATCTCCTCCCGCAGCGACGCCCCGTCCATGCGCGCCGCCTCGAGGATCTCGCCGGGGATCTCCTTGAAGTAGGTGAACAGCATCCAGACGATGATCGGCAGGTTGATCAGCATGATGACGATGACGAGGCCGGTGCGGGTATCGAGAAGTCCCAGCTGAATGAAGATCAGGTAGATCGGGTACAGGACCCCGACCGCCGGCAGCATCTTCGTGGACAGCATCCAGAGCAGGATGTCCTTGGTTCGCCGCGAGGGCACGAAGGCCATGGACCAGGCGGCCGGAACCGCGATGAGAACCCCCAGAAGCGTCGAGCCGCCGGCGATGATCACCGAGTTCATGAAGTGCCGGAAGTAGTCCGAGCGTTCCTGGACGACGCTGTAGTTCTCGAGCGTCCAGTCGAAGAACAAGAAACTCGGTGGCGAGGCGATGGCCTCGGCCTCGGTCTTGAAGCTTGTCAGGATCGTCCAGAGGATCGGGAAGAAGATCAGCAGGCCGACGGTCCAGGCCAGTGCGGTGTTGATCGTCTTGCGGCGGGCTGTGACGGCGCGGGCCATGTGCGTCTACCTCCTCACGCGTCCAGGTTCTTGCCGACGATGCGCATCAGAAAGAGCGCAACGATATTGGCCAGGATGATCGCGTAGACCCCGCCCGCCGATCCAAGGCCGACGTTCTGGCTTTCGAGAACGCGCTGGAAGATCAGGTAGGTGAGCGTCCGTGTCCCGAACGAGCCCTGGGTCGTCACGAAGATCTCGGCAAAGATCGACAGAAGGAAGATCGTCTGGATCAGGATGACGATCGTGATGGCGCGGCTGAGGTGCGGCAAGATGATGTAGACGAAGCGCTTGAGCGGCGGCGCTCCGTCCATCTCGGCGGCTTCGAGCTGTTCGCCGTCAAGCGATTGGATCGCGGTCAGCAGGATGAGCGTCGCGAAGGGCAGCCACTGCCAGGACACGATCAGGATGATCGAGAAGAGAGACACGTCGCTCAGCCATTCGATGGGCTGGGCGCCGAAGAATTTCCACAGGTTGGCGAAGACGCCGTTCACGGGATCCATGAACATGTTCTTCCAGACCAGGGCCGAGACGGTCGGCATCACGAAGAAGGGCGCGATCACGAGGATCCGGACGATCCCCTGGCCCCACATCGGCTGGTCGAGAAGGATCGCAAGAAGGACCCCCAGCGTCACCGTGATCGCAAGAACGCCCGCGACGATGACTACGGTCGCATAGATGCTGGGCCAGAAGGCGCTCGACGTCACGAAGCGGATGTAGTTGTCGAAGCCCGCGAACCCCTGGTCGCCGCCGCGCAGCGGCAGGAAATTCCGGGTCGAGAACCAGAGCGTCATCGACAGCGGTACAAGCATCCAGCCAAGAAGCAGGATCACCGCCGGTGCCATCATCAGACGCGCGGCAGCGCGTGAGTGCCGGGTCGCCATTACACGTCTCCTCGGTCGTCAGGCGTTGCCTGAAAGGGTCGGGGGAATGGTTCCGGAGGGCGGACTGCCGCCCTCCGGACGCGAGGATGCCTCAGTACCCTGCGGCTTCCATCTCTTCGGCGACAAGCGCCTGTGCCTTGGCAAGCGCCTCATCCGGCGTCTGCTGGCCCGCGACCATGGCCGAGAACTCCTGCCCGGCGCTCGTGCCGATGCCGGCCCACTCGGGGATCGCGACGAACTGGATGCCGACATAGGGCACCGGCTGCACCGACGGATTGTTCGGATCGGCCGCATTGATGGAGTCGAGCGTCATCTTGGCGAAGGGTACCTTCTGGTACTCGGGGTTCTCGTAGAGCGAGGTCCGGCTGCCCGGGGGCACGTTGGCCCAGCCCTCTTTCTCTGCGACGAGCGCGAGGTACTCCTTGGACGTCGCCCACTCGATGAACTCCTTCGCGGCACCTTCCTTCTGCGTGCCGGCCGGAATGGCGAGCGCCCAGGCCCAAAGCCAGTTGGCCCGCTTGTCGACGCCGTCCTTGTTCGGCGCCAGCGCGAAGCCGACCTTGTCGGCCACCATCGAGTCGTTGGGGTTCGTCACGAAGGACGCCGCCACCGTGGCGTCGATCCACATGCCGCACTTGCCCTGCTGGAACAGCGCGAGGTTCTCGTTGAAACCGTTGGTCGAGGCGCCCGGCGGTCCGTAGTTCTGAAGAAGGTCGTTGTAGAACGAGACCGCCTCCTTCCACTCGGCGCTGTCGAGCTGCGGCGTCCAGTCCTCGTCGAACCAGCGGGCGCCGAACGAGTTGGCGACCGTCGTGATGAAGGCCATGTTCTCGCCCCATCCCGCCTTGCCGCGCAGGCAGATGCCGTAGATCTCGTTGTCCTTGTCGGTCATCGCCTCGGCCGCCTGGCGAATGAACTCCCAGGTCGGCGCGTCGGGCATGCTGAGACCGGCCTGTTCCATGAGGTCGGTGCGATACATGATCATCGAGGATTCGCCGTAGAACGGCGCGGCATAAAGCGTGCCGTCCAGGCTGAGACCGGCACGCATCGCCGGCAGGATGTCGTTGACGTCGTAGGACTCGGGCAGGTCGTCAAGCGCGACCAGCCAGTCGTTCTTGGCCCAGATCGGCGTCTCGTACATGCCGATCGTCATGATGTCGAACTGGCCGCCCTTGGTCGAGATGTCCTGGGTCACACGCTGACGAAGAACGTTCTCTTCCAGCGTGACCCACTCGACAGTGTGGCCGGTCTTCGCCGTGAAATCGTCAGTCAGGCCCTGCATCCGGATCATGTCACCGTTGTTCACGGTCGCGATCGTGATGTTTTCGGCATAGGCGCCGCTCGCAACGACAAGCGATAGCGCCGTCGCCGCACGAAGTGCGTTCTTCAGGTACATCCGTGTCCTCCCTGTGCTGGATGTCACCCGGGCATGGTAGTCGAAAAATTTCCGCGACGTCAATTAATTCTTTACGCGCGCTAATTTTTGAAAATCATGCAGAGGCCCGAAGGATAAGCCTCGCAGGGAAAAGGGTTTCTGTCCGGCTCTCGAACCGGCCACCGCTTTCGACCAGCTCGAACAGCGTCTCGACGCTTCGGCTGGTGACCGAATCATAGTCATGTGCCGCCGTCGTCAGCGACGGGCAGGTGAAGCGCGAAAACGGGTGGTCGTCGTTCGACGCGACGCGAAGCGAGCAGTCCGGGTCGCGCCCGACCCGGATGCCCCGTTCGTAGCACGCCGCTAGAAGGCCGATGGCAAGGCGGTCGTTGCTGCAAAGAACGGCGTTCGTCGGAAGCGCGCGCTCTTCCAGCATCTTCAGGGCGCCCCGCCGGCCGATCTCTTCGAAGGCCCAGCCTTCGCCTTCGACCTGGATCACGTGCGGCTTGAGGCCGAGCCGCTCCATCATCTGGACATAGGCCCTGCGGCGCTTGTTGGCATTCGGGTTCGCGGGGGTGCGCATCTCGAAAAACGACGGCGGTTCGCCGGTTCGAGTCAGGTATTCGACCGTCTGCGAGACGAAGCTGAAATTGTCCGATCCGACAAATGCTTCGCCAAGCCCCTCGATATTGCTGTCGAACAGCACCGTCGGCACATCGCGGCAGAACCTCTCGATCGCCGCGCGATCCGACGAGCGCCCAAGCGGCGCCAGCAACACGCCCGCAGGTTTCAGCGAGCGCAGGTTGTCCAGAATGTCGTTCTCGAACTTCTGCTCGCCATAGGCGCTGAACAGGATCGGAGAAAACCCGGCCTCGATGCAGCGCTGCTCGAGGCGCCGCGCGATCTCGGCGAAGAACGGATCGGCGAGGTAGGGAACGACGATGCCGACGTTCTTCGTCAGCTTCCGGTTTTGGTTCATCGCGTAGATGTTGGGGCGGTACTCGTACTGCCTGAGCGCCTCCTCGATCCGGGCGCGGGTCGACTTGCGCACGCTGTTCGGGTCGTTGAAATACTTGGAAACCGTCGGACGCGAGATGCCGCTGATCGCGGCGAACTCCTCCATGTTCCGGATCTTTGTCTCAGACAACTGCTTTCTCCGATGCCTTCCGACGACCTAACCCCCACCGCCTTGCGCCTCAAGGCGCCCGCCCCAGAATAGGCAAAAAAACTTCACTCGCGCAAACTTCGGGTCCAAAGCCGGAATGGGCGAAGGGCCTGTCCGGGCCCGATCCGGACGGGAAAGCCCGTCATTCCCTTGATCCCAAAGCCCGACGGCCGCAGCCGGACGAGGGTCACGCGGCAGCAAAGTCCCCACGGCAGACCGCGCAGAAGTCTTGGTGCAGTCCGGCTTTGCAAAACGCCGGCACCGGCGTGGCGACGCGATATCCGTCCTGTGTCCAAGGGAACCGGAAAAGGAATTCCGCCCGCCTGTGGTTCACAGGCGCGCGCTGGATCCCCGAAGCCCAAGCCCTCATGAAGGGCGGCCCCGGTTCACAGTGCAGGTTCAGCCATGGGAAACAACGTGGAAGGCCGCAGTCGGCCGCCCGATCGGCGCGGGGCTGCGGGATAGCCGGCGCCCCTATTCTGCGGCCGCCGGTCTGGCCTGCGCAATCGTGACCGCGACCTTCGCTTCGGCCAGCGCTGCGGCAAGCGCCTCGACGGGTGCGACTTCTGTGACCAAGATCTCGATCCCGGCCAGCGGGCAGACGCGGACCAGCGCGGAGCGACAGAACTTGCTGCTGTCGCAGACGACGACCCGTCTCCGGCCGCTTGCCAGTACCGCACGGGCGAAGGCGGCCTCGTCGGGGTCGTAGTCCATCACGCCGTCCGACGAGATCGCGCCGGCCGAGATGACGGCGTGGTCCACACGGAACTTCTGCATCGCCTCGACCGTGTCCGGGCCTAGGAGGGCGCCCGAATCCGCGCCGAAGCGGCCGCCGAGAAGGTGCACCCGGTTGCCGTTTCGCCCCGCAAGCGTCCGCGCGATGTCGGTCGAGTTCGTCACGATCTCAAGCCGTTCATGGCGGGTCAGCGCACGTGCGAGGAAACTGGTCGTCGTGCCGGTGTCGAGCGCAAGGCTGTCGCCGTTTCTGACAAGCGCGGCGGCCGATCGGGCGATGCGCTGCTTGGCCGTGGCGTTTTCGCCCATTCGGCGCTGGAACGGGGCCTCTCCCGCGCTGCCGGCAAGGCCGACCGCGCCGTGCATCCGCACCAGCGTCCCGCGATCCGCAAGCGGGCGCACGTCGCGCCGCACGGTCTCGGCCGAGACTTCGAGTCGCCCGGCCAGTTCGGCGATCGTCACGGTGCCTTCGCGGCCCAGGATTTCGAGGATGCGGCCATGCCGCTTTGACAGGCGGTCCATTGCGCCTCGGGCGATGTATCAACAGATACGGGCCGAAAAACCACAAAATCCCACACATGGCAATTGACAGCCTGCTTCGCCGCGCGGTTCACTTGGCCAGCATCGGCTTGGCGCTGCATCCGGGGCGCGCCGGGCACAAGCCACTCCCGGAGACTCAAGACCCAGCAGGGGGTGCATTCACATGACCAAAAGACGGCTTTCCGCGATTACGCTGGCGCTTCTGGCCGGCACGTCTGCCATCGCGCAGGAATCGACCGATCCGATCAAGCTGACCTTGCACGACTGGACCGGCCAGCTCATCACCACCCAGCTCATGGGCGAGGTGTTGAAGGCGGCGGGGTACAACGTCGAGTATCTGCAAGCGGACTACCTTGCCCAGTTCGCCGGGCTCGAGACCGGCGATCTCGACGTCGCCATGGAGATCTGGGAGACGACGGGCCGCGAGGCGATGGACGCGGCCATCGCGACCGGCAACGTTGTCAACGTCGGCCCCACGGGCATGCAGGCCAAGGAAGAGTGGTGGTATCCGATCTACATGAAAGAGGCCTGCCCGGGCCTGCCGAACTGGGAGGCGCTCAAGGATCCGGCCTGCGCCGAGGCCTTCGGCACGGCCGAGACGCTTCCGAAGGGACGTTACCTTGGCGGCCCGGTCACCTGGGGCGGCTTCGACGAAGAGCGGGTCGAAGCGCTTGACCTGCCGTTCGAGGTCATCCACGCCGGGACCGACGCCGCGCTCTTCGCCGAACTCGAAAGCGCGATTCAGCGGCAGGCGCCTGTCCTGCTTTGGGTCTATGCCCCGCATTGGGCGCCTGCGAAATACGAGGGCGAGTGGGTCGAGTTCCCCCAATACACCGCCGAGTGCTATGCCGATCCCGCCTGGGGGTCCAACCCGGACCTCGCCTATGACTGCGGCAAGCCGTTCGGCGACATCTGGAAGGTCGCGTGGTCGGGCGTGAAGGACAAGTGGCCGGGGGCCTATTCGGCCATCGAGGCGTTCACCATCGACAACGACGACATGGGCGCGATGATCACCGAGGTCGACCTGAACGGAAAGACGGTCGAGCAGGTGGTGGCCGACTGGATGGCAGCGAACGAGGCGACGTGGCAGGCCTGGATCCAGTGACACGCACAGTCGGCCGGGGCGCCTGAAGGCGCCCCCGCGGACCGCGAGATGACGACGACGGAACCGAAACTCGTCTGCCGGGGCGTCTGGAAGCTGTTCGGCCCACATGCGGCCGAAATGCTACGGCGCCTTGGCCCCGACGCCGACCCCGAGACGCTTGTCGCCGCGGGTCTGGTTCCGGCCGTTCGCAAGGTCGACCTGACCGTCCATGAAGGCGAGATCTTCGTCATCATGGGGCTGTCGGGATCGGGCAAGTCGACGCTGGTCCGCTGCCTGTCCCGCCTGATCGAACCGACCGCGGGCGAGATCCTGTTCCACGACCGGAACCTGCTTGCGGCCTCGGATGCCGAGATGATCGCCCTGCGTCGGCACAAGATGGGCATGGTCTTCCAGCATTTCGCGCTTCTGCCGCACATGACGGTCCTGCAGAACGTGGCCTTCCCCCTTGAAGTCCAGGGCATGGCCCGCGCCGAACGCGAAGAGCGGGCCGCGCGGATGATCGGCCTTGTGGGCCTTTCGGGCCGCGAGGATGCCTTCCCGCGCCAGCTTTCCGGGGGCCAGCAGCAGCGGGTGGGCATCGCGCGGTCGCTGGCGGCGGATCCCGAGCTTTGGTTTCTCGACGAACCCTTCTCGGCGCTCGACCCGTTGATCCGGCGCGAGATGCAGGACGAGTTCATTCGCCTGCAGTCGGTCCTGAAGAAGACCATCGTCTTCATCACCCACGACTTCGACGAGGCGATCCGGCTGGCCGATCGCATCGCCATCATGAAGGACGGCGCCGTGGTGCAGGCGGGTACGCCCGAGGATCTCGTCCTGAATCCGGCCACGGACTATGTCCGCGAATTCACGCGCGCGGTCGCGCGTTCCAAGGTCGTGAAGGCCGGCAGCGTGATGTCGCCCGCAAACGGCGTGGCGGAGCGGCCGTGCATCGCCGCGCGCACCTCGGTGGCCGAGGCTGCGCCGCTGTTCCGCGACGGGACCGAGGCCGTCGCCGTGATCGATGCCGCAGGGCGCGTCGTGGGGCAGCTCGACCGCGCGACCGTGGTTGATCTGATGCTCGGGGGCTAGGACGATGGCGACCGCGACCCTGCCCGTTCCCCCGGTCTTCGGCCTGCGGCCGGGCGTTCTGCTTTGGGCCTGTGCGACCACTCTTGCCGCCGCGCTCTGGCTTTGGGGGGGCGATGCCCTGCCCTGGGCCTTCGAGATGCCCCGGGCGTGGCGGCCGCCCTTCGCCGCGTGGATCAGCGGGTTCCTCGACTGGCTGACGGACGATGCGCATTTCGGCCTTTTCACCTTCCGGGACCTGACGCGGTTCCTGTCGGCCATCATTGACGTTCCCTATCAGATCGCGCTGGGCCTGCTGTCAGGCGGGGGCAGCGTCTTCGGCGTCGGCGTTCCACCGGTCGGCTGGCTTGGCGTGACGGTGCTGGTGGCGCTTCTGGGGTTCGCGCTGGGCGGCGTGCCGCTTGCGGCGCTGGCAGGCGGGGCCTTCGTCTTCATCGCGGTCTTCGGCCAGTGGACAAGCGCGATGCTCACGCTCGCCTCGATCCTGGTGGCGGTGCCGCTGGGGGTGGGCGGGGGCCTTCTTCTTGGGATCGCAGGGCACCGTTGGCCGGGATTCGGACGGGCGATCGTGCCGCTTCTCGACCTGATGCAGACGATCCCCATCTTCGCCTACCTTGTGCCGATCCTGATCCTCTTCGGTTTCGGCCCGACATCGGCGATGATCGCGACCCTGATCTACGCCATGCCCCCGATGACGCGGATCACGATGCTTGCGCTGCGCCGGGTCCCGGACGAGATCGTCGACCTTGGCCGGATGATCGGCTGCACGCGCCGGCAGATGACCTGGCAGGTCATGGTGCCTTCGGCGCAGGAGGCGCTGATGGTGGGGGTCAACCAGGTCATCATGCTGTCGCTCAACATGGTCATCATCGCCTCGATGATCGGCGCGGGCGGGCTGGGTTTCGACGTTCTGTCCGCGCTCAGGCGGCTCGACTTCGGCGCGGGACTCGAGGCGGGCCTCGCGATCGTCGCGCTTGCCATCGCGCTTGACCGGCTCAGCCAGGCGGCGGCGCGGCGGCGCCCCGCCCCCGTGACCAGTGCGGGCTTCGTCGCGCGCAATCCCTTCCTTGTGGCGGCGCTGGCGGTGCTTGTCCTTGCCACCGTCGCGGGCCTTCTTGTGCCCGCGGTCCAGACCTTTCCCGAGGCATGGGAGCTTTCGACCGGCACCTTTTGGTCCGACGTGGTGGCATACATCAACGTCAATCACTTCGACACGATCGAAGCGGTGAAGAACGCGGTGCTCCTGAACGTCCTTGTCCCGGTGAAGCGTTTTCTGATGAGCCTTCCCTGGCTTGGCGTTGCGGGGCTTCTCGCGCTGGCCGGCTGGCGGCTTGGCGGTCCGCGGCTTGCGCTTCTGACCGGGGGCCTCACCGTGCTGGTCGCCTCGACCGGGCTGTGGGAAGAGGCCATGACCACCGTCTATCTGTGCGGCATCTCGGTGGTGATCGCCATGCTGATCGGCCTGCCCATCGGCATCCTCGTGGCCGAACGCGACCGGCTATGGGCCTGGGTGCGGGTCATCATCGACACCCTCCAGACGCTGCCGGCCTTCGTTTATCTGATGCCAGCGGTGATGCTGTTCAGGGTGGGCGACTTCACGGCGATGATCGCCATCGTGGCCTTCGCGCTTGCGCCCGCCATCCGCTATACCGTCCTTGGTCTGCGCGGCGTCGAGCCCGCGCTGATCGAGGCGGGCAGGGCCATGGGCTGCACGCCCTGGCAGATCCTGACCCGCATTCGCCTGCGTCTTGCCCTGCCCGAGATCCTGCTGGGCCTGAACCAGACGATCATGTTCGCGCTGTCGATGCTGGTCATCACCGCCCTCGTCGGCACGCGCGATCTTGGGCAGGAGGTGTACATCGCCCTGACCAAGGCGGACGCGGGGCGCGGGCTGGTCGCCGGTCTTTGCGTCGCCTTCATCGCGATCATCGCCGACCGCCTGATCCACGCCGCCGCGTCGCGGTCGCGCGCAAGGCTTGGCCTTACCGACGGAGCCGCGCATGACGCTGCCTGACGCAGTCGCCGACCTTCCCTGCTGGCACGGGACGCCTTCGGGCGAGCGGCTGTCCGGCGGGCTGTCGAACGAGATCTGGAAGGTCGCCGATGACGCGGGCACCCATGTCGTGCGCCTTGGGCGCGACTATCCCTTCCACCATGTCGACCGCGCGCGCGAAGTGATGACGGCGCGGGCCGCGCACAGGGCGGGCTTCGGACCGGAGGTGCACTTCGCCGCGCCGGGTGTCATGGTCACCGCCTTCATCGGCGCGCGCACGTGGGGGGCCGAGGATCTTCGCACGGACCCCGAGCGCGTCGCGCGGCTTCTGTCCGCCTTCCACCGCCGGATGGGCGCCGAGATCTCGGGCGCGGCGTTCCTGTTCTGGCCCTTTCACGTCGTTCGCGACTATGCGCGCACCCTGCGCGGGACCCCACATGACGGCGTGACGGGCGAGTTCCTTCCGCTTTCGGACGAAATGGAGCGCGCGCAGGTCCCGCTGCCCATCGTCTTCGGGCACCACGACCTTTTGCCAGCGAACATCCTCGATGACGGAAAGCGGCTCTGGCTGATCGACTATGAATACGCGGGCTTCGGAACGGCCCTTTTCGACCTTGCCGGGGCCGCGTCGAACGCCGAGATGCCGCCCGACGCGGCCGAGGCGTTGCTGGCCACCTACTTCGGGGCGACGCCGGACCCGGCCCTATTCCGCGCCTTCGACGCCATGCAGGTGGTGTCGCTCCTGCGCGAGACGCTCTGGGCCTACGTGTCCGACCTCACCCTGTCGGCGCCGGGCGTCGACTACATGGCCTACGCCGCCGAAAACCGCGCGCGGCTTGATGCAGCACTTGCCGCCTACCGCAGCAGATGGGGAACTGAATGAACCTTCCGGATCGCGCCCAGATCGTCGTCATCGGCGGCGGCATCATCGGCTGTTCGACCGCCTATCACCTTGCGCGCGACCACAAGGCGGACGTCCTTCTGCTCGAACAGGTTCAGCTCACCTCGGGCTCGACCTGGCACGCGGCGGGGCTTGTCGGGCAGTTGCGCTCATCCGCGTCGATCACGCAGGTGCTCAAGTACTCGGTCGATCTCTACAAGCGGCTTGCCGAAGAGACGGGCCTCGAAACCGGCTGGAAGATGACGGGATGCCTGCGGCTGGCGACCACGCCCGATCGCTGGACCGAGTTCCGCCGACTTGCCACGACGGCGCGCAGCTTCGGGATGGAGATGCATCTGATCTCGCCGGATGAGGTCAAGCGGATGTGGCCCCTGATGGAGACCTCGGACCTTGTCGGCGCAAGCTGGCTGCCGACGGACGGTCAGGCCAGCCCGTCGGACATCACCCGCTCGCTTGCCAAGGGGGCGCGGATGCATGGGGCGAAGCTTGTCGAGGGCGTTCGCGTCACCGGCTTCCGCATGGACGGCGGCCGGATCGTCGCGGTCGAGACGACCGCAGGCGCGGTGCAGTGCGACAAGGTCGTCAACTGTGCCGGGCAATGGGCGCGGCAGGTGGGCGCCATGGCGGGGATCGAGGTCCCGCTACAACCGATCAAGCACCAGTACATCATCACCGAGGCGCTGCCGGGCCTGTCGACCGACGCGCCGACGATCCGCGACCCGGACAGGCGCACCTACTTCAAGGAAGAGGTCGGCGGCCTCGTCATGGGCGGCTACGAGCCCGACCCCCAGCCCTGGACCACCGGCGACGTGCCGGACGACTGGGAGTTCCGGCTTTTCGACGACGACTGGGACCACTTCGCCCAGCACATGGAGCAGGCGATCGCCCGGGTGCCGTCCTTGGCCGAAGCCGGCGTGAAGCAGATGATCAACGGGCCGGAAAGCTTCACGCCCGACGGCAACTTCATCCTTGGCCGCGCGGCGGAATGCACGAACATGTATGTCGGCGCGGGCTTCAATGCCTTCGGCATCGCCTCGGGCGGCGGCGCGGGCTGGGTGCTGGCGGACTGGGTGATGGCCGGCGAGGCGCCCATGGACCTCTGGGTCGTCGACATCCGCCGCTTCTCAAGCCTTCACCGCGACCGCCACTGGGTCTGCGAACGCACCTGCGAGGCCTATGGCAAGCACTACACCGTCGCCTTTCCGCATGAAGAGATGGAAAGCGGCCGTCCGCGCATCGTCTCGCCGCTTTACGATCGGCTCACGGCGCATCGCGCGGTCTTCGGATCGAAGCTTGGCTGGGAGCGCCCGAACTGGTTCGCGCCCGCCGGCATCGAGGCGCGGGACATCTATTCGATGGGACGGCAGAACTGGTTCGGTCCGGTGGGCGAGGAACACGCCCTTGTCCGCAGCGCGGTCGGCCTTTTCGACCAGTCGTCCTTCGCGAAATACGAGGTGACCGGGCGCGACGCGGGCGCCGCGCTTGACTGGATCTGCGCGGGTGACGTGACCAAGCCCGTGGGCCGGCTGACCTATACCCAGCTTCTCAACAGCCGGGGCGGGATCGAGGCGGACCTCACCGTGGCCCGGATCGCCGAGGACCGGTTCTACATCGTCACGGGAACAGGCTTTCGCACCCATGACCTTGGCTGGATCGTCGACCACCTGCCGCCGGGCGACGTGCGGCTTGAGGATGTGACCGAAGCCTGGGGCACGCTGTCGCTGATGGGGCCAAGCGCCCGCGCGGTGCTGTCGGCCGTCACCGACGCCGACGTGTCGAACGCCGCCTTCCCCTTCGGCCACGTGCGCGAAATCGACATCGCCGGGGCAAAGACGCGGGCCTTGCGCGTGACCTATGTGGGCGAACTGGGGTGGGAGCTTCACGTGCCGCTGCAGGCCACGGGGCGCGTCTTCGATGCGCTGATGGAGGCCGGGGCAGGGGCGGGTCTGCGCCCGGTCGGCTACCGCGCGCTCGAGTCGCTGCGCCTCGAGAAGGGGTATCGGGCGTGGTCGTCCGACATCACGCCGAACGACACACCGTTCGAAGCGGGGCTGGGCTGGGCGGTCAAGATGAGGTCGAACCGCCCCTTCCTTGGCCGCGACGCGCTCGAGGTGATGTCGGGCAGACCCCTGAAGAAGCGCTTTGTCGGATTCCTCACCGACGGTGACGCCGTGCTTCTGGGGCGCGAGACGATCCTGCGGGACGGCGCGCCTGTCGGCTACCTGACTTCGGGGGGGTACGGCTACACGCTTGGGCAGGGCATCGGCTACGGCTACGTGCGGAACCCCGCGGGGGTGACCGACGACTGGCTGGCCGGCGGGCGCTACGAACTTGTGGTGGCGGGCGAGACGGTGCCCGCGGTCCTGGGCACGCCGCCCTTCCTTGATCCGAAGGGCGACCGCATCCGGGCCTAGGTGCGCGCCAGAACGACGGCGCGGCTTGGGGTGGCGCCGGTTTCGCCGGGCATCGAGATGTAGGGTTCGGTCGCCTCGACCACCTGCGCCTCTGGCGCGCCGGTGACGGCCGCCGCGAAGCTGTCGGCCCAGAGCGTCTCCTTGACGGTCAGCACCAGCACCCCGCCGGGCCGCGTCACGGCAAGAAGGCCGGGCAGCGCCTCGGCCCCGACGTGACCGGTCGTCAGGACTCCCGCGCAGACGACGCCTGCGAAGTGTCGTTTCGGCACGGGCAAATCGCCGCCCAGAAGCGCGATGTGCAGCGCCTGATAGACGCCCTTTGCCCGCGCGACAGCGAGCATCCCGGCAGAGATATCCAGCGCCTCGACCTCGGGATAGCCAAGGATGCCGAGCCACTCGCCGACAAGTCCGGTGCCAGCCCCCGCGTCCAGGATCGGGGCCGCTCCCTTCGGCAGGTGCCGCGCCAGAAGCGCCGTTGCGATGGCCGGGTGCCGGTAGCCCGCCTTCGCCATGTCGGCGTCGTAGGATCCCGCCCAGTCGTCGTAAAGCCGTGCGATGTCCTGCGGACCCTTCGCGGCGTAGACGGCATCGAGGTGGTCGTTGTCGTGGCTGGCCATGGCATCCTCCGCACGGCCGACTCTAGCCAAGCCACCCGGCCTGTGGAAGGGTGAGGGCGACTGCTGGACGCCATGGGGGACGCGATGGAGGACGAAGCACAAAGGGTTCTTGCGGGGATTCCGGCGCTTTCCGGCTACATCGGTCCGCTCGAGCGGATGGGAGGGCTGACCAACGCGGTGTTCCGCGCGGGCGACGTCGTCCTGCGTCTGCCCGGCAGGGGGACCGAGGAATACATAGACCGCGCGAACGAGGCCGCCGCCGCCCATTCGGCCGCCGCGGCCGGTGTAAGCCCCGAGGTGCTGTTCGTCGACCCTGACTCGGGCGTGATGGTCACGCGCTACATCGAGGGCACCGTGACCATGTCGCCCGAGACATTCCGTACCCGCACGGGCGCACCCGGCCGCGCCGGTCAGGCCTTCCGGCAGCTTCATGACTCGGGCGCGGTCTTTCCCGCACGCTTCGAGCTGTTCGGAATGATCGACGGCTACCTGAGGCTACTTGCGACGAAGGACGTGGCCCTGCCCGAAGGCTACCACGACGTGATGGGCGAGGCGTCGGGTGTCCGCGCGGCACTCGAACGCGCGCCCATTCCCGCCGCCGCCTGTCACTGCGACCCCCTGTGCGAGAACTTCCTCGATACCGGCGAGCGTATGTGGATCGTCGACTGGGAGTACTCGGGCATGAACGATCCGATGTGGGACCTGGGCGACCTGTCGGTCGAAGGCGGGTTTTCCCCGGATCAGGACGAAGAGATGCTTGCCGCCTATTTCCGCGGTCCGGTGCCGCCGACGGACCGGTCGCGCATGGTGATCTACAAGGCGATGTGCGATCTTCTCTGGACGCTTTGGGGCCTGATCCAGCTGGCGAACGACAATCCCGCCGACGACTTCAAGGCCTACGCCCAAACACGGTTCGCCCGTTGCAAGGCGCTGATGGCGACGCCGGACTTCGCGCGCCAGCTGGCGGTGCTTGGCCGCTAGGCCGGGGGTTAACCCACAAAGGCCCTGCGCCGACTGACCGATTTGCGCGGGTTCGACTTCCGGCCGTTCCGAAAGGAAATCGTCGAACATCGAATGGAACAGCGCCGGCCTGTCCCGATGTGCGGCCTGTCCCGACGGTTTCGCATCCGGGGCGGCGGCCGGTCGACGGGCGCACGTGCAGGGCGCAGGGGCGGGATCGTGGCGGGTCTTCTGATGACCGGCTTCAGGTCAGGCACCGATCCAGGCAGGCAAGCCAGTTCTCACGCGCCAGCCTGGCGATCAGGGCGTCGTCGTAGCCATGTGCCGCCATCGCCTGAAGCAGGCGCGGCACGCCGGTCACGTCGCCGATCAGGTCGGGCAGGACGCAGCCGTCGAAATCCGAGCCGAGGCCGACGTGATCCTCGCCCGCATGCGCGATCAGGTGGTCGAGGTGGCGCAGCATCGTGTCCCAACCGGTGTCGCTGGCCGCCCGGCCATCTGCGTTGAGATAGAACGTCGCGAAGTTGAAGCCGACCATGCCGCCGCGCTCGCGGATCATGTGCAACTGCCGATCGGTGAGGTTGCGTGGCGAGGGGCAAAGCGCATGGGCGTTCGAATGCGTGGCGACAAGCGGTGCATTCGAGAGACGGGCCACGTCGTCGAACCCTTTCTCGTTCAGGTGCGACAGATCAATCAGGATGCCGAGTTCGTCGCAAAGCCGAACGAGGTCGCGGCCCTTGTCCGTCAGGCCCGCTCCGATGTCCGGACTGCCGGGAAAGGCCATGGGCACGCCGTGGCCGAATATTGTCGGCCGGCTCCACACCGGCCCCAGCGACCTCAGACCCATGTCGTGGAACAGATAGAGCGCGTCGAGGTCGGGGCCGATGGCCTCGGCCCCTTCCATGTGCATCACGCCGGCAATGGCGCCCGCCTGCATCGCGGCGCGGATGTCGGCGACCGACCGGCACACGTGAAAGTCATCGGGCGCCGCGCGCGCCATCCAGTGAAACAGTCCGGCCATGGTCAGCGCGTGGGGCTGGGCCTGCGCGTGCGTCATCTCGGGCGGCATCGGCAGCGCATAAGGCGGATCGGCCATCAGCGTCTTGAAGTCGGGCGGCGGGCCGCTCGACGCCGGGGGTACGAAGATCGCAAAGAGACCGCCGGCGAAGCCCGCGGCCTTCATCCGGGAAAGGTCAAGATGGCCCCGGCCCGCCGCGCCAAGCCAGGTCTCCTCCCGAGGGGCGGGGGTCAGCATCAGCCGCAGCAGGAAGTCGTTGTGGCCGTCGAAGAACGGAATGGGCGCCGTCATCGGGCCTGGTCCTCGTTCGACAGAGCGGCGAGATAGGCGTCGACGTCGCGCAGGAGGCCGGTGCAGTGATCGTCGGTGATGCCAAGATGGCCGATGTGATCGACGATATTGGTCAGGTACGCGCGGCTGGTGCCAAGGACGCCCGCCCCTGTCGCGATGCAACGGATCTGCTCGGCCCGGGTGATATCGCCTCGGATGTCCGGGTGGCCGTGATCTGCCAGAAAGGTTAGGGCGGGCGTTTCGGCTCCCGCGATCCGGATCGGCACGAACCCGGGGATGTAGCTCGGCCCGATCATCTCGCGGCGAAACAGGATCTCGGTTTCGATGTTCACGTCCTGGGCCCGGATCCGGAAGGCCAGCCCTTCGCAGCCATCGCCTGTATCCAGGGCGGCCATCAGGCCCGGCGCCTCGGGCATGCCACGTCCGCCCTTGTCGTCCCACAGGATGAACCGCCGGGCGTGGCCGTCGGCGCGGGCGCGGCGGACCTCGGCGAAGCGCAAGGCGGGGTCCCACATCAGCGACCCATAGGCGAAGATCCACAGATCGCCCTGATGACCGCCAAGCGCCTCGGCCCGGATCGCCTCGCGCTGTTCGTCGGTGTGGACCCACGGCAGGAACGCCTCGAGGTGGGGGTGCTGTTCGAGAACGGACTCGACGCTGAAGGTGCGGAAGTACGAGGTTTCGGGGTCTGCGATCCGGTCGCGCAACTCGGGGTGGTGGGCGAAGGGATCCATGGGGTCAGGCATCGTGGCGCTCCAATGGGGCGGTTTGAGTGGGCAGCATCGGCGTGCCGATGGCCGTGCCGCGCGCGACCACAGGGAAATTCGCCCAGCACTCGACATCGCGGTCTGCCGCCCGGCGACCAGCCGCATCTGTGTGTTCCTTGGACGGGTGGGGTGACCGGATGACGCGCTGAACGCCCAGTCGGTGCGCCCTGGGCAGACTGTCACTGACCGGCAGTTCACCACTTCGGTGCCTGTGCGCGGCCGGTCGGGCAGAGATGCGCACGACTTTCAATGCGGTGTCACCGCGTTCGTCGAAGGTCCGGCAGACAGCGGTGTCGCCGGTCAGGCGCGCCGGACGCAGGCATCCCGACGGCAGATCGACGATGCCGGGATGCGTAGCCAATTCGGCACCAAGGGTTGCGGGGTGAGGCCCTTGCGAAACCTTTTTCATCGCCCGGCGATGAAAGTCCCGTGTCGGCCCTGGGACGGCATCCAGATCGCCGGGCGGCTGGTTGCGGGCGATGGTGGGCGCCATCCTAGCGCGCCTTGAGCGGGTAGCAATCGGCCTCGGCGAAGACATCGACCGCCACGGTGCCGGCCCGGATCTTCGCGCCGTGTTCGACGCCCGCAGGAATGTCATAGCTGTCGCCCGGGCCATAGGTCCGCGTCTCGTCGCCGATCGTGAAGACGATTTCGCCCGCGATCACCGTTCCCCATTGGGCGCCGTGTGCGTGCCGAGGCAGGTCCATATCCTTGTGGAAACGGAAGAACGCCACAAGCCCGGCGTCCGAGCGCACGGCATGGGTGGTGACCACGTCCTCGGGGAACGGCACGTCGAGGGCCGGCATGGACTCAAAGAAACTGGGAAGGTTCATTGTAATCTCCTGTTACGGCGGCGGCGTCGACGTTCACTTCACCAGACCCAGTTGTCGCGCGATGCTGGCGCTGTCGTAGTAGTCGCGCCCCTCGACCACCTTGCCGTCCTCGACGCGCATGACGGAACAGTACCATACCTCCATCCGGCGACCCGACGGCGGGAAATCCCCAAGGCTCGACTGCAGCGTTCCTGTCTGCGTTCCGCGGTTGAGGAACTCGACGACGGCCCAGCCGTCGGGGCCGTCGCCCGAGGTGATCACGTTGACGACCTTGACCTCGCCATCCGGGAAAGCCGCGCGCCATCGGTGATAATCGGCGCGATAGCCGTCGGGACCGATCTGCGCCTCGCCGCGCGCGACATCCTTGAACCGGCAATCGGGGGCTATGACGGCGACCCCGCGCTCCGGGTCGCGCATGTCCCACGATTCATGGAACTGTCGCACGGTCTTTTCCAACGCGTTCATGGGGCGTCCTCCGTGATCGCATCCCCGGGCTGCGGCGGCAGTTGCACGAGGGCCAGCCGCACGTCTTCGTCGCCGACCACCGTTGTCGTGTGGCCCGGCCCCGAAACGTCCTCCATCCGCCAGATCGCGCCGGCGCCGAACTCGCGCACCGCGCCGTCGCCGGCCTCGACCCGAAGGCGACCCGACAGACAGAAGGCGACCTGCCGGCGTGGCGACGGGTGCCGCGCGCCGCCCCAGCCGGCCGGCAGGATCAGGAAAAGAAGGCCGGTCGCGGGGGCGATTTCCGAGATCGGCATCGGAGGGGCAGGCGGCGCGAAGGCCACCGGATGCAGCGGCACCGCGCCGTCCGAGAAACGCGAGACGCCGTTCGCGTTCTCGGTCAGATGAAGGAAGGTGATCGCGTCGACCGCGTCCTCAGCCATGTTGCGCCTCCGTCTTGGCTGCGTCGTCGTTGGAGACACGGTCGTTCCTGGCGGTGGGGGGGCCCTCGCTGTCCCGGATGGTCAACCTGATGCGGTCGTTTCCCCGGGCCCCGAGGAGGTCCGCGGCCCTCAGGTGGATTTGGCCGACGCAGGTTCCGGCGGGTGCTTCGACATGATCTGGCATTGCGGGCCCTTCCTTGTTTGGCAGGACTGCGTGGACAGGGGCGTTGCTTGCCGGTCGTTACGGCGCGGCCACAAGAAAACGCGCCCGCGCCCCGATGCGGTAGCTGCCGTCGGAACGCCGGAACGGCGCCAGAGCCATCCGGTTCGCGTCCTCGACGGCGGCATCGCCCGAACGGGAGGCCGCCGCCACCGCCACCCCCGACGAGCCGATCCCACGCAGTGCGGTGGCCTCGTCCGGATATGCCCAGGGCGTGTCGACATCGCAAACCTCGATCGGGGTCAGGCCACCCGCAGTGGCGAGAGTCCGAAGCGCGGTCTCGTCGGAAAGGGCGAAGGGGCCGGGGGCGCCGGGCGGCGGCGCAGGCAGAAGCGGCTTCAGGGCTGCGACGAGCGCGGCCGCTTCCATGCCTTCGGGATTTCCCCAGGTCATGATGATGACGAGGCCGCCTGGCCGCGTCACGCGTCCCGCTTCGCGGAGCGCCTGCGCAGGATCGCCGGCGAACTGGAAGGAGTTGAAGCCGGTGACAAGGTCGAAGGCGTGGTCGTCGAACGGCAGCGCTTCAAGGTCGCAACGCCGGAAGTCGCCACCTGGCGTGCGCTCGCGCGCGATTTCGAGCATCCCCTCGGCCGCATCGATGCCGGCGACCGTGGCTCCGAGCGAGGCCGAGAGGCGCGCAGCCATGCCGGCCCCGCAGCCGGCGTCAAGATGCCGGGTGCCCGCGCGTACCCCGGCACGGGTCAGCACCGCATGGTAGGCGGCCGAGAACTGGCCTTCCTGCACCTCGGCCCAGTCGCGCGCGCGCGCGCCCCAAACCTGACCGTTCCGTTCTGCGGTTTGGGTGTTCATTCCGGTCTCCTGTAAGGGGCGCTGCGTTGCGCGGGCGCAAGCGATGAATGGAGGTGGCGCGTCATCCCGCGACCTGCCGGCCGTAGTCCTCGGCATCGAACCAGCCGCGCGATGCGGCGACCTTGCCGTGGCTGTCGAGGTCCCATTCCTCCCAGCCCGAGATGCGCAGGGGATTGTGGGTCTTCGCGTCGTGCCCGGTGAAGGTCCACAGATAGGCGACATGATCGCCCGCAATGCGCAGCCCATCACAGGTCAGCGTCAGGTCGGGGACGTCGGCGAAGAAGCCGGCCGCCATCGCGGCCACGCCGGCGCGTCCCACCCAGGGGGTTCCCCGATTGATGACGATGCCGCCGCCGTCGGCATAGAACGAGGCGACGGCCTCGGGTGAGCCGCTGTTCCACGCGGCGGTGTAGGCGGCTGCGAGGGCCGCGATGTCGGTGGTCATGCCGGGGCTCCTTTCTGCAATTCGGCATATGGATCGCCATCCCGGACGCCATGCCGGCGCAGTGCGCAGAGACGCGTGGAAGGCGCAGGGGCGAACTCTTCGCGTCCGTCGGGGCCGTTGAACCTGCCGTAGCGCAGGTTTGGAGGCAACGCCCCGCACAAGGCCATCATCCCACTCACGCGTTCGGCAAGGTGCCGGATGCGGGGCGGTTGGGCGGCACCGGTGCGGCCGCGACCCACCGAGGACGCGGGTGCCCAGCCTTGCGACGGATCGCAAGACGGCCCGAGCGGATCCGCGTTCGGGGTCTTTCTGCGCGCGCAGCGATTCAACCGTGCGGTGGCTTGTAGGCGCCCAGCACCTCGCCCGCTTTCGCCAGGGCAGCCATGGCGTCGGCCGAAGTCATGAGCTTGGTCGTCGCCGATCCCGAGACGGTGCCGGCCGATGCGACCGCGGCGGCCCCAGCCATCATGAACTTGTCGTCTGGACCTTCGATCAGGCAGATGACGTCGTACTGCCCGAAGGCAAAGAACATGTGGTGCAGTTTGCCGCCAAGCGCCTCGATCAGCTTGCGTGCCGCGGCCTCGCGGTCGCTTGGCTTGGCGACCATGGCTTTGATCGCGTCCTTGGAATAGGTCAGTTGATACAGATAGAACGGCACGATGGGTCCTCCCTCAGGACGGGCCATGGCATCCTGTGCCGTGGCCTCGAGCCGAATGTTGGTCGGTCCGTGGGCGCCGCGTCTACCAGACTGGCTAAAACGATCTAAAGCCCGACGTCCCCGGTCCTGCTAGCGCAGGGCATCGGCGGCCTCGGGCGGCGCCAGTCCCGCGGCGACACGAAAGAAGGTGTGCGCCCGCGCAAGGTAGTCGGCGTTCGTGGTCAGCCAACGTCCCGCCAGCCGTGCCTCGACCAGCGACGGCGCGATCCTTTCGACCCGGGCGAAGGCGTCCGCGGCACGGTCGAGGCGCCCTGCGCCCACCCAGGCGATGGCGCCAAGGATCAGGGGCGTCGCGCTTCCCGCCGCCTCGGCCAGCGCGGCGTCTGCGGCCTCGGCCGCTGCGGCGTAGTTCCGCACGGCGAATTGCGCGAAGCCCAGCGCCGCAAGGAGCGAGCCGCGCGAGGGATCGCGCGGACTGCGGCGAAGTGCGGCCTCGGCCAGGGGAACGCCCCGGGTGGCGTCTCCGTGAAAGCCCTCGTAAAGCCCCAGCCAGGCCAGTGTGACCGCGCAATTGGGGTTCATCTCGTGCGCCTGGCGAAGCTCGGCCAGACCGGCCTCGGGATCATCGTTCATGAAGTGCAGAAGCGCGCGCAGCCGGCGCCCGTGATGGTCGGTCGGATCGGCTGCAATTGCCCGAGTGGCCGCCGTGATCCCCTCGGCCAGCGTTCCGGGAACCGACGGGGTCGTTGCGTGATAGACGTTCCACCAGGCGACCCAGGCCAGCACGCGCCACGCAAGACCCGACTCCGGGTCGAGCGCAAGCGCCTGCCGTGCAAGATCGGCCGCCCGTTCGCGCGGTGCCACATCATATCCCATGTCGCCTGCCGAGATCACCGACCAGCCCCGAAGCGCCAGGCCATGGGCCGTCAGGTCCACGGGCGAGGCTGTCCGGATCCTTTCGGCTTCCGCCCTGTCGATCTGCGGGGCAAGGCAGGTCACGATGGCGCGGGCCACGCGCGCCTGCGTTTCGAAATGCCCGGCAAGGTCGCGATCGAAGTTCTCGGCCCAGACATGGCCGCCTGTGGATGCGTCGATTAGCTGGGCCGTCACCCGGACGCGATCGGCGGCGGTTCGCACGCTGCCCTCCACGACATAGCGCACGCCAAGCTCGCGGGAGATGACGCGCACGTCGCGGGGCGTCTGCCCATAGACCAGGGCCGAGTTCCGCGCGACCACGAAGAGGTCGCGAAAGCGCGAGAGTTCGGTGGTGATGTCCTCCACGAATCCCTCGGCAAGCCAGACCAGATCGGGGTCGGTTCCGAGGTTCGAAAACGGCAGCACCACGACCGAGGGGCGGTCCGGCAGGCGCAGGGTGGACGGCCCTTCGGACGTGACGTCGAGCGCAAAGCGCAGACCGCGCCCGGGAACGGTCACGATCGCGTTGGGCCCCAATATCCGCCGCAGGTTCGCGACCTGTACGTTGAGGTTGTTCTCGCCCACGACCGTGCCGGGCCAGACGGCCTTCATGATCTCGTCGCGTCCAACCACGCGGTCGCGGCGGGCGACCAGCATGTCGAGAAGATCGAAGGCACGCGCGCCAATCGCGACGTCCTCGCTCCCGCGGATCAGCCGGCGGGTGCTTCGCTGCAACGTGAAGTCGGCGAACCAAACGCTGTCCATCTGTGGAATAGTAACGAAATCCCCCGGATTTCGGTAACAAGAACAACCAACAGGGGCCGGGACCCCTGTTTGGGCGCCGCCGGAAAGGTGAAAGCGCCGGCGGATCGGCGGAAATCGGTGCTGGGCAATCCAGCCCCACTCTGTTCCGCAGAAGATCGGCGCCGTGCCCGAACACCCGCGCGGTGCCGCGCCCACCGCGAACCGACCCTTCCAGGATCGGGAGAACGCCACGTCCGCCGCGCCCCTCCGATGGGATGGAAACCTCGCCGTCAGGCCGGGCCGGTTTCAGGGGTCAAGAACTGTGCGGTGGCTGTTGATGTGCACTTGACCCGCTCGTGGGAAGGCGAGGATGGTGCAAGACTTGATCCAGAGCAACGCGCGACTTCACCCGGCGGGATAGGGTTCGAACTCTTTGATGACGAACCCTTCCGCGATCATGGACATCAGACATGGCTGACCAGGATGACATTTGGCACACGGAAGAACGGTTCTGGACCGAGGGCGCCGAGAGCGCGCGTGCCAGATCGGCGAAAGGCGCCATCTTTGTTCTTCCCTTTCCGCCGGGCATTCTTCAGGGCGACTCTGTCTGGCGGGAAGGTCTGGTCGCGCAGCGATGGCGGTCCGTCGAGTTCTCGGAGCGCTATTTCAGGCAGGAAGGCGACGTTGCCGTTCTGGCCTACCGCGTTTCGGCCGAGCGTGGTGACACACCGATCTACGAAGCCCTTTGCACGTCCACCTACCTGAAGGACGATGGCGAATGGCTGCGGGTCGCGCATCAGCAAACCCCCTTGGCCGACCAGGAATGAATGTAGCTGCCCCAATGGTCTTTGCGCGGCTGCGCGACAGCCTGCGCTTTCGGTCGCGGTGCCAGACACCGAAGTATCGAGGCGGAAAGGAAGGAATTGCCCATGGCCACTGCGTCGGCTCATCCGGGGGATCCACATTACATCACACGCAGCGGCTGGCTTCGTGCCGCCGTCCTCGGGGCGAATGACGGCATCGTCTCTGTCTCGTCGCTGATTGTCGGGGTCGCGGCCTCAGACGCGACGCCAAGCGCGGTCATCATTGCTGGCATCGCGGGGCTCACGGCCGGTGCCATGTCGATGGCCGCGGGCGAGTATGTCTCGGTCTCGTCGCAATCCGATACGGAGCGGGCCGACATCGCACGCGAGACCGCGGCGCTGCGGGACTTGCCGGAAGCCGAGCTTGCCGAACTTGCTGCGATCTACCGGGAAAAGGGACTGAGTGCCGAGACAGCCCTGTCGGTTGCGAAGGAACTGACGGCCCACGACGCGCTTGGCGCACACGTCAGAGACGAGCTTGGCCTGTCAGAGGTGCACGCGGCCAATCCGCTTCAGGCGGCCATCACATCGGGCCTGACGTTCAGTGTGGCCGCGGCGGTCCCTCTTCTGGCGGCGGTCGCCGCGCCCACAGGTGCGGTGATTCCGGTTGTCCTTGCAGTCACCCTGATCGCCCTGGCGGCCCTTGGCGCGCTGGGGGCGAAGGCCGGGGCCGCACCGGTCCTTCGGGCGACTGTTCGTGTGGTGACGTGGGGGCTTTTCGCAATGGCCGTCACGGCCGGAGTGGGCTGGCTGTTTGGTGTCAGTGTTTGAGATGCCCACATCTTGGGGGATCGTAGGCTTTCGATGACCGGATGCGGAGCCCCTGCCACCTGGGCGTGGGACGCTCTCGACCAGGCCCGACCACGTTCGCAGCGGCGTGGCCGGGATGGTGCCGGTTCTGACGGATCCTGAGCAGGCCGCGCCCGAGGGGGGCAGTCCCGTGACACGACTGAGCATTCTTCACACGACGACCTACCGGTACCGTCAGCCGGTGATGCTTTTCCCGCACAGACTGATGCTGCGCCCCCGCGAGACGCACGACCTTCGTCTTCTGGCGCATTCGGTCGTGGTGAAACCCCAGGCGACGCTGACCTGGGCGCAGGACGTTGCCGGCAATTCGGTGGCCACGGCGTCGTTCGATGCACCCACCGTTCACCTGGTCATCGAAAGCCGCGCCACGCTCGAGGTTTTCTCTCCCGACTGGCCCGTCTTCCAGATCGCGGCCTCGGCCGCCGCGTATCCCTTCATCTATCCAGCGGACGACTGGGCGGACCTGGGCATTCTAACCCGTCCGCAATACGAGGATCCGCAGGGGCGCCTGGGAAGCTGGGTCGCGGGGTTCGTGCGCAGCCGGCCCACCGACACGCTCGCGCTTCTGAAGGACCTCAACGAAGGGATAGCCGCGCGGATCGCCTATGAAAGCCGCGAGTCCGAAGGCACGCAGATGCCGCATGAGACACTGCGACTTGGCCGGGGGGCCTGCCGGGATCTTGCCCTTCTGCTGGTCGAGTCCGTGCGGATTCTTGGTCTGGGCGCCCGGATCGTTTCGGGCTATCTGCACGACCCTCACGCGGTTCTGACCGGCTCGGCCGGGGATGGTTCGACCCATGCCTGGGCCGAGGTGTTTCTGCCGGGCGCGGGCTGGATCGCGTTCGATCCCACGAACCGGGCGGTCGGGTCGCAGAACCTGATCCCGGTAGCCGTGGCGCGGGACGTGCATCAGGTCGTACCGGTCGCGGGCAGCTTCGTGGGCCCTGCCGACGCGCTTGCGGATTTCCGTGTTCAGGTGAAGGTGGGGCGCGCTACACAGCCGGATTGAAGGCCTGGGACGTGTGCTGCGTGGGCAGTCGCCGCCACAGTCCTGAGATCAGGCCCCATGCGGACCCCGAGCCTGGGAACTGCCTTGCCGATATCGTGATGTCATGGTCGGAGTGAGAGGATTCGAACCTCCGACCCCTGCCTCCCGAAGACAGTGCTCTACCAGGCTGAGCTACACTCCGACCGTGGCGCGGGGCGTAGCGCTTGCCGCGCGCATTTGCAAGGGGGTCATTCACCCGGCGTCTGAACCGAATTCTCGAAGCTCGAACGGGGCGAGGTCCCGGTTTCCGGGCGCAGGCGGGTGCTGGTCATGGGCCGCGTGGCCGAGACCCCGGCGATGCTTTCGCGCAGCACGATGTAAAGTCCGCTCAGGATGACGATGCCCGCGCCGACGATCGTGGCAAGGTCGGGAAATTCGTCGAAGAAGAGCATCCCATAGACCGTCGCCCAGACGATCTGGGAATACTGCATCGGCGCCACCACCGCCGCGTCGCCGGCCTTGTAGGCGGCGATAACCAGAAGCCCGCCGGCAAAGGCGAAGACGGCGATGACGCCGAGAAGCCCGAAATGCTCGATCGGGAGCGGCTTGTAGACGAAGGGCAGGATCGCGCCCATGATCACGAAATTGGCCATCATCGGGTACAGGAGAAGCACCGCGCTACGCTCGTCCCGGCCGATCTTGCGCACGATGACCGAGGCCAGCGCCCCGCACACCGCCGCCGTCATGGCGGCGAGGTGGCCCAGGGTCAGCGCTTCGCCCCCCGGACGCAGCACGACCAGCACGCCGACAAGGCCCACGATGACCGCCGCCCAGCGGTGCCAGCGGACCCGTTCGCCCAGGATCGGGATCGAAAGCACCGTGATGAGAAGCGGCGTGGCGAAGAGGATCGCATAGGTCTGGGTCAGGGGCAGGACCGAAAAGGCGTAGAACGCGGTGCTGCCGGTGATGATCGCGGCCAGTGTCCGCGCCGCCGTCCACCACGGATGCACCGGGATCAGCGTCGCCCGCGCGGTGTCGCGCATCAGCATCAGCATCACCAGCGGAAAGGACAGAAGGACGCTGAAGAAGACGATCTGGAAAACGCTGTAGCTGCCGCCGAGGACCTTGATGATCACGTCGTGGGTCGCGAAGATCCCGAAGGCCAGAAGCGACAACAGCGCGCCGCGCAGGTTGGGGCTGTTCTGCAGCATCTCAGGGATCCGTTCGGTTCGGGAGGCGCAATCGGCCGAGCGTGCAGCCACCCTAGCGAATTCTGCGGCAGGTGCAATTTCCCCATCCACCCTGAACCGGCTGTTGTGGCGGGCGCGACAAGATGCTCATCTTTCAGGCGCGGCAAAGGGGTAAGGACGGTGACTCAGGGCATCCTGGTCCTTCTTGGCGGCGTCGGATTGTTCCTTCTGGGCATGAAGACGATGACTGACGCGCTGCGCGAGGCGGCGGGCCACCGGCTGCGCGGGCTTTTGTCGCGCTTCACCACCACGCCGCTGCGCGGGGTGCTGACCGGGACGGTCGCAACGGCGCTCGTGCAATCGTCAAGCGCGGTGTCGGTGATGACCGTGGGGTTCGTGGGTGCGGGCCTCATCGCCTTTCCGCAAGCGCTTGGCGTGCTGTTCGGCGCCAATATCGGAACGACGGTGACCGGCTGGATGGTGACGTTCCTTGGCCTGAAGCTTGAACTTGGCCAGATCGCGCTGCCCGGGGCCTTCGTGGCAAGCCTGCTGGCGCTGTTCGGGCGGGGGACATGGTCGCGCCTTGGGCGGGGGTTGGGCGGGCTCTGCCTTCTGTTCATCGGGCTCGACATGATGCAGGCGGGTCTGGAAGGGGCCGAGGGGCTGGTCACGCCCACGGATCTTCCCGGCGACGGCTGGGGCGGACGGTTGGCCTTGGTGGGGATCGGATTTGCGCTGGCGGCGGTCACGCAAAGCTCGTCCGCCGGTGTGGCGATGGCACTCGTTCTTCTGGGCGCCGGCTCGATCACGCTGGCGCAGGGCGCGGCAATGGTCATCGGCCTGAACGTCGGAACGACGATCACCGCGCTTCTGGCCAGTCTGGGCGGGTCGCGCGGCATGCAGCGGACGGCGGTTTCGAACCTTCTGTTCAACCTTGGAACGGCGATCGTCGCCTTTGCCCTGCTTGGGATGGCCGTGCCGCTTGTAGCGCGCCTCGCCGGCGCGGGCGAGGCGCAGACGGCGCTGGTGCTTTTCCATACCGGGTTCAACGTGATGGGCACCGCGCTGTTCCTGCCGTTCACGGGCGCCTTCGCGCGGGCCGTCGAACGCCTTGTCCCGGGACGGCCCCCCGTCGCCGGCCGCGGGCCCGAGCTTGACCCGGCCTTGCTGTCCGAGCCCGCTGTCGCGCTGGATGCAGCGCAGGCCGCCGCCACGGCGCTTGCGACCGAGGTCTTCGCCGCGCTGGCGGCGGCGCTTGGCCCCCGGTCGGATCTGCGCGGGCTCTCCGCGCTGCCCGATCGGGTGGACCCCGGGCTTGACGAACTGACCGGCTTTCTCGACCGCTTGCGCATCCCCGAGGACCAGGCCGTGATCCTGGCCCGCGCCGGCGATGTGTTGCACCAGGTCGATCACATCGCCCGGCTGGCGCGGCGGGCGCAAAAGCGGTCCGTTCTGGATGCGATTGCCGAGGACGCCCTGCTGCGCCGGCCCGCCGCGGCCCTGGCCGCCGCGCTGGACCGCGCCGTCACGGGGCGCGAGGATATCGCCAAAGGCGCGGCGCGGCTTGTCCGCCTTTCGGCGCTGATCGCGCGCCGAGCGGACCGGCACCGGCGCGCGACGTTGTCCGCGTCGCAGCCGGCGAAGCTTGGCGTGGCCGAGATCTACCGCCGCACGGATGCCATACGCTGGCTCGAGCGGGTGACGGAACACGCCGAACGCATTCTCTGGCACCGCCTGCGCGCCCTGAACGGGCCGGCCGGGACCGAGGGGTCAGAGGCTGGCTGACAGGGCCCCGACGATCGCGTCGCCCATGGCCGCCGTCGAAACGGGCGTGCCGCCATCGGGGCCCATCAGGTCGGCGGTGCGCAGGCCATCGGCCAGGACCGTCTCGACCGCCTGTTCAAGACGGTCTGCCTCGGCCCCCTGGTCGAAGGAATAGCGCAGCGCCATCGCGAAGCTCAGGATGCAGGCGATCGGGTTGGCCTTGCCCTGTCCGGCGATGTCCGGCGCCGAGCCGTGCACGGGTTCGTACAGCGCCTTGGGGCGACCGTTCGCCATAGGCGCGCCAAGCGAGGCCGAGGGCAGCATTCCAAGCGATCCGGTGAGCATCGCGGCAAGATCCGACAGAAGGTCGCCGAACAGGTTGTCGGTCACGATGACGTCGAACTGCTTGGGCCAGCGGGTCAGCTGCATCGCGCCTGCGTCGGCATACATGTGCGAGAGTTCGACATCGGGGTATTCAGCGTCATGCACCTCTTGCACGACCTGCCGCCACAGGACGCCCGATTCCATCACGTTGGCCTTCTCCATCGAGCAGACCTTGTTGTTGCGCTTGCGCGCCAGTTCGAAGGCCGAGCGCGCCACGCGCGCGATCTCGGATTCGGTATAGCGCTGGGTGTTGATGCCCACCCGTTCGTTGCCTTCCTTCACGATCCCGCGCGGTTCGCCGAAATAGACGCCCGAGGTCAGTTCGCGGATGATCATGATGTCGAGGCCTGCGACCACGTCGCGCTTGAGCGACGAGAAATCGGCCAACGCGTCGAAGCACTGGGCCGGGCGCAGGTTGGCGTAAAGGTCCATCTCCTTGCGCAGCCGCAGAAGGCCGCGCTCGGGCTTCACCGAGAAGTCCAGATTATCATACTTCGGCCCACCGACGGCACCCAGAAGCACCGCGTCGACCTCTTGCGCCTTCGCCATCGTGGCGTCCGACAGCGGCACACCATGCACGTCGTAGGCGGCGCCGCCCACCAGATCCTCGGAGATGTCGAAGGCAAGCCCGCGGTGGTCGGCGAACCAGCCGATCACCTTGCGCACCTCGGCCATGACCTCGGGGCCGATTCCGTCGCCGGGCAGGATCAGGAGAGAGGGGTTGGACATCTGGCATGCTCCTTGGTCGGTGTCGCTGCGCGGCGTAGCTTGCGGCGCGCGATTGTGCAAGGCGGCGGGCTTTGCGCGAGGCGCCTCCCGGGGTAGGATCGGCGCACGTCACCCCTTAACGGAGGCTTCAGCCATGTCTGGCACGGCGCTTGTCCTTGGGCCCCACGGGCGGTTTGCCAGCCATGTGGCGCTTGCGCTCGAGGCAGCTGGGTGGACCGTGCGCCGCTTCGACAGGCAACGGGACAGGTTGCCCGATGCGGCGATGGGGGCGGATCTGATCGTGAACGGCTGGAACCCGCCCTATCCAGACTGGGCGGCACAGTTGCCCGTCCTGACCGATCGGCTGATCGAGGCGGGGCGCGCCTGTGGGGCGACGATCCTTCAGCCGGCGAACGTCTATGTCTATGGCGACGGTTCGCCCGAGGTGCTGACGCCCCAGACCCCGCACCGCGCCACGAACCCGCTCGGTCGTCTCCGGATCGCCATGGAGGGGCACCTGCGCGACAGCGGCCTGCCGGTGATCCTGCTGCGAGCGGGCGACTTCATCGACACCGAGCCCTCGGGCAACTGGTTCGATCGGGTCATCGCGAAGGACGCGGCCAGGGGACGGTTCGCCTATCCCGGCGATGCCGACATCCCGCATGCCTGGGCCTATCTGCCGGATCTGGCCGCGGCGGCGGTGGTTCTGGCCAATTCCCGGGGCGCGCTTCCGGGTGTCTGCGAGATCCTGTTTCCGGGGCACACGCTGACCGGTCGCGAGCTTTGCGCGGCGACGGCCCGGGCGCTGGGCCGGCCGGTGACTTTGCGGCGCATGTCGCTGCTGCCGCTGCACCTTGCCAGGCCGTTCTGGCCGATGGCGCGTCACCTGATCGAGATGTCCTATCTCTGGCGGATGCCGCACCGGCTGGTCGATGACCGCCTTGCGCGGCTAGCGCCTGATCTTGTCCAGACCCCCATCGACATCGCTGTCGCCCGCGCCCTCGGGCAGAAGGTCGACCCAGACCAGCCCGTGACGCAGCCCGCTGTCTGACGGCGGCCAGGCGATGCCGGCATCCGCAACCCGCCAGTCGCGCGAGGGAAGGACGTAATCGACTCGCAGGTTGCCGGGGCCGCCCGGGCCGTCGGGCCAGTCGGCAGTGTCGAGCGCCGGGTCACCCCCGTGCAAGGCGTTGACGCCGCCGTTGCGGGCCGCGCGGGCCGCACCCTCGGGGCTGGACGGGCGCGGGTCCTGGACGCGTGGGTGGGCCAGAAGCGCGGCCATGGCGGCCCCGCGTCCGTCGCCATCCGCTGGGTCGAGGTTGGCGTCCCCCGCGATCACGAAGGCCGCCGGCGGCGACGCAGCGGAAAGCGTGCCGTCGAGGTAATGCGTCCAGAAGGCGGTTTCGTCGTGGTTGCGGCGGCCGTTCCGGTCTTCGGGGCCGTCGAAGACCGGGGGCGTGGCGTAGTAGGCAAGGATATGCACCCGCATGCCGCCGGGCAGGTCCACAGGCACGTCCCAGTGGGCGGTCGTGGACAGGCGCTGCAGGTCGGCCGCGGGGTCGTCGCCGATCAGCGCGCCGGGCAGGTCGGCCCAGAGAAAGGCCGAGAAATCGCGCACCCCGCCCGTGTCGATCGGGTGGCGCGACAGGATCGCCATCCCGGCCTGGCCGGCGAATTCCCCGAACCCCTGCGCGTCGCGCGCCCCGTTCGCGCGCCCATCGCCGTCGATATCGCGGCCGGTCGGCAGGCCGGTGTTCGGCTGGCGGGCGAACCGGTGGGGATAGTCATGTCCCAGCGCCGACAGGCCTGCTGCGAACGCGGCCAGCGCATGTCCGTCGTGATCGAAATCGATGCCTGTCAGGACCAGGATGTCCGGCGCGATACCGACGACGAGGCGGGCGGCCGCAATCACCTTCGGATCGTCGCCCGACAGGATGTCTCGCAAAAGCAGCCCGGGCCCGTCGCGCTGAAGTTCGGCATTGAAGGTGGCCACGCGCAGGGGGTCGGCACTTGCCCCGGCAGACGGGGTTGCGGCGGCTAGGGCGGCGGCGATCAGACCGGCAACAGGTCGCCCTGCTGGGCGGCGGTGGACTGCCGGCGCTTTTCCTTGATCATGCCCGCAATGCGACCCATCGCGATCCCGCGCATGAACAATGATGCTGGAAGAAACGCCCATGCCGCGACAGTCCAGATCAGGGTCTGCGGGTTTTCCAGCGAGACCGCCCCGAAAAGCGAGGTGGCCGCCTTGATCACCGCCGGCATCAGGAATGGCAGGATAAACCCTAACGCGATGTTAACACGCGCGTCGCGCTCGAGACGTTCGACGACGTCGCCACCGGCGGTTGGGTCGAAGGTCGGCAGGTTGACCCAGACGTTGAAGGTGCCGCTGCCCAGCGGCCAGCCGCGCAGGCGCTGGTAGATCAGGAAGATCGCAAGCGTCAGAAGCGAGATGAGATAGGCCAGCCCCGCCGACGTGCGAACGAGGTTGATCTGCGTCACTTCGGCCTCTGGCGGAAGCATCAGCACGACAAGGCGCACCGGGCTGTAGGGAAAGTCGATCGCTTGCCCGATCAGGGCGCCCACGGCCTCGACGAAGCGGGTCAACGTGGTGGGCGCTACCTCGCCCCGGGCGATGAGCGTCAGAAGCAGCACTGTGACGAACAGCGACAGGAACCGGATCCGGTTGAAGGGCGGGGCATCGCGAAACTCGACAAGGCCGGGATAGTCGCTGGCGTATTCCACGATGGTCAATGCCGCCCCGAAGATCGCGACAAGTGCCACGATCTGCGCGGTGTCCGACGACGTGCCCGGAAGCATCAGCGACGGAAGCGCGACAAGAAGCGTTACGAGGAAGGCGCGGACGACGGCGCCAGCCAGACGAGATATCACTGCCCCATACCCTCAACCCGGTCGGACGGGATGCGTCGCCCCGTCCTTGTACGAACGCGTTCAGGCCAATTGTGGCGAACTGCCTTATTGTTGCCCAATTTCTGCCTTCTTTCCCGATGCCCAGCAAGTTTGGGTTAACCGTCTCGAATCTATGGGGCAAATTCGTGAAAAAACTGGTGCCGCAATGCATCATTTTGGCATCAAAAAAGGGCCGCCCTGCAGGACGGCCCCATATCTTGTGGATTGGTCTTAGCTCAGACCCAAGGGCGCTGAACCGCCGCTGATTTCTCGAAAGAGTCGATTGCGGCGGCCTTCTCCATCGTCAGGCCGATATCGTCGAGTCCGTTCAGCAGGCAATGCTTCTTGAAGGCGTCGACCTCGAAGGAAATCGTCGATCCGTCCGGGCGGGTGATGGTCTGGCTTTCCAGATCGACGGTCAGCCGCGCGTTCGCGCCGTTCTGGGCGTCGGCCATCAAGAGGTCGACCTCGTCCTGCGGCAAGGCGATCGGCAGGATGCCGTTCTTGAAGCAGTTGTTGAAAAAGATGTCGGCGAAGGACGGCGCGATGACGCACCGGATGCCGAAGTCGAGAAGCGCCCAGGGCGCATGTTCGCGGCTTGATCCGCAGCCGAAGTTGTCGCCGGCGACAAGGATCTCGGCATCGCGGTAGGCGGGACGGTTCAGGACGAAATCCGTGATCTCGTTTCCGTCCGCATCAAAGCGCATCTCGTCGAACAGGTTCTTGCCCAGGCCCGAGCGCTGGATGGTTTTCAGGAACTGCTTGGGGATGATCATGTCGGTGTCGACGTTGATCAGGGGCAGCGGTGCGGCGATGCCGGTCAGGGTCGTGAACGCGTCCATCCTTCGGATCCTTCCTGCGCAAGTGGTGCGGGCGCGCAGTGCTTAGTCGATCTGGCGCGGCATGGCCAGAGGTGCGCGGCGCCCCGAACGCAAAGGGCCCGCGCAGGCGGGCCCTTCGGCAAGACATCGCGGACGTGTCAGGCGCTGGGGCGTTTGCGCGCCACCGCCACAAGGCCACCGACGCCCGCCAGCAGCATCCAGACCGCCGCAGGAAGCGGCACCACCGGGGGCGGCGGCGGAAGTTCCTGTGCATCGAGGCGCGCGCGAAACATCGCCGAGTTCTGTTCGAATTCCTTGGTGAAGAAACTGGTGACGACGGGTCCGTTCAGCGACGCGACCAACCCTTCCAGAACGAAGGTGTAGGACATGTTCCCGATCACGACAGGCAGGCTCGACGCGATGCCGCCGACGATCGAGACGCCGTCGCCGCAGGGCTGAGGCCCGCCAAGGGCGCAGACCGGCGCGGGGTTGAGCGTTTCGTTGTGGAAAAGACGGAACATCGCCGACAGGCTGAAGTCCTTCGTGCCGCTGCTGTCGGGCGCGGTGATCCTGCCCGAGATATCAAGCTTGAAATCGACCGAGGCGAGCGTCGCCGAGTTCGTCCAGACCTCGCCATTGAAATGCGTGGCCTTCGCGAAGACGAAGGTCGAGTCGGTTGTCGAGAAAGCGTCCGCAGGCGTGATGCCGTCGAAGACATAGCCACTTTGCGCGGCTTTCTGATTGGCGCTCAGCGCCGTTGTCGTCTGCCACGACTTGTGGGTGCTGCCCCACCACAGCTGGCTGCCGCTGTCCTCGCTTCGGATGAACTGCGCGCCGTACTTCGGCGCCGCGATCTCCGCCTGCGTCTTGTTCTTCAGCTTGTAGAAATCCACGTTCCACAAAGGATTTTGGAACGTTCCGGTCACGCTTGTCAGCTCGACCGTGGCGGCGGGAGCCGCCGTCGCCCAGGCGACGCATGCGACAAGTATCGGAATCGCGCGCCTGGCCCACCCAAAACTCAACATACCGACACACCCCTACACATGGCGCCACCTGGCACCGTTGCCCATATACCGCCCCGCCCCCGGCATCTGACGGCCGGACTCACGGAACGCCGGCCCACCTAGGCCGCACTGCTCGCCTCGGGTTCTATGGATGTCCGCTGCCACCCTCAAGTGGCTTCGCGACGTTAGCGCCTGCGGCATCCTGCCGGTCGGCGCTTTCTTGCCCCCATATCCGGTCGCGAGGGTCCCATCCCCCGGCCGGGCCGTCACAACACAACGGCGGCAACCCTTACAAACAGTACTTTACATACCTCAGTCGGGGCAAACGGACAAAAGGTTCAAAGATTCGCGCCCGGCAGAGCGGACAACGGGCCCCTTGGGTCGCCCGCCGTCTCGATGGGGGAAACAAAGGCCGTCTTGCCGGGTCGAAAGAGGCCGCCCCCAGGGCCATCCCCGGGGGCGGGCCGAATCACATCAGATCGCGCACGTCGGTCAGATGGCCCGTGACCGCCGCCGCGGCCGCCATGGCGGGGCTCATCAGGTGGGTGCGGCCGCCGCGGCCCTGCCGGCCCTCGAAGTTGCGGTTCGACGTCGCCGCGCAGCGTTCGCCGGGCGAAAGCTGATCGGGGTTCATCGCAAGGCACATCGAGCACCCGGCAAGGCGCCACTCGAATCCGGCTTCGCGGAAGATGTCGGCAAGCCCCTCGGCCTCGGCCTGGGCGCGGACAAGGCCCGAGCCGGGCACGACCATGGCGCGCAGGCCGTCCTTGATCTTCTTGCCCTTCAGGATCTGGGCGGCGGCGCGCAGATCCTCAATCCGGCCGTTGGTGCAGGACCCGATGAAGACCGTGTCGATCGTGATGTCCTGAAGCCGCGTCCCGGGCTTGAGGCCCATGTAGTCGAGCGAGCGGCGCGCGGCATCCACCTTGCCGCCGGTGAAGTCCTCGGGGCGGGGCACCACGCCGGTGATCGGCAGGACGTCCTCGGGGCTGGTGCCCCAGGTCACGACCGGGGCGATGTCTTCGCCACGGATCACGACTTCCTTGTCCCAATGGGCGTCGGGGTCCGAGTAAAGCGTCTTCCACCAGGCGAGGGCCGCGTCCCATTGCGCGCCTTTCGGGGCGTGCGGGCGGCCTTTGACATATTCGAAGGTCTTTTCGTCGGGCGCGATCAGGCCCGCGCGCGCGCCACCTTCGATCGCCATGTTGCAGACGGTCATCCGGCCTTCCATCGACAGCGACCGGATCGCGTCGCCCATGTATTCGATGACATGGCCGGTGCCGCCGGCGGTGCCCGTCCGGCCGATCACCGACAGCGTGATGTCCTTGGCCGTGACCCCCGGCGCAAGCCGGCCGGTGATCTCGACCTTCATGTTCTTCGATTTCTTCTGGATCAGCGTCTGCGTGGCCAGAACATGCTCGACCTCCGAGGTGCCGATCCCGTGGGCCAGCGCGCCGAAGGCGCCGTGGGTCGCGGTGTGGCTGTCGCCACAGACCACGGTCATGCCGGGCAGCGTCCAGCCCTGTTCCGGTCCGACGATGTGAACGATGCCCTGCCGGATGTCCGAGACGGGGTAGTAGTTGATCCCGAAGTCGCGCGCGTTCCTGTCAAGCGCCTCGACCTGGATGCGGCTGTCCTCGTTCTCGATGTGCTTGTCGCGGCCCTCGGTCGTCGGCACGTTGTGGTCGGGCACGGCGATGGTCTTTTCGGGGGCACGGACCTTGCGGCCCGACATGCGCAGCCCCTCGAAGGCCTGCGGGCTCGTGACCTCATGGACGAGGTGACGGTCGATGTAGAGAAGGCTGGTTCCGTCCTCGGCTTCATCGACGAGGTGGGCATCCCAGATCTTGTCGTAGAGTGTCTTTCCGGTCATCGGTCTTGTCCCGTGGAAAAGTGGCGGTCAGGCGAAGGCGTGGGCCCTCAGCCGCAGGCCATCACGCTGCGCGCCGCGCCGAAGAATCTTTCACGCAGCCGGGCGCGGTCGCCGATATCGAAAATCCGTGTCATCGCGGCGGATCATCTACTTCTCCTTGGACCGTCCCGCAAGGGGCGGGCACGCCGGCGCACTTGCGCTGACCACGCTCGGCGGTCGCGGACCCCATTGAACCGGGCGCCTCCAGCCCCTAGCATCGTCGGCGCTGGCACCGGCGCTTGGCCGGCACAACTTCGAATGCCAGGGGGACCGGGCAGGGGTGATCAAACCGACCAGGATCCGCGGAGCCCGGCGATTTTGCCGGGTCGCAGCGCTGCTTGCGGTCGTCGTGCTTGTGGCGCGACCCGTGCTTGCGCTCGAACCCATCGTCTTTGGCGTCACGGGTGGTGAAAAGGCCCTGCGCGAGGCGCTGATCGACGCATCGCTTGTGGTGGATGCGCGCGAAGCCGGCACCGAAGACCCGCAGGAGATACTTTCGGCGGCACGATCGGACTACGCCCGCTTCGTCGGTCTGCTTTACGAACGCGGCTATTTCGCCCCGGTCGTCAGCATCCGGATCGACGGGCGCGAGGCGGCCGAGATCTCGCCCCTCGAGGTGCCCGCCCGGGCCGACGTCGTCGATATCCGCATCGCGGTGGGCCCGCCCTATGTCTTTGGTCGGGCGTCGGTCGCCCCTCTTGCACCGGAAACCGAGCTTCCGAAGGACTTCGCGACCGGCCAGCCGGCGCGCACGCCGGTGATCGCGGCGGCCGGGCGAACGGCGATCCGAAGCTGGCGAGAGGCTGGTTTCGCGAAGGCCGATGTCTCGGGGCAGCGCATCGTGGCCGACCACGCGGACCGCCGCGTGGATGCGGACCTGACCGTCGCCGCAGGCCCAAGGGTGACGTTCGGCCGCCTGAACGTCAGCGGCAACCGAGATGTCTCGAGCGCGCGCATCGTCGAGATCGCCGGCCTGCCCACCGGCGAGGTCTTTTCGCCGGCCGCTGTCGACACCGTCAACGCGAACCTGCGGCGCACCGGCACGTTCCGCGCAGTCGTGCTGAGCGAGGCCGACACGGTCGCCCCGGACGGAACGATGGACATGAATCTGGTCGTTTCGGAAAGCCTGCCCCGCCGCTTCGGCTTCGGTGCGGAATATTCCACCAACGACGGCCTCGAAGTGACCGGCTTCTGGCTGCATCGCAATTTTCTGGGCGGGGCCGAGCGGCTTGAACTGAACCTCGATGTCACCGGAATTTCCGCAAGCGACCGCGACATCGGCGTGAGCTTCGGCGCCCGGTTCACCCGCCCGGCGACGCCCGACCCGAGGACCGACCTTTTCATTCTGGCCCGGCTCGCCCAGCTGGAAGAGATCGACTATTCCGGTCCGCGGCTCGTGCTTGGCTTCGGCTTCCAGCGTCGCTACTCGGACCGTCTGACGGCCGAGATCGCCGCCGCCCTCGACCTGTCGCAGATCGACAGCGCCTTCGGTCGGAACGACTATGCCATGGTCGAGCTTCCCGCCCGGGTGACCTACGATGCGCGGGACGATCTGCTGAACCCGACGTCCGGCTATTTCGTGGACGCCCGCGTCATTCCCTACGCCGGCTTCATCGATACCGTTTCGGGCGTGCAGTTCCTGGGCGACGGGCGGCTTTACTTCGGCTTCGGCGCCGAGAAGGACGTCGTGCTTGCCGGACGGTTCCAGATCGGCGCGCTGGCGGGTCCGTCGCTGAGCCAGGCGCCACCCTTCTACCTGTTCTATTCGGGCGGCAGCGGCACCGTGCGCGGCCAACCCTATCAGTCGCTTGGCGTCGACCTTGGCGATGGGCTGCGCTCGGGCGGGCGAAGCTTCCTCGGCTCGTCCCTCGAGGTGCGCGGGCAGGTGACCGACAACATCCAGCTCGTCGGGTTCTACGACTGGGGCTACATCGGGGCGGACGCGTTCGCCGACGGGTCGGGCAACACGCAGTCGGGCGCCGGCATCGGGGTGCGCTACCTGACCCCCATCGGACCGCTGCGCGTCGATGTCGGCACACCGCTGGCCGGACCGCCGACCAGTGCGACCGCGCTGCTTTACATTGGCATCGGACAAGCGTTTTGAGGCGCCTCGCCGCATACGCCCTTGCCGGGACCATGGTCCTGTCCGCGCCCGCCGTCGCGCAGGACGACAGCAGCCGCGGGGATGCATCCTTCCTCGAGCGGCAGATCGAAGGCGCCCTGTCGGGCGACGACCGGGACGTCGTGATCGAAGGCTTCCGCGGGCTTCTGGGCGGGCAGGCCACCTTCGACCGCCTGACCATCTCGGACCGCGACGGGGTCTGGCTGACGGTCACCGACGTCGAGCTTGACTGGAGCCGCCTTGCGCTTTTGCGCCGCCGTCTCGAGGTGACGCGCCTGACCGCCGGGTCGGTCGAGTTCACGCGCCTGCCCGCCCCGACCGAGACGCCGCCTTCGCCCGAGGCCTCGGCCGGGTTCGCCTTGCCCGAACTGCCGGTCGCCGTGCGCATCGGCGAAATCTCGGTCGGAAACCTGAGCCTGGGCGAGGCGCTCTTCGGACGGGCGGCGTCGCTTTCGCTGGCGGGCTCGGCCAATCTCGAAGGGGGCGCGGGACAGGCCGATCTCACCGCCAGCCGCCTCGATGGCGAGGGCACGTTCCGCGTGAACGGGTCCTATGCCAACGAGACCGATTTCCTTGACCTGTCGCTTGTCGTCGACGAGGCGCCGGACGGCATCCTCGTCAACCTGCTTGACGTGCCTGACGTGCCGTCGCTGCGACTTGTGGTCGATGGCCGGGCGCCTCTGTCCGACTTCACCGCCGAACTGGTGCTGGCGACCGATGGCGTCGACCGGCTGGCGGGCCGCGTCACGACGCGCGCGGGCGGGACGCCCGACGCGCCGGAACGCAGCTTCACGGCCAATATCGGCGGCGACGTGACGTCGCTCTTTCTGCCGGAGTACCGCGAGTTCTTCGGGCCCAGCCTGATCGTCGGGCTCGACGCCGCGCGGTTGGCTGACGGATCGTTCCGGATCGACGATCTCGATCTGCAGGCCGAGGCGCTGCTTCTGTCGGCCGAAGCGGAAATCGGGCCCGACCGCCTGCCGAGACGGCTGCGGGTGACGGGTCAGATCGCCACGCGCGACGGCGCGCCCGTGCTCTTGCCGCTTCCGGGCGATCCGGTGCGGCTGCGTTCGGCCGAGATCGGCGTCCGCTTCGATGCCGACCAGAGCGACGACTGGCAAGCGCGCATCGCGCTGCGCGACCTCGAAACAGGTGGCGTCACGGCCGAGGAGATCGCGCTTGACGGGGCGGGCACGATCCGCCCGGAAAGTCCGGGCAGGTCCGTGACCGCGGCGCTCGAGCTTGCGGCGCGCGGTCTCGATCTTGGCGGGAATGCGGTTGATGCCGCGCTGGGCCGCGACATGACGGCAAGCGCCGACCTTGACTGGACCGAAGGCACCCCGCTGCAGGTGCGCGATCTCGAGGTCGAGGGCGCGACATTCGGCCTGCGAGGTTCGGGCAGCGTCAGCGGCCTTGGCGAAGGGATCGCCATCGGCGCCGAGCTTGCGATCGACGCCCGCGATCTGGCCGTCTTCTCGGGGCTGGCGAAGCGTGACATCGGGGGCGCCGTCGCAGCCGATCTCGATCTGACCTACGAGGCGTTGACCGGTCAATTCGACGTCACGCTTGATGCACGCTCGAGCGACCTGCGGGTCGATCAGCCCGAAGCCGACCGAATCCTTGCGGGCATGGTCCGGCTGGGTCTGCGCGCGGTCCGTGACGAGACCGGAACGCGGGTCGAGCGGCTGGCGCTGACATCGCCGAACGCCGAGGTGTCCGGCCAGGTCACGCTGACCTCGGCGCGCAGCACGGCGAGGCTGTCGGCGCAGTTCGCCGACGCGGCCCTGCTTCACCCCACGCTGAGCGGGGCACTGGCGCTTGAGGCCGACGCCGAGACTGCGGGCGACGACTGGAGCTATCGGATCAACGGCGACGGGACCGGGACGCGTTTTGCCGTCACAGGCACCGCGAACACCAGCGGCGCGGTGCCGGAAGCCAGCGCGGACGTCGATCTTTCGGTCGCCGACTTGTCGGTCTTCTCGGCCCTCGCGGGTCGCCCTCTTGCGGGGACGATCTCGGTCGGGGGCGAGGTGTCGGGTCTTACCGACCTCAGCCGCGTTGCCGCCAATCTGAGCGGCACAGCAAGCGCGCTGGCCATCGGGCAGGCGCAGGCCGACGCACTTCTGGCGGGCGTCACCGATTTCCGCGTCGCGGGCAGCCTTCAGGACAGCGTGCCCACCGTCGACACGCTGACTGTCCGGAACGCAGCGCTTGACCTGACGGCGTCGGGGACACTGCGCTCCGGCGAAGGCACCGCCCGGGTCGAGGGGCGGCTTGCGGACACGGCGATCGTCCTGCCGGGCGCCGTGGGGCCTTCGACCCTTCGGCTGACGGCGGACGAGCGGCAGGACGGCCTCTGGGCCTTCGACCTGGCCGGGGCGTCGCCTTTTGCCGACGCCACCGCACGGGGCGCGGCGGCCCCCTTCGCCACGCCGCAGTCGCTGTCGGCCGACCTGTCGGTCGACGCCCGCGACCTGTCCCGGCTGTCCGGACTTGCCGGGCGGCCACTGGCCGGGGCGGCGCAACTGTCGGGACGGCTGGACGGCACTTCAGACCTTGAAGCGCTGGACATCGACCTTCAGCTTCAGACGACGAACGTGGCGATCGGCATCGCCGAAGTCGACCGGCTTCTGGCGGGCCGGGCGCTGCTTGACCTCGACTTCGCGCGCAACGGCGAAAACCTGACGATCCGCGACGTGCGGCTCGACTCGCCCGCGCTCAAGGCCTCGGTGGCCGGGGACGTGACGAACGGGGCGGGGCAACTGGCGGTGTCTGCCGCGCTTGCCAATCTCGGCCTTTTCGTCCCGGACTTTCCCGGCCCGGTGACGGCCGATGGCACCGTCGCGATCGACGGCGCGCGAACGGCGACGGTGAACCTGGCGCTGACAGGACCAGGTGGAATTGCCGCGACGGTGCGCGGCGATGTCGTGACCGAGGGCCCGACGCTTGCCCTGCGCGTGAACGGGCGCGCGCCGCTCGAGATCGCGAACCGCTTCATCACGCCGAACTCGGTCAGCGGGACGCTTGGGTTCGACCTGTCGGTCAACGGCCCACCGGCGCTGTCGTCGGTGTCGGGCACGCTGACGACCAGCGGGGCGCGGGTGGCGCTGCCGGGTACTGGCGTGTCGCTCGAGAACCTCGCGGTCAACACCGGGATCGAGAACGGTCGCGCGAACCTGTCGGTGACCTCGGGCGTGCAGGGCGGCGGCAGCCTGTCGGTCAGCGGCCCGGTCGAGCTTGCGCCGCCCTTCAACGCCACGCTCGCCATCGCGGCGCGGGGCGTGGTCCTGACCGATCCCACGCTTTACCGGACCAGCCTGACTGGCGATTTGCGGGTCTCGGGTCCGCTTGCTGGCGGCGCGTCCATCTCTGGCAACGTCGACGTCGGCGAAACCGAAATCAGCATTGCAGGAACGGGGGCCGGCGCTTCGGGACCGATCCCCGAGATCATCCACCTGAATGAACCCGCCGACGTCCGACGCACACGCCAGTTCGCAGGCCTGATCCGCGAGGACCGCGGCGAAGGCCGATCGATCCGGCCCTATCCGCTTGACGTCACCATCAACGCGCCGCGAATCTTCGTCCGGGGCCGGGGACTTGATGCCGAACTTTCCGGCGGCATGCGGGTTACGGGCACCACCGCGAACGTGGTGCCGATCGGACAGATCGACCTCGTGCGCGGACGGCTTGGCATCCTTGGGGGGCGACTGCGCGTGACCGAGGGCGAAATCGTCCTTGGCGGAAGCCTTGTTCCGATCCTGCGCCTTGAAGCCGTGAGCGAGATCCGGTCCGACGACGACGTGCGCGCCTTCGTCTCGGTCGACGGTCCGGTGACCGATCCGCAGTTCCGCTTCCTGTCCGAGCCGCCGCTTCCCGAGGACGAGGTGCTGGCGCGGATCCTTTTCGGTACGGATCTTGCCAATATCTCGGCCCTGCAGGCGGCGCAGCTTGCCAGCGCTGCGGCGACGCTTTCGGGCGGCGGCGGACCCGGGATCATGGGCAACCTCAGAAGCGGCCTTGGGATCGACGACCTTGACGTGCGCACCGACGAGCAGGGGCGCACGGCGGTGACGGCGGGCACCTACATCAACGAGCGGCTTTACGCCGACGTGACGACGCGCAGCGACGGAGACACCGAAATCAACCTCAACTTCGACATCACCACATCGGTGACAGGGACCGTTTCGACCAGCAACCAGGGGGACAGCTCGGTCGGGGTCTTCTTCCGCCGGGACTATTAGACGCTGCGCCGTTGAGATTGCGGGGCGGCGATGCTACATTTCCTGCATGGCCAGCGCCGGGGCCGGACCGGCGCGCAACGCAGGAGGACCATGTCCTGTCTCACCTTCACGAAGCGGTCCGTGAAAAGACCGCGCCCGGGGCGAAGATGACGCGCGCCTCGAACCGCACCGCAAGCCGCGATCTGCTTGCCCGAATCCTGACATCGCTGGACGACGACAAGGCCGAGGACGTGGTCGAGATCGACCTGCACGGCAAGTCCGAGATGGCCGACTTCATGGTCATCTGCTCGGGGCGTTCGTCGCGCCAGGTGACTTCGATCGCCGAGAAGCTGGTCGACCGGCTGAAGCAGGAGACGGGCCTCATCTGCAAGGTCGAGGGCAAGGATGCCGGCGACTGGGTTCTGATCGATGCGGGCGACGTGATCGTCCACGTTTTCCGGCCCGAGGTGCGCGACTTCTACCAGCTCGAGAAGATGTGGATGAGCCCGGCCGAGTCCGCCGCCGCCGTGCGGGGCTGACCCGGCGACCATGCGTCTGGCGATCTGCGCCATGGGGCGGCTTCGCGGCGGCCCCGAGAAGTTCCTTGTCGACGATTATCTTGCCCGCTGCGGGCGCACCGGAAGGGCCGTGGGCCTGGGGCCGGCGACCCTTGTCGAAATCGACGACCGCAAGAGCGCTGGCAAGGCCGCCGAAGGCGAGGCCCTGCTGCGCGCCCTGCCCACCGGCGCCACGGTCTGCGCGCTGGACGAACGCGGCGAGAGCATGACCTCGCCCGCTTTCGCCGAGCGCCTGGCGCGCTGGCGCGACGCCGGCGTTCAGGACGTGGCCTTCGTCATCGGCGGGGCGGACGGGCTTGACCGGGCGGTTCTCGATCGGGCCGCGCTGACCCTGTCGTTCGGCCGCATGGTCTGGCCGCACATGCTGGCGCGCGTGATGCTGGCCGAACAGCTTTACCGCGCGGCGGGGATCCTTGCCGGCACGCCCTATCACCGGGAATAAACCCCGCGCCGGCGGTTTCCTTGGCGCGCGGCGCGCGGTAGAACGCCCACAGAAGTGAAAGGCCATCCCAGATGAGCGCACCCAAACCCGTCGTTCTGTGCATCCTCGATGGCTGGGGCCTGCGCGAAGACCCGACCGCAAATGCCCCGAAGCTGGCGGACACCCCCAATTTCGACCGACTGATGGCAACTTGCCCGCACGCACGGCTTGTCACCCACGGCCCCGACGCCGGCCTGCCAACCGGGCAGATGGGCAATTCCGAAGTCGGTCACACGAACATCGGCGCGGGCCGCGTCGTGGCGATGGACCTGGGCCAGATCGGCCTTGCGATCGAGGATGGAAGTTTCTTCGAGAACCCCGCGATCCTGACCTTCGCCGCCCGCATCAAGGACAGTGGCGGTCGGGCGCATCTGTTCGGCGTGGTCTCGGACGGGGGCGTGCATGGCCACCTCGATCACATGGTCGCAGCGGCCCGGCTTCTGACAGAGCGCGACGTGCCGGTCGCGCTGCACCTGATCACCGACGGACGCGACGTGCCGCCTTCGTCGGCACGCGGCTATGTCGAGGACCTGCTGGGCAAGTTGCCGGCGGGGGCTGTGCCGGTGACGCTGATCGGGCGCTACTATGCGATGGACCGCGACAACCGTTGGGATCGCGTCGCCCGGGCCTATGAGGCGATCGTTCACGGTGCCGGGACGCCCGCCGCCGATGCCCTTGCCGCGGTCGACGCGGCTTATGCCGAGGGCGAAACCGACGAATTCGTCACGCCGCGGGTTCTGGGCGACTACCGCGGCATGACCCCGGCTGACGGGGTCTTCTGCCTCAATTTCCGGGCCGACCGCGCGCGCGAGATCCTGCGCGCCATCGGCGAGCCCGGCTTCGATGCCTTCGACACCGGCGACCGGCCGCAGCTTTCGGCGATGCTGGGGATGGTCGACTACTCGACCACACACGACAGGTTCATGACCGCCGCCTTTCCGAAACAGGAGATCGTGAACACGCTTGGGTCCTGGGTCGCGCAGCACGGCCTGCGGCAGTTCCGCCTGGCCGAGACCGAGAAGTATCCGCACGTGACCTTCTTCCTGAACGGCGGCAAGGAGACACCCGAGGCGGGCGAGGATCGGTACATGGCGCCGTCGCCCAAGGTGGCGACCTACGACCTTCAGCCCGAGATGTCGGCGCCCGAAGTCAGCGCGAAACTGGTCGAGGCGATCGGCAAGGGCTATGACCTGATCGTGGTGAATTATGCCAACCCCGACATGGTGGGCCACACGGGTGACCTTGCGGCGGCGATCCGGGCTTGCGAAACGGTGGATAAGGGGCTGGGCGACGCGCTCGAGGCGCTTCGGCGGGCTGGTGGCGCGATGATCGTGACCGCCGACCACGGCAACTGCGAAACGATGGTCGATCCCGTCGCCGGGGGGCCGCACACCGCGCATACCACGAACCCTGTGCCGGTGATCCTTGTCGGAGGGCCGGATGGCGCGCGGCTGCACGATGGCCGCCTTGCCGATCTTGCGCCCACGCTTCTTCAGCTCATGGGCCTGCCGCAGCCGCCCGAGATGACCGGGACGTCGCTGATCGACCGATGAGGCGCCCTGCATTCGCCCTGCTCGTCGCCGCCTCTCTGGCTCTGGCCGGGTCCGCCCCCGCGCAGGACCGCGATCCCGGCGATATCGCCGCGCAAGCCGCGGCCGAGCTTGCGGCCGCGGCCCAGGCCCTTGACGAGGCGCGGTCCGCGCGCGATCGCGTCGCCGCCCTGACCGAAACGGTGCGCGCCTACGAGACCGGGCTGTCGGCCCTGCGCGACGGTCTGCGCCAGGGTGCGCTGCGCGAGCGCGCGATCCGGGCCGAGTTCGACGCCGAGGCCGGGCGGCTGGCCCACCTCTTCGGCGTGCTGCTGTCGATGCAGACTTCGCCCGAGGCGCTGCTTCTGCTGCATCCGTCGGGTGCGACCGAGACGGTGCGGGCGGGGATGCTGATCGCCGACCTGACCCCCGCCCTGCGCGGCGAGGTCGAGGACCTGCGCGCCCGCCTGCAGGAGCTTCAAGACCTTCAGGCGCTTCAGGCCGACGCGGCCGGGATGCTCGAGGACGGGCTGCAGGGGATGCAGTCCGCACGCACCCTCCTGAGCCAGGCGATGGCCGACCGCACCACACTGCCACCGCCCGTGGCCCAGGACCCCGAGGCGATGCAGGCGCTGATCAACAGCGCCGAGACGATGGATGCCTTCGCGGGCGGTCTCGCGGCGACCGGACTTGCCGCCGACACGGGCGGCACGACGGATTTCGCGGCCGCGCGCGGCGTTCTGCCGCTTCCGGTGGCCGGGGTCGTGATCCGCGGCTTCGACGAGGCCGACGCCGCAGGCATTCGCCGACCCGGCCTTCTTGTCGCCACGCGCCCGCGTGCCCTTGTCACAAGCCCCTGGCCGTCGACCGTGCGCTATGCCGGGCCGCTGCTCGACTACGGAAACGTGATCATCCTTGAGCCGCAGAATGGCTACCTTCTTGTTCTCGCCGGGCTTGCCGAGGTCTATGGTCGCGCCGGCGAGGTGGTCGACGCAGGCGTTCCAGTCGGGATGATGGGCGGCGAAGAACCCGACGCCGGGACTATCCTGGTCGAGACTTCCTCGGGGGGTGGTCAACGCCGGACCGAAACGCTCTATATGGAGCTGAGAGTGGATCAGGAACCGCAGGACCCCACGTCGTGGTTCATCGCGGATGCAGAGATGGGAAGAACGCAATGAAGAAGTTCGTCATGGCCGCGATCGGCGGGACCCTGGCCGGCGCGGTGCTTACCACGCAGATCGCGGGGCCGCTTCTGGCGCAGGAGGCCGAGAACAAGGGATCGGTCTACGAACAGCTCGACCTCTTCGGCGACATCTTCGAGCGAGTGCGCGCGCAGTACGTCGAGGACGTCGACGAGAAGGACCTGATCGAGGCGGCGATCAACGGGATGCTGACCTCGCTTGATCCGCATTCGTCCTACCTTTCGGCCAACGATGCCGACGATATGCGGGTGCAGACCCGTGGCGAGTTCGGCGGCCTCGGCATCGAGGTCACGCAGGAGGAAGGCTGGGTCAAGGTCGTTTCGCCGATGGACGAGACGCCGGCGGCCGCGGCCGGCATCCAGGCGGGCGACTTCATCACCCATGTCGACGGCGAAAGCGTCCTTGGCCTGACGCTTGACGAGGCGGTCGAGATGATGCGCGGCCCGGTCGGGTCCGAAATCATCATCACCGTCGTGCGCGAAGGCGTCGAACAGCCCTTCGACGTGTCGATCATCCGAGACACGATCAAGCTGACCGCCGTGCGCGCGCGCCTTCAGGGGGACAGCGTCGTCCTGCGCGTCACCACGTTCAACGACCAGACTTACCCCAACCTCGAGGAGGGCCTGCGTGAGGCGGTCGAGGAAGCCGGCGGGATGGAGAACGTCAACGGTTTCGTCATCGACCTGCGCAACAACCCCGGCGGCCTGCTGAGCCAGGCGATCAAGGTCTCGGACGCCTTCCTCGATACCGGCGAGATCGTTTCGACGCGTGGTCGCGATCCGCAGGACGGCGAACGCTACAACGCGACGGCGGGCGACCTTGCGGGCGGCAAGCCCGTTGTCATCCTGATCAATGGTGGCTCGGCCTCGGCCTCGGAAATCGTGGCCGGCGCGCTTCAGGACCACCACCGGGCCGTGGTCATCGGCACCAAGAGCTTCGGCAAGGGATCGGTCCAGACCGTCATGCCGCTTCGGGGCGACGGTGCGATGCGGCTGACCACTGCACGTTATTATACCCCCTCGGGGCGGTCGATCCAGGCGCTGGGCATCTCGCCCGATATCGTGGTCGAACAGCCGCCGGTGGTTCCGGCCCCCGAGGCCGACGACACCGACGCCTCCGATCGCTTCAACCGCTCGGAGGCCGATTTGCGGGGCAGCCTCGACAACGACAGCCTAACCGAGGACGAGCGCCAGCAGATCGAGGACGATCGCGCCAAGGCCGAAGCCGCCGCCGCCCTGCGGGTTGAGGACTACCAGCTGGCCTATGCCATCGATATCCTGCGTGGCCTGTCGAAGCTGGCGATGGACGCCAACTGAGACCGCCCGGCGGCGTGGGCATGATCGGCGAACTGCCCTACAGGCCCTGCGTCGGAGTCGTGCTTACGAACGCCGACGGACGGGTCTTCGCGGGGGAACGGATCGACACCCCCGGGGCCTGGCAAATGCCGCAGGGCGGGATCGACCGGGGCGAGGCCCCCCGCGCGGCCGCTTTGCGCGAACTCTGGGAAGAGACGGGCGTGATGCCCGGGGATGTGCGTGTCGAAGCGGAAACCGCCGGCTGGGTGACCTATGACCTGCCGCCCGAACTTCAGGGCAAGGTCTGGAAGGGCCGATACAGGGGTCAGCGGCAGAAGTGGTTCCGCGTGCTCCTGACCGCGCCCGACAGCGCCATCGACATCACCCGCCCGCCGCGCGAATTCTCGCGCTGGCAGTGGATGGCGCCAGAGGCGCTGCTCGCGGCGATCGTCCCCTTTAAGCGCGCCACCTACGAGGCGGTCCTGGCAGAGCTTCTCTGACCGGTCCGTGTGACCCCCAGGCGTTCGGCCGGCCCATTGCATGCCCTGGACGATTGCCCCAGTGTGACGGCGAACCGACCGAGGGAGGACAATGATGCGCACCCGTGCCGCCGTGGCCGTTCAGGCCGGAAAGCCGCTTGAGATCATGGAGGTGAACCTCGACGGGCCGAAGCCCGGCGAGGTCATGGTCGAGATCCGGGCGACCGGCATCTGCCACACCGACGAATTCACGCTGTCGGGCGCGGACCCGGAGGGCCTGTTTCCGGCGATCCTTGGCCATGAGGGCGCGGGCGTGGTGGTCGAGGTCGGCGCAGGCGTGACCAGCGTCAAGCCGGGCGACCACGTCATCCCGCTTTACACCCCCGAATGCCGGGTCTGCCCAAGCTGTCTGAGCCAGAAGACGAATCTCTGCACCTCGATCCGCGCGACGCAAGGTCAGGGCGTGATGCCCGACGGCACCTCGCGCTTTTCGACGCTCGATGGCGATCCGATCCTGCACTACATGGGCTGCTCGACCTTCTCGAACCACACGGTCCTGCCAGAGATCGCGGTGGCCAAGGTGCGCGAGGACGCGCCTTTCGACAAGATCTGCTACATCGGCTGCGGCGTGACCACGGGGATCGGCGCGGTGATCAACACCGCCAAGGTCGAGATCGGCGCGAAGGCCGTGGTCTTCGGTCTTGGCGGCATCGGCCTGAACGTGATCCAGGGGCTGAGACTGGCCGGTGCCGACATGATCATCGGTGTCGACCTCAATCCCGCCAAAAAGCCGATGGCCGAGCACTTCGGGATGACGCATTTCATCAACCCCAAGGAGTGCGAGAACGTGGTCCAGGAAATCGTCAACCTGACCAGGACGCCCTTCGATCAGATCGGCGGGGCGGACTATTCGTTCGACTGCACAGGCAACGTGAAGGTCATGCGCGACGCACTGGAATGCACGCATCGGGGTTGGGGCCAGTCGATCATCATCGGCGTGGCACCTGCCGGGGCCGAGATCTCGACCCGCCCGTTCCAGCTTGTGACCGGTCGCGTCTGGAAGGGCACGGCCTTCGGCGGCGCGCGCGGGCGCACCGACGTTCCGAAGATCGTCGACTGGTACATGGACGGCAAGATCGAGATCGACCCGATGATCACGCATACGCTGACACTCGACCGGATCAACGAGGGTTTCGACCTGATGCACCGGGGCGAATCGATCCGGTCGGTCGTCGTCTACTAGTCAGCACGGTCACAAGCTTCGAGGCCAGGAAGACCAGGCCTGCTTCCAAAGTGGACGAATCCCGCGATGAACAGGATTACTCGATTCGAACTCGCCGCGAGGGCAAAGGATGCGTTCTATTCTGCGTTGCCCTTGCCAATTGCCAAAAGCCTTATTCGAATTTCCCCAGGCTCCACTCCCTTCATCAAGGAAATGGATGATCTAGGCGTTATCTTTGTGCACATCCCAAAAGCTGCAGGAACAACTCTTAAGAAGGAAATCTACGGAGATACCGCGCACTATGGGCATCGCCGATTTGTTGAATATCTCGCCTACGACGAGCAGAGGTCGCGACGCCTGTTCACTTTTGCCGTCTGTAGAAATCCGTTCGAGAGGTTCATATCGACTTTCAATTATCTTAGAAATGGGCGTATCACTAGGAGAGATCGGCTTTTTGCATCGAACTTCCTTGCGAACTTCGAGAACTCGAGCGAATTTGCAGAGGCGCTTGAAGATCCGGTCTTTCGCTTTCGGGTGATGCACTATGATCATCTGCGATGCCAGACTCATTGGACGAACATGCCCGGAGTGTCAAACACGCACGCGCTTGATCTTGTCTGTCGGCTTGAAGACTTCCCACAATCCCTTTCAAAGCTTGAGGAAAGACTTGGGTTCAAAATCGATTCCAGTAGATACGAAAGGGCTACGGCGCGAGACGAAAAAGCTTCTGATCTGACCCCGAAGGCAAGGAAGATCATCGAGCATGTCTATCAAAGCGACTTCCGGACATTTGGCTACTGACATCTCCGTTCAAATAGCTGGCAAACTGATTCCCCTTGAGATGTGTGGTTGAAATTGCGCCGCTTTAGCCGGCATCGTCCTTGTCCACCGGTCTAGCGCTCGTCCTGATCCGCGACGTGGCGCAGGCGGGCGGTGTCACAGATCAGAAGGTCGTCCACGCGGCGCAGGACGCCATCGGAGATCAGGTCCTTCAGCGCGACGTTGACCTTCGGTCGGCTTGCGCCCAGTGCGGCGGAAAGGTCTGATTGCGTCAGTCCCAGGCGGATCTCGGCCGCCGCCGGCGGATTAGGCCCGTGGCGTTCAAGGACCGCTGCAAGAAGGAACCGCGCGAGCCGGGTGTGCAGGTCGTAAAGGGCGATCGATTCCATCTGGTAGTTCGCGTGCCGGACGAGCGAACTCATGTAGCGCGCCACCGAAAGCGCCACGTCGAGGTGCCGGCTTGCGACGGCCCGGAAACGCTCGCGCGTGAGGATCAGCGCCTCGGTCGCGTCGATCGCGGTCGCGTCGGCCGATCGCGGCAGGCCGTCGACCAGCGCCATTTCGCCCAGCACGGCGCCGGGGCCAAGCGTGCGCAACACGATCTCGCGCCCCTGCGGGTTCGACAGCGACAGACGTATCCGCCCCGAGCGGATCGCCAGCAGATGGTCGCCCGTGTCCCCGCGCTGGAAGATCGTCGTGCCGGCCGGCCAGCGGTGGGGCGTCATCGCCGCGGTAAGGTCGGCAAGGCTTCCGGCGTCGAGGCCGGCGAAGATGGGAAAGGTGTCCAGCCGGTCCATCGGCTTGTCGGGGCGGCCTTGGTGGCGTGGTGTGTCGGTCGGCGTCATCGGGATGTCCGCTGTGTCAGCTTGGGATGCGGAAAGAGCATCCGTGTGCGTGAAACCTAAGGCGGATTGCGGGCGGCGCAATCGTCCAGGTGTTCCCTCGGGAACAGCGCGAATGGCGCGAATCGGCGATGGTCCTTTCAACGGGCCGCAGCACGGCGGCGCCAAAGAAACCCAAAGGAGAGACTGCGATGATTACCTACGCCTCCCTGATGAGCGAAGCCATCCAAGGCAAGACCCTGGGCTCCACCCTTCCCGGCCCACGCCGCCCGGCCGTCGGCTTCTGGGCCTGGCTGAACGTCCGGGCCAAGGCCCGCACCCATGGCGCGCGCCAGGACGCCGCCGCACCGCGCATTGCCGATGACAGTCGCGCTTCGGCCCTGTGATCTTTGCGAGTGACACGGCGGTGCGGCGAGTGCCGCCGGTACGAGTCCTCCCCAACCCCGCTCCCCATGCGGGGTTTCCTGGGCGGTCGCTTTCGGGCATGACGTGCGGGACGCTTCCCGGAGACCACAGATGCCAGAACGCGACCGCCCGCTTTACGCCGTCCTGATCGACGCCGACAACATCCCTGCGAAGTATGCCGGCGCGATCCTGAAGGAAATCACGACCTACGGCGAACCGGCGCTGCGGCGGGTCTATGGCGACTGGTCAAGCGGCCGGCTGTCGGCCTGGACCTCGAAGGTCAGGGAACTGGGGCTGGTCGCACATCAGGAATCGGCCAATACCGTGGGGAAGAACGCAAGCGACATCGGTCTGGTGATCGATGCCATGGACATCCTGCACACGGGCCGGTTCGACGGCTTCGTCCTTGTCTCGTCGGACAGCGATTTCACGGCGCTGGCCAACCGCATCCGCGAGCAGGGCCTTGACGTGCTTGGCATCGGCGAGGCGAAAGCGCCCGAGTCGCTGCGCAATGTCTGCAATCGCTTCGTGCTGATCGAGAACATCGTCGACGAGCCGCCCGCACCCGGCGCTGCCCCGGCCGCAACGAAGCGCAAGCCCTCGGATGCCGCGCCTCTGATCGTCGCCGCCATGGACCGGATCGCCGAGGATGACGAGTGGTATTCCCTGGGCGCGATCGGCCAGAACATCGTCGCCGAGCATCCCGATTTCGACGCGCGCACCTACGGCAAGCGAAAGCTCAGCGACCTGATCGGCGAACTCAAGCGCTTCGAAACGCGCAAGGTGGGCAACCAGATCGAGGTCCGTCGCGTCGACTAGACGCGCGCAGGACCAGAGGCGGCGCCATAGCGAGCCAGGAACATCTCGACCGCGCCACGGATCACGCGGTCGATCTCGACCTCGGACGCCGTCGCCTTGACGCCAAGGATGAGCTGGCCGTGCAGCGAGGCCTTGCAGAGCTCGGTGAACTGGTCGGCGGCAAGCTCGAGGTCGTCGATGGCAAGCTCGCCCCGGGCGATCGCTCCGCGGAAATAGGCCATCATCGTCTGGCGCACCTGCATCGGAACGGCTTCATAGAAGTCGCGCCCGAGCGAGGGAAAGCGCCCGGACTCGGCCACGATGATGCGATAGACCTGCAGCCCGAAGTCCGACAGGAAGAAGCGCAGCATATGGCCCGCGGCCTGCGACAGCACCTGGCGCGGCGGGGCGTCGGTATCCCATTCGGCGGTGGCCTGATCGGCCTGGCGCAGGCATTCGGTCTTGGCGACCTCGAGGAAAAGGATGCCCTTGTCGGGGAAATAGCTGTAAAGCGTGGCCTTCGACACACCGGCGGTGCGTGCGATTTCGTCGACGCTGGCGCCTTCGTAGCCGTCGCGCAGGAACACGTCGCGCGCGCCGGCAAGGACCTGATCGAACTTCCGGCCCCGCTTGATGGCCACCACCGGTGCGTTCATGGCTGTCTCCTCATCCCTGACAGATAGTAGACGGAACGGTTCAGTTCCAGCAAGCGCAAGCAGGCGTCACGCGGTTGCGCCTTCGTCGCGCAGGCGATAACCCCGTCGCCGATGGCCGAGATCTTTCTCAAGACGCTGCCCTTCTTCCTGCTGATCGGCCTTGGCTACTGGGCCGGGCGGACGCGCTTCTTCTCGGCCGAGGCGACCGCGTACCTCACGAAGTTCGTCTTCTATTTCGCGCTCTCGGCGATGCTGTTCCGTTTCTCGTCGAACCTTCGGCTCGAGGAGCTTGCCGACTGGCCCTTCATCCTTGCCTATCTGTCGGCGACGATGGTCGTCTATCTCTTCGTTACCGCCCTGTCGCTTCTGCGCGGGCGTCCCGTGGCCGAGGCCGCCTTCGAGGCCCAGTGCGGCGTGATCGGGAACGTGGGGTTCCTGGGCATTCCCATGCTGGTGCTGCTTCTGGGGCCCGAGGCGATCGGGCCGGTGGTCATGGTGCTGGCGGTCGATCTGATCGTGTTCGGCAGCCTCATCGTGATCATCGTCAGCGCCTCGCGCGGCACGTTTTCCTGGGGCATCCTGCCCAAGGTCGCCATCGGCCTTGTGAAGAACCCGATGATCGTGTCGATCACGCTTGGCCTGCTCTGGTCGGCCTTCGCGCTGCCGATCCCGGGCCCGATGGCCGAATTCCTGCAGATCCTCGGCGCTGCGGCCACCCCGGGCGCGCTTTTCGCGATCGGTGCGTCGCTGGCCACGAAATCAGCCGAACGGCTGACCACGGCGGTCGAGCTTTCGGCGGTCAAGCTGCTTCTGCATCCGGCCGCGGTGTCGGTCGCGGCGCTTCTGGTGTTTCAGGTCGAAACCTATGCCGCCGGCGTCATGATCGCCGCGGCGTCGCTTCCGGTGGCGGGCAATGTCTATATCCTGGCCCAGCATTACGGGATCGCGCCGCAGCGGGTATCGGCGACGATCCTGATTTCCACGGCGGCGTCGATCTTCACCATTTCGGCGATGATCGCCCTCGTCACTGCGTTGTAAGGGAGCGACCCATGAAGACCCTGTCCGAGAACGCCTGCTTCGGTGGTGTGCAGGGGGTGCATACCTACCGTTCGGCCACCACCGACTGCGACATGACCTTCGGTCTTTACCTGCCGCCACAGGCGAAGGCGGGAAAGGTGCCGGTGCTGTGGTATCTGTCCGGCCTGACATGCACGCATGAAAACGCGATGATGAAGGCCGGCGCCCAGGCACAGGCCGCAAGGCACGGGATCGCGGTTGTCTTTCCCGACACCTCGCCACGGGGCGACGGCGTGGCCGACGACCCGGCCTTCGACCTGGGGCAGGGCGCGGGCTTCTACGTCAATGCCGTCCGCGAACCCTGGGCGCGGAACTTCCGCATGTGGGATTTCATCACCGCCGACCTTCCCGAAGCCCTTTTCGGGGCCTTTCCGCTGGACGACGCGCGACAGGGGATCACCGGGCACTCGATGGGCGGTCACGGGGCATTGACCATCGCCATGACCCATCCCGACCGCTATCGCAGCCTGTCGGCTTTCGCGCCCATCGCCCATCCCACGGAAAGCGACTGGGGGCGCAAGCAGCTTGACGCCTATCTGGGCGACGACCACGCCGCCTGGGCCGCGCATGACGCGACGCTTCTGATGCGCGACCGGGGGTTCCCGGGCGATGTGCTGATCGACCAGGGAACGCAGGATCAGTTTCTCGACCTTCTGATGCCCGAGGCGCTGGCCGGGGCGATGGCGGCGCGGCGTCAGCCGGGGGTCTTCCGGATGCAGCCCGGCTATGATCACAGCTACTTCTTCGTCTCGACCTTCATGGCCGACCACATGGCCTTCCACGCCGAACGGCTTTGCGCGTGATCTACGTCGACGCCGACGCCTGTCCGGTGAAGGCCGAGGTCGAAACCGTCGCGACCCGCCACCGTGTGGCCGTCCGCATGGTGTCGAATGGCGGGCTTCGGCCGTCGGCCAATCCGCTGGTCGAGATGGTCTTCGTCGCCGCCGGCCCCGACGAGGCCGACAAGTGGATCGCCGACCGGGCCGGGCCGGGTGACGTGGTGGTGACGTGCGACATTCCGCTCGCCGCGCGCTGCGTCGAGGCCGGAGCCAAGGTGATCAAGCACAACGGCGAGGCGCTGACCGCCGCCAACATCGGCAACGTCCTTGCGACCCGCGACCTGATGGCCGATCTGCGGGCCGCCGATCCCTTCCGGCAGGGCGGTGGTCGGGGCTTTACACGCACCGATCGGTCGCGTTTTCTCGACGCGCTCGACCGGGCGCTTCGTCTTGCCGCAAGGGACAGACCATGACCATTGACGCCGTCATTTTCGATATCGGCAACGTGCTGATCGAATGGCATCCCGAACGCTACTACGATCGGGTGATCGGCGAAGCGCGGCGCCGCCGCCTGTTCGCCGAGGTCGACCTGCACGCCATGAACGACCGCGTCGACCGAGGCGAGGATTTCACGGCCACGATCTATGCCACAGCCGATGCGCATCCCGAATGGCGGGACGCTATCCGGCAGTGGCACGACAACTGGATCGAGCTGGCAAGCCCGGTGATCGAGCCGTCCGTGGCACTTTTGCGGGCCCTGCGGGCGCGTGGCGTGCCCGTCTTTGCCCTGACCAATTTCGGCATCGGCAGCTTCGCCTATGCCCGGACGCAGTACCCGTTCCTGGACGAGTTCGATCGCAGCTACGTCTCGGGGCACATGGGCGTCATCAAGCCCGACCCGCGCATCTACGAGATGGTCGAAGAGGATTGCGGGATTGCGCCCGGTCGCCTGCTTTTCGCCGACGACCGGCCCGACAACATCCGCATGGCAGCCGCACGCGGGTGGCAGACGCACCTCTTCGAGGGGCCTGATGGCTGGGGCGCGCGCCTGCGGGCCGAGGGACTTTTGCCCGCCGAGGCCGCATGACGGGCGCGGCGATCGTCGGTTTCGCCGAAGGCGAGGCGGGGCTCGACTGGATCGGGCTGACCGATGCGCTGGCCGCCGGGCATCGGCTGCCCCGGGCCGAGATCGCCGATACCTTCCTTTACCGCGATCCCGATACGCTGCTCAGCCGCGCGGCCTGGATCGACGGGTTGGGCCTGGCGGTGAAGACGGCTACCGTCTTTCCGGGCAACCCCGCCAAAGGCAAGCCGATGGTCGGCGGCGCGGTCGCGGTCTTTTCGGACACCGACGGCAGTCTCGAGGCGATCGTCGACTTCCATCTCGTGACGAAGTGGAAGACGGCCGGTGACAGCCTTCTGGCAGCGCGGCGACTGGCGCGGCCCGACAGCCGCGAGATCCTTATCGTGGGGGCCGGCACGGTCGGGCGAAGCCTCCGCGACGCTTATGGTGCGGCCTTTCCCTGCGCGCGTTTCCGCGTCTGGAACCGCAGCCCCGACACGGCGCGCGCGTTCGCCGACGACCATGCGGATACCGAGGCCGCACCAGACCTCGAGGCCGCCGTCCGCGCCGCCGACATCGTGACCTGCGCGACGATGTCGACGACGCCTTTGATCCGCGGCGACTGGCTGCGCCCCGGTCAGCACATCGACCTGATCGGCGCCTATCGCCCCGACATGCGCGAGGCTGACGACGCGGCGCTCTTGAAGGCCCGCGTCTTCGTCGACAGCTTCGAGACGACCATCGGCCATATCGGCGAGCTGAAGATCCCGCTTCAGGCCGGCGTCATCGGGCGCGACCACGTGATCGCCGACTACTACGATCTTGACCGTTTCGTCCGCGCGCCGGGCGACATCACGCTGTTCAAGAACGGGGGCGGCGCCCATCTGGACCTGATGACGGCGCGCTTCATCCTTGAGCGATTGCGCGGTTAGGTCGCCGCGCGCGCCCCGATCGGACGTTCGCGCACCGGCAGGTGGACAAGGGCCGAGAAAGCGCCGACGCCCACGCCGACCCACCAGACCGCGGTGTAGTCGCCGGTGATGTCATAGACCCGGCCGCCCAGCCAGACGCCAAGGAAGGCGCCGATCTGGTGGCTGAGGAACACGATGCCATAGAGTGTGCCCATGTAGCGCAGGCCGTAGATGTAGGCGACAAGGCCGCTGGTCAGCGGCACGGTCGCTAGCCAGAGCGCGCCCATGACCACCGAGAAGACGAGGACGGAGACGGGCGTGATCGGCAGGAGGATGAAAAGCGAGGCCGCCACGGTCCGTCCCGTATAGATCGCCGCAAGCAGATACTTCTTCGTGAAGTGCTTGCCCGCCCAGCCTGCCAGAAGGGTGCCGCCGATGTTCGCCATCCCGATCACTCCAAGTGCGGCGGCGCCCAGGGCTGAGGTCGTCGTGATCCCCATCGAATGCAGCACGCCGCCCGGCTGGATCGGGCCGCACATCTCGGTCACGAAGGCGGGGAAATGGGCCGTGAGGAAGCCCAACTGATAGCCACAGGAAAAGAAGCCCAGGAAGATCATCGTATAGGACGGATCACGGAAGGCGCGGCCCAGGACCTGGCCCAGGGTCTCTTCGATCTGCGCACGGGTCGATGCGGCGGGCGCGCGCATCATCGGCAGAACCATCAGCACGGCAAGGATCGTGGCGGCGAAGACCAGGAACACCGACTGCCAGGGCATCATCCTGAGAAGCCATTCGGCCACGGGCGGACCCACGACCTGTCCGGCCGACCCCGCGGCGGTGGCGACTGCCAGCGCCATCGACCGGTTCTCGTCCGAAGCGGTGCGGCCGACCACGGCGAGGATCACGCCAAAGCCCGTCCCGGCGATGCCGAAGCCCACGGCGACCTCGAGGGTCTGGTGCTGCCAGGGCTGCGTCGCGAAGGCCGACAGCGACAGCCCCACCGCATAGAAGAGTGCCCCCAGAACAATCGCCTTGCGGTCGCCGATCTTTTCGGCGATCGCGGCGAAGATCGGCTGGCCGATGCCCCAGGCAAGGTTCTGGATCGCGATCGCCATCGAGAACTCGGCACGCGCCCAGCTGAATTCGTCGGAAATGGGAATCTGGAACAGCCCAAACGACGCGCGGATCGCGAAGCTGACCAGCATGATGATGCAGCCCGCGACGAGCACGGGCGTGATCAGCGGTGCGGAAACGGGTCGGGCGGCGTCGGTCATGGCGCGACTTAGGGGGCGATCGCGGGCAGCGTCAATTCATCAATTTTGCGCCCTCTCATCAGCTTTCCTTATGAACGCCAGCGGGATAACAGGGGCCCATGTCCGAGACCCTGACCGAGATCTACACGCGGCTTGCGGGCGAGGGGCGGTTGACGACCGACCCGGCGCAACTGGCCGTCCTGCCCGAGTTCGAGCGCATCCGGCGCGCGCTGGAAGACCAGCCCGCCCGGCGCGGCGGGCTACGCGGGCTGTTCCGTCGCGGGGCCCAGGCGCCGAAGGGCATCTATCTTTGGGGTGGGGTCGGGCGCGGCAAGTCGATGCTGATGGACCTTTTCTTCGCCTCGGTCGATATCGAGGCCAAGCGGCGCGTCCATTTCCACGCCTTCATGCAAGAGGTGCAGGCCGGCCTGAACGAGGCGCGAAAGACCGGCGTCGATGACACGATCCTGCCCGTGGCCAAGGCGATTTCCGATCGAATCCGGCTCTTGTGCTTCGACGAGATGCAGATCACCGACATCGCCGACGCGATGATCGTCGGGCGTCTTTTCCAGCAGCTGTTCGAGGCCGGCGTGACCGTGGTCACGACCTCGAACCGCGAACCTGACGCGCTTTACGAGAACGGGTTGAACCGGGGGATCTTCCTGCCGTTCATCGCGCTGCTGAAGGCGCGCATGGTGGTGTGGGAACTCGCCTCGCCCACCGATTACCGGCAGGACATGCTGGCCGGAACGCCCGCCTATTTCACACCCGCCAACGCCGAGGCGCGGGCGGCGATCACCGCGCTTTGGCACGACATGACGGCCGGTACGGCGGTCGAGACGCTGGTGCTGCGCATCAAGGGGCGCGAGGTGGTGATTCCGGCCTTCGCCAACGGGGTGGCGCGGGCGCGGTTCTACGACCTTTGCGCCCAGCCGCTTGGACCTGCCGACTACCTTGCGCTGGCCGAAGCCGTGCGGGTGCTGATCCTCGAGGACATCCCCCGGCTGTCGAGCGAGAACTACAACGAGGCGCGGCGCTTCGTGACGCTGATCGACGCGCTTTACGAGGCGAAGGTGCGGCTGATCGCCAGCGCCGCCGCCCTTCCCGAAAAGCTTTACATCGAAGGTGAAGGCACGTTCGAATTCGAGCGGACGGCAAGCCGCCTGCGCGAGATGCAGTCCGAAGGCTGGGGCGCCTAGCCGTTGGTCTTCAGCACGTCCCCGGCAAGGTAAAGCGACCCGCAGATCAGGATGCGCGCGGCGGGGTCGCGCCCGACGATGTCGGCGATCGCGTCCAGCACCGACGGCGCCACGGTCGTGGGCAACCCGACGGCACGTCCTGCGGCCGCGGTTTCGTCGGCCGGCAGCGTCGCCGAGGCGCCGGGAATGGACACCGCGTGCAGGTCGGTGGCGATTTCGGCCAGCGGGCGAAGAAAGCCGGTGACGTCCTTGGTGTTCAGCATGCCGACGATCAGGTGGGTTCGGGTTCGCGGCATCCGCGCCAGCGCCGCCGCGATCGCCCGCCCGGCCGCCGGATTGTGCCCGCCGTCCAGCCAAAGCTCGGCCTGGCCGGCGGCCTCGACCAGCGGCCCCTGGCGCAACCGCTGCATCCGCGCAGGCCAGAAGGCGCGGGTGACGGCGGCCTCACAGGCCGCGTCATCCTGACCCAGCGCGCGAAGCGCGGCCAGCGCGGTGCCCGCGTTGACGATCTGGTGCGGCCCTGGAAGATTCGGCATCGGCAGGTCGAGAAGCCCGCGCGTATCCTGATAGACGAGGCGCCCGCGTTCCTCCCACGAGTCGAAGTCCTGGCCTTGCACGACCAGAGGCGCGCCGACCTTTTCGGCCTGTGCCCGAATCACGTCGCGTGCTTCCGCGTGCTGGGCGGCGACGACGCAGGTCGAGCCGGACTTGAGGATGCCGGCCTTCTCGAAAGCGATCTTGGCAATGGTATCGCCCAGATACTGTTCATGGTCGAAGTCGATGGGCGTAATCACGCACAGGCGCGGGGCGGCGACGACGTTGGTCGCGTCCAGCCGACCGCCCAACCCGACCTCGAGCAGGGTCCAGTCGGCCTTCGTGCGCGCGAAGGCAAGAAGGGCGGCGACCGTCGTGATCTCGAAGAAGGTGATCGCTTCGTCGCCGTTCTTCGCCAGCGCTTCGTCCAGAAGCGCGGTCAGCGCGTCCTCGTCGATCAGGTCGCCCGCCACGCGGATACGCTCGTGGAACCGGGCAAGGTGCGGCGAGGTATAGGCATGACAGACCTGCCCCGCGCCCTCGAGTCCGGCGCGGATCATGGCAAGGGTCGATCCCTTGCCGTTCGTCCCCGCGACATGGACGACCGGCGGAAGCGCGCGTTCCGGATGCCCCGTGGCCGCCAGAAGTCGCCAGACCCTGTCCAGGGTCAGGTCAATGATCTTCGGGTGAAGCGACATCATCCGTTCAAGGATGATGTCGGAACCTGAGGCGCTCACGCTGGGCCGTCCGCCTTCGCGGCCGATGCGGGGGCAGGCGTGGTCACCGCGGCTTCCGGCGCGGGCAGTTCGCCCTTCACCGCCGGCGGCTGTTGCAGGAGCATCCGCAGGATCGTCACCAGATCGGCCTTGATGTCCTTTCGGGGCGTCACCCGGTCGAGCATGCCGTGATCAAGCAGATACTCGGCGCGCTGGAAGCCCTCGGGCAGCTTCTCGCGGATCGTCTGTTCGATCACACGCGGGCCGGCAAAGCAGATCAGTGCGTTGGGTTCCGCGATCTGGACGTCGCCCAGCATCGCGTAGGACGCGGTCACGCCGCCCGTCGTCGGATGGGTCAGGACGACGATGTAGGGCAATCCCGCCTCTTTCACCATCTGAACGGCCACGGTCGTGCGCGGCATCTGCATCAGGCTCAGGATGCCTTCCTGCATCCGCGCGCCACCGGCGGCGGAGAACAGCACAAGCGGGCGTTTCAGCGTGACTGCGCGTTCGGCCGCCGCGATGATGGCGTTGCCCACGTACATGCCCATCGACCCTGCCATGAAGCTGAAGTCCTGGGCGGCGGCGACGATGGGCGTTCGGTCGATCTCGCCCTCGGCGACAAGCATCGCCTCCTTCTCGCCCGTGGCCTTCTGCGCGGCCTTCAGACGTTCGGGGTACTTCTTCTGGTCACGGAAATGGAGCGGGTCGGCGACCGGTTCGGGCACTGCGACCTCGGAAAAGATGCCGCCGTCGAACAGTGCCGCGAAACGGTCGCGCGGGCTGATCGCCATGTGATGCCCGCAGTTGGTGCAGACGTTCAGGTTGTCCTTCAATTCGCGGTGGAACAGCATCGTTCCGCACTCGTCGCACTTGGTCCAGAGATTCTCGGGGACATCGCGGCGCGAGAAGATCGAGTTGATCCGCGGGCGGACGTAGTTGGTGATCCAGTTCATCGGGCGTCGGGCCTTCGTTCCGGGCGGGCTTGCCCCAGATAAGCGGCGGTGCGGCGAAATGCAATCAACGGCTCACCGCGCGGCGGACAAGCCACCAGGCCAGACCCAGGAACGCCAGGTCGACCAGGATCAGCAGGTCGAGCGCGGCGGATTCGTCCACCGCATAGGGCGTGCGGAACAGCCCCAGCCCGGTGATCGTGCCTTCGGTCGACAGGATCGCGATGGCCAGCAGGTTGTTGGCGAAATGGAACCCCCAGGCCGCGCCGATGCTGCCTGTGCGTGCGGTCAGGTCGGCGGCGGCCAGGCCGAACAGGGTCGCGGCGCCGATCAGGATCAGCGCGCCTTCCGTGGGAAGGGACGGGTTGTAGTGGATCGCCCCGAACAGAAGGGACGGCACGAGCGCCCAGGCAAGCGGTGACCGGAAGCGGGCGGCAAGCTGTTGCTGGAGGTACCCGCGGAACACAAGCTCTTCCGCCCCGGTCTGGATCGCCAGACCCAGAAGCGTCGCCGGAAGCAGGGCGGCCCATGTGACAGGTGAGAGGCCCGGCACCGCGTCGTAGCTGATCGACCAGACCGCAAGCGACACGCCCATAAGCGCCCCGACGACGGCAGCCGCGCGGACGAAATCGCGCACCACCCGGACAGCCGGCCCGAACAGCGACGCCGCGGGCCGCTTGTGGATCAGGCGCGCCGCGATCATGGCGCCCGCCGCCATCCCCGAGAAGGAGAAAAGCAGAAGCAGCGTGCCAAGCGGCGTTTCGGCCGAAACCATGCGGTCGGCCCAAAGCGTGCCATCCTCGCCCGTTCCGGCAGCAAGCCATCCCGCACCGAAGATGGCGGCTGTCCCGGCCAAAGTGCAAAGCGTGACCAACCCCGCGCCAAGCCCCAGACGCCAGAGTTGCGGGTGGCCCCGGGCAGGGGCGACGAAGCGGGAGAAGGCCGTCTGCATCGGGGGCACGCTACTCGCAGGACCGAAGGCGCGCAATCGCGTGCCGGGGCATGGGGGAAGGGCAGGGGCGACGATGGAGCGGCTCTATCGAACCCGCCCATGTTTTCAATTGGAGGCAATCCTGGATGCGTCTATCTCTGGCCGTAGCCCCTGGGAACAGAGTGAGATATCCCGACGTGCCGCGTCATCCCTTGCCCGAGCATGCCATGTCCGTCGCCGTCTGGCGGAAGACCGAGTCGACCGTTCGGCTGACACGCCGGGGTCTCGTCGCGTCGCGTGCGATGCCCGTCGTGAGTCGTCTCGTGGCGTTCGACCATCGGTCCTGAACCGGAACGGCCGCGGCGGTCCTCCCCCCTCTTACCGCTGCGTGCCCAGGCCCCGAAGAAGCGTGTCGGTGGCCGAGTGTGCGCGGGCGAGCGCCGGTTGGGGCTCGCCCGCTGCCGCCACCCAGAGGGCAGCGTCGACCAACGCCCCGTTGATCAGCCGCGCCAGCGCCTCGGGGTCGGTGCGGGCGATCCGGCCGGTGTCCATGAGTTCGGCCAGGGCGTCGCGCAGGGGCGCGATCGAGTTTGCTTCGTCCATTTCGCGCATGCGCTGTCCCAGGACGGCGGGCGCATCCTTGAGGAAGATGCGCTGAATCTCGGGGTCGAGCGCCTGTTCGAGCCAGAGGTGACAGCAGGCGCGAAATCCCTCCCACGGGTCCGCATGCCGCTGGTTCTCGGCATCCAGTCGTTCGCCGATCTCGGCATCGATCTGGTGAACCACGGCCTCGAGCAGGCCCTCCTTGCTGCCGAAATGGTGATAAAGCGCCCCGCGGGTGACACCCGCCTCGGTGCAGAGCGCGTCCATCGATGTGGACGCGAACCCGTCACGGGCAAAGGCCGCGCGGGCGGCGGCCACCAGTCTTGCCGAGGTCGCGGCCGACATCTCGCCGCGGCTGCGACGGGCGGGTTCGATCATTGACATACGTCCCGTATGCTTGTACCGGAATTAACATACAAACCGTATGTCAATGCGATCCGGCTTTCAAGATGTCGAAATCCATCCCCAGCGGCTTCGTGACCGGGCATGCCGGACCACCCGGCGGGCGGCGTCTTCTGATCGTCGGCGGCAGCCGCGGCATCGGTGCAAGCGCCGCGGCGCATTTCGTGCGCCAGGGTGACACCGTTCTTGCCGTGTCTCGCCGGCCGGCCGTCGCGGGCGCCTGGGTCAGGGCCGATGTGGCGCGCGACGACGGCATCGCGGCCATCGCCGACGCTGCCGGGGACGAGGCGCTGGATGCGCTTCTTTTCCTGGGCGGGACATGGGAAGAAGGCGCCTTCACCGACGCCTTTCGATTTTCCGCGTCGTCTTCGGACGAAGCCCGACACGTCGTGTCGGTCAACCTTCTGGCCCCGATCCTTCTGGCGCGCGCCCTTGCGCCGGCGTTGCTGCGGGCGGCAAACCCGCGCATCGTGCTGATGGGCGCCGTGTCGTCGAAGGACAACGCGGCGACGCCCGAAGTCGCCAACACCGCCTCGAAGTTCGGATTGCGAGGCGCGGCGCAGGCGCTGCGCCTGTCGCTGCCGAGACTGGGCATCACGGTCATCAATCCCGGCAACGTCGCCACGCCCGAGGTCGAGGCCGACATCGCCGAAGGCCGCTTCGGACCGCAGGTCCCGATCCCGGTCGAGGATGTCCTTGCCGCGCTCGACTTCGTGTTGGGCTGTTCGGCCGCGACCACCGTGGCCGAGATCGACCTTCTTCAGCGGCACCCCGGCTGAGAGGCCGCCGATGCACACCGCACCCAGCGAAGCCCCCACGCCGCCCCGTCCGCGCACGGCTGCCGAAATCACGCCGCTTCTGCGCCTTGCCCTGCCGATCGTGGCGGGGCTGGCGGCGTCGACCCTCATCGGCGTGGTCGACACGCTGATGATCGCACCGCTCGGCACCGTGCCGCTGGCTGCGGCGGCGCTGACGACCTCGGTCATCATCATCTTCTACTCGGCGCTTTATGGCTTTCTGTCGGCCGTGGGCGTCGAAGCTGCCCATCGCTATGGCGCAGAAGACGCAGACGGCGTCTCGGCTGCCCTGCGCGCGGGCCTGATCCTTGCCCTGTGCGCCGGGGTCGGCGGGGCGGCGGTCATGGCCGCGATCCTTTTCGCCCTGCCGCTGATCGGACAACCGACCGAAGTTCTGGCGATCCTCGGCCCTTACTGGTTCGCCATGTCGGCGCTGCTCATCCCGTTCTCGGTGCTGATGACCATCTCGCAGGTGCTGAATGCGATCGACCGTCCCTGGACCGCGACGGGCTTTGCCTTTCTCGGCGTCGTGCTGAACGTGCCGATGAACTATGTCCTGATCTGGGGCATCGGCGGCTGGGAGGGGCTGGGCCTTCTGGGCGCGGGGCTGGCCAGCCTGCTGTCCGAAAGCCTTGCCTGCGGCGTCGCGCTCTGGTGGCTGGCGCGGTCCGGGCGGCTTCGGCGGCGCGGCGTGCCTGCCGGCCTGATCCCGCAGCTGGCGCGCGACGGCGTGCCGCTTGGCATCGGTTACACCGGCGAAGGGGCGGCCTTCGCGCTGGTTGGCGTCCTGCTTGGGCTTTTCGGCGCCGTGGCGCTGGCCTCGAACCAGATCGTGCAGGCCGTGGGCGGGGTGCTTTACATGCTGCCGCTCGGCATGGCGGCGGCCGTGACGATCCGCGTGGGCCAGGCCATCGGCGCGGAAGAGCGCGCGCGCCTGCGCGCGATCGCCCGCGCCGCGCTGGGCCTGGTCACCGGCTGGATGGCGGCGGTCACGGTCGCGCTGATCCTGCTGGGCGGGACCATCGCCGACGCGCTGTCGGACGACCCCGAGGTGGTGGCGCTTGCGACGGCCATGTTCGTCCTTGTCGCGATCATCCAGATTGCCGACGGGGTTCAGGCCACCGCCTATGGCGCGCTGCGCGGCATGACCGACTTCCGTTGGCCCACGGTCATCACGTTGTGCTGTTACTGGCTCTTCGCGCTGCCGCTGGCGGGGATCCTCGGCTTTCTCTTCGGGCTTGGCCCGCTGGGCGTCTGGGGCGGCTACGGGCTTGGCATCTTCGTCGCCGCGACGCTGCTGCCCATCCGCTTCTGGCGCCTGACGAAGAAACGTCCGGGGACGATCGCCTAGCGACGCTTCGCCTTGCGGAAGCCGCCGCGCGCGAATATTCCGATCCCGACAAAAGCCCAGACCGAAGCCAGGGAGAGGCCCCATGCTCAAGCGACAGTTCGACAAATCCCGTCTGCCCAGCCGCCACGTGACCGAAGGCCCTTCGCGCGCGCCGCACCGGTCGTATTTCTACGCGATGGGCCTTGATGCGGAAGACATCGCCCAGCCCTTCGTCGGCGTCGCCACCTGCTGGAACGAGGCCGCGCCCTGCAACATCGCGCTGAACCGGCAGGCGCAGGCGGTGAAGCTGGGCGTCAAGCACGCCGGCGGCACGCCGCGCGAATTCACCACGATCACCGTGACTGACGGCATCGCCATGGGTCACGAAGGGATGCGGTCGAGCCTTGCCTCGCGCGATGCGATCGCCGACACCGTCGAACTGACGATGCGCGGCCATTGCTACGATGCGATCGTCGGCCTGGCGGGCTGCGACAAGTCGCTGCCGGGGATGATGATGGCGATGGTCCGCCTCAACGTGCCGTCGGTCTTCATCTACGGCGGCTCGATCCTGCCGGGCCGCCTCGACGGCAAGGACGTGACCGTTCAGGACGTGTTCGAAGCCGTGGGCCAGCATCAGGCGGGCAATTACTCCGACGCCCAGCTTGCGATCCTCGAGCGCGTCGCCTGCCCGAGCGCGGGCGCCTGCGGCGGCCAGTTCACGGCCAACACCATGGCCTGCGTGAGCGAGGCGATCGGTCTTGCGCTGCCGAATTCCTCGGGTGCGCCCGCGCCCTATGAAAGCCGCGACCAGTATTGCGAGGCCTCGGGCGAAGCGGTGATGACGCTTCTTGAGCGGAACATCCGCGCCCGCGACATCGTCACCCTGAAGTCGTTGCAGAACGCGGCGCGGGTGGTGGCCTGCACCGGCGGATCGACGAACGCGGGTCTTCACCTGCCGGCCATCGCGCACGAGGCCGGCATCGACTTCACGCTTGACGACGTCTGCGAGGTCTTCCGCGACACGCCCTACTTCGTCGACCTGAAGCCGGGCGGGAAATACGTCGCCAAGGATCTGTACGAGTCAGGCGGCGTTCCGGTCGTGATGAAAGAGCTTCGCAAGGCCGGCCTCATCCACGAGGACTGCATGACCGCCACTGGCCGCACCATCGGCGAAGAGCTTGAAATGGTCGACCGCGAAGCCGACGGCCGCGTGATCTATCCCATCGCGACGCCGATCACGCCGACCGGCGGGGTCGTCGGCCTGAAGGGCAACCTTGCCCCCGAGGGGGCAATCGTCAAGGTCGCGGGCATGTCCGAGGCCGAGCAGGTGTTCACCGGCCCCGCGCGCGTCTTCGATTGCGAGGAAGACGCCTTCGAGGCGGTCAAGGCCCGCAAGTACAAGGAAGGCGAGGTCATCGTCATCCGCAACGAAGGGCCCGCCGGCGGCCCCGGCATGCGCGAGATGCTGGCGACCACGGCCGCGCTTTCGGGGCAGGGCATGGGCAAGAAGGTCGCGCTGATCACCGACGGCCGCTTCTCGGGCGCGACGCGCGGCTTCTGCGTGGGCCATGTCGGGCCGGAAGCCGCCCATGGCGGCCCCATCGCGTTGCTGCGCGATGGCGACCTTATTACGATCGACGCGATCAAGGGCGAGATCTCGGTCGCCCTCACGGACGACGAACTGGCGAAACGCAAGGAACAATGGGCAGGGCCGCGTGAGACCATCTATGCATCCGGCGCGCTGTGGAAATACGCGCAGCTTGTCGGGGGCGCCTATCTTGGCGCGGTCACCCATCCGGGGGCGCGGGCGGAAAAGCACATCTACATGGATCTTTAGCGCCGTCGCGGCCACGGTCGCGCTGGTTCTGTCCGCTTGCGGCGACACGACGTGGGGCGGGCCGAATTCCGCAGACGGGGTCACTCGGTCCGCGCCCGAGCGTCTGCTTGTCGGCGATCCGTCCGTCGTGGTGGCGGGGCCCCCCGGATACTGCATCGATCGCGGCCTGTCGCGCCTTGGCGGTGTGGCCGCCTTCGTGCTTCTGGGCAGCTGCGCCTCGATCGCGGACAGCGGTGACCGGCCCGCGCCGGACGTTCCGGTGATCCTGACCGTGGCGGTTTCGGCCGATGCCGGCGCCGCGCCCGATCTTGCCCAGTTGCGTGCCTATCTTGCGACCCCGGCCGGACGCGGCGCGCTGTCGCGCGGCGGCGATCCCGCAAGCGTGACGATCCTTGCGACGAAACGCGAGGGCGAGGTTCTTTATGTCCTTGCCCGGGATACCAGCGACGACCTTGTGCCGGGCATGTCCGACACCTTCTGGCGGGCGCTCTTCGTCCTGAACGGACGGCTCGTCTCGGCCGCCGCGGTGGGCTTCGACCAGCGCCCGATCGGGACGGACGCGGGCCTTGCGACGTTGCAGTCCCTGACCGAGCGCCTGCGGCGTGAGAACGCGCAAGGGGGCGCTTGACCCTGTGGCAGGTTTCTTCGGCAAATCGTGGGGAAGGAAGGACGGGGTTCTGCCGCCCGACCCCGCCCTGCCGAACGATCCGACATTGCCGGCCTTGCCGCTGCACACGGACTGGGCATGGCGTCCCGCGCCCTGGACTTCGGATCGTCTGGTTGATGGCGGGGCCGCGCGGTCGGGCGGCGAGATCGCCCCGGGAGCCAAGCTTTTTCACGACGACCGGGCGGCAGACATCCTGCTGGATTGGGGCGCCTTCGACAGGCCGCCCTTCGCGCTTCGGATCGCTGTGGGCAGCTTCGCGGGATCGTTCCTCAGCCTTGCCCTGGACCTTCCCGCCGACGGCGTTCGGGGGCTGAGGCGTCGCCAGATCCTGCGGGCCGAAACTCGGGTCGACGCGCCGGGCACACCCGAGATCTACCTGCGGCTCAACATCCGCCACGGTGCCAATACCGAGAGGTTGCCGCAGTCGATCCAGCCGAACCTTCCACAGGTGGCCGAGTTCGATCTTTTCCATTCCCCGTTCTTCGAAGGCGCGGTCGAGGCGGTCTGGCTGGATCTTATCGTCACGGCGCCCACGCCCGGCCGCATCGTGATCGGTGATCTCGTGCTGTCGCGCCGTCCAAGGCCCGAGATCTGACGCCGCCGTCTGACGCGGCGTCGCGGATGACAAGCAGGCTTGCGCCGGGCAGCATCCGCCGCGACCAAGGAGCCCTGTCGTGACGCCCTATCCCCATATCTTCGCGCCTCTCGATCTTGGCCATGTGACCCTGCCGAACCGCATTCTTATGGGGTCGATGCACACGAACCTGGAAGAGACGGGCGATTGGTCCCGTGTCGGCGCCTTCTATGCCGAACGCGCCCGCGGTGGCGTGGGGCTGATCGTGACGGGGGGCATGGCGCCGAACCGTGAGGGCGCCGTCTTTCCGGGCGCTTCGGGCCTCTTCAGCGGGCAGGACATCGCGAACCATCGGTCCGTGACGGACCGGGTTCACGGCGAAGGCGGGCGGATCGCCATGCAGATCCTTCATGCCGGCCGCTATGCCTATTCCCCCGAGGCGGTCGCGCCTTCGGCGATCAAGTCCCCGATCTCGCCCTTTCCACCGCGGGAACTCGACGAGGCGGGGATCGGGACGCAGATCGCCGACATCGCCACCGCCGCCGCCCGCGCCCGCGAGGCAGGCTACGACGGGGTCGAGGTGATGGGATCCGAGGGGTATTTCCTCAACCAGTTCATCGCCGCCCGGACCAACCGGCGCACCGATCGATGGGGTGGGACCTACGAAAACCGTATCCGTCTTCCGATCGAGGTCGTGCGCCGTGTCCGCGCGGCGGTCGGCACCGATTTCATCGTGATCTACCGCCTCAGCATGATCGACCTTGTCCCGGACGGCTCGACCTGGGACGAGGTCGTGCGCCTTGCGAAAGAGATCGAAGGCGCCGGCGCCTCGATCCTGAACACGGGGATCGGCTGGCACGAGGCGCGCATCCCCACGATCGCGACGTCGGTTCCACGACGGGCCTTCACCTGGGTGACCAGGAAGCTGATGGGCGAGGTCGCCATTCCCATCGTCACCTCGAACCGGATCAACACGCCCGAGGTGGCCGAAGCGGTGTTGGCCGAGGGCGCGGCCGACATGGTCTCGATGGCGCGGCCGTTTCTGGCCGACAGCCAGTTCGTGGCGAAGGCAAGGGCCGGTCGCGCCCGAACCATCGCGCCTTGCATCGCCTGCAACCAGGCCTGCCTTGACCACACCTTCGAACTCAAGCTGACCTCGTGCCTCGTGAACCCGCGGGCCTGTCACGAGACCGAGCTTGTGATCACCCCTGCCGCCGCACCCCGGCGCGTGGCGGTGGTCGGGGCGGGGCCGGCGGGGCTGTCGGCGGCGGTCACGGCCGCCGAACGCGGGCACAAGGTCACGCTGTTCGAGAGGTCCGGTCGGATCGGCGGGCAGCTCAACATGGCGCTGCGCATTCCCGGCAAGGAAGAGTTTCACGGCCTCGTCGACTGGTACGCCACCATGCTGGACGAGGCGCGCGTCGACCTGCGGCTTGCGATCGAGGCGCGGCTGGACGATCTGACCGCTTTCGACGAGGTGATCCTGGCCACCGGCGTACGGCCCCGTGACCCCGGAATCCCCGGTCAGGATGGGCCGAACGTGGTGAGTTATGTGGATGTTCTGGCCGGCGACGCGCCCGTGGGCGACCGTGTCGCCATCGTGGGTGCGGGCGGGATCGGCTTCGACGTGGCCGAGTTCCTGGCCCATGCCGGCGAAAGCCCGACCGAAGACCTCGAGGCCTGGCTGGCCGAATGGGGCGTGACCGACCCCGCGCGCGCGCGCGGCGGACTGGCGCCCGAAGGCCCGCGCCCGGCGCCCGCCGCGCGCCGGATCACGCTGTTTCAGCGCAAGGCCGAAAAGCTTGGGCGCCACCTAGGCAAGACCACCGGCTGGATCCATCGCGCCAGCCTTCAGATGAAGGGCGTCGAGATGATCGGCGGGGTGAACTACGAACGGATCGACGCGCGCGGTCTTCATGTGAGCTTCGGTCCCGACCGCCGCGACCCCCGCTTGATCGAGGCCGATACCATCGTCCTTTGCGCCGGGCAGGAACCCGAACGTGCGCTTGCCGACGCGCTGGACAGCCGCGGCATTGGGGCGCATCTGATCGGCGGGGCCGACGTGGCGGCCGAGCTTGACGCCAAGCGTGCGATCGACCAGGGCACCCGGCTGGCCGCGCGTCTCTGAGGATTATTGTTGCGGGGCTGGGGCTTAATCCTTCCGGCCCGGGATGCCGATTCGGAAACAAAGCGGGGGTCCGACCCCTTTTTCGTGCCCAATTCGATCCCTACAAAACCCCGAGAATGTCGGCGCCTCACCCCATTGTCGCCCGAATTGAAGGCGACAACGACCGTGCTGGAGGGTGTAGGTAACAAGGGTTGAAAAACACATGGACCGACTGACCGAAATGGAAGCGTTCGCAACCGTTGTGGATCAGGGTGGGTTCACCGATGCTGCCAAGAAGATGGGGATCTCGAAGTCTGCGGTCTCCAAACATGTCTCGTCGCTGGAAGCCCGCCTGGGCGCCCGTCTGCTGAACCGCACCACCCGCCGCGTCAGCCCGACCGAAATCGGTCTGGCCTACTACGACCGTGCGCGCCGAGTGCTGAACGACGCGGGCGAGGCCGACGCGCTTGTCACCTCGATGCAATCCGCGCCCTCGGGTCTTCTGCGCATTTCGGTCGCCACTGATTTCGGCGTGAATCACCTGTCGCCGGTGCTGGGGGACTTTCTGCAGGAATTCCCGGACATCACCGTCAACATGGTGCTGAACAACCGCTACGTGGAACTCATCTCGGAGGGGTTCGACATGGCGATCCGCATCGGCGAGCTGGAGGATTCGACCCTGCGCGCCCGGAAGCTGTGCGAAACCACGAAGCGCATGATCGCCTCGCCCGCCTATTTCCAGAAGTACGGCCGTCCGATGAAGATCGACGACCTGAACGAACACAAGCTTCTGCACTATTCGAACCAGGCCTCGGGCAACGTCTGGAAGATCACCGCGCCCTCGGGCGAGAAACGGCAGGTCCGCACCGCGGGCTGGCTGACGGTGAACGACGGGCAATCGCTTCTGAATGCCGCGATCTCGGGCCTTGGCATCGCCTACCTTCCAAGCTTTCTTTACAGCGAAGCGATGGGCCAGGGGCTGGTTGAAGAGGCGATCCCTGATCTGCCGGTCGAGACGCAGGGCATCTACGCCGTCTATCCGCCGGGGCGATTTACCCAACCCAAGGTGCGGGCGTTCATCGACTTTCTGGTCAACTCCTTCGCCGAAAAGGGCCCGGACAAGTGGTAGGGTCGGGGTGGAAATGCCGGGATCAAGGGCGCCTTCGGGCGCCCTTTCTCATTCGGTCGCCGGCAGGATGACTTCGACCCGGCGGTTGAGCTGCCGCCCCGCGTCGGTGTCGTTCGGCGCGCGCGGGGCAAGATAGCCCACGCCCTCGGCGCCCAATCGGTCGGCGGCGATGCCATAGGCCGAGATCAGCCGATCGCGAACGGCCCGCGCCCGCGCCCGCGACAGGGCGACATTCTGATCGAGCGACCCGGAGGCATCGGTGTGGCCGACCAGAACGACGGTGACCTCGGGCCGGTCGGTCAGCCAGTCCGCAAGGGCGTCGAGCGAGGCGAAGGGGCCTGGACCAAGCTCGGACGATCCGGTTGCGAACACCAGATCGCCAAGCACCGCATGTCCGGTGGTGGCGATCGCGCCGGCAAGGCCGTTTGTCGAGGTTGGCGGCCCTGGTAAGGGGGGCGCGGTGACCTGGGGCGCGCCGCTCTGCGGTGCGGCCGCACCTGGTTCCGCCGGTGCGATCGAGGTCAGGTGCACGAAGCCCGCAGCGTGGCTTCGGCTGACCACCAGGGCCACGCGCCCGCTGGACCCGTCGACCCCGCGCGACGCCGCCAGATAGCGGAAGTCGCCGAGGTCGACATGCATGTCAGGCTCGCCGATCAGTTCCAGCGCAAAGCGGAAATCGAAGCCGCCACAGGCGATATCGGCGCATTCGAAGTCAACCGCATAGCCGGCGGCGACAAGCTGGTCGCGCAGCGGCCCGAGGATCTGAAGCGTCGTCAGGCCCTCCGACGCGATCCGCCAGACCCGGCGCGTGACGGTTCCCGAGGCACGCGCGCTGACCGGATCGAAGGCCCCCCAGGCCGCGGTCGGAAAGGGCGTGTCGGTCGCGGGATCGACCTGTTCGGCGACAAGGGCTGACGCGGCCGGCAGGACCAGGTCCTGCGCCCACGCCGCGCCGGCCAATAGGACCGCGATCGCCGTCAGCGCGCCCCGGATCATCGCGCCCGACTGCGGTAGGCGGAATTGAGAGGCATTCCCGTGGCCGAGGTGGCGCGGTTCCTCCTGTTGAAGAAGGCCGCGACCGACGCGACGTCCCGGATGTGCCGATCGGTGAAGCGTTTGGCGTGCAGGACGTTGGGCACCATCCCGCGCCTTCCCCTGCACAGGTCGAAATGGCGCTGCGTCGCTTCGGGCAGCGGATCGACCATCGGCGGGTCAAGGGCGGTGGGGGCGTCGTCGGTCACGCTTCGGGGTCCTTGCTGGCCAAGCGGTAATGATACTGTCCCACAACCTTCATCCCCAGGGAAGAATAGAGGGCGTTTGCCCCTGCATTCGCCTGCGTCACTGCAAGCGCCAGATACGCGGCCCCGTGCCGCCGGGCCCAGGCCGCACCGTGGCGCATCATCTGGCCGGCGATGCCCTTGCGCCGTGCTTCGGGGCGGACCTCGAGGGCGTGGATCATGGCGACCTTGCCGTCGCAGGCGACGAACGCGGTGCCCGCCGGCATCTGGCCCAGGCGGCTCAGAAGCGCGGTGCGGGGGCCGGCGACGCGTTGCATCACCGCCAGCCGGGCAGGGCCGATCCCGGCCTCGGCCCAGATCTCGGCACTGATGGCGAGGGGCTCCCAGAGGTCGAAGACGGTCACGCGCGGCACCTCGCCGGTGATCAGATCGAGCGGAGCGGCGTAAAGGTTCACCGGGTCCACGACCGCGAACCCGCGCGCGGCGAGGTCGGCATCGAGGGTCGCGTCCACGGTGCGCAGCATGAAAAGCGGTGTCTGGCCAAGCGCGCGCATCGCGGCGATGGCCGCGTCGATGTCCTGCGGTCGGGCATCCGCGGTGCCGGCGTCACGGGTGGCGGCCGACACGCGTTTCCCGCCGCCCTTGCCCTCGCGGATCAGGAAGCCGCCGGCGCGGTGGGTTGCGGCCGCAGGCCATGTGGCGTCGAGCGCGTCCAGCAGCCTGGGTTCGTCGGGAAGGATCACGTGCGCTCGTCTGGGAAAAGCGCCGCGAGTTCGTCGATGGCCGCGTCGATCGCGGGGCCGTCGGTGCCGCGCACGACGACGGTGGCACCATAGATTCCGTTCTGCAGAAAGGGGTACGACCCGAAGGACAAACCGGGGTATCGCGCCGCAAGATCGGCAAGTGGCCCGGCGATATCGCCTTCGCCCCGGTCGATGCGCAGCGATTGCGACAAGAGCGGTGTGCCCCCGGTGATGCGCGGCAGAACGCTGGCCACCATCGCGCGAAACACCGCGGGAACCCCGGCCATGACATGCACGTTGCCGATGGTGAACCCCGGCGCGGCCGAGATCGGGTTGTCGATCAGCGTGGCGTCCGCAGGCACCCGCGCCATGCGCAGCCTGGCCGCGTTGAGTTCGGTTCCCTGCCGATCGTAATGGGCCTGTAACAGCGCCCGGGCGTCGTCGCGCACGTCGACCGCCGCCCCGAAGGCGCGTCCGACCGCGTCGGCGGTGATGTCGTCATGCGTGGGTCCGATCCCACCCGAGGTGAAGACATGGTCATAGCGGTCGGAGAGTGCCCGGATTGCCGTGACGATGTCGTCCTCGACGTCGGCCACGACGCGCATCTCGCGCAGGTCAATGCCGTGGCGGGTCAGTTCCGCCGCAAGATAATGCGAGTTCGTGTCCTGCGTCCGGCCCGACAGGATCTCGTCTCCGATCACCAGGATGGCGGCGGTGGGGTTGGGCATCGCGGGCGCTCCTTGTCGCAGGGTCATGCGCGGTATAGGTCGCCCGTCATGCGCTTTCAAACCCCTCTCGTGCCGGGTCGGCTGATCCGGCGATACAAACGCTTCCTCGCGGATGTCGAGCTTGAGGGCGGGGGGGTGGTGACCGCCCACTGCCCCAACCCGGGCTCGATGATGGGGCTCTCCGACCCCGGGCTGAGGATCTGGCTCGAGCCGAACGACGATCCGAGGAAGAAGCTGAAGTATGGCTGGCGGCTTGCGGAATTGCCGGACGGGCATTGGTCGGGCATCGACACGGCGGTTCCCAACCGCGTGGTGGCCGAGGCGCTGGATGGGCGCGCCGTCGCGGAGCTGGCCTCTTACGGCGCGTTTCGGCCCGAAGTCGCCTACGGCACCCGAAGCCGAGTCGATTTCCTGCTGACCGAACCGGGTCTGCCGGATGCCTATGTCGAGGTGAAGAACGTCCACCTGCGCCGCGACGGCGACTGGGCCGAGTTCCCCGACAGCGTGACGACGCGTGGCGCCAAGCACCTGCGCGAGCTGGCACAGGTGGTGGCCAATGGCCACCGTGCGGTGATGTTCTACCTGGTCCAGCGCACCGATTGTGCGCGTCTGAAGATGGCGGCCGACCTTGACCCCGGCTATGCCCTGGCCTTCGACGAGGCGCGTCGCGCCGGCGTCGAAATGCTGTGCTACGATGCCGGGATTTCGCGCGAGGGCGTCACGCTTGGCCGTGCGCTGCCGATCGGGATGCACGCGTGACTGGCACATTCCGCGCATAGGGCCTATCTAGGGCGCGAAGACGCCTGGAGTGACCATTGGACGAACCGACCCGCGGCCGCCTGACGAAGGACGGCATCCGCATCTACGAAACCGCCGACTTCGCCGGAATGCACAAGGCCGGCGAAATGGCGGCCCGCATCCTTGACGACGTGGCCCCGATGGTGCGGCCGGGCGTCACCACCGCCGAGATCGACGCCGAGATCACCCGCATGGTGCACGCGGCCGGGGCGACCTCGGCCACGATCGGCTACAAGGGCTACCAGCACGCCAGTTGCATCAGCGTGAACCACGTGGTCTGCCACGGCATCCCCGGCCCGAAGCTACTGAAGGATGGCGACATCCTGAACATCGACGTCACCGTGATCGTCGATGGCTGGTATGGCGACACGAGCCGGATGTACGGGGCCGGCAAGCTGTCGCGCAAGGCCGAACGGCTGGTGCAGGTCACCCATGACGCGCTGATGAAGGGGATCGAGGCCGTCCGTCCGGGCAACACCTTCGGCGACATCGGCCATGCGATCCAGTCCTATGTCGAAGCCGAACGCATGAGCGTCGTGCGCGATTTCTGCGGCCATGGCCTGGGTCGCGTGTTCCACGCGCCGCCGAACGTCCTGCACTACGGTCGTCCCGGCACGGGGCCCGTTCTCGAAGAGGGCATGTTCTTCACCATCGAGCCGATGGTCAACCTTGGCCGGCCCGAGACCAAGGTGCTGGCCGACGACTGGACCGCGGTGACACGCGACAAGTCGCTGTCGGCGCAGTTCGAGCATTCGGTGGGCGTCACCGCCGATGGCTGCGAGATCTTCACCCTGTCGCCCGCGGGCCGGTTCTATCCGACCTCGGCCTGACATCTCTCAAGGAGACACCCGATGACACCCGCCACCCTTGCCGCCGCCCTACTGATCGGCGTCTCTCCTGCCACGGCGCCAGAGGTCGGGCCCGAGCGGATCTATACGGTTCAGGCCGAGGTGCCCGACCTGACCGGAACAGAGTGGCAGGTCGTCGAACTGCGCGGACAGCCTGTCGAAGTCGCGCCTCTGCCCGAGATCGCCTTCTTCGAAGACGACGCCTTCGCCGCGTGGGCGGGCTGCAATCGCTTCAGCGGCGGCTACAGCCGCGACGGCGCAACGATCACGGTTCCCGAAACCGTGGCCGCCACGATGATGGCCTGCCCGCCGCCGCTTGATACGCTCGAGCGCGAGATGATCGAGGCGATGATCTCGGCCAAGGGTCTGGCCTTCGAGGGCACCAGCCTTGTCCTGACGGATGCGTCGGGCGCAGAAGTCCTGCGCCTTATCCCGAAGGTGAAGTGACCGCGCGCAGAAGGGTGATGTGGGTCTCGCCATAGCGGCGGGATTCTATCGTCTCGAAGTCCGGGGGAGCGTCTTGCGGGGCGCTTTCTTCCCAGACGACAAGGGCCGCGGGGGCAATCCAGCCGCCTGTCAGCGCCGAGGCAAGCGCGCGCGATCCAAGTCCTTTGCCATAGGGCGGGTCGAGGAAGACCAGATTGCAGGGGGCGGCCGGGCAGGGGCCGAGGCGGGTCGCGTCGCGCGCGATCACCTGGGTTTCCGCCTCTGTCCGGGTCTTCGCGATATTGCCGCGCAGAAGCCTCAGCGCAGGCCCCCCTGTTTCGACGAACGTCGCCTGCGCCGCTCCGCGCGACAGCGCCTCGAGCCCCAGCGCCCCGGTCCCCGCAAAAAGATCGAGCACCCGCGCACCGGTGACCGGATCACCGAAGCGCCCGCCGAGCAGCACGTTGAACAGGCTTTCCCTCACCCGGTCCGAGGTTGGACGCAGGTGCGATGACGGATCGCCCTTGCCGACCGGGGTCAGGGCCGTCCCTCGGAAGCGTCCGCCGATGATCCTCACGCGCGCAGAAGGGCCTTGAGATCGGTCGCGGGGTCCATCACGACCGTGGGGGCGGGCGATTTCCCCATTTCGATCAGCCGCTTGCCCACCATGTAGGCGCGCGGGTCGTTCATCGCGTCGACCGCCAGAAGCGTCTGGCCCGCATAGTACCAGTGGCTCACCGCCCCGTCGGCGCCGTCGCGGACGACGACATGGTCGTAGCCGGTGTTGAGCCCCGCGATCTGCAGCTTGACGTCATACTGGTCCGACCAGAACCACGGCTGCGGGACATAGGGAGCGTTCGCGCCCAGCATGTTCGCGGCGACGGCCTCGGCCTGGTCGATGGCGTTCTGCACGCTTTCCAGCCGAAGCCGCCCGCCCTTCCACGGCAGCGAGGCGCAGTCGCCCGCCGCCCAGATGTATGGGTCGCTCGTGCGGCCGTATTCGTCGGTGCGAATGCCGTTGTCGATGACAAGGCCGGCGGCCTCGGCAAGGGCCGTGGCCGGGGTGATGCCGATGCCGACGATCACGGCGTCCACCTGCATCTCGACGCCGTCGGCCAGCACCGCGCCGGTGACGCGCTCGGTTCCCAGAAGGCGGACAAGGCCCGTGCCTTCCCGAATCTCGACCCCGTGCGCCAGATGCAGCGCCCGGAAATAGTCCGAGGTCACGGGTGCCGCGACCCGTTGCAGGATGCGCGGCGCGGCCTCGATCAGCGTGACCTTGAGGCCAAGCCCCGCGCAGACGGCCGCCGCCTCGAGCCCGATGTAGCCCCCGCCGACGACAAGGACACGGCCGCCCGGAGTCAGTTCGGGCACCATGCCATCCACGTCGGCAAGCGTCCGCACGACATGAACCCCCGCAAGCCCTCCGCCGATCGCGGCCGGAAGCTGCCGTGGGACGGACCCGGTGCACAAGGCAAGCTGGTCATAGCGCAGCGTCTTGCCGTCGACCGTGACCGTCCGCTCTGCGCGGTCGATCGCCTGCGCGGCGGTGCCGGTCAGCACCGTGATCCGGTTTTCGTCGTAGAAGCTTTTGGGGCGCAGGAAGAGGCGTTCGACCTCCATCTCGCCCAAAAGATACTTCTTCGACAGCGGCGGCCTCTGGTAGGGCAGGGCGGGTTCGTCGCAGATCAGAGTGATCTCGCCGTCGTGGCCAAGCGCGCGCAATTTCGCGACAAGGGATGCGCCGGCCTGCCCCCCTCCGATCACCACGACATGCTTCATGGATTGCCCTCACTTGCATCTGGTCGGCTGTCCGGCGCAACGCTATATCCCCGCAAGACGCAAACGCAACGAAAGGAATGACGATGACGCTGGCAGTGGGCGAGAGACTTCCCGACGCGACGCTGGCCCACATGGGCGAGAACGGACCGGAGCTGGTGCAACTGGCCGATGTGCTGAAGGGCCGGAAGGTGGTCGTCTTCGGTCTGCCGGGCGCCTACACCGGCCCCTGCAGCACGATTCACATCCCCAGCTTCGTCCGTACGGCCGACGAATTCCGCGCCCGCGGCGTGGACGAAATCGTCTGCATCTCCGTGAACGATCCTTTCGTCCTGAAGGCCTGGGGCGAATCTACCGGCGCCACCGCCGCCGGAATCACCCTTCTGGGTGACGCCGACGCGGTCCTGACCAAGGCCCTGGGCATGGACTTCACCGCGCCGCCGCTTGGCCTTTACAACCGCTCGAACCGCTATGCGCTTCTGGTCGAGGATGGTGTGATCACCGTGTCGAACGTCGACGAGCCGGCGACTTGCAAGATTTCGGTGGGCGAGGAACTCCTGGCCGCGATGTGATGGCCGGGGCAGGGACATGAGTGCGATGATCGAGGTCGGCCAGCGCCTGCCGGACGCGGCGCTACTGAGAGTTGGGCCCGAAGGCCCGGAAACCGTTCATCTGGCCGAGCGCCTGAAAGATCGCAAGGTGATCCTTTTCGCGGTGCCCGGCGCTTTCACGCCGACCTGCGATTCGGCGCACCTTCCCAGCTTCATCCGCACGGCGGATGCCTTCCGGGACAAGGGGATCGACGAGATCATCTGCCTGTCGGTCAACGATGCGCACGTGATGCGCTACTGGGGGAAGGTGTCGGGCGCTGCCGAGGCCGGCATCACCCTTCTGGCCGATTCCGACGCGTCCTTCACCCGGGCGCTGGGGCTTCTTTACAGCAACCCGGCCGTGGGAATGCTCGACCGGTCGCGGCGCTATGCCATGCTGGTCGAGGACGGCGTCGTCACCCGGTTCCATCTGGAACAGCCCGGCGTTTGCGAGGTCTCGACCGGCGAGGCGATGCTGGACGAGCTTTAGACCTCAGGCCGCGCGGGTCAGCTCGATGGCGGTCGGGAACGGAATGTCGATCCCGCCCGCGTCGAACTCTTCCTTCACCGCACGGGTCACGTCGAACTTCAGGTCCCAGTAGTCCGCGGCCTTGCACCAGAGCCGCAGGGTGAAATCGACCGAATAGTCGCCAAGGTTCGTCAGCTTGATGAAGGGCTCGGGGTCGGGCAGGACGCGGGCGTCGCGGGCGACGATGTCCTTCAGGATCGCCTCGGCGCGCTTCAGGTCGCTGTCGTAGGAAATACCGAAGACCATGTCGAGGCGCCGGGTGTCGTGCGCCGAGAAGTTCTTGATCGTCGACGAGAAGACGTCGCCGTTCGGTACGATCACCTGCACGTTGTCGACGGTCGCAAGCTCGGTGTTGAACAGAGAGATCTCGCGGACCGTGCCCATCTCGCCCGCGGCTTCGACGAAATCGCCGACCTTGAACGGCCGGAACATCACGATCATCACGCCGGCGGCCAGGTGGCTGAGCGTTCCCTGCAGCGCAAGACCGATCGCCAGACCGGCGGCGCCGATCAACGCCGCCATGGACGTGGTCTGGATGCCGAAGACGCCCAGCACCGTGATCGCGGCGATGACGAGGATGAGATATTTCGCGACGTTGCCGAAGAACGAGGCCAGCGTCGGGTCGAAATGCCGGATGCGCTGGGGCGTGCGGCTGATCGCGCGCTTCGTCCAGCCGCTGACGATCAGGGCAAGGATGATGATCGCCAGCGCGCCCAGCACGTTCATCAACAATTCGAATCCGGATTCGCGGACGAACTGAAGCGATGTGTCGATCTCGGCCACGATCTGGTCGACGGTCTCTTCCATTGCCCCCTCCTGTGGAGTTCTGTCGCTGTGGGGTCCCGTTAAGACAGGGCCTCGAGCCGATTCGCAAGGGCAAGGTCCAGTTCGCTCAGTCCGTCGGCGTCATGGGTGGTCAGCGTCACGACCACCCGGTTGTAGACATTCGTCCATTCGGGGTGATGGTTCATCTTCTCGGCCAGCAGGGCCGCACGGGTCATCCAGCCGAAGGCCTCGACGAAGGTCGCGAAGCGATAGGTCTTGCGGATCGCGTCGCGCCCGGGGACCAGTTCCCAGCCCCTGTCGAACAGCGCGGGAAGCTGCGCATCGCGTTGGGTTTCAGTCAGTTTCTCGACCATCGGCAGTCTCCATCACCTTTCGGAAGGGTCCGTAGCTTGTCAGGATCTCGATCTCTTCGCCGACCGCGGCGCGCTCGGCCCGCAGGTAGTCCTCGACCGCGGCCGAAAAGCGCTGGTCGGCGAACCAGTGCAGCGAATGTGTCTCGACCGGGAGATAGCCGCGGGCGATCTTGTGCTCGCCCTGCGCGCCGGCTTCCACCGTCTTCAGGCCATGCGCGATCGCATGGTCGATCGCCTGATAATAGCAGCATTCGAAATGCAGGCAGGCGTGATCCTCGATCGCGCCCCAGTAGCGGCCATACAGCCGTTCGCGCCCGATGAAGTTCAGCGCGCCGGCGACCGGGCGCCCGTTCCTGACCGCCAGGATCAGCAGCATGTCGTCTTGCAGGGTCTCGTGCGCGCGATCGAAGAAGGCGCGGGTCAGATAAGGCGTGCCCCATTTTCGCGCGCCGGTGTCCTGATAGAACCGCCAGAAGGCATCCCAATGCTCGGGGCGGATCGCCTCGCCGGAAAGCCGAAGGATCTCGCCGCCGAAATCCTGTGCCGTGGCGCGCTCCTTGCGGATGTTCTTGCGCTTGCGCGACGACAGCGAGGCAAGGAAGTCGTCGAAGCTGCGGTAGCCCGCGTTTTCCCAGTGGTACTGCTGGCTCGTGCGGCGCAGAAGGCCAAGCCGTTCGCCCCGCGCCGCCTCGTCGGGGGTGCAGAAAGTCGCGTGGACTGAGGACAGCCGGTTTTCGGTCGCAACCTGCAGCGCGCCCCGGATCAGCCCCGCCATTCCGTCGGCCTCGTGCCCCGGCCGTGTCAGGAACCGCCGTCCGGTCACCGGGGTGAAGGGGACCGCGATCTGAAGCTTCGGGTAATACCGCCCGCCCGCGCGTTCATAGGCATGGGCGAAGTTGTGGTCGAAGATGTATTCGCCCTGGCTGTGCGACTTGGCGTACATCGGGGCGACCGCGATCACCGCGCCGCCCTTGCGCACCACCAGATGACGGGGTTGCCAGCCCGTGCCGGTGCCCACCGAACGACTGTCCTCGAGCGCGCTCAGGAAGCGGTGGGTGGTGAACGGGTCGAAGGGCCGGGCACCGTCTGCCGTCTCGGGGCAGGCGCAGGCGTCCCAGTCCTGCGCCGATATGTCGGACAGCGTGGCAAGCACGGAAATCTCGATCTGGGTATCGGTCATGGAGGAACTGCCCGGGGCGTGCCTTTCACATGGGGCCCCTTCGGGGGGCGTCAAGCCGGCGGGACGGCGGGCAGGTAGCTTTCGAAGGTGATGTTGTGCGCGTGCTTGCGCGCGGCACCTTCGGCCAGCGGCGATCGGATCGTCCAGCACAGCACCCCCGCCCCCCGTGACCTGAGTTCGGCCACGCGCGGACGGGCAAGATCCGCCGCCTCGTGGCTGATGAAGGAGGCCCCCACGCGATCGTAGTCGGGGATGCCGCGCAGCTCGGCGCGGCGGGCGTCCGTGGTGGTGCCCCAGTCGGTCCCGTCATAGGCGGCGGTGGTCAGCCCGCGTGGAACCCCCGGCGCAAGACGCGCCATCGCCGCCACCGAATGGGGATTGAACGACATCACCGCGACCGGCCCGGCGTAGTCCCGCAAGTCCTGCGCCACCACCGTCTCGAGCCGTTCGTCGATCGCGCCCATCCCGCCGTGCTGGTCCTTGACCTCGACCAGAAGCGGCACGCGGCCGGCGACGATGCCAAGGATGTCCCGAAGGGTCGGAATCGTCTCGTCGCTTTCAAGCACCCTCAGGCGCTGGAGTTCGGCTGCCGGTCGGGCCGCCGTTTCGCCGCCTTGGCCGGTCAGACGGGCAAGATGCTCGTCGTGAAAGACCATTGCCTGCCCGTCCGAAGAGGGCTGCACGTCGATCTCGACGCCATAGCCCGCGTCGACGGCGGCGCGCACCGCCGCGCGGGTGTTCTCGGGCCGGCCGGCCGCCGGGTCATGCAGGCCGCGATGCGCCAGCGGAACCCGCAGGAACGCCGCGGGCAGGGATGCAGGCGCGGGCACGGACGCGGGCATGGTCATGCGATCTGGAAGACGCCTTCGATCTCGACCGCGACGCCGAAGGGAAGCGACGCGGCGCTGACCGCCGAGCGGGCATGCCGCCCGGCCTCCCCAAGGATCTCGACCAGCAGGTCCGAGGCGCCGTTGATCACCTTGGGCTGGTCGACGAAATCGGCGGTCGAGTTGACGAAGCCGGTCAGCTTCACCACCCGTTTCAGCCGATCGAGGTCGCCGCCGCTGGCCGCGCGCACCTGCGCCAGAAGGCTCAGCGCGCAGGCGCGGGCGGCGGCGGCACCCGCCGCCACATCCATGTCCGCGCCCAGTTTGCCGGTCAGGAAGGCGCCATTGGCCATGGCGACCTGACCCGAGACGTGGACGATGTCACCGGCCACGACGAATGGCACATAATTGGCCGCCGGCGCCGGGGCGTCCGGCAGGACAAGCCCAAGGTCCTTCAGCCGTGTCTCGATTCGCCCTGTCATCGCCCGCTCTCCCTGTCCTGATGGCCGCGCCGACGCTAATTCCCGGCATCGGCGACGAAAAGCCGAAAAGGACGGGCCGGCCGTTTTTCCCTGTCGCGCCCTCGCAACATTCGCCCGAACATGTTACCGCAGGGGCCTTACCGGCGCCGCCGGATCCACTATCTGACACAGGCAAATGACCACGCTCCGGCCCCTGATCCTTCGTGCCCAGACGCACGTCCGCGTCGTCCCGCTCTTTCTGGGCGGACTGCTGCTGTCGGCCTGTGCCGCGCCCGAGCAGCCGACCGGCATCAACGATCCCTTCGAAGAGACGAACCGCGCCATCCACGATTTCAACCGGGGCTTCGACAGCAGGGTGCTGCGGCCGACCGCCGTCTTCTATGGCCAGACGCTGCCGAAACCGGTGCGCACCGTGATCGGGAACCTGGCCGATACCATCAGCCTGACCGGGGACGTGGTGAACAACGTCCTGCAAGGCAACGGCGAGGACGCGATCCACAACACCTTCCGGTTCACGCTTAACGCGACTTTGGGTGTCGGCGGCATCTTCGACCCGGCGGCGTCCTTCGGTCTCGAGACGCGGGATACCGGCTTCGGCGAGACGCTGTTCACCTGGGGCGTGAACGAGGGCGCCTACATCGAGCTTCCGTTCCTGGGCCCGTCGACCCAGCGCGAGGCGGTGGGCCGGGTCGTCGATTTCTTCACCAACGCGGATTCCTACGCGCTTGAGGGAACCTCGGCCCTTGCCGCCACGGGTGTCGGAGTTGTCGATCTTCTGAACGTCCGCTATGATCTTCTCGGGCCGATCGACAGTGTCTTCTACGAAAGCGAAGACAGCTACGCGCAGACACGCAGCCTTTTCCTGCAGAACTTGCGCTTCAATTACTCGGGTGGCGACGCCGCCGAACAGGTGACGGATATCTATGACGAGATCTACGACGAATAGGCTTTCCCGCCGGCAGACCCTTGCCCTTGCCGCAGGCGCCGCCTGTCTGGCCGCGCTTCCCGCGCGGGCGCTGACCACGGCGCAGGCGCGTCAGCTGATCGATGGGGCCGTTGCCGACATCAACGCGATCATCGGTTCGGGCAAGTCGGAGGCCGGGATGTACCGCGACTTCGAGCAGGTCTTCGCGCGCTATGCCGATGTGCCCACGATCGCGCGCTTCGCCCTTGGCCCCACGGCCAGAAGCGCCAGTCCGGCCGAGCTTTCGGCCTTCACCAAGGCCTTCCAGGGCTACATGGCGCGCAAATACGGCAAACGCTTCCGCGAGTTCCAGGGCACCCGGATCGAGGTGGTGGGCGCGCGCGAGGTCAAATCCTTCTTCGAGGTGCAGGCCATCGCACGGACGCCGGGGCAGTCGCCCTATGCGGTCAGCTTCATGGTCTCGGATCGGTCCGGGGCCAACAAGTTCTTCGACATGCTGATCGAGGGCGTCAGCCTGATCAAGACCGAACAAACCGAGATCGGCGCCATGCTGGACCGCCGCGGCGGCAGCATCGCGAAACTGGCGCAGGACCTTCAGTCCATGGGCTGACGCCCGCCCGGCTCAGCGGGCGCCGAAGATCGCATTCAGCACGTCCATGATGATCTGGTCGGCCGCGTTGCCCGTGCCGGTCGCCGGCGCGCTGCGCTGCGGTTCGCGCTGCGCGACGCGCGTCGGCGGTTCGGGCGCGCGCATCGGCAAGGGGCGCACCGGCAAGCCTTCGTGCACGCGCACCATGGTCTCGTGCCAGATTTCCGCGGGCAGGCCGCTGCCGGTGACCCCGGTCAGGGGCGTGTTGTCGTCATATCCCATCCAGACGCCCGCCACGTAGTCGGCGGTGAACCCCAGGAACCAGGCGTCGCGCGCGGCCTGCGTCGTTCCGGTCTTGCCGGCCGAGGGGCGGTCGGGCAGGGCGGCCCGCGTGCCGCTGCCGCGGGTCATCACCTCGCTCATCATGTAGACAAGCTGTTCTGCAGCTTCCTGGCGGATCACCCGCTCCTGGATTCCGCCCTCCTGGCCCAGGATCGGGTCGGTTTCGCCCTGCAGGCGGATCTCGATCAGCCCATAGGGCGCGACGGCCGAACCGCCGTTCAGGATCCCGGCATAGGCCCCGGTCATCTCGAGCAGGGTCGATTCCGATGCGCCAAGCGCCAGCGCAGGCCCCTGCGCCAGATCGCTGCGGATCCCGAAGGCTTCGGCCACGGCGCGGACGTTGTCGCGCCCGACTTCTTCGGACAGGCGCACGGCGGTCGTGTTCAGCGATCGTGCCAGTGCTTCGGTCAGCGTCACGGGGCCGTAGAAGTCGTTGGTGTAGTTGCGTGGGCTCCACGGGCCGGACCCGGGGATGTTGATCGTTAGCGGCCCGTCAAGGATGATGTCGTTCGGGGACCACCCCAGATCCAGCGCCGCGGCATAGACGAAGGGCTTGAAGGCCGATCCGGTCTGCCGCTTGGCCTGGATCGCGCGGTTGAACTGGCCCGCGACGCCACGGAACTTGCGACCGCCCACCATGGCGCGCACGGCGCCATCGGCGCTCATCACCACGATCGCGGCCTGTGCCTGCGAGCCTTCGCGCACCTTGTTTTCGAAGATGTACTGAAGCGCATCTTCCGCGGCGGTCTGGATGCGCTGGTCGAAGGTCGTGCGGATGATCACGTCTTCGGTCGTCTCGCTGGTCAGAAAGGCCGGGCCCACGTCCATCACCCAATCGGCGAAATAGCCCCCTGCGCGGGCTTCGGCGGCGGCGCTGAGTTGCGCGGGATTGGCGCGGGCCTGGTCGGCCTCGGCGGTGGTCAGGAAGCCCTGCTCCTCCATCAGTCCGATGATCAGCCGCGCCCGATCCTGCGATCTTTGCAGGTCGGCCGTCGGCGCGAACCGCGATGGCGCGACCAGAAGCCCGGCCAGCATCGCCGCCTCGGAGGGGTTCACCTCGTTCGCGGACTTGCCGAAATAGCGCTGCGCCGCGGCTTCGAACCCGCGCGTCCCGGCCCCCAGATAGGCCCGGTTGAGGTAGATCGTCAGGATCTCGTCCTTCGAATACCGAAGCTCCATGGCCAGCGCGTAGACCGCTTCCTTAAGCTTGCGCTGCATGGTCGAGCGTCGGCAGTCCGCCTCGTACTCGGCCTCGGTCATGCCGCTGGCCGGGTCGTAGGGCACGCCGAGGCACAGAAGCTTCGCGGTCTGCTGGGTGATGGTCGATCCGCCATGCCCGGACAACGGCCCGCGCCCTTCGCTGAGGTTGATGCGGACGGCGCTGGCGACGCCGCGCGGACTGACCCCGAAGTGGCGGTAGAAGCGGCGGTCCTCGGTCGCGATGATCGCGTTCCGCAGGTTGGGGCTGACCGTGTCGGCGGTGATCTGGCCGCCGAACTGCTCGCCCCGCCAGGCGAAGACCTCGCCGTCCCGGTCGAGCATCGTGACGGACCCGCGCGTGCGCGCGTCGAGAAGCGCGCTGGCCGGGGGCATCGTCAGCGCGAAGTAGCCGACCGCAAGCCCCAGGATCAGCGCGGCGATCACGCCCGCGCGCCACGTCAGCCGGAAGACAAGGCCCACGACCCAGCCGATCAAGGCCAGAGGCCAGCCGATCAGCGGGTGAAGCTTGCGCCGGGGCGCCGCAGTGCGCCGCCTCCGCGATGACTTCGGCGCAGGCTTTTCGGCCGGCTGGCGTGCCTTCTTCCCGCCCGACGACCGCTTGTCCGCTACCAATGGGGGGCGTTTGCCGCGCGACCCGATCATCCTGTGTCCATTCTTGGCTCTGCCCGTTTTGCAGAAGATTACTCGCCCTTGCGCGGGATGTGGAGTGCGAAGGTGCCCGATTCCGTCTGATGAATAATTCGCGATCTGTCTAAAAAATAGGCGACGCCCCCCATTTGTGCAAAAATTGTGCAAATGCGGATGCCGTGGGTCCGTCTGCGGGGCCGCGTTTCCTTGAGAATCCCCGTTCGTGCCTTCCTTGTTCGTCCGTGGACTGGCGGGGGCGTTCCCCGCGTAACGGAAGGGGATGCAGCAAGTGAAACTGATCATTGCAGCGATCAAGCCGTTCAAGCTCGAGGAGGTGCGCGAGGCGCTGACCTCTATCGGCGTGCGCGGCATGATGGTGACGGAAATCAAGGGCTTCGGCTCGCAGTCCGGACACACCGAAATCTATCGTGGTGCCGAATACGCCGTGAATTTCGTGCCGAAGGTGAAGCTCGAGATCGTCGTCTCGGATGGGATGGCCGAACAGGTCGTCGACACCATCGCGACCACGGCCAAGACCGACAAGATCGGCGACGGCAAGATCTTCGTTCTGGATGTGGAAAGCGCCGTGCGCGTCCGCACAGGCGAAACCAATGAGGACGCGCTTTAAGGCCGCTCGAGGACAAGGGGACTGAAACACATGAAACTAAAGACTCTCATTCCAGTCGCGGCCGCCCTCGTGGCCCTGCCGCTGATGGGCTTCGCGCAGGAGGCCGAGACGGCCGCCGAAGTCGCCGAGGAAGTCGTCGAGGCCGCGCCGACCTTCGACGAAATCGGCCCCTACATCATGACGACGCTGCTGTTCCTGGTCGGCGGCTTCCTTGTGATGTGGATGGCCGCGGGCTTTGCCATGCTCGAGGCCGGCCTCGTTCGGTCGAAGAACGTCACCACCCAGCTGACCAAGAACATCGCGCTCTTCTCGATCGCGGCGATCATGTACTGGCTGGTCGGCTTCAACCTGATGTATCCGGGTGACGGCTGGACCATCGCCGGTTGGCTGGGCGCGCTTTTCTCGCCTACGTCGCTTGAACCCGTTGGCCTTGCGGCGGCGGATGCCTCGCTCGACTACGCGTCGGTCGCGTCGGACTTCTTCTTCCAGCTGATGTTCTGCGCCACCACGGCGTCGATCGTGTCGGGCACCCTGGCCGAGCGCATCAAGCTGTGGCCCTTCCTGATCTTCGTGGTCGTCCTGACCGGATTCATCTACCCGATCGAGGCGTCCTGGCAGTGGGGCGGCGGCTGGCTGTCCGAGATGGGCTTCTACGACTTTGCCGGCTCGACGCTGGTCCATGCCGCAGGTGGCTTCGCCGCCCTGGCTGGTGCCTTCGTCCTTGGCCCGCGGATCGGCCGCTACAAGGACGGCCGGACCATTCCGATGCCGGGTTCGAACCTGGCCCTCGCGACGCTGGGGACGTTCATCCTGTGGCTTGGCTGGTTCGGGTTCAACGGGGGCTCGCAGCTTGCGGCCGGGACCGTGGGCGACATCACCGACGTGGGCCGGATCTTCGCCAACACCAACATGGCGGCGGCGTCCGGCGCGATGGCGGCGATGATCCTGTCGCAGGTGCTCTACAAGAAGCCTGACCTCACGCTGCTGCTGAACGGCGCGCTGGCCGGTCTCGTGTCGATTACGGCAAGCCCTCTCGAGCCCACGCTTTTCGGCGCGCTCTGGGTCGGTGCCGTCGGTGGCATCATCGCGGTCGTCGCGGTGCCGATGCTCGACAAGATGAAGATCGACGACGTGGTCGGCGCGATCCCGGTGCACCTTGTCGCCGGGTTCTGGGGCACGATGGCGGTTCCGTTCTATGCGCCGGACACGAGCTTCGTGACCCAGTTCATCGGCTTCGCGGCGATCGGGATCTTCGTCTTCGTGACCTCGCTGATCGTCTGGATCATCCTGAAAGGGATCATGGGGATCCGCGTCGATCAGGAGGCCGAGATCAACGGTCTCGACATGGCCGAAATGGGCATGGAGGCCTACCCGGACTTCACCAAGGGCTGATCTCCCTTCCTGTCAGCTCTTCACCACTGGCCCGGGCGTTCGCGCCCGGGCTTTCTCGTGTTTCAGGACGATCTTCCGCGCTCAGGCAAGCTGCCCAAGATTGTCGCGGACCCAACGCTGCAAGGGGGGCACGGCCGCCGGAAGGCAGGTCACAGGGCCGCCAACGAAGGCCTCGAAGGCCGCCACGCGGGCGGGGGCGACACCGATCAGCAGCGGCAGGTCGTGTTCCACCGCCGCCACGATGGCTGCGCGCAGGCCCTGCCCCTCGATCTCGCGCTGGCCGAACTTGCTCAGGATCGCGACGTCGGCCCCCGGGGCGATTCGCGCGGCGACCTCGGCCGCCACGGTCTCGAAGACGCCGGGGTCCAGCGAACAGCCCGGCGCCCCCGGGGGGCGTTCCTCGGAAATTGTCACCACCCGGCGATCGGGCAGCAGGACAAGCTCCATCGTCTTGTTGCGAAGGGCGCTGGACGGTGTGGTGCGCTGCACCGCGCCGGATACGCGCAGCCCTTCGGCCGTCAGGCGGTCGGCAAGCTCGGCCAGAATCGGATCGGTCAGGCCGGACGCCGCGCCGGTGACGGCGGCGATGCGCAGCCCGCCCGCCATCTCGGTCAGACGCCCGCCTTGACGATCGCCTCGGCAAGGATCGGGACGGTCGTGGCGTTCAGCCCGGCGATGTTGATCCGCGAATCCCCCACCATGTAGATCCCGTGGCTGGCACGCATCGCCATCACCTGTTCGGGGGTTGCGCCCAGGCGCGAGAACATGCCGCGATGCCGGGCGACGAAGTCGAAGCGATCCGAGTTCGTGCGTTGGCGCAATTCGTCCGCAAGGCTTTGGCGCAGACCCAGCATTCCCAGCCGCACCTCTTCGAGTTCGGCCTGCCAGTCGGCGCGCAGGGCGGGATCGTTCAGGATCATCGTCACCAGCCGTGCCCCGTGGTCGGGCGGGAACGAGAAGTTCTGGCGGTTCAGGTGCGCCATCGAACCCTGCGCGATATCCCGCGTCGCCTGATCCGCCGCAATGGCAAGCAGAAGCCCCGTGCGTTCACGATAGACGCCGAAGTTCTTCGAACAGCTTGCCGCGATCAGCACCTCGGGCAGCCGCGCCGCCAGAAGCCGCGTGCCATAGGCATCGGCATCAAGCCCATCGCCGAAGCCCTGATAGGCCATGTCGATCATCGGCACCGCGCCGGTCCGCTCGAGCAGATCCGCCACGGCGCCCCATTGGGCCTCGGTAAGGTTGGCGCCGGTCGGGTTGTGGCAGCAGCCATGCAGCAGCACCAGATCGCCAGGTCCCACGTCGGCCAGGTCGGCCATCATCGCATCGAAATCGACGCCGCGTGTCGCCTCGTGGAAATAGCGATACTCGGCGAAGGCAATGCCGCGGTGCCTCAGGATCGAAAGGTGGTTCGGCCAGGTCGGGGAAGACACGCGCACGCGCACATCGGGCTTCGCCATCTTCGCAAGTTCGAAGGCCATGTGAACCGCGCCGGTGCCGCCCGGCGTCGCGGCGCCCGCCACGCGCGCGGCGGGAGCCGCGTCGCCAAGGATGAGCTGGCGCATCGCGTCGGCGAAGGCCGGGTCGCCGGCCAGCGCCACGTACGTCTTGGTCGTCTCCTGTTCCCAAAGCTGCTTCTCGGCGGCCTTCACCGCGCGCATCACGGGGGTATGCCCGGTTGCGTCCTTGTAGACGCCGACGCCAAGGTCGACCTTGGCGGTGCGCGGGTCTTCGCGGAAGAGCTTCATCAGTTCGATGATCTTGTCGGCGGGCTGGGGCGTGAGGTTGGAAAGCATCGGGAACTCTCAGTCGGGGATGCGGGTCAGGTCGCGGTTGCGTGTCAGCACACGGGTGCGATCCTCGCGGCGGACGGGCGTGAAACCGTGACGCTGATAGGATTGAAGTGCGCGGGGATGGTCGAGCGTGCAGGTGTTCACCTCAAGCCGGGTCACGCCGGGCATGTCCCAGGCCATCAGGATCGCGGTCTTCAGAAGCCACGAGCCAAGGCCGCGCCCGACCGCTTCGGGCACAAGGCCGAAATAGGCGAGATCGCAGGTCGTTCCCGCGCGCGCGTCGAGCAGGAAGAAGCCGTGCGGCCAACCGTGCACGAGAAGCGTATGAAGCGTCACCGCCTCGTGCGAGAGCCAGGCCGCGATATCGGAATGCTCGCGCTGGTGGATGTCTTCCCAGGCATAATCGCGCCCCACCGCGTCGTAGAGCGACAGAAAGTACCAGACCGGCGGATCCTCGGCCTTCAGAAGCGAGGCCGGTTCCGTGGCAGGAAGATGCGGATAGCTCCAGGTGGGGCGCTCGGTCATTTCGAGGAAGGTCACCGTGTAGGGCACCTCGGTGCCGGCAGGAACGATGGTCATCCCGTCTCGACCTTCAGGTCGGGATACATGCCCCACTCGGCCCAGGACCCGTCGTAAAGCGAATGGTCGAGGTGCCCGATCCGGTCCAGCGCCAGAAACAGGATCGCGGCCGTGACGCCGGACCCGCAGGTGGTAATGACCGGTTTCGACAGGTCCACGTCGGCCGCCGCAAAGGCCGCGCGGATGCCGGCCGTGTCCTTCATGGTGCCGTCGTCGTTCAGGACCGTGCGGTAATGCACGTTCTTCGAGCCGGGGATATGTCCTGACCGCAGGCCCGGTCTGGGCTCGGCTTCCTCGCCCCGGAACCGGGCGGGAGATCGCGCATCCACGATTTCGTGGTCGCCCAGCTTTGCCGCGGCGGCGACCTGCGTCACGTCGTTGACCAGCGCCGCCTGGCGCTGCACGGTGATGTGTCGGTCACGCAGGATCGGGGGCATGTCCTCGACCGGGTGGCCTTCGGCGCGCCATTTCGGGAACCCGCCATCAAGCACGGCGACATCGGTCTTGCCCATCAGGCGGAACAGCCACCAGACCCGGGCGGCCGAAAACATGCCCGCCCCGTCGTAGATCACGATCTGATGCCCGTCGCCCACGCCCATGGCGCGCATCCGGCTGATGAACTTCTCGGGCGGCGGCGCCATGTGCGGCAGGTCCGAGCGCAGGTCCGAGATCTCGTCGATATCGAAGAACCGCGCGCCGGGGATGTGGCTTTCCGCATACTCGGCCTTCGCGTCCCGGCCCATGTCCGGCAGATACCAGCTTGCGTCGAGCACCCGCAGGTCGGGGTCCTTCAGGTGCTCGGCCAGCCAGCCGGTGGACACAAGCGTTTTCGGATCGTCGGACATGGCGGAAACCCCCGGAAGGTGCGCCTGTCGTGCCTAGCGCCGCAGCGGGCATCAGGCAAGGGGCGGGGGTCACTCCACGATATCGATCGGCCCCTCGAGGTCGGGGAGGTCGTCGGTGACATCGACCGCCTCCAGCACCTTGACGATCTCGCGGGCGAAGAAGGGGAAGTAGGCGCGCACGTCCTTGCGCTCGAGCGAGCGGTGGAAGACGAGGCGCGCCGAGAGGTGGTCGGTGTACCAGACCCAGACGTTGCAGGCCTCCATTCCACCCGAGGGCACAGAAACCTCATGCGAGCAGTTGACCCAGTGCGGCGGCCAGGGTTGGCCGCTGTCGCCCTCGAAGATCTACAGGCCTCGGACCGGCAAGATGTCACCTTCGTCGCGATACGACTCGTAAGCCTCGTAGGTCACCGGACCGAACGCGCGGGTTCCGCGAAGCGTGAGAAACCCGAGCATGTTCGCCTTGACCTCGTCCCTCGAGCTGCGCGAACTGAGGCGCAGGTTCAGCGGCGCATAGGCGTTCTCCGAGCCGGGGATCACCGCCGCGTTGACGCCGAGGAGCGCCTGCCGCCCGGACGCCGGGCCGAACCACGGCTGGCAGATCCGGAGGTACCGCGTGTCGAACTTCACCGCGGCCCCGTCAGGCCAGAGCCGCGCGTTGTCGACGTACCAGGGCGTTGCCTCGGACCCCTCGGCGACGGCGCCGTCCGCCGCGAAGGTGGCGACGAGCGTCACGCCGAGCGCGAGGGCATGGACAAGGGGACGAGCCATGGCTTCAGGATAAGGTCGGTTTTGCCTGAACACATAGCCGGGTGGTCGCATCTGGCGGAGCGCCGTGGCGTCCCCGCCTCACCCCCGCTCCTTCAAGAGCCTCTGTTTCTGCCGCTGCCAGTCACGCTTGGCTTCGGTCTCGCGCTTGTCGGTGGCCTTCTTGCCCTTCGCGATGCCCAGCTTCAGCTTCGCGATGCCACGGTCGTTGAAATACAGCACGATCGGTACCAGCGTCATGCCCTGGCGCTGGGTGGCGTTCCAGAGGTCGGCCATCTGCTTTTTCGATATCAGAAGCTTGCGGATCCGCCGTTCCTCGTGGCCCCATTGGCGGGCCGGTTCGTAGCGCGCGATGTAGGAATTCACGAGCCAGAGCTCGCCGTTCTTCACCTCGGCATAGCTGTCGGCGATGTTGACCTGCCCGGTCCGCATCGACTTCACCTCGGACCCCATGAGGATGATCCCGCATTCGAGATCGCTCTCGATGGCATAGTCGAAGCGCGCGCGCCGGTTCTCGGCGACGACCTTGTAGTTGGGGTTGTCCTTGGGCTTCGACATGGCCGCCTGACATATGGTGCACGGTCCTGCCTGTCCAGTCCGAGCCTTGACCCGACCTTCGGTCTGGAGAACAAGTCCGGAATGCTTGTCCAGATCCTGCTTGGCACCGTCATCACCTTCTGCTCAGTCATCGTCGGCGCGGTGATGTGGTGGCTTCTGATCCGGATGCTGCGGCGGATCGAGCCCTGGGTGCGGCGCCCCCCTTATGCCTTCAAGACGATCGGCGTGATCTGCCTTGTGGTCACCTGGACGATGGCTGTCGTGATGTTGGGCGTGGGCATCTGGGCGACGGTGTTCATCGCCATCGACACCTTCGATACGGTCGAAGAGGCGATCTACTACTCGCTGGTGGCCTATACCACGCTTGGTCTGGGCGATGTCCTTGTGCCGCTGCAATGGCGGCTTCTGGGCGGCATGGTCGGCGCCAACGGCTTCCTGATGTTCGGGCTGCTGACCGCGATGCTGACCGACACACTGCGCGACATGCGCAGAATGCGCTGGAGCGACTAGTTCACGAGACCCGCGTGGCGCATGGCCGCGCGGATGCGGTCCTTCGTGCCGTCGGTCAGGCCGACCAGAGGCAGCCGCACCTCTTCGCGGCAGCGACCCAGAAGCGACAGGCCATACTTCGCGCCGGCAAGGCCGGGTTCAAGGAAGATCGCCTCGTGCAGCGGCATCAGCCGGTCCTGGTAGGCGAGAGCGGCGGCATAGTCGCCCGCCAGCGTCGCGGCCTGGAATTCCGCGCAAAGTCGGGGCGCGACGTTTGCGGTGACCGAGATGCACCCCCTGCCGCCATGGGCATTGAAGCCCAGCGCCGAGGCATCCTCGCCCGAAAGCTGCAGGAAGTCCTTGCCGCAGGTCTCGCGCTGTTTCGACACGCGGGTGATGTCGCCGGTCGCGTCCTTCACCCCGATGATGCGCGGCAGCTTGGCCAGTTCGCCCATCGTGGCCGGTGTCATGTCGACGACCGAGCGGCCGGGAATGTTATAGATGATGATCGGCAGGCTCGAGGCGTCATGCAGCGCGCGGTAGTGCGCGATGAGACCCGCCTGCGTCGGCTTGTTGTAATAGGGCGTCACCACCAGGGCGGCATCCGCGCCCGCGGCTTCGGCGTGGCGGACGAATCGGATCGCCTCGACGGTGTTGTTCGATCCGGCCCCGGCGATCACCGGGATCCGGCCAGCGGCGGCCTTGACCGTTTCGCTGACCACAAGCTCGTGTTCTTCGTGGGTCAGCGTCGGGCTTTCGCCGGTCGTTCCCACCGGGACCACGCCCGCGCTGCCCTCGGCGACGTGCCAGTCGATCAGCGCGCGCAGGGTGTCGAGGTCAAGCTCGCCATTGCGGAACGGCGTGACCAGTGCCGGAATCGATCCCTTGAACATGCGCGCGTCCCTCATTCCCCTGGCGGTCCCCATGACCGCGTCCGGCCACCCCGGACCGATCGCGGCGGACACTAGCCAAGCCGCCGGGCCTTGCCAAGTTTGTGTATTGCCACGGCGTGCGGCCAAGCTAGGGTCCCCCGCATGTCGCTTCGCCCCCTTCTTGCCCGCCTGATCACCGTTCTGGCCCTTCTTCTGGCCGGCGCCGGCATGGCCGCCGCGCAATCCACGCGCGAGGCCGACGCGCTGTCGCGTGCCCTGACCGAGATGCGCGCGGGCGACTGGGAGGCCGCTCGGGCTTCGGCGCGTGGCGCCGGACCCATCGGTGCCGACATCATCGAATGGCATTACCTGCGCGGCGCGCGTGGGACCTTCGACGAAGCCGTGGCCTTTCTTGCCCGCCGCCCCGACTGGCCGGGCCTTGCCTACCTGCGTGAACGATCCGAGGCGGCTGTTCCCTTCGGAACGCGCTCGGCCGAGGTGCTTGCCTTCTTCGCCGAGACCCCGCCGCAGACGGGGTCGGGCTCGTCAGCGCTGACTGCGGCCTATCTTGCCGAAGGCCGGGCCGCCGAGGCCGAGGCGCAGGCCGTCCTTGCCTGGCGGACACAGATCCTGTCGGCGGCGGACGAAGACGTTCTCTTGTCGCGCTTCGGCGGCGTTCTTGCCCCGCATCACACCGAGCGGCTCGACATGCTGCTCTGGCGTGACCAGCGGCCAGGGGCCGAGCGCATGTATCCCCGCGTGGACGAAGGCTGGCGGGCGCTGGGGCGCGCGCGCCTTGCCTTGCGGGCGGACCAGCCCGGCGTCGACACGCTGATCGCGGCCATTCCCGCGTCGCATGCCGACGATCCGGGCCTGGCTTACGAGCGGATGCAGTGGCGTGTCCGAAAGGGCCGAACCGACGACGCCATCGCCTTGATGATCGACCGCGACGGCACGGTGGCCGATCTCGGAAATCCCGAAGCCTGGTCGAACTGGCGGCGGGTTCTCGCGCGATCGGCCATGCGCAGCGGAGAGGCCCGCACCGCGTATCGCCTTGCCGCGCGCCACGGTCTGACCGAAGGATCGAACTATGCCGATCTCGAATGGCTGGCCGGCTATGTCGCCCTGCGGTATCTCGACGATCCCGAAGCGGCGCTGGGCCATTTCCAGCGTTTCCGACTGGCGGTCGAGACGCCGATCAGCCTTGGCCGCGCGGGCTACTGGGAAGGTCGCGCCCACGCCGCGATGGGCAATGCCGAGATGGCCCAGGCCGCCTATGCCTTCGGCGGCGAGTTCCAGACCAGCTTCTACGGCCTGCTGGCGGCCGAAGCCGCAGGCCTGCCGATGGATCCCGCGCTGACCGGGACCACCGACTATGGCGATTGGCGCACCTCGTCCTTCGCCGAAAGCTCGGTGCTGGCGGCGGGTCTTCTGCTGCAAAAGGCGGGCGAACGGTCGCTGGCCGAGCGTTTCCTGACGCACCTGGCCGAAAGCCTGGATGAGTCCGGCGTGGGCCAGCTTGCCGCGCTGGCCTTCGAACTGGAAGAGCCGCACATCGCCCTGATGATCGCCAAGCGAGCGGCGGATGCCGGGATCGTTGTGCCGGCGGCCTATTACCCGGTCGTGGACCTGGGGGCGGCGAACCCGATCGTGCCGCCGGAACTGGCGTTGTCTATCGCGCGGCGCGAAAGCGAATTCGACCCGGGCGTGGTCAGCGGCGTGGGCGCACGGGGGCTGATGCAGCTCATGCCGGGCACCGCCGAAGAGATGGCCGGCGATCTTGGGCTGCCTTACAGCGCGAACCGGCTGCTCAGCGACCCGGCCTACAACGCGACGCTGGGGGTGGCCTACCTTGCCGAGCTGATCAGCGAGTTCGGGGGTAACTTCGTGCTTGTTTCGGCGGCCTACAACGCTGGACCAAGCCGTCCCCGCCGCTGGATACAAGAGCGCGGCGATCCGCGCGCGGCCGGGACCGACGTGATCGACTGGATCGAGCACATCCCCTTCGACGAGACGCGCAACTATGTGATGCGGGTCACCGAAAGCCTGCCGGTCTATCGCGCGCGTCTGACAGGCCGGACCGAGCCTTTGCGGCTGAGCCAGGAGCTTCAGGGCCGCTGACGCCGCAGCGCCAGCCGTTCGCGCCACAGCGTGAACAGGCCCGCTCCGATCACGACGGCGGTTCCGATGGCGACGTTCGTCTCGATCGTCTCGCCAAAGATGAAGATCCCGAACATCGCCCCGAACACCAGCTGGAAATAGGCGAAGGGCTGCACCGCGCTGGCCTCGGCCACCTCGTAGCAGCGGATCAGCAGCCAGTGGCCCAGCGCCCCGGTCACGCAAAGCGCGGCCATCCAGCCCCAGTCGGCGGGCGTCATCGGTTCCCAGAACCAGATGCCGACAAGCGTCATGAAGGCCGCGCCCACCGTGCCGGTCCAGAAGAACGAGGTGGCCGTCGTGTCCTTGCGCGCCGCATAGCGCGTCAGAAGCCCATAAAGCGCGAACATCAGCGCCGACAGAAGGGGCACAAGCGCGATGGGCGAGAACACGTGATACCCCGGCCGAAGCACGATCAGGATACCGACGAAGCCCACCGCGATGGCGACCCAGCGCCGCCAGCCCACGCGCTCGCCCAGGACGAGGCCTGACAGGGCGGCGATCATGAGCGGATAGCTGATGAAGACGGCATAGCTTTCGATCAGGCCAAGCAGAGTGAAGGACAGAACCATCACGCAGACCTCGCTGGCCAGGAGCAACCCCCGCACCGTCTGGAGCACGGGCTGCGACGTCGCGGCCGCCTTGCGCAGGCCGCCGCTCTTTCGCGCGGCAACCGCCATGACGAAGGCCGCGAAGAACCAGTAGCGGATCATCACGACCATCAGCACGTTGTATTCGGACGCCAGGTGGCGCGAGATGCCGTCCTGCGTCGCGAAGACGAAGGTGGTCGCCAGCATGAGGGAGATGCCAAGGCGGGTGTTGGTCTCGGTCATTCGGGCATCCGGGCCACGGTCATGTGGCGCTTGCGGCCGAAGCCCGGGCGGCGTTCGACCTGAAATCCCGCCTCGGCCAGCGCTCGGCGCACGGCGCCGGCGGCAGAATAGGTGGCGGCGCTGCCCCCCGGGGCGGTGTGACGCGCGACACCGGCCAGAAGGTCCGGCGTCCAGAGCCCGGGGTTCTTGGCAGGCGAGAAGCCGTCAAGGAACCAGGCATCGGCCCTCCCCGACCATCCCGGAAGGGTCCGTGCAGCGTCACCGATCAGGATCGTTGCCGCCATGTCGCCGTCCTCGACGGTTGTTCCCGGTTGCGCAAGAGCCCGGGCGACGAGGTCCGCGCCGTCGGACACTTCGGGGAAGGCCGACAGCGCCCGGCGCAGATCGGCCTCGGCCATCGGGTAGGCTTCGAAGCCCACATAGTGAAGCCGGCCGGTCTGTCCGCTCTCGCGCCACAGCAGCCGGGCCGCAAGCAGGTTCAGCCCCGTGCCGACGCCAAGTTCTGCGATGGTGAAGCCGGGGCGGAAGCGCGCGGGCAGGTCGTTGCCCTGCAGGAAGACGTGGCGTGTTTCGGCCAGACCATCCTCGAGCGAGAAATAGGGGTCGTCGAAGCGAGTCGAGATCGGCACGCGCCCGTCGCGCCAGTCCACCTCTGCCTGCCCGTTTGCCACCGGTTCCCGTCCCGACTACCCTGATCGCCGGCGCGACACTGGAGAAGGCCGCGAGCATTGGCAACCGTCGATCTGACCGTGCGCGGGGCGGGCATCTTCGGCCTGTCCGTGGCCTGGGCCGCGCTGCTTCGGGGCGCGCGTGTGCGGGTGGTCGATCCTCATGGCGTGGCGGCCGGTGCCTCGGGGGGGGTCGTGGGCGCGCTGGCCCCGCATACGCCCGACGCCTGGAACGCCAAGAAGGCCTTCCAGTTCGACAGTCTGGTTCTGGCAGAGCCCTTCTGGCGTCAGGTCGAGGCGACGTCGGGTCTGGTCACGGGCTATGCCCGGCTGGGGCGGCTTCAACCCCTTGCTGACGAGCGCGCGGTCGACATGGCGCGGGCGCGCGAGGCCTCGGCGCAGGAGGTCTGGCAGGGACGCTTTCGCTGGAGCGTGGTTGACGCGACCCAGGCCGGTGCCTGGGCACCGCCGTCACCCACGGGGCTTCTGGTGCATGACGACCTGAGCGCCCGCCTAGCCCCGCTCGCCGCCTGCCATGCGCTGGCCGCGGCTATCGCGATGCGTGGGGGCGAGATCCTGCGCGACGGCGCGGACGACGGCGCGGTCCTGTGGGCGACGGGGGCCGCCGGCCTGCATGCGCTGTCCGGGGCGACGGGGCGGCCGGCGGGCGGCGGGGTAAAGGGGCAGGCGGCCGTCCTGCATTTCGACGCGCGCGAGATGCCGCAGGTCTTCGCGGGCGGGCTTCACATCGTGCCCCATGCCGATGGCACGGTCGCTGTCGGATCGACTTCGGAACGCGACTATGCAGACCCCACCGGGACTGATGCCGCCCTTGACGCGGTCATCGAGCAGGCGGTCGCGGCCATGCCGGTGCTGCACGGCGCCCGGGTCGTCCGGCGCTGGGCGGGCCTGCGCCCGCGCAGCCGGTCGCGCGCCCCGATCCTCGGGCCCTGGCCGGGGCGGCCCGGGCATTTCATCGCCAACGGCGGTTTCAAGATCGGGTTCGGGGTCGCCCCGAAGGTGGCCGAGGTCATGGCCGACCTGATCCTTGACGGACGCGACACGATTCCCGACGACTTCCGCGTCGAGGCGTCCCTCTAGGCCCCTTGGCCCCTTCGGGCCTCGGCCTTGAGAAGCTCCATCAACTCGGTCAGTTGCGCGATGTAGCGCTCGCCCGTCAGTCGGCCGGACTCGTCGAAGGCGTTGGAACTGTCCGCGACCATAACGTCCGGCCCCATCAGCATGCGCGGCCGGAACGGCACCAGCGCCAGCCGCAGCGACGAGTTCGCCCGCGCGCCGCCCGCGCGCCCGTCGGCGGCCGAGATCACGGCCACGGGTTTGTCCCGCCACGGCCGGCCGGGCACCCGGCTGACCCAGTCGAGCGCGTTCTTCAGGACGCCTGACAGCAACTGGTTGTATTCGGGGGTCGAAATCACCACCGCCTCGGCCGCCTTGATCTGGTCGGCCAGGGTCTGGACCTTGGCGGGGATGCCTTCGGCTTTTTCTTCGTCGCCGTCGTAAAGCGGCAGGCGCAGGTCGGCTTCGGTGTAGGGGCCGCCGTAAAGCCGCGCCGCCTCGCGGATGAGCTTGCGGTTGGTCGCCTCTTTACGCAGCGACCCCGAGATGCCAAGCAGCATGGGCTGTCCCCCGTTGGTTCCGAACGCGATCTAGGGGACTGGCCCGGATATGCAAGCGAATCGCGGAGGAACGGGACATGAGGCACGGCGGCCGCATCCTTGTCGATCATCTGAAGGCGCAGGGCGTGGCGCGGGTCTTCTCGATCCCGGGCGAAAGCTTTCTTGCGGTGCTCGACGGGCTTTACGACAGCGGGATCGAGAATGTCGTCTGCCGGCACGAGGGCGGCGCGACGATGATGGCCGAGGCGCACGGCAAGCTGACCGGACGCCCGGGCGTGGCCTTCGTCACCCGCGGGCCGGGGGCGACGAACGGCGCTTCGGGCACCCACGTCGCGCGGCAGGATTCGACGCCGATGATCCTGTTCGTCGGCCAGATCGCGCGCGGCCACCGCGACCGCGAAGCCTTCCAGGAGGTCGACTACCGCGCGGTCTTCGGCCCGCTTGCGAAATGGGTGGCCGAGATCGACGATGTCGCCCGTCTGCCCGAATACTTGAACCGCGCATTTCATGTGGCTATGTCGGGACGTCCCGGCCCCGTTGTGCTGGCACTGCCCGAGGACATGCTGGCCGAACACGCCGACGTCCCCGACCTTGCCCCCACCGCGCCCTCGGCGCAGGGGGTGGACGCGGACGCGCTGCGGGCGATCCGTGACAGGCTGGGGCGGGCGCGCAACCCCCTGATCGTCGCCGGCGGGTCGGGCTGGACGGCGCAGGCGGCAGAGGATCTGCGCGCTTTCGCCGAGGCTTCGGGCCTTCCGGTCGCGGTGACCTTTCGGCGGCAGGACCATATAGACAACCGGTCGGCGTCCTACGTGGGCGATCTTGGCGTCGGCATGAACCCCAAGCTTGCCCAGCGGCTTCAGCGGGCGGACTGCCTTCTGATCCTCGGGTCGCGGTTCGGGGATATCCCGACGCAAGGCTACGAACTGATGGACCCCGCCGCACCGGGCAAGACGATCCTGCACGTCCATCCCGACCCGGACCTGCCGGGCACGGTCTTTCGCAGCGATGTGACGCTGTGCGTCCCCGCGCCCGTGGCGATTCGCGCGCTGCTGGACGGCGGGCCGGTGACGGGCGACTGGGCCGACTGGACCGCCGCCGCGCGCGCCGAATACCAGGCCTGGCAGGTGCCGAAAGAGAGCCCCGGTGCGGTCAGGCTCGAAGAGGTCGTCCGGTGGCTTTCCGACAGCCTGCCCGAAGATGCCATCGTCACCAATGGCGCGGGCAACAACGCGGCCTGGGTGCACCGATACTTCACCTACAAGGGCTATCGCAGCCAGCTTGCGCCGACCTCGGGCAGCATGGGCTACGGCCTGCCCGCCGCCATCGCCGCAAAGCTGGAACACCCCGCACGGACCGTCGTCTGCTTCGCGGGCGACGGCTGCTTCCAGATGACCGGGAACGAAATCTCGACCGCGCTCCAATACGGTGCGAACGTCGTCGTCATCGTCGCCAACAACGGCCGCTACGGCACGATCCGCATGCACCAGGAGCGGACCTATCCGGGCCGCGTCAGCGGCACAGACCTGCGCAATCCCGACTTCGCGGCGCTGGCGCGTGCCCATGGCGGGCATGGCGAAACGGTTGAGCGCACGTCGGATTTCCCGGCGGCGTTCGCGCGGGCCCTTGCCTCGGGTACGGCCGCCGTGATCGAACTGCGCCTCGATCCCGAGGCGCTGGCGACCGGCTTCAGCCTGTCCGAAGCGCGCGAGATGGGATTGCGCCGGTCGCTTTGAACGCGCACACCCTTTCAATATCTTGTGGACAAGCCGGCAAGGTCGCGCAGATGCGGGGTCCTTTGCGTTGACAGGGCGGCGCACCGGCCTGACACTGCCCGGATCGGAATCACAGCGGACCCCGCACGCCCTTGCGCTTCACCAGGCTCAGACTCAACGGCTTCAAAAGCTTTGTCGACCCCACCGACCTTGTCATCGCCGATGGGCTGACCGGCGTCGTCGGGCCGAACGGTTGCGGCAAGTCGAACCTGCTTGAGGCGCTGCGCTGGGTCATGGGGGAAAACCGCCCGACCGCCATGCGCGGGGGCGGGATGGAGGACGTGATCTTTGCCGGGGCCGCCAGCCGCCCGGCGCGGAACTTCGCGGAAGTGGCACTGTTCATCGACAATTCCGAGCGGCTGGCTCCGGCCGCCTTCAACGACGCGGACACCCTTGAAATCGTGCGCCGCATCACCCGCGACGCGGGGTCGGCCTACAAGGCCAACGCCAAGGACGTGCGCGCGCGCGACGTGCAGATGCTGTTTGCCGATGCCTCGACCGGGGCGCATTCGCCGGCGTTGGTGCGGCAGGGCCAGATTTCGGAACTGATCAATGCCAAGCCGACGAACCGTCGCCGGATCCTCGAGGAAGCCGCCGGCATCTCGGGTCTTTACCAGCGCCGTCACGAGGCCGAACTGAAGCTGAACGGCGCCGAGCAGAACCTTGCACGGGTCGAGGACGTGATCGAGCAGCTGGCCCAGCAATTGCGGCAGTTGGAACGCCAGGCCCGACAAGCCGCGCGCTATCGCGAGATCGGCGAAGAACTTCGCAAGGCCGAGGGCGCGCTGCTTTATCGCCGCTGGCACGAGGCCGGCCAGCACGCGCAGGCGGCTCAGGCGGCCCTGACCGACCAGACGCGCCGCACGGCCGAGGCCGAGCGCCTTGCGCGCGCGGCGGCCACGCGCCGGGGCGAGGCCGAGGAAGGTCTGCCCCCCCTGCGCGAGGAAGAGGCCATCGCCTCGGCCATCCTGCAGCGGCTGACGGTCGAGCTGTCGACGCTGGACGAGGCCGAGAAGCGGGCGCGCGGCGCGATCGCGGCACTCGAGGCCCAGATCGAGCAGTTGGCGCGCGACGCCGAACGCGAAGCCGTGCTGAACCGGGACGCCGGCCAGACGCTGGCGGCGCTTGACGACGAAGCCACGCGGCTTGCGGCCGATGGCGAGGGGCATGAGGCCGCGCTCGAGGCTGCCGCGGCGGCCGCGCACGACGCCGCGCAGGTCCTGCAGGATCGCGAGACCGCCTATTCCCAGCTGACCGAGGATGTGGCCCGGCTTGCCGCGCGTCATCAGTCCGCGCAGCGTCTGGTCGAGGACGAGTCCGCGACACAGCAGAAAAGCGAGGCTGCCGCCGTCGCTGCCCGTGAGGCCGCGCGCCAGTCCGCCGAGGACCTGAAGCGCTCGGAATCGGCGTTTGCGGCCGCTGAGGCGGCGCTGGCCGAAGCGACCGCCGCCGCCGAATCCGCCGAGGCCGCGCTGGTCGCCGCCGACGATGCGCGCGGCGAAGCCCAGGCGCGCGAGTCCGACGCCCGGGCCGCCCATTCGGCCGCTTCGGGAGAGGTCAGCGCCCTTCGGGCCGAGGTTGCCGCGCTGGCGCGTCTTGTCCAGCGGGACACCGCCGAGGGCGGGCAGGTTCTGGACCTTGTCTCGGTCAAGTCGGGCTACGAGAAGGCCCTGGGCGCGGCGCTGGCCGACGACCTGCGCGCCCCGGTCGTGAAGGCCGATGGCGTGTCGGGCTGGGCCGCGCTGCCGGGCTATGCCCAGCCGCAGACCCTGCCCGACGGCGTCGCGGCCCTGTCGAATTTCGTGACCGTGCCCGATGTCCTGGCCCGCCGGCTGAGCCAGGTGGGACTGGTCGACCGGTCGGATGGCACCCGGCGTCAGGCCGAGCTTCGTCCCGGCCAGCGCCTTGTCAGCGTCGACGGCGACCTTTGGCGCTGGGACGGCTTCCGCACCGCCGCCGAGGATGCGCCTTCGGCGACCGCGCTTCGGATGCAGCAACTGAACCGCCTGCAGGAGCTGAAGCAGGACCTTGAAGAGGTCGGTGCGCGCGCCGCGGGCGCCGAACAGGCGCACGAGGTGCTCAAGCGGCGGCTGGCCGAGACGACCGAGGCCGACCGGGCCGCGCGCGAAGCCCGCCGTGCCGCCGACCAGCGCGTGACGGAATCCAGCCGCGCGCTGTCGCGGGCCGAAGCCGATCGCAACATCGCCGCGGGCAAGCTGGAAAGCTCGCGCCTGGCCGAGGTGCGCCATTCCGAGGAAGCGGCGGCGGCACGCGAGCGCCTGCGCCAGGCCGAGGCGGCGTTGAAGGGTCTGGGCGACCTCGATGCCGCACGGGCCGAGGCCGAGGATGTGCGCGTGACCGTCGAGGCCGCGCGGATGACGATGATGACCCGGCGGTCGGGTCATGACGAGCTGCGCCGCGCCGGCGAGGCGCGTCATCGCCGCCTGACCGAGATCGCGCGCGAGCGCGGCGATTGGGTCAACCGGCTTGAAACCGCCGGGGCGCGGATCGCCGAACTCGACGAGCGTCGCGAGGCCGCCGACCGCAAGCTGACCGAGGCGAAGGCCGCGCCTGAACGCATCCGTGCCGATCAGGCGGCGCTGCGGTCGCGCATCGACGAGGCCGAGGCGCGGCGCCGGAAGGCCGCCGATGCCTTGGCCGCGGGCGAGACCGCCCTGCGCGAGGCCGCCGCGGCCGAACGCGACGCCGAACGCGCCGCATCCGAGGCCCGCGAGGCGCGGGCCGGCACCGAGGCGCGGCACGCCGCCGCGAAAGAGGCCGTGGCCGCGGCCGCGGCGCGGATCGCCGAAGAACTCGACACGTCGCCCGACGCGCTGTTCGACACCCTGGCCACCACGCTTGACGCCATGCCTTCGGCCACCGCGCTCGAGGCAGACGTCCATCGCCTGCGCCGCCAGCGCGACGCGCTTGGCGCGGTCAACCTGCGCGCCGAGGAAGACGCCCGTGAAGTGCAGGAAGAACACGACACGCTGGTGAGCGAGCGCACCGACCTGCAAGAGGCGATCGGCACCCTGCGGACCGGGATCGCCAACCTCAACCGCGAGGGCCGGGAACGGCTGCTAACCGCTTTCGAGCAGGTGAACGGGAACTTCGCGATGCTCTTCAAGCATCTCTTCGGGGGCGGCGAGGCGAGGCTTGTCCTTGTCGAAAGCGATGACCCGCTCGAGGCCGGGCTCGAGATCATGTGCCAGCCGCCGGGCAAGAAGCTGGCCACGCTCAGCCTTCTGTCGGGGGGCGAGCAGACGCTGACCGCGCTGGCGCTGATCTTCGCCGTGTTCCTGGCAAACCCTGCGCCGATCTGCGTTCTGGACGAAGTCGACGCGCCGCTGGACGACGCCAACGTTACCCGGTTCTGCGACCTTCTGGACGAGATGACGCGGCGCACCGACACACGATTCCTGATCATCACCCATCATGCCGTGACCATGTCGCGGATGGACCGGCTGTTCGGGGTGACGATGGCCGAACTGGGGGTCAGCCAGCTTGTCTCGGTCGACCTGCGAAAGGCCGAGGCGCTGGTCGCTTAACCTTAGACCGAATTAACCTTTACGGCTTAGAACGACTCGTGAACGAACGACATGAGGTGTTCACGATGTACGAGTTCACGGGAATCGCTCTGGGTCTCTTCCTTCTGGCCATCGCCAGCGGGCTTGGCAGCCCGGATCATGCGGTGAAGCGCGATTTCGCGACCAAGCCGCTGGTGGTCGTCGCCCTGCGCTGACCGCTTCAGAGGCGGTTCAGAAGCTCGGTCGTTGGCCAGGCATCCGCGGGCAGGCCAAGGCGCATCTGCTCCTTCTGGACCGCCGCGCGCGTCAGGGCGCCAAGGATGCCGTCGATGGCGCCCACGTCGTGCCCGCGCGCCTGCAGCTTCTGCTGAAGGGCTTTCATCTGTCCCTCGGGCAGGGCGGGGCTGGGATTGCCGGCCTCGAACACCGGCGCGCCTTCCAGGCGTGTCGCGAAATAGGCGGCGGTGGTGACGTAGACGAAGCTCTTGTTCCACTCGAAATAGACGTCGAAGTTCGGGTAGGCGAGGAAGGCCGGCCCGTTGCGCCCCTGCGGCAGCAGGACCGAGGCGGGCAGGTTTCGCGCCGGCAACGCGCCCGATCTGCCGCGCACGCCCAGCGCCTCCCAGTCCGAGACGCGCCTGGCCTTTCCAAGCCCGGTTTGCGACCAGTCAAGCGATTGCGGCACGACGATCTCGACCAGCCAGGGCTCGTTCGCCCGCCAGCCAAGCGCGCGCAGCATGTTCGCCCCCGACATCAGCGCGTCGGGCGCCGAGGTCTTGAGCCGCACGTGCCCGTCGCCGTCGCCATCGACCCCGTTCCGGATGATGTCACCCGGCAGCATCTGCACCATGCCGATCTCGCCCGCCCAGGCGCCGGTGGTGCGCGCCGGGTCGAGATCGCCCATGGTATAAAGCTGAAGCGCCGCGAAGACCTGCGGCCGGAACAGGTCGGGCCGGCGGCAGTCGTGCGAAAGGGTCATCAGCGCGTTCACGGTGTTGAAGTCGCCCTGAACCGCGCCGTAGTCGGTCTCGAAGGCCCAGAAGGCCAGAAGGACACCCCGGTTGACGCCGTAGTCCCGTTCGATCCGGTCGAAGACGGCATCCCACTGCTGCGCGTTGCGCTGGCCCCGCACCAGGCGGTCGTTGCTGATGAGACGGCGGGCGAAATCGGTGAAGGGCATCTGGAAGATGCCCTGCGCGCGGTCGGCGCGGATCACCGCCGGATCCTGCCGGACGCCGGAAAAGAAGCTGTCGACGCTTGCCCGGTCGAACCCCTGGCGCAGGGCTTCGGCCCTCATCGCCGCGACAAAATCGCCGAAGCTTCCTCCGCAGGGCACGCTCGCAGATGCGGGGGCGGCTGCGGAAAGGCCCGCAAGGGCGACCATGAGGGGGGCGATGTGGTGGCGCAGGCGCATGGGGTCACTCCGTCTGTGATGCTGAACCCTAGCAGTCCGCTGCCGTCTGGCAATGGCCGGCGGACTGCCGCCGCGTCAGGTGTCGACCACGGTCGCGCGTTAACCTTTCGTTAGGAACTTGGCCGACATATTGGCGTCGGGGGAACGCGGAGCCGGAAGATCTGGCCCCGGAGGTGACATGCTGGTCCTGATCGTGGCGAACAATCCCGACCTGTCGAGGGTCTGGGCGAACCATCTTGAGCGTCTTGGAGCCATCGTGGCGCGTGTCGCGTCGCAGGACGAGGCAACGCAGTTCCTGTGCGAGTTCGAGGTCGGCGTCATCGTGCTCGACCTGATGCTGGTGCGGGGCAGCGCGATCGCGGTGGCCGATTTCGCAAGCTACCGCCAGCCCGACGCCAAGGTCGTCTTCGTCACGAACAGCACCTTCTTTTCCGACGGGTCGATCTTCAACCACATCCCCAACGCCTGCGCCTATGTGAAAACCCACACCCCGCCCGAGGACATCGCGGCGATCGTCCACCACTACGGCAGCACCTGAGGCCCTGGCTTCAGGCGGCCCTGCGCGGCAGTTCCTCGCGCCGATGCGGTTCGGACCAATCGAGGATCGGGTTGATCGGGAGGATGCGATGCGGGTTTATCGAGGCGTGGCTGTAATGATAGTGCCGCACGATGTGGTCGAAGTTCACGGTGCCGGCGACGCCCGGTCGTTGGTAAAGTTCGCGCGTGTAGGCCCAGAGGTTCGGATAGTCGATCAGCCGTTTCCGGTTGCATTTGAAATGCAGGTGATAGACCGGATCGAAGCGCACCAGCGTCGTGAAGAGCCGCCAGTCGGCCTCGGTGATCCGCCCGCCCATCAGGTAGCGGCTGCGTGACAGCCGATCCTCGAGCCAGTCGAGCGACTGAAACAGAGGCGCCACTGCCGCGTCGTAGGCGGACTGGGTGGTGGCGAAGCCGGCGCGGTAGACGCCGTTGTTGACCGTGTCGTAGATGCGGGTGTTCACGTCGTCGATGGCCGCGCGAAGGTCTTCTGGCCAGTAGTCGTCGCGGTTGCCGGTCAGGTGATCGAAGGCGCCGTTGAACATGCGGATGATTTCCGAGGATTCGTTCGACACGATCGTCTCGCGCTGCCGGTCCCAGAGCACCGGCACGGTAACGCGGCCCGAAATCTTCGGATCGGCTTTCAGGTAGATGTCGCGCAGGAAGGGCGCAGCATGCAGCCTGTCTCCGGTCGTGCCCGGATAGTCATGCGCAAAGGTCCAGCCGTCCGTCAGCATGTCGGGGTGCACGACCGAAACGCCGATCAGGTCCTGAAGGCCTTTCAGTTCGCGGAAGATCAGCGTGCGATGCGCCCAGGGACAGGCGTAGGAGATGTAAAGATGATAGCGTCCCGCTTCGGCCTCGAAGCCGCCATCGCCTGACGGGCCCGGCCTGCCATCGGGGGTGATCCAGTTCCGGAACCGCGCGGTCGACCGCACGAAGGCCCCACCGCTGCGCGCCGTGTCGTACCATGTGTCGTGCCAGACGCCGTCTACCAGCTGTCCCATCCGAGGTCCTCCGTTCAGCAATCCACGGGTCAGGTAGGCGACGCATCCAGGCACAGTAATCCCCATGTTGGCGCAGCTTAAGTGCGAAATTGCACACCAAATCCGACGGCCGGCCCATGTGGCGACAATTCCCCAGTCGAAGTGGAATCGTCGCCTTGCGTTTGGAGATTCCGAAGCTTTGCTTGACGAAACGTGAAAACCCCTCATCCTCAAGGCGTTAGGGGGAGTATGTGTCATGTCCGAGTATCTGCCGAAAGAGGTGCGTGACGGCCTGGAACGGGCCCGCAAGCGTGCCGCCGCCAAGAAAAGCCGCCTTCGGGTGAAGGTTGGCGATCAGACCTTCACCATTCTGCGCGTGTGGGACCGGGGCTTCGCCCTCGATGCCGAGGACGCGCCGCACCTGCGCGGCCTTGTCGACCTTTACGATGGCGCGCGGCATCTGTCGCAGTGCCTTATCGTGGCCAGCGCGCAAGAGGCCGGCGAGATGGTCTATGAATTCAAGCGCTCGACCGCGGCCGTCGACCGCGCGCCGCTGGACTACGACCGGGACGAAAACGCCCCCGTGGGTCTGATCCCGCGCCTTGTCTGAGGCGCGGCGGACCTACTGAAGATCGGCGAAGGCCTCTTCCATGCGCTCGATCGCCGTCAAAAGGCGCGGCCGCGGCATGGCAAGGTTGAACCGGTTCCAGCCGTCACCGCCGGTGCCGAAGGCCTGACCCGGGCTTTTGGCGATTCGGGCATGGACCCCGATTCGGGTATCGACATCCTGCGTCGTGCAGCCCGTGCCACGGAAGTCGACCCACGACAGATAGGTGGCGCTCATGTCCATGACCTCGATGCCCGGCAGGGCGCCGATGCGGTCCCGCCACAGCGTGAAGTTGTCGGCAAGATAGGCACGGACCGCATCGCTCCACGGTCCGCCCTCGCGGCAGGCCGCGCGCAGCAGGAGCATGCCGAAGCGGTTGGGGGTGCCGCCCCGGTTCCTGAAGGTCTGGTCGAAGGTCGCCATCAGTGCGGGATCCTCGATCACGATGAACCCGGTTTCGCCCCCGGCGATATTGAAGCCCTTCGACGCCGCCGACAGGGTGACGAGCCGTGCCCTGGCCTCGGGCGCGGCGACCGCGGTCGGCACATGGCGGACGCCCGGGAAGGTCAGGTCCATGTGGATCTCGTCCGAGATCAGGATCAGGTCGTGGGCCTCGCAGAAGGCGGCCAGGGCGCGGATCTCGTCCGGCGACCAGACCCGCCCGCCGGGGTTGTGCGGTGAACACAGGACCACGATCCGTTCGCGGCCTGTCAGCCGGGTCGCCAGGTCTTCGAGATCCATCTCGAAACGGCCGTCGGTCATCGCCAGCGGGCTTTCCAGCACGGTGCGGCCCAATGCCCGAAGCTTGCCGTAGAAGGAATGGTAGACGGGCGAGAACAGGATGACGCCGTCGCCTGGGTCGGAAAAGGCATCGACCGCCATGGCGAAGCCCGCGACCACCCCGTGCGAATACCGCAAGGCCGACGGATCGAAGCTCCAGCCGTGCCGGGTGGACATCCATGTCGTGACGGCCTCGGACACGCGGGCGGTCTGCGCGAAATACCCAAGGAACCCGCGATCGACCTCGGTCTGAAGCGCCTTGAGGATGCAGGGCGCGGCCTGGAAGTCCATGTCGGCCACCCACATCGGAATGGCGTCCTCGGCGGTCACGCCCATGAGCGTGGCCATGTCATCCCACTTCTGCGCGAAGTGTCCCTTGCCCGAGGGGGCGCTGTCGAAATCGAAGTCCATGGTTCGTCATCCTCGCCGAAGTTCGGCAAACCTAGCCGGGCGGCGGGCGACCGCAAGCCGATTGCGCAGGCGGCGAGGGTCCCCTAAATCGGGGCCATGACGTTGCGCCCGATCCTGATCCATCCCGACCCGCGCCTGAAGAAGGTCGCCGACCCCGTGTCCGAGATTACCGACGACCTGCGTCGGCTTGCCGACGACATGCTGGCGACGATGTACGATGCCCCCGGCATCGGTCTTGCCGCGCCGCAGGTCGGCGTGCTGAAGCAGATGCTGGTGATGGATTGCGTAAAGGACGAAGCCGCGCCCCCGCGCCCCATGGTCCTGATCAACCCCAAGGTGGTCTGGTCCTCGGAGGAGCGCAACGTCTACGAGGAGGGGTGCCTGTCGATCCCCGAGCAATACGCCGAGGTCGAGCGCCCGGCCGAGGTCGAGGTGGCTTGGACCGGTCTTGACGGCAAGCCCCAGGCCGAACGCTTTTCCGGTCTCTGGGCCACCTGCGTCCAGCATGAGATCGATCATCTGAACGGCATCCTCTTCATCGACTATCTCAAGCCGCTGAAGCGACAGATGATCACCCGCAAGATGGTCAAGCTCAAGCGCGACCGGGCGCGGGCGTGACCGTTCGGCCCATCGCCCTATGGCCCGATCCGGTGCTGGCGCGCCGGGCCGATCCCGTGGGGCGGGTGGACGACGGGGTGCGCGCCCTTGCCGCCGACATGCTGGAAACGATGTATGCCGCGCCCGGACGCGGCCTTGCCGCGCCGCAAGTGGGCGTGTCGCGGCGCCTGTTCGTCATGGACGTGGCCTGGAAGACCGGCGACCCCGACCCGATCGTCTGCATCGACCCCGAGATCGTCGAGACCGGCGGCGACTTGCTTCTGAACGAGGAAGGCTGCCTGTCGATCCCCGGCATCCTTGTGCCGGTCCGGCGTCCGGGCCGGATCGTGCTGCGCTGGACCGATCTGAAGGGCGCCCGTGTCGAGGCCGAGATGACGGGCTTCGCCGCGATCTGCGCCCAGCACGAATACGATCACCTCGACGGAATCGTCACCTTCGCCCGCGCCGACCCCACTCTGCGTGCCGACCTCGAGTCCGCCTATGCCGAGGCCACGAGATGACGGCGCGCCTTTGCCTGCCCTGGCCCGACCGCCGGCTCAGGACCCGCGCCGACGAGGTGCCCGCGATCACCGACGCGACCCGCGCGATCTGGGGCGACATGATCGACACGATGGAGGCGATGCCGGGCGTCGGCCTTGCCGCCCCGCAGATCGGGGTGATGCTGCGCCTTGCCGTCGTCGATGCCTCGGACGCACGCGATCAGGCGGTGCGGCTGGCCAATCCGGTGATCGTCGCCGCCTCTGACGAGTTGCGCGCCCATGAAGAGGCAAGCCCCAACCTGCCCGGCATTTCGGCCATCCTGCACCGCCCCGCGCGGGTGACGGTGCGCTACCTCGACGAGACGGGCGCCGACGTCACGCGCGACTTCGAGGGGCTGTGGTCGACCAGCGTGCAGCACCAGATCGACCACCTGGACGGCAGGCTCTTCATCGACCGGCTAAGCCGGACGCGGCGTGACATGTTGCTGCGCAAGGTGCGGAAGGGCGCGGCATGAAGGTGGTGTTCATGGGCACGCCGGAGTTTTCGGTTCCGGCGCTCGACGCGCTGGTCGCGGCGGGGCATGACGTCGTATGTGTCTATACCCAGCCGCCGCGCCCGGCGGGGCGCGGCCAGAAGGACCGGCCAAGCCCGGTCCATGCCCGGGCCGAGGCGCTTGGGATCGTGGTGCGCCACCCCCGCAGCCTGCGCACCGACGAGGCGCAGGCCGACTTCGCCGCGCTCGACGCCGATGTGGGTGTCGTCGTGGCCTATGGGCTGATCCTGCCGCAGGCGGTCCTCGACGCGCCGCGCCGCGGCTGCCTGAACATCCATGCCTCTCTCTTGCCGCGATGGCGCGGTGCGGCGCCGATCCACCGGGCGATCCTTGCGGGCGACGCGGAAACCGGGGTCTGCATCATGCGCATGGAGGCCGGTCTCGACACCGGGCCAGTGTTTCTGCGCGAGGCGACGCCGATCGGCGAGGCCGAGACAACGGCCGACCTGCACGACCGGCTGGCGGGCCTTGGCGCCGGGCTGATCGTCATGGCGCTGGACCGTCTCGATACGCTTGTGCCCGACCCGCAGCCGGAGGCGGGCGTGACCTATGCCAGAAAGATCGACAAGGCCGAGGCCGCCATCGACTGGATCCGCCCCGCGGTCGAGGTCGACCGCCAGATCCGCGGCCTTTCGCCCTTCCCCGGCGCATGGACGACGCTGAACGGCAAGCGCGTGAAGCTTCTGCGGTCGCGGCTGGCGAAGGGGGCCGGCGCGCCGGGTGCGGTTCTTGAAGGCTTCATCGTGGCCTGCGGAACCGGCGCCGTGGAAGTCACCGAAGCTCAGATCGAGGGCCGCGAACGGCAGGGCGTCAACGCCTTCCTCAACGGCACGCCGCTGCCCCCCGGCACCATCCTTGGAGGATAGTCCATGTTCCCCACCCTGATCGGCACGGTCGTGATCGCCGGGATCGTCGGCTACCTCGCCGAGAAGACCGGCTTCACCCATAACGGGATCCTGCAGTCGATTATCATCTGCGTCGGCGGGGCGTTCGTCTTCTACTTCGTGACACTGATGTTCGGGATCAGCTTCGGAAGGCCCGGCATCAACGCCATCGTCGCTGCTGTCGGCGCGCTGATCATCGTGCCGACGCACTGGCGGAAATGACGGCTCAGCGGTTCCGCGGCGGCCGGGCACGATAGACCGGCAACCGCCAGCCGAAGGCGATGGACCCGGCGCGCAGCGCCCAGGTCACGCCGATGCACAAGGCAAGCTGCCAGAGCGTGCCGGGCAGGAACGGCGCGGCCAGGACCGCGGCCAGCGCGCCGCCGAAGGCTGCCGAGACGTAAAGTTCGCCCTGCTTCAGCACCAGCGGAACCTCGTTGGCGACCACGTCGCGCATCAGCCCGCCGAGGCAGCCGGTGATCACGCCCATCAGCACGACGATCGCCGCTGGCTGTCCCACCGCCGTCGCCGCCGCGACGCCCGCGGCGACCGCCACGCCAAGCGCCACGCTGTCGAGCCAGAGAAGGACGCGGTAGCGGCTTTCCAGCAGATGCGCCGTGAAGAAGACGACCACCGCCGCGACCGAGGCCAGAAGAAGATACGTCGGCGCCGACAGCCAGAAGATCGGATGGCGGTCAAGCAGGAGGTCCCGCACAGTGCCGCCGCCCACCGCCGTGAGGCAGGCCAGAAAGGCGAAGCCCACGATGTCAAGCTGCGCCCGGCTGGCGACCAGCGCTCCGGTCAGGGCGAAGACAAGCACCGCCGCGTGATCGAGGATCGAAAGCGCGGTCATTGCGCGGCCTTGCCCGGCTTGAAGGGCTTCATCCCCGCCCGCGCGAGTTCGTCGGCGCGTTCGTTCTCGGGGTGGCCGGCGTGGCCCTTGATCCATTCCCACCGCACCTCGTGGCGCGCCCGCGCCTCGTCGAGACGGCGCCAGAGATCGTCGTTCTTCACCGGCTTCTTCGCGGCTGTCTTCCAGCCGTTGCGCTTCCAGCCCAGGATCCAGTCGGTGACGCCGTTCTTGACGTAGACACTGTCGGTCACCACCGTGATCGTCGACGGTCGGTCCAGCGCCTCGAGCGCGTTGATCGCCGCCAGAAGCTCCATCCTGTTGTTCGTGGTCAGGGCCTCGCCGCCGCTCAGTTCACGCTCCTTCAGAACGCGTTCGCCGTCGCGGGCGACCAGAAGCGCACCCCAGCCGCCGGGACCCGGGTTCCCTGAACAGGCGCCGTCGGTATAGGCGAAAAGCTCGGTCATGCGGGAATGTCGGTCAACCCGACATGGCCAGGCAGGCGCGCGACCCGGTCCAGCCAGGCGCGCACTGCGGGGAAGGGCCCAAGATCGAAGCCGCCCTTTTCTTCGGCACTGTGGGTATAGGCGTAAAGGCTCAGGTCCGCGACGGTCGGAGCTTGCGTCGCGATCCAGTCATGCCCGGCCAACCGTCGTTCCATGATCGCCAGCAGGGCATTGCCACGATCCAGAAGCTCGGCCAGGCGCTCGGGCGTGGCCAGATGCGCGCGGTGCGGATAGGTCAGAAGTGCCGCGCGCACGGCGATGACGCCTTCGTGCTGGTTCTGCTCCCAGAACATCCAGGCCAGTGCCCGCGCCCGGTCCAGCCGGTCCGCCGGCAGCCAGTCGGTGCCCTCGGCCAGATAGCACAGGATCGCGTTCGATTCCGGGAGGCGTGTGCCGTCGTCGAGTTCGAGAACCGGAAGTTTGGCGAAGGGCAGGGTGCCCGCGCCATGGGCAGCGTCGAGTTCCGGGGTCAGGTACTCCATCCCGACATGGGTGTAGGGCAGGCCAAGGTGCGCCAGCAGAAGCCGCGCCTTGTAGCTGTTGCCCGAGGACGGCATCGAATAAAGCGTCAGCCCCATCAGATCACCACCATCGAAAGGCAGGCCACGACCACGACGGTCAGCCCGATGCGCAGGCTCATCCACCAGCGCGGCGCAAGGCCCTGCGTCCAGAACAGCCAGTCAAGGCCCAGCAGCCCGACGAAGCCCGCGATCAGGTAGATCGCCGCCGACACCGGCCCGCCGCCCACGAAGAAGAAGGCCCAGAGCGCGGGCAGCACCGACAGGGCATACCCGGTCGAGGCGACCCGGCCCTCGGCCCGGGTGGCAAAGCCCCACAGGACGCCCGACATGAACGAAAGGATCACCGTGCCATAGGACAGAAGGACATAGGGGCCGACGAAGCGCGGACCGAAGGCCTGCATCCCGGCGCCGGCCGCAGCTTCGCTGAACAGCGTGAGCGCCCCCCAGAGGAAAGGAAGAAGGCCGGCCAGGCCAAGGACAAGGGCAGAGCGAGGGATTGGGGTCATGGGGCCTTCTGCAGGTCGGCAAGCATCTGCGCAATGCGCTTGTGTCGCGTGGTCTCGGTCTTGGCCGTGGCGATCTTGTAGAGCAGCCCGCGCCGCTTGCCGGGCGTCAGCGCCTCCCAGTCGGCGGTCCGGCCCGCGGATTGCAGGGCGTGGGCGACATCGTCGGGTGTGTCGACCGCGTCCTCGGGCGCCGGGCGCAGCCGGACCTCGAAGACGTCGCCGGGTTCAAGGCCGGTCGCCGCGAGCAGACTTTTGCCGGCCCACAGAAAGACCCCGTCTCCGGTCGGCTCGGCCCGCGTCAGCGCAAGGTTCACGGGATGCTCGCCGAACTCGCCCTCGACGCGCCGCGCACCGGTGGCCTCGAGCGCTTCGGCCACCTCTCGCGGCAGGCGCAGGATGGTATAGGTCGTCTCGCCCCACAGAACCGGTTCGATGACCCCCTCGAAGGTCAGCCAGTCGCTCATGCCGGTTCGCGAAGTATCCGCGGCACCTTGAACTCGACGTTCTCCACCGCGGTCTCGACCAGTTCGACGGTCACGTCGAAGCGGTCGCGGAAGGCGTCGATCACTTCGTCCACCAGGTCTTCGGGGGCCGAGGCGCCGGCGGTCACCCCGACGGTGCGGATGCCTTCGAGCGCGCGCCAGTCGATGTCGGTCGCGCGCTGGACAAGCTGCGCATAGGCGCAACCGGCCCGCGCGCCGACCTCGACCAGACGCTTCGAGTTCGAGGAATTCGGCGCACCGACCACCAGCATCGCGTCGGCCTTCGGCGCCATCGCCTTCACCGCCTCCTGGCGGTTGGTGGTGGCGTAGCAGATGTCTTCCTTGTGCGGGCCGACGATGGCGGGAAACCGCGCCTTGAGCGCGGCCACGATATCCGCGGTGTCGTCGACTGACAGCGTCGTCTGGGTGACGAAGGCCAGTCGGGCCGGGTCACGCACCCTCACCGCCGCCACATCCTCGACCGTTTCGACCAGAAGCACCTCGCCCTCGGGCAGCTGTCCCATGGTTCCGATCGTTTCGGGGTGGCCGGCATGGCCGATCATGATCATCTGAAGCCCGTTTTCGTGGTGACGCGCGGCCTCGATATGGACCTTTGACACCAGCGGACAGGTCGCGTCGACGAAGATCATCCGCCGCCGCGACGCCTCGGCCGGGACGGCCTTGGGCACCCCGTGGGCCGAGAAGATGACCGGCCGGTCTGGCGGACAGTCGTCAAGATCCTCGACAAAGACGGCGCCCTTCGCGCGCAGCCCGTCGACCACGTATCGGTTGTGAACGATCTCGTGGCGCACATAGACCGGCGCCCCCCATTTCTGAAGCGCCATCTCGACGATCTTGATCGCGCGATCGACACCCGCGCAGAACCCGCGCGGCGCGGCAAGATAAAGGGTCAGGGGCGGCTTGGGCACGGGGCGCCTCCAGCGGGGTGGCTGATGGCGTCAAGATAGAGGGGATGCCGGAACGCGCAACCGTGACTTTGCCGGACATCGTCCTGCCGGGGGAAAAGAAGACGGCCACCCTCCCTGCCGGTGGGTGGCCGTGGATCAGCCGGCCAAGGTTATTCGGCGACGCGGTCCTGCGTGCGGTCGGCGCGTTCGGCGCGGTCGTCTTCACGATCCTCGCGCGGGGGGCGCCCGATCACTTCGCGCAGTTCGTCAAGCTCGATGAAGTTGTCGGCCTGACGGCGCAGGTCGTCGGCGATCATCGGCGGCTGGCTGCGGATGGTCGACACGACCGAAACCCGCACGCCCTGGCGCTGAAGACTTGCGACAAGCGGCTTGAAGTCGCCGTCGCCCGAAAAGAGGACGATGTGGTCCACCCGCGGCGCAAGCTCCATGGCATCGACGGCAAGCTCGATGTCCATGTTCCCCTTGACCTTCCGACGCCCCATGCTGTCGGTGTATTCGCGGGCGGGTTTCGTCACCATGGTGAAGCCGTTGTAATGGAGCCAATCCACCAACGGACGGATCGGAGAATACTCGTCGTTCTCCAGAAGCGCCGTATAGTAGAAGGCTCTAAGAAGCTTTCCCCGCCGCATGAACTCCTGCCGGAGGAGCTTGTAGTCGATGTCGAATCCCAGGGCCTTCGCGGCCGCGTAAAGATTCGATCCATCGATGAACAGCGCAAGCCGTTCGTCCCGATAAAACATCTATCCTTCCTTCCGAATAATGGCCCCTCCGTCCGCTTCGGTCGGGTGGGAGTGAGGCACCCTTCGGACATCAGGACCCGCCGCAAGATAGGCATTCGCGGTCGTTGCGCAACCGACAATTTTCCGTGTCGGACCTGTCGGGACCTCGCGGCGCATCAATTCGGCATGATCCGGGACTTGTGCCGCATTCGCCGGCTCTGCGCCTTGGGGGCAGGGGGCTTGCCATTCGTCGGCCCAGCGTCTAAATGCAGGGTTCGTTTTGCCCCCCACCCCAACGATGGAGTGACCCATGGCCCGCGTGACGGTCGAAGACTGCGTTGACAAGGTTCCCAACCGGTTCGAGCTTGTCATGCTTGCCGCGCACCGCGCGCGCGAGATCGCGTCGGGGGCGCCGATCACGGTGGAGCGCGACAACGACAAGAACCCTGTGGTCAGCCTGCGCGAGATCGCGGACGAGGCGCAGCAAGCCGACGATCTGCGCGAGCGCATGATCGAAAGCCTGCAGACCCAGATCGAGGTGGACGAACCCGAGGAAGACGCGATGGCGCTTCTGATGGGCGCCGAGGCCGACCGGCCGGTCGACGACGACATCTCGGAAGAGAAACTGCTTCGCGCCCTCATGGAAGCGCAGGAGCGCCAGTAAGGGGCGGCAAGGCCCCACACGGGCGGACGCGATGATCGATGCCTCCGACCTGATCGCGCTGGTTCGCACCTACAACCCCAAGACAGACGCCGCGCTGATCGGGAAGGCGTATGCCTATGGTCAGCGCATGCATGACGGCCAGTTCCGTCATTCGGGCGAACCCTACTTCTCGCATCCTGTCGCCGTGGCGGCGATCCTGACCGAGATGAAGCTGGATGACGCCACCATCGTCACGGCGCTTCTGCACGACACGATCGAGGACACGCGGTCGACCTATTCGGACGTGAAGTTCGAGTTCGGCGTCGAGATCGCGGAACTGGTCGACGGGGTCACGAAGCTGACCAACCTGCAACTGTCGTCGACCGAGTCGAAGCAGGCCGAGAACTTCCGCAAGCTTTTCATGGCGATGTCCAAGGACCTGCGGGTGATCCTGGTGAAGCTGGCCGACCGGCTGCACAACATGCGCACGATCCGGTCGATGCGGCCCGAGAAGCAGGCGCAGAAGGCGCGCGAGACGATGGACATCTTCGCGCCGCTCGCCGGCCGGATGGGCATGCAGTGGATGCGCGAGGAACTGGAGGATCTGGCCTTCCGCGTCCTCAACCCCGAGGCACGCGCCTCGATCATCCGCCGTTTCATCACCCTGCAACGCGAAACCGGCGACGTGATCCAGAAGATCACCGCCGATATCGAGCTCGAACTCGAGAAGGCCGGTCTTCAGGCCGAGGTGATCGGCCGCGCCAAGAAGCCCTATTCGATCTGGCGCAAGATGCAGGAGAAGGAACAGGGCTTCTCGCGCCTTTCGGACATCTATGGCTTCCGCATCATCGTGGGCACCGAGGCCGATTGCTATGCCGCGCTGGGCGCCATCCACCAGCGCTGGCGCGCGGTGCCGGGCCGGTTCAAGGATTACATCAGCCAGCCCAAGTCGAACGGCTACCGGTCGATCCACACCACCGTATCGGGCCGCGACGGCAAGCGGGTCGAGGTGCAGATCCGCACGCGCGAGATGCACGAGGTCGCCGAAACCGGCGTGGCCGCGCACTGGTCCTATCGCGACGGGGTGCGGTCGGAGAACCGCTTTGCCGTCGATCCCGCGCGCTGGATCTCGACGCTGACCGAACGATTCGAGGTGGCCGAGACGAACGACGAGTTCCTCGAGCATGTGAAGCTCGAGATGTATCAGGACCAGGTCTTCTGCTTCACGCCCAAGGGCGAGGTGGTGAAGCTGCCGCGCGGGGCGACGCCGCTGGACTTCGCCTATGCGATCCACACCCGCATCGGCGACAGCTGCGTGGGTGCGAAGGTCGACACGATCCGCGTGCCGCTCTGGACGCGGTTGAAGAACGGACAGTCGGTCGAGATCCTGACTGCCGAGGGCCAGCGCCCTCAGGCCACCTGGATCGACATCGTCGCAACGGGGCGCGCCAAGGCCGCGATTCGGCGCAGCCTGCGCGAAGAGGACCGCGAGCGGTTCATCAAGCTTGGACGCGAACTGGCCCGCGTGGCCTTCGAGCACGTCGGCAAAAAACCCACCGACAAGGCGCTGGGCACCGCCGCCCGGCACCTTGGCCTTGAGGACACTGAGGAACTGCTGGCCCGCCTCGGGTCGGCCGAGCTGACTGCGCGCGAGGTGGTGAACACGCTTTACCCCGAACTTGTCGCGAAAAAGGGCGACGAGATCGACGCTGCGCGCGCGGTCGTCGGGCTCGAGCCCGGGCAGACCTTCAGCCGCGCGAACTGTTGCCAGCCCCTGCCGGGCGAGCGGATCGTGGGCATCACCTATCGCGGGCGCGGCGTCATGATCCACACGATCGACTGCCGTGCGCTTCAGGAATTCGAGGACCAGCCCAAGCGCTGGGTCGACCTGCACTGGCATTCCGGCAATCACCCCGCGGTCCACGCCGTCAGCCTTGACCTGACCATCGCCAACGACGCGGGCGTTCTGGGCCGGATCTGCACGCTGATAGGGGAACAGCGCGCCAACATCTCGAACCTTCAGTTTCTTGACAGGAAACCGGATTTCTATCGCCTTATCGTCGACGTGGATCTGCGCGATGTCGAGCATCTGCATTCGGTGATGCTGGCGCTCGAGGCCGACAGTGACGTGGCCTCGATCTCGCGTCATCGCGATCTTGGCCGCAAGCCATAGGGACGGAACGGGGAAACGCCTAGGTGGTCTTCAAGCGACGGACGCCACGGACCTACTACCAGATCGTCGCGGAGTCCTTCTATCCGCGGGGGGGCTGGCGGCGTGCCTCGCAATACGTGATCTACCGGCTGCGGCGTCTGCCGGACCCGGCGCACAAGATCAGCCGGGGGGTCGCAGCGGGCGTCTTCGTGTCGTTCACGCCGTTCTTCGGGTTCCATTTCATCTTGGCCGCCGGACTTGCCGTGGCGCTGCGCGGCAACATCCTGGCCTCGCTTCTGGCGACCTTCATCGGCAATCCGATCACCTTCCCGATCATTGCCGCCGTATCGATGGAAATCGGCTCGTGGATGCTGGGTTCGCCCCCGGTCCCGCTCAACCGGGTCGGCCAGGCCTTCAGCCAGGCCTTCCAGGAACTCTGGCATAACTTCTATGCCGTCTTCTCGCCCGAAGCGATGCATTGGGACCGGCTTGCCGATTTCTTCCGCGTGATCTTCCTGCCCTATCTCGTGGGCGGGATCATCCCGGGCATCGTCGCCGGGCTGGCCGCGTACTATCTGTCCTATCCGATCATCGTGACCTACCAAAAGGCACGCGACCGACGTAAACAGGCGCGGCTTGAAAAGAAGCGACGCAAGCGCGCCGAGGCCGGGGCCGCGGCGGCAGGCGCGCAGGCCGAGGAGGACAGGGAATGAAGCCGTTGGGCAGGCTGAGGCTGGGCGTGAACATCGACCATGTGGCGACCGTGCGGAACGCCCGCGGCGGCGCCTATCCCAACCCGATCCGCGCCGCGAAACTTGCCGAAGAGGCAGGTGCGGACGGCATCACCGCGCACCTGCGCGAAGACCGCCGCCACATCTCGGACGCGGATATCGAGGGGCTGATGGCGAACCTGCGCCTGCCGCTCAACTTCGAGATGGCCGCCACGGCCGAGATGCAGGCGATCGCCCTGCGCCACCGGCCGCATGCCGTCTGCATCGTGCCCGAAAAGCGCGAGGAACGGACCACCGAGGGTGGCCTTGAAGTCGCGCGCGAGGAAAACCGGCTTGCCCACTTCATCGCGCCCCTGCGCGAGGCGGGCTGCCGGGTGTCGATCTTCATCGCCGCCGACCGCCGCCAGATCGAGGCCGCCGCCCGGATCGGCGCGCAGGTGATCGAGTTGCACACCGGCGCCTATTGCGACGCCCATGCCGAAGGTCATTTCGACGCGCGCGACCGCGAGCTTGCCGCGCTGCGCGACATGGCGGCCTTCGCCCATTCGCTGGGCCTCGAGGTGCACGCGGGCCACGGCCTGACCTACGAGACCGTCGCCCCCGTCGCGGCCATGCCCGAGGTGATGGAACTCAACATCGGGCATTTCCTGATCGGCGAGGCGATTTTCCGCGGCCTTGGCCCCGCCATCGGGGAAATGCGGCGGCTCATGGACGAGGCGCGGGGCTAGGACGCGCCGTCGCGGTCGGGCCGTGCCTTCGCCTGGGCGGCGGCTTTCATGCGCGCCACGAGTTCGGCCTTCGCGTCGCGCGCGCCGAAGGGGTTGTTCGCGGTGCCCTTCGCGTTGTGCTCGACGTGCTTCGGCCCGCTCTTGCCCTGGCGGGCGGCACCGGACTTGCCGTAATCCATCTTGCGTGTTCCTTCGCTGCGGTTGTGCCGGTCATGGCCCAACCTGGGCTTGCGCACAAGTCCGGGCCCGTCGGACCCTTGCAAGGCCAAGCATTGCCCTGACACGACCCGGGGCGTATGCAGTGCCGGACCGGGCATCGCCCGACCTTGATGACCCGCGGGACAGGTGCGGATGACCCGGAACTTTCAACAGGCCGGCCATGACTTCGCCAGCGGGGTCATGATCGCCCGGGGGATGGCATGATCCTCGGCATCGGCACCGATCTGTGCAACATCGAGCGGATCGAACGCACGCTTGAGCGCTTCGGCGACCGCTTCCGCAACCGCGTCTTCACCGAGGTCGAGCAGATGAAGGCGGAACGCCGCGCCGACACCGCCGGCACCTATGCCAAACGCTGGGCCGCGAAAGAGGCCTGCTCGAAGGCGCTGGGCACGGGCCTGCGCATGGGCATCGCCTGGAAGGACATGGCCGTGTCGAACCTGCGCACCGGCCAGCCGGTGATGCACCTGACCGGTTGGGCGGCCGAGCGCCTGCGTGAGATGACGCCGCCGGGCCACGAGGCGATCGTGCATGTCACACTGACCGACGACCATCCCTGGGCGCAGGCCTTCGTGGTGATCGAGGCGCGTCCGCTTGACACGCCCTGACGGCCCTTCCATGTAGCGCGCAACCAGCGAAAGGCGGACGTGACAATGGCGGACAAGAGCGAAGGCGGCGCGGTCGTCGAGACGATCAAGACGGTCGTCTATGCGCTTCTCATCGCGGGCGTGTTCCGCACGCTGTTCTTCCAGCCGTTCTGGATTCCCTCGGGGTCGATGAAGGACACGCTGCTGATCGGCGATTTCCTGTTCGTCAACAAGATGGCCTATGGCTATTCGCGGCATTCCTGCCCGTTCTCGATGTGCGTCTTCATCGACGGGCGCTGGTTCGCCACCGAACCCGAGCGCGGCGACGTCGTCGTCTTCCGCCACCCCACCAACGGATCGGACTTCATCAAGCGCGTCGTGGGCCTTCCCGGCGACCGCGTTCAGGTGATCGACGGCGTTCTCCAGATCAACGACGCGCCCGCGCCCCAGACCCCCGATGGCGTCTTCGAGGAAATCTATGAACGCCAGGGCGCAAGCGGCAGCCTGCCGCTGTGCAAGAACATGGCTGTGGGCCTTGGCGCGGTGTGCGAGAAGGACCGCTTCATCGAGACGCTGCCGAACGGCCGCGAGCATCGCATCCTGAACGCCCGCGAGAGCCAGCTTGACAACACCGGCGTCTACACGGTGCCCGAGGGTCACTACTTCTTCATGGGTGACAACCGCGACAACTCGACCGACAGCCGCGTCATGCCGCCTGCGGGCGTGGGCTTCGTGCCCTTCGAGAACCTGATCGGTCGCGCCGACCGGGTCATGTTCTCGTCTGCTGGCCGGTCACTGTTCTTCTTCTGGACCTGGCGCGCGGACCGGTTCTTCAAGGCGATCGAATAGTGAAGCTTTCGGCGGATCTTGACGCCTTCGCGCGGCGTCTCGGCCACCGGTTCCAGGGCCCGGACCTTCTGATCCGCGCCCTGACGCATCCCTCGATCGCGACGCCGTCGCGCCCGGACAACCAGCGGCTCGAGTTTCTGGGCGACCGGGTCCTGGGCCTTGTCATCGCCGAGGCGCTGTTCCAAGCCGACCGCGAGGCGTCCGAGGGAACGCTGGCGCCACGGTTCAACGCGCTCGTGCGCAAGGAAACCTGCGCCGAGATCGCGCGCACCCTTGACCTTGGGTCGGTGCTGAAACTTGGCCGGTCCGAGATGATGTCGGGCGGGCGCCGGAAGGACGCCCTTCTGGCCGACGGGATGGAGGCGGTGATCGCCGCGGTCTATCTGGACGCAGGCTTCGAGGCGGCGCGCGCGGTGGTGCTGGCGCATTGGACCGACCGCATTGCCGCGGTCGAAGACGATGCGCGCGACCCCAAGTCGGCGTTGCAGGAATGGGCGCAGGCGCAGGGCCAGACACCGCCCGACTATGTCGAGACCCAGCGCGAGGGCCCCGACCATGCGCCGGTCTTCACGATCGAGGCACGTCTGTCGGACGGGCGCAGCGCCGTGGCCCAGGCGGGATCGAAACGACAGGCCGAGCAACTGGCCGCGCAGGCGCTATTGGAAAAGGTGAGGGCAGACGAATGACCACCACGCGCGCGGGCTTCGTCGCCCTCATCGGGGAACCGAACGCCGGCAAGTCGACTTTGCTGAACCGCATGGTCGGCGCCAAGGTGTCGATCGTCACGCACAAGGTGCAGACCACGCGTGCGCGCATCCGCGGGGTCGCCATGGAAGGCGACAGTCAGATCGTCTTCGTCGACACGCCGGGCCTGTTCCGGCCGCGCCGCCGGCTGGACCGCGCCATGGTCGCCGCGGCCTGGGGCGGGGCGGCGGATGCCGATGTCGTGGTCCTTCTGATCGAGGCGCACCGCGGGATCACCCCGGGCGTCGAGTCGATTCTCGAGGCCCTGAGCGGCCGTGTCGGCGACCGGCCGGTGGCGCTGGCCATCAACAAGATCGACCGGGTCGAGGCGCCTCAGCTTCTGGAACTCACCAAGCAATTGAACGAGCGCTTCCCCTTTGTGCGCACCTTCATGATCTCGGCCGAGCGCGGGCATGGCGTCGACGCCCTGCGCGAGTGGCTGGCGGCCGAGATGCCCGAAGGCCCCTGGCTTTACCCCGAAGACCAGATCGCAGACTTGCCGCTGCGGATGATCGCCGCCGAGATGACGCGCGAGAAGCTTACGCTGCGCCTGCATGAGGAACTGCCCTATCAACTGACGGTCGAGACGGAAGCCTGGGACGAGCGCAAGGATGGCTCGGTCCGTATCGACCAGGTGATCTATGTCGCCCGCGACGGCCACAAGGGCATCCTGCTGGGCAAGAAGGGCGAGACGATCAAGACCATCGGCCAACTCGCCCGCGCCGAGATCGAGGAGTTCCTGGGCCGCAAGGTGCACCTGTTTCTTCAGGTGAAGGTCCGGCCGAACTGGCTGGAAGAAGCCGAGCGCTATTCCGAGATGGGTCTCGACTTCTCCGACGGAAAACCGTGACGCGGCTGACGACCGACTTCTGGGTCGCGGCCTATCTCAACCGGCTGCGCCTTGCCGACATTCCGGCCTTCGTCGTTGCGAAGGGCGACGGGACAGCGGGCGCGGTGCTGGTCAAGCAGAACACCCTTGACGGCCGGGCGCGGGCCTTCCAGCGATCGTTCGACCTGACCAGCGGCGAGAGGGCGTGGATCGTGCTGACCGAAGGCACCGAGGCCGAGGTCGACGCCGCCATCTCCCGTCAGCGCGGCTTCGACCGCGATCTCTGGGTCATCGAGGTCGAGGACCGCGAGGGGCGGCATCTGCTGGACGAACCGGGCCTTTCGACATGATGGAGTGGCGCGACGAAGGCGCGCTTCTGTCGGTGCGCCGCCACGGCGAGACAGCCGCGATCATCGAGGTCTTCACGGCCGGCCATGGCCGCCACGCCGGTGTCGTGCGGGGCGGCACAAGCCGCAAGATCGCGCCGATCCTGCAACCGGGCGCGCAGCTCGACCTGACCTGGCGCGCGCGGTTGGACGAACACATCGGCGCCTTCACCGTCGAGCCGTTGAAAAGCCGGGCGGCCGATCTCATGTCGGACCGCCAATCCCTTGCCGGCCTTCACGCGGTCACAGCCCTGCTGACCTTTGCCCTGCCCGAGCGTGAGGCGCACCCGCGCCTTTACGCGCGCACCATCGGGCTTCTCGACATGATCGGCGCGACCGAAGTCTGGCCGCTGGCCTATCTGCGCTGGGAGATGGCGCTTCTGGACGAGCTTGGGTTCGGCCTTGACCTGTCGGGCTGCGCCGTCACGGGAACGGTCGACGACCTGGTCTATGTCTCGCCACGCTCGGGGCGGGCCATCAGCCGGGGCGCGGCCGGAGAGTGGGCCGACCGGCTTTTGCCGCTGAGCCCCGCGATGACGGGCACCGATACCTACGATGTGGCCCAGGTTCTGGCCGGGCTCGGGACGACGGGGCATTTCCTTGTCGCCAAGCTGGCCGAAGCGATGGGAAATCGCCCCGTGCCCGAGGCGCGCCAGCGGTTGCTGGACCTGCTGGCGCGGGCCGGCTAGACGCGGCCTTTGTCGACCAGCCAGCGCGCCGTCTCGCCCACGCTTTGGCGCGTGTCGCGGAACGCGATGCCCAGAAGCTCGCGCGCCCGCGTGGTGTCGATGCTCAGGCTCTTGCCGAGATCGTTCCTGATCGTCGCGATCGACCGATCGAAGAGGCCGAGGAAGCGCACCACGAAGTCGGGCGCCACGCGCGTCACGATCTTGCGGTCAGGCAACGCCGTCTTCACCGCGCGGGCCATGTCGGCGAACCACATGAAGCGATCGTTGATCAGGACGCGCTGGCCGATGCTTTCCGGCACGTCCAGCGCCTGTACGTGGGCCGTCGCCACGTCGCGCACGTCGACCGTACCGAAGCCGACGTTCGGCAGCATCGGGTCCTTGGCGCGTAGGACACGCTCGATCACCTCGATCGAAGTCCCGTAGTCGAGGTCGAGAGGCGGTCCCACCACCAGCGTCGGATTGATGCAGGTCAGGTCGATCGAGCCGCCGCTGTCGCGCACGAAATCCCAAGCTGCGCGCTCGGCCAATGTCTTGGATTTCGCATAGGGCGTGGCGGCCGGGCTGGATGCGTCGGACCAGTCAGCCTCGGTGTAGGCCCGGCCGTTCGACGGGCGCACGGCCGTGATCACCGCGACCGCGGACGAAGTGAGCACGACGCGGCGCACGCCCGCCGCCTGCGCCGCGCGCAGGGCGCGAAGCGCGCCGTCGACTGCCGGGCGGATGACCTCGTTCTCATCCTTGGGTTGGACAAGCGGAAAGGGCGAGGCGGTGTGGATCACCGCGTCGACGTCGACCATCGCGGCATCCCAGCCGTCATCCGACGTCAGGTCGAGCGTCACGGTCGACAGGTTGTGAAGTTTCGTGGGGTCCGACAGGGCGGTCTGCAACGACGCGCGGAGGTCGCCGGCCCGCTTCTCGGACCGGACCGAGCCGCGCACGCGGTCGCCCCGTTCGAGAAGTTGAAGCACGATGTGCTTGGCAATGTAGCCGGTGGCCCCGGTGACCAGAACTGTGCGTGGCATCGCCCGCTCCCTTGAAGTTAGTATCGCTAACTTATGGGGGAGCGGGCAAAGGTCAAGCCCGTTTCGGCCGAAAGGATCAGCCCAGTGCGGCGGCCTTCACGTCGTCGTCGATATGATCGATGTATTTCGCGAAGTTCTCGGCGAACATGCCGACAAGCTTTTCGGCCTGCCGGTCGTAGGCCTCGGGATCGTCCCAGGTCCGGCGGGGATCAAGCAGGATGTCCGGCACGCCATCGACCGTGGTTGGAACCTCGAAGCCGAAATACTTGTCCTTGCGGAACGGGGCGTCGCGCAGCGACCCGTCAAGCGCCGCGGTCAGCAACGTCCGTGTCGCCTTGATCGGCATCCGGCTTCCGGTGCCGTAGGCGCCTCCGGTCCAGCCGGTGTTCACCAGCCAGCAGGTCGCGCCGTGGCGTGCGATCTTCTCGCGCAGGAGCTTGCCGTAGACCTCGGGGCGGCGCGGCAGGAAGGGCGCGCCGAAGCAGGTCGAGAAGGTGGGCTGCGGCTCGGTCACGCCGCGCTCGGTGCCTGCGACCTTCGAGGTGAAGCCCGACAGGAAGTGATACATCGCCTGCGCCGGCGTCAGGCGCGCGATCGGCGGCAGCACGCCGAAGGCATCGCAGGTCAGCATGACGACGTTCTTCGGATGCCCCCCAAGCGCCGTCGTCGAGGCATTGGCGATGTAGTCCATCGGGTAGGCCGCCCGCATGTTCGGCGTCAGGCGGTCATCCTCGAAATCAAGCTCGAGCGTGTCGGGATCGAAGATCATGTTCTCGATCACGGTGGCGAACATCTTCGTGGTCGCGAAGATCTCGGGCTCGGCTTCGGGGCTGAGGTTGATCGTCTTGGCGTAGCAGCCGCCTTCGAAGTTGAAGGTGCCGCGCTCGGACCAGCCGTGCTCGTCGTCGCCGATCAGGATGCGGTCGGGATCGGAGGACAGCGTGGTCTTTCCCGTGCCCGACAGGCCGAAGAAGATCGCGGTGTCGACGGGGTTGCCGCGGGCATGGTTCGCCGAGCAGTGCATCGGCATGATGCCCTTTTCGGGCAGCAGGTAGTTGAGCAGGGTGAAGACGCCCTTCTTGTTCTCGCCCGCGTATTCGGTGCCCCCGATCAGGACAAGCTTCTTGTCGAAGTCGATCGCGATCACGGTGTCGGTGCGGCAGCTGTGGCGCTTGGGATCGGCCTTGAAGCTTGGGCAGTTGATGATCGTGAAGTGCGGGACAAACGAGAACAGCTCTTCCCGGTCGGGGCGGCGCAGGAGGTGCCGGATGAACAGACCGTGCCAGGCCAGCTCTGTCACCAGCCGCACGTCCAGCCGGTTCGCCGGATCGGCGCCTGCGAAAAGGTCCTGAACGAAGTAGTCCCGGCCCTTCATATGTTCGAGCATGTCGGCGTGCAGCCGTTCGAACCCCTCGGGCGTCATGGTGCCGTTGTTTTCCCACCAGATCACGTTCTCGGTCGTGGCGGTGCGGACCACATGCTTGTCCTTGGGCGAGCGTCCCGTGTACTTGCCGGTTTCGACCAGAAGCGTGCCGCCAAGACCCAGCCGGCCCTCGCCGCGCTTCAGCGCCTCTTCGATCAGGGCGGGCTCGAGCAGGTTGTAATAGACCGCGCCAAGTCCCGTGATGCCCTGATCCTCGAGGCGTTGCTTCGGGTTGACGGTTCCAGTGGTCATCTTGATCAAGCTCCCCCATGGGCCGGACGGCGCCGGCAAAAAAGGTGACAGGGACGGCGAAAGGATCAAGCCCCCCGCTGCCTTGGGCGGGTTATAATCTTGCGTGAGACGTCTTGAACAGGGCCGATGCGGGCAGTTAGCGCAACCATCTGAACGTTAGCGCAACCAAGTTCGGATACTGCGGCAATTCGGTCATGCTTCGCAATTATCTGCGGCGCATGCCGGCAACAAATGACTGGATTCTCACATTATTGTTGATTCGGGCGGAACTGCACATGATATTGCCCCAAAAAAGTCGCACCAACATGTGTGTGTGCGGGCACCGAGAGCAGAACAAGGATCAGATTCATGGCCACCATCGCGCTGGTCGATGACGACCGCAACATCCTGACGTCGGTCTCGATCACCCTCGAGGCCGAAGGGTTCGAGGTCGAGACGTACAATGACGGTCAGGCGGCGCTCGACGCCTTCAACAAGAAGCTGCCGGACATGGCGGTCTTCGACATCAAGATGCCCCGGATGGACGGGATGGACCTGCTGCAGCGGGTGCGGCAGAAGACCTCGATGCCGGTCATCTTCCTGACCTCGAAGGACGACGAGATCGATGAGGTTCTGGGTCTGCGCATGGGGGCGGACGACTACGTCAAGAAGCCGTTCTCCCAGCGCCTTCTGGTGGAACGCATCCGCGCCCTGTTGCGCCGCCAGGAAGTGATCGCCGGCGACGTCGTCGGCGAGGGCGAGCAGGCCCAGGTCATGGTTCGCGGCGAACTTCGCATGGACCCGCTGCGCCATTCGGTGGTGTGGAAGGGGCTGGACGTGTCGCTGACGGTGACGGAGTTCCTGCTTCTTCAGGCCCTCGCGCAGCGCCCCGGCTTCGTGAAAAGCCGCGACCAGCTGATGGATGTGGCCTATGACGATCAGGTGTATGTCGACGACCGCACGATCGACAGCCACATCAAGCGCCTGCGCAAGAAGATGCGCATGGTCGACCCCGAATTTTCTGCCATCGAAACGCTTTACGGGATCGGCTACCGGTACAACGAAGAGTAAGCGTAGCTGGCAACGGAGATCAAGGTGGAGGGCTCCGGCAGGGCGCGGCAACCCGACGTCGTTCTGGGTGAAGATTGGGTTGGCCCCCAGGGCCAGGCCGAAGCCGAACTGCGCAGCCGGCGCGAACGCCGTGGCCTGATCTCGATCAACCGCTCGCCCCTGGCGCGGAAGATCATCACCTTCAACCTTCTTGCGATCCTCGTGCTGGTCGCGGGGGTGTTGCTGCTCAACCCGTTTCGCGACAGCCTTGTCTTCCAGCGCGAACAAGGGCTTGTGAACGAGGCACAGCTGATCGCCGAGGTGTTCGAGGCCCGGCTTCCCGGCGGTGTGCCGGTCAGCCTTGCCGCCGGCGACGGTCTCGATGTCGGCGACACGCTTCTGGAACTCAGCCTGCCCTCAGCGGTCGAAGTCTTCGTCTATGCCCCGGACGGCACGCTCATGGCGACGACCGTGGGCCAGACCCGCACCTCTCCGCCGCCGATCATCGGGCTGGATCGGGACGAGCGGTCGACCGTCATCACCGATGCCCTGACGCAGCTTTGGGAAGGTCTTTCGGGCGTCCTGCATCCCGGCGGCCGCGGGTCCGAGGATCCGGGATCGGAAAGCCAGGCGCGCCGGCTCGTGCCGTCGGCGTTGGAAGGGCGGACGCAAAGCGACACCGGGACCGACCCGCAGGGCAACACGATCTTCGCGGTGGCGACGCCTATCCTTCAGGACGGCGAGGCCGTCGGCGTGATCGCGCTGACCAGCGCGGCGGGCGAGATCGACGACCTTGTTCGCGCCGAGCGTGAGCAGGTGCTGCACATGTTCGTCATCGCAATTCTCGTGTCGATCGGCCTCAGTCTTGTTCTGGCCTCGACCATCGCCAACCCGCTGTCCGATCTGGCCGCCGCGGCCGAGATCGGGCGCGAGAAGAACGCCGGCCGCGTCAGCCCGGGCCGCGTCCGCATTCCCGACCTGACGGCCCGCCCCGACGAGATCGGACGGCTGTCGGGCGCGCTGCGCGGCATGGTGGCGGCGCTTTACGACCGGATCGACGCGAACGAACAGTTCGCAGCCGACGTCGCGCACGAGATCAAGAACCCGCTTGCCTCGCTGCGGTCCGCCGTCGGGACCTTGCGCGTGGCCAAGCGCGACGACCAGCGTGACCGCCTGCTCGACGTGATCGAACATGACGTGCGCCGCCTGGATCGTTTGGTCAGCGACATCTCGAACGCCTCGCGGCTCGACAGCGAACTGGTGCGCGAAGAGGAAGAACAGTTCAACCTGGTCAAGATGATCCACAACCTGTCCGACCATCTTGGCAAGGAAGCGAAGTCGAAGGGGATCGAGTTCATCACGGACCTGCCGACCGACCCGATCGAGATCGTCGGGCTTGAATCGCGTCTGGCGCAGGTCTTCGTGAACCTGCTGACCAATGCGATTTCGTTCTGTGAGGCAGGCGACGCGATCCGCGTCTGGGCGCGCAAACGCGACAACCGTGTCCTCGTGGTGGTCGAGGACACGGGCCCGGGTATCCCCGAACAGGCATTGACCAAGATCTTCAACCGCTTCTATTCCGAGCGCCCCGCCGGACAGTTCGGCAACAACTCCGGCCTTGGTCTGGCCATCTCGAAACAGATCGTCGAGGCCCATGGCGGCGTGATCTGGGCCGAGAACATCCGGCCCACCGACGAGGACATCACCTCGGAACCGCTGGGCGCACGCTTCGTCGTGGGCCTGCCGGTCTGACCGGCCGCGCCATGTCGGACCAGGCGCATAGCCCGCTCGACAGCCCTGGAACCATCCACGGAAGCGCCGTTGCGCTGGGCCCGCGCGGGCTGCTTATCCTTGGGCCGTCGGGATCGGGCAAGTCGGGTCTTGCGCTTTCGCTCATGGCCTGCGGCGCGGTCCTGGTGGCGGACGATCGTGTCGCGCTGTCGCTTCGGGACGGCGTCCCCTGGCTTTGCGCGCCGCCGGGGATCTCCGGGATGATCGAGGCCCGGCACCTGGGCCTTCTGTCGGCCGACGCCGCCGAGGGGGCCTGGCTTGCGCTGGTCGTCGATCTGTCCACCACGGAAACCGACCGGCTTCCTCCCCGACGCGAGGTCGCGGTGCTTGGTCACGCGATCCCTCTTGTTCACAAGGTGGAGAGTGCGCATTTCGCCCCTGCGATCCTGCAGTATCTCAAGGCCGGGCGGTGCGCGTGATGACGACGACTGACAACAGCGAAAGGTCGGGGTCTCCGGCCGACGGCGCTTCGGCGCCGGGCGGTCGTGTCGTGTTCGTCACCGGCCCTTCCGGCGCCGGCCGTTCGACGGCGATCAACGTGCTCGAGGATCTTGGCTTCGAGGTGATCGACAATCTTCCGCTGTCCTTCCTGCCACGCCTTCTGTCGGGTCCTCTCGACCATCCGCTTGCGCTTGGCATCGATGTGCGAAACCGCGACTTCTCGGTCGCGGCGATGGTCGAGGCGATCGATCTTCTGACCCGCGATCCCGCGCTTCAGGCCGAGGTGCTGTACCTCGACGCCCGCCCCGAGGTGATCGTGCGCCGCTATTCCGAAACGCGCCGGCGCCATCCCGCCGCGCCCGAGGACGCGCCGTCGATCGGCGTGGACCGTGAGATCGAGATGCTGGCCTCGGTTCGCAACCGGGCCGACGTGCTGATCGACACATCCGATCTGACCCCCCATGACCTGCGCGACGAGATCACTCGATGGTACGCGCCCAAGGACGACCGCCGAATGGCGGTCTCGGTCCAGTCGTTCTCGTACAAGCGTGGCCTGCCGCGCGGCATCGACATGGTGTTCGACGTCCGCTTCCTGAGGAACCCGCACTGGGAGGCGGCGCTGCGCCCGCTTGACGGGCGCGATCCGCGCGTCGCAGCCTTCGTGGCCGAGGATCCCCGGCTTCAGCCGTTCTTCACCGCCGTGCGTGATCTGGTGCTCTCGCTGCTTCCGGCCTACCGCGACGAGGGCAAGTCGCACCTTGCGATCGGCTTCGGCTGCACGGGTGGCCAGCACCGATCCGTCGCCCTGGCCGAAATGCTTGCCGAGGCCCTTGCAGAGGCCGGATGGGGCGTGTCTATAAGGCACAGGGAGCTTGAGCGCAGGACCGGGGCATCCGCGCCGGGCGAGGCGGGGTAACGCGCGTGATCGGCATCGTGATCGTGGCACATGGCGGGCTGGCAAGAGAGTATCTTTCCGCTGTCGAACATGTGGTTGGTCATCAGCCCGGCATCCTTGCCATATCGATCGAGGCCGAGCACGATCGGGCCGCGAAGCAGACCGAAATCATGTCGGCCGTGGATCGCGTCGACACCGGCGACGGGGTGGTCGTGGTCACTGACATGTTCGGCGGCTCGCCCTCCAACCTGTCGCTTCCGGCCTGCACGCCGCCGGATCGCAAGATCATCTATGGCGCCAACCTGCCGCTTCTGATCAAGCTAGCGAAATCCCGTCACAAGCCGATGCCGGACGCGGTCGCGGGCGCCCTTGCCGCCGGGCGAAAATACATCGACAGTTACGACGGAACTGCGGGATAGGTCGGCCGTGTCGGACTGCGTGCGCAAGACGCTTACCATCATCAACGAGAAGGGGCTGCATGCCCGGGCCTCGGCGCGGCTGGTCGAGGTGGTCGAATCCTTCGATGCCACGGCCGAAGTGCGCCGCGACGGACTGTCCGCCTCGGGTGACAGCATCATGGGGCTTTTGATGTTGGCAGCCTCGAAAGGAACAACTATTGAAGTCGAAGCCCGCGGCCCCGACGCTGCGGCGTTGGCCGATGCCCTGGACGCGCTTGTCGCGGACCGCTTCGGCGAAGAGATGTGACGCCCCGGAAAACGCGGGCGCGGCGGGAGGCGAAGCCGGAAGCTGTGGTCGACAGCACTTTGGATAGGCACACGCAGAAGGCCGGCGAAGGCTACGTGCCCTATGACAAGCGGCGGCTGAGCTACGCCCATACCTTCGACAATCGCTGGCAGGCCGGCAGCATCCGCACGATGGAATGGATGACCGGCAAGCTGACGCTGCTGCGCCGCATCCGCCGGTTCGAGCGCGAGGGCGTGCCGATCGGACAGGCGTTCTGGGCGCAGGCGCTGCGCCACATGGGAATCGAGCTTCTGACGCCTGCCGAACAGATTGCCCGCATCCCGCGCGAGGGGCCTCTGGTGGTTGTGGCCAACCATCCCCACGGCCTTGTCGACGGGATGGTCCTTGCCGAACTGATCGGGCGGACGCGCACCGACTACAAGATCCTGACGCGCAACTTGCTGACAGGGGTCAGCGAGATCGCGCATTTCATGATCCCGGTGCCCTTCCAGCACGAGGCCGGCGCACTTGAGAAGAACCTCGAGATGCGCCGCCGCGCGATGGATCACCTAGGGCAGGGCGGCGTCATCGCCGTGTTTCCGTCCGGTGTGGTGGCCACTTCGAAATCGGCCTTCGGCCCCGTGATCGAAGCCGAATGGAACCCGTTCACGGCCAAGCTCATCCAACGGTCGGGCGCGCAGGTGCTGCCCATCTACTTTCCCGGCCGGAACTCGCGCGCCTACCAGATCGCCAACCAGATCTCGGCCACGCTGCGGCAGGGGCTTTTGCTGCACGAGGTCGTCCACGCGCTGAACAAGCCGCAGCGTCCGGTGATCGGTCATCCGATCGGCCGGGAGGAGATCGAGTTGTGGTCAGGCAACACGCGCGGCTTCATGGCCTGGCTGCGCGAACAGACGCTGATGCTGGGCGGCGACGCGCTTTAGCGCGTCGGAACCGGGACCTCGCCGCGATAGTCGTAGAAGCCGCGCTGGGTCTTGCGCCCCAGCCACCCGGCCTCGACGTACTTGGTCAGAAGCGGGCAGGGCCGGTATTTCGTGTCGGCAAGCCCGTCGTGCAGCACGTTCATGATCGCAAGGCAGGTGTCGAGGCCGATGAAATCGGCCAGCTCCAGCGGCCCCATCGGGTGGTTCGTGCCCAGCTTCATGGCCTGGTCGATCGACTGGACCGAGCCCACCCCTTCGTAAAGCGTGTAGACCGCCTCGTTGATCATCGGCATCAGGATGCGGTTGACGATGAATGCGGGGAAATCCTCGGCCGTGGCCGAAGTCTTGCCCAGCCGCTCGACCACGGCATGAAGCGTCTGGTAGGTGTCCTCGTCCGTGGCGATGCCGCGGATCAGCTCGACCAGCTGCATCACCGGCACGGGGTTCATGAAGTGGAAGCCCATGAACTTTTCGGGCCGATCGGTGCGGCTGGCCAGCCGCGTGATCGAGATCGACGAGGTGTTCGACGTCAGGATCGTGTGCGGCGCCAGATGGGGCACGAGATCCTCGAAGATGGCGGTCTTCACCGTTTCGCGCTCGGTCGCGGCCTCGATCACGAGGTCGCACGGACCAAGGTCCTTCAACGACGGCGTGGTGTCTATGCGGGCAAGCGCGGCGTCCTTTTCGGCGGCGTCGATCCGTCCGCGCGTCACCTGCCGGTCAAGGTTGCCGGCGATGATCTGACGGGCCTTTTCAAGGGCGTCCTGACTGATGTCCGTCATCAGCACGTCGTAGCCGGCCAGGGCGAAGACATGCGCGATTCCGTTGCCCATCTGCCCGGCGCCGATTACGCCAACTTTCGCGATGTCCATCCCGCCACTTCCCGTCCGTCTGGTCGCGCCGACCTTATGCAGCAGCCGCCCGGGGGCGCAAGCGGTAACGGTGTCGCGAATTCGCGGAAAATTGGGCTTTTAGCGGATTGGCAAGACCCTTCCGGCACACCGGGGGCGGGTCAGATCGGACAGCGTGGGTGGACATGGCATATGAAGATGGTGCCGGTGGCGGACTGGATTACTTTGCCTACCGGTTCGGGCGGTCGCGGCTTCTGTTCCGGGGTCCACGTCCGAAGATCGACGGCGGGTATGTCGCCATTCTTGGCGGGACCGAAACCTACGGAAAATACGTGGCCGCGCCGTTCCCGGCGCTGCTTGGGGAACGTCTTGGCCTGCCGGTGGTGAATTTCGGCTGCATGCATGCCGGCGTGAACGTCTTCGTCGACGACGACTCGGTGCTTGCCGCCTGTGGCGAGGCCGATCTGACCGTGATCCAGGTCATGGGCGCGGCGAACATGTCGAACCGCCTTTACACCGTCCACCCCCGCCGGAACGACCGGTTCCTCAAGGCGTCGCCCGCGCTTCGGGCGCTCTATCCTCACCTCGACTTCACCGAGTTCAACTTCACACGTCACCTGCTGGCCGCGCTGGAAGGCCATGCCCCCGACGCCTTCGCGGCCGTGCGGAACGAGTTGCGCGATGCCTGGCTCGGGCGGATGCGGATGCTGGTGCGCAAGATCGGTGGTCGCGTCGTGCTTCTGTGGATGTCGAACCGCGGACCCGGGCAGGGCGCCGACCGTGCCTTGTCCGCTGATCCGCTTTTCGTCGACCGCGCCCTGATCGAGGCCCTCCGTGCCGACGTGTCCGACATCGTCGAGGTTGTGGCCAGCGATCCCGCCCGTGCCGCCGGACTGGATGGCAAGGTCTTCGCCCCGATGGAGGCGCCGGCTGCGATGGAAGTGCCCGGGCCGCTTTTTCATCGCGAGGTCGCCGATGCGCTGGCCGTCTGCCTGGCGGCGCATCTGAAACGTGAACGGCCCGGCGATCGGGTCGCCGGGCCGCGCGTGGAACTGGCCGAAGGTGTCAGAGCTTTTCGATAAGCTCGGGGACGGCGGTGAAGAGATCGGCGACCAGGCCGTAGTCGGCGACCTGGAAGATCGGGGCCTCTTCGTCCTTGTTGATGGCGACGATCACCTTGCTGTCCTTCATCCCGGCAAGGTGCTGGATGGCACCCGAGATGCCCACGGCGATGTACAACTCGGGCGCCACGACCTTGCCGGTCTGGCCCACCTGCCAGTCGTTCGGCGCATAGCCCGAATCGACCGCGGCGCGCGACGCGCCGACCGCGGCGCCCAGCTTGTCGGCAAGCGACTCGATGATCGCGAACTGCTCTTGGCTGCCCAAGCCGCGACCGCCCGAGACGACGATCCCGGCCGAGGTCAGTTCGGGCCGATCAGAGGCGGCGACCTTGTCCTCGACCCATTCCGACAGGCCGCCGGTGGCGGAGGTACCCACCGCCTCGACCGGGGCGGGGGCCTGCGTGCCCGCCGCATCGAAGGTCGAGGTGCGCACCGTCAGGACCTTCACCGCATCTGTCGATCTAACGGTCTGGATTGCGTTGCCGGCATAGATCGGACGCTCGAAGGTCTCGGCGTCCACGATGCCGGTCACGTCCGAGATCACCATCACGTCCAGAAGCGCGGCCACCCGCGGCAGGATGTTCTTGGCGTCCGACGTCGCCGGCGCGACGATATGGCTGTATCCGCCGGCCATCGACACGATCAGCGCGGCCACGGGTTCGGCCAGCATGTGGCAGAAGCCGTGGTCGCCCGCGAACAGCACCTTCGCGACGCCCTGAACCGCCGCCGCTTCGGCCGCCGCGGCATCGCCGCCCTGGCCAGCCACCAGCACATGCACCTCGCCAAGCGGCGCCACGGCCGTCAGCGTCTTCGAAACCGCATCGGTGGCCAGTTGCCCGTTCACCACCTCGGCCAGAACAAGAACCGCCATCAGATCACCCCCGCTTCGTCTTTGAGTTTCGCGATCAGCTCGTCCACCGAACCCACCTTGACCCCGGCCTTGCGCGCCGAAGGTTCGGTGGTCTTCACCACCTGAAGCCGCGGCGTGACGTCGATGCCGTAGTCGGCCGGCGTCTTTTCGTCGAGCGGCTTCTTCTTCGCCTTCATGATGTTGGGCAGCGAGGCATAGCGCGGCTCGTTCAGCCGCAGGTCGACCGTGACGATCGCCGGCAGCGTCACCTTCACCGTCTGCAGCCCGCCGTCGACTTCGCGCGTGACCAGCGCATGATCGCCCTCCACGGCCAGTTCGCTCGCGAAGGTCGCCTGGCTCCAGCCCAGAAGGGCGGCCAGCATCTGGCCCGTGGCGTTCATGTCGTTGTCGATGGCCTGCTTGCCGCACAGGACAAGCCCGGGCTCTTCATCCTCGACCACCTTGGCAAGAAGCTTGGCCACGGCCAGCGGCTCGATGTCCTGGTGCACGTCGGACGCGGCCTCGATTAGGATCGCGCGGTCCGCGCCCATGGCAAGCGCCGTGCGCAGCGTCTCCTGCGCCTGTTTTACGCCGACCGACACGACCACGATCTCTTCGGCCTTGCCGGCTTCCTTCAGCCGGATCGCCTCTTCGACGGCGATCTCGTCGAAGGGGTTCATCGACATCTTCACATTCGCCAGGTCGACCCCGCTGCCGTCCGCCTTCACCCGGACCTTCACGTTGTAGTCGATCACCCGTTTCACAGGGACGAGAACCTTCATCGGCGTGGCTCCATCGTTGCGGCGCGCGCGCGCCGGTTCCAATCGCGTCCGGTGTTAGCCCGGCCCCGGCCCGGAAAACAGTGCAAAAACGTCATGTCCGCGCCTTGCGACGCCGCGTCTCATCCTTCCTGCAGGTCAGGCGACCGAGGTGCGGCCGATCAGTTCGACCAGAAGGCTTGCATAAAGCAGCACCGTCGCGGTCAGCACGAAGACATGCCAGATCGTGTTGTGGAAGGGCAGCCGTTGCCAAAGCAGGAAGATGACGCCCACCGAATAGAGGATGCCGCCGATCACCATCAGGACGAAGCCCGCCGTGCTGAGCCCGTCGATCAGCGGTCCGCCCCACACCGCCCCGGCCCAGCCAAGTGCAAGGTAAAGGACGATGGCCAGCGGCTTGACCCGCTCGGACCCGAATATGATGAGCGCGGCACCGGCGCCGGCGACACTCCACACGGCGGTCAGGAACAGGCCCATGTGCGCGCCGGTCAGCATCACGAAGGGCGTGTAGGTGCCCGCGATCTTCATGTAGATCGCCGACTGGTCGATCCGGCGCAGAACCGGCTTCCAGCTTTCGGTGCGGATCATGTTGTAGAAGGCCGAACACGACAGCATGGCGATCAGCGTGACCGCATAGACCGTGACGGCGGTCACGGTGCCGGCGTCGGCGCCCCAAAGGACGACCAGCGTCACCATGACCGGTGCCGCGATCAGCGCCGCCAGAACCCCGATGACATGAATGGCTGCGTCCGACAGGTATTCGGCCCGCGTATAGACCCGCGTCGCAGCTTCGGACCCGCGATCGGTCATCTTCGGCACCTCCTGTAATCGTCACGGCACGTCAGATGAAGTGCAGCACCGAATCCAGGTCCCGTCAATGTGGCGGATCGCGCGATCACTGTTTCGTTCCCGCCCGTGCTGACCGCTCAGCGGTTCGCTCCGGGCACCCAAAGCACGTCCGCGCGCCCATCGTCGTTGGCGATCCGGCCGGCGACGAAGAACCAGTCGGACAGGCGGTTGAGGTACTTCACCGCCGCCTCGTTCACCGATTCCATCGTCGCCAGTTCGACCGTCAGGCGTTCCGCGCGCCGGCTGACCGTGCGGCAGAGGTGCAGATGCGCCGCAAGGGGCGAACCGCCCGGCAGGATGAACGACCGCAGCGGTTGAAGCTTGAGGTTCATTTCGTCGATCTCGCGCTCGAGCCGGGTGACCTGCGCCTCGACCATGCGCAGCACCGGGTAGCCTGCCTCGCCGTCGCGCTCCATGTCCGGGCGGCACAGATCGGCGCCCAGATCGAAGAGGTCGTTCTGGATCATGGCCAGCCGCGCGTCGATGTCGCCGGCGGCGTGCAGACGCGCCAGGCCGACAGCGGCGTTCGTCTCGTCCACCGTGCCATAGGCGGCCACGCGCAGCGAATGCTTCGCCACCCGCGCGCCGTTGCCAAGCGCGGTTTCGCCGGCGTCGCCGGTCTTGGTGTAGATCTTGTTGAGAACGACCATCCCTAGCCTCCTGCCTGCCGGATGAGAACGAAGGCGACGATCAGCGCGACCGCGAAGGCCTGCGCGTAAAGCCGCCAGCGCATCACGCGGTTGGCGTGCTTGCGGTTGAAGTCGCCGCCCTTCGCGAAGCCGCCGATCCCGATCATCAGGATGACCGCGACCGCAAGCACCGCGGCAAGGACGACGTAGAAGAATGGATCGGTCAGCACCCTGCGGCTCCTGTTGTCAACGCGCCTTCACCTAGGCGACTTTCGGCGAAAGGCGACCCTGCACCGTCACTGCCGCGCAAGCAACCGGTCGGCCGTCCGGGTCGGCAGGATGCGCTTGAGCGCCGCGGCAAGAAAGGTGGGGGTCGTCACGAAGTAGCGCGCGCGGGGATTTCGCGTCTCGAGCGCGCGAACCAGCTTCGCGGTCACCGCAGCGGGCGGCAATTCGAACCGGTCGGGTCCATCGGGCCGGTATAGCCGCTTTTCCACACGAAACCGGTAGTCGTCGGTCCGCACCGAGGACGCGGGGTCGATCCAGCGTTCGTACTGGAGGGCCGCGTTCCTGCGAAACGCGGTGCCGATCGGGCCGGGCTCGATCAGAACGACATGGATGCCGGTTCCCCGCATCTCGAGCCGCAGCGCGTCGGTCAGACCCTCAAGCGCGAACTTGGTCGCGCAGTAGGGGCCGCGGAACTGGGCCGCCACGAAGCCAAGGACCGAACTGCAGGTCACGATCCGGCCCTGACCCTGCCGGCGCATCACCGGGATCACGCGGCGCGTCAGGTCGTGGACGCCGAAGACATTGGCGTGGAAGATCGCCTCGAGCGCTTCGCGCGGGGTGTCTTCGACAAGGGCGGGCAAGCCCCAGGCGCCGTTGTTGAACAGCGCGTCCAGCGTCCCGCCCGTGGCCTCGAGCACCTCGGTGAGCCCTTCGACGATGGACGCGGGATCGGCGTGGTCGATGCGCGGGCTCTCGAAGCCTTCCGCCCTAAGGCGGTCGCAGTCGGCCGCTTGCCGGCAGCTTGCGAAAACGCGCCAGCCGCGCGCGCGCAGCCCATGCGCGGCATCAAGGCCGATGCCCGACGAGCATCCGGTGATCAGGATCGATCGGGTCACGGTTTCCTGCCTCTTGCTTTCGCCTCTGGACCCAGACTCGCCGCCCGTTTACACCGCTTTCATGTCCGATGCCATCGACGACGAAAACGTCCCGGTCCCCGATCTGTCCGAGCCGCTTCGCCGCGCTCTGGGCGACCGCTATCTGACCTATGCGCTGTCGACGATCATGCACCGCGCCCTTCCCGATGCACGCGACGGGTTGAAGCCCGTGCACCGGCGCATTCTTTACGCGATGCGCGAGCTGCGCCTGTCGTCCACCGGGGGGTTTCGCAAGTCGGCGAAGATCTCGGGCGACGTGATGGGGAACTACCACCCCCATGGGGACGCGGCGATCTACGACGCCATGGCGCGTCTCGCGCAGGACTTCAACGTGCGCTACCCGCTGGTCGATGGCCAGGGCAACTTCGGCAATATCGACGGCGACAACCCGGCGGCCAGCCGCTACACCGAGGCCCGGATGACCGCCGCCGCCGAGGCGCTTCTTGAAGGGCTGGACGAGGACGCGGTCGACTTCCGCGACAACTACGACGGCACGCTGCGCGAGCCGGTGGTCCTGCCCGCGGCCTTCCCGAACCTTCTGGCCAACGGATCGTCCGGCATCGCCGTGGGCATGGCCACGAACATCCCGCCGCACAACATCGGCGAGCTGGTGGACGCCTGCTTGCACCTGATCAAGACGCCGGACGCACGTGACGACACGCTTCTCAACTTCATCCCCGGCCCGGATTTTCCCACCGGCGGCGTGATCGTCGAGCCCCATGCTTCAATCGCCGAGACCTATCGGACCGGCCGGGGCGGCTTCCGCTTGCGGGCGAAATGGGGGGTGGAGGATCAGGGCCGCGGCACCTGGGTCGTCATCGTCACCGAGATTCCCTATCAGGTGCAGAAGTCGAAGCTGATCGAACGCATCGCCGAGCTGATCCAGACCAAGAAGATCCCGATCCTTGCCGATGTGCGCGACGAATCCGCCGACGACATCCGCATCGTGCTGGAACCCCGGTCGCGGAACGTCGACCCCGAGGTGCTGATGGGCCTTCTGTTCCGCAACTCGGACCTCGAGACGCGGTTCCCGATGAACCTGAACGTGCTGATCGACGGGCTGACGCCCAAGGTCTGTTCCCTCAAGGAGGTTCTGCGCGCCTTCCTCGACCACCGGCGCGAGGTCCTGATCCGGCGTAGCCGGCACCGGATGGACAAGATCGACCACCGGCTTGAGGTGCTTGAAGGCTTCATCTTGGCCTTCCTCAACCTTGACCGGGTGATCGACATCATCCGCTACGACAACGATCCCAAGGCCGCGCTCATGGCCGAGGATTGGGCCGACCCGAAGCCGCGCGCCAGTTCCGAGGCTGACTACGTCTCGCCGTTGGCGCCGGCCGGGGCGGACCCCGAAGTGGGCCTGTCGGACCTTCAGGCCGAGGCGATCCTCAACATGCGGCTTCGCAGCCTGCGCCGCCTCGAAGAGCTTGAACTGCTGCGCGAGCGCGACGCCCTGATGGAGGAACGCGCGGGCCTCGAGGACCTGCTTGAACAGGATGGCCTGCAATGGACCCGTATCGCCGAACAGCTGCGCGAGGTGAAAAAGCAGTTCGGCAAAGACCATGCGCGCGGGCAGCGCCTGACCCAGTTCGCCGAGGCCGCCGAGGTCGCGGACGTGCCGATCGAGGCGATGATCGAGCGCGAACCGATCACCGTCGTCTGTTCTCGCATGGGGTGGATCCGGGCGATGAAGGGGCATCTCGACCTTGGGCAGGACCTGAAGTTCAAGGACGGCGACGGTCCCCGCTTCGCCTTCCACGGCGAGACGACCGACAAGCTTGTGCTTTTCGGCACGAACGGTCGGTTCTACACGCTTGCCGCCGCCAATTTGCCGGGCGGTCGCGGCATGGGCGAACCGGTGCGCCTGATGATCGATCTGCCGAACGAGGCCGAGATCGTGGCCTTCTTCATTCACCGCCCCGGTAGGAAGCTGCTGGTCGCCTCGACCGCCGGCGACGGCTTCCTTGTGGCCGAGGACGAGGTGATCGCCCAGACCCGCGCCGGCAAGCAGGTGCTGAACGTGAAGGACCCGGCCCGCGCCGCCGTCTGCCGCCCGGTTTCCGGCGACCACGTCGCGGTGGTGGGCGACAACCGCAAGGTGGTGGTCTTCCCGATCGACGAGTTGCCCGAGATGACGCGGGGCAAGGGCGTGCGACTTCAGAAGTACAAGGACGGTGGGCTGTCGGACGCCACGACTTTCACCCTGGCCGAGGGACTGAGCTGGCTTGATCCCGCCGGCCGCACCCGCACAGAAACCGACCTTGCCAACTGGATCGGCAAGCGCGCCGGGTCCGGGCGCATGGCCCCGCGCGGCTTCCCCCGCGACAACCGCTTCACCTAGGCGGCGATCAAGGCGATTCCCTTGCCACCCGATTTGGGGCAGGGTTCGGTGAACTGCCGCCCTTGACCCGCGCGGCGGGTGAGGCCGCATGGACAACATCGTTCTTCTTGTCTTCTGTTTCGCGGCCGGGATTGCCCTGCGCCGTCTCGGGCGGTTTCCGGCCAATGCCTCGTCGGTGCTCAACTCGTTCATCATCAATATCGGCCTGCCCGCCATGGCACTGGCCTATCTGAACGGTCTGACGCTCTCGCCCGAGCTCCTTTTTGCGGCCGCTGCGCCCTGGGTGCTGTTCCTTGTCGGCATCGCGATCCTCTGGCCTCTGTGCCGCGTCATGCAATTCCCGCGGCAGACGACGGGCTGCGTCATCCTTGTGGGCGGGCTTGCCAATACCTCGTTCATCGGAATCCCGATGATCGAAGCGTTCTACGGCCCCGAATGGATGAGCGTGGGCGTGGTGATGGACCAGCTTGGATCCTACATCGTGCTGACATTCCTCGGCATTACCGTCGCGCGCCTTTTCGCCGAGGGTCCGCGACCGGCGCCGCGCGACATCGCCCGGACGATCCTGTCCTTTCCGCCCTTCATCGCCACCGTCGTGGCGCTTGCCCTGATGAACACGACCTATCCCGACTGGCTGGACGGCATGCTCGAGCGGCTGGCCGTTACCGTGGCGCCGCTGGCGCTGGTGTCGGTGGGCTTCCAGTTGCGGCTGACCGATATCGGCGGAAAGCTTCGGCCGCTGATCCTTGGCCTTGCCTACAAGCTGATCCTAGGGCCGCTGATCGTTCTGGGGCTTCTGGTCTGGGCCCTTGGCGGATCGGGCATCGTCGCGCAGATCACCGTTTTCGAAGTCGCCATGGCGCCGATGATCGGTGCTTCGATCGTCGCGATGGAGAACGACCTCGATCCGCAACTCGCCACCCTGCTGGTCGGGCTTGGCGTGCCGATCTCGTTCGTTACACTGACGGCGTGGAGTTACGCGCTTGCAGGGATATGAAGGCGCCATGACCGACCGATCCGCGCTTCTGGCCCGTCTTGAAGCCGCCGTCGCCGATCGTGCGGGCGCCGGAGACGCCCTGTCCCTGATGCATTGGGACCATGCCGCCTGGGAGGCGCTTCTTGCCCGGGCCGACATTGTGACGCTTGGGAACGGCGACGTCCTGATCCAGCGGAACGCCGGCGGAAACGACCTTTACTTCGTGGCCGAGGGCGCGCTTGAGGTTTCGGTCCCGCAGGCGCGCAGCATCTCGATCGTGCCGGGTTTCCGGGTCGAAGCCGGATCGATCGTGGGCGAGGTCGCGTTCTTCGACGAACGGCAACGCTCGGCCAGCGTCTGGTCAAGCGGGCCATCGACCCTGTTCCGCGTCTCGCACGACGCCTTCGAGGCCTTTCGCCGCGATCATCCCGCCCGGTCCTGCGACCTTGTCTATGCCATCGCCCGCATCCTTGCCGGGCGCCTGCGTCGCGCGCAGGGCGCGGACGTGACTCAGCCCGGTCAGCGCGGCCTCGGCCTGTTCTGAGCGCGCCGGCCCATGCTTGATCCCTTGGTCACCACTTTCGCCGGTCAGCGCGGGGCCCTGTTCTGGCTTGGGCTCAGGACCGGGGTTCTGACGATGCTGACGCTTGGCCTCTACCGGTTCTGGATGAAGACGCGGCTCAGGCGGTACTTCTGGTCATCGGTCCGGCCGGGGGGGCTGCCGCTCGAGTACGTCGGACAGGGCGGCGAGAAGCTTCTGGGCTTCCTGATCGCTGTCGTGATCCTTGCCTTCTATGTCGGCATCGTGAACCTGTTTCTGGTCTTCGCAAGCCTGTCGCTTTTCGAGGGGGGCGGCGCGGGCTACCTGCTGTCGTTCCTTGGCGTCATCCCGCTGTGGTTCTATGCCCAGTACCGCGCGCGCCGATACGTGCTGGCCCGCACCCGCTGGCGCGGCATCCGCTTCGGGCTTGAACCCGGTGCCTGGGGCTATGCCTGGCGCGCCATGGGGCACTGGCTGATCACGGTCCTGAGCCTTGGCCTTCTTTGGCCGCGCATGACCTTCTGGCTCGAGAAGTACCGCACCGACCGGACCTGGTACGGCGACCTCAGGTTCGAGCAGGGCGGGCACTGGACCATGCTTTTCCCGGCGGCGCGACCGCTTCTGTTCAGCGTGATCGCGAGCCTTCTTGCGGTTGCGGCGGCGTGGCTGGGATCGCCCGGCTGGCTTTTCCTGTTGATCGCCACCGTGCCACTGTTCCTCTACGGCCTTCTGCACTACCGCGTGCGCAGTCTCGAAATCCTGACGAACCTCAAGCGCGCGGGGGGCGTAACGCTGACCGCCCGACCGCGGGTCGGGCAGGTCCTTGGCATCCATGTCGCGGGCAACCTGATCATCGGGGTGCTGCTGGGTGGCGCGCTCGGCCTTTTCGCGGCGGCCGGGACCGCCATCGTCGCAGCCGTCGCGGGGCCCGCGACCTTCGACCCGGGGGTCGACGACCTCGATATCCCGATTGCCCTGGGCATTGGCCTTCTCTTTGGGGCCTATCTTGGTCTGTTCCTGCTTTGGCAGGTGTTCCGTCAGGTCTTCATCACCCTGCCGCTTTGGGCGCATTACGCTCAGACCCTGACGATCCAGGGCGCGCACGCCCTTGCCGCGGTAAAGCAGCGCGGACGTGACGACCACGTCGAGGCCGAGGGCTTTGCCGAGGCGCTTGATCTGGGGGCGGCGATATGACGGGGGTCTTCGCCGACTTCGTCGATGGCCGGACCGCCCGGGTCCAGCGGGCCGAAGTCTCGCTGTCGGGAGAGTGGCTGGCAATCGCGCTGCCCGAGGCGCCGCCCCGGCAGTGGCGCCTCGATGACCTTTTCAGCCCGAACGATCAGGCCGGCGACAGGGGCCTTGTCGTCAGTTCAACGGATGAGCCGCTTGCCCGGCTTTACCTGGCCGACGCCGACATGGTCCGCGTCCTGCGCAGTCAGGCGCCGCACCTGACGCGGCGCTCGCCGGCGCGGGCCGGGGCCGGGGGAACTGGCCGGATCTTCGCCTGGGGGGCCGCCGCCGTCGCCTCGGTGGCGTTGATCCTGTTTGTCATGCTCCCCGTGCTGGCCAACCAACTGGCCACGCTCTTGCCGGCGCGGGGGGAAAAGGCGCTGGGCGATGCGACGCTTGCGCAGGTGCGGTCGGCGCTTGCCGAAGGCGCGGTCGACGGGCTGAGGGTCTGTGATGCCCCCGAAGGCGTCGCCGCGCTGGAACGGATGCGCGCACGGATCGTCGGCGACCGGACGCTGCCCTATGACCTGACACTCACCGTGCTTGACCACGAACTGGTCAACGCCTTCGCCCTACCCGGGGGGCACATCGTCTTCTTCCGCGGACTGATCGACGCTGCCGGCGATCCCGACGAGGTCGCCGCAGTCTTCGCGCACGAGCTTGGCCACGTGGTGTCGCGCGATCCGGTCCGGATCGCTCTGCGGTCGGCCGGGTCGATCGGTGTTCTCGGCCTGCTCTTCGGTGATTTCGCCGGTGGCGCCGTGGTCCTGTTCCTGACCGAGCGCCTGATCCAGGCCAGCTACACTCGCGAGGCCGAGGCCGCCGCCGACGCCTTCGCGCTTGCCGCGATGGCCGAGGCGGGGATCAGGCCCGATGCGCTGGCGACCTTCTTCGAAGCGCTGCAGAAGGACGTGGGGGCGGTGCCGGGGATCCTTCGCCATTTCCTGTCGCACCCCGACCTCGGCGACCGGATCGTCGCCTCGCGCAATGCCGGCGCGACATCGGGCCGGGCATTCACGCCTGCGCTCGACGCCGCCGACTGGGCGGCTCTGGGGCGGATTTGTGAATAGCGGCGCGCTTGCGGCACCGGCGGTGCTGCGCTAAGCGCGGGTGAACGGGCAGGGCGCCCACGGTATCTGGAGGGGCTGAATGGCAGACGCACGGATCGTCATCGCGGGGCTGGCGCTTGTGCTTGGCCTTTCCGCCTGCGCCCCTGCCCAGATGAGTTCCGAGCCGCTGGGCGATTTCCGCCTTGGCCACAACATCGTCATTGCCGACAACATCCAGGCGGGCCCCTTCACCCGCGAGCTTGTCGAGGAAGAGATCGAGGTCGCGATGCAGACCGCAATCCAGCAGCGCCTGGGGCGGTTCGACGGCGACGGCCTGTATCACATCGGGGTCTATGTCGGGGCGGGGGTGCTTGCCCTGCCGGGGGTGCCGCTGGTCTATACCCCGCAGTCGAACATGGTGATCGAGGTCAACGTCTTCGACAACGCGACGCGCCAGCGCCTGAACGCGGAACCGCACCGCATGGTGATCGGCGAGGGGTTCGACAAGACGGTGCCGGTCCTTGGCTCGGGGCTGACGCGCGCGCGCGACGAACAGCTTGCCAACATCTCGGCCAACGCCGCCCGACAGATCGAGGACTGGCTGCGCGAGAACGAGACCTGGTTCACTCCGAAGCCCGGTCAGGTCCGCGTGCCCTTCGGCGACGAAGAGCGCACGGCCACCGAAGACGCCGCGCGCAGCGCCGCCGAGACGCTTCGCGCGGGCGAGTGACCCGTCCGCACCGCTGCCCATCTGCCGCTTGATTTTCCCCCGGCGTGCCGCTAAGGGGCGGCCCGATATCGACCCACCACAACGCGCAAAGGGCTGACAGAGGCGATGGCAAAGGCAAAATTCGAACGTACGAAGCCGCATGTGAACGTTGGCACGATTGGTCACGTTGACCACGGCAAGACGACGCTGACGGCGGCGATCACGAAGTACTTCGGGGAGTTCAAGGCGTACGACCAGATCGACGCGGCGCCCGAGGAGAAGGCGCGTGGGATCACGATCTCGACGGCGCACGTTGAGTACGAGACGCCGAACCGGCACTACGCGCACGTCGACTGCCCGGGCCACGCGGACTACGTGAAGAACATGATCACGGGCGCGGCGCAGATGGACGGCGCGATCCTTGTGGTGAACGCGGCCGACGGCCCGATGCCGCAGACGCGCGAGCATATTCTTCTGGGCCGCCAGGTGGGCATCCCGTTCATGGTGGTGTACCTCAACAAGGTCGACCAGGTGGACGACGAGGAGCTTCTGGAGCTTGTCGAGATGGAAGTGCGCGAGCTTCTGACGAGCTACGAGTATCCCGGCGACGACATTCCGATCATCAAGGGCTCGGCGCTTGCCGCGCTGGAGGGTCGTGACGAGGAGATCGGCGAGAAGTCGATCCGCGCGCTGATGGAGGCCGTGGACAGCTACATCCCGACGCCGGCGCGTCCGATCGACCAGCCGTTCCTGATGCCGATCGAGGACGTGTTCTCGATCTCGGGCCGGGGCACGGTTGTGACGGGCCGGATCGAGCGCGGCGTTGTGAACGTGGGCGACGAAGTCGAGATCGTCGGGATCCGGACGACGCAGAAGTCGACGGTGACGGGCGTCGAGATGTTCCGCAAGCTGCTGGATCGCGGCGAGGCGGGCGACAATATCGGCGCGCTTCTGCGCGGCATCGACAAGGACGCGGTGGAGCGCGGCCAGGTGCTGTGCAAGCCGGGTTCGGTGAAGCCGCACACGAAGTTCGAGGCCGAGGCCTACATCCTGACGAAGGAAGAGGGCGGGCGGCACACGCCGTTCTTCGCGAACTACCGTCCGCAGTTCTACTTCCGCACGACGGACGTGACCGGGACGGTGAAGCTTCCCGAGGGCACCGAGATGGTGATGCCGGGCGACAACCTGAAGTTCGAGGTCGAGCTGATCGCGCCGATCGCCATGGAGGAGAAGCTCCGCTTCGCCATCCGTGAAGGCGGCCGCACCGTCGGCGCCGGCGTCGTCTCGAAGATCCTCGAGTAAGCTTCGCGCCAGTCAGACGAACCGAAGGCCTGCACGGGATTCCCCTGCGGGCCTTCTCTTTTGGGCCCCGATCGGGTAGGCACACCCCGATCAATGGAGGGCGAGATGAACCAGACCGCGCACTGAACGAACCGACATTCCGGCTTTTCAGCGAGGTCCGCCCATGCCCCCGAGTTTTCCCGCGCCCGACACGCGCAACCCCGTGAGACTGCCCGATGGCAGTGCGCACGAAGGCACGGTGTTTCTGTCCGCCGTCATCGACCACCCGCGGTTCGAGGCGGGCGCTTACAGCTATGCCAGCGCCCATCATCCGCCCGCCGACTGGGCCGCGCATCTTGCGCCCTATCTTTACGCTTTCAGTCCCGAGCGGCTGGTGATCGGGAAGTTCTGCCAGATTGCGGACGGCGTGCAGTTCATCACGGCGTCCGCCAACCACCGCCACGATGGCTTCACAAGCTATCCGTTCTTCATCTTCGGAGGCGACGCGGCGTCGATGCCCGGCCCTGGCCCCGACACGGTGATCGGCAACGATGTCTGGATCGGGCAGGGCGCCCGCATCCTGCCCGGCAGCGTGATCGGCGACGGGGTCATCGTTGGCGCGGGCGCCGTGGTCGGCGGCACGGTCCCGCCCTATGCGATCGTCGCGGGCAACCCCGCCCGCGTCCTGCGCATGCGCTTTCCGCCGGATGTCGTGGCGCGACTGATGGCGCTGGCCTGGTGGGACTGGCCGCTTGGGAACATCCTTGACGCCCAGCCGGCGCTGTGCGCGGGCGATATCGCCGGGGTCGAGCGCTGTGCGCCAGGCTAGGCGATGCGCCCCGCGATCCGGTCGGCTTCCTCGGTGACGGCATCAAGCGCTTGGTCGAGCTTTTGCCGAAGCGCCTCAAGCTCGGCCTCGTCCATCTTGCGCGGCACCTCTTCCTCGAACCGGCGGATGACAAGCGCGCCGCGGGTGAACGGGACCGGCACCATCATCCTGTCCCAACTGGGCAGGTGGATGCAGCGCTTTCCGGCGTAGGCGACGACATAGATCGGCGCCTGCGCCGAGCGGGCCCAGAGCAGCGGATGCGTCTTCGATACCCGTGCCGGGCCGCGGGTGCCGTCGGTCGCCATGCCCACCGAATAGCCGCGCTTCATCCGGCCCAGCACCGCGCGCGAGACGGTGACGTTCGTCGCCGTGGGGTGCATTGCCTCGACCTCGAATCCCAGCTTCTCGAGGATCCGGCCCGCCAGCATTCCCGCGCGCGCCGTCGTGTTCAGCGAGCAGATCCGCGCGGTGTCCTGGTCGAAGAGATAGGGCGCCATCAGAAGCCGCTGGTGCCACAGGCACATGACCGCGGGCTGGCCTGTCTTGAGGAATTCCGTGAGTTCCTCGAAACCGCGGCGGTCCCAGATCGAGGTGCGATGGCAGAACGCCACATACCGTGCAAGCACGGCCGCAAGCGCGTTGTTCAGTGTTTCGCTGTCCGCGATGCGTTTGCGCAGACTGCGTTTCCCGGTGGTCGACATGCGCCGGAGTTAGCAGGAATGCAGCGCTTTGCACCAGCGTGAAATCCGCCTTGATTTCCCCCCGCATTCCACCTAATCCAGCCCACGGCCGCAGGGGTATAGCTCAGTTGGTAGAGCATCGGTCTCCAAAACCGAGGGTCGGGGGTTCGAGTCCCTCTGCCCCTGCCAGGTCAGATCACGTTCGGCGCGGGACCCGGGCGGGACGACCCGCCCCTGAAAGACCCCGGCGATGCCAGCCCTGACCGACAACATGCGCGGCGCGCTTCTCATGGTGGGAAGCATGACGGCCTTCACGTTCAACGATGCCTGCATGAAGGCGCTGTCGGACGAACTGCCGCTGATGCAGGCGCTGTTTCTGAGGGGCATGGCGACCTCGGCGCTGATCTATCTGTTCCTGCAGCTGACCGGGCGGTTCGACCTCAACATCCCGCGCCGCGACTGGGGGATCATCGGCCTGCGCACGCTGGGCGAAATCGCGGCCGCCTATTTCTTCCTGACGGCGCTGTTCAACATGCCCTTCGCCAACGTCTCGGCCATCCTGCAGGCGCTGCCGCTGACCATCACGCTGGCTGGCGCCCTGTTTCTGGGCGAGGCCGTGGGCTGGCGGCGCCTCGTGGCGATTCTGATCGGATTCGGCGGGGTCATGCTGATCGTCCGGCCCGGCGGCGAGGGGTTCAACGTGTATTCGCTCTACGTCGTGGCCGCGGTTTTCGCGGTGGCGCTGCGCGACCTGTGCACGCGGCGACTGTCGCCTTCGGTGCCGTCGATGTCGGTTGCGCTGATCACGGCCCTGGCCGTGGGCCTTGCCGCCGGCCTCGCGTCGGTGTTCGAGGGCTGGGCGCCCGTCTCGGGCCGTGCCGCGATGCAGCTTGCCGGGTCGGCCATCTTCGTGATGGGCGGCTATCTTCTTTCGATCATGGTCATGCGAACCGGCGAGATCGGGTTCGTCGCCCCCTTCCGATACACCAGCCTCGTGGTCGCGCTGATCCTTGGCTATGCGATCTTCGACGAGTGGCCCGACAACCTGACGTTGCTGGGCGCCGGAATCGTGGTGGCGACCGGGCTTTTCACGCTTTACCGTGAGCATCGGCTGACCCGCGCCCGGCTGCGCCACACCCGCGCGGAAGAGGCCGCGACGGGCTGACGCCGGCGACCTCCGGCCAACCCGAAGGTGACTGCCGGCTGCTGTTGACACTCCTTGCGACTCTATCTATACGGCGCGCACTCGGGCTCCTGGCTTCAGGCCGGAACCTGTCACAGAACCGAAGTGGTCACGATCCGGGCCCATGGCCCCGATCCTCTGGATGCCCACCGCGTCGATCCCGCGAGCAAGGGATCGAATGCGGTTTTTGCGTTTTGCGGACGCGCAGGACGCTGACGACGAAACCGGGGTGCGCGCGCCCCATGAATTGAAGTGTTGCAACACGGGGAACGAGACCCAATGCCCACGATCCAACAGCTCATCCGCAAGCCGCGGGAGCCGAAAGTGAAACGCTCGAAGTCCCAGCACCTCGAGAGCTGCCCGCAGAAGCGTGGCGTCTGCACGCGCGTCTACACCACGACGCCGAAGAAGCCGAACTCGGCCATGCGGAAAGTCGCCAAGGTGCGCCTGACGAACGGCTACGAGGTCATCAGCTACATCCCCGGTGAAAGCCACAACCTTCAGGAGCACTCGGTGGTCCTGATCCGCGGCGGCCGCGTGAAGGACCTTCCCGGCGTTCGCTACCACATTCTGCGCGGGGTGCTCGACACCCAGGGCGTCAAAGACCGCAAGCAGCGCCGTTCGAAATACGGCGCGAAGCGTCCGAAGTAAGAGGAAGCCGAAATGTCCCGCCGTCACGCTGCCGAGAAGCGCGAAGTCCTGCCCGACGCCAAGTATGGTGACGTGGTCCTGACGAAGTTCATGAACAACCTGATGGTCGACGGCAAGAAGTCCGTCGCCGAGACGATCGTCTACAACGCCTTCGATCGGGTGGAGTCGCGCCTCAAGCGTGCGCCCGTCGAGGTGTTCCACGAGGCTCTCGACAACATCAAGCCTGCGGTCGAGGTTCGCTCTCGCCGGGTTGGCGGCGCCACCTACCAGGTGCCGGTCGAGGTGCGCCCGGAACGCCGCGAGGCACTGGCCATCCGCTGGCTCATCGCAGCGTCGCGCAACCGCAACGAGAACACCATGGAAGAGCGCCTTGCGGGCGAGCTTCTTGATGCCGTGAACGGCCGCGGCACCGCCGTGAAGAAGCGCGAAGACACCCACAAGATGGCCGACGCCAACAAGGCGTTCAGCCACTACCGCTGGTAACCCAAAATCTCAGCCTGAGGACCATACCAATGGCACGCGAATACCCGCTTCAGCGCTACCGGAACTTCGGGATCATGGCGCACATCGACGCCGGCAAGACCACGACGACCGAGCGCATCCTTTACTACACCGGCAAGTCCCACAAGATCGGTGAAGTCCACGACGGCGCCGCCACCATGGACTGGATGGAGCAGGAGCAGGAGCGCGGGATCACGATCACGTCCGCCGCGACGACGACCTTCTGGCAGCGCCAGGAAGACCCGACTCCGGCCGGCACGTCGGACACCAAGTACCGCTTCAACATCATCGACACGCCCGGCCACGTCGACTTCACCATCGAGGTCGAGCGGTCGCTGGCGGTGCTTGACGGCGCGATCTGCCTTCTCGATGCCAACGCTGGCGTCGAGCCGCAGACCGAAACCGTCTGGCGTCAGGCCGACCGCTACAAGGTTCCGCGCATCGTCTTCGTCAACAAGATGGACAAGATCGGCGCCGACTTCTTCAATTGCGTGAAGATGATCAAGGACCGCACCGGCGCCACGCCTGCGCCCATCGCGCTGCCGATCGGTGCCGAGGACAAGCTGGAAGGCATCATCGACCTCATCACCATGGAAGAGTGGGTCTACGAGGGCGAGGATCTTGGCGCGTCCTGGCGGCGCCAGCCGGTTCGCGACAGCCTGAAGGCCGAAGCCGAGGAATGGCGCGGCAAGCTTATCGAGATCGTCGTCGATCAGGACGACGACGTGATGATGGCCTATCTGGAAGGCGAAGAGCCCGACGCGCCCACGCTTCGCCGGCTTATCCGCAAGGGGACTCTGGCGCTGGACTTCGTGCCGGTGACCGCCGGCTCCGCCTTCAAGAACAAGGGCGTCCAGCCGCTTCTGAACGCGGTGATCGACTTCCTTCCGTCGCCGCTCGACGTGCCGGCCTACATGGGCTTCGCTCCGGGTGACGAAACCGAGACGCGCAACATCGAGCGCTCGGCCGAAGACGCGCAGCCCTTCGCCGGGCTTGCCTTCAAGATCATGAACGACCCCTTCGTGGGCTCGCTCACCTTCACGCGCATCTATTCCGGCCAGCTCAAGAAGGGCGACCAGATGCTGAACGCCACGAAGGGCAAGCGCGAGCGCGTGGGCCGCATGATGATGATGCACGCGATCAACCGCGAAGAGATCGAAGAAGCCTTCGCGGGCGACATCATCGCGCTTGCGGGTCTGAAGGAAACGACCACGGGCGACACCCTGTGCGACCCGGCCAAGCCGGTTGTCCTTGAGACCATGACCTTCCCCGAGCCGGTCATCGAGATCGCGGTCGAGCCGAAGTCGAAGGCCGACCAGGAGAAGATGGGCATTGCGCTGGCACGTCTGGCCGCCGAAGACCCGTCCTTCCGCGTCGAGACCGACTTCGAGTCGGGCCAGACGATCATGAAGGGGATGGGCGAACTTCACCTCGACATTCTCGTCGACCGGATGAAGCGCGAATTCAAGGTCGAGGCCAACATCGGCGCGCCGCAGGTGGCCTATCGCGAAACGATCAGCCACAAGACCGAGATCGACTACACGCACAAGAAGCAGACCGGCGGTACCGGCCAGTTCGCGCGCGTCAAGCTCGAGATCACGCCGACCCAGCCGGGCGAGGGCTATTCGTTCGAAAGCCGGATCGTCGGTGGCGCGGTGCCGAAGGAATACGTCCCCGGCGTCGAGAAGGGCATCAAGTCGGTGATGGATTCGGGTCCGCTTGCGGGCTTCCCGGTGATCGACTTCAAGGTGGCGCTGGTCGACGGTGCGTTCCATGACGTCGACTCGTCGGTTCTCGCCTTCGAGATCGCGACCCGCGCGGCGATGCGCGACGGCATGAAGAAGGCCGGGGCGAAGCTGCTCGAGCCCATCATGAAGGTCGAGGTGGTGACGCCCGAGGAATATACCGGTGGCATCATCGGCGACCTCACGTCCCGCCGTGGTCAGGTGCAGGGGCAGGACACCCGCGGCAACGCGAACGTCATCAACGCCTTCGTGCCGCTCGCCAACATGTTCGGCTACATCAACACCCTGCGCTCGATGTCCTCGGGTCGTGCGGTGTTCACGATGCAGTTCGACCACTACGAACCCGTCCCGCAGAACATCTCGGACGAGATCCAGAAGAAATACGCGTAACGCAGCCGGCGGGGGACGCCCCCCGCCGCCCGTCAGTTCAAGGAGGCCACCATGGCAAAGGCAAAATTCGAACGTACGAAGCCGCATGTGAACGTTGGCACGATTGGTCACGTTGACCACGGCAAGACGACGCTGACGGCGGCGATCACGAAGTACTTCGGGGAGTTCAAGGCGTACGACCAGATCGACGCGGCGCCCGAGGAGAAGGCGCGTGGGATCACGATCTCGACGGCGCACGTTGAATACGAGACGCCGAACCGGCACTACGCGCACGTCGACTGCCCGGGCCACGCGGACTACGTGAAGAACATGATCACGGGCGCGGCGCAGATGGACGGCGCGATCCTTGTGGTGAACGCGGCCGACGGCCCGATGCCGCAGACGCGCGAGCACATTCTTCTGGGCCGCCAGGTGGGCATCCCGTTCATGGTGGTGTACCTCAACAAGGTCGACCAGGTGGACGACGAGGAGCTTCTGGAGCTTGTCGAGATGGAAGTGCGCGAGCTTCTGACGAGCTACGAGTATCCCGGCGACGACATTCCGATCATCAAGGGCTCGGCGCTTGCCGCGCTGGAGGGTCGTGACGAGGAGATCGGCGAGAAGTCGATCCGCGCGCTGATGGAGGCCGTGGACAGCTACATCCCGACGCCGGCGCGTCCGATCGACCAGCCGTTCCTGATGCCGATCGAGGACGTGTTCTCGATCTCGGGCCGGGGCACGGTCGTGACGGGCCGGATCGAGCGCGGCGTTGTGAACGTGGGCGACGAAGTCGAGATCGTCGGGATCCGGACGACGCAGAAGTCGACGGTGACGGGCGTCGAGATGTTCCGCAAGCTGCTGGATCGCGGCGAGGCGGGCGACAATATCGGCGCGCTTCTGCGCGGCATCGACAAGGACGCGGTGGAGCGCGGCCAGGTGCTGTGCAAGCCGGGTTCGGTGAAGCCGCACACGAAGTTCGAGGCCGAGGCCTACATCCTGACGAAGGAAGAGGGCGGGCGGCACACGCCGTTCTTCGCGAACTACCGTCCGCAGTTCTACTTCCGCACGACGGACGTGACCGGGACGGTGAAGCTTCCCGAGGGCACCGAGATGGTGATGCCGGGCGACAACCTGAAGTTCGAGGTCGAGCTGATCGCGCCGATCGCCATGGAGGAGAAGCTCCGCTTCGCCATCCGTGAAGGCGGCCGCACCGTCGGCGCCGGCGTCGTCTCGAAAATCCTCGAGTAATCTGAAACCGGTTCGACGAGGGGCGCGGGTCCGCCCGCCCCCTCCTCTCAATCGTGAAAGGCTAGAAAATGGCAATGCAAAGCCAGAACATCCGCATCCGGCTCAAGGCCTTCGATTACCGCGTCCTCGATGCGTCGACGCAGGAAATCGTCAACACGGCCAAGCGCACGGGCGCCCAGGTCCGCGGCCCGATTCCGCTGCCGAACAAGATCGAGAAGTTCACGGTTCTTCGGGGTCCGCACATCGACAAGAAGTCGCGTGACCAGTTCGAGATCCGGACGCACAAGCGTCTTCTCGACATCGTTGATCCGACCCCGCAGACGGTGGACGCGCTCATGAAGCTCGACCTCGCCGCCGGCGTGGATGTCGAGATCAAGGTCTGAGGGAGGGCAGGATGATGCTGCGTTCCGGAGTGATCGCGAAGAAGCTGGGCATGACCCGGCTGTTCATGGAAGACGGACGGCAGGTGCCGGTGACCGTGCTGCAGCTTGACGGGCTGCAGGTCGTCGCCAACCGCACGCCCGAAAAGGACGGCTATTCGGCGGTCCAGCTTGGTGCGGGCACGGCGAAGGCCAAGCGCGTGTCGAAGGCGATGCGCGGCCATTTCGCCGCCGCCAAGGTGGAACCCAAGCGCAAGATCGCCGAGTTCCGCGTCGACCCCGAAAACCTGATCCCGGTGGGCGAGGAAATCACCGCCGACCACTATTTCGAGGGTCAGTACGTCGACGTGACGGGCGTCTCGATCGGCAAGGGCTTCGCGGGCGCGATGAAGCGGCACAACTTCGGCGGCCTGCGGGCGTCGCATGGTGTGTCGATCAGCCACCGCTCGCACGGCTCGACCGGCCAGTGCCAGGACCCCGGCAAGGTGTTCAAGGGCAAGAAGATGGCCGGCCACATGGGGGCCGCGCGCGTGACCACGCAGAACCTGCAGGTCGTGCGCACCGATGCCGACCGCGGCCTGATCATGATCAAGGGTGCGGTGCCAGGCAACAAGGGCGGCTGGGTGACGTTGAAGGACGCGGTCAAGAAGCCGGTTCCGGACAATGTCATCGTTCCCGCCGCGTTGAAGTCGGCCGCCGAGGAAGCGCGTCGCGCCGCCGAGGAAGCTGCGGCCCAGGCAGCAGCCGAAGCGGAAGCCGCCGCGAAGGCCGCCGCCGAGGCTGAACAGGCCGCGATGGAGGCCGCCGAGGCCGAAGCGCAGAAAGAGGCCCAGGCCGACGACGCCGCCGAGCCCGAGAAGAAGGAAGGCGAGGAATGAAACTCGACGTGATCAAGCTGGACGGCAAGAAGGCCGGCTCGGTCGAGCTTGGCGACGAGATCTTCGGTCTCGAGCCGCGCGCCGACATCCTTCACCGCGTGGTCCGCTGGCAGCGCGCCAAGGCGCAGGCCGGCACCCATAAGGTCAAGGGGCGGTCCGAGGTCAGCTATTCGACCAAGAAGATCTACCGCCAGAAAGGCACCGGCGGCGCACGCCACGGTGACAAGGGCGCGCCGATCTTCCGTCATGGCGGCACCTACAAGGGCCCGACGCCCCGCAGCCACGCCCACGACCTGCCCAAGAAGTTCCGGGCGCTCGGTCTGAAGCACGCGCTGTCGTCGAAAGCCGCGACCGGCAACCTCGTCGTCATCGACGAAGCGTCGCTGGCCGAAGCCAAGACGAGCAGTCTTGCCAAGGCCGTGAAGGATCTTGGCTGGAAGCGCGTCCTGATCATCGACGGGGCCGAAGTGAACGAGAACTTCGCCCGCGCCGCGGCCAACATCCAGGACGTGGATGTGCTGCCGTCGATGGGCGCGAATGTCTATGACATCCTCAAGCGTGACACCCTGGTGATCACAAAGGCGGGTGTCGAAGCTCTGGAGGCCAGGCTGAAATGAGCGCGAAAGCAGAACACTACGACGTGATCCGCCGGCCGATCATCACCGAGAAGGCCACGATGGTGTCCGAGAACGGAGCCGTCGTCTTTGAAGTGGCGATCGATTCGACCAAGCCCGAGATCAAGCAGGCGGTCGAGGCGCTGTTCGGTGTCAAGGTGAAGGCCGTGAACACGACCGTTGCCAAGGGCAAGACCAAGCGGTTCCGCGGAATCAAGGGCACCCGCAAGGATGTCAAGAAGGCCTATGTGACCCTCGAAGAGGGCAACACGATTGACGTGACCACGGGTCTTTAATAGAGAGCGGCAGCTTTCGGCCCCCGATCTTCGGGGGCCGCGATTTTTCAACCCGCCCCGGCAACGGGGCACCAAGCAGACGGAAGACAGGAAGCATGGCACTCAAGTCGTACAAGCCGACGACGCCTGGCCAGCGCGGGCTGGTTCTGATCGACCGTTCGGAGCTTTGGAAAGGACGTCCGGTCAAGTCCCTCACGCAGGGCCTGACCAAGAGCGGCGGCCGGAACAACACCGGACGGGTGACGATGTGGCACAAGGGCGGTGGGGCGAAACGCCTTTACCGCGTCGTCGATTTCAAGCGCCGCAAGTTCGACGTCCCCGCGACGGTCGAGCGGATCGAATACGATCCGAACCGCACCGCCTTCATCGCCCTGGTCAAGTATCAGGACGGCGAGCAGGCCTATATCCTTGCGCCGCAGCGTCTCGCCGTTGGCGATACCGTGATTGCGGGCGCCAAGACCGACGTGAAGCCCGGAAACGCGATGCCCTTCTCGGGCATGCCGATCGGCACGATCGTCCACAACGTCGAGCTGAAGGCCGGCAAGGGCGGGCAACTGGCGCGCGCGGCGGGCACCTATGCCCAGTTCGTCGGCCGTGATGGCGGCTATGCCCAGATCCGCCTGTCGTCGGGCGAACTTCGCCTGGTCCGCCAGGAATGCATGGCGACGGTCGGCGCGGTGTCGAACCCCGACAACTCGAACCAGAACCTCGGGAAAGCCGGCCGCAAGCGCCACATGGGCATCCGCCCGACGGTGCGTGGCGTGGCGATGAACCCGATCGACCACCCCCACGGCGGTGGCGAGGGCCGGACCTCGGGTGGCCGCACGCCGGTCACGCCCTGGGGCAAGGACACCAAGGGCACCCGTACCCGCAACAAGAACAAGGCGTCGCAGAAGCTGATCATCCGCTCGCGTCACGCCAGGAAAGGGGGCCGTTAAGCCATGACCCGTTCTGTCTGGAAAGGCCCCTTCGTGGACGCGTACGTCCTGAAGAAAGCCGAGAAGGCCCGTGAATCGGGCCGCAACGAAGTCATCAAGATCTGGTCGCGCCGCTCGACGATCCTGCCCCAGTTCGTGGGCCTGACCTTCGGCGTCTACAACGGCCAGAAGCACATCCCGGTCAACGTGACCGAGGACATGATCGGCCAGAAGTTCGGCGAGTACTCGCCGACGCGGACCTACTACGGTCATGCTGCCGACAAGAAAGCGAAGAGGAAGTAAGCCATGGGCACGGAGAAGAATCCCCGCCGCGTGGCGGAGAACGAGGCGATGGCGAAGTCGAAGATGCTTCGCACGAGCCCGCAGAAGCTGAACCTCGTGGCGGCGATGATCCGCGGCAAGAAGGTCGACAAGGCGCTGGCCGATCTGACCTTCTCGAAGAAGCGGATCGCGCAGGACGTGAAGAAGTGCCTTCAGTCCGCGATCGCCAACGCCGAGAACAACCACAACCTGGACGTCGATGAACTGGTGGTGGCCGAAGCCTATGTCGGCAAGAACCTCGTGATGAAGCGCGGCCGTCCGCGGGCCCGTGGCCGGTACGGCAAGATCATGAAGCCGTTCTCGGAACTCACCATCAAGGTCCGCCAGGTCGAGGAGCAAGCGTAATGGGTCAGAAGGTCAATCCGATCGGCATGCGCCTTCAGGTGAACCGCACCTGGGACAGCCGCTGGTACGCCGACACGAAGGACTACGGCAACCTCCTTCTCGAGGACCTGCGCATGCGCGAGTTCATCAAGAAGGAATGCGCCCAGGCCGGCGTGTCGAAGATCATCATCGAGCGTCCGCACCGCAAATGCCGTGTGACGATTCACACGGCCCGTCCGGGCGTGATCATCGGCAAGAAGGGCGCGGACATCGAGACGCTTCGCAAGAAGCTTGCCGCGATGACCGCGTCCGAGCTGCACCTCAACATCGTCGAGGTGCGCAAGCCCGAGCTTGACGCCCAGCTTGTGGCGGAATCGATCGCCCAGCAGCTGGAGCGCCGGGTGTCTTTCCGCCGCGCCATGAAGCGCTCGGTGCAGAACGCCATGCGCATGGGCGCGCTTGGCATCCGCGTGAACGTGGCCGGCCGCCTTGGCGGTGCCGAGATCGCCCGGACGGAATGGTACCGTGAGGGACGCGTGCCGCTGCACACGCTGCGCGCCGACATCGATTATGCCCTGGCCGAAGCCTCGACGCCCTATGGCATCATCGGTGTGAAGGTCTGGATCTTCAAAGGCGAGATCCTCGAGCACGATCCGTCTGCCCGTGACCGTCGCCAGCAAGAGGCCCAGGATGGCCCCGCTCCGCGCGGCGCCGGCGGCCCCCGCCGTGACCGTTAAGGAGTGAAGGAAGATGCTGCAACCTAAGCGCACGAAGTTCCGTAAACAGCACAAGGGCCGTATCCATGGCGAGGCCAAGGGCGGGTTCGAACTGAACTTCGGTTCGTTCGGTCTGAAGGCCACCCAGCCCGAGCGCATCACCGCGCGGCAGATCGAAGCCGCCCGGCGGGCGCTGACGCGTCACATGAAGCGTCAGGGCCGCGTCTGGATTCGCGTCTTCCCGGACGTTCCGGTGACGTCGAAGCCGACCGAGGTGCGGATGGGCAAGGGCAAGGGCTCGGTCGATTTCTGGGCCGCCAAGGTCAAGCCGGGTCGCATCATGTTCGAGATTGACGGTGTCAGCGAACAGGTCGCGCGCGAGGCGCTGCGCCTTGCCGCGATGAAGCTGCCGATCAAGACCCGGACGGTGATGCGGGAAGACTGGTAAACCAGGCTTCGAATTCGCCCAGCTATCGGGCCCCTGCCGAACGATCGGCGGGGGCCTTTCACTTTCCGGCCAGCAACGCTTCGGCCTGGCTGCACCGGTCCGATACTTCCCTTCCGTCGCCGCCAAGGCTGTTCCACCTTTGCATCAGCGCCTCGACAGCCTTGCGTTCGCTCGCCGTCCAGGGGGCGGTCTGCTCTTCGCCGATGAACACGCCGTAGCCGATCAGGCTGGTGCGCAGAAACGCGATCTCGTTTTCCGAGCAGGAGCGGCGCAGGTCGGGGTCGTCGAAGGCCGCAAGACTCTGTGACAACTCGGCGCGAATGGCATCGGTCAAGGGCAGCCCCGATAACGCGTCCGGCCCCTGCGGATTGGCGTTGCCCGCGTCACAGGACCCGAGGATCTGGGCGGCCAGCAAGAGGGCCAGTGTGCCGCGATGCATCTTCATCCCTTCGTCTGAGTTCTGCGCCGAGTCTTGTCGCTCCGCCCCTTCGGGGCATTGACGGCGCTCAATACACTCCGGTCGCGGGCCGGCGGGGGCGTTTCATGTCCGACGCAGGGCCGAGGCGCGTCGCGGCAGTTGACGCGCGCCCGGCAAGGGCAAATCATCGAACGGCACCCCTTTGTCCGAAGGACGACTCCATGACCCCTGTCCGCCTGTCCCTTCTGTCGGCCGCGCTTCTTGCGCCAATTCCGTCCTTCGCGGCGGAAGACGTCGTCACGATTCCCTCGCCGGGGGGCGAGATCGTGGCAACCCTTTCCCTGCCGGAGGGCGACCCGGCGCCGGTCGTCCTTCTTCTTCATGGCTTTACGGGGAGCAGGAACGAACTGTCGACCGAAAGTGTCCCCGAAGGCATCTTCGCCCGCACCGCCGCCCGCCTGGCCGACGCCGGCTACGCCAGCCTTCGCGTCGACTTTCGCGGCTCTGGCGAAAGCCTGGCCGATCTGACCTTCGCCGAGACGACGTTCGAGGGGCAAACGGCCGACGCCCTGGCCGCCCTCGAATACCTTTCCGCGCATGAGGGGGTGGCGGGCGACGACATCTTCGTCATCGGCTGGAGTCAGGGGGGCCTCGTCGCCACTGCGGCGGCCGGTCGCTCGGACCTGCCCGACGCGGTGGCGCTTTGGGCTGCGGTCGCCACGCCGCCCTCGACCTACGCTGGCATCCTTGGCGCCGACCTGGTGGATGCGGCCATCGCGGGCGATGCCGATACGGTTCATGCGGTCACCTTGCCCTGGGGCGCCGAGATCGAACTGAAGGGCGCCTTCTTCGATGGCGTCGCCACCTTCGACCCGGCCGCCGAGATCGCGGACTACGCCGGACCGCTGTTCGTCGCCCAGGGCAGCCTTGACGACACGGTGCCACCGGCCTCGGCCGAGGTGCTCATTGCCGCGCACGACGGCCCGGAAGAGCTTTGGGTGGCCGAAATGGACCATGTCTTCAACGCTTTCTCGACCGACGAAACCCTGGAAGCGATGATCGCGGCGACCATCGCCTATTTCGATGCCCACGCGGATTGACGCCTGGCGGGCAGCCGTCGCGGTGAAAAGACCTGACGGGGGCTTGCATTGTCGGTCCCCGCGGGGTATCTGCCGCGCTCATTCACGAACTCCACGGGAATCAGCGTGACCCGTCCATACGGGGCGCCCTCGTGATTGTTGGAAGGAAGACCCGGCGATGGACGCCAAGGAACTGCGTAACAAGACGCCCGATCAGCTGCGTGACCAGCTGACCGCGCTCAAGAAGGAGGCCTTCAACCTCCGTTTCCAGCAGGCCACCGGCCAGCTTGAAAGCACCGCGCGCATGCGCACCGTGCGCCGTGACGCGGCGCGCGTGAAGACGATTCTGAACGAAAAGGCGGCTGCCGCCGCGTCGGAGGCCTGATCCCATGCCCAAACGCATCCTCCAAGGCACCGTCACCAGCGACAAGAACGATCAGACCGTGACCGTTCTGGTGGAACGCCGCTTCAAGCACCCGCTTCTGCAGAAGACGGTGCGGAAGTCGAAGAAGTACCGTGCGCATGACGCCGAGAACCAGTTCAAGGTGGGCGACACCGTCCGCATCCAGGAATGCGCGCCGATCTCGAAGACGAAACGCTGGGAGGTCGTGACCGCCGTCTAAGGCACACGACACCCGGTTTGAACGAAACCCTGGGGGCCAACAACAGAACAGCCCTCATAGGTCGGGAGAAACCAAATGATCCAGATGCAGACCAATCTGGATGTTGCTGACAACTCCGGCGCCCGCCGGGTTCAGTGCATCAAGGTCCTGGGTGGTTCCCACCGCCGCTATGCCAGCGTCGGCGACATCATCGTGGTGTCGGTGAAGGAAGCCATTCCGCGCGGTCGCGTGAAGAAGGGCGATGTCCGCAAGGCCGTCGTCGTGCGGACCGCCAAGGAAGTGCGCCGCGAGGACGGCACCTCGATCCGGTTCGACCGGAACGCCGCCGTGATCCTCAACAACCAGAACGAGCCCGTCGGCACCCGCATCTTCGGGCCGGTCGTGCGCGAACTGCGCGCCAAGAACTTCATGAAGATCATTTCGCTGGCACCGGAGGTGCTCTGATGGCTGCGAAACTCAAGAAAGGCGACAAGGTCGTCGTGCTGGCCGGCAAGGACAAGGGCAAGACGGGTGAGATCACCCGCGTCATGCCCAAGGACGGCAAGGCCATCGTCGACGGCGTGAACATCGCCATCCGCCACACCCGTCAAAGCGCCCAAAGCCAGGGCGGCCGCATTCCGCAGGCGATGCCGATCGACCTGTCGAACCTTGCGCTGATGGACAAGAACGGCAAGGCCACCCGCGTCGGCTTCCGCATGGACGGCGACAAGAAGGTCCGCTTCGCCAAGACCACGGGGGACGTGATCTGATGCTTGACGCTGCGACCTATACCCCGCGCCTGAAGGCGCACTACCGGGATGCCGTGAAGGCCGCTCTGAAGGAAGAGTTTGGCTACAAGAACGACATGCAGATCCCGCGCCTCGAGAAGATCGTGCTGAACATCGGCTGCGGTGCCGAAGCGGTGCGGGATTCGAAGAAGGCGAAATCGGCCCAGGAAGACCTGTCGACGATCGCCGGCCAGAAGGCCGTGGTGACCAAGGCGAAGAAATCGATCGCCGGGTTCCGTGTGCGCGAGGAAATGCCGCTTGGCGCCAAGGTGACGCTGCGCGGCGACCGGATGTACGAATTCCTTGACCGCCTCGTCACCATCGCGCTGCCGCGCGTTCGTGACTTCCGGGGCGTTTCGGGCGCGTCGTTCGATGGCCGCGGCAACTATGCCATGGGCCTGAAAGAGCACATCGTCTTCCCCGAGATCGAGTTCGACAAGGTCGACGAGGTCTGGGGCATGGACATCATCATCGTCACCACCGCGGCCACGGACGCGGAAGCCAAGGCGCTGTTGAAGCATTTCAACATGCCCTTCAACAGCTGAGGGATTCGACATGGCGAAGAAAGCAATGATCGAACGCGAAAAGAAGCGTCAGGCGCTGGTGGATCGTTACGCCGCGAAGCGCGTCGCGCTGAAGGCGATCGCGAACGACGAAACGAAGCCGATGGAAGAGCGGTTCAAGGCACGTCTCAAGCTTGCCCAGCTGCCGCGCAACTCGTCGGCCACGCGGCTGCACAACCGCTGCCAGCTGACCGGGCGTCCGCACGCCTATTACCGCAAACTCAAGGTCAGCCGGATCATGCTGCGCGAACTTGGTTCGCAGGGGCAGATCCCCGGCCTTGTGAAGTCCAGCTGGTAAGGAGGGTATGAAATGAACGATCCTCTTGGCGATATGCTGACCCGCATCCGCAACGCGCAGATGCGTGGCAGGTCCACCGTCGTGACGCCCGCCTCGAAGCTTCGGGCCTGGGTGCTCGATGTGCTTGCGGGCGAAGGCTACATTCGTGGCTACGAGCACGTCACCGACAAGAACGGCCAGCCGGCCATCGAGATCAGCCTGAAGTACTATGAAGGTACCCCGGTGATCCGCGAGATCCGGCGCGTGTCGAAACCCGGCCGCCGCGTCTACATGGGCGTGAAGGACATCCCGCAGGTCCGTCAGGGCCTGGGCGTGTCCATCGTCTCGACCCCGAAGGGCGTGATGTCGGACGCCGCAGCACGAACCGCCAATGTCGGCGGCGAAGTGCTCTGCACCGTGTTCTGAGGAGAGCGACATGTCTCGTATTGGGAAAAAACCTGTCGAGCTGCCCTCGGGTGTCGAAGCCAGCGTTTCGGGCCAGACCGTTTCGGTCAAGGGTCCGAAGGGCAGCCGCACGTTCACGGCGACCGACGATGTGTCCATCAGCATCGACGGCAACATCGTGAAGATCGAGCCGCGCAGCACCTCGAAGCGCGCGCGCCAGCAGTGGGGCATGTCCCGCACGATGGTCCAGAACCTCGTGACGGGCGTCACCACCGGCTTCAAGCGCGAACTCGAGATCAACGGCGTCGGCTACCGCGCGCAGATGCAGGGCAACGTTCTGAAGCTGGCGCTTGGCTACAGCCATGACGTCGACTTCGAAGTGCCGGCGGGCGTCACCGTGACGACCCCGAAGCAGACCGAGATCGTTGTGGAAGGTATCGACCAGCAGCTTGTCGGCCAGGTCGCGGCGAATATCCGCGAATGGCGTGGCCCCGAGCCCTACAAGGGCAAGGGCATCAAGTACAAGGACGAGTACATCTTCCGCAAGGAAGGCAAGAAGAAGTAAGGATCGCAGAGATGGCAAACAGCAAACGGGAACTGTTCCTCAAGCGCCGCCTGCGCGTCCGGAACAAGCTTCGCAAGGTGAACGCCGGGCGTCCGCGCCTGTCGGTGCACCGCTCGAACAAGAACATCAGCGTCCAGCTGATCGACGACGTGAACGGCGTCACGCTCGCCTCGGCCTCCTCGCTCGAGAAGGACCTCGGCGTCGTGGGCAAGAACAACATCGAAGCGGCGGCGAAGGTCGGCGCGGCGATTGCCGAGCGCGCGAAGAAGGCCGGGATCGAGGAAGCCTATTTCGATCGTGGCGGCTTCCTTTTCCACGGCAAGATCAAGGCACTTGCCGACGCGGCCCGCGAAGGCGGCCTGAAGATCTGACGATAGGCGGGGGGCCGCACCGGCCCCCCCGATGATCCGGGACCCGTGCGGTCACCAGGGATCGGATGCAACGGCGCCCCGGCGCCACCAAGGCAAGGACTGTCCGATGGCAGAACGTGAAAACCGTCGCGGCCGTGGCCGGCAGGAGCGGGAAGAGACCCCCGAATTCGCCGACCGCCTCGTCGCGATCAACCGTGTTTCGAAGACCGTGAAGGGCGGCAAGCGCTTCGGCTTCGCGGCCCTCGTCGTGGTGGGTGACCAGCGCGGCCGGGTCGGATTTGGCAAGGGCAAGGCCAAGGAAGTGCCCGAGGCGATCCGCAAGGCCACCGAGCAGGCCAAGCGTCAGATGATCCGGGTGCCGCTGCGCGAAGGCCGCACGCTGCATCACGACATCGAAGGCCGTCATGGCGCCGGCAAGGTGGTGATGCGCGCGGCCCCGCAGGGCACCGGGATCATCGCCGGCGGTCCGATGCGCGCCGTGTTCGAGATGCTGGGCATCCAGGACGTGGTCGCCAAGTCGATCGGTTCGCAGAACCCCTACAACATGATCCGCGCGACGGTCGACGGCCTCGAAAAGGTCGCCTCGCCCCGCTCGGTGGCGCAGCGTCGCGGCAAGAAGGTTGCCGACATCCTGCCCAAGCGCGAAGACGCGCCGGCGGAGTCGTCGCTTGTGGCTGAGGAGGCCTGAGAGACATGGCAAAGACGATCGTCGTGAAGCAGATCGGTTCGCCGATCCGCCGCCCCGCCGTTCAGCGTGCCACGCTGAAGGGACTTGGCCTGAACAAGATGCACCGCACCCGCGAGCTTGAGGATACCCCCTCGGTGCGCGGCATGGTCAACTCGATCCCTCACCTCGTCGAGATCGTCGAAGAGAAGGGCTGAGGCCGGCCGAACGGTAAAGGACGAATAAGAAAGCCCCGTGCCCGGCACGGGGCGTTCTTCATTTCGGGCTGGCGGAACGTCCGAGCGGATTGCCGCATCGGACCCGCCCGAGCGAGGTGCGGCCGTCGTGTCGCGGCCTTCGCGGGCGATCTCGATGCTGGACTGCCGTCAATCAATTGCCGCATTGATCCATTATCGAGCCCGGCGTCAGACGCGCGCAGGACAGAAGATGAACGGCATCGACCCGGACCGCCTTGCCGACCACAGACGCTCCGAGGCGGTGGCCGGCTGGCCGCTCTTGCGCAGTTGTCCGAATACCCTTGCGGTCAAGGCGATCCGGTATCTCGACCGGCTCACGCCGGACCAGGCCGCCCGGCTTGGCGACGACTGGACCGCCTTCGAGGCCGAGCTGGCCGCCGCCAAGGAGCCACTGTCCGATCTGCGACCGGTGATCGAGCGGTATCCCGCGCTTGCCACCTACAACGCCGACAGGGCGTCACTTGGGGACCGGCGCGGAGTGGCGACCCTGCCCGTCAAGGTCATAGCCGGCGTCCGGCGTGATCCATCCTTCGAAACCTTCGAGAAGCTTGCGTCGTCGCTTCGCTGGCCCGAGGGTGCCCTGCGGCTGCATCCGCCCGTCGTGTCGGAACTCGACGGGATCGTGCCAGCGCCGCCGCGCCGCATCCGGAAGGAAATCGCGCACACCCTCAAGCAGCGTTTCGGCGCGTCGGAAGAAAGGTCGTCTTCCGACATGTCACGCTTCGTCGGCTCTCACGGGGGACGGCCGGTCGCCGTCGATGTTCTCTTCGCCGGTGGCGGAGCAATGTCGATGCATCAGCTTGGCTACTGGGTCTGGGTCAGGGGGGCGGACGGCAAGACGACAAGGGTCGCGGGATACGAGTCGATCTGGATGCTTCCCGCACAATGGGACTACGTGACAGAAGAGAACCTTGGCCGATCCTGCGCGCTTCTCGCCGACCTGACAGAGGTGATCGACGATCTCTACGCGCGCTGACCGGCTGCCGCGCGTCCGACGAACGCGCCCCCTTGATCGCCCGCTGCACAGGGTCTATACGCCCCCGGTGCTCTCTGGGGCACCCCAAACAATATAGAAACGCCGTGGTCGGGGGCCTCATCGCTTCGCCCCCCGCATCCGGCAAGGAGAAGCGACATGAAACTGAACGACCTCCGGGACAATCCCGGCGCAACCAAGAAACGCCAGCGTGTCGGCCGTGGCCCGGGTTCGGGCAAGGGCAAGACCGGCGGGCGCGGCATCAAGGGTCAGAAATCCCGCTCGGGCGTCGCCATCAACGGCTATGAAGGCGGCCAGATGCCGCTTTACCAGCGCCTTCCGAAGCGCGGCTTCAACAAGCCCAACCGCAAGGCCTTCGCCGTGGTGAACCTTGGGCTGATCCAGAAGTTCATCGACGACGGCAAGATCGACGTGAAGTCCGAGATCACCGAGGACGCGCTGGTCGCCAGCGGCCTTGTGCGGCGCAAGAAGGACGGAGTGCGCATCCTTGCCAAGGGCGATTTCACCGCCAAGGCGAAGATCGCCGTGACCGGCGCCTCGAAATCGGCGATCGCCGCGGTCGAGAAGGCGGGTGGCGCGCTCACGGTCACGACGGTGTCCGCGGCCGAGTAACGGGTTGTGGGCGGCCGTCGCGCCGCCTACATCTGTGCATGGTTTTCCACGCCGCCGACCGGAAGACGGGCTGGCGGCGTCTGCATGAAAGAAAGCTGAATGGCATCTGCAGCAGAACAAATGGCCGCGAACGTCAGCTGGGGCACGCTTGGCAAGGCGACCGAGCTTCGGCAGCGGATCTTCTTCACCATCGGCCTTCTGATCGTCTATCGCATCGGCACCTACATCCCGGTCCCAGGCATCGACGGCAACGCGCTGCGCGATTTCATGGATCAGGCGGCGGCTGGCCTTGGCGGCGTCCTGAACATGTTCACCGGCGGCGCGATCAGCCGCATGGGCATCTTCGCGCTGGGCATCATGCCCTACATCTCGGCCTCGATCATCGTTCAGCTGATGACCGCGATGGTGCCGTCGCTCCAGCAGCTCAAGAAAGAGGGTGAACAGGGGCGCAAGAAGATCAACCAGTACACGCGCTACGGCACGGTCCTTCTGGCCACCATGCAGGCCTATGGTCTGGCCGTCAGCCTTGAAGCGGGTGATCTTGCCACCGATCCGGGCTGGTACTTCCGTGCGGCGACGGTCATCACGCTTGTCGGCGGCACGATGTTCCTGATGTGGCTGGGCGAGCAGATCACCGCCCGCGGCGTCGGCAACGGGATTTCGCTGATCATCTTCGTGGGCATCATCGCCGAACTTCCGATGGCGATGGCGCAGTTCTTCGAACAGGGTCGGTCCGGCGCGCTGTCGACCGCCGTGGTCCTTGGCGTGATCGCGATGCTCATCGGGACGCTAATCTTCGTGGTGTTCATGGAGCGCGCCCTGCGAAAGATCCACATCCAGTATCCGCGCCGTCAGGTGGGGATGAAGATCTACGACGGCGGGTCGAGCCACCTGCCGATCAAGGTGAACCCTGCGGGCGTGATTCCGGCGATCTTCGCATCGTCGCTATTGCTGCTTCCCACGACGCTGGCCACCTTCTCGGGCGGCCAGAGCGGCCCGGTGATGTCGACGATCCTTGCCTACTTCGGCCCGGGACAGCCGCTTTACCTGCTGTTCTTCGGGGGCATGATCATCTTCTTCACCTACTTCTACACGCATAACGTGTCGTTCAAGGTCGACGACGTGGCCGAGAACCTGAAGAACCAGAACGGGTTCGTCCCCGGCATCCGCCCCGGCAAGAAAACCGAGGAATACCTCGAGTACGTCGTGAACCGTCTGCTCGTCCTCGGCTCGGTCTATCTGGCGCTTGTCTGCCTCATCCCCGAGATGGTGCGGTCGAACCTTGCGATCACGGCCTATTTCGGGGGGACCTCGATCCTGATCATCGTGTCGGTGGGTATGGACACGATCCAGCAGATTCAGTCACATCTGCTTGCCCACCAATACGAAGGGCTGATCGAGAAATCGCAGCTGCGCGGCAAGCGGCGCGGCGGCAAGAAGGGGACGTCCAGACGATGAACATCATTCTCCTCGGGCCGCCGGGCGCCGGAAAGGGTACCCAGGCGCGGCGGCTCGTCGAGGAGCGCGGCATGGTGCAGCTGTCGACCGGCGACATGCTGCGCGACGCGCGGACCTCGGGCACCGAGATGGGCAAGAAGGTCGCCGCGATCATGGATGCGGGCGAGCTTGTCACCGACGAGATCGTCATCGGCCTGATCGACGAAAAGCTGCACCAGTCGACTGGCGGCGGCTTCATCTTCGACGGTTTCCCGCGCACGCTTGGCCAAGCCGACGCGCTTGACGCGCTTCTGGCGCGGAACGGGCAAAGCCTTGACCACGTCATCGCGATGGAAGTGAACGACGACGCCCTGGTCAGCCGCATCACCGCGCGGTCGACCTGCGCGAAGTGCGGCGAAGTCTATAACGACATCACCAAACCCATTCCTTCGGACGGCAAGTGCACCGTCTGCGGCGGGACCGAGTTCAAGCGGCGCGCCGACGACAACGAGGAAAGCCTGCGGACGCGGCTGATGGAATACTACAAGAAGACGTCGCCATTGATCGGCTACTATCATGCGAAGGGGCAACTGCGCTGGGTGCCCGGCCTGGGCGAGATCGACGAGGTGGCCGGGTCCATCGCGAAGATCCTGGGATAGGCCGCCTTCAGCGGTCGTCGGCCAAGGGGCCCGCGCGCCGCGCGCCCAGGGTGCGCCGCAGCCGCCCGAGTGAGGCACCGCTCAGCCCGAGATATCGGGCAATCTCGACATCGTCGAGGCCGTAATCCTCAAGGGCCGCAAGCGTGCGGCGCGGCATGGGCCCGATCCTTTGCAGGATGTAGGCATGGTGTGCGTGCGTCGCATTGGTGACGTTCCCTCGCGCGGTCTTCGGTTCGTGTGTCACGATCGCCTCCCCTACGCCGGTGTCGGCACCTGCCTTTTCGGCGCCTGTCGCTGGCATCATACCCCGGATCGGATCAGAATGCGCGTCTTGACAGGCCGGTTCGGGAGGATGGCCCGGGGATCGGCGGGATTTCGCGGCGCCGCCTGCCAGGCCGACCCGCCACATCCTGCGGCGGCCCCGCGGCCGCGGGGGCGTGCAGCGCGGGGCGTATGGCCTTGACGGCCCGGGCGATACCCCATATGTCACCGCATCCCGGAAGGGAATCGCTTCGGCCTTTGGGACTTCCCGGTGGTCAAGCCCCGAGACGAACGCTTCAGCCCGGCGGCCATGTGTCCCGGGCTTGATGTTGTGAAAAAAGGTTCTGGCGCTACGGAACCGCAACGAAAGGACCAGACGACGTGGCACGTATTGCCGGCGTGAACATCCCGACTGCAAAGCGGGTTCCCATCGCCCTTACCTACATTACCGGAATCGGCCCCGCTTCGGCGCGTGCCATCTGTGACGCCGTGAAGATCGAGGAAAGCCGCCGGGTCAACGAACTCAGCGACGCCGAGGTTCTGGCGATCCGCGAACATATCGACGCCAACTACACCGTCGAAGGCGACCTGCGCCGCGAAGTGCAGATGAACATCAAGCGCCTGATGGACCTGGGGTGCTACCGTGGCCTGCGCCACCGCCGCAATCTTCCGGTTCGCGGCCAGCGCACCCATACCAACGCGCGCACCCGCAAGGGCCCCGCGAAGCCGATCGCCGGCAAGAAGAAATAAGGAGGCTTCGAGATGGCTCGTGATACCCGTCGCGGAGGCAAGAAGAAGGTCTCCAAGAACATCGCCGCAGGCGTGGCGCATGTGAATTCGTCGTTCAACAACACCAAGATCCTGATCTCGGACGTGCAGGGCAACGCGATTGCCTGGTCGTCGGCCGGCACGATGGGCTTCAAGGGGTCGCGCAAGTCGACGCCCTATGCCGCCCAGATGGCCGCTGAAGATGCCGGCCGCAAGGCACAGGAACATGGCGTACGCACGCTGGAAGTCGAAGTGCAGGGCCCCGGTTCGGGCCGTGAGTCGGCCCTGCGCGCGCTGGCTGCCGTGGGCTTCAACATCACGTCCATCCGTGATGTGACGCCGATGGCCCACAATGGCTGCCGGCCGCCGAAGCGCCGCCGCGTCTGACCGACAGTGTTTTTCCGACAGGCCATGCGCGCCCCGCGTGGCCTGTCGCAGATTTTTTGACCCTCGGGCGCTGACCGCTACGGACATGGGCGGAAGGCAGGAATTGAGGAGACCCGCATGATCCACAAGAACTGGCAGGAATTGATCAAGCCGACGCAGCTTGAGGTGAAGCCCGGCAACGACCCGGCGCGCCAGGCGACCGTCGTCGCCGAGCCGCTCGAGCGCGGATTCGGCCTGACGCTGGGCAACGCGCTGCGGCGCGTCCTGATGTCGAGCCTGCAGGGTGGCGCGATCACCAGCGTCCAGATCGACAACGTCCTGCACGAATTCTCGTCGGTCGCGGGTGTCCGCGAGGACGTGACCGACATCGTCCTGAACCTGAAGGGCGTCGCGATTCGCATGGAAGTCGAGGGGCCCAAGCGCCTGTCGATCTCGGCGAAAGGGCCGCAGGTCGTCACCGCCGGCGACATCTCGGAAAGCTCGGGCATCGAGATCCTGAACAAGGACCATGTGATCTGCCACCTCGACGATGGCGCCGACCTGTTCATGGAACTGACCGTGAATACGGGAAAGGGCTATGTCTCGGCCGACAAGAACCGCCCCGAGGATGCGCCGATCGGTCTGATCCCGATCGACGCGATCTATTCGCCGGTGAAGAAGGTCAGCTACGACGTTCAGCCGACCCGCGAAGGCCAGGTTCTTGACTACGACAAGCTGACCCTCAAGCTCGAGACCGACGGCTCGATCACCCCCGATGATGCCGTGGCCTATGCCGCGCGCATCTTGCAGGACCAGCTGTCGATCTTCGTGAACTTCGAAGAGCCTGAATCGGCCGGCCGCGGCGAAGAGGAAACCGGGCTCGAGTTCAATCCGCTTCTGCTGAAGAAGGTGGACGAGCTGGAGCTTTCGGTGCGTTCGGCCAACTGCCTGAAGAACGACAACATCGTCTACATCGGCGATCTGATCCAGAAGACCGAAGCCGAGATGCTGCGCACCCCGAACTTCGGCCGCAAGTCGCTGAACGAGATCAAGGAAGTGCTTTCGGGCATGGGCCTGCACCTTGGCATGGATGTCGAGGAATGGCCGCCCGAGAACATCGAGGATCTGGCCAAGAAGTTCGAGGACCAGTTCTGAACCAGACCACGGCGGGCCTTCGGGCCCGCCGGCACCCCGGGCAATCCCGCCCCAAGGAGAGCCGGTGACACGCATCGCCGGTCGGACAAAGCAAAACAGCCCGTAGAGGGCAACACGGAGACAGACCCATGCGTCACGCAAGCGGATACCGCCGCCTCAACCGGACACACGAGCACCGCAAGGCGCTTTTCGCCAACATGGCCGGTGCGCTCATCGAACACGAACAGATCAAGACGACGCTGCCGAAGGCGAAGGAGCTCAAGCGGATCGCTGACAAGCTCATCACGCTGGGCAAGCGCGGTGATCTGCACGCCCGCCGGCAGGCGGCCGCGCAACTGAAGCAGGACGCCCATGTCCAGAAGCTTTTCGAGGTGCTGGGCCCGCGCTACAAGGAGCGCAACGGCGGCTACACCCGTGTGCTGAAGGCCGGGTTCCGGTATGGCGACATGGCGCCGATGGCGATCATCGAGCTTGTGGACCGCGACCCCGACGCCAAGGGCGCCGGTGACCGCGCCCGTGTCGCCGCCGAAGAGGCGATGAGCGACGAATAGGTCCAGGTCGCCCCTTCGGGCGGCGCACTTAGGATCGAAAGGCCGGCGTCCAGCCGGCCTTTTGCGTTTTCAGGCCGCGGGTGCGAGGCATGAAGACCCCGCCGCGCCATGGGTCAGGTCGGCCTGTTGCGTGTCGCAACCTTGAGCGAGATCGACAGGCAGATCGATTCGAATACCTCGTCGGCCGAGGCCGTCTTGCGACTGCTCAGCGTGATGAAGGACAAGACGACGTCGCGTTCCCGTTTCGGCATCGCGTCAAGGATCGTGGCGGGCGGATTGGCTGCGTAAGACAAGACACTTTCCGTTGTCTCTGGTTGCAGAACACACTTTATGGTTGAAAACTGTTGCCACAACCTGTCTAAATGGACAGGTCAGGGGCAGTCGCCTTGTCACCCCAGGTTGCGGACCAGATTGGCTGCGGTTCGGTTGGCACGACGCCCTGTTCGCATGGTGCGACAAGGACATTGGCAGAGAGACAGCCCAGCATGTGGCGCGCGACCGAGGAATTCCGGAAACCGATCAAGTCCGAGGACGAACAACAGGCGGCATCGGCGCGCCGACGCGGGCCCCGTGCGCCGACGCTGGACCAGATGTTTCTTGACCTTGGACGGCTGGCGCCGGCCGGATTCTCGGCAGGGCTTCACATCCGTTTCGCCGCGCCGCTTGTCTATGTCCGCACGTACTCCGATGCCTGGCTTCGCACCTATGACGAGAACGCCTATGCCCTGCGCGACCCCCTTGTCTTCTGGGGTCTGGGGGTAAAGGGGCAGACCCGCTGGAGCGACATTCGCCTGCCGGATCCGTTCAACATTCTTGGTCAGGCTCGCAAGGCCGGACTGACCTTCGGTGCGGTCATTTCCTGCGGGCCGATCACATCCCGATCGATCGTCGGTCTGGCCCGTGGGGACCGCGAATTCACCGAAGACGAAATCGACGCTGCCGCTGCCCTGGTCCACGAGATGCATGACGCGGCCGAGCCTCCGACGGAATTGACCCCGGCGCAGATCGAGGCTTTGCGTCTTCTTGCTGATGGGGACAGGCACACCGCAGCGGCTGCCAAGCTCGGGATATCTGAAAGCGCGCTCAAGGTCCGACTGCATTCGGCGCGCGTCCGCCTTGGTGCGCGTACGACGGCGCAGGCACTGAAGAAGGCACGTGAATACGGACTTCTCTGAAGTCGTGGCCTCCCCGCGACAGGTTTTACAACCCCAAGCTGGAGGCTACCATGCAAGCGACTACCCTTTCTTTCGACAACATCCACAAGCACGGCGACCTTTTCGCCAACATGCTGCGGGCGCGGCACCGCACCTTCATCGAGCGCAACAACTGGGACCTGCCCCAGGCCGACGGCATGGAGTTCGACCAGTACGATACGCCGGCAAGTCGCTGGATCGCGGTGCATGAATTCGGCCGCGTTCTGGCCGGGGTGCGCCTGACGCCTACGACCGCGCGGGTCGGCATCTACACCTACATGATTCGCGATGCCCAACGCGGACTGCTCGAATCGATCCCGCGCGACCTCCTCTGGGACGAGGCACCGGTCGCCCCCCATATCTGGGAATCGAGCCGCGTCTTCGTGTCCGAGGACGTGCCCTCGAAGGTCCGACTGAAGGTGCAGATCGAACTGATCGCCGAGATGGTGCGCTCGGCGCGCGATCTTGGCGCGACCAAGGTGCTGGGCCTTATCCCCGAGCATTCGCCGCGTCTTGCCCGACGGACGGGGATCGACTGCCTTCCGGCGGGTCCGGTGCTTGATATCGACGGCTCTCGCAGTGTCTGCGTGAACATCTCGATGGCGACCAAGCTTCACTGAAAGAGCGCTTGCGGACGCCCGGCGAGGGGGCGTGGGCGTCCGCAAGCGGCCCTTCCAGCGACCCCGAAGGCGGCGTAGTCTGGCCGTCTGATGGCTGATCTGTTCGACACAGCCCCACAGGGCGACTTTCCCGCCGGGCCCCTGCGCCCGCTGGCGGATCGCCTGCGGCCGGCAACCCTGGCCGACGTCATCGGACAAGAGGCGGTCATCGGTCCCGACGCGCCCCTTGGCGCGATGCTTGCCGGCGGACACCTGTCGTCGATCATCCTCTGGGGGCCGCCGGGCGTCGGCAAGACCACGATCGCGCGACTGCTGGCCCATGCCACCGATCTGCATTTCGAACAGATCAGCGCGATCTTTTCCGGTGTGGCAGACCTGAAGAAAGTCTTCGAATCGGCGAAACTGCGCCGCCGCAACGGGCGGGGAACGCTTCTTTTCGTCGACGAGATCCATCGCTTCAACAAGGCGCAGCAGGACAGCTTCCTGCCGCACATGGAAGACGGCACCATCGTGCTTGTCGGCGCGACGACCGAAAATCCGTCGTTCGAGCTGAACTCGGCCCTTCTGAGCCGTGCGCAGGTCCTGGTTCTGAAACGCCTGAGCCTTGCCGACCTCGAGCGCCTTGTCCAGCGCGCCGAACAGGAGATCGGTCGCCCGCTTCCACTGACCGGCGAGGCGCGCGAGGCTCTGCTCGAGATGGCCGATGGCGACGGTCGCGCGCTTCTCAACCTGATCGAGCAGGTCGCCGCCTGGCCGGCGAAGGAAAAACTTGATCCGCAGGCCCTTGGCGCTCGCCTCATGCGGCGGGCCGCGCAGTATGACCGCGCCGGGGACGAGCATTACAACCTTATCTCCGCCCTGCACAAATCCGTGCGCGGCTCCGATCCCGACGCCGCGCTTTACTGGTTTGCGCGGATGCTGGGCGGGGGCGAGGATCCGCGCTTTCTGGCCCGCCGGATCACCCGCATGGCGGTCGAGGACATCGGCCTTGCCGATCCGCAGGCGCAGCGCCTGTGCCTGGATGCCTGGGAAACCTACGAACGCCTTGGCAGCCCCGAGGGAGAACTCGCCCTTGCACAGGCGGTGATCTACCTGGCGCTCGCGCCGAAATCGAACGCCACCTACACGGCCTTCAAGGCCGCCATCGACGCCGCGCGGCGCACCGGGTCCGAACCGCCGCCCCTGCATATCCGCAACGCTCCGACGAAGTTGATGAAGGAGCAGGGCTATGGAGCGGGCTACGACTATGACCACGACGCCCAGGACGGGTTCTCGGGACAGAACTACTTTCCCGAGGGCATGCAACGGGGGGTCTATTACCAGCCGGTCGAGCGCGGACACGAACGAGAGTTGAAACGCCGGCTGGATTACTTCGTGAAGCTGCGGCTGAAGCGGCAGTCCGGTTGACTCCGCCCGTCGCGCGCACCATGACGCCCTCCATGATCTCGACCCTTCTTCAGGTGGCCCTTGGCGGCGCGGTCGGCGCGAGCCTGCGGTATGTTGCCGGGATCGGCGTCGTGCGCCTTGTTGGGCACACCGGCTTTCCACTGGCCATTCTGGCGGTGAACGTGCTGGGCAGCCTACTCATGGGGCTTTTCGTGGCGGCTGCCGCGCATCGCGGGCTCACGCATCTTTCGCCGCTTGTGGCCACCGGCCTTCTGGGCGGGTTCACGACGTTCTCGGCTTTCTCGCTCGAGGCGGTGACGCTTTATGAACGTGGCGACCTTGGGCTGGCCGCGCTTTATGTGGGTCTGTCGGTCGCCCTGTCGATCGCGGGGATGATGGCAGGTCTGTGGATCGGGCGGGGGATCTTCGCATGACGGGCGTGCAGACATTGACGGTCGGACCCGACGAGGGTGACCAGCGGCTGGATCGCTGGCTGCGCAAGCGCTTTCCCCAGCTTTCCCAGGTGCAGATCGAGAAATTGTGCCGCACCGGGCAGATCCGCGTCGATGGCGGCCGGGTGAAGGGGGCCACGAGGATCGAGACCGGTCAGGCGGTCCGCGTGCCGCCGCTTCCCGCGGCCGGCACAAGGCCCGACCGTGCCGCGTCGGCCGGACCCAGCGCAAGCGATGCCGAGATGATCCAGAGCGCGGTACTGTGGAAGGACGACCACATCATCGCACTGAACAAGCCGCCAGGCCTTCCAAGCCAAGGCGGAAGCGGTCAGGGCGACCGCCATGTCGATGCGCTGGCCGAGGCGCTGAAGTTCGGGCGGGCCGAGAAGCCGATGCTTGTGCACCGGCTGGACAAGGACACGTCGGGCGTGCTGCTGCTGGCGCGGTCCGAACGCATCGCCCGCCGCCTGTCGGAAGCCTTCCGCGCACGAGAGACGCGCAAGATCTATTGGGCCGCGGTCGCCGGTGCCCCGCAGCCGCGCATGGGCACGATCCGCTTCGGCCTTGTGAAGGCGCCTGGGCGGGGGCGGGGCGGCGAGGGCGAAAAGATGCTGTGCATCCATCCCCGAGACATCGAGACGACCGAGGGCGCCAAACGCGCGACCACCGATTACGCGGTGCTCTCGTCCCTGGGCACCCGGGTGTCCTGGGTGGCGCTGGTCCCGATCACGGGGCGCACGCACCAGCTTCGGGCGCATATGGCCGAGATCGGGCACCCGATCGTGGGCGACGGCAAGTACGGCGGATCGGGGCAGGAGAACCTCGGCGAGGGCTGGGGCGCGCAACTGGGCGGCGAGGTCAGCCGCAAGCTGCATCTGCATGCCCGCTCGATCAGTTTCACCCATCCGATCACCGGGGCCGCGGTCACCATCACCGCGCCGCTGCCCGACCACATGCAGCGCACCTGGACGATGTTCGACTGGCGCGAGGCCGACGTTCCCGCCGATCCCTTCGCCGACGAGGACTGAACCGATGGCCGAATGGGCACCCAAGCGATTCTGGACCATGGCCGCCACCGTCGCCCGGGATGGCGGGTTTGGCATCGTGCTTGACGGGCGCGTCGTGCGCACGCCGGACCGGCGTGATCTTGTCGTGCCGACCAATGCCCTGGCCGAGGCGATTGCAGCCGAATGGAACGCCCAGGGCGAGGTTCTCGTGCCCACGTCCATGCCGATGACGCGCATGGCGAATACCGCGATCGACCGCGTGGCGGACAGGCATGGCGAGGTCGCGGCCTATGTGGCGGGCTACGGCGCGACCGACCTGCTGTGCTATCGCGCCGAAGGCCCGGGCCTGCTGGCCGCACGGCAGGCGACTGCCTGGGACCCGCTGCTTGACTGGGTGGCCAAGACGTTCGGCGCACGCCTCGTCTCGACCGTGGGGGTCATGCCTGTTGCGCAACCGCCTGCGGCGCTGGACCCGCTTCGGCGCGCGGTCGAGGACTTCGATGCCTTCGGTCTCACGGGTCTGCACGATCTGGTGACTTTGTCGGGCTCGCTCGTGCTGGGGCTGGCTGTTGCGAGGGGGCATCTGGACGCCGAGGATGCCTGGGCGAGGTCGCGCCTCGACGAAGATTGGCAGGTCGAGCAATGGGGCCACGACGACGAAGCCGAGATCGCCGCGGGGAATCGGCGTGACGCATTCCTTTCGGCGGAAAGCTTCATTCGGTCTGCCCAAAATTTGACCTGACCCAACGTCATTCCGCAAGAAATTGAAGTAACCCTTGTTTCACGCGGTCTGCGGCCGTTTTCGCCCCCCATGACCTTGACGTCGGAAAGGGATTGCGCCCAAAATCGCGGCTGTTGGGGAGAAACAACCCTTCATTCCACACGCTGGCCGCCCGCGGCCGGTAGAACCGTTCTTAAAGAACGGACAATCAGGAAGAGGTAACATGAAAAAATCGGTATTCCTTGGCACTCTCGCGTTTGCCGGCCTTGCGGCCGGGGCGGCGGCTGCGGCGACGCTTGACGACGTCAAGGCCCGCGGCAAGCTGAACTGTGGCGTGACCACCGGCCTCGTCGGCTTTGCCGCTCCGGACGCCAACGGCGTCTGGGAGGGCTTCGACGTGGCTGTCTGCCGCGCGGTCGCTGCGGCCGTTCTTGGCGACCCCACGGCCGTCGAGTTCGTGCCCACCACTGGCCAGACCCGCTTCACCGCGCTTGCGTCGGGTGAAATCGACCTGCTGGCGCGCAACACGACGTGGACCTTCTCGCGCGACGTCGACCTCAAGTTCGAGTTCGTCGGCATCAACTACTACGACGGTCAGGGCTTCATCGCCCCCCGCGAACTGGGCGTGACCTCGGCGAAGGAACTCGACGGCGCCACGGTCTGCATCCAGACCGGCACCACGACCGAGCTGAACCTTGCGGACTTCTTCCGCTCCAACAACATCAGCTACGAGCCGGTGCCGATCGAAACGAACGCCGAAGCCCAGCAGCAGTATCTTGCCGGCGCCTGCGACGTTTACACGACCGACGCCTCGGGTCTGGCTTCGACCCGCGCCACGTTCGAGAACCCGGCCGATCACGTGATCCTGCCCGAGATCATCTCGAAAGAGCCGCTGGGCCCGCTGGTGCGCCATGGCGACAACGAGTGGGGTGACATCGCGCGCTGGACGCTGAATGCCCTGATCGCAGCCGAAGAATACGGCGTGACGTCGGCCAATGTCGACGAACTGGCGAAAGGCACCGACAATCCCGAGATCAACCGCCTTCTCGGGACCGAGGGCAACCTCGGCGAGATGCTTGGCCTCGACAACCAGTGGGCTGTTCGCGCCATCAAGGCCGGCGGCAACTATGGCGAGGTGTTCGAGAAGAACATCGGCGAGAACACCCCTATCGGTCTGGCGCGCGGCCTGAACGCGCAGTGGACCGATGGCGGCCTTCTGTACGCGCCGCCGTTCCGCTGATCGGATGACGGAGGGGGCGCGGCCAGATCGCCGCGCCCCTTTCGCTTCGAGTGGCCAAGAATGAAGCAGTCGCCGCACGGGGGCGGGACATCGGATCAACCGATGCAGCAGCCCGGGAAGAACGGCGCCTCGCGGGGAGAGGACGATGTCGACAATGACCGATGCGCCGGGACAGGGATTCCGGCTGAGCCAGCTTATCTACGACACGCGCTACCGATCCATGACGATCCAGGTCGTCGCGATGATCCTTCTGATGCTCGCGTTCTCGTGGCTGATCTCGAACACGATCCAGAACCTTCAGGCTCTGGGCAAGGACTTCAACTTCGGGTTCCTGAGCCAGCCCGCGGGTTATGACATCAACCAGCGCCTGATCGCCTACGACAGCCAGTCCACCCATGGACGCGCGGCGATGGTCGGCATCCTGAACACGATATTGGTGGCCGTTCTGGGCTGCATTCTTGCCACGATCCTTGGGGTCATTGCGGGCGTTCTGCGGCTGTCAAGGAACTGGCTCGTCGCCAAGCTGATGTCCGTCTACGTCGAAGGATTCCGAAACGTACCGCTTCTGCTGTGGATCCTTCTGATCTTCGCGCTGATGACGGAATCCATGCCGACGCCGCGCGACTTCCGCGGAGACGAAGCGACGGCCTCAATGATCCTCTTCGATTCCGTGGCAATCACCAATCGCGGGGTCTACGTGCCCGCGGTTCACCTTGCCAACCCGCTGAGCGGCGGCTCGTTCCTCAACTGGCTGGTCATTTTGGGTGTTCTTGCGGCGTCGATCTTCACGATGCGCCGCGTCAGTGCCCGGGCCACCGCGCAGCAAGAGGCGACGGGGATCCGCCCCAAGACCTGGCATATCCATCTGGCGCTTCTGTTCGTGCCGACCGGGCTGGTGCTGGCGCTGCTGGGCGCGCACCTTGTTCGACCGGAACTGAGCGGCTTCAACTTCAACGGCGGCATTCACCTGCGCAACTCGCTCATCGCGTTGTGGCTTGCGCTGTCGCTTTACACCGGCGCCTTCATCGCCGAGATCGTGCGCGGCGGGATCCTCGCGATCTCGAAGGGGCAGACCGAGGCCGCCTATGCCCTTGGATTGCGCCCCTCGACCACGATGAACCTCGTGATCCTGCCACAGGCCATGCGGGTCATCATTCCGCCGCTGATCTCGCAGTTTCTGAACCTCACCAAGAACAGCTCGCTTGCCATCGCCGTGGGCTACATGGACGTGCGGTCGACTCTGGGCGGCATCACCATCAACCAGACCGGACGCGAGCTTGAGGGGATGCTTCTTCTGGGGGTTTTCTACCTGGTTCTCAGCCTGCTGATCTCGGGCGTGATGAACGTCTACAACAACTCGGTCAAGCTGAAGGAGCGGTAGGATGAGCGACACCCACGCACAGACTGTCGCCTTCGCGCGCGACACGATGATCGAACCTCAGGACCCGCCGCTGACGGAATCGGGGATCTTCAAATGGGTGCGCGAGAACATGTTCTCGGGCTGGCTCAACATCCTGCTGACCGTGGTCTCGCTTTACGTGATCTGGTGGGCCCTGAGCCATGTGCTGCCCTGGGCCATCAATGGCATCTGGAACGCCGGTTCGCTGAACGAATGCCGCCAGATCCGTGACGCCACCCTTGGGCCCGACGCCTCGGCGGCCTGCTGGGCGGTCATCGCGGAACGCTGGCCTCAGCTCATCTTCGGGTTCTATCCGCCCGAGCTGTACTGGCGGCCGATCCTGGCCTTCGTGGTCTTCCTGCTGGCCGTGATGCCTGTTCTTTTCCCCGAACTGCCGCGCAAGACGATGTGGCTGTCGCTGGCGGCGCCGTTCGTGGTCTTCTGGCTGATCTGGGGCGGGTCAATCTGGGGCGCCGTCAGCGTGGCGCTGGGCTTCGCCGTGGGCTGGGCTGCGTTTACCTTCGTCGGGCGCCTGGCCGGGGCGCTGGTCGGCACGATCGCAGCCCTGCTTCTGCCGGTCGTCTACTGGCTGTTCCTCGACCTGCCGGTGAAGTCGGCTCTCGACGCGATCGTCCCGATCGCGCTGACCCCGGTCGAGACGAACGACATCGGCGGCTTCATGCTGGCGCTGATCATCGGGATCGCGGGGATCACCCTGTCGCTGCCGCTGGGCATCCTTCTGGCGCTTGGACGCCAGTCGAACATGCTGATCATCAACAAGACCTGCGTCTTCTTCATCGAGGTGATCCGGGGCGTGCCGCTGATCGTGTGGCTTTTCACCGCCTCGCTTCTGCTCAACTACTTCCTGCCGCCGGGGACGAACTTCGACCTGATGCTGCGCGTCATCATCATGGTCACGCTCTTCGCCTCGGCCTATATCGCGGAAGTCGTCCGGGGCGGGCTGGCGGCCCTTCCACGCGGGCAATACGAAGCAGCAGATGCACTTGGCCTCGACTACTGGAAGTCGATGCGCCTGATCATCCTTCCGCAGGCGCTGAAGATCTCGATCCCCGGGATCGTGAACACCTTCATCGGGCTTTTCAAGGACACGACGCTTGTGGTCTTCATCGGGCTTCTCGACCCGATCGGGCTGACGAACTCGATCCGCGCCACGACCGAGTGGAATGGTATCTACTGGGAGCTTTTCGTCTTCATCGGGCTTCTGTTCTTCGCCTTCTGCTTCACCATGGGGCAGTATTCGCTTTACCTCGAACGCAAGCTGCGTCGCGAGCATCGGTAAGGAGATCCTTTGATGTCAGAACTCGCCATCGACCGCGAAATCGACCGCAGCCAGATGCGTGTGTCGGATGAAGTCGCGGTCCAGATCACCAAGATGAACAAGTGGTACGGCACGTTCCACGTGCTGCGCGACATCGACCTGACGGTGTACCGGGGGGAAAGGATCGTCATCGCGGGCCCGTCGGGTTCGGGGAAGTCGACTCTGATCCGCTGCATCAACCGGCTTGAGGAGCACCAGTCGGGCAGCATCATGGTGGACGGCACCGAGCTGTCGTCGGACCTCAAGAACATCGACAAGATCCGCTCGGAAGTCGGGATGGTGTTCCAGCACTTCAACCTCTTCCCGCACCTCACGATCCTCGAGAACTGCACGCTGGCGCCGATCTGGGTTCGCAAGATCCCGAAGCGGGAAGCTGAAGAGACCGCGATGCACTTCCTTGAAAAGGTCAAGATCCCCGAGCAGGCGCTGAAGTACCCTGGCCAGTTGTCGGGCGGCCAGCAGCAGCGGGTGGCGATCGCGCGGTCGCTGTGCATGAAGCCCCGGATCATGCTGTTTGACGAGCCGACCTCGGCACTCGATCCCGAGATGATCAAGGAAGTGCTCGACACCATGGTCGAGCTGGCCGAGGAAGGCATGACGATGCTCTGTGTCACACACGAAATGGGCTTCGCCCGTCAGGTGGCGAACCGGGTCATCTTCATGGATGCGGGCCAGATCGTCGAACAGAACGAGCCCGAGGAATTCTTCCTAAACCCGCAACACGAGCGCACGAAGCTGTTCCTGAGCCAGATCCTCGGCCACTAGGCCGGGGGCCGGCGGGACCCGAGTCAGCCGATCAGGTCGCGCGGTACGACGAAGTCGCGCACCGCGCCGCCGCCCCAATCGGCGGCGGGCCAGTCGTTGATGTCGAAGTCCATGACCGTCGTCGCCGCTGTCGGATAGTCGGCGAAGCGCGGATGCGCTGGGGGTGAGGACACGATCCTTTCCGCGAACTCGGCGATGCCCGGATTGTGGCCGATCAACATGACGACCGGCGCCTTCGCGGTTCGCAGCACATTCAGCATGACTTGCGGTCCGGCGTGATAGAGCGCGGGTTCGCTGTGCATGACGACGTCGGCAGGCATGGTGGGCGCCATGCACCCCCAGGTTTCGACCGTGCGACGCGCGCCCGAGACCAGAACTTCGTCGGGAAGGTGGCCCTTCGCGCGCAGCCAGTCCCCGATTGCGGCAGCCGACGCCCGGCCCCGCCCGTTCAAGGGGCGGTCATGGTCGTCGAGACGGGGATCGTCCCAACTGGATTTCGCGTGACGTGTCAGGATAAGCTGCCGTGTCATCGATGAAAGCGCGCCATGTGAAATGCCGATTGCTGTGGCAACCTTCCGTAATTCCTGCTGACTGGGCAAGACCGCCGCACATCACAGCCCTGCGACATGCACGCCTGTCCCGCGTCGGTATCCAGAAAGGCGTGGCAGGCCGCGACGTCGTAATGTCCGCTTGCAAGCGCCTGCACGGGACAGGCCGTCAGGCAGGGCCGGTCGGCGCAGGTGTCGCAGGGCCGGGCGGGCCGTGTCGCGGGCAACTCCAGCCGCTCGGTCAGGGCCAGCGCGCCGCGATAGGACAGCATCAGGCCGGCCGTCTCGTGCACAAGTAGCGTCACGGGCGACTGCCAGGCGCGGCCCGACGCAAGGGCCCAACGCACGAAGGGCCTGAAAGGCGGGCCGCCGAAAGGAAAAAGCGCGGTCGCCGCAAAGGCGCAGGCCAGATCCCCGATCACCCGAGACGACCAGCGGTCCAGCGGGTCGGGCGCCCCGTCGAGAAACTCGGGCGCCTTCGTCACGTGTGGCCAGAACCCGGGTTCGGAAGGTCCGAGAAGAACAAGCGTCCCGGTGCCGTCCGGCGTCTCGTCCCCGGCTCGGGGATGGAAGGCCCCGAAGACGGCAAGCCCCTCGCGTCCTGCCGAGGCATCGATGTCGGTCAGCGTCACCGGGGGGTGCGAATCAGGCTGCCGGCGCCATGCTCGGTGTAAAGCTCCAGGAGGCAGGCGTTGGGCGCGCGCCCGTCAAGGATGACCACGGCCCGGACCCCGCCTTCAATCGCGTCGAGCGCGGTGTCGACCTTGGGGATCATGCCGCCCTGGATCGTGCCGTCGGCCTTCATCGCCCGGATCTGGTCCGGGGTCAGCTCGGTCACCACCGCGCCGTCGGCGTTTTTCACGCCGGCCACGTCGGTCAAGAGAAGCAGGCGGTCCGCCTTCAGGCTTGCGGCGATGGCGCCAGCGGCGGTGTCCCCGTTGACGTTGAACGTCTCGCCCGCGCGGCCAGTGCCTATGGGTGCGATGACCGGGATCGTCTCGGCGGCTGCCAGCGCGCGCAGGAACGCGGGGTTCATCTCGACCGGACGGCCCACGAAGCCAAGCGCTGGGTCGTCGGGTTCGCAGACCATCAGGTTCGCGTCCTTGCCCGACAGGCCCACGGCCTTCCCGCCCTGCGCGTTGATCGCCTGAACGATCCGCTTGTTGACGCGGCCGGACAGCACCATCTCGACCACCTCGACGGTGGCGGCATCGGTCACGCGCTTGCCGTTCACGAACTCGGACTGGATGTCGAGCCGCTTGAGCATGTCGTTGATCATCGGGCCGCCGCCGTGCACGATCACCGGGTTCACCCCGACCTGCCGCATCAGCACCACGTCGCGTGCGAAGGTGTCCATGGCCGCGTCGTCGCCCATGGCATTGCCGCCGAACTTGATGACCACCGTCGCGCCGTCATAGCGCTGAAGGTAGGGCAGGGCCTCGGACAGGGTCCGGGCGGTGGCAATCCAGTCGCGGTTCATCGTATCGCGGGCTTTCATCTTGGGTCCCCCCGGGCCATCAGGGCTTCGTTTATCGCCTTGGGTGCCGCCGCTCAAGCGCGGCTATTCCAGCGTCGCGACCACGGCGCGCAGGGCGTCGATGCCCCAGCCCTTCTCGGACGAGGTCACGACGATCTCGGGGAAGGCGGCTGGATGCCTGGCAAGGGCCGCGCGGACCTGCGCCAGCACCTTGTCGCGCTCGGTCGCCTTCACCTTGTCGGCCTTCGTCAGGACGCACTGAAAGGTCACCGCCGCGCGGTCGAGCAACTTGAGGATCTCTTCGTCCACGGCTTTCACGCCATGCCGCGCGTCGATCAGAACGAAGGCGCGCCGCAGCGAGGGCCGGCCCGAGAGATACGCCTTGAGCAGGGCCTGCCAGCGTTCCTTCACCTTGACCGGCGCGTTGGCGAAGCCATAGCCAGGCAGGTCGACCAGGTACTTGCTGTCCCCTGCGGCGAAGAAGTTGATTTCCTGCGTGCGGCCCGGCGTGTTCGAGGCGCGCGCAAGCGCCTTTTGCCCGGTCAGCGCGTTGATCAGGCTAGACTTGCCGACGTTCGAGCGGCCGGCGAAACAGACCTCTACCCGGTCGGCCGGGGGCAGGCCGTCCATGGCGACGACGCCCTTGACGAAGGTGACCGGCCCGGCAAACAGAAGGCGGCCAGCTTCGATGGCCTCGGTCGACGGCTCGGCTTCGGGAAAGGGCAGGGCGTCAGCGGGCATGTCAGAGCACCTCGACCTTGTCACCGGGGCGGACCTTGCCGCCTTCGACGACCGACGCATAGACGCCGAAATCCTGATGATCCCAGCTTCGCAACGCGGCCAGCGTGTCGACGTCCCGCCGCCCGGTGTCGGGGTTGGCCATGGTCGCCTTGCAGCGCGTGATCCGCTCTTCGACACGCAGGACGGCCGCGCCGATCCGGATCTCGCGCCCCGGCCATTCAAATTCTTCCCAGGGGGCAAGACCATCGATCCAGAGGTTGCCGCGCCAACGGTGGATCGACAGCGGATGCCCGACGCGGCCTTCGACCGCGCGGTGACTCGATAACCCGTTGATCGAGATCCAGGGCTCGGGCACATCGGTCAGGTGCGCGTCCCGTGCCGCTGCGACGGCGGTGGGCGCGGGCAGATCGGCCGGCCAGATCCGTGTGAGCCAATCCAGAAACATGGGCCAGTCCCGAGGGTCGTCTGGCGCGATCTCGACCCGCCCGGCCTCGGGATGATCGAGCGACAGGCGGCGTGCCACCTCGTCCAGTCGCGCCGTCACCGCCATGAGGGCGGGCGCGCTGACCCCGCGCAGGAAATTCGCCTTGGGTCGCCAGCCGTCGCCCGGCTTCGCGGCGGCGTGCTCGACCGCCCAGAGGCGGTCGAAGGGGAGCCATTTCGCGGGTTCGAGCCTTGCCTCGGACAGTCCCTCGCGCCCCAGCGCCTTCAGCGGATGACGCCAGATCTGGGCGAGGCGGACGGTCATTCCTTGCCAGGCGCCTTGCGCTTGAAGCCCGACAGAATGTTGCCGAAGACGTCCGGCTTGTAGCCCTGACTGCGCATGATCGCGTACTGCTGGATGAAGGTGATCGTGTTGTTTGCGATCCAGTAGAGCACGAGGCCGCTCGCGAAGCTGCCCAGCATGAACATGAAGACCCAGGGCATCCAGGCGAAGATCATCGCCTGCGTCGGATCCGTCGGTGCCGGGTTCAGCTTCTGCTGCAGCCACATCGAGATCCCGAGGATCAGCGGCATGATGCCGATGAACATCAGCGCAAGGATCGAGCCCGGATCGGGCGCGGCCCAGGGCAGGAGGCCCCAAAGGTTCCAAAAGGACGACGGGTCCGGTGCCGACAGGTCGCGGATCCAGCCGATCCACGGCGCATGGCGAAGTTCGATGGTGACGAAGATCACCTTGTAGAGCGAGAAGAAGATCGGGATCTGCAGCAGGATCGGCAAACAGCCCGAGGCAGGGTTCACCTTCTCCTTCTTGTAAAGCTCCATCATCTCGGTCTGGAGCTTCTGGCGGTCGTCGCCGGCACGCTCCTTGATCTTCTCCATCTCGGGCTGAAGTTCCTTCATCTTCGCCATCGAGACGTAGGACTTGTAGGCCAGCGGGAAGAGCAGCGCCTTGATGATCAGCGTCAGCGCGATGATCGACCAGCCCATGTTGCCGATCAGGGCGTTCAGGTTGTGCAACAGCCAGAAGATCGGCTTCGTCAGGAAGTAGAACCAGCCCCAGTCGATCGAGTCGATGAACCGATAGATGGCTTGTTCGCGCTCGTAGGTGCGGATGGTTTCCCATTCCTTCGCGCCTGCAAACAGGCGCTGGGTGACTTCCGCCGTCGCACCGGGGGCGACCTCCATCGTCGGCAGAAGCGCGGTCGTCCGGAAGACGTCGCGCTCGGGATCATATTGCACCGCCGAGGTGAAGGACTGATCCCCGTCGGGGATCAGGGTGGTCATCCAGTAGTGGTCGGTGAAGCCGATCCAGCCGTTACCGGAGATGTCGATCACCTCGGCCGCGGGCCCCCAGCGCGGATCGGGATCAAGATCGCGGACATCGGAATACTTGATCTCGTCCAGCCTCTCGCCCGTCTGGCGGATGACGCCTTCGTGGAGGATGAAGAAGCCCTTGAGGTCGGCGGGTTCACCATGGCGGGCGATCAGGCCGTAGGGTGCCACGCGGGCCGCGCTGTCGCCCGTGTTCGTCACCGACTGGGTGATGGTGAACATGTAGTCGTCGTCAAGCGAGATGGTGCGGCGGAACACAAGCCCGGCGCCGTTGTCCCAGACAAGCGTCACGTCCCTTCCGGGGGCAAGGCTGTCGCCGGATTCGAGCGTATAGGGCGTGTCGATGTTGGGCACGTCATCGGTCGTCAGCCCGCCGCCGGGCGACCAGCCGAAGAGCGCGTAGTAGGCACCGGCCGTTCCTTGCGGCGTCAGCAGCGTGACGATCGGGGCATCGTCGGCCAGCGTGACGCGATAATCCTTAAGCGACAGGTCGTCGATCCGCCCGCCGACCAGCGAGATCGAGCCTTCAAGACGGTCGGTCAGGATCGGGATGCGCGCGGTGGTGGCCAGGGCGGCATCACGGCTTTCGCCGGGTGTCGTGACGCCGGGAATGACGGCGGGGCTGTCGGCGTCGGCGCCGGGCACCACGGCGCCAGGGATGGCAGCGCCGGGGCCTTCGGTCGTTGCCGTGGCCTGGGGCAGCGTGTCGACGGGAACGGGCTCTTCGGGCGGGAAAAGAAGGAACCAGACAAGGATCACCGCAAAGCTGAGCGCCGTCGCCAAAATCAGGTTCTTGTTCTGATCGTCCATCACCCGCCACCGCCTGTGCAGATTGAATCACGGGGGTTCAATCGTTCGCGGCGGCAAAGGTCAAGCCGTTTTCCCAGTGGTGCGCCGGAAGTGAAGGTCGGCAGGCGCGGTATCTTCGCACGGCAAGCCGGAAAGGCCGTTGCGCTGGCGCCAGGCGACGATCCATGCCGGCGCTTCTTCGGGGGGCATCGGCCGGGCGATCCCGAAGCCCTGCACCGCGTCGCAGCCAAGGTCGACCAGCGCGGCGCGTTCGCCCACGCGTTCGACGCCCTCGGCCAGCGTGCCCAGGCCAAGGCCGCGGGCCAGCGTGACGATGGCGCCCGCGACCTCGCGCTGCGGTTCGTCGCGATCAAGCCCGGCGACAAGCGACCGGTCGATCTTGATCCGGCTGATCGCAAACCGCCGCAACCCCGCGATAGAGGTCTGACCGGTGCCGAAATCGTCAAGGTCGATTCCGCAACCCATGTCGCGCAGGCGGCGCAACGTGCGGGCAACGCCTTCGGCGTCAGGCGAGAGCGCGGTTTCGAGAACCTCGACCACAAGCCGGTCGGGCGCGAGGTCGAAGCGGTCAAGCTCCCACCGGATGCGATCGCTCAGGTCGGGAGCGGCAAGGTCGTCGTGGGTGAAGTTGACCGAGACTGCTGGCACCTCGAGCCCGGCACGGTCCCAGCCCCGCAGGGTCTGAAGCGCGCCGTAGAGCATGACGTCGCACAGCCGCCGCGACAATCCTGCGGCCTTGACCCTTGGCAGGAACTCGGCCGGAAGGACGATGCCGCGCTTCGGATGTGTCCAGCGCGCGAGCGCCTCGAACCCCAGGATGCGCCCATCCGCGGCGGCGACCTGCGGCTGGACCCAGGGGCCGATCTCGCCCGCATCAAGGGCGCGGGAGACCTCGTCATCGCTGACGGGCAGCGCGGGTATGGTCGCCGCCATCGAGGGCTCCCAGCCGCGCACCGTCGATCCCCCCGCGGCCCTGGCCGCAGCAAGGGCGTCTTCCGCCCCTGCAATCAGGCGCGCGCCGTCCGGCGCCGGAAGACGGCCCGGCAGACAGAAGCCCACCGAAACCGTGACGAAGACCCGGCTGCCCGAGACGCTGACAGGTTCGGCCATGGCATCCTGCAGTCGCTGGGCGATCTGCACCATCATCTCGCGGTCGGCGCGGCGCAGGTCGAGCAGGGCGGCCACAACGCCCCAGGCCCCCGAACGCGCCACCACGTCGCGGTCGCGCAGGACGCCGACGACCCGATCACCCAGGCTGCGCAGAACCGTCGCGCGGCCATCGTCGTCCAACGCGGCCAAAGTGTCGTCAGGGCTGTCGAGGGCGATCGCCAGCGCCCCCACGGCCCGTCCGTCGCGGGCGGCGGCCTGCAGGCCGGCGTCAAGCGCAGCCACCGCCGCTTCACGGAAGGGCAGGCCGGTGGCGCCATCGGTCCGACGCGGCGGCTGGCGACCGAAGAGCCCGCCGAAAGCAAAGACCCCAGGCACGACCAGCGCCAGCAGCAGAAGCGCCGTCTGCCCGCCCACCCAATAGGCCGCCAGCGTCATCGCGGGCAGGAAGGCCAGGATCTGTGGCGCAAGAAGCTGCGCGCGGATGGCGGATTTCAGGCGCCGCACCCCACGGCGGACAGAGGTGGCGGGCATCGGCATCCCCTCGGGCAGGTCCGGACGGGCCCCATGCCCCCGGGTCGCCGGCACGCTAGGGCGCGGGACGTCAGCAGCCGGTTAATCCGGGCGGTCCGATTTGCCGTGGATTTTATCTGTCGGGGTCAGCCGTGTCGTCGCGCCGGCCAAGGCCGGCGAAATCGAAAAGCCCCGGGTCGAGAAGATGCGAGGGCCGCGCGTTCATCAGGGCCGAGAACATCTTTTGCCGCCGCCCGGGCGCCCGGCGTTCCCAGTCGTCGAGCATGGACTTGATCACCTGGCGCTGAAGCCCGTCCTGGCTGCCGCAAAGGTCGCAGGGGATGATCGGATAGTTCATCGACCGCGCGAAACGGTCGCAATCCTCTTCCGCGACGTGGGCCAGGGGGCGAAGCACGAACAGGTCGCCATCGTCGTTCAGAAGCTTTGGCGGCATCGTGGCCAGCTTGCCGCCATGAAACAGGTTGAGGAAGAAGGTTTCGAGGATGTCGTCGCGGTGATGGCCAAGCACGACGGCAGAGCAGCCTTCCTCGCGCGCGATCCGGTACAGGTTTCCCCGACGCAGGCGCGAGCAAAGCGCGCAGTAGGTCCGCCCCTGCGGCACCTTGTCGACGACGATGGAATAGGTGTCCTGATACTCGATCCGGTGCGGGACGCCCATCCGCGCAAGGAACTCGGGCAGGACCGTCGCGGGAAACCCGGGCTGCCCCTGGTCAAGGTTGCAGGCCAGGATGTCGACCGGCAGAAGCCCGCGCCACTTCAGTTCGTGAAGCGCGGCCAGAAGGGTGTAGCTGTCCTTGCCGCCCGACAGGCAGACAAGCCAGCGCGCGCCTCGCTCGACCATGCCGTAGCGGTCGATCGCCTCGCGGGTTTCGCGGACGATGCGCTTTCGCAGCTTGCGGAATTCGGTTGTCGAGGGCGCGCCGTGAAACAGCGGGTGGATGTCGTCTGCGTCGTCAAGCATGGGCCGGTCTCCGGGGGACAGGGGGCGTATGTCAGAATTCGCGGACGCCGCAAAGACCCGGCGGGTCATCCGACGGGCGCGCCGGATCGTAGAACTACAAAGATCAGGAGAGATCATGCGCCTTCTCGCCCTTGCCGCCCTTGTCGTGCTTGCCGCCTGCTCGGCCCGCCCGAGCCTTGACCAGGAGCCGCTTTCGGACCGTCAGCTGAACCTCGAGGAATTCTTCGAGGGCGACCTTGTCGCCTATGGGCAGTTCAAGGACATCCTTGGCCGCGTCACGCGCCGTTTTGTCGTCGACATCGACGGCACGTGGGACGGCGAGACGCTGACCCTGGTCGAGGATTTCGTCTACGAGGACGCGTCGACCGAGCGCCGGGTCTGGACCCTGCGCAAGACAGGCGACGACACCTGGGAAGGCACGGCACCCGGGGTTCAGGGCGTCGCAACCGGCACCGAGGCCGGCGACACCTTCAACTGGGGCTACACGATCGACCTGCCGGTGTCCGGCGGCGAGACGGTGCGCGTAACCTTCGACGATTGGATGTGGCTTCTGTCCGACGATCGGCTTCTGAACATCGCCTATATGGAGCGATTCGGCCTGAAGGTCGGCGAGGTCGTGATCTTCTTCGAGAAGCGATAGTCGTCCGTCTGCCCCGCCCTCGTGGGTGTGCGGCGCGCGGAAGGGTCGTCCACCCGCGCGCCGCTTCGTCTAGAGGACCGGACCCCTTGGCAATGGGGGCGGCGCATGTGGCGCCAAGCCGATGTCCCTGCGCAGATGGTCGCTCAACTCGTGCGCCGACGGCGGACGGGGCCGCGTCATCTCGCGCAGCAGCGCCGCGGCGGCGATCATCAGGACGCGGCGCGGGCCGAGATCCTCGATCAGGGCCTCCACGGCGGTGCGGGAGGGGTGGGTTGGTCCAGGTTTCAACGTTGCGATCATGGTCTTTTCCCGCTGCACGACGGCAGGCGGACTCCTTTTTCAGATTGGAAACGGACCGGTCCCGAGGCGCGGAAGCACGCGATCTGGCTGGTCCGGTTGCGGGTCAGGAAGGACTGCCGGCGGTCAGGTCACTGACGGCGGGCAGGGTGCGGGCCTAGGCCCGGGGGCAATCGCCCCCACGGCGCATCCCCGCGAGGAAGGTGCGATACGTGATGCTGATCATGCAGACGCCCTCCTTCACTGTCGGTGTTGCGCGTGGCGGCGCGATATCACGGAAGCGTGACTCGGGGAAGAGGTTTCTGTGCCCGGCTCAGTCGGGCACGTTGTCGACGCCCGATCCGCCCCAGGGATGGCACCGCCCGATCCGCCGCGCGGCCAGCCACGTGCCCTTGATCGCGCCGTGCTTTTCCAGCGCCTCGAGCGCATAGGCAGAGCAGGTCGGATGGTAGCGGCAGGAATGGCCGACCCACGGCGACAGGACCAGCCGATACGCCCGGACGGGCAGGGCGACGATATGGGCGAGCGGGCTCATCCTGGCGGGTTCATGCGGCGTGAATCTTGCGCAGCGCGTCGCTCAGATCGCGGCAGAGCGCATCGAAGGGCCGGGTATCTGTCGCCTCGTGCCGTCCGATCAGGACATAGTCCCAGCCCGGACGGCCTTCGTTCGGCAGGATCAGGCGGGCGACCTCGCGAAGGCGGCGCTTGGCGCGGTTGCGTTCGACCGCGTTGCCCACCTTCTTCGAACAGGTGAAACCCACGCGGATCGCTTCGGGGTCGCGGCCCGCATCGCCGCGGGCGTCGCGCCCTTGCAGGACAAGCCCCGGCATCGCCTTCCAGCGGCTGCGGGCCGCGGCCAGAAAGTGCGGCCGCGCCGTCATTCGCACGACACGAAAAGGCACCGCCGGGCGCTCGGCGGTGTCTGCCACGCGAGCGTCCGGCGGTGCCATGTCGTCGATCCGGTCGGGCTGGCGCCTTACGCGCTCAGCCGCTTGCGTCCCTTCGCCCGGCGCGCGTTCAGGACCTTGCGGCCCCCGGCGGTCGCCATGCGGGCGCGGAACCCATGCCGCCGCTTGCGGACAAGGTTCGAGGGCTGGTAGGTGCGCTTCATCGCTTTTCTCCGTCGGTCAGGCCCCAGCCGGCGCGGATCGCCGCGAAGCCCCAATGCGTTCGAAGCCCGCTCTTTATGGAGAAGGCCGGCCCGAGTCAACGCACCTCGCACGCAGTTCTGCAACATTCCGGGTGGCGGACGCGGGGAATGTTTCAATTCCGGCCCGAACGGCCTGCGTTGCCCCTGCCGCGGGTCACCGGTTATCAACGCCGCGTGATCCGGCTGTTGCCGGCCCCCCGAGGTAAGCATCTTGTGGCACAAGCGATGCGACCTTCGAGGGACAGACCAATGAGCGAGATGACCGACCCCGCCCCAGCCACCGATCCCCGGACTGGCCTGCTGCGCCGCCTGCCGCTGATCGCGATCCTTCTTGTGGCGGCGCTGGGTGCGTTCTTCCTGCGCGACGTCCTGTCGTTCGAGACGCTCGCCGCCAACCGCGAGGCGCTGATCGCGTTCCGTAACGCGCATTACCTTTCGACGGTCGCGGTCTTCATCGCGCTTTACGTGGGCATCGTCGCCTTCTCGCTTCCTGGTGCGACGGTCGCGACGCTGACGGGCGGGTTCCTCTTCGGCACTTTCCCGGGCGTGCTGTTCAACGTGACGGCCGCCACGATTGGCGCGACGGCGATCTTTCTTGCCGCGCGCTGGGGCCTGGGCGAGCGGCTGGCCGCGCGCATGGACGCCTCGGAAGGGCGGGTGAAGCGGATCAAGGACGGCATCGACCGCAACCAGTGGGAGATGCTGTTTCTCATCCGCCTCGTGCCGCTGGTGCCGTTCTTCGTCGCCAACCTAGTGCCGGCGCTTGTCGGCGTGCGGCTGTCGCGCTTCGTCATCACGACCTTCCTCGGCATCATTCCCGGCGCGCTGGTCTATACCTCGGCCGGCGCAGGTCTGGGCGAAGTCTTCGCGCAAGGCGCCACCCCCGATCTTGGCCTTCTCTTCGAGCCGCAGATCCTGCTGCCGATCCTTGGGCTGGCGGCGCTGGCGGCGCTGCCGATTGTCATCAAGGCCGTTCGCGGCAAGAAGGACATCTGAGGCATGGAACGGCTCAAGACAGATGTCTGCGTCATCGGCGCGGGGTCGGGCGGGCTGTCGGTTGCGGCGGGCGCGGTCCAGATGGGCGCAAGCGTGGTGCTGATCGAAGGCCACCTGATGGGGGGCGATTGCCTCAACTTTGGCTGCGTGCCCTCGAAGGCGCTGATCGCGGCGGGGAAGCACGCACACGCGATGCAGACAGGACGCCCCTTCGGCGTGACGCCGGTCCTGCCCGAGGTAAGCTATGCCGCCGCCAAGGACCACGTGCGACGTGTGATCGACACGATCGCCCCCGTCGACAGCCAGGAGCGGTTCGAGGGGCTGGGCGTCCGCGTGATCCGGGACTGGGGCCGCTTCATCTCGCCCACCGAGGTGCAGGCCGGCGAGACGGTGATCGAGGCGCGGCGCTTCGTCATCGCGACCGGGTCTTCGCCGCTTGTGCCGCCGATTCCGGGGCTCGATCAAGTCGAGCTCCACACCAACGAGACGATCTTCGATCTGCGCGACAGGCCCGATCACCTGCTGATCATCGGGGGCGGACCTATCGGGATGGAGATGGCGCAGGCGCACGTCCGGCTGGGCAGCAAGGTCACGGTGATCGAGGGCGCAAAGGCGCTGGGCAAGGACGACCCCGAGCTTGCCGCGATCGTCCTTCAGCGTTTGCGCGACGAGGGCGTCGAGATCGCCGAGGATGCGCTGGTCGAGCATGTGTCGAAGGACGGCGACGCGATCACGGTTCATGCGGGTGAAGGGCGCAGCTTCACGGGATCGCACCTTCTGATCGCCGTGGGGCGGAAGGCCAACATCGACACGCTTGACCTCGACACGGCGGGTATCGCGCATGACCGCGCGGTGAAGGTCGGTCCCGACCTGCGGACGACGAATCGCCGCGTCTATGCGGTGGGGGACGTGGCGGGAAAGCTTCAGTTCACCCATGTCGCGGGCTATCACGCGGGCGTCGTGATCCGCGCGATCCTCTTCGGGCTGCCCGCGAAGGTGCGCGAGGATCACATCCCCTGGGCCACCTACACCGACCCGGAACTGGCGCAAGTCGGCCTGACCGAGGCGGCGGCGCGCAAGGCCCATGGCGCCCGGCTTGAGGTCGTGCGCTTTCCCTACCATGAAAACGACCGCGCCGTGGCCGAGGGAAAGACCACCGGCCTGGTCAAGGTGATGGTCGTGAAGGGCCGCCCCATCGGCGCCACGATCGTCGGCGCGCAGGCGGGCGAGTTGATCTCGCTCTGGGCGCTGGTCATTGCCAACCGCCTGAAGATGAGTGCGGTCGCCAACATGGTGGCGCCCTATCCGACGCTGATGGAGGTTAACAAGCGCGCCGCGGGTGCCTATTTCTCGCCCAGGCTGTTTGATAGTCCTGTGGTGAAGCGGGTCGTCGGCTTTGTGCAGAGGGTTCTGCCGTGACGATCTGACGGGCAAAGGGCGCGCATGTTCCTGAAATCACTTTCCGGACGTTTCCTGATCCTGACGATCATTTTCGTCATGCTTGCGGAAGTGTTCATCTTCGTGCCCTCGATCGCGCGCTTCCGCGAGGATTACATGCTGGCGCGGCTCGAGCGGGCGCAGATCGCGTCGCTCGCGCTTCTGGCGAACGACATGATCGATGCCGAGCTTGAACAGGAGTTGCTGCGCAACGCCGGCGTCTTCAACGTGGCGCTTCGGCGCGACGAGGTGCGCGAACTGATCCTGTCGTCCCCCATGCCGGCGCCGATCAGCGCCACCTACGACCTTCGTGACCCGGGCGCGTGGCCGCTGATCCGCGATGCCATGATCCGCCTGATCGACCCCGAGCCCACCGTGGTGCGGGTCATCGGAAACCCGGTGCAAGACGCGGGCATCCTGATCGAGGTCACGATGGACACCGGCCCCCTGCGGACCGCGATGATCGACTACGGTCTGCGGATCCTGCTTCTGTCGGCCATCATCTCGATCTTCACGGCGGCGCTCTTGTTCGTGGCGGTGCGGCATTTCCTGGTCAAGCCGATCCGGCGGGTCGTAGACGCGATGCAAAGCTACGCCGCAGCCCCCGAAGACGCGCGGCGGATCATCGAACCTTCGGCCGGCGTGACCGAGCTTTTCGAGGCCGAGACGACCCTGCGCAAGCTGCAGACCGACCTCACCGGGGCGCTTCGGCAGAAAGAGCGGCTGGCACAGCTTGGCGGGGCCGTCGCCAAGATCAGCCACGATCTGCGCAACATCCTGACCTCGGCCCAGCTTTTCGCGGACCGGATCGAGGCCAGCGAGGACCCCGCCGTCCGGCGCATGGCGCCGAAGGTGGTGGGCTCGATCAGTCGCGCGGTGAACCTGTGCGAAGCCACGCTTGCCTTCGGGCGCGCCGAGGAACCGCCGCCGAAGCTTGAACGCGTCGCGCTGGCCGGGATCGTCGCGGACGTGGTCGAAGGCGAACGGCTTGCCAGCGAGGGGCACGCGATCACCTTCGAGATCGACATGCCGCCGGGACTGGTCGCCCGAGCCGACGCAGAACAGCTTTACCGTGTTCTTGCCAACCTTGTCCGCAACGCCCGGCAGGCGATCATGGCCACGGGCGAAGCCGGACGCATCGCGATCACCGGCGGAGAGGACGACAGCGCCTGGTCCGTCACCATCAGCGACACCGGGCCGGGACTTCCGCCCAAGGCGCGCGAGCACCTCTTCACGCCGTTTCAGGGCGGCGTGCGAAAGGGCGGCTCAGGTCTTGGTCTGGTGATTTCGGCCGAACTGGTGCGCGGACATGGCGGGCGTCTTGACCTTGTCTCGACTGGACCCGGGGGGACGGTGTTCCGGGTCTATCTGCCGAAGGCCGTCGCGGTCGACCCATCCGCGCCTGCGCTTCTTCCGGCTGCCTCTGACGACGCCGGTTGAGCGTCTTTTGCGGTTTTGCCCCTTGCAAAGCGGCGGGACCGTCGGTATCTGCCATCCGTCCGCGCGCTGGTAGCTCAGTTGGATAGAGTACTTGACTACGAATCAAGGGGTCGGGGGTTCGAATCCTCCCCAGCGCGCCATCTCACATTTTTGACCACCAATTTGGCCTAACACCTTGAAGGGTAAGGCCAAATTTGGTGTTCGAAGTCCCTGATTTCGGCAGTAGGGCAGAGGCTCTGCAAAAGCCAGTCTCAGGACGGTTTTCTTGAGCGTATAATCTGCATTTTCCCATATTTTCCAAGGGTTTGCGAGAAACGTCATGGCGTGTTCGAACGACTCCTCCAGGGTGTGCCGTGGCGCGCCCGTTTCGGCGAGTTGTTCCTGTGCCAGAAGCTTCTCGCGCTCCAGCTTGGCGATGCGCTTTTCGTACGCCGCAACCACCGAGTCGGTGCTTGCATCGACGATACGATCAAGAAGCTGATCTATCTGCTTTTCGAGCGACGCGATCTGCGATTTCAGAGTCTTCTTCGCGTCTGTGGCCTGCGCAAGGCGCATGTCCCAGGCATCGCGGAACATGGCCTTCACCAGCGCAAACAGGCTGTGTGACGGCTCAAGACGCTTGAGAACGTCCTCGAATTCGCCTTCCAGCTCTTCGCGCTTGATCGACTTCCGATAGCTCTCGCAGCCCTTGGTCGGGCAGAGATAGTAGGGATACTTCTGGTTCTTCCCTTGCGACCAGCAGGCCGTCAGAGGCTTGTTGCAATCATCGCAGAGGATGAACCCGCGCAGCGGGAAGTCCATATTGATGTCCTTGCGCGCGGGAGCCTTGGCCGTGCCCTTGAGGCGAGCCTGTATCTTCTCGAAGGTCGCAAAGCTGATGAGGCCTTCGTGATGCCCCTTGCGCAGCGACACGTCCCAATTCGGAGCTTCGACATAGCCCGCGTAGACGGGGCGCGTCAGCATGTCATAGACGCGCTGATTGCGAATCTCGCCATTCGGCAGGTCTTTCGGGAAGGACGGCTGGCGCTCCAGGAAGCGCTTCACTTCCACCTGCGTCTCGAAGCGCCCCGAGGCATAGCCTTCGAGCGCTTCCTGCAATGCCGACGCATTGGGCTCATCACGCACCAGTAGCTTGCCGTGACCGCTCACCCGTTCGTAACGATAGCCTACAGGAGCCTGAAAAACCCAATAGCCATTCTGCACCCGCGCCCGCATGCGGTTCTTGGTTTGCTCGCCATTCTTCTGGCGCTGATGCTGCGAGACGGACGCCAGCAGGTTCTCGACAAGCTGAGAGTCCGAATCCTCGCCGAACTCGATGGACGGGCTGACAAGGACACCGCCCGCATCGCTGATCTTCACCCGCAGCTCGAAGTGAGCCATGAGGCCGCGCGCAAGGCGGCTGATGTCATCAATGATGACCGCATGCGCCTCTTTGCGGCGCGCGTTCAGATAGGCCAGCATGGCTTGCATGCCTGGGCGGGAGGTGAGGCTTCCAGACGTGTCGTCACGGAAGACCTCGACAACATCATAGCCCTTGTATTTGGCAAACTCGCGGCAGCGGGTTTCTTGCGAACCGAGGCCGTCGCCGCGCACTGTTTGCTTCGCGCTCGACACACGGCAGTAAATGACGGCCTTGGTTATGTCCTGATCCTTGTCCTCGTAACTGTGCATCTTGCCTCCGATCCGCCCGTCAGGGCTTGAATCCATTGTCCTTTTCTTCTGTGTTGGATGTCTCCGAGCTTACCCCATCGAAGGCCTCTTTGGCACCCTCACCGCAGGGCGTTTCGGGTTTTCCACAGACTTCTTGCAGCGGATGCACCCCGAAGCCCAGATCGACAAAGGACACGATGAGCGACCAGAGGGCTTCCAGATACGCTGTCTTCTCCGCATCGGTCATGCCCGAGCCGTCCAGATAGGCTTGGTACTTTTCGACATCGACCGTCACGATCCGCTTCGGATGCGCGGCGGCGGTCTCGGGAACGCCACCGCGCTCCGAATTATTGAATTCATCTTTCATAGTCATCTCCTTTTTGGGAGATGGGTATTTTTCAATACCCACTTTTATTTTATCAGAATTACGCGCAAAGCCGCAAATTCTGGGCGTTTCAGAAGGGGATGTCATCGTCACACAGGCCATCCCAATCATCGTCTCGGGCAAGATATTCTTCCCAGTTTCTGCGCTCTGCCTCTTCGAGATCGATGATTATCCGCTCATGCTTTGCGTAAAGATCGGCGCGCATCCACATCTCGGCTTCTTTGATGGCATGCTCGAAGAGGATCAGTGCGTATTTTCCCTTGTTCTCATGGCCGAAATGTTCGGCGAGCCGTTCGAGCTTGTTCAAATGAACGGCACCCAGCTCGATTGCGAACGTCTCATTTTTCATCCCAGGACTCCTTCGATCAGCTTGTTCCAGTCAGGCGGCAGGAAGGTCACGAGCTGGCAGCGCGCGCCGATTTCGGGGCGCACCACGCGGCGACCTTGGATACCGTAATAGGCGCACCACGAGACGGACTCGCAGGTGCCGAAGCCGCGCATTGCGTGTCTGCACTGGTAATCCCAGCCCACATGCGGGGTGCCGATCATCACGACAAACCCCGAGAGGCCAGCGAGAACGACGATACTAGGACGCAGCAGGACAGCCGTGATCGCCCCGCCGATACGGCGGCGCAGCCGCTTGAACGCGCCTTCAGGCCGCTTTGGCGGCTTGCCGCCAATAACCTTGACCTCGAACTTGCTCATTTCTTCGCCTCCTTCTTTGCGGTGTAGGCGAGCCGCACGAGCGGCTTCACATTTGGAAAATCGCCCTCGACAGGGTTCACCGATGCCCATTCGCGCCAGGGCGCGAAGAACCAGAACGGCATGCGCTCGCCGAGGATCGGCTTGATGCCCTTGACCAGCAGGAGTTGCTGCCCCTGGCCGAGATGCATGATCTCTTCAGGCCGAATGAGCGGCTGACCCGTCTCGGACAGGCTTTCGCCGATCTCGTCGGTGTCAAAGCGCCCGAGATTATGGTTGCGCGTCTTCACCGTCCTCTGGCCGAGCTCGCGCGAAAGGGACTGCGCAAGCTCCGCGCTATTGACGGCGAAGAACTGGCGCACTTCGGCCTGCGACTGGATGGTCTTGGCCGTGTGCTGGCCGTAGAGGCGCACGAGCTCCGCGAGCTCCTGCACGATCATCCAGACCCGAACGCCCAGCCCAGGCAGCGTGGTCAGGCTTTCGGCGAGCCCAGCGAGCTTGCCGATATTGGCGAACTCATCGAGCAGGAACAGAACCTCGCCGCGCTCTTTCGAGCGCGCGACCGTTGTGATCGCCTGATTGACGATCAGGCCGAGCGCCGCGCCGTGCGAGGCGATGCGATCAGGCGGGAAGGCAAGATACAGCGTCACTCTTCCCGTCTTCAGATCGGCAAGGGATATGTCCGATCCGCTGACTGCATCCGCCAGATACCCGCCAGGCTCGAAGATCGAGAGGTGCTGGACAGCGCCCGAGCGGAAGTCGCCGAACAGATCGGCGTTATCTTCCATCTGGTGTGCGAGATCATCGCCAAGATCGGCGAGGATCCCGCCCAGCACATCTTCGCGGCGCATGGCGGCAATCGCGCGCTCAAGACGCAGCGGATTGCCGATGATGCGCCACATCTCGGGCAGGGTGCAGCGGGACGGCGCGCAGACCGCGAGATACAGCAGCACCGCGCGCATGATGGCGCGCGCACCCTCGCGGAAGAACTGGTTCCGCGTGTCTTCGGGCTCAGGATAGAGCTGCATGACAATCGCCTTGACCTCATCGGTCAGGCCGCGCTGGCGGGCGGGATCGCCTGCAATGGCGATCACGTTATCCAGCGGGTTGATGCGGTGCTGCGGCAGGCCGTGTAGCCCCCACGGATTGAAGACCGCAACATCCTGGCCGAAGCGCTCGCGGCGGTGCGCCGCCGTGACGGCCGCGAGCTCGCCCTTTGGATCGGTGACGATGACCGAGCCCTGATAGTGCAGCAGGTTCGGGATGACGACGCCGATGCCCTTGCCCTGCCGCGCGGGCGCGCAGGTCAGAAGATGCGCCTTGCCGCTGTAGAACAGAGCCTCGCCATCCAGCAGGCCAAGATACAGCCCGTTCGGGTTCAGAAGGTCAGCATCGCGGCACTCATCGAGGGTTGCGAACGCGGCTTCGCCGAAGGTGCCCGAGAGCGCTTCGGTGGCCTTGCGCTTCTGGTACTGCTGCCAGGCCTTATAGTATCCGCCGATGCCGCCGAGCGCGGCGATTGCACCCACGAGCTTGAAGAAGCCCGTATAGAGATCATCGGCAGCACCCGCGCTGCCCATGACATGCGGCCAGTAGCTCGCGACCGCGAAGAACGACACGCCCAGCAGCAGGGCTGCGGTCGGCGATCCGTTCTGAGGGGTCTTGCCAGCCATTTGCGTCTCTCCTTCGGTTGACGCGGGTTCAGGTGCTGGCCTCCTATGAATACGGGAATTCGGGATTCGTCTCGGACACAACATGGACACGGCACAGTGGCTGATCGGTACGTTCACTATTCCGATGAAGAGCGGGAGCGGCTGCGCGCCGCCTTGCAGGAATACAGCACGGCCATGAAGCTCAGCGCCCAGGCACTCGCCGATGACATCACGAGAAAGACGCAGTTCCCGCTGGATTTGGATGCAGGCCGAAAGCGCGTTGAGCGCTTCTTTCAGGGCAGGCATCGGCAGCCCGACGATTTCATCGATGCCCTTGCCCGCTATCTTGGCAGCGTCCCGCCGCCTTTGATCGAGCAGAGCGCGGCGACACTTGCCCATTTCTTCACGCGCAGCATCAAGCGCGCGGAGCGGATCGATGGTCTGATCGGGCGCTACCGCGTTTACGCCAGCACCGACAGGCGCGCCCACGGCCATGACGGATTCAGGGAAGTCATGCAGCTAAACCAATGGGGCGAGTTTTCTGCCGCACCCATGAAGCCGATGATCTCGCGCGTCCCTTATGCCGTGATCGAGATGAAGCCGATGCCCAAATCCGAGGCCTTGCTTGTCTCGGAAGCCATCATCAATTTTTCCGTCGATCCCGAGATCGAGGAATTCCCCGAAGACCTGCCGCGCGAAGCCGAGGCAGGGGTCATCGTCGCTTTCGGTCATTCCGACCGAGACGTGCCGCGCTATTTCATGGCAACGCGAACCGTTCTCGAAACGCGGCTCTATCGCCTTTACAAGGTCGCGGACGATCCGCTGACCTTGCGGGGCGAGCTCAATTTCAATGGCGGCATCGGACGGCCATCAAGCCTGACCCACTCGAATCCGCTGCATCCCGACTATGAGGTCGAGCTTGTGCGGATCGAGGATGCCGCCCAGGACGAGGCAGAGCACGAGGCAGGGGATTCCGCAGCGCAGCAGGATGAGGTAGACTTGCCGCCATGAAAGTCCTGTTCGTCTGCACCGCCAACAAGCTCCGCAGCCCGACAGCCGAGGACGTGTTCAGGGACTACCCTGGCATCGAGGCGTTGTCGGCGGGCACGGATTCGGCAGCGCCGAGGCCGCTGACCAAGGAGCTTGTCGCCAGCGCCGATCTGATCTTCGCCATGGAGACCCACCACCGCGAGCGGATCAGATCGAAGTACAAGCAGCGCCCAGCCGACAGCAGGATCATCACGCTCCACATCCCTGATGAGTACGAGCGGGGCGATCCTGCCCTGATCGAGCTGCTACGGGCGAAGGTTGAGCCCCGTCTTTCCAGCATCCTCAGCGTCAGTTGAGGGTGCTGTAGTACAAGAGTGGCGCGCCTTGGTGCGCCGCAACAATCCTTTGTAGTACAAAGCCCTACGGGAGCCGAAAGGCGATACCGCAAGATGTGTTTTGTAGTACAAAACCATCTTGGCAAGGGGGCTACTGCGTACCCCCGTTGCATCCCCCAGGCTGTGGCTCTGTCAGGGGATCGACCCCATCCAGAGCCAGCAGAACGTATCGCCGTTCAATCACTCGCGGGAGACTTCGCTCTCCCTGCACCCATCGATCCCGTCAGGAGGATCAGGGGCTATCGCGCCCCTTGAAACCCACTCGCACCGTCTGGCCGTTGCATCACCAATCAGGGGAGCGTTCCTGCTCCCCCGATACCCCCATGAGGACTTCATCCAGACCACTTCATGGAGACGACTTCGTCGAGACCAAGGGAAGGGAGCCTTCGCGCTGCCCTTCCTTGGAACCATCCCATCGACCAAGGAGCCTTCGAGCCCCTTGGAACCCTGACCAGGAGGGAGACATCGCTCTCCCTACCTGCACCACCCATCGACTCGGGGACACTCTGCCCCGAGACCCCCGACCAAGCTTGCGCTGGTTGGAAGGGCGCTACTCACGGTTGCTGACCAAGACTGAGGATCGCCCTGTGGATAAGTCGAGCTCGCGCCCGTTTGTGGATGCACATACCGCATATGGCTGCTATCTTCGCCAAAAAGTACAACGGGTAGGAGCAGCTCACGTGGCACAAGCAGACATCCAGAACCTCGGGGCATTCGTTTGGTCGGTGGCCGAAATCCTTCGCGGCGATTTCAAGCAGTCAGAGTATGGCAAAGTTATCCTGCCATTCGTTGTACTGCGCCGTCTCGACTGCATCCTCGAAGACAGCAAGGATGCGGTTCTCGAGGCCGCGAAATCTTTGCCCGAAGGTGTGGACGATGCGACCCGCGATATGATTATGTTCGGTGCGGTCGGCGGCAATGTTAAGGTCTATAACCTTTCTGCCTTCACCTTCACCAAGCTGAAGGGGCAAGACCCGCGCCAGCTCCACCAGAACATGGTGGACTACATCACCAAGTTTTCGGGCAACGTCCGCGATATTTTTCTGGACAAGTTCCTTTTCACCGACCAGCTCAAGCGCCTTAAGGATGGAGGCATACTTTGGAATGTCTTCGAACGCTTCGCGGAGATCGATCTACACCCGAGCAAGATCAGCAACCTTGAAATGGGTTATCTCTTCGAAGAGTTGATCCGCCGCTTTTCAGAAATCTCGAATGAAACGGCAGGGGAACACTTCACTCCCCGCGAAGTGATCCGCCTCATCGTTGATCTACTTATCGCCAATGATGACGCCAAACTGACAGGGCGCGGCATCATTCGCCAAGTGTATGACCCCGCATGCGGAACAGGCGGTATGCTGGCACTCACTGAGGAAGCGCTCAAGGAATTCAACCCTTCGATCCGCGTCGAGCTTTTCGGTCAGGAGTTGAACCCCGAATCTTTCGCGATCTGTAAGTCGGATATGCTCGTCACAGGCCACGACCCCGAACAGATCGCTTTCGGAAACACGCTCACCCAGGACGCTCACAAGGGCAAGAAGTTCCACTATATGCTTTCCAACCCACCTTATGGGGTGGATTGGAAGAAGTACCAAGACCCGATCAAGGAAGAGGCCGAAACGATGGGCTTCGATGGCCGCTTCGGAGCAGGTACGCCACGTATCTCCGACGGCCAGCTTCTCTTCCTGCAGCACATGATCTCAAAGATGCGTGAAGATGAAACTGGCTCGCGCATTGGCATCGTCATGAACGGGTCGCCGCTCTTCACTGGCGGCGCGGGTTCAGGCGAGAGTGAAATCCGCCGCTGGATGCTGGAAAATGATTGGGTCGAGGCCATCGTGGCCTTGCCTACCGACCTTTTTTACAACACGGGAATCCAGACCTATGTCTGGCTCCTGACTAATCGCAAGCCCGCCGCTCGCAAGGGGAAGGTACAGCTCATCGACGCATCAGGCGAGCGCTTCTGGAAGTCCATGCGGAAGTCACTTGGATCGAAGCGCCGCGAAATCACCGACGAAGCGCGCGAAGAAATCGTACGCATCTATGCTGGCTTCCTGAACGGAGAGGGCGACGAAGGCGAAGTCTCCCGCATCTTCGACATTGCGGACTTCGGTTATCGCGAAGTCCGCGTCGAGCGTCCGCTGAAGCTGAACTTTCAGGTCAGCGCCGAACGGCTCGCCCGCCTAGCCGACCAGAAGCCCTACGCACGGCAAGACAAGGCCGACCAAACGGCTATCGAGGCCGCACTTCAAACCATTGAAGGTCAACTCTTCACCAATCGTAGCGCCTTCGAGAAAGTTCTCAACAAGGCATTGAAAGCCACAGGGCTCAAGATTGGTGCACCGATCAAAAAGGCGATCCTGTCCGCTTTGTCCGAGCGGGATGACGAAGCCGACATCTGCACAGACAAGGATGGCAAGCCCGAGGCCGACAGCGATCTGCGTGACCATGAGCTTGTGCCGCTGTCCGAGGATTGGCGCGACTACCTTGAGCGCGAAGTCCTGCCCTTTGTGCCCGACGCATGGGTTGATGAGAGCCATACGGACAGCACGGACAAAAAAGTCGGGCGTGTCGGTTATGAGATCAACTTCAACCGCTATTTTTACCAGTATGTGCCGCCCCGTCCACTTGATGAGATTGACGCCGAGCTTAAGGCGCTAGAATCCCAAATCGCGGGGCTACTGAAGGAGGTGGCAGCGTGATTACCCTTCAAGAGCGTGTCCACTCGTCACCGCCACCTGTCGAATGGAGCTTGAACAAACTCCATCGTGTGCTTCGGGTGCGGAAGGGCTACAAGAACATCGGAATGCGGGAAGACAACCTACTTTCGCTGAGCTACGGCAGAGTTATTCGGAAAGATATTGATTCCGCTGAAGGGCTCTTGCCAGAAAGCTTTGAAACCTACCAAGTCGTGGAGCCAGGCAACATCGTCATGCGGCTTACCGACCTTCAGAACGACAAACGTAGTCTCCGTCAAGGTTTGGTGAAGGAACGCGGGATAATCACGTCCGCATACGATGCTTTGGAGCTTAAAAAGGGTCATGATCCTCGTTTCTGGGCTTACACGCTTCTTGGCCTCGACCTTGCAAAATACTACTACTCCCTTGGTGGTGGCGTTCGTCAATCGATTAAGTTCTCCGACTTTCCGAACGACTGGATTGCAGCGCCTGACACTGACACTCAGAAAGCCATTGCAGATTTTCTCGACCGCGAGACCGCCCGCATCGACCAGCTAGTGGAGAAGAAGCAGCGTTTTGTCGGCCTCTTAGAAGAGAAGCAAGCGGCGCAGATTGCGCACTTTGCGACCAAGGGTCTAAATCCAAGCGCAGATTTGTATGACACTGGAATCGACTGGATAGGCTCAATTCCTAAACACTGGAAGACGCGGCGCCTGGGTACAATTTTTTCATTTAGGAACGAGAAGAACGATCCTGTTCGCACTGAGCAGATTCTATCATTATCGATAGCGCACGGCGTTACGCTTTATTCAGAGGAGGAGAAAACAGGAGGCAACAAGCGCAAGGATGATCTGTCGGCTTATAAGTTGGCTTTTCCTGGGGATATCGTACTTAACAGCATGAACGTAATCGTTGGCGCAGTTGGCCGCTCACAATGGCTGGGGGCGATTAGCCCTGTATATTATGCACTGTATCCGATAGATAAATCAGCTCACGTCCCATACTTTGAAAAGATTTTTCTGAACTCGGGATTTCAGCGTGGACTCCTACGGTATGGTAAGGGGATTCTCATCAAACTTAGTGGTACAGGTAAGCTTAACACCATCCGAATGAAAATCTCGCAGACTGATCTGAAGGCGTTGGGAATGCCCGTTCCTCCACCCGATGAACAAGAGGTGATCGCTAGCTTTCTTGATAAAGAAATCGCGCGATTTGATGAATTGAAAGGAAAAACCAATCTATCCGTCAAGCGGCTTAAAGAATACAGTTCAGCCCTGACTATTGCTGCCGTCACGGGTCAGATCGACGTGGCGACATGGGGCAAGCGAGGTCACGCCGACCGCCGTCTTGATGAGATCGAAGAGGCGATGTTGGGATGACAGGGTTCAACGAAGACCAGATGCACCGTCCTCTGTTTGAGGAACCGACCGCAGCGCTTGAACGTCCGAGCCAGTGGTCGGAGCCGCTTGGCTTCATGGTCGGCGGGATGGCTAATCAGAAGTATCAGCAACTCGGTCAGCAGTATTTCAACGCCGCCCATTACCTGGTCGAAAGCATTAAGCATCAGGATGTTGCGGACTCCGAGGTCGCGAACCCTATACTCTATCTCTACAGGCACTCGATAGAGCTGTTCTTGAAAGCGGTCATGCTGGACGCGGCGAAGACGCACAGCCTAGACTCTCTTGCAGAAGAATACCGCGCATTCATCAAGGAAGAATTCGACGCAGATTGTCCTGAATGGATCATCACACGTATGAAGGAATTGGGCGGAATTGACCCCAACTCGACCGCCTTTCGATACAACATGACATACGACAAGAGCGCCAAAGCGGATATCCCCGTCGATGGCGAGTTCCATGTCAATCTTCATCACTTTCAGTCCGCCATGACGGCTTTGAACGTCGCTCTCGTTGGAACCATCGCAATGGTAGCGTGCGGAGAAGGGAAGTCCGCACAATGAGCGTATCTGCGCACAACCTCCACAAGGAGCAGGTTCTTCAAGATCATCTGATTGAATGCCTTGCCAAAGACGAAGGCTATGAGCGGCGCGATCCCGTTATCGACTATGACCGCGCGCTGGCAATGGACAAGGCGCTTGCTCTTCGCTTCGTGAAGGAGACGCAGCCCGACGAATGGTCTAGGCTAGTAGGTCACTACACCGCGTCAGCGGAGGAAACGTTCTTCAAGCAGCTTGAAAAAGCATTGAAAGATCGCGGTCTGCTCGACGTTCTTCGGCAGGGCATCAAGATCGTGCCAGGCATCAAGTTCGCCCTCTGCTATTTTCGCCCTGCAAGCGGCTTGGAGCCTAAGCGCATCGCCGAATATCAGGCCAATATCCTCTCGGCCATGAAAGAGGTTGAGTACAGCACCAAGCACGGCAACCGTCTTGATGTGGTGCTCTTCCTGAACGGCCTGCCTATCGTGACGATGGAGGCCAAGAACCTTCTCACGGGCTCGACGTTCCGTCACGCCGAGCGGCAGTATCGGACTGATCGCGCCCCAGCAAGCGAGCCGCTCTTGACCTTCAAGCGGGGCGCGCTCGTACATTTCGCGCTCGACGAGGACAATGTGTCGATGACGACACGGCTTCAGAACGGAAAGACCCGCTTCCTGCCCTTCAATCGTGGCCGTGATGGCGGAGCTGGCAATCCTGATGTCGATGACGAGTTCCGCGTCGCCTACCTGTACCGCGCTGGCGCATGGGGCGAGGCGATCTTCTCGCGCGGCGTCCTGCTCGACGTGATCGGGCAGTTCATGCACCTGGAGACGAACGGGAAGAGCGAAGTCATGATCTTCCCGCGCTTCCAGCAGCTCGACGCAGTTCGCAAGCTGATCGGGCATGCGAGAGACTTCGGCGCTGGCCATAACTACCTGATCCAGCATTCCGCAGGATCGGGCAAGTCAAACACCATCGGCTGGCTTGCCCACCATGCGATCAAGCTGCACGACGATGCCGACCAGCCTGTCTTCGACACAGCGATCATCGTCACCGACAGGATCGTGCTCGACAGGCAACTTCAGGGAACGGTTTCGCAGTTCGAGCAGACGCAGGGAGTTGTGCGCAAGATCGACGGCACATCCAAGCAGCTCAAGGAAGCGATTGCCAAAGGGGCTCGGATCATTGTTACGACGATCCAGAAGTTTTCGACCGAACATCTCAAGGAGATTTCGGGTCAGGGCAAGCGCAGCTTTGCCGTTATCGTGGATGAGGCGCACAGCAGCCAGTCGGGCAAGTCAGCGCAGGCAATGACTGATGCGCTGACCCGTGAAGCATCATCGAGCGACGACATCGAGGACATCATCGCCGCCTATCAGAAGGCACGGGGTCCGCAGGCGAATATCAGCTTCTTTGCGTTCACGGCGACACCGCGCAATGTCACCCTGGAGCGGTTTGGGATCAAAGGCGCGGACGGGCTTCCCCATCCTTTCCACCTGTACTCCATGCGCCAGGCCATCGAGGAAGGCTTCATTCTAGATGTGCTCCAGAACTACATGACCTACAAAGCCTACTATCAGCTTGAAAAAGCCATCGAAGACGATCCTGCCCTCAGCGGACGGCGCGGGCAGCGAAAGGTCGCCCGATATGCCAATCTGCACCCGACCGCCATCGGCCAAAAGGTTGAGATCATTGTCGAGCATTTCCGCCGCCATGTCATGGGAATGTTGGACGGACAGGCGAAAGCCATGATCGTGGCCAGCAGCCGCGACCATGCGCTCCGCTACTACTTCGGGGTGCGCGACTACATTAAAGCCCAAGGCTATGATGATCTGAAAGCACTTGTCGCCTTCTCGGGAGAGCTAAACTACGAGGGCGAGACCTACACCGAAGCTGACCTCAACGACTTCGCCGAAACCGAGCTTCCCAACCGCTTCGACGGCTTCAAACCTGATGGTTCGCCTTTCCCCGATCAATACCAAATTCTGATCGTCGCCGAGAAGTACCAGACTGGATTCGATCAACCTAAGCTGTGCGCGATGTATGTTGATCGGAAGCTGGCAGGCTTGCAGGCGGTGCAGACCCTTTCGCGCCTGAACCGCACCCGACAAGGCAAAGATCAGACCTACATCCTCGACTTCCAGAACACCGTGGAGGACATCCAGACTGCGTTCCGCCCCTTTTATGAAGTCACGGCGTTGGAAGCGAATTCCGATCCAAATCTGGTCTATGATCTCGAAGGTCGGCTCTTCAAGTTCGGCTATCTCGACAAGGACGAGATAGAGCGCTTCGCCCAAACCTACTTCAAGGGTGCGCTTGACGGTGGCGACCGTGCCCGCCTTGAGGGCTTGGTGCGCGAGGCCGTCGGGCGCTTTGACGCTGATGAAGACGAAGGCCGTCAGGAGGAGTTTCGCCAGCTCCTGAAGAGCTATATGCGCTTCTACAGCTTTATCGCGCAGATCATGAAGCTAGAAGATACAAGCATTGAGAAGCTGTATTCATACGGCGCATGGCTTGCCCGCTTGCTTCCCAACCGCGAAGTGCCGCCCGAAATTGAGATCACCGATGAAATGCTGCGCCTTCAGGCCTTCAAGGTGGAACAGAAGGAACAGGGCAGCGCGTCACTTTCCCCTGGCGACCGCGCAGCGCTGAAGGCAATCAGTGAATTCGGTGCAAAGCCCTATACCGAGGACGAACAGAAAGAACTTTCCGAGATCGTCAAGGCGTTCAATGACCGCCACGGAACCAACTTCAGCGAGGCCGACATGATCCGCTTCGAGCAGGTCAACCGTGACATCATGGATGACGATCTTACTGAAATGCTGCGCAATAACCCACCCGATGTAGTCTATACCGCTTTTGCCCAAGCCTTCTTTCAAGGGGCGATCAAGATGTTCCAGAAAGACAACGAGATGCGGAACATCGTGCTGACTGATGCGGAAGCGAGAGACAAAGCCACAAGGCATTTTTTCAATCGAGCACTTAGGGAGGCGCGAGACGGCAGTTTGGGTGCAGAGAGGGAAGATTCACGGCATGGCTAAAGAGCAAATTCCTATAACGCCTGAAGTCCTCCGCTGGGCACGAGAGCGTGCGCAGTTCTCGATCGAAGAGCTGCTCGATGATTTTCGCAACATTGAAGATTGGGAAAGAGGGGAGTCTTTTCCAACATATCCGCAACTAGAACGCCTTTCTGAAACATTCAAAGTGCCCGTTGCTATATTCTTTTTTCCGGAGCCGCCCAATGTCCCGCCTATCCGCGAATCCTTTCGCACCCTTCCAGACGTCCATTTTGACGCACTTCCGCGTGAGGTGCGTTTTCTACTGAGGAAAGCCAAGGCGCTCCAAATCAACCTTTCCGAGCTGAATGAAGGCAGAAATCCAGCCGCCAAGTTTATTCTAGATGATTTGCGATTTGATCTCGATGTGAACATAAGCGAGATGGCGCAAGTGGTGCGCAATTATTTGAATGTTCCGATTGCAACTCAGATTGGCTGGAGCAATAGTGAGGAAGCCTTTGACGCTTGGAGAGATGTCTTGGATACCTATGGCGTCGCAGTGTTCAAGGATGCTTTCCGAAATGACTTCTATTCGGGATTCTGTCTTTATGACGAGGTTTTTCCCTTAATATATGTTAATAATTCTGTCAAAACGCGTCAGATATTTACCCTTTTCCACGAGCTTTCTCATTTGCTGTTTCACACCAGCGGTATCAATACGCTGAGCGATGAGCATACAGAAGCTCTTCTTCCCGATGACCGTCGCATAGAGGTGATTTGTAATCAGTTCGCCGCAGAATTCTTGCTCCCTTCTGAGCTTTTTGAGGCGGATACGGCAACCCTTCCAGCTTCAGAAGAAACGGCTACGCTAATTGCAAATCGGTACCATGTATCGCGAGAATCGGTATTCCGTCGCTTCTTGGATCGAGGGCAAATCACTGAAGGGGAGTACCTAGAGGCGGCGAAAAGGTGGAGCCAACAGCGGCAAGAAGGCAGCGGCGGCAATCACTACTGGACAAAAATTGCCTACTTGGGCACGAACTACATCAATTTGGCCTTCTCGCGGTATTACCAGAATAGGATATCTGAGCCTCAGCTTGCTGATTATCTAGACACAAAAGTGAAGAACCTTCCAAAGCTGGAAAGCTACTTCGCGAGAAAGGTGGTTTAGATGTACGTATTTGATACCTCTCCCCTTTCTAATCTTTTTCGTCATTTCTACAGAGGGCGCTTTCCTACCCTTTGGGCGCAATTCGAGGATCTTGTGGCTGATGGTGTGGTAACTTCAACGCGCGAGGTGAGAAGGGAACTCGAAGTTTATGCACATGCTGATGAGGATTGGGTTGCAGCCAACGGCAGCATGTTCACAACGCCCACCGCTGAAGAAGCTTTAGTGATTCGCGATATCTACAGTGTTCCACACTTCCGTCAGAATATTGAAATGAAGAAAATTCAGAAGGGGGGGCTTAATGCTGATCCTTTTGTGATCGCCAAGGCGCATGCCAGCGCTCGGTCGGTTGTCACCTTAGAAGCCAATCAACCTCGTGCCGCCAAGATTCCGAATATCTGCGCTCATCTTGGGGTTCCTTGCATGAATCTTGAGGAGTTCATGGAAGATCAAGGATGGCGGTTCTAGTTAAGATATCTATGTCATTATTGGGCGCACCGCTTCGGGTCGGGCTGTCGTAAACCGAGCCCGCCTGCGGCGGTCTCGGCAATGCGGCTTCCATCCCTTGCGCTGATCTGATGCCAGCCCTCGCGGGCTGACTTTCCCTTCTTTTGTTTTGGGGTCTGCGCCCCCCTTCGCCGTCAAGTCCAAGCCCTTCGGGCGCAGTCCGCGGTTTCCCCATCCTTCCTTCGCTTCCGCCTTCGCCTTCGCCAAGGCTTCGGCGGACAGGTCGCTTCGTGCAGGACGGGTGATCCCCCACCGCCGTCTGCGGTCTGGACGGTCTCCCCCTTCTCTTCGCCAGAGGGGCAGTTCGGTTGCATGCGCAACCAAACAAAGGAGAAAAAGAAATGAAACAAGACGTTTATCAGAAAGTCACAGACAAGATCATCGCTGATCTGGAGCAGGGCGAGCTTACATGGCTCAAGCCGTGGAGCGCTGGCAATATGGACGGGCGCGTGACCAAGCCCCTGCGCCACAACGGCCTAGCCTATAGCGGCATCAACGTCCTGATGCTGTGGGGCGCGGCGATGGAAGCAGGCTTTTGCTCCCCGTACTGGATGACCTACCGCCAAGCCCAAGAGCTGGGCGCACACGTCAGGAAGGGCGAGCGCGGCAACTCTGTCGTCTATGCCAACACCATCACCAAGACCGAGGAACAGGACAACGGAGAGGAGGCAGAACGAACGATCCCGTTCATGAAGGCCTATACCGTCTTCAACGTCGATCAGATCGAAGGCTTGCCCGAGCACTACTACGTCAAGCCTGAGCCTGTCATCGACCCCGAGCAGCGCATCGACCATGCCGAAGATTTCTTCACGGCAACGGGCGCAGACGTTCGGCACGGCGGCAATCAGGCCTTCTATAGCGGCGGCAGCGATCATGTGCAGATGCCCGTCTTTGAGTGTTTCCGCAGCCCCGAGGCCTACTATGCGACCTTGGCGCATGAGCTGACGCACTGGACGAAGCACCCCAAGCGCCTTGACCGCGAATTCGGGCGCAAGAAATGGGGCGATGAAGGCTACGCCCGCGAAGAGCTGGTTGCCGAACTCGGCGCGGCGTTCCTGTGTGCCGATCTTGGTCTGACCCCCGAGGCTGGCACAGATCATGCCGCCTATATCCAGAGCTGGCTCAAGGTTCTGCGATCCGACAAGCGGGCGATCTTCTCGGCAGCCGCCCACGCCCAGAAGGCAGCAGACTTCCTGCACGGCTTCCAAGCCAAGGCCGAAACAGCAGAAGGAGTCGCCGCGTAAGCGGCGGCTCCGCCCATCACATATTTTGTCTGAAACAGTTAGCGCGGCTCTTCGCAGCTGTGCTATGATTTTATTGTAGAATCACGAATAGCGAAGAAAAGAACATATCCATTCTGAGAATTACAATATCACTGATCTATTCAGTTTTGATAAGTGCATTTGTGACTGCATTTCTCTGGTTGACGCTAGCGCATCCGTTGGCTGGACTGTTTTTTGTCTTCGCTATGCCGTTGTTTCTATTGTCCGCTATACCAGCAATGCCCTTGGCTGTTTTCGTTTGCCACCTCTTCGACCGCAGAAATATGAAACGTCTTTGGCCTTTTGTTCTTGCGGGCGCTCTAGTTGGGATTTTCTGTTTCTTAATGATTGGCGCAATCGATGGTAAGACAGGTTGGCCAGATGGGTTTCTATTTTATCCATTCCTAGGCATGCTCTCAGGGGCAATCTACTGGCGGGAAAATTACTCTGCGAAAAAGGGATTTCGGATCATCTAAGTCAACTTTCGCTTTGACTAGATATTTGCATCGTCATGTTCTAAGTGGAGATTGAGTGAAAAAATTCGCGGCTGACCTCTCGGCCAGCCGCATCAGGTTAGAGACCTGGCGCACGGGTCGCCAGCTCATCTTCGATAGTTCGCATCGTCACAAGCGCTTCGCGCTGTTCCTGCGAGCCGCGCGGGGCGGCGGTGAAGGCGATGAACGCTTCTTTTCGCAGACCGTACAATTCGGCTGTGCTCAGCGCTGCCGCCTCAAATCGAGAGACAAGTTTCATGTCATCCTCCTTTGGCTTCAAGGAGGCTCCGAACCGCTCAGAGCCTTTCGGCTCGCACCCATCATCATCGGCCAGTGAAGGCCTCTGATGGTTCGGAGGTGACGCAAGAACGCCATAGGCGGATGCGCAGGGAGCGCAGACTCCGTTTGCGGCAGGCATCGCCAAGAGCACGGCGGGATTGATCGCGGTTTGATTGGAAAGACGCGGGCATCGGGTTTGACCCGCCCCAAGCGCGCCGAAGACAGTGCGAGCGATTGTAAGGTGCGGATGAACGCCTCGAAGATGCGCGAGACACGCAGCAGGTCATGACGGATGCGGCTGGCTGAAGGTCAGTCACCGTTTTTCTGCCCCCGTGCCAATCATCCCCTCTGATTGGCTGACTTGCTTTGCAACACCCCAAATCACTTCGCGATCTCCTTGGCCGAACGCGGCACGGCCTTCAATGGTCTGCCCGCACCACTCGGCTGCGCCAGCCGTGTTGACCATGAACTCCGCACCTTTGCCTTCGGCCTGACGGGAGGGCGTTAGCAAGCCACCCCAAACAAAGGAGATGAGATCATGGCACGCGAAAAAACGAAAACTACCCCAGCACTGAACGCACCCGACTTTCTGGCCTGGCACGTCACGCAGAAGGGCGAGAAATCTTCCTGGAACAAAGTCGGCGCAGCTTGGGCGCACAGGGACAGACAGGGCTACACGCTTCAGCTTGAGACTTGCCCGATCAACGGACGGATCGTCCTGCGGGCTCCGCTGGACGACACCCCGCCGCAAAACGAAGAAGGGCGCTCCTAGAGCGCCCTTTGCCCTTCCAAATCGTTGCGGTTCAAAGAGGCATGAATCACTGTGTATTCTTAATGGGCGAAATTGTAGATCAATATGGTACAATCAAGAATGAATGACATTTTTGAGATGCGCATGAAGCGATTAGATTTATCAAAGTTTGGAGTGCCACTATTTTTTCTAACTTTCGCGGCATTGGTTTCAATTGCCACGCTGGCTCGCCCTGCCGCCTTGCCGCCGATTCATGGGACTGGCTCTACCCTCTGGTATAATGCAATGCAGTATGCCCATACAGACAATGACCTTCGCGCCATGGGCATAGTCCTTGAGCGCCTCTATCCAGACTCGATTGGCTCAAATCTTCAGAATAGCGAAATTGATGACAAAAAGGAGATGGCGATAGAATTCAGGGATGGAGCCTATTTCTGGACGAGCAACGGCAACAAAGAACTAAAATTAAGAAGAATGAAATATGATCTCTCAATCGAGGGTGGTGGAGCTGACATTCGTGATCGAAGTTTTGTATTTTACGTTTTTGAGGCGCTAGACAAATCTGGGGTCGTTGCCGTCCTGCATAATCCTAGCCTCGAACTCGATGCGAATTCACCCATGCCACACCTTCCTCCGTGCTATAGAGGTGGCAAAAACTACATCGAATACGTTCGGCTGAGACCAGGCGGTCCGGTGACGGCTTACTTAGGAAGAACCGATCCATACCCTTATCCAAAGAAGGACAGTTGTGTAGGTCATTAGCTATAGCGTGAGCCGTACTTATATGTCGCCACATTAGGAAGTGAGCGCATCGGCAGAAATCTGGAAGAATATTTGCTTTGGTTTAAGGCTCGAAGCTGCGCCTGCGATGCGGGCGCGGGGCGCGTTCGGGCTTGCGGCCTTCTTCTTCACGCGATTTTTCGCGCTTGCGCGTAGGTGTCTGATCGGGGTCATGCCGATCCTCGCGCATGTAGTGCGCCACATCCTCGCGCAGCCGCAGCAGCTCTTCTTGAGCCGCTTCCCTCTGCGCACGGATGTCGCGCTGGATGGCTTGCCGCTCTTCGATCTGCCGCAGGATCAGCGCATCTTTTTCGGCGCGGTCGCGGTGCAGGGCATCGAGCGCTTCGCGCTCGTTCTGTTCTTTCACCTTGGCATAACGCCCTGTCAGGCGATGCCAGATGCCCGAAAACCCCTTCGGCAGACGCTCAGCCCGCTTGCGGGTTTCCGCTTGCCAGCGCCTCTCATGGGCTTCGGTGAGCGCGCGGCGCTCTTCCTCATGCCGCCCGACAATCTCCGACTTGCGGAAGTCGATCTGCAACGACCGCCGCGCCGCGTCCCGTTCGGCCTGCCTGATGAACTCCTGCAACCTGGCTGTCATGCCGCCCGCGATCTCGGCCTTGATCTCATCGACAGAACGAAGCCCTTGCGGATCGCCGAGCTTGGCAGCCGCGTCCTTTGCCTTCACGCCGCTGTAGCGGGCGACAGCAAAGACCTCGCCGCGATAATCGACCGCGACAAAGCCGCGCCGATCACCTCTGGCGAGCCAGAACCCACGCTCTTTCAGTGCCTGTTCAAACGCGGCGCGATTGTCGGATGATTCCCAGACGGTCTTGAAGACGGCCTTCAGCTCCTTCGGGTCGAGGCCAGCGCGGCGTGCCTGCTGCCATTCTTCCCGCGTGAAGTTCAGCGGATCGCGCAGGCGGCGATCTTCCAGGCCGCGCGGCATGCTCCAGCCGTGCTCAAGATAGAGCTGGCGCGAAACGTCCCGCAGCTTGATCCTGGAGTGCGGCAGGTTGATTGCCCGCATCCGCTCGCTGTCGATCCGCGACCAGACGGCATGCGCATGCCGCCGTCCGTCTTTCTCATGGAAGACGATGGCGCGGGGCTGGCTGTTCAGCCCGAGCTTGGCTTCGACTTGCTCGATGGCCTTCTCGAAGTCCTCGATGGAGGCATTCGCCCCTTGGGGCGGGTTGAAGCTCATCGAGAACAGGTACTTCTGACAGCGCGTTCCGCGCGCGATGGCATCGGCTTCGCCGAAGGCTTCGACCAGATCGTCACTGATAAACCCGCGCACCTCATGCAGCTCGACATGATCGTTGTCCCGCATCGCCAGCAGATAGCGGGCGAGCTGCGGGGCATTGCCGCGCTCTTTGGCTTTCAGGATCACGGCGCACCGCCTGGCATCTTGCCGAGCGCCCGCATGAGGGCATCACGGATTTCCGAGACTTCGCGGCAGGCCTCGATCAGTTCTGCTTCCGTCTCTGGCGTGACGGGCAGGGAGCCCGTGTTCACTGCCTTGGCGAGCTGGTTCAGGTTGGCAGACAGGCGCGACTGGCCGAGCGCGCCCATGACGCGGCCAAGGGCTTCCTTGTCCTGAACGGGGCTGTTGCCGCGCTTCTTGCGCGGCGCAGCATCATCCCCAAACAGACGCTCGCGGATATATCCCCCGAGCGACTGATCGCCCCGTTCGGCATCCAGCCGCGCCCGTTCCTCATAGGTCAGGCGCAGCGAGAACGGCGGCGGATACTTCGACTTCTCCGCCTCATCCTTGGCTATCTTATTGAATTTATGGCGCGAATTTATCATGTTCGCACCTCAGACGCTTAGCGTCTATTGATGCGAGATGACGTTCCCAGTTAGCTAGAGCCTCAAACAGAGTGTTCGAACTTTCTCCGTCGAGGTGCGCCACTTAACCCCCAGTCATCGAATGACGTCACCACACGGGCAGCATAGCGGCGGTGCATGTTGCGGTACGCGCGGTGTTGCCTGTCAGGGTGATCTGTCGCCGACCCTGACGACGATCTGTCATGTCCGTTGGCCCGTCACTGACGGTATCGGCAGGGGAACGGCGTGCCGGGCGAGCCTTGGGATGGCAAGGGACTCGCAATCCCGGCGCCCGCAGACGGGACTGCGACGCCAGCGTTCGTCAATTGGCGGGCGGACGCGCCTGGTCGTCAAACCATCCGTTCGACCATCATCCGCTTGATTTCGGCGATGGCCTGCGCCGGATTCAGGCCCTTTGGGCAGGTCTTGGCGCAGTTCATGATCGTGTGGCACCGATAAAGCTTGAATGGATCCTCAAGCTCGTCCAGCCGCTCGCCGGTGGCCTCGTCGCGGCTGTCGATGATCCAGCGATAGGCATGAAGCAGCGCGGCGGGGCCAAGGTAGCGATCGCCGTTCCACCAATAGGACGGGCAGGCGGTCGAGCAGGACGCGCACATGACGCATTCGTAAAGCCCGTCAAGCTTCTTTCGGTCTTCGATCGACTGGCGCCATTCGTGCTCGGGGCGCTGCGTCTTGGTCTCGAGCCAGGGCATGATGCTGGCGTGCTGGGCGTAGAAATGCGTGAGGTCGGGGATCAGGTCCCTAATCACCGGCATGTGCGGCAGGGGATAGATCCGCACGTCGCCCTTGATCTCGTCCATGCCATAGATGCAGGCCAGCGTGTTGATCCCGTCGATGTTCATCGCGCAGGACCCGCAGATGCCTTCGCGGCACGACCGGCGGAAGGTCAGCGTCGGGTCGATTTCGTTCTTGATCTTGATGAGGGCGTCCAGAACCATCGGCCCGCAGGTGTCCATGTCGACGAAATAGGTGTCGATGCGCGGGTTCTCGCCGTCGTCGGGGCTCCAGCGGTAGATCTGGAACTTCCTAACGTTGGTGGCGCCCGCGGGCTTTGGCCACGTCTTGCCGGTACGGATCCGGCTGTTCTTGGGAAGGGTCAGCTGAACCATGCGTCTGTTCCTTGCATCGCAACCCCGGCGTCGCGGCCGCGGTTCGTCTGTGCCGTCCTGTGCGCCGGCTGGCCCTTGGGGGCGCATGGCGCGAAGTGTCGAGGCGCGCGCCTCATCGAACGATCGGCACCGTGCCGCCGACCCGAGTGCAACTGGCGCTGCCGGGGCTGACGCTGGTGCTGAAGACGAGGTTGCTGTCCGAGATGAACCCGTCGCTTCCCACGCCCATGATCGCCTCGCCGCCGATCGCGGCCGAGGTGGCGGGGCCGCACTGCACCGTGCCCGGCGCGGCCGGCATCGACGGAGGTGTCGCGCAGCCCGCCACCATAAGTGCCGCCAACATGACCCCCGCCGCCCTCAATAGACCCGTGCCTTGGGCGCGATCCGCTTGAGGTCGATCCCGCCTTCGTTGTGGCCCAGAAGCGGATTGAGGTGCACCGGGCGGTAGTCCAGTTCGACCTTGCCGTTCACCCAGGCCAGCGTGTGCTTGCGCCACGTCTCGTCGTCGCGGTTCGGGTGATCCTCGTGCGCATGCGCCCCGCGGCTTTCCTTGCGGGCCTCGGCGCCGACGATCGTCGCCAACGCGTTCGGCATCAGGTTGGTCAGCTCCAGCGTCTCCATCAGGTCGCTGTTCCAGATCATCGAGCGGTCGGTGACCTGGATGTCGTCCATCTTGGCGGCGACGGCATACATCTTCTCGACCCCTTCGGCGAGCGTCTTGTCGGTGCGGAAGACGGCGGCGTCGGACTGCATGGTCTTCTGCATCTCGAGCCGAAGTTCGGCCGTCGATACCGTGCCCTTGGCATGGCGCAGGTCGTCGAAGCGGCCCAGGGCCTTGTCGATGGACGCCTTGTTCAGGGTCGGGTTCGGTGCCGCGGGGTCCACCACTTCGCCGGCGCGGATCGCGGCGGCGCGGCCGAACACCACGAGATCGATCAGACTGTTCGAGCCAAGCCGGTTCGCGCCGTGCACGCTGGCGCAGCCGGCCTCGCCCACGGCCATGAGGCCGGGGCTTACGCGGTCGGGATCGGTCGTTGTCGGATTCAGCACCTCGCCCCAGTAGTTCGTCGGAATGCCGCCCATGTTGTAGTGCACGGTCGGCAGAACCGGGATCGGTTCCTTGGTCACGTCGACGCCGGCGAAGATCCGGGCCGATTCCGAGATGCCGGGAAGCCGCTCGTGCAGGGTTTCCGGCGGCAGGTGGTTGAGGTGCAGGTGGATGTGGTCCTTCCCGGCCCCCACGCCGCGCCCTTCGCGGATCTCGATCGTCATGCAGCGGCTTACGACGTCGCGGCTGGCGAGGTCCTTGTAGGTGGGGGCGTAGCGTTCCATGAAACGCTCGCCTTCCGAGTTCGTCAGATACCCGCCCTCGCCGCGCGCGCCCTCGGTGATGAGGCAGCCCGCGCCGTAGATGCCCGTGGGATGGAACTGCACGAACTCCATGTCCTGAAGCGGGAGACCCGCGCGCGCGACCATGCCGCCGCCGTCGCCGGTGCAGGTGTGCGCCGAGGTCGCGCTGAAATAGGCGCGGCCATAGCCGCCGGTGGCCAGCACGGTCATCTTTGCGTTGAAGACGTGGATCGTGCCGTCATCAAGCTTCCAGGCCACGACGCCCTGGCAGACGCCATCGTCCGACATGATGAGGTCGATCGCGAAATACTCGATGAAGAACTCGGCCTTCTCCTTCAGCGACTGGCCGTAGAGCGTGTGCAGGATCGCGTGGCCGGTGCGGTCGGCCGCGGCGCAGGTGCGCTGGACCGGCGGGCCTTCGCCGAATTCCGTGGTGTGGCCGCCGAAGGGGCGCTGGTAGATCTTGCCCTCTTCGGTGCGCGAGAAGGGAACGCCGTAGTGCTCAAGCTCGTAGACCGCCTTCGGCGCCTCGCGCGCAAGGTATTCCATCGCGTCGACGTCGCCCAGCCAGTCCGACCCCTTCACGGTGTCGTACATGTGCCATTGCCAGTGGTCCGGGCCCATGTTGCCCAGCGACGCGGCGATGCCGCCCTGAGCCGCGACGGTGTGGGACCGGGTCGGGAAGACCTTGGTGATGCAGGCGGTTCGCAGCCCCTGTTCGGCCATGCCCAGCGTCGCGCGCAGGCCCGATCCGCCCGCGCCCACCACCACGACGTCATAGGTATGCGTCTCGTAGTCGTATGCAGCCATTCTGTCCTGCTCCTTACAGCGCGATCCGGGCGATGGCGTAAAGCCCCGTCGCCGCCGCTGCGTAGCTGAAGATGATCGTGCCGATGATCAGATATGTCCGGGTCAGACCCCCGGTGTAGTCCTCGATCATCACGCGCACGCCGTTCTTGAAGTGCATGAAGCCCACCGCGATCGTTCCGGCCGCGACAAGTGCGGGGAAGGGGCGGCTGAAATAGGCGACCACCTCGTCATGGGGCGCGCCAAGGATGCGCCCGAAAGTGAAGACGAAAAGCGGGATCAGAAGCGCAAGCGCGATCGAACTGACCTGCATCGACCAGAAGTGATGCGTCCCCTCCTTGGCCGAGCCAAGGCCCACTGCGCGCTTGCGGTCGGTCGCGTAGGTCATCGTCGCCCCTCCTACAGCACGAGCGCGGTCAGGATGGTCAAGACGACCGAGCCCGCGATCATGCCTTTGCCCATCTTTTCTGCCAGCGCCACGTCAAGGCTGCCACCCTGATCCCAGTAGAGGTGCCGCAGTCCGCCCAGCATGTGATACCAGAGCGCCCAGAGCGACAGGAACAGCACCAGATCACCGAACCACGAGGTCAGCACGGCATCTGCGACGGCGAAGTATTCCGCCGAGGTCGCGGCGGCAAGAAGCCACCAGACGACAAGCAGGCCAGCCACACCCAGGGCGTTGCCCGTGATCCGCACGAAGATCGAGGTGATCGAAGTCAACTGCGGCCGGTAGTAGGGGCCGATCATGAATGGCGACAGCGGTCGGTCGCCCCTGTTGACGTCAGGCATCGTCGATGTCCCTTCCTCTTATTCGTCGCGGCCGGCACCGCGCGGCATTGGCGCCATTGATAACGCGGAATTCCGCGCTGTCACGCGCCCTAGCCGCATTGCGGCGCGGTTTTTTGGCGCATCGCGGCATTTTTCGGCGTTTCGTGATCACACTTTTCGGTCGTGTGATCACGAATGCGATCACATCGGGATCAGCGCCCAGTAGTCGAGGTCCAGAAGGACCCCGGGCGCATACCGGCCCGAGTCGTCCCGCAGCGCGAAGGGCGGCGTGCCGGCCCGCACCGCCACCAGGCGAAGGCGCAATGCGCCCACACCGGGCACTCCGGTTTCCGCCTTGTCCAGCACCTCGGACCAGGCGCCCAGCGTGTCACCGGCAAAGCAGGGCGCGGCGTGGCTGCCGCCGTTCAGCGCGACGATCATCTGGGCATTCGCCAGGCCATTGAAGCTGAGCGTCCGGGCAAGCGACATGACATGGCCGCCATAGACCAGCCGCTTGCCATCCTCGCGCAGCGTGGCGTCGAAGTGCACCTTCGAGGTGTTCTGCCACAGCCGCGTGGCCAGCATGTGTTCGGCCTCTTCCACGGTGACCTGGTCGACATGGTCGATCGTCTCGCCGATGGCATAGTCGCCCAAGCGATGCGGTTCGCCCGCAAGGGCGAAATCGTAGGATGCGAAAGTCAGGCCTTCCGGCACGGTCAGGTCTTCGGGCAGGACCGCCGCTGGCAATTCGGGCACCACGGGCTGTGGCGCGGGCGCAGAAGGGTCGCGCTTGCGCACCATCACCCAGCGCACATAGCTTAAGACGGGGTCGTCCAGCTGGTCGAAGCCCCGCGTCTCGACGAAGACGATGCCCGAAGTTCCATTCGAGTTCTCGCGCAGGCCGATCACCTGGCTTTCCGAGCGCAGCGTGTCACCGGGCCAGACGGGCTTCAGCCAGCGGCCCGCGGCATAGCCGAGGTTCGCCACCGCGTTGAGCGAGATGTCGGGCACTGTCTTTCCGAACACCGTGTGGAAGACGAGAAGGTCGTCCAGGGGCGAGGCCGGCATCCCGCAGGCCTGTGCGAAGGCATCCGACGAATGCAGGGCATGACGCGCTGGATAGAGCGCATGGTAAAGCGCGCGTTCGCCTTCGCCCAGCGTCCGCGGCGCGGCATGAACGATGACTTCGCCCAGGCGATAATCCTCGAAGAAACGGCCGGGATTGGTCTTCGTCATATCTCAGCCGGGAAAGGGCCAGTAGCCAAGCCAGGCGTGGATGCCCGCGATCACGGCGAAGACGATCGCCGTTCCGGCCAGCGCCCGAATCTCGGCCGTGCGGCCACCCCATTCGGGCGGCGTCCAGTCGCGATTGCTGCGGTTGATCACGATGACCTCGGCCACGGCCCAGGCCAGAAGCGACCCGAACAGCACGACCGAAGCCCAGTCGCCGTTGACCAGAAGATGCGCCACGGCCCAGGTCTTGACGGCGGTGAGCTGCGGATGCCGCATCCGGGTGGCAAGCCGTGCCTTGGTGCCGCTGGCGGCGTAAAGGTAGACCGCCAGCAGCATCAGCAGGTTGTTGAGGTGGATCCCCCAGGACGGCGGGACAAAGGCGAGGTCCGTGTAGGCCCCCCGGTAGCCGATCACCATGAGGACGACGCCCGCAAGGATCACCACGGCCGAGACACCCTTGGCGGCGGGACCCAGACTGTCGTGCAGGCCCGGAAGCGCACGCTTGAAGAAATGGCCCGCCACCCAAAGCAGGATCCCGAGGATTAGAAGCGTCATGCGGACTCCATCGCGGCGATGGCCGCGGCCCGGGCAAGCGTCGCGCGGGCCGTGGCAACATGCAGGTTCTCGACGATCTTGCCGTCGACGACGGCAACAGCTTCGCCTTTCGCCAGCGCCTCGTCAAACGCGGCGATCTGGCGCCGGGCAAGGTCGACGGCGTCGGAGGAGGGCGCGAAGACCTCGTTCGCGATGGCGATCTGCAAGGGGTGGATCAGTGTCTTGCCGTCCATGCCCAGATCGCGCCCCTGCGCGCATTCGGCGCGCAGACCGTCCTCGTCACGGAAGGCATTGAAGACGCCGTCGACGCAGGCGATCCCGGCGGCCCGCGCCGCCAGAAGACAAGTCTGAAGCGCCGACATCAACTGCGCCCGCCCGCCGCCTGTGTCGCAGCCCAGGTCCTTCGCCAGATCGTTGGTGCCAAGGACGAAGCCCTCCATCCCCGCCGCATCGGCGATCGCAAGCGCGTTGAGGACGCCGCGTGGCGACTCCATCATCGCCCAGATCGGCAGGCTTCCGGTCAGCGCCCGCAGGTCGTCGATGTCGCGTGGACTCTCGACCTTGGGCAGCAGAACCGCGTCGCAGTCCATCCGGGCGATGGCCGCGGCGTCCTCGGCCCCCCAGGCGGTGGACAGGGCGTTGATGCGCACGATCCGAAGCCGCCGCCCGTATCCGCCGTGCGCCAGATCCTCGGCCAGAAGTGCCCGCGCCGCGGCCTTCTCGTCGGGGGCCATGGCATCCTCGAGGTCGAAGATGATGGCGTCGGCGGGCAGGTCACGCGCCTTCTCGAGTGCGCGTCCCTTGGAGGCCGGGATGTACAGCACCGAGCGCAGTGGACGGTCGGACAGGGCCATGATTCCCTCGTCTGGTAATTTTGTTGCGCCAGACATCACGGATGCGCACCTTTTCGCAAGCCTTTTTTCTGCGCCGCAGCAATCGGCGGGGTTGCGACCACACCCGGACCCAACCGGGGCGCACCCTGCATTAACCGTATGTTGGCATCGCCGCGCGAGGGTTTCACCCATCGACGCAAGGCCCTGCCCGCACCGTCGACGGGCGCTGCCAGAAATCGAAAGGGCAGGACATGAACGCGCGGCTCACACTTTTCTCTCTCGGCATCGGCGCCCTGGTGCTGGCGACGGATCACGCCTTCGCGCAGTCCCCGGGCCAGAACTGCGGACCCCGCGCGCATGTGCTGGCCGCGCTTGCCGACCGCTACGGCGAATCCCGCCAGTCGATCGGACTTGGCGCCAACAACCAGGTGGTCGAAGTCTTCGCCTCTCTCGAAACCGGGACATGGACGATCACGGTCACGCTGCCGAATGGCACCACGTGCCTCGTGGCCTCGGGGCAGGCCTATGAAGATCTGGCCGAGACGCCGGCCCCCAAGGGCAGCGACGCCTGATCCGCGCCAGACCTCTGGCGGGTCAGGGCGCCGGGGCGATCCGGCCGGCGCCCTGGCGCGATGTCTTTCCCGACTGTTAGCGCTGCCGATGCCCGTTGCGCGGTGGCGCACCCTTGCGTCACCTCGCGGTGGTCGCTACGCACTGGCGCGAAAGACCAACCGGACCGGAGACATATTCCATGGCCAGACCCAAGATCGCCCTCATCGGCGCTGGACAGATCGGCGGCACGCTTGCGCATCTTGTCGCGATGAAGGAACTGGGCGACGTCGTTCTCTTCGACATCGCCGACGGCGTCCCCCAGGGCAAGGCGCTGGACATCGCAGAGGCCGGCCCTTCCGAAGGGTTCGACGCCCGCCTGAAGGGCACGACCGACTATGCCGACATCGCCGGCGCGGACGTCTGCATCGTCACCGCGGGCGTCCCCCGCAAGCCGGGGATGAGCCGCGACGACCTGCTGGGCATCAACCTGAAGGTCATGAAGGCCGTCGGCGAGGGCATCAAGGCCCATGCCCCGGACGCCTTCGTCATCTGCATCACCAACCCGCTCGACGCGATGGTCTGGGCCCTGCGCGAGTTTTCGGGTCTCCCGCGCGAGAAGGTCTGCGGGATGGCCGGCGTTCTGGACAGCGCGCGGTTCCGCCACTTCCTCAGCCTCGAGTTCGACGTATCGATGAAGGACGTCACGGCCTTCGTGCTGGGCGGCCACGGCGACACGATGGTGCCGCTGGTCCGCTATTCGACGGTGGCCGGCATCCCGCTGCCTGATCTGGTCAAGATGGGCTGGACCACGCAGGAGAAGATGGACGCGATCGTCCAGCGCACCCGTGACGGCGGGGCCGAGATCGTGGGCCTTCTGGGCACGGGATCGGCCTATTACGCGCCCGCGACCAGCGCCATCGAGATGGCCGAGGCGTTCCTCAAGGACCAGAAGCGCGTTCTTCCCTGCGCGGCCTGGGTCGAGGGCGCCTATGGCCTGAACGGCCTTTACGTCGGTGTTCCGACGGTGATCGGCGCGGGTGGGGTCGAGCGTGTGATCGACATCACGCTTGGTGCAGACGAACAGGCGATGTTCGACAAGTCGGTCAACGCGGTGAAGGGCCTTGTCGCCGCCTGCAAGGCGATCGACGAAAGCCTTGGCTGACATCTGTGGTGCGCGTGGCTGGCCGGGTGCCCCCTGGTCGGCCGCAGCGTGCGACTGTCTGGTTTGACAGTGGAACATGGTCGCGGATTCGGCTAGCCACAGGTCCATGATCCGCGCCATCGCCCTTCTTGCGTCCGCCGCGCTTTCCGGCCCCATCCCCGCCGCCGCGCAGACGGCCGATCCGGTCGAGGGCGGATGTGTCGTGCTGCTTCACGGACTTGGCCGCACCGAAACCTCGCTTGTGCTTCTCGAACAGATGCTGGGTGCGGCGGGCTTTGGCCTCGTCAACATGGGCTATCCGTCGCAAGAAACGCCGATCGAGGGGCTTCTCGACTATGTCACCGACGCGGTCGCCCAATGCGGCGAGGCGCGCGTGAACTTCGTCACGCATTCGATGGGCGGCATCCTCGCCCGTGCCTGGCTGGCCGGAAACCGGCCCGAAAACCTGGGCCGCGTCGTGATGCTTGCGCCGCCGAACCAAGGGTCGGAGGTGGTCGACACCTTCGGCCAGCTTGCGATCTTCGAGACCCTGACCGGCCCCGCGGGACCCGCGCTTGGCACCGGCGGCATCGCGACCGCCCTTCCGCCGGTGGATTTCGAGCTTGGGGTGATCGCAGGCGACGTCTCGATCAACCCGCTGTTCTCGGCCGTCATTCCCGGCCCCGACGACGGCACCGTCTCGGTCGAAAGCACCAAGGTCGAGGGCATGGCCGACCACATCGTCTTACCGGTCAGCCACACCTTCATGATGAACAATCCGCTGGTCATCGCGCAAACCGCGATCTTTCTGCGGACGGGCAGTTTCGACCACGACCTGACCTTCCGCGAGATGATGCGCCGGCTCGCGCGCCGCTGACGGCCCCGCGCGCGGCGAGCCCCGATGGGTCTTCGCGCCTCCGGTCGGGCGCGTCCGAATGCGCCCGCTTGCCAGCCGGACCCGCCGGACACCGACTGGCCGCAAAGGGTACCGCGGTGCGGCCGTCGTCGGTTGGTCCGGCGCCACGTCGACAACCCGGCGCCCGCCGCCAGCATGGGTGGCCAGCGGCGCCGGCATGAGACGGATCGGTGGACCCTGCGGGTCGAAACTGGCCGCCATCGCGTAACAGGCCGGTGATGGCCATCGTGTGCGCCAAGACGCCGGGGGCGCGGCGAATCACCCTTCCTGGGCGGGATGCCGCCCTGCAGCACCGCTCTTGTGATCACAGTTTTTCCGCGTGTGATCACATAATCGGGAAAATGGCCGCGAAACGCCCGCCGATGACGAAAAGCCGTTCAAATCGGGGTCGATCCCATGCATACCTCCCGCAAAACAACCGAGCCGGGACGGACCAGTGAACATCCACGAATACCAGGCGAAGGCACTTCTTCGCGACTACGGCGCCCCAGTCTCAGACGGCCGCGTCGTGCTTCGGGCCGAAGAGGCCAAGACCGCGGCGGGCGAACTTGACGGGCCGCTCTGGGTGGTCAAGGCGCAGATTCATGCCGGCGGACGGGGCAAGGGCCACTTCAAGGAGGCCGACGCAGGCGACAAGGGCGGCGTGCGACTGGCGCGCTCGGCCAGCGAGGCGGCCGAAGAGGCCAAGAAGATGCTGGGCCGCACGCTGATCACGCATCAGACTGGCCCGGCCGGCAAACAGGTCAACCGCATCTACATCGAGGACGGGTCCGGTATCCAGACCGAGATGTACCTCGCGCTGCTCGTCGACCGGCAGTCAAGCCGCATCTCCTTCGTCTGTTCGACCGAGGGCGGGATGGACATCGAAGAGGTGGCGGCCCGGACGCCCGAGAAGATCCTGAGCTTCTCGGTCGACCCGGCCACGGGCTACCAGGCCTTCCATGGCCGCCGCATCGCCTTCGCCCTTGGCCTGACGGGCCAGCAGGTCAAGCAGTGCGTCAACCTCATGGGCACGCTCTACAAGCTCTTCGTGGACAAGGACATGGAGATGCTCGAGATCAACCCGCTGATCGTGACCGACAAGGGCGATCTCAAGTGCCTCGACGCCAAGATGGGCTTCGACGGCAACGCGGTCTACCGCCATTCCGACATCGCCGCGCTTCGTGACGAAACGGAAGAGGACCCCAAGGAACTCGCCGCCTCGAAGTACGATCTGAACTACATCGCGCTCGATGGCGAAATCGGCTGCATGGTCAACGGCGCGGGCCTGGCCATGGCGACGATGGACATCATCAAGCTTTTCGGCTCGGAGCCCGCCAACTTCCTTGACGTGGGCGGCGGCGCCACGAAGGAGAAGGTGACCGAGGCCTTCAAGATCATCACCTCGGACCCCAACGTGAAGGGCATCCTCGTCAACATCTTCGGCGGGATCATGCGCTGCGACATCATCGCGGAGGGCATCATCGCCGCGGTGAAGGAAGTGGGCCTTCAAGTGCCGCTTGTCGTGCGGCTTGAGGGGACGAACGTCGAGCTTGGCAAGAAGATCATCGCCGACAGCGGCCTGAACGTGATCGCCGCCGACGACCTGAGCGACGCGGCCAAGAAGATCGTCAAAGCGGTGAAGGGGTAAGACCATGGCAATCCTCGTCGACGAGAACACCCGCGTCATCTGTCAGGGCTTCACCGGCAGCCAGGGAACCTTCCATTCGGAACAGGCCATCGCCTACGGCACGAAGATGGTCGGCGGCGTGACGCCCGGCAAGGGAGGGCAGACGCACCTTGACCTTCCCGTATTCGATTCGGTGCACGAGGCGCGCGCCGCGACCAAGGCGAACGCCACGGTCATCTACGTCCCGCCGCCCTTCGCGGCGGATTCGATCCTCGAGGCGATCGACGCGGGGATGGAGCTGATCGTCTGCATCACCGAAGGCATCCCGGTCCTCGACATGATGAAGGTGAAGCGCGCGCTGATCGACTCGCCGTCCGTCCTGATCGGGCCGAACTGCCCCGGCGTCATCACGCCCGACGCCTGCAAGATCGGCATCATGCCCGGCCATATCCACCGCCGCGGGTCCGTGGGGGTGGTGTCGCGCTCGGGCACGCTGACCTACGAAGCGGTGAAGCAGACCACCGACGTGGGCCTTGGTCAGTCGACCTGCGTCGGCATCGGCGGCGATCCGATCAAGGGGACGGAACATATCGACGTCCTTGAATGGTTCCTGGCGGACAACGAGACGCAGTCGATCATCATGATCGGCGAGATCGGCGGGTCGGCCGAAGAGGAAGCCGCGCAGTTCCTGGCTGACGAGAAGAAGCGGGGCCGCTGGAAGCCGACCGCCGGCTTCATCGCCGGCCGCACCGCTCCTCCGGGCCGCCGCATGGGCCACGCCGGCGCCATCGTCGCGGGTGGCAAGGGCGATGCCGAGTCCAAGATCGAGGCGATGAAATCCGCCGGCATCGTGGTCGCCGATAGCCCCGCCGGCCTTGGCGAGGCTGTGCTGAAGGCGATCGGGTAGCTGAAGATTGAAGATATCTCCGCGAAAAAGCCGATCGGGTAATCAATGACCGTCCTTGGGAATGTAACGGTGCGACCGAACGCCGACCTACACGACCTCGAGGGACGTCCAGTGCTTCGTCTCGATTTCAGGGTCCGCAATGCAGGCTTCGATCTCGGGCCGAAGCGCGTTCAGAATGAAAGCGCGCTCTTCCCGAGTGGGCTGGTAGCGATCTTGAGGAGCGCCTCGAAGAATGGATCGGACGCGCGATCGCATGGCCTTGGGAACAAGCCAGCCGACATGCTTTCGCAACGGAGATTTCGAGAGTTGTTGTTCAACGAGCGGGCGCGAATAGACCTTGCGGACATTGAGATGGCCGAGGGTGTCGGGCAAAGTTCTTGCGTCACTCCCCGCGAAGGCGGCAAGTCCTCGCAGCACCCTGGGCGAGCTCAGTTCATGATAATCGATCACGCGCAGATCGGACCCGAATGCCGCGCGAAAGCGGGCAATCTGGGAGGCGTACCGGGTGCGATGGATGTGATGGAACAGCGGATTCCAGTGATCTGCGCGCCGCGACGCCTCAAGGCGCAGAGAATTCAGAAGATTGCCGCTTTGCCATCCCAGGCGGAGAGTGTGTTCGTACTCGGAGATGATCCGTTCGACGGGATCACGGGTGATCGCCACCACCTTGAGCGAGCTCACATCCCTGCGCGCGGCGAATCTCTGAATCGCTTCGCAGGCGCTCTCGCAGGAAAGATTGTCGGTCGATGCCTCAATCCGCAGATCTGCATCGAGGGCGTGGTCGAACAGGGCTCTGAACTCGTCGTCCGACTTCGGAGCCCCGTCAGCGAAGCCCGCGCCCGGCCCCGTCCATCTCATCGCCCCGTAGCCAGTGAAAAAGAGCGTCTCCTTCTTTCGAGACAGCGCAGATCCAGGAAGCTTGCTCAGCCAAACGGCCAAACTCGACGTGGCACACTTCGGTGCCCCCAAGAGAATAAGGTAGCGCTTGCCATCCATTTGTCGTTCCGCTGCTCGCCCGGACATCGCTTTGTGTCGGGATCATTCGCAAGTGAGTCAATCACATGCAGAGTGAACACTAGTCCTGCCTGTTTTCACCACGATAACCCGTTTTCACGCTGCTCTGAGGTACTTCGCGACCATCGCTCGGGCAACCCCGAGTCTTCGAGGCTTCCGCTATGACCGACCAATCCCCCAACGACCTGTTCCACGCCTCGTCCTTCCTGCAGGGGCATAACGCGGAATACATCGAACAGCTTTATGCCCGTTTCGCCTCTGATCCCAACGCGGTGGATGAGGCCTGGCAGCAGTTCTTCCGCCAACTCGGCGATACCGAGGTCGACGCCAAGCGCGACGCGGCGGGGCCCTCGTGGGCACGCGCCGACTGGCCGCTGATGCCTAGCGACGAGCTTACCGCCGCACTTGACGGGCAATGGGCCGAACCGGCGAAGGCCGCCGAAAAGATCAAGGCGAAGGCCGCCGAGAAGGGCGTGACGATCTCGGACGAGCAGGTCAGGCAGGCGGTGCTCGATTCTATCCGCGCGCTGATGATCATCCGGGCCTACCGGATCCGCGGCCACCTCGTCGCCGACCTCGATCCGCTTGGCATGCGCGAAGAGACGCCGCACCCCGAGCTTGATCCGAAGTCCTATGGCTTCACCGAGGCCGACATGGACCGGCCGATCTTCATCGACAACGTGCTGGGTCTTCAGCTTGCCTCGATGCGGCAGATCATCGACATCGTGAAGCGGACCTACTGCGGCACCTTCGCGTTGCAGTACATGCACATCTCCGATCCGGTTCAGGCCGCCTGGCTGAAAGAGCGGATCGAAGGCTATGGCAAGGAGATCGCCTTCACGCGCGAAGGTCGTCGCGCGATCCTGAACAAGCTGGTCGAGGCCGAGGGCTACGAAAAGTTCCTGCATGTCAAGTACATGGGCACCAAGCGCTTCGGCCTTGACGGCGGCGAGGCGCTGATCCCCGCGATGGAACAGATCATCAAGCGCGGCGGCAGCCTTGGCGTGAAGGAGATCGTGATCGGCATGCCGCACCGCGGGCGGCTGTCGGTGCTTGCGAACGTGATGGGCAAGCCCTACCGTGCGATCTTCAACGAATTCCAGGGTGGCAGCTTCAAGCCCGAGGACGTCGACGGTTCGGGCGACGTGAAGTACCACCTCGGCGCCTCGTCCGACCGCACCTTCGATGGCAACACCGTCCATCTGTCGCTCACCGCGAACCCCTCGCACCTCGAGGCGGTGAACCCAGTGGTCCTGGGCAAGGCGCGCGCCAAGCAGGACCAGCTGCACGATCCCGACCGCAAGGCGGTCCTGCCGATCCTGCTGCATGGCGACGCCGCCTTCGCGGGTCAGGGCGTCGTGGCCGAGTGTTTCCAGCTGTCGGGAATTCGGGGTCATCGCACCGGCGGCACGATCCATATCGTCGTGAACAACCAGATCGGCTTCACCACCGCGCCGCACTTCAGCCGGACGTCGCCCTATCCGACCGACATCGCCCTGATGGTCGAGGCGCCGATCTTCCACGTGAATGGCGACGACCCCGAGGCGGTCGTCCACGCGGCCAAGGTCGCCACGGAATTCCGCCAGATGTTCCACAAGGACGTGGTGATCGACATCTTCTGCTACCGGCGCTTCGGTCACAACGAGGGCGACGAGCCGATGTTCACCAACCCGGTGATGTACAAGCGGATCAAGACCCACAAGACCACGCTTCAGCTATACACCGAGCGCCTGGTGCAGGACGGCCTTATCCCCGAGGGCGAGATCGAGGACATGAAGGCCGCCTTCCAGGCCCGCCTGAACGAGGAGTTCGAAGCGGGCAAGGACTACAAACCCAACAAGGCCGACTGGCTGGACGGGCGCTGGTCGCACCTCGACCGCGAGGGCAAGGACTATCAGCGCGGCAAGACCGCCATCACCAAGAAGACCATGGCCGAGGTCGGGCAGGCGCTGACGCGGGTTCCCGACGGGTTCGAGCTGCACAAGACCGTGCAGCGGCTTCTGGAAACCCGGGCCGAGATGTTCTCGAGCGGCAAGGGCTTCGACTGGGCCACGGCCGAGGCGCTGGCGTTCGGGTCGCTTCTGACCGAAGGCTACAAGGTGCGTCTTGCCGGGCAGGATTCCATGCGCGGCACCTTCTCGCAGCGGCATTCGGGACTGATCGATCAGAACACCGAGGAACGCTATTATCCGATGAACCACATTCGTGACGGCCAGGCGCAGTACGAGGTCATCGATTCGATGCTCTCGGAATACGCCGTGCTGGGCTTCGAATACGGCTATTCGCTGGCCGAACCGAACGCACTGACCTTGTGGGAGGCCCAGTTCGGCGATTTCGCCAATGGCGCGCAGATCATGTTCGACCAGTTCATCTCGTCTGGCGAACGAAAGTGGTTGCGGATGTCCGGCCTCGTGATGCTTCTGCCCCACGGCTACGAAGGGCAGGGGCCCGAGCATTCGTCGGCACGGCTCGAGCGGTTCCTGCAGATGTCGGCCGAGGACAACTGGATCGTCGCGAACTGCACGACGCCGGCCAACTACTTCCATATCCTGCGCCGGCAGCTGCACCGCAGCTATCGCAAGCCACTTGTGCTGATGACGCCGAAATCGCTTCTGCGCCATCGCCTTGCGATCTCGGATGCCGAGGATTTCGTCAACGGCTCGTCCTTCCACCGCGTTCTTTGGGACGATGCCGAGAAAGGGCATTCGGACACGCAGCTGGTTGCGGACGACAAGATCCGCCGCGTCGTGCTGTGCTCGGGCAAGGTCTATTACGATCTGCTCGAGGAACGTGACGCGCGCGGCATCGACGACGTCTACCTTCTCAGGGTCGAGCAGTTCTATCCCTTCCCGGCGCTGAGCCTCGTGAAGGAGCTTGAGCGCTTCTCGAACGCCGATTTCGTCTGGTGCCAGGAAGAGCCGAAGAACCAGGGTGCCTGGGGCTTCATGGAGCCGAACCTTGAATGGGTGCTGACGCGCATCGGCGCGAAGCACAGCCGCGCGACCTATGCCGGCCGCCCGGCCGCGGCCTCGCCCGCCACGGGCCTTGCCTCGTCGCACAAGCAACAACAAGCCGCGCTCGTGAGCGATGCGCTGACACTTGAAGGGAACTGACAGGATGAGCACAGAAGTCCGTGTGCCCACGCTGGGGGAAAGCGTCACCGAAGCCACTGTGGCGACCTGGTTCAAGAAGCCGGGCGACAGCGTGGCCGTCGACGAGATGCTGTGCGAACTCGAAACCGACAAGGTCACGGTCGAGGTGCCGTCGCCTGTGGCCGGCACCCTGTCCGAGATCGTGGCGGGTGAAGGCCAGTCCGTCGGCGTCGATGCGCTTCTGGCGATGATCGCCGAAGGCGCAGCCGCGGCGAAACCGGCCGAGGCGCCGAAACCCGCGGCCGCCAACGGCGCAACGGGTGGTGGCGGGTCGGTCGACGTCATGGTGCCGACGCTGGGCGAAAGCGTGACCGAGGCGACGGTCTCGACCTGGTTCAAGAAGGAAGGCGACAGCGTCGCCGCCGACGAGATGCTGTGCGAACTCGAGACCGACAAGGTCTCGGTCGAGGTGCCCGCGCCCGCCGCCGGCGTCCTGACGAGCATCCTCGCGAAAGAGGGCGAGACGGTTCAGGCCGGCGGCAAGCTGGGCGTGCTGGCGGCCGGCGGCGCGGCCGCCGCCCCTGTGGCGAAGCCTGAAGCCGCGCCTGCCGCCGCCGCTGCGCCCGCCTCGACCGGGGCGAAGGACGTGGAGAATGCGCCCTCGGCCAACAAGATGATGGCCGAGAAGGGGCTCACGCCCGACCGGGTGCAGGGCACGGGCCGCGACGGCCGCATCATGAAGGAAGACGTGGCCCGCGCCCTTGCCGCCGGTCAGGCCGCCGCGAAGACGGCCGAACCTGCGCAGATGCCCCGCGCCCCGGTCCCGGCCGAAGATGCCGCGCGCGAAGAGCGGGTCAAGATGACCCGCCTGCGCCAGACCATCGCCCGCCGCCTGAAGGACGCCCAGAACACCGCAGCGATGCTGACGACCTACAACGAGGTCGACATGTCCGCCGTTATGGCGCTGCGCAACGAATACAAGGACCTCTTCGAGAAGAAGCACGGCGTGAAGCTTGGCTTCATGTCCTTCTTCGTGAAGGCCTGCTGCCATGCGCTGAAGGAAATCCCCGAGGTCAACGCCGAGATCGACGGCACCGATGTCGTCTACAAGAACTTCGTGCACATGGGCGTGGCCGTGGGCACGCCCAGCGGGCTTGTCGTGCCGGTGCTGCGTGACGCCGACCAGATGAGCTTTGCCGCCATCGAGAAGAAGATCGCCGAACTGGGCGTGCGCGCCCGCGACGGCAAGCTGTCGATGGCCGAGATGCAGGGCGGCACCTTCACGATCTCGAACGGCGGGGTCTATGGATCGCTCATGTCCTCGCCCATCCTGAACCCGCCCCAGTCGGGCATCCTCGGCATGCACAAGATTCAAGACCGGCCCATCGCCGTCGGTGGGCAGGTGGTGATCCGCCCGATGATGTATCTGGCGCTCAGCTACGATCACCGCATCGTCGACGGCAAGGGCGCGGTCACCTTCCTCGTGCGCGTCAAGGAGGCGCTCGAGGACCCGCGCCGACTCCTGATGGATCTGTGATCGCAGGCAGGGTGGTTCTGCTTGGCCGAAATATCCGTCCGGGGACATGCGCCGCAGGTGCACGGGGGGCAGTCAGCCCCCCGCCCGGCCCCGGATCGGGAACAAAACGATGACCCCTGAACTGACTGTTCTCGCCTTCGCCTTTCTCCTGCAGGTCGTCCAGATCGGGCTCTACTCCCATGTCGCGCGTGCGCAGGTGGGCACGCGCACGGCGCTTCTGCCACGCGACGAACCGGTGGTGCTGTCCGGCCTCGCGGGCCGTGCCCAGCGGGCGATGAACAACCATTTCGAGGGACTTCTCCTTTTCGCCGTCGCGGTGACGGTGGTGACGCTCTCGGGCAAGGCCTCGGGCACAACCGCCGCCATGGCCTGGATCTATCTGGCCGCCCGCATTGCCTATGTGCCCGCCTATCTCTACGGCTGGGTGCCTTGGCGCTCGCTCGTCTGGACGGCGGGCTTTCTCGCGACGACGGCGATGGTGATCGCCGCGCTTCTCTGACATTGAACGCAGACCAAAGACACAGGATGACCGGAGGACCCCATGGCAAGCTATGACGTGATCGTAATCGGCTCGGGCCCGGGCGGCTATGTCTGCGCCATCCGCTGCGCGCAGCTTGGCCTGAAGACCGCTTGCGTCGAGGGGCGCGAGACGCTGGGCGGCACCTGCCTCAACGTGGGCTGCATCCCGTCGAAGGCGCTTCTGCACGCCACGCACCAGTTGCATGAGGCCGAACACAACTTCGCCGCCATGGGCCTCAAGGGCGCCGCGCCCAAGGTCGACTGGGCACAGATGCTGGCCTACAAGGACGACGTGATCGGCCAGAACACCAAGGGCATCGAGTTCCTTTTCAAGAAGAACAAGGTCGACTGGCTGAAGGGATGGGGGTCGATCCCCGAAGCCGGCAAGGTCAAGGTCGGCGACGAGGTCCACGAGGCGAAGCACATCGTCATCGCCACCGGGTCCGAGGCGTCGTCCCTTCCGGGCGTCGAGATCGACGAGAAGGTCGTCGTCACCTCGACCGGCGCGCTGGCCCTCCCGAAGATCCCGAAGAAGCTTGTCGTGATCGGCGCAGGCGTCATCGGCCTCGAGATGGGATCGGTCTATGCCCGGCTCGGCGCCGAGGTCACCGTCATCGAATATCTCGACCAGATCACCCCCGGCATGGACGGCGAGGTGCAGAAGACCTTCCAGCGCATCCTCAAGAAACAGGGCCTCGACTTCATCATGGGCGCCGCCGTGCAGAAGGTGGAGGCGACCAAGACCAAGGCCAAGGTCACCTACAAGTTGCGCAAGGACGACAGCGTGGCGACGGTCGAGGCCGACACGGTCCTGGTCGCCACGGGCCGCCGCCCCTACACCGACGGTCTTGGCCTGCAGGCGCTGGGCGTCGAGATGACCGACCGTGGCCAGGTCAGGACGGACGCCCACTGGGCGACCAGCGTCAAGGGCATCTACGCCATCGGCGACTGCATTGCGGGCCCGATGCTCGCCCACAAGGCCGAGGACGAAGGGATGGCCGTCGCCGAAACCATCGCCGGTCAGGCCGGCCACGTGAACTACGGCGTGATCCCCGGCGTGATCTACACCCACCCCGAAGTCGCGACCGTCGGCAAGACCGAAGAACAGCTCAAGGACGAAGGCCGCGCCTACAAGGTCGGAAAGTTCTCGTTCATGGGCAACGGTCGGGCAAAGGCGGTCTTCGCCGGTGACGGTTTCGTCAAGATTCTCGCCGACAAGGAGACCGACCGCGTCCTCGGCACCCATATCATCGGGCCGATGGCGGGCGATCTCATCCACGAGATCTGCGTCGCGATGGAGTTCGGCGCCGCGGCCGAAGATGTCGCGCGCACCTGCCACGCCCATCCGACCTTCTCGGAAGCCGTGCGCGAGGCCGCCCTGGCCTGCGGCGACGGGCCGATCCACAGCTAGGGACGTCTTCTGGCCGGAAATACCTCGGGGTGAATGCGCGCAGCGCAGAGGGGCAGGGCCCCTCTACCCCGTCAGCATCCTGAGACCCTGCGTCACGTCCGTGCGCACCGCAAGCCGGAGCCCGGGCTCGTCGCCGGCGCGCAGCGCGGCGATGATCGCGCGGTGGTGCACCGGCGCCTCGGTGCGCTTGAGCCGCGCATAAAGGCTGCGCATGGTGGGACCGAGCTGAAGCCAGACCGTCTCGGTCGTGGCCAGCATCGCCGGCGCCTGCGCGCGCAGGTAAAGCGTGCGGTGAAACTCGAGGTTGGTGCGGATGTAGCCCACCACGTCGCCCTTCGCGATCACTTCGGCAATCGCCATGTTGATGGTCTGAAGCCGTTCGATCAGCGCCATGTGGGCGCGGGGCAGGGCGCGGCTGGCAAGTTCGGTCTCGATCAGCGCGCGCAGCGCGGCCAGTTCCTCGATCCGCTCGTTGGCAAGCTCCGGCGTCGCCACGCGCCCCGAGGCGCTCATCGTCAGCGCGCCCTCCGCCACCAGTCGCCGCACCGCCTCACGCGCGGGGGTCATCGAGACGCCATAGGTTCGCCCGATCCCGCGCAGCGTCATGGCTTCGCCCGGGGCCATCTCGCCATGCATGATGCGCGCGCGAATGGCGCGATAGACGCGGTCATGCGCCAGGCTCTGGGTGTCCGAGGATCGCGTGGTCTGCGCCATGGGGCGGATGTGATCACACGTCCCGACGCCGGTCAATCGGCGAACGCGAACCGGTGCAGCGATCCGCCATGCTCACGCAGCCAGCGGCGGTGACGGGCGTGATCGGGGCACAGGCGCGCCACGACCTCCCAGAAGGCGGGCGAGTGGTCCATCCGCGCAAGATGGGCCACTTCGTGCGCCGCGACGTAATCGAGAACCGCCTCGGGCGCCATGACGAGGCGCCAGGAGTACATCAGGATGCCCTCGCTGCTGCACGATCCCCAGCGCGAGCGCGTGTCGCGCAGCCGCAGCGCGCTGTAGGGGCGTCCAAGACGTGCCGCGTGCCGGTCGGATGCCTCGGCCAGACGGTCCCGTGCCAGCGCCTTCAGCCAGGCGGCGGTCGCCGCGGCCGGGCGCCCCTCGGGCACCACGAGGACGTCGCCCTCACGGCGCGGTGCCCGCACCCTTGCCGGGGCAAGGACCAGTGCCTGACCCAGCACGGGCAGCCGCGTGCCCGGCCCGACGGCCTCGGTCGGCGGCAGGGCGGACAGGGCCTCGCGCAGCCAGCCTTCGCGCGTGCGGGCAAAATCCATCGCCTTGCGCTCCGAGACATGGTCGGGAAGCGTCAGGGTGACCCGGCCGTCGTGGCGCGATACGCGCAAGACCAGCCGGCGCGCGCGCGCGGACCGCTTCAATGTCACCGTGATCGGGGGATCGCCCGCAAGGATCGTCTGCCCCATGTGCCCCGCCTGCCGTTAACCTGCCCGCAACCTGCCGGCCCGGAGTCTAGGGCGGTGAGCATGCCTTTGACAGGGGGAATCCGCCCGCCCCGCACGCACGTGCCGAAACCCTTTGACAGTGCCGGGGGCATGTGGCACGTCGCCCCGAATCCGTAACATGAACGACTCATCGAAAGGGATGCGCATGCCCAAAGCAGAATGGGGCACCAAGCGGGTCTGTCCGACCACCGGTCGGCGGTTCTACGATCTTGGCAAGACCCCGATCGTCAGCCCCTACACGGGCGAGGTCGTGACGCTGGAAACCGGCCGCACCAGCCGGGTTCTGGTCAGCGAACGCGCCGCGAAGGCCGCCAAGCCCGAGGTGCATGAAGACGAAGACGATCTGGTCCTCGAGGACGAGGACGCGGCGGATGTGGATATCGGCGACGACATCCTCGATGACGAGGACGAAGACGACGATGTTTCGCTTGACGACCTGGCCGATGTGGCCGGTGACGACGAGGACGTCTGATCGGGCAGGGGCCGATTTTTCCCTTGCAGTGCTTCGGTCTCTGACCTAAAGCACCACGCACGGCGCGGCGGCCCCTGGCCGCCCCGCACCACGGTCGGGGCCATAGCTCAGTTGGGAGAGCGCTTGCATGGCATGCAAGAGGTCAGGGGTTCGACTCCCCTTGGCTCCACCAAACCCCTCCGTTTCCACCCATGACGGCCCTCCCTCGGGGGCACACCTGACCGGCATGCGCTTGGGGCGCGTTCTAGACGGGCCGACGTCGACGCCGTAGGGTTCGTGCGATCACCCGAAGCGCCGTGCGGCCTTCGGCCCGCACTGGACGAGAGCTTGGATTTGGTGGCGCTTCCACGTATCGGCATGCTCTGGATGGAAGGGCCGCTCAGCTATCTCGAGCAGCTTTGCATCGTGTCGTTCCGCGACGCCGGGCACGACGTCGTGCTTTACCATTATGGCGAGGTTCTGAACGTTCCGGACGGCATCGCGCGGGCCGATGCCGCCAGCATCCTTCCCCGAGACGGCGGCGACCTGACCCATGCACGCACCGGATCGCCGGCGCTGCATTCCGACCTCTTCCGCTACCGGCTTCTGAAGGCGGAACCGGGAATGATCTGGGCGGACACCGATGCCTATTGCCTGCGCCCGTTCGAGACGCGTGACGGCCATTTCTATGGCTGGGAAAGCGACCGGCATGTGAACGGTGGCGTTCTGGGTCTTCCCGCCGACAGCGCGACGCTGGCCGCCCTTCTCGAGTTCACCAGCGATGTCTTCGCCATCCCTCCGTGGTACGACGAAGCGGCGCAGCAGGAGTATCGTGCCGCCGCCGCTGCCGGCACGCCGGTGCATGCCGGCGAAATGCGGTGGGGCGTCTGGGGCCCGCATGCGCTGACGCATTTCCTGCAGGCGACGGGCGAGATCGCACACGCCTTCCCGCGCCACGTGCTTTACCCCTTCACCTTTCAGGAACGTCGAAAGATGTTGCAGCGCGGGTTCGACACCTCGGGCCATCTGTTGCCCGACACGCGGTCGATCCACTTCTACGGTCGGCGGATGCGCAAGCGCCTTGTCGAGGCGGAAGGCGGCATTCCCCCGCGCTGGAGCCTTCTTGGGCGGCTCCTTGCCACCCATGGAATCGATCCCGTCGCCGCACCGATCCCGGTCGCGGCGCCGGTGGACGAGATCGGACCTGCATCATCGGACGACGCAGGCGAAACGCAGGAACTCGTGACGCTGGCCGTGATCGCCTACAATCAGGAAGCGGTCGTCCGCGACGCGATCGAGGGCGCCTTTTCGCAGGTCCACCAGCCGCTCGAGATCCTGCTCAGCGACGACGGATCGTCCGACGGCACCTTTGCGATCATGCAGGAGATGGCAGCCGCCTATGACGGACCGCATCGGGTAAGGTTGAACAGAAACCCCCGCAATCTTGGGCTGATCGGACACGTGAACACGGTGTTCGAGCTGGCTGAAGGGGTGCTGATCGTGCCGAACGCCGGCGACGACATCTCGTTGCCCGATCGCTGCGCCGAGATGTACCGGGCCTACAGACGCACCCGGGCGCCGTTGCTTTACTCGGACACGATCGCGATCGCGCGCGACGGCACGCCCATCGGAAAGCGATCGAGGAAATCGGTGGTCGAGGCGAATGACACCATCGCGGCGGCCCTGCGCGGGCGCCGGTCCGTCATCGGCGCAAGCTGCGCGTGGGGACGCGCGCTTTACGAGGTCTTCGGCCCGATTGTGGAAACCGGTGCCTACGAGGATTCGGTGCTTTACGGCCGGGCGCGCCTTCTGGGGCAGGTCGATCATGTGCCGCTGGCCCTGGTGAAGTATCGGCAGGGCGGGCACTCCCGCGGGGACGAGTCGCTGGAATGGCGGCTCAGGCGGGCCGAGGTCTCGCAGGCGGTGCTGCGCCAGCGGAGGAGGGACATCGACCGCTTCGCGCGCTGGATCACGGCGGAAGTCGACGACGAGCTGTCGTCGATCGAAACGCGGCTCGCACGGCTGCGCGAGAAGATCGTGCGTGAGGCCGGCGCGTCTGACCAGACGCCTTGACGCGACTGCGAGGCCCATCTGTCCTGCAGCCGACTCAGTACCTTTGCGGCACGTAAAGCTCGGGCGGCAGGACGGCGCGTTCGTAATTCGGGTTGAACACGCGTTCGGGCAGCGTGACGTCCTCGTGCGGGACGGGCTCGTAGGGGATCTGGCTCAGAAGGTGCGCCATGCAGTTGAGCCGTGCGCGCTTCTTGTCGTTGCCTTCGACGATGTACCAGGGCGCCTCGGGGATGTTGGTGCGGGCGAAGGTCTCTTCCTTGGCCTTGGTATAGTCCTCCCACCGGACCCGGCTTTGCAGATCCATCGGCGACAGCTTCCACTGCTTGAGCGGGTCGTGAATGCGCATGAGAAAGCGCAGTTGCTGTTCCTCGTCGGTGATCGAGAACCAGTACTTGATCACCCGGATTCCCGACCGCACCAGCATCCGCTCGAACTCGGGCACATCGCGGAAGAACTCTTCGACCTGATCGGGGCTGGCAAAGCCCATCACCCGCTCGACGCCCGAGCGGTTGTACCAGGACCGGTCGAACAGAACGATCTCGCCGCCCGCGGGAAGATGCGGAACGTAGCGCTGGAAGTACCACTGTGTCTTTTCCCGATCCGAAGGCGCGGGCAGGGCCACGACCCGCGCCACGCGCGGATTGAGCCGCTGGGTGATGCGCTTGATCACCCCGCCCTTGCCAGCGCTGTCGCGCCCTTCGAAAACCACCACGACCTTCTCGCCGTGATAGGAGACCCAGTCCTGCAGCTTGATCAGTTCGGCCTGCAGACGCAGCAATTCGCGGAAGTAGACCGCGCGGGGCAGGGTCTCGGGGCGCGTCGCGCGATAGATGCGCCGGAGTTCGGCCGAAATCGCGGGCTCCGAGATCTCGAGTTCCAGATCCTCGTCCAAGGTGTCGGCCAGTTCTGCCTCAAGCCAGTCAAGGCCCTCTTCGCACTTGTCCTTGTCGTTCATGTCGCACGCCTCGTGGACGACCCCTGTCTGCCGCAGCATACGCAGTTCCTTTGACAGGTCGAGATGACGCTTTCTTGACAGCGCGGCCCACGATTCCGGGTGCCGTTTGAGGCGGTGCCGTGTGGGGCCACTGTCGCGCTTCGGTTCGGCCGGGGCTGTGCTATTCTGTGCGTGGGGAGGATCACGCATGACCGATGGACCGACGCTGTTGGTCGGCACGACCAAAGGCGCCTTTCTGCTTTCGGGCGACCGATCGCGGACGGGCTGGAAGCTGAGCGGTCCGCACTGCGGCGGCTGGCCGATCAACCACATGGTCGCCGATCCCGCCACCGGCATCCTCTGGGCCGGCGGGGGCAGCGACTGGACGGGGGCCGGCGTCTGGCGCAGCACCGATGGCGGCGCGACCTGGACCCTGTCGAAGCTGTCGACCGGCACGATCGACGACTGGGCCGCGAACGATCCTGATTTCGCGGCCTTCATCGGCTGGCAGCCGGGCGAAGCCGCCTTCGGCAAGTCGCTCTCGTCGGTCTGGTCGCTTCACTTCGCCCACGGCCTTCTACATGCCGGGACCAAACCCGCCCAGATCGTGACCAGCGCTGACCACGGTCTGACATGGGAGATGGGCAAGGCCCTGGCCGCCTTTCCAGGGCGCGAGGACTGGACCCCCGGCGCGGCGGGCCTGGTGCTTCACACGATCGTCAGTCACCCGGGCGATCCCGCCAAGCTCTGGCTGGGCATCTCGGCCGCCGGGGTCTTTGCCACCGAGGACGGCGGCCAAAGCTGGGACAGGCGCAACCGCATGTCGAACGCCGGGGCCTGCGTTCATCACGACCACCCGGCCGGGCCGAGGGGCGGGGAAACCGGCCACTGCGTGCACAACATGATGCGGGCACCGGGCGCGGGCGACGTCCTGTACCAGCAGAACCACCACGGGGTCTTCCGCAGCCCCGACGGCGGGCGCAGCTGGGACGACGTCACCGAGGGCCTGCCCTCGACCTTCGGGTTTCCGATCCGCGTTCATCCGCGCGATCCCGGCACGATCTGGACGGTCCCACTGAACGGCGACACGCAGGGTCGCTTTCCCCCCGGCGCCAGCGCGGCCGTCTGGAAGTCGACCGACGGCGGGGCGACATGGGGCCCCCGGCAGCAGGGTCTGCCGGCCGAGAATTGCTTCTTCACCGTCCTCCGGCAGGCGATGGCAGGGGATGACCGCGATCCGGCGGGGGTCTATTTCGGGACGAACTCGGGCTCGGTCTTCGCCAGCCGCGACGAGGGCGAAACTTGGGACGAGATCGCCCGTCATCTGCCCACCGTCCTGTCGGTCGAGGCGGTCGATCTTTCGGGCTGAGCGGGGTCGGGATTGACCACCCGGCTGCGCTGTGCGGGGATGGGGGAACACGTGCCCCGAGGACGCCCATGCCCGCACCAACCGACGCCGACGCCCGCCGCGCGATCGCCCCGGTGATCTGCTATCCGACCGAGACGCTGCCGCAGCCCGATCTTGCCCTGTATCGCCGCGCGCGGGGAACCGCGCGAAAGGTCTCGGAAGTCACGGCGCCCCCGCGCGAGGCGGCGTGCTTTCACGTGCCGGCGGGCGCCTTTTTCCGGATCAACTGCATCGAAGGGCCGCAAGTGGGCGATCTGAACTTGTGGAATGCAGCGGACCTGTCCGAGCGCTTCTATTCCGGCAAGACCCGCGCGCTGCATGGCACGCACCTGTCCACCGGCGACAGGCTTTGGTCGTCGTTCCCAACGCTTCGCCCGATGGCGACCATCATCGAGGACACGCTGGACTGGTACGGGGTCGATTCCCACGGGGGCAGGGTTCACGACGTGATCGGAACACGCTGCGATCCCTATACGCACACGCTCTTGTCGGGGGGGCAGTACCACCATTGCTGCCACTCGAACCTGACGCGGGCGCTGGCCGAGGAGTCGCGCCTGCCACGCAAGACGGCGGAAGGCCATGTGCATGACGTGCTTAACGTCTTCATGTGCACGGGCTTCACGCGCGACACCGGGCAGTACTTCATGAAGGCAAGCCCGGTGCGGCCCGGCGACTTTCTTGAGTTCTTTGCCGAGATCGAGCTTCTTGGCGCCTTGTCGGCCTGCCCCGGCGGCGACTGCTCGTCCGAGCATTCAAGCGATACGGCCGCCTGCTTTCCCTTGCTGGTCGAGGTCTTCGTGCCCGAAGACGGCGCGCTTGACGGGTGGGCGCCGCCGCCCGTCAACGGCTACGACCGCAGCCATGGCTAGGGCCGTGGCGGCTGGTCAGGCGAAGGCGGCTTCCAGCGCGATCTCGACCATGTCGCCGAAGCTGCGCTCGCGGTCAGCGCTGGGCAGGGCCTCTCCGGTCACGAGGTGATCCGAGACGGTCAGCACCGCAAGCGCCCTGCGGGCATAGCGGGCGGCAAGGATGTAAAGCTCGGCCGCTTCCATCTCGACCCCCAGGATGCCATGGCGGGTCATCTGCTCGTTCAGGTCGGGGCGTTCGTCGTAGAAGACGTCCGACGAATAGATGCCGCCCACATGTGTCGGAACGCCCTTCGCCTCGGCCGCCGCTGCGGCCGCGCGAAGAAGCGACCAGTCGGCCGAGGGCGCAAAGTTGAGATCGCGAAAAATCCCACGCGACGGCGTCGACAGCGTGGAGGCCGTCATCGCGAGGATCACGTCGCGAACCTTCACCTTCTCCTGCATCCCGCCGCAAGAGCCGATCCGGATCAGCGTCTGCGCACCGTAGTCGCGGATCAATTCGTTCACGTAGATCGACAGGCTTGGCATTCCCATGCCCGATCCGTGTATCGTGACGCGATTGCCGTTCCATGTGCCGGTGAATCCCAGCATTCCGCGGACCTGATTGATCTGAACGGCATCCTTCAGAAATGTCTCGGCCGCCCATTTCGCGCGGTAGGGATCGCCGGGCAACAGAACCGTTTCAGCGATCTCGCCGGGCCGTGCGCCGATGTGAATCGTCATGGCAGTGTCAGATCGCCATGTCGTCGGGCGATTTACCCGAGGCGATCGCCGCCTTGAACCATTCAGGCTGACGGCCGCGCCCGGACCACGTCTGCGAGGCATCGGCGGGATTCCGATATTTCGGCGCGCCCGCGGCCTTCGCGGCGGCCTTGCCGCGCCCGCGTCCGCCCCCGATGACGTCCTGAAGGCTGAAGCCGTGCTTCTTCGCCGCCTCTTCCACGGCCTTCCGGGCCTCGGCCAGCTTATGCTTCGTGCGGTCGACCAATTCCTTGTCGATATCCGCCTTCAGCTTTTCCAGCTGCTTTTCGTTCAATTCGGAAAGATTGATCTTCATGTCCGTCCCCGCGGGTTTTGAGCGCCCATTCATTACCATGCTTTATTGCCCGCACAATAAGGATTCTCCGGGAATTCGGAACGCGAATCCTTCGACGATGATTTCCGGCGTGTATTCCGCGGGGCGGCTATTCGGCGGCGATCAGCCGGCGATCGGCAAGCGTCACGACATCCATCATGATGCGATTAAGCTCGAAATCCTTGGGTGTATAGACGGCGGCGACGCCCATTCCGCGCAGCCGCGCCGCATCGTCTTCGGGGATGATGCCGCCGACGACGACCGGCGTCGCGGTGAGGCCCGCCTCGTGCATCAGGCGCATCGTTTCGGCGACCAGCGGCAGGTGGCTGCCCGACAGGATCGACAGGCCGACGACATGCACGGCCTTCTCGCGCGCGGCCTCGACAATCTCGGCCGGGGTCAGGCGGATGCCTTCGTAAAGGATCTCCATCCCGCAGTCGCGGGCGCGCGAGGCAATCTGTTCGGCGCCGTTCGAATGTCCGTCAAGGCCGGGCTTGCCGACCAGGAACCGCAGGCGGGTGCCAAGCTTGCGCGACACGGTGTCGACGGCATCGCGGATTTCGTCCAGGCCTTCGGTCCGGTTCGACGGGCTGCGGCTGACGCCCGTGGGGGCGCGGTACTGGCCGAAGACCGACCGCACCACATCCCCCCATTCCCCGGTCGTGGCGCCCGCCTTCGCGGCGGCGATCGACGGGGGCATGATGTTGCGGCCGTCGCGCGCGGCGGCGCGCAGATCGTCAAGCGCCGCACGCACGGCCGCCTCGTCGCGTGCCGCGCGCCAGGCGTTCAGGCGGGTGACCTGATCTGCCTCGGCTTCTGCGTCGGCGACCATGATCGTGTCCTCGCCCGCGGTCAGGGGGCTTGGTTCGGCCTCGGTATAGCGGTTCACGCCGATCACCGTGGTCTGGCCGTTCTCGATCCGGGCGATCCGCTCCGCATTCGATTCGACCAGCCGCGATTTCATGTATTCGATCGCCTCGACCGCGCCGCCCATGGCGTCGATCTGCGCAAGCTCGGCCCGCGCGCCGGCTTTCAGGTCCTCGACCCGGGCATCGACTGCCGGGTTGCCGTCGAAGAGATCGTCGAATTCCAGAAGGTCCGTCTCGAACGCCAGGATCTGCTGCATGCGAAGCGACCATTGCTGGTCCCAGGGGCGGGGCAGGCCAAGGGCCTCGTTCCATGCGGGAAGCTGCACCGCGCGGGCGCGGGCCTTCTTCGATAGTGTGACGGCCAGCATTTCGATCAGGATGCGGTAGACGTTGTTCTCGGGCTGCTGCTCGGTCAGGCCAAGGGAATTGACCTGCACGCCGTAGCGGAAGCGGCGGAACCGTTCGTCCTCGACCCCATAGCGGTCGCGGCAGATCTCGTCCCAGAGATCGACGAAGGCGCGCATCTTGCACATCTCGGTGACGAAGCGGATGCCCGCGTTGACGAAGAACGAGATGCGCCCGACCATCTCCGGGAAATGCTCGGGCGCGACCTTTTCCTGGAGGTCGTCCAGCACGGCTGTCGCGGTGGCCAGCGCGAAAGCCAGTTCCTGCTCGGGCGTGGCGCCGGCCTCCTGCAGATGGTAGGAGCAGACGTTCATGGGGTTCCATTTGGGCAGGTGCGCGCGCGTGTAGGCGGCGACATCCGTGATCATCCGAAGCGACGGGCGCGGCGGGCACACATAGGTGCCGCGGCTGAGGTATTCCTTGATGATGTCGTTCTGGACCGTGCCCTGAAGCTGGGCGACGTCGGCGCCCTGTTCCTCGGCCACGGCGATATAGAGCGCCAGAAGCCAAGGCGCCGTGGCGTTGATCGTCATCGAGGTGTTCATCTGTTCAAGCGGGATCGCGTCAAAGAGCGTCCGCATGTCGCCCAGATGCGCGATCGGCACACCGACCTTGCCGACCTCGCCGCGGGCAAGTTCGTGATCGCTGTCATATCCCGTCTGGGTGGGCAGGTCGAAGGCAACCGACAGGCCTGTCTGCCCCTTTCCGAGGTTCCCGCGATAGAGCGCGTTCGAGGCCTCGGCCGTGGAATGGCCCGCGTACGTGCGGAAAAGCCAGGGCTTGTCCTTGAGGGTGTTGGGCATATGTCGGCCTCGCGAATCCCGAATGGCAATTTTATTGCGCGTTGCCGTTGATATTGGAAACTTAATGACGAAGTCAATCGGAATGCTGCGCCGCGGCATCTGGGGCTGGTCAATCCCGGATGCAGCGGGCAGAAACGCGAGAGGCGGCGGGAACCAGAATGGCAAGGCAAGAGTTGATGTATGATCTTCCCTCGGGCCTGATCGCCGCCGTCCTCATGATTTCGATGATCGCCGCGATGTACGGGGGACTGTCGGTCGGACGGGTCGCCCGAAAGAAGCGTGACGAAGAGGCCAAGAGTCAGACGCTGACCGTGCAGGGGTCGCTGTTGGGTATTCTGGGCCTTCTTCTCGGGTTCACCTTCTCGGTCTCTCTGTCGCGCTACGACATGCGAAGCCAGGCCGTGGTGGATGAAGCGAATGCCATCGGCACCGCGTGGCTCAGGACGGACCTTCTGGCGGACGAACCGCGCGCGGAAGCCCGCGCCTTGCTGCATCGATATGCGATCGTTCGCTCCGAGGCGGGACGCGTGCCCGCGTCGGAGGAGGACCGCCGCCTGATCCTTGTGAACGCCGCGGAAGAGATCTTCGAAAAGCTCTGGGTCCTGGCGGCGCAGGAGGCGCGGTCCGAGCGTGGTCCCGTCGCCCTGGCGTTCGTGACGTCCCTTAACGACATGTCGGACGCGCTGCTGTCGCGGAACGCCGCCATCGAACGGCATGTTCCCGAGGTCGTCCTGTTCACGCTTTACGGAACGTTCATCGTCGTTGGCGCGGTTCTGGGGCTTGGTTCGGCGCAAGGCGGTCTGCGTCCCGGCCCCCCGGTCTATGCGATGATAGCGCTTATCGTCGTGCTGGTTTTCCTGATCATCGACCTTGATCGCCCGCGCCGCGGCCTCATCGAAGTCGACCAGTCGCCACTTCTGACGCTGGCGGCCGAGATGGAGCCCTAGCGGTGACGGCAAGGGTCGAACTGCCGGTCTGGGCGCTTGTCCTGATCCTGCTTTTTGCCGCCGTCACCTTCGCCTCGCATTTCCTCTTTCCGTCCGTGCGCTGGTTTCTTCGCCGGCGGGCCGAACGCGTGGTCGCGGAACTGAACAAGCGGCTGGAGCGCCCGATCCAGCCCTTCAAGCTGGCCCGACGAACCGACATGATCCAGCGCGTCATCTACGACCGCGATGTGGTCGAGGCGGTCCAGGCCCGCGCCACCGAAACCGGCGTGCGCGAGGACGTGGTTTTCGCCGAGGCCAAGCGCTATGCGCGCGAGATCGTGCCCTCGTTCAGCGCGACCGCCTATTTCGGCTTTGCCACGCGGGTCGCGAAGCGTCTGTCGCGGTTTCTCTTCGACGTCCACTTCGCCGAGACGCGACCCGGGTCGCTTGCGGCGATCGATCCCGAGGCGACGGTCATCTACGTGATGAACCACCGGTCGAACATGGACTATGTGCTCGTCACCTACCTTGCCGCGCGGCGGTCGGCGCTGTCCTACGCTGTGGGCGAATGGGCGCGGGTCTGGCCCTTGACGGGCTTCATCCGGTGGATGGGGGCCTTCTTCATTCGCCGGCGGTCCAGCAACGGCCTCTATCGCCAGGTGCTGGCGCGATATGTGCAGTTGTCCACCCAGGCCGGTGTGCCGCAGGCCATGTTTCCCGAGGGCGGGCTAAGCCTGAGCGGTGCGCCGGGCGACCCGAAGCTGGGGCTGATCAGCTATATCATCGAGGGCTACTCCCTCTCCGGTCGCGACATGGTCTTCGTGCCGGTTGCGATCAACTATGATCGCGTGCTCGAGGACCGGGTGCTCGTTGCCGCCGGACGACGGGGCGACCGGCGGTTTCGCGCCTCGGCGGCCGAGGCCTTCATGTTCTCGCTGCGCTATCTCTGGCGCCGTGTGCGGGGACGGGGACATCGCTTCGGCGCCGCGGCCGTCGTGGCCGCCGAGCCGCTGTCGTTGCGCCTGATGGCCGAGGCCGACGGTGTGCCCTCGCCCGAGGTCCTTGCCCGCGCGCTGTTCGACCGGATCCGGGCGTCGGTCCCCATCCCGCTGGTTCCCCTTGTCGCCCATGCCATCCGCGATGCGGCCGACACCGGAGCGGCCCCTGACGACGACGCCATCGTCGCCGCCGTTGGGGATCTGGTCCAGGCGATCGAGGGCCAGCGTCTGTTCCTCACCTTCGATCCCGCGCAGCTCGACACGGCGGTCCGGTTCGAGCTTTCGGTCCTGCGCCGGCGCCGGATCCTTGCGCCCGGTCCCACGGTCGCACCGCAGGGCGACGGGCCGGAGCTTCTGGCGTTCTACGCCCGTTCGGTCGCCCATCACCTTGCTGCGGACTCGAAGCCAGCCGCCGAGGGGCGTGCCCCCGCCGAATTCGAACCGACATAAAATTACAAGTTGGCGCCAAATTTGGTTGCAAAGTTGCGCAGCCGTTCGTATCCAGTCGCCAGACAGCGCTTGATTCTGCATTGCGGCAAGCGTGACATTGCAGGGAGCCCGCCCATGGCACTGGACGTGAAGGCTGACATCATGACCTACGACGCGCCGAAGAAAGACCTTTACGACGTGGGCGAAATCCCGCCCCTGGGCCATGTGCCGGCGAAGATGCACGCCTGGGCCATCCGCCGTGACCGACATGGCGAGCCCGAGAAGTCGTTCCAGCTTGAGGTCGTCGATACCCACAGGATCGACAGCCACGAGGTTCTGGTGCTCGTGATGGCGGCGGGCGTGAACTACAACGGCGTCTGGGCCGGCCTGGGCGAGCCCATCAGCCCCTTCGACGGCCACGGCGCGTCCTATCACATCGCCGGGTCCGACGCCGCCGGCATCGTCTGGGCGGTTGGAGACAAGGTGAAGACCTGGAAGGTCGGCGACGAGGTCGTGGTGCACTGCAACCAGGACGACGGCGACGACGAGGAATGCAATGGCGGCGACCCGATGTTCAGCCCCACCCAGCGGATCTGGGGCTACGAGACGCCGGACGGGGCCTTCGCGCAGTTCACCCGGGTGCAGGCGCAGCAGCTCATGCCACGGCCCAAGCACCTGACCTGGGAGGAAAGCGCCTGCTACACGCTGACGCTGGCCACGGCCTACCGGATGCTGTTCGGCCATCATCCACACGAACTGAAGCCCGGTCAGAACGTTCTGGTCTGGGGCGCGTCGGGCGGACTTGGCGTCTATGCGATCCAGCTCATCAACACGGCGGGCGCCAACGCGATCGGCGTGATCTCGGACGAGGACAAGCGCGACTACGTCATGAGCCTTGGCGCCAAGGGCGTGATCAACCGCAAGGACTTCAAGTGCTGGGGACCGCTGCCCAAGGTCGGGTCACCCGAGTACAAGGAATGGTTCAACGAGGCGCGCCGCTTCGGCAAGGCGATCTGGGACATCACCGGCAAGGGCGTGAACGTCGACATCGTCTTCGAACACCCCGGTGAATCGACGTTCCCGGTGTCGACCTTCATCTGCAAGAAGGGCGGCATGGTCGTGATCTGCGCCGGCACGACGGGCTTCAACTGCACCTTCGACGTCCGCTACATGTGGATGCACCAGAAGCGCCTGCAGGGCAGTCACTTCGCGCATCTCAAGCAGGCCGCCGCCGCCAACAGGCTGATGATCGAGCGTCGCCTCGATCCCTGCATGTCAGAGGTCTTCCCATGGGCGCAGACTCCGCTCGCGCACACCAAGATGCTGCGAAACGAGCACAAGCCCGGCAACATGGCGGTGCTGGTGCAGGCGCCAACGACCGGCCTGCGCACCTTCGAGGATACGCTCGAGGCCAGCCGCCGCCGCTGATCCGAGGGGTCAGGACCGAACCAAGGGGCCCGGCGCCGATCTGCGTCGGGCCCTTTCCGTCGGCACGCGGCGGGAAATCGCATGTTTTCAGTGGGTTGCAATCGGCCCCTTCGCAGGATCGGGGGAGTTGAATTTCGCGAATTTCGCGACTTTCCTTTACATGCTAGGGTTGTGTTAATGCTTCGTTAACCATTGGGAAAGAGACTCCGGAATGGCGAATGAGTGGATACTCGATGTACTCGCGGACCTGAAGACCTTCGCCCGTGACAACGGTCTTCCGGCCCTGACGCACGGTCTGGACGATCTTTCGGTCGTTGCCGCCGCCGAGATCGCATCGACCGAGGGGATGACGCCGTCACTGGCGCATGTCGAGACGAGCGATGCTGGATACCTTCTTCGAGCGCATGGAGGCGGCAACAACCCGCGATGACCTGCAGGCGCTCACCTTCGACCTGCGCGACCACTACGGCATCGCCCATGTCGTCTATCACTGGGTCAACAGCGATGGCGAACAATACGGCGCCGGGACCTATCCGGTCGAATGGGCCGAACATTATGTCCGGCAGGGCTATCTTCGCATCGATCCGGTGATCCAGGGCTGTTTCCAGCGGTTTCACCCGGTCGAATGGAAGCGGCTGGACTGGTCCAGCAAGGCCGCGCGGCACCTGATGACCGAGGCGATGAGCTTCGGGCTTGGCAATCAGGGGTATTCGATCCCGCTCCGGGGGCCGGCCGGCCAGTTCGCCCTCTTCACCGCCAACGATTCGTGCACCGACGACGCGTGGGAAGCCTTCACCCAGACCAACATGCGCGACCTCATGCTGGTGGCGCATTACTTCAACCAGAAGGCGCTCGACTTCGAACAGGGCGGCCAGGGCACCGCCGGGCGGGCCCTGTCGCCCCGCGAAGCCGAGGCGCTTACCTTCCTTGCGCTGGGCTATTCCCGCGCGCAAGCCGCTGACACGCTTTCGATTTCCGAGCATACGTTGCGGGTCTATGTCGAAAGCGCGCGCTTCAAGCTTGGGGCGATGAACACCACCCACGCGGTTGCCCGCGCCCTGTCGCTTGGCCTGATCGTCGTCTAGGCGGCCCGGACCGGGGCATGGATCGCGCGCCGCTCTAACCCGCGGTTTACCAGGCTTGACGAGGGTTTGCCGGACACGATCCGTCCGGGGGACACATGATACGCTATCTCTACGCCGACCAGCTTGCCGCCTATCCGCGCCTTGCCGCCGAGATGTTCCGCCACCGCGCGCAGCAATTCCACCACCGCCAGAAATGGGAGGTGTCGGTCGACGCGAACGGGGAAGAGCACGATCAATACGACGCGCTCAACCCGCTCTACGTGATCTGGGAAACCCCCGGGGGCGGGCACGGCGGCTCGATGCGGTTTCTGCCGACCGTCGGCCGCACCATGGTCAACGACCATTTCCAGCACCTGACCGACGGTGTCCACATCGCCAGCCCGCTGATCTGGGAATGCTCGCGGTTCTGCCTTTCGCCCGAGGGTATCCCCAGCGTCTCGGCCGCGTTGATGCAGGCCGGAGGCGAGATCATGGAGGGCTTCGGCATTGCCCATTTCGTGGGTGTCTTCGATGCGCGGATGGTCCGGATCTACCGGATGATCGGCGCTGCGCCGATCATCGTCGGCGCCGAAGGGACGGGGCGTGACTGCATCAGCGTCGGACTTTGGGAATGCAACGATGTGCTGAAGGCGCGCGTTGCGAAAAGCGCGGGGGTGTCGGCGGAACTGTCGCGCCACTGGTTCGAACGGGCCTTCGGCCGCAAGACGGCGTTGCAGAAGCGCAGGGCCTGAAACACTGGCGCCGCCGGAACCCGGACGGTAGGGTCCCGGCCATGACCCTGCCGCTGCACCAGTTCTCGGACGACCAGGCCGACGCGTTCGATACCCTCGCCGAGGCCCTGCGCGTGGCCGGCGTCGACATCGAGGACGGCGCGCTCACGCCGCCCGGGGCTGCGGGCCTTGGCGTCTTCGCCATCGTCGGGAAGGCCGGGTCGGGCAAGACCATGCTTCTGTCGAAACTGGCCGAGGCGCTGGCCGATGCCGGTGTCGAGACGGTTTCGGGCGAATACGAAGGGCGGCGCCGGAAGGACCGCCGCACCCTTGCGATCCTTGCTCCGACGAACAAGGCGGCCAGCGTCCTGCGCAACCACGGTGTCGCGGCGACCACGATCCATCGCATCCTCTACACGCCGGTCTATCACCCGGAGTACGAGAAGATCGCCGAATGGCTGACCGGCAGCGGCGAGCGTCCGCAGATCGAAGGGCTGACCGACGCCGCGCTTGATCGGGCGGCCGCATTCTACAGGACGGTGCGGTCGATCCCCGGCGCGCTTGCAGCCGCGGGCCTGCGCGGATCGGACTTCATCACCGGCTGGAAACGGCGCGAGGATCCGCTGGATATCGGCTTCGTCGACGAGGCCTCGATGCTCGACACCCGCCAGTTCGAGGACCTCAAGGAGATCTTCCCCAGCCTCATCCTGTTCGGCGACCCGGCGCAGCTTGCGCCGGTAAACCAGTCAGGCTCGATGGTATTCGACGATCTTTCCGGTCCGCGCAAGCTGACGCTGCACCGCATCCACCGGCAGGAGACCGACAACCCGATCCTCGATCTGGCCCACGCGCTCGCCGATCCCGCGCTTGAGTTCGAGGCATTCGAGGCGATGATCCGGCATCACGCCGACCGTGACGAGCGGATCGTCTTGGCCGAGGCGGCCGACGCCGACCTGATGGCACGCAGCCCGGCACTGGTCTGGCGAAACGCCACGCGCATTCGGCTGATCCATGCGTTCCGAAGCGCCTTCGGCGCCCCCGAAGACGCCCTGCTTCCGGGGGAACCCCTGATCTGCGACGGGATCGAACTTCCGCTGAAATACCGCAAGAAGCGCCTCGACCTCGAGGCGCGCGGGCTGATCAAGGGCGCACAGGTGATCTATCTTGGCCCCGGCCAGAGGCCCGGCTTTTCGCGCCTTCATGTGCTTGGTGCCGAGGACCCGCGGGTGTCCGCCGCTTCGATCGTCAAGATCGAGAAGCCCGACGAGGAAGAGCCGTTCATCCCCTATGCGGCGAACATGGGGGCGGTCTTTCTGCATGGCGCGGCGGTCACGATCCACAAGGCACAAGGTTCGCAATGGGAAACGGTCCAGGTCTTCGCCCCCGATCTCTGGGCGGCAAGCCGCGCGGGACGCGTCGAGGCGGGCATTCCGCTTTGGAAGCGCCTTGCCTATGTGGCGATCACGCGCGCCGAGCGCGAGTTGCGGTGGGTGACGCGCAACCGTCTGAAGAAGCCGGCGGGCGCGCTGGGCACAGAGGACCTGCGTGCGCCCGCCGTGCCACTTGAACTGAAGGAGGAAGAGGCATGACCAAGACGCTGCTGATCACCGGGGCAAGCTCGGGTATCGGGCGCGCCGTCGCCGAGGCCGCGCTGGCCGCGGGCTGGCGCGTGGGGCTTTTCGCCCGCCGCGCCGATCCGCTGCACGAGGTGGCTGCGGCGGGCGAGGCGCTGGTCCTGCCCGGCGACGTCACCCACCGTGCCGAGATCGAGGCCGCGGTCGCCGCGCTGACCGACCGCTGGGGGCGCCTTGACGTGCTGTTCAACAACGCGGGGATCTTCACGCCGGCCGGCACGATTGACGAGATCGATCCCGACGATTGGGATCGCTCGGTCGCCGTGAACCTGACCGGCATGTTCAACGCCGCGCGGATCGCCTTCGCGCAGATGCGCCGCCAGTCGCCACAGGGCGGGCGGATCATCAACAACGGCTCGATCTCGGCCCATGCGCCGCGCCCCGGGTCGGTTTGCTACACGACCACGAAGCACGCCATCACAGGTCTGACCAAGACGCTGAGCCTTGACGGCCGGCCCTTCGACATCGCCTGCGGCCAGATCGACATCGGCAATGCGGCGACCGACATGGTTCAGACCCTGAACGAGCGTGCCCGGGCCGAGGGGCGTGAGGCGCAGCCCACCATGGACGTCGCCCATGCCGCGTCGGCCGTCCTGCACATGGCCGGACTTCCGCCCGAGGCGAACGTCCAGTTCATGACGGTCATGGCGACGAAGATGCCCTATGTGGGCCGTGGCTAGCCGCGCAGATAGCGGAACAGCGTCGAGGCCCCCCAGCCGGCCCCGATCGCGATCATGATCGACATCAGCCCGTAAAGCAGCGGCTGTTCGTGCGCCATCGAGAAAAGAAACCGCTCGAGACCGACCTTGTGCACGAAGATCACGGTTTCTTTCCGGTCGATGATCTCGCCACCCCGGGTCAGGAAGAACCGGGTGACATACTCGCCCTCCGTCAGGTTCGCGGGCAGCGCCACCGTTGCGCGGAAAAGGGTATCTTCGGTCAGTTCGACTTCCCCGATCAGCGTCTGGTAAAGCCCCGTCTCCTCACGAAGACGGATCAGCGCGTCGGTGAAGTCGCCCTTGGTGTCGGCGGCTTCGGGCGCGCCGTCGGCACGGATCGCCCGCGGGATCGAGATGCGGTTGCGGAAGTCTTCCTCGAAGGACAGGACTTCGTCCCAGGCCGCCGAGGTCGCCACCACATAGAAGGTCGGCGCCCGGTCGACGTGCAGCGAGTCCGCGTTGACCCAGATGCCGAAGCGGCGGTCCTTCTTGCGCACCGTCAGCGGGCGCGACGGCCCGGCAACGGTGACGATGACCTGCAGCGGCGGCTCGGTCGCGATTGCCTCTTCCCGCTTGACCGCGCCGAAGATCAGGATCTCGAGCCCGTCGAAGTTGGTGTTGATCGCGACCCGGTTCTGCGAGAGGCCGGCCACCACCTGTTCAGCGCGCACCGGAAGCGCAAGGCACAGCAGCACGAGAAGCAGCCGCAGCATCACAGCCCCTCCGTCCCGATCGAGAACAGTTCCGACGGTTCCAGCAGCAGGTCGAGCGCAAGCTTGCCGCAGACCGCCAGAACCAGAAGCGACAGCAGGATCCTCAGCTGTTCAGCCTTGAGGCGCGCGCCAAGGCGCGTGCCGACCTGGGCGCCGATAACCCCACCGACCAGAAGAAGCACCGCAAGCACCATATCGACCGAATAGGTCGTCGTGGCGTGCATCAAGGTGGTGAAGGCCGTGACAAAGATGATCTGGAACAGCGACGTGCCGATCACGACCTTCGTCGGCATGCCCAGCAGATAGATCATCGCGGGCACCATGATGAAGCCGCCACCCACCCCCATGATCGCGGCGAGGACCCCCACGAGCATGCCCACCATAAGCGGCGGGATCACCGAGATGTAAAGCCCGCTGGCGCGGAACTTCATCTTGAAGGGCAGGGCATGCACCCAGTTGTGCTTGCGCCGCGTCGCGACGACCTGCCCGCGTCGCGATCGGCGCAGGGCCTTCAGGCTTTCGACCAGCATGAGCGCGCCGACAATGCCCAGAAAGACGACATAGCTCAGCTGGACGACAAGATCGACCTGCCCGGCCTGGCGGAGCATGTCGAAAACCTGAACGCCAGCGGCCGACCCGACAAGACCGCCCGCCAGAAGCACAAGTCCCATCCGTATGTCGACGGTCCGCCGCTTGAGATGGGCCAGCACGCCCGAGACGGATGATCCCACGATCTGGTTGGTCGAGGTGGCGACCGCGACGGCGGGCGGGATGCCCGCGAAAAACAGAAGCGGCGTGATCAGGAACCCGCCACCCACGCCGAACATGCCCGACAGGATGCCCACGATCCCGCCGAGGCCCAGCACGAGGAACGCGTTGACTGAAACCTCGGCGATGGGCAGGTAGATTTGCATGGCTGTCCCTAGACCCTTGGGCCTCCGCAGTGCAAGGGACAGCTTTGCCTCGGGCCGCTCATCGTTCCTTCACATAGGGCACGCCACCGGCGCGGGGCGGGATCGCCTTGCCGACGAACCCGGCAAGAATGATCACGGTCAGGATGTAGGGCAGCGCCTGCATGAACTGGCCGGGAAGGGTGATGCCCAGAACCTCGATGTTCTGGTAGCGGTTGCCGATCGCTTCGAGGAAACCGAACAGGAGGCAGGCGTAAAGCGCGTACCACGGACGCCATTTCGCGAAGATCAGCGCGGCCAGCGCGATGAAGCCGCGACCCGCGCTCATGTCCTTGACGAAGCCGGCGGAAAGGCTGGTGGCCAGATAGGCGCCGGCCAGACCGCACAGAAGCCCGCAGATCGCCACGGCGGCATAGCGCAGCCGCACCACCGAGATGCCCGCCGTATCGACCGCGCCCGGATTTTCGCCCACCGCGCGCAGGCGCAGTCCGAAGCGGGTGCGATAAAGGACATACCACGTCACCGGAACCGCAAGGAAACCGACGTAGACAAGGATCGAGTGGCCCGAGATCAGCTCGGCATAGATCGGTCCAAGAATCGGCACGCCGGACAGGGTGTCCGCGAAAGGCAGGGTCAGGGGCTGGAAGCGTGCCGAGCCCTCGATCGCGGGGGTCCGGCCGCCCTGGTCGAACCAGTCCTGCGCGATGAGCACGGTCATGCCCGCGGCCAGGAAGTTGATCGCCACCCCGGCGATCAACTGGTTGCCGCGAAAGGTGATCGAGGCCAGTCCGTGGATCGCAGCAAGCACCATCGACGCGGCAATGCCGGCCAGAAGCCCGATCCAGACCGACCCGGTCATGTAGGCCAGCGCGGCCGAGAAGAAGGCCGAGATTAGCATCTTGCCTTCAAGCCCGATGTCGAAGATCCCCGAGCGCTCGGAGAACAGGCCCGCGAGGCAGGCGAACAGCAGCGGGATCGCCAGCCGCACCGTCGAGTCGAGGATCTGCAGAAGCGTCGCGAAATCCATCAGACCGCCCCCGTCATTCCGCCGGTGTTCGCGCGCGGCCCGCGTCGGGCCGGCGACGCAGGGCGAGGAACAGCTTTTCAAGCGGCATCCGCACCATGTTGTCGAGCGCACCGGTGAACAGGATCACCAGCGCCTGGATCACGACGACAAGTTCGCGGGGAATGTTCGTCCAAAGCGAAAGTTCGGCCCCGCCCTGATAGAGGAACCCGAACAGGATCGCGGCCAGGAAGACGCCGAAGGGATGCGACCGCCCCATCAGCGCCACGGCGATGCCGATGAAGCCCGCCCCCTCGACGGCGTTCAGGACGAGCCGCTCGGCCTCGCCCATGACGTTGTTGATCGCCATCAGTCCGGCGAGCGCGCCCGAGATCAGCATCGCGGCCATGGTGATCTTCAGCGGCGATATCCCGGCATAGACGGCGGCGGATTCGGACTTGCCGAAGGCGCGGATCTGATAGCCAAGGCGCGTCTTCCAGATCAGCGCCCAGACCAGCACGCAGGCAAGAAGCGCCACGAAGAAGGTGACGTTGACCGGCGCCCCGCGGAAAACCACCATGTCCGCGGTCGAAAAGAGGTCCTGGAACGTGGGCAGGTTCGCGCCTTCGGGGAACCGGGCCGAGGCCGGGTCCATCGCGCCTGCGGGCCGCATGACGTTGACCAGCATGTAGTTCAGGACCGAGGCCCCGATCAGGTTGAACATGATGGTCGTGATGACGATGTGGCTGCCGCGCGCGGCCTGCAGATAGGCCGGGATCGCGGCCCAGGCCGCGCCGAACAGCGCGCCCGCGATCATTGCGGCAGGCAGTGCTAGCGTCCAGTGCGGCCAGGGCAGGGCAAGGCAGATCAGCGCCACGCCAAGGCCGCCCAGCATCGCCTGTCCTTCGCCGCCGATGTTGAAAAGGCCGGCGTGGAAGGCCACGGCGAAGGCAAGGCCGGTGAACATGAAGTTCGTGGCGTAATAAAGCGTGTAGCCCCAGCCGTAGGTCGACATCAGCGACCCCTGCACCATGGTCTTCAGCGCCATGATCGGGTCCTCGCCGATGGCAAGGATCACGAGGCCCGAGATCAGGAAGGCGATCAGGATGCTGATCAGCGGGATCAGAACGACGTCCGCCCACTTCGGCATTGTGTCCATCAGTGCCCCCCTGCCGCAGCCGGCGCGGGCCGTGCCTGCGCGGCCTCGGTTGCGGCATCGGTGATCCCGGCCATGAGCAGGCCAAGCTCGCGCTCGTTCGTCTCGGCAGGCAGCCGCTCTCCCATGATGCGGCCGTCGAACATCACCGCGATCCGATCCGACAGCGACATGATCTCGTCAAGCTCGACGCTGACCAGAAGGATCGCCTTGCCGGCATCCCGCAACTCGACGATGCGCTGGTGGATGAATTCGATCGCGCCGATGTCGACGCCGCGCGTCGGCTGGCCGACAAGCAGAAGCTCGGGGTTGCGCTCGATCTCGCGGGAGAGGACGATCTTTTGCTGATTGCCGCCGGAAAAGCTTTTCGCGGCAAGCTTCGGGTTCGGCGGACGAACGTCGAAGCGCTCCATCTTGCCCACCGTGTCGGCGCGCAACGCAGCGTTGTCCATCAGAAGCCCGTTGCGGTTGTAGGCGGGGTCATTGTGATAGCCGAAGCCCACGTTCTCCCACGCCGCGAAATCGAGGATCAGCCCAAGGTGGTGCCGGTCCTCGGGGACATGGCTGATGCCAGCCTCGCGCCGGGTCTGGCCATTGGAATCGCGCCCTGACAGCGGGATCTCGACGCCGTTGAGGCGCGCGCGCCCTGTGCCGACCATGATGCCGCCCAGAACCGCCAGAAGCTCGGACTGGCCGTTGCCGGCCACCCCCGCAATTCCCAGGATTTCGCCGGCGCGAACGTTCAGCGACACGCCCTTCAGGCGTTCGACGCCGTTGTCGTCGGTCACGCGCAGGTTCTCGACCTCGAGAACCGTCTTGCCCGGTGTCGCGGGCGCCTTGTCGACGCGCAACAGGACCTTCCGCCCGACCATCAGTTCGGCCAGTTCTTCGGGGCTCGTGTCGGCGGTCCTGACGGTTGCCGTCATCTCGCCGCGCCGCATGACGCTGACGGTGTCGGTGATCGCCATGATCTCGCGCAGCTTGTGGGTGATCAGGATGATCGTCTTGCCCTCGGCGCGCAGGTTCCCGAGGATGCGGAACAGGTGGTCGGCCTCGGCCGGGGTCAGCACCCCGGTGGGTTCGTCAAGGATCAGGATGTCGGCCTGACGGTAAAGCGCCTTCAGGATTTCGACCCGCTGCTGCATGCCCACGCCGATCTCTTCGATCAGCGCGTCGGGGTCGACGGCCAGTTCGTATTCTTCGGAAAGCCTCGACAGGCTTTCACGGGCCTTGGCCAGCGACGGCCGCAGCAGCGCGCCTTCCTCGACGCCCAGGATGATGTTCTCGAGGACCGTGAAATTCTCGACCAGCTTGAAGTGCTGGAAGACCATGCCGATCCCCGCGGCGATCGCGGCCTGGCTGTTCGGGATCTCGGTCTTGCGTCCGTTGATGAAGATTTCCCCGGCATCGGCCTTGTAGAAGCCGTAAAGGATCGACATCAGCGTGGACTTGCCCGCCCCGTTTTCGCCGATGATGCCGTGGATGGTGCCGGGCATGACCCGGATCGAGATGTCCTTGTTCGCCTGAACCGGACCGAAGGCTTTCGAGATGCCTTTCAGTTCGATGGCAGGGGCGGCCGTTCCCGCCCGCCCCTTATCTTCGCCAAGGCCCATTCAGAACGTCAGGGCAGGGCAGCTGTCGTCCGACATGTAGTCGTGGACGGCGAGTTCGCCCGAGATGATCTTGGCCTTCGCGTCTTCCACGGCGGCCTGCATCTCGGCGCTGACGAGCTCGGCGTTGTTCTCGTCCATGGCGTAGCCCACGCCGTCGGCGGCAAGATCCATCACGACGACGCCGGTTTCGAAGGTGCCTTCGGTGCCGGTCTTGAAGGCCTCGTACACGGCGTTGTCCACGCGCTTGAGCATCGAGGTCAGGACCGAGCCCGGGTGCAGGTGGTTCTGGTTCGAGTCGACGCCGATCGACTTGATGCCGGCATCGGCCGCCGCCTGAAGGACGCCTACGCCGGTGCCGCCGGCCGCCGCATAGACCACGTCGGCGCCCTGGCTGATCTGCGCTTTCGTCAGTTCGCCGCCGCGCACCGGGTCGTTCCAGGCAGCCGGGGTCGTGCCGGTCATGTTGGCGATGATCGTCGCGTCCGGGTTCGCCGCCTTGACGCCCTGGGCATAGCCGCAGGCGAACTTCCGGATCAGCGGAATGTCCATGCCGCCGATGAAGCCGACCGTGCCGGTTTCGCTGGCCATGCCCGCCATCATGCCGACAAGGAACGAGCCTTCGTGCTCGGAAAACACGACCGAGCGCACGTTCGGCTGGTCGACGACCATGTCGATGATCGCGAACTGGGTGTCGGGATAGTCGGCCGCGACTTCGTTCAGCACGTTGCCAAAGGCGAAGCCGGTCATCACGACGGGGTTCGCACCCGATTCCGCGAAGCGGCGCAGCGCCTGCTCGCGCTGGGCCTCGGACTGCATCTCGATCTCGAGGAAGGTGCCGTCGGTTTCCTGTGCCCAGCGCTGCGCGCCGTTGAAGGCGGCTTCGTTGAACGACTTGTCGAATTTCCCGCCAAGATCGAAGATCAGGGCAGGGTCCGCCACCGCCGCTGTCGCGGTCATGGCAATCGCCGCGGCAGAGCCGAGCAGGGTCTTCGTAAAGGTCATTTGTGTCTCCCGGTTGTGTCTGTTCTTCGGGCATCGGCAAGACAGGCAGATGCCCGGCATGAGACTCGATCCACGCCAGATCATGTTCAGATAAGGCAGCACGGTCAGGGGAGGGTCAATAGACTTTTTGGCGGCCGTCTTGGCGTTCGGCCGCAATTCCATGGATCAGGGATGAAGTGCCCGCGTCATGGTCAGCGCGTCGGTCCGGCCACCCTCCGGCAGGCGGTAATAGCCCTTGCGGCGGCCGGTTTCGACATAGCCCCCGCGGGTGTAAAGCGCGCGGGCGGCATGGTTGTCGGCGGCGACCTCCAGAAAGGCGACCCGGGCCCCGGCGCGGGCGGCTTCGGTTTCGAACGCCGCCAGGAGCGACCGCCCAACGCCGGCGCCGCGATGCCCGGGAAGGACGGCGATCGTCAGAAGTTCCGCCTCGTCCGCCGCCACCCGTCCAAGGGCGACGCCCCGGTCGTCGCCCAGTGCGAAGACCCCGGGCGCGGCAAGAAGGCCGGCGAAGTCCGCCGCGCTCCACGCCGGTCCGCTGTCCATCGCCTGGGCATGGACCCTTGCAAGGTCCTCGGCGGTCACTTCGGGATCGCCCATGGGCCGATCCCGGACGGCAGGATCACGGGCGGCGCGTCGCGCGCGGGGGCTGCATCCGCAGGGCGCACATAAAGCGGCGCGGGGCGGGTGGCGGGGTCGATGCCGCGTGCGAAGGCCCGGTGCGCGGCGTGGGCAAGACGGGCAGGGACGCCCTCGGCTCCGCCGGCGCGGTGATCCACGCCAAGGGCGCGCGCGATCTCGGCGGCGCGGAACCCGACGACCACAGCGCCCGCGGTCAATCCCGGCATCTGGGAGACGGCGTCGGGGTCGATCACCTGCGGCGCGCCATCGGCTCGGCCATCGCGGAACGTCTGCACATAGGCCAGCCCGCGCGGCGCCTCGACGCTGACCACCTGCGGCGGCAGCGCACCTGCGTCCTCGGTCCCCTCGCGCATGATCTCGAAGGCCGAGATGCCGACCGCCGGGATGCCCAGCGCAAGGGCAAGACCCCGCGCCGTCGCGACCGAAATGCGCGTCCCGGTGAAGTTCCCCGGCCCGATCCCGACGCCGATCCCCGCGATCTCTGCCCAGGCAAGCCCTTCGGCACGCAGCATCTCGTCGAGAAGCGGCATCAGCCGTTCGGCCTGACCGCGCCCCATCTCTTCAAAACGCGTGGCCGCGATAGCGCCATCCAGAACGACGGCGGCCGCGCAATGCGCGGCCGATGTGTCGAAGGCGACAAGAAAGGAAGGTCTGTCGCCCATCACGCGGCGACGGGGCGCACCTCGACCACTTCGGGAATGTAGTGGCGCAGAAGGTTCTCGATGCCCATCTTGAGCGTCAGCGTCGACGACGGGCAGCCCGCGCAGGCGCCCTGCATGTGCAGATAGACGATGCCGCGATCGAACCCGTGGAAGGTGATGTCGCCGCCGTCCTGCGCCACGGCCGGGCGCACGCGCGTGTCCAGAAGTTCCTTGATCTGGTTGACGATGTCGGCGTCCGGCCCATCGTGCGACGCATGCCCGGCCGATCCGCCGCCCTCGCCTTCGAGCACGGGCGCGCCGGACTGGAAATGCTCCATGATCGCGCCCAGCAGGGCGGGCTTGATATGGTCCCATTCCACGCCGTCGCCCTTGGTGACGGTGACGAAGTCGCTGCCGAAGAAGACGCCGGACACCCCGCCGACCGAGAAGAGACGCTGCGCAAGCGGCGAGGTTCCCGCGGTGTCGGCGGACGGAAAGTCGGCGGTGCCGGTTTCAAGAACGGTCAGACCAGGAAGAAACTTCAACGTCGCCGGATTGGGCGTGGATTCGGTCTGGATGAACATGGCGCGCGCTCCTGTTTGATCGTGGATATGCGTCTCGCGCCGAGATGTGTCAAGGTTTGGAACGATTCTAAACCGGTTCAGGTCACGGCTTCGAGCCGCTCCTTCGACAACTCGCCCGGCACGATGGTGATCGGAACGGGGAGGCTGCCCGCGCTTCGCGTCAGTTGCGAGACAAGCGGGCCGGGGCCGTTCTTGTCGCTGCCGGCGCCCAGAACCAGAACGCCGATCTCGGGATCCTCGCGGACCTGGGCAAGGATCTCGGGCACGGGTTCACCTTCGCGGATGATCAGTTCGGGGTTCACGTTCTGGCGATCCCGCATCCATTTGGCGAAGACTTCGAAATGGGCGACGATCCTTTCACGGGCTTCCTCGCGCATGATCTCGCCCACGCCGATCCAGTGCTGGAACTCCTCGGGCGGGATCACCGAAAGGATCTGCACGCCCCCTCCGGTGCGCGCCGCACGCATGGCTGCGAAGCGCATCGCGTTCAGGCATTCACGGCTGTCGTCAAGAACGACTAGGAACTTGCGCATGATGTTTCCTCTGCGGTCGCGCGATGATGCCGTCGGTCGGACGGCGGCGCAACGTTTCCGTGATGATCTGTCATCGCCGCGAGGGTCGCGGGACGTGCTGGTCGACGAGAATGCGGTTCCCGTCCGGGTCCTCGATGACGAAGTGCGCCGGACCGTCGCCTGCTTCAGCGTCCGAGATGATGGAAATGCCGGCCGTCTTGAGCCGCGCCTCGATCTCGCGCACGTCGTCAAAGTCCGACAGCGGCGCGGCCTCGGGCGACCATCCCGGATTGAAGGTCAGAAGGTTGCCTTCGAACATGCCCGTGAACAGGCCGATGGTGGCGTGGCCATTCCGAAGGATCAGCCAGTTCTGCGCCTCGTCCCCGCCGACCGGAGTGAAGCCGAGAGTTTCGTAGAAGGCACGCGACCGTTTGATGTCGCGGACCGAAAGGCTGATGGAAAACGCGCCAAGCTGCATCGTGCCCTCCCTGCGTGCCGAAGGCGAAGCCTAGCACGAAGAGCGCCCCTCTCAACGCTCGGAAAGCGCCCAGTCCCAGTAAAGTTCGCGCACCCGCTTGGTGATCGGGCCGGGCTGGTAATGCGTGCCGTCGAATTCGCGCACCGCAGTGACCTTCATCATGTTCCCCGACAGGAAAACCTCGTCGGCCTTGCGGAAGTCGTCGAAGGTCAGGACCGTCTCGTGCACCGCGATCCCGTCGGCGCGCAGGTTCGCGATGTGGCGCGCACGGGTGATACCGGCCAGGAAGGTGCCGTTCGCGATCGGCGTGAAGACTTCGCCGTCGACGACCATGAAGACATTGGCGCTTGCGGTTTCGGCCACGTTGCCCAGTGCGTCGGTGACCAGCGCATTGCCATAGCCCTTCGCGCGGGCCTCGGCCAGCATCCGCGCGTTGTTGGGATAAAGGCAGCCGGCCTTCGCGTTCACAACCGCATCCTCGAGAACCGGTCTGCGGAATCGCGTCGTCGTCAGTGTCGTGACGGTGGTGGGCGGCGCCATCGGGATTTCTTCAAGGCTGATCGCGAAGCCGGTCGCACCCGGTTTGGGCACGATCCCCAGATCGCCGCCTTCGATCGCCCAGTACATCGGACGGATGTAGATGGCCGCGTCCCTGGGATAGGACGCCAGACCTTCCCGCACGATGTCGACCATGTCCTTGGTCGCCACCGTCGGCGTGATCATCAGCGCCTCGGCCGAACGGTTCACCCGCGCGCAATGCGCCTCAAGGTCCGGGGCCACGCCCTCGAAGCGGCGCGCGCCGTCGAAGACCGTCGTGCCCAGCCAAGATCCGTGGTCGGCGGCACGCATGATCATCGCGTCGCCGTCGTGCCAGCGCCCGTCGAAATAGGTGCGGATGTTCGTGCCGGTCGCCATCGGCCCCTCCTCGCGCCGTCGACATTCGGCGGCGACGGTAGGCGCGGATAGGTCAGAAGTCCAGACGTTATTCCGCCTCGGCCAGCAGCCCGCGCAGGTCGAGCGGTTCGGTCACCATCGCCAGTTCCCCATCGGGCCGTCGCGGCCAGTCAGCGGGATCGCGGTCGCGGTAAAGTTCGATCCCGTTGCCGTCGGGATCGCGCAGGTAGATCGCTTCGCTCACCCCGTGGTCGGACGCCCCTTCCAGCGGTATGCCTGCCTCTACCAGCCGCTTCAGCGCGCGCGCAAGCGAGGCGCGGTCGGGGTAAAGGATCGCCGTATGAAAGAGGCCGGTGTGATGCGGTGCGGGCGGCGTGCCGCCCTTGCTTTGCCAGGTGTTGAGGCCGATGTGATGGTGATAGCCACCGGCTGACAAGAAGGCGGCCTGGGTGCCGTGTTTCTGCTGAAGCTCGAAGCCAAGCGCATCACGGTAGAAGGCGATCGCGCGGTCGAGGTTCGCAACCTTCAGATGGACGTGCCCGATTCGGGCACCTGCGGCGATGGTATAGGTCATGTGACGCTCCTTTCGCCGGAAAGGTGCGCCTTAATGACGTGCGGAAAAAGAGCCCCGGTCGCGGGGAAAGCGTGCATTTGCGCACAGTTCGGGGGATCACCCATCGAGGTGGCTGTCCGGCCGGGCCACGGTGCGCGGGAGAGCGCACCCTGCTTGGGGACGAGGCGGAAGGCCCGGCCGGCGCTGTGCAATGGCGGGGATGCCCGTTGCACCCTTGTATTGGGCCGAGTCTGAATCCCTTTTGTGACGCGACGGACCGGCAACCCGGCAGACCGGCAGACCGGCAGACCGGCGCAAGGCGCGAAGGGCCCTATCGGACGAGGCCGACGATCTCGTAGGTCCGATCGATGATCGGCGCGGCCACCCCCCGCGCGCGCTCGGCCCCGCGCGACAGGATGCGGTCGATTTCGGCGGTGTCCTTCATCAGCCGCGCCATCTCGCCCGAGATCGGCGACAGCTTGGCGACGGCAAGGTCGGCCAGCATCGGCTTGAACTCGGAAAACGGCTTGCCACCCACTTCGGCAAGGACGGTCGGCAACTCCTGCTCGCTGAGGGCGGCGTAGATGTTGACGAGGTTGCGCGCCTCGGGCCGGCCTTCAAGCGCCGCCTCGTTGTCGGGCAGGGGTTCGGGGTCGGTGCGGGCCTTGCGGATCTTCTGGGCGATGGCGTCTGCGTTGTCGGTCATGTTGATGCGGCTCATGTCCGACGGGTCGGACTTCGACATCTTCTTCGATCCGTCGCGCAGCGACATCACGCGGGTGGCCACGCCTTCGATCACCGGCTCGGTCAGCGGGAAGAAGTCGGTGCCGTAGTCGTGGTTGAACTTCGCCGCGATGTCGCGCGTCAGTTCCAGGTGCTGCTTCTGATCCTCGCCCACCGGAACATGCGTCGCGTGATAGACAAGGATGTCGGCCGCCATCAGCGCCGGATAGCCGAACAGGCCAAGCGAGGCGTTCTCGGCGTTCTTGCCGGCCTTGTCCTTCCACTGGGTCATGCGGCCCATCCAGCCCATGCGTGCCACGCAATTGAAGATCCAGCCAAGCTGCGCGTGCTCGGGGACCTGGCTTTGGTTGAACAGGATGGACCGTTCCGGGTCGATTCCGCAGGCGATGAAGGCCGCGGCCAGTTCGCGCGTGTTGTGGGCCAGCTTCGCGGGGTCCTGCCAGACGGTGATCGCGTGCAGGTCGACAAGGCAATAGATCGTCTCGTGGGTGCCGGCATCCTGCATCTCGACGAAACGCTTGAGCGCGCCAAGGTAGTTGCCCAGTGTCAGCCCGCCCGAAGGCTGGATGCCCGAAAAGACGCGCGGGGTGAACGCCGCCGTTGTCATTGCCGACTCCCATGGTGGATTTCCGTGTCTGGGTCGCTTAACGGTGGCGGGAAAGCCCGTCAAGAAAGGCCCGACGATGAGCGGTGACCACAATGCCTCGCCTTTCAATGCCGTGCCGCCCGTGGTGGTGGCGCTGGCGCTGGTCATGTTCGGGGTCGAGATCCTGTTCGAGGCCGGGGCGCGCGGGTTCATCGGCGGGCCCGAGGCGGTGGGCTGGCGGCTGAACGCGATCCGTGACCATGCCTTCTTCGGGTCGGTCTTCCGCTACATGATGGAGACCGGGCAGTTTCCTCTGTCCGAGATGGCGCGCTTCGTGACCTACCCCTTCCTGCACCTGGGCTTCACGCATCTGCTTCTGGTCCTCGTGTTCCTTCTGGCTCTGGGAAAGATGGTGGGCGAGGTCTTCGGGACCTGGGCGTTCCTTGTCGTCTTCTTCGGCGCGGCCATTATCGGGGCGCTGGTCTTCGCGCTGCTGACCAGCGCCAACACGCCGCTTCTGGGCGGCTATCCGGCCGTCTATGGCCTGATCGGCGCCTTTACCTTCATCCTGTGGGTGCGGCTGGGGCAGGCGGGGGCGCCGCAGTACCGGGCGTTCTCGCTGATCGCGATCCTGCTCTTGGTGCAGCTGGTCTTCGGGCTTCTGTTCGGATCGGGGTTGGACTGGGTGGCCGAAGTCGCCGGGTTTGTCGCGGGGTTCCTTCTGTCCTTCGTCGTCAGCCCCGGCGGCTGGCATCACGTGCGCGAGCGTCTGCGTCAGCGCTGACGGCGGATCGCCGTCCGGATTTCGGCCAGCGAGAGCGCCCCGATCAACCGCCCGATTGCGAAGTAGCTGACCGCCCCGATCAAGACCAGCGCAAGCAGCCCCAGATAGCGTTCGCGCCCGCCGTAGAGCACGGGCTGAAGCAAAAGCTGCGCCCCATAAATGATCGCCCCCATCAGAAGGGCCGCGCCCAGAATGCGCATCACCCGCCGTTTCAGCCGGTCGTCAAGCTCGGCGGCGGCGCCCATGCTCCGCGAGCCGCGCCACAGCTGGAAGACCATCGCCCAGGCCGCCAGCGTGGTGCCGATGGCCGCGGCGAGAAAGCCGATGACCGGCGCAAGACCGATGGCCAAACCCGCATTCACCACCATCGAGACGAGCGCATAGTAGAACGGGGTGCGGGTGTTTTCGCGCGCGAAGTAGAGCGGCTGAAGAACCTTCTGCAGCACGAAGGCCGGCAGGCCCAGGCCATAGACCGCAAGCGCCGCGGCAGTCGCCGCGGTGTCCTCGGCGGTGAAGGCGCCGCGCTCGAACAGGACCGAGACCAGCGCGGTCGGGATGGCCACCAGAGCAACGGCGGCGGGGATCGTCAGCATCAGCGAGATCTCGGCCGCGCGGTTGAAGGCATAGCGCCCCCCGGACGTGTCGTCGGCGCGCAGGCGGCGCGACAGGTCAGGCAAGAGCACGACCCCGATGGCAATGCCCACCACGCCAAGCGGAAGCTGGTACAGCCTGTCGGCGATGTTGAGCCAGACGATCGCGCCGTCGAAGAAGCTGGCCACCTGCCGACCGATAAGAAGGTTGATCTGCACGACCCCGCCCGCCAGTGCGGCGGGGGCCGCGATGATGGCCAGCCGCCGGAGTTCGGGCGTCAAGCGGGGCACGCCAATCTTCAGCTTGAAGCCCGCACGCGCGGCCGCCCACCACACCAGGACCAGCTGCACCAGGCCGGCAAGCGGCACCGACAGCGCGAGCGTATCGCCGACGCGCAGTCCAAGCGCGGCATCGATCGACATCCCAAGCGCGTCCCCGACCGGTCGTCCCAGGCCGGCCGCAACGATGATCGCCAGGATGAAGACGGCGTTGAGAAGCACCGGCGCCGCAGCTGCGGCCAGAAACCGTCCGCTGGCGTTAAGCACACCGGACAGAAGCGCGGTGAGCGAAATCAGCAGGATATAGGGAAATGCGACCCGACCATACTCGACGGCAAGGTCAAACCGTTCATCGCCCGCAAATCCCGACGCCATCAACAGGACAAGCGCCGGCATCAGCACGATGCCCGCAACCGTTACAATGGTAAGGATGAAGAACATGCCCGAGAAGGCGTCCTGCGCGAAGCCAAGAGGGTCTTCGTCGGCCTCGAGCTTCTTCGAGAACATGGGGACGAACGCCATGTTGAAGGCGCCTTCGGCAAAAAGCCGTCGGAACATGTTCGGAAGGGCGAAGGCGACAACGAAGGCCTCGGCAACCGGACCCGATCCCAGATAGGCGGCGATCAGGATATCCCGGACGAAGCCCAGGACGCGGCTCAGAAGCGTCCAGACCCCGACCGTCAGGATGCCTGCCACAAGGCGGATGGGCTGCATCAGGCCCGTGCCCGTTCACTGCCGCGCGCGATCGCCTCTCTCAGCTTGCGCTCGAGTTGCTTCTGGCGCGGCACGGCATGGAATTTCAGGCCGAACATGTCCTTGACGTAGAAGGTGTCGACCACCTGTTCGCCATAGGTCGCGATCACCGCCGAGGCGATATAGACGTTCGCGTCGGCCAGCGTCTTGGTCAGGTCGTAAAGCAGGCCGGGCCGGTCGCGGGTATCGACCTCGATGATCGTGTAGATCTCGGACCCGTCGTTGTCGAAGGTGATCGAGGTGTTCACGGTAAAGGCGCGTTCCCGCTTCTTCATCTTGTCGCGACCCACAAGCGCCTTCGAGGCGATGACCTCGCCCTTCAGCGTGCGCCCGATCATCGTCTTGAGCCGCTCGTGGCGCGACGCCTCGAACGGGTGTCCGTCGGCGTCCTGCACCCAGAACACCGCCGTGGCCCAGCCGTCCTTCGACGTATAGGTGCGTGCGTCGACCACGTTGGCCCCAGCCAGGGCCAGCGCGCCCGCAAGGCGCGAAAAGATGCCGGGGTGGTCGGCCAGGGCAAAGCAGATGCGCGTGGCGTCCCGGTCCTGGTCAAGCAGAAGGTCGATCCGAACCTCGTCGTTGCCGATGTCGCGCAGAAGGCGGGCGAAGACCACGTGGGCCTCGCCGGGCATGCCCTGCCAGTAGGGGCCGTAATGGCGGGCCACCTCGGCCCGCAGTTCTTTCGCTGGCCATTCGGCCAGCGCTTCGCGCAACTCGCGCTTGGCCTCGTCCTCGCGCGTTTCGCGGTTGACGGCCTCCAGGCCGGTATCAAGCGCGTTCCACGTCTGGCGGTAAAGCGTGCGCAGAAGCTGGGCTTTCCAGTTGTTCCAGACGCCGGGGCCAACGCCGCGGATGTCGCAGACCGTCAACACCGTCAGCAGGTCCAGTCGCTTGGTCGTCCGCACCGCCTTGGCGAAGTCGCGCACGGTGCGCGGGTCGGCGATGTCACGCTTCTGCGCCATGTCCGACATCAGGAGGTGATAGCGCACAAGCCACTCGACCGTCTCGGCTTCGTCCTTCTTCAGGCCAAGCCGCGGGGCGACCTTGCGCGCGATGCGCGCGCCCACGACCGAATGATCCTCGGTCCGGCCCTTGCCGATGTCGTGAAGCAGAAGCGCGACGTAAAGCACCCGCCGGTTCACATCGTTCTGCAGGATGCGGCTGGCCACCGGCAGTTCCTCGACCAGTTCGCCCCGCTCGATCTGCGCCAGCGTCTTGATGCATTGGATGATGTGCTCGTCCACCGTGTAGTGGTGGTACATGTTGAACTGCATCATCGCGACGATCGGCGCGAATTCGGGCAGAAAGGCCGCCAGCACGCCAAGCTCGTTCATCCGGCGCAGCGCCCGCTCGGGGTTACCGTGCTTCAGCATCAGGTCAAGGAAGATGCGGTTCGCTTCGGGCGTGGCGCGCATCTCGTCGTCGATCATGTCGAGATTTGCCGAGATCAGGCGCATGGCGTCGGGGTGGATCAGGTAGCCGGTGCGCAGCGCTTCTTCGAAGATCGCAAGCAGGTTCAGCTTGTCGGCCAGGAACGCGCGCTCGTCCTCGATCGCAAGGCGGTTGTGAACGATCTTGTAGCCGGCCTTGACCTGCTTCTTGCGGCGGAAGAACCCGACAAGGCTGGGGGCTTTCTTGGCGTGCTTGGCCTCAAGCGCGGTCAGGAAGATCCGGGTCAATTCGCCCACCTGCGTGGCGTGGCGGAAATAGTCCTGCATGAAATACTCGACGGCGCGGCGCCCGCCGCGGTCGCGATAGCCCATGCGCTCGGCCACAGCGACCTGAAGGTCGAAGGTCAACTGCTCGACCGCCCGGTCCGAGATCAGATGCAAGTGGCAGCGCACCGCCATGAGGAAGGTCTCGGCCGCGATGAAGCGGTCGTATTCGCCCTGCGTGAGCATGCCCTTGGTGACAAGGTCAGAGGAATCGGTGACGCGATAGACGTATTTCGCGATCCAGAACAGCGTCTGAAGATCGCGCAGCCCCCCCTTGCCCTCCTTCACGTTGGGCTCGACCACATAGCGCTGGCCGCCCTGCTTTTCGTGGCGTTCGAGGCGCTCCTGAAGCTTGGCTTCGATGAAGTCCGAGCCGGTGCCCTTGAAGACGTCCGACCACAGCCGCTTGCGCAACTCGTCGAAAAGCGCGGCATCGCCTTCCAGATAGCGCGTTTCCAGAAGCGAGGTGCGGATCGTGTAATCCTCGCGCGCCAGCCGCAGACAGTCCTTCACCGTGCGGCTTGAGTGGCCGACCTTCAGATGCAGGTCCCACAGGATGTAGAGCATCGATTCGATGACGCTCTCGGCCCAGGCAGTGATCTTGTAGGGCGTGAGGAACAGCAGATCGACATCCGAGAACGGTGCCATCTGCGCGCGTCCGTAGCCGCCAAGGGCGACAAGGGCGATGCGCTGGGATTGGGTCGGGTTGGTCACCGGGTGAAGATGCCGGCACGCCGTTTCGAAGACCGTCCTCACGATGCAGTCGGTCAGATAGCAATAGGCCGACGCCGCCTCGCGCGAGGCCAGCGGACGCAGCCGGAAGGCCTCGGCGATGGTTTCGCGGCCTTCGGCCAGCGCGGCCTTGAGGACCCGGACCGCCCCGACGCGGATCTTCGGGTGGTCGCCGCCCGAGGCGTCGACGGCTTCCGCGATGGCGGCGTTCACCGCATCCGCGTCGAAGATGCGCTTTGCGTCGGCGATGAGGTTGGCAGGTGTCCCTGCGGCGCTGTGGGAGGCGGGCGGCTCAGAAGCCGGCGCCGCCAAAGCTTCTCGGGGCGGGGTCAATCACGATCACCTGGTTGTTCTGCACCTGCGCCACGGCCAGGCCGCGCTCGTTCGTGCCCGTCGTCGTCAGTCGGAAGATGCCGTTGGCGCCGACGAAGCCGCCCGGGCGGGTCAGCGCGCTTGCGGTCAGCGCGTCGGACTGGCCGGTGGCGATCAGCGCGCCGATCGCCGCGATCCCGTCATAGGCAAGGGCCGCCAGCGGATGCGGCGGCGCGCCGTAGGCCGCCGCATAGCGGGCCTGGAACTGCGCCGCTGTCGCGGGATCGGGAAGGGCGAACCAGCCGCCCTGAAGCCCGGTCAGCGACAGGGCGCTCGACGGGATGTCGAACCGCTGAAGGCCGATGTACTGCACCTCGGCCGGGTTCACGCCGTTCTCGGGCAGAAGGTCCGCCAGGAAGGGCAGCGCGCCTGCGGTGCCCGAGGTCAGGAAGACCGATGTCGCGTTCGACAGGTCGACCTGGCTTGCGATGCCCGGGATGGCGTTGATCACGCCCTGCTGTGACAGGTCGAACGACGCGGTGCCCGCCAGCCGTGCGCCCGAGGCAAGGATTGCCCCTTGGATGGCGTCGCGGCCCAGGGTTTCGGCGGTGTCGCGGCCATGGACGATGAAGATGTCTCCCTTGCCCTGCGCATTGGCATAACGCACCAGCCGCTCGGCCGTGTTCCCGAAGGTCTGGCCCAGGACGAAGACGTTCCCACCCGCGATGGCGGGGTTGTTCGAGAGCGACAGCACGTTGATCCCGCGCGACGCCACGGCGACGCCGGCGGCGTTCGCGGCTTCGGCGAAGACAGGTCCAAGGATGATCTTGGCACCGTCGTTCACGGCCTGCTGCGCCACTTGTGCGGCCAGCGCGGGGCTTCCGCCCGTGTCATAGACGCGCAGGTCGATCTCGGCCCCCTGCAGGTCGCCGACGGCAAGCCGCGCGGCGTTCTCGATGCTGGCCGCAAGTGTGCCGCCGCTGTCCCCGCCGCTGGCCGGGACCAGCAGCGCGACCGTCACCGGCGCGCGCGTGTTGATCGAGGGGCCGCCACCGACGCTTGCCGTCTCGCAGGCAGCAAGCGCGATAACCCCCAGAACGGCGGCGGTGCGGATGGTGACCTTGCGAAGAGCGTTCAAAAGCGCGACCATGGCAACTGTCTTTCTCTTGAGGCGGTATCGACCGCGACCCTATGCGCAACCGCCCGCCATGTAAATCTCGCCGCCCGGGCAATCGCCCCCGATGAGCGTCCAGCCGACGCCGCTTCCGCCGGGACTTTTCATCGTCTCGACGCCGATCGGATCGGCGCGCGACATCACCTTGCGCGCGCTTGATATTCTGGCCTCTGCCGACGTCCTTGCGGCCGAAGACACGCGCAGCCTGCGGCATCTCATGGCGATCCACGGGGTCGCTGCCGGCGGGCGTCCGGTGATCTCGTACCACGATCACAACGGCGCCGAGGTGCGCCCCCGTCTGCTTGCGCTGCTGGGTGCGGGAAAGTCGGTCGCCTATGCCTCGGAAGCGGGGACGCCGCTTGTGGCCGATCCCGGCTTCGCGCTGGTGCGCGCGGCGCGGGCGGCGGGCCATCCGGTCACGGCGGCACCCGGGCCCTCGGCGGCGATCACCGCGCTGTCGATCGCCGGTCTGCCGACCGATCGTTTCCTTTTCGCCGGCTTCCCCCCCACCACCGAGGTCGCGCGGCGCAAGTTCCTGGAAGAACTCGCCCCGGTTCAGGCGACATTGGTGCTTTACGAAAGCCCCAAGCGCCTTGACCGGCTGCTTTCCTCTTGCCGCGAGGTCATGGGCGACGCGCGCGAAGTCGCGGTCTGCCGCGAGTTGACCAAGAAGTTCGAAGAGGTTCGCCGCGCGCCCCTGGGCGAGGTCGACGCCGCGCTGGCCGACATGCCGCGCAAGGGTGAATTCGTGGTGCTGATCGACCGCGGATCGGAGGCCGCCAGCGCGGCCGATCTGGACGACGCATTGCGCGAAGCCATGCGCACCGCCAGCGTCAAGGACGCCGCGCGGCAGGTGGCCGAGGCGCTGAACCTGCCCCGGCGCGAGGTCTATCAGGCCGCGCTGGCGCTGGCGAAGGGCGAATGAGCGGGGCGCGCTCCTATCACGCCGGTCTTGCGGCCGAAGACATCGTGCTGCGCGCCTATGAGGCCGCGGGCCACCGCCTGCGCGCGCGGCGCTGGCGCGGCAAGGCCGGCGAGATCGACCTGATCCTCGATGGTAACGAGGGGCTTGTCATCGTCGAGGTGAAGGCCGCCGCCACGATTGATGCCGCGCTTCAAAGCCTCTCGCATCGCCAGCTTGCCCGGATCGCCCGCGCGGCCGAGGAATTTCTGGCAATGCCCGACGTGCCCCCGCTCGTGGCGATGCGCATCGACCTGGCTGCGGTTGACGGGCAGGGCCGGGTCGAGATCGTGCCCAACATCACCGCCTGAGCCATTGCGCCCCCTTCAAGGCTGATCCATGTAGTGGGTCAAGCCAACAGAGGGACGGTGATGAGCCTCAAGGTCGCCTTTCAGATGGACCCGATCCAGAACGTCAACATCGACGCCGACAGCTCGTTCCGGCTCGCGGAAGAGGCGCAGGCGCGCGGGCATTCGCTGTTCTTCTACACGCCTGAACACCTTGCCTTCGAAGAGGGCCGGGTGGCCGCGCGCGGGCACGACATGGTGGTGCGGCGCGAGCGCGGCAATCACGTCACCCTGGGCCAGCGGCGCCATGCCGACCTTGCCGAGTTCGACGTGGTCTGGCTGCGGCAGGACCCGCCGTTCGACATGGGCTACATCACCACGACGCACCTTCTGGACCACGTCCACCCGCGCACGCTGGTGGTGAACGATCCGTTCTGGGTGCGAAACTGTCCCGAGAAACTTCTGGTGCTGAGCTTCCCCGACCTTATACCGCCCACGACCATCGCCCGCGATCTTGAGACGCTGCGCGACTTCAAGCACGCGCATGGCGACATCATCCTGAAGCCGCTTTACGGCAACGGTGGCGCGGGGGTGTTCCGGCTTGATCCCAACGACCGGAACCTCGCTAGCCTGCACGAGCTTTTCACCGGCATGAGCCGCGAGCCGCTCATCGCGCAGAAGTTCATCCCCGACGTCGCGAACGGGGACAAGCGCATCATCCTGGTCAACGGTGACCCCGTTGGCGCGATCAACCGCGTGCCGGCAGCCGGCGAGACGCGGTCCAACATGCATGTCGGCGGCCGGCCCGAGAAATCCGGCCTGACCGATCGCGACCGCGAGATCTGCGCCCGCATCGGGCCGACCCTGCGCGAGAAGGGGCAGGTCTTCGTCGGCATCGACGTGATCGGCCACTACCTGACCGAGATCAACGTGACTTCGCCCACCGGCATCCAGGAGCTTGAACGCTTCGAAGGACGCAACATCGCCGCCCTGGTGTGGGAAGCGATCGAGGCCAAGCTCTAGCTTCGGACCTTCGTCAGGTCCGGGTCGTAAAGTGGCCTGAGCGAGGCCGTCGCCTCGTATCGATGTCCCGCGATCTCGATCCGCCAGGGGCCCTCGGCCACGATCTCGGCCGTCAGCGGGCGGTCGAGCTCGGCGAACCCCAGGCCAACCGCGCCGCCAAGGCTGTGCCCGTAGCCGCCGACCTGAAGATAGCCGACCTGCGCGTCGCCCAGATAGATCGGCTCGAGCCCGTGCAGAAGCGGCTCGGGGTCCTTCAGAAGGAACTGCAGCATCCGGTTATGCGGCGTGCCCCTGGCCTTGATCGCTGCCAGGGCATCGCGCCCGATGAAGCCGCCGGGCTTGTCAAGCTTCACGGCAAAGCCAAGGCCCGCCTCGATCGGGTTGTCGGTGTTGTCGACGTCGAGGCCGAAGTCGCGATAGGCCTTCTCGAGGCGCAGCGAGTTCAACGTCTGCATTCCCGCGGGCCTGAGGCCCAGGTCGCGCCCGGCCTCGACGATAAGGTCATAGACCTGAACCGCCTGCGTCGCGGGGACGTGAAGCTCCCATCCCAGTTCGCCCACGAAGGTGACGCGCATGGCCAGCACGTTGGCATAGCCCACGTCGATTTCGCGCGCGGTCATGTAGGGGAACCCCGCGTTCGTCAGGTCCGCGCCCGAGATGCGTTGAAGAAGGTCGCGCGATTTCGGCCCGTGCACGTTGATCTGGGCGCGGCCGTCCGTCACATCGGTGACGGTCACGAACTCGTCGGGGCCGATGGCGCGGCGCAGGCGCATCTCGGTGTGCCCGCGCGAGTTCTCGCCCACGACGACAAGGAACCGGTCAATGGCCAGGCGCGTCACCGTCAGATCGGCCTCGAACCCGCCGGCCTCGTTGGTCCAGGCGGTATAGACTACGCGGCCCGGCGGCACGTCGATCAGGTTGCAGCTCAGCCGGTCGAGCATGGCGCAGGCGTCGCGGCCCTGAACGAGGAAGCAGGCCATGGCCGACATGTCCATGACGATCACGTCCTCGCGCGCCGCGCGGTGTTCCTCGGCATGCCAGTCCCACCAGTTCTGCCGGAACCAGCTGTAGCGCGCGACCTTCGCCTCTTCGGGCGAGGGTGCGAACCAGTCGGCCAGTTCCCAGCCGTGGCTTTCCGAGAAATGCGCGCCTGCCGCCGCCAGCCGGTCGTGCAGGACCGACCGTCGCAGGTCCCGCGCGGTGGTGAAGGATTCGTTGGGGAAGTGCTGGCCGAACATCCGGCCCAGAAGTTCGGGCGTGCGGTCGCGGCGGAAGGCGGGCGTCGCTTCGCTTTTCGTGAAGCGGTTGACGTTGATCCCGGTGACGTCACAGGGCGGGAGTCCGTCGACGATCCAGTGCGCCAGGACCATGCCTGTTCCCGCGCCGTTCAGGATGCCCAGCGAGTTCATGCCGCAGGCGACCCAGCAGTTGCGCAGCTCGGGCGTGGGGCCGACAAGGGGGGCCAGATCGGGCGTGAAGCTTTCGGGGCCGCAGAACAGCTTGCGGACGCCGTACTTCATCGTCTCGGGAACGCGGGAATAGGCCTTTTCAAGGTGCGGGCCGACCCGGTCCCAGTCCGGCTCGATCTCGCCGAACTGGAACCCGTCGGGGATACCGCCCAGCATCCAGCTTGCCGCGCCGGGCTCGAAGAGGCCCAGCATCAGGCCGCCGACCTCTTCCCGGTAATAGGTATAGGTCGAAGGGTCCTCGAGCACGGGCAGGTCGCGCGGCAACCCCGGGATCGACTCGGTGATCAGGTAATAGTGTTCGGCCGCCTGAAGCGGAAGCGTGAGCCCGGCCTTCTCGCCCAGCTGGCGCGACCACATCCCGCCGCAGATCACCACGTTTTCGGCGTGGATCGTACGGCCGTCCTCGGTGCGCACGCCGGTGGCGGTGCCGTCGCGTGACAGAATTTCGGTCACGCGGGTGCCTTCGAAGATGCGCGCGCCGCCCATGCGCGCGCCCCGGGCCAGCGACATCGTGACGTCGACGGGGTTCACACGGCCATCCTCGGGGATCAGGAAGGCGGCCTTCGCGTCGCCAAGGTCGGCGATCGGGAACAGCTCCTGCGCCTGCCGAAGCGAGATCTCGTGGTTGTCGATGCCGAATCGCCGCATGAAGGCGGACACGCGCCGCATCTCGTGCACGCGCTCGTCATTGGTGGCGAGTTGCAGATAGCCCACGGCGCGGAAGCCCGTGGGCAGGCCGGTTTCCTCTTCGAGTCGGGCATACAGATCGCGGCCGTGCGTGTAGATCGCGCATTCCGCCTCGGATTTCAGCAATCCCGCGACGACAAGCCCGGCCGCGTGCCAGGTCGTGCCCGACGTCAGGCGTCCCTGTTCCAGCACGACGACGTCGCGATGCCCAAGCTTCGTCAGATGGTAGGCGGTGTTGCAGCCGATGGAGCCGCCGCCGACGATCACCGTCTGCGCGTGGCTGGGAAGGTCGTTGGACATCCGCGTGCCTCCTTGGGCTTTTCAGGCGATCCTGCAGTCTCGCTAGCAGCCGGCGGGCCACGTTGCAATTGATTGAACGGGCATTCAGTCGATTTCCGGCCGTGCCCGGGCCCGGGGGCGCGCCACGTCCTTCTTGCGTGGGCTTTCCCTTGGTTGTCGCCACGATGCGCCATGCGCGTCAAATCGCTTGACTCAGTGCAAGGATGCCCGTCACGATTGAATGAGTATTCAGAGAGAGGATGGACGGGTCTGGAGGGAATGGGCGGGCTTCCGCACCCTGTCGCGGCGGTTCGGTCCGATGCTGTCGAGGCCATGATCATCCCGAAAACGGGCCGCGTGGGGCGGACTCGATCAACAGGGGAGACGGCACTTCATGGATGTACTCGATCAACTCGGCGCGATGCGCGAAGGCAAGCTCAGCCGTCGCGCCTTCACCAAGTCGCTCATGGCGGCAGGACTTGCGGTGACCTCGGTGCCGCTTCTGCCGCGGCGCGCGCAGGCAAGCGCGTCCGACGCCACCTACTTCACCTGGGGCGGATACGACATTCCCGAGCTTTTCGTGCCCTATCAGGCAAAGCATGGCACCCTGCCCAACTTCGCGATCTTCGGCGGCTCGGAAGAGGCGCTGACCAAGATGCGGGGTGGGTTCGTCGTGGACGTGTCGCACCCCTGCAACCTGTCGATGCCGCGCTGGGTGCAGACCGGGCTTTTCCAGTCGATCGACCCGTCGCGTCTGTCGAACTGGCCCGATGTCATGCCTGAACTCGTCAACCTGGCCGGCAACGACGCGGGCAGTGGCGCGATCTGGATGGCGCCCTTCGACTGGGGACAGACCTCGGTCACGTATCGCACCGATCTCTTCGAGCTCGAGGGCGAGGAAAGCTGGGACATGCTCTGGGATCAGCGCTATGCCGGCCGGCTTGGCTCGCTTGCCGCCGGGGCGGATGCCTGGTGGTGCGGCGCCATCAAGGCGGGCGTCGATTTCGCCAACATCGACAGCGACGAGGCCTTCGACACGATCGCGGCGGCGATGCGCGAGCAGCGCCCGCTGATCCGTGTCTATACCGACGATACGACCACGCTCGAGCAGGCCCTGGCCTCGGGCGAGCTTGTCGCGGCGATGACCTGGAACAGCTCGGCGACCCTGCTGCGGTCCGAAGGCGTCCCGGTCCAGTTCGCCAAGCCCAAGGAAGGGGCGCTGACCTGGGTCTGCGGCCTGATGATCCACAAGGACGCGCCGAACCTCGATTATGCCTATGACATCATCGACTCGCTGCTCAGCGTCGAGTCCGGCAAGTTCATGATCAACGACTATGGCTACGGCCATTCGAACGCCAAGGCGTTCGAGGCCTTCGATGCCGAGACGCTTGCCGGCCTTGGTCTCAGCACGAACCCGATCGAGATCCTCGAGGCGGGCCACTTCCAGGTCCCGCAGTCGCAGGAATGGGAAACCCGGATGAACGACACGTTCGAACAGATCAAGGCCGGGTTCTGACCGATCCAGACGGTGTCCGCACGGCCTTCGGGCGGCGGACACCGGACATTCCTGACACCGGGACACCATGACCGACACGCTTCCGTCCGACCTCGCCGCCGAGACGCGGACACTACGCAGCCCCGGGCGCCGTGCGGGGCGTCTTTCCGGCCTGCTTTACCGGCACGAGGCGTTGCGCGGCTATCTGCTGATGTCGCCGACCCTACTGATCCTGACGGCGGGCATCGTGATCCCCTTCGTCATTCTCGTGGTTCTCAGCCTCTGGACCCGGCAGGGCTTCGAGTTCGACACCACGCTGACCCTCGACAACTACCGCCGCATCGTCGCCGAACCGATCTTCGGCACGCTCCTCAGCCGGTCGCTCTGGATTTCGGCGATGGCCACGGCGGCCACGGTCCTGTTGTGCTATCCGATGGCCTATTTCGTGGCCTTCCATGTGCATCGCAACAAGATGCTCTGGCTCATCCTGATCACGCTGCCGTTCTGGACCAGCTATCTTCTGCGCGTTTTCGCATGGAAGGTGATCCTGGGCTACGAAGGCGTCATCAACTCGGCGCTGATGTCGCTGGGCTGGATCGAGGCGCCTCTCGAGTTCCTGCTCTACAGTCAGGAGGCGGTCATCATCACGCTGGCCCATGCCTGGGCGGCCTTCGCGATCCTGCCGCTTTACGTCTCGCTCGAGAAGATCGACAAATCGCTGCTCGAGGCCGCGACCGATCTGGGCGATGGACCGATGGCGCGGTTCTTCCGGGTCACGCTGCCGCTGTCGATGCCGGGCGTGATCGCGGCCTCGTTCCTGATCTTCATCCCGACCACAGGCGACTACATCACCCCGGCGCTTCTGGGCGGACCCGATGGCCTGATGATCGGCAACTTCATCCAGGTCCAGTTCGGGCCGGTGAACAACTGGCCGATGGGCGCTGCGCTTTCGATCGTGCTGATGCTCTGGATTTCGGCCATCGCGGTGGCGTTCCTGTTCGTCACCCGCAAGGCGCAGGAGCGGCTGGCATGAAGGACCGGGCATGAGTGACGGGTCCTACCTCCGGCAGCCGAACCGTCCGCTTCAGGTCTATGCGGCGGTGTTCCTTGTGGTGCTCTACCTGCCGGTGCTGTTCATCCCGATGTTCAGCCTGAACGATTCGATCTACGTGCGCTTCCCGCTCGAGGGGTTCACGTTTCGGTGGTACGCGGAACTCTGGACCCGCGAGCCGGTCTGGAACGCGATGTGGAACAGCATTCGCGTGGGGGTCTCGGTCGCGGTGGTGTCGACCATCCTTGGCGTCGTCGCCGCGCGCGCCATCACGCGGTACCGTATCCCCGGGAAGAGTGCGCTGGTGACGTTCATCATGATGCCGCTCGTCATTCCCGGCATCATCTTCGGGGTGGCGCTTCTGGTGCTGCTCAGCCGGCTTGGCGTGCCGCTGTCGCTTTACACCGTCACGCTGGGGCATCTGATCGTCTGCCTTCCCTTCTCGGTTGCCACGCTTCTGCCCCGCTTCGACGGCTTCGACCCCTCGCTGGAAGAGGCCTCGGCCGACCTGGGCGAAAACGGCTGGTGGACCTTCTGGCGCGTGACCTTCCCAATGGTCTTCCCCGGGATCGTGGCCAGCCTGCTTCTGACCTTCACCATCTCCTTCGACGAGTTCATCATGGCCTTCTTCCTGTCCGGAACCGATCCGACCCTGCCGATGTACATCTGGGGTCAGCTGCGCTTCCCGCAGGAGTTTCCTTCGGTTCTGGCGATGGCCTCGCTCATCCTGTTCTTCTCGGTGCCGCTGATCTTCATCGCGCAGTGGGTCGGGCGGATGGGCGTCTCCGACGGATTGGGCGAAGGGAAAAGCGAATGAGCGCGGACGCCGACTTCATCTCGATCCGGGATGTCTCGAAGATGTTCGGGTCCTTCCGCGCGATCAACAACGTGTCGATCGACATCGGGCGCGGCGAGTTCTTCTCGCTTCTCGGGGCGTCGGGCTGCGGCAAGACCACGCTTCTGCGGATGCTGGCGGGATTCGAGTTTCCCAGTTCGGGCGAAATCTTCATCGACGGCCAGCCGATGTCCGACGTGCCGCCGCACCACCGTCCCGTGAACATGGTGTTCCAGAGCTACGCGATCTTCCCGCACCTCAACGTGCGCGACAACATCGCCTACGGACTGCGCAAGCAGAAGCTGCCGCGCGCGCGCCGCGACGAGATGGTCGACGAGATGCTCGACCTCATCAAGCTTTCGGGCTACGGCCGGCGCAAGGCGAACGAGCTTTCGGGCGGCCAGCGCCAGCGCATCGCGCTGGCCCGGGCGCTGATCCTGAAACCCAAGGTGCTCTTGCTGGACGAGCCGCTGGGCGCGCTCGACAAGCAACTGCGCGAACAGATGCAGCTTGAACTGCGCGAGTTGCAGCGCAAGGTCGGCATCACCTTCGTCTTCGTCACCCACGACCAGGAAGAGGCGCTGACGCTGAGCGACCGCATCGCGGTGATGCAGGGCGGTCGCGTGCTTCAGGTCGACACGCCGACCGGTCTTTACGAGACGCCGCGCTCGCGCGCCGTGGCCAGCTTCATCGGCAGCATGAACTTCTTTCCCGGACAGGTGCGCCGGAACGGCGGCGCGTCGGTCGCGATCGACGCCGAGGGGCTGGGCCTGCTGCCCATCCCCGAGGGCCAGGAGGACCGGCCCGATGGCGCCACCGTCCAGATCGCCCTGCGACCCGAGAAACTCATCCTTTCGGCCGAACGCCCCTTGGACGGGCCGGCGGTGCAGGGGCATCTCGCGACCTCGGCCTTCCTGGGCGAGCGCAGCCACTTCTATGTCAGGATCGACAACAGGGAGGCGCCGGTGGCTGTGTCGGTGCCGAACCAGACGCGCGCGGGCGCGGACCTGCCCTCTGGCGACACACCTGTCTGGCTGAGCTGGAAGCCCGGATCGGTCATCGTCCTCGACCCGGACTGAGCCTGAAACCCGGCGGCCATCTGGCTGCCCCCGACGAACCGGATACCCCATGCCCGCCTCTGCGAAGCGGTCTGCGCGAAACGACAAGGCGACGCCCCGAACCGCCTCGAAAGAGGTTCGGCGGCGGCAACTGGTCGACGCCACGATCACCTCGATCGCCCGGCACGGGATCGGGGGCACCACCATGACCACGGTGACCGAGCTTGCCGGGCTGTCGCTTGGCATCGTCAACTTCCATTTCCAGAGCAAGCAGAAGCTGCTGGAAGAGACACTTGTCTTTCTTGCGCGCGAACATCACGACCTGTGGGAAAAGGCCTATCGCGACGCTGACCTCGGTGCCCCGGCCAAGCTTCTGGCGATCGTCGACGCGCATTTCCACCCCCGCATCTGCACCCGCAAGAAGCTGTCGGTCTGGTACGCCTTCTTCGGCGAGGCCGGACGGCGGGCGGTCTATCGCGCGCTTGTCGACGGGATGGACAGCCGCCGCATCGAGGTTTCGACCAGGCTATGCGCCCGCATCCTTGCCGAAGGCGGTTACGACGGCCCCCCGGCCCACGAGGTGGCCGGGATGCTTGAGGCGCTTTATGACGGGTTCTGGCTCAACATGCTGATGTATCCGGGAAGTTTCACCCGCGAAGGATCGCGGCGCCAGATCCACCTTTATCTTGGCACCGTCTTCCCCCGGCATTTCCATCCCGGGCCGGCAAGCCCCGCCGCGACGAATGCCCCCCGCAAAGAAAAGATCGACGAGGTGGCCGAACCATGACGAGGGACCCCCGCTACGACATCCTGTTCGAGCCCGTGAGGATCGGGCCGGTGACGGCCAAAAACCGGTTTTACCAGGTGCCGCATTGCACCGGGATGGGCTGGCTTCGACCGCGCACGCTGGCCGCCATGCGCGGGGTCAAGGCCGAAGGCGGCTGGGGCGTGGTCTGCACCGAGTATGCCTCGATTCACCCATCCTCCGACGATCTGCCCTATCCCTATGCCTCGCTCTGGGACGACAGCGACATCCGCGCGAACGCGCTGATGACCGACGCCGTCCACGCCCATGGCGCGCTGGCCGGTGTCGAGCTTTGGCATGGCGGCGCGCGGACCGCCAACCTGCTGTCGCGCATCGCGCCGATGGACGTCGACAGCTTTCCCAACCCGAACGGCCAACCCTATCAGTCCCGTGTCATGGACAAGGCCGACATCCGAAACCTGCGCCGCTGGCATCGTCTGGCCGCACTGCGGGCGCGCGACGCGGGCTTCGACATCGTCTATGTCTATGCGACGCACGACTACCTGCTGTCGCATTTCCTGTCGCCCCGGCTGAACACGCGATCGGACGAATACGGCGGATCGCTTGAAAACCGCGTCCGTCTCGTGCGCGAACTGATCGAGGAAACGAAGGACGCGGTGGGGGACCGCTGCGCCGTCGCCGTGCGCTTTGCCGCCGATGCCGAAGAGGGCGAGGACGGCGTGCCGGTCGTGGGCGAGCGGCGCGAGATGTTCGCCATGCTGGCCGACCTGCCCGACCTGTGGGACATCAACATCGCCGACTACTCGCTCGAGATGGGGGTGTCGCGCTTCGCCAAGGAGGCCGCGCTCGAGCCCTACATGGCCTGGGTCAGGTCGCAGACCTCGAAGCCCGTGGTCACGGTCGGGCGCTTCACCTCGCCCGACACGATGGCAAGCCAGGTGCGGCGCGGGGTCACCGACCTGATCGGGGCGGCCCGCCCGTCTATTGCCGACCCGTTCCTTCCGAAGAAGATCGAGGAGGGCAGGCTGTCGGCGATCCGCGAATGCATCGGCTGCAACATCTGCTATTCGGGCGATGCGCTGGGCGTCCCGATCCGCTGCACGCAGAACCCCACCATGGGCGAGGAATGGCGCCGCGGCTGGCACCCCGAGGCGATCGCCGCGAAAGGCTCGGACGCGCGCATCCTTGTGGTGGGCGCGGGTCCGGCCGGACTCGAGGCGGCGCGCGCGTTGGGCGCGCGCGGCTATGAGGTGATGCTGGCCGAGGCAACCCGCGAGCTTGGTGGGCGCGTCACGCGCGAGGCCGCCCTGCCGGGCATGAGCGAATATGCCCGCGTCCGTGACTACCGGATGCAGCAGCTTCAGGAGATGCCCCATGTCGAGGTCTTCCGCGAAAGCCCGATGACCGCCGACGACGTCCTTGCCGTGGGCGCCGACCACGTGGTCCTCGCCACCGGGGCGCGCTGGCGCAAGGAACGGTTCGGGCCCGAGGGCTACGTCGCCATCGCCGAGGGCGCAGCGCTGGACCGCGTCCTGACCCCCGACGACATCATGGATGGCGCGCTTCCTGAAGGACCCACGCTGATCTACGACGAAGACGGCTATTACATGGCCGTCAGCCTGGCCGAAAAGCTGCGCGGGGCAGGGCACGCAGTGACGCTCTGCACCCCGTCGGACAGCGTGTCGGACTATGGCAGCATCACCGTCGAGGCCTGGCGCATGCGGGCCCGGCTGACGAAGCTGGGCGTCGGCATCGTGACCGCGAAGACCCTGACGTCCTTCGACGGCGCCGAAATCGCGCTCGACTGCGTCTATGGCGGCGAGACGGTCCGCATGCCGTTCGAAACGGTCGTGATGGTGACGTCGCGTCGGCCTGTCGACGGCCTCTACCGGGACCTCATGGCGCGCGCGGGGACCGACCCGCTTCCGTTTACGCTGGCCCGAATCGGCGATTGCGAAGCCCCCTCGATCATCGCCACGGCGGTGCATGCCGGCCACCGCTATGCGCGCGAACTCGACACCGTCGTCGACGAAGACCAGCCCTTCCGGCATGAACGGATCGACGTCGGCAGCGATCGGGTGGCCGATCTTGGGGCGCATATCGGGCGCGCCAAGCCATGACCGGGGCGCGGCAGGACTACTTCGACCGGCTGACGCTGGCCTACGAGGAAGAGATCGAGACCGAGGCCTATTTCGCCACCCTCGCCGAGTTGTTCGACGACCCGCACCGCCAGGACCGCCTGCGCCTTCTTGCCGAGATCGAACGGCACACAGCGCGCATCATTGCGCCCTTGCTGCGCCGGCACGGCCTTGTCCCCCGTGATGACGACAGCCTTGTGGCCCGGGGGCAGGCTCAGGCGCGGCGCGAGGCACCCGACTGGGACCGGCTGCTGGCCGGGATGTGCCGCACCTATCCGGGCTATGTCGCCTATTTCGAAAGGGTTGCGGCTGATGGCCCCGAAGCCGATCGCCCGAGGCTTGCCTGTCTCCCCGAACATGAGCGCGCGGCGCTCGAGTTCCTACACCGCGAGACCGCGGGGCATGCGGACAGCGCCGAACCCTTGCGGCGGTATCTTGACCGGCCGGTCCCCACGGATGCCCGGATGGACGGGGCCTGACGGCGATGCATCGCACCGTCCCTTTCGCCTTGGCGCTTTTGGCGGCCCCGTTCGCGGCGCAGTCCGATACCGCTGCCGACGCGGCAGGGGCGACAGAGGTCGCGGCGCCCGGGACCGAATGCCAAAGCTGCACGGCGCGACACCGGTCTCTTCAGACGCTTCAGCGCGCGCGGGCCGACAGGGTTTGCCCGGACGGGGCCACCGCGCCCTGCACCCCCGAGGCAAGCGGCCAGCCGGATCTTGACGACGATGCCGTGCTGCGCCTGCCCGATGGACAGCTTGTCGGGGGGCGCGACTGATGATGCCGCGCATCGCGGCGCGCGGACCCCGACCGGCCTTGACGAAGCCATCGCCGTCCTGTCAGGTCCGCCGCGTGCCGGGCGCCTTGCCCCGGGCCATTCCGTTCAGTGACGAGGCAGCGCCATGAAACACGCCGCGATCCTCGATCGCCTAGCCGGGCTTGGCGGCGCCAAGTGGGAGATCCACTACCGCGCCCGCGCGCTGGCGGCGCAAGGCCGTGACGTGATCGAACTGACGATCGGTGAACCCGACGTGCCCGCGCCGCCCGTGTTGACCGAAGTCGCCGTCGCCGCGCTTCGGGCCGGGCGCACCGGTTATTCGGACGGCCGGGGCGAGGCCGGGCTGCGCCGCGCGCTGGCCGAGCGCTATTCCCGCAGTGCCGGCCGGACGATCACCGAGCACCAGATCCTGTGCTTTCCCGGAACGCAGACCGCGCTTTTCGCCCTGCTTCTTGGCGTGGGCGAAGTCGGGGCCGAGGTTCTGGTCGGCGATCCCATGTATGCCACTTACGAAGGCGTGATCCGTGCCGGCGGCGCGGCGCCCGTGCCGGTGCCCCTGCGCCCCGAGCGTGGCTTTCGGATGGACGCGGCCGATCTTGCCGCGCGCGTCACGCCGCGCTCGCGCGCGATCCTTCTGAACTCGCCGCACAATCCCACCGGGGCGATCCTGAGCCGGGACGATCTGCAGGCGATCGGAGAGGTCGCGACGGCACACGACCTGTGGATCCTGTCGGACGAGGTCTATGAGGATCTGGTCTTCGAGGGGGCTGAATTCGTGTCGCCCCTGGCGTTTCCCCATCTGGCCGACCGGGTGGTCGCTGCCTCTTCGATCTCGAAGTCGCACGCCATGCCGGGAATGCGCAGCGGCTGGATCGTGGCGCCGGCCGATTTCGCGGCGCGGCTTCTGCCGCTGTCCGAAACGATGCTTTTCGGCAACCAGCCCTTCATCGCGGACATGACCGAGGCTGCGGTTCGGGCGCCCTCGCCCGTCGCGGCGGGGATGCGGCAGCGCTTCGCGGCGCGCGCGCGGCGTCTCAAGACCCGGCTCGAAGGCGACGGGCCGCTGCGCGTCCATGCGCCCCAGGCGGGGATGTTCGCCCTGATCGACGTGCGGGGCACCGGTCTGGATGGCGCAGCCTTCGCCGCCGGCCTGATCGAGGAGGCGGGCGTCGCGGTGATGCCGGGGGCGTCCTTCGGCGCCTCGCTTGGTGACTGGGTGCGGGTTGCGCTCACCGTGGACGACGACCGCTTCGCCGAGGCCTGCGACCGGATCGCCGCCTATGCCCGGACCCTGGCCGGGGTGCGCGCGTGACGACGGTGGGCGAAGCACTGGTCCGCGCGCTGGTCGCGCGCGGCGTCGATACGATCTTCGGCATTCCCGGCGTTCATACGATCGAGCTTTACCGGGGTCTTGCCGACTCGGGGATCCGGCATGTGACCCCGCGCCACGAACAGGGCGCGGGGTTCATGGCCGACGGCTATGCCCGCGCCAGCGGCAAGCCGGGCGTGGCCCTTGTCATCACCGGCCCCGGTCTGACCAACACGTTGACCGCGATGGCGCAGGCCCGCGCCGACAGCGTGCCGGTTCTTGTCCTGTCGGGGGTCAATGCGCGGGACAGTCTTGGGCAAGGGCTCGGCTATCTGCACGAGCTTCCCGACCAGCGCACCCTGGCCGCCGGTGTTGCGCTGAGTTCGGAGCGTGTCGAGACGCCGGACGACCTGTGTCCCGCCATCGACCGGGCCCTTGCCCGGCTCGCGGCGGGGCGCCCCGGCCCCGTGCATGTCGAGGTGCCCATCGACGTGGCCGGCCTGCCCGTCGGGGGCGACAGCGGCCCGGCCGCGCCGGTGGCCGTACCGCGCCCCGATCCCGCGGTGATCGCCGACGCCGCGGGCCTTCTGGCTACCGCGCGCGCCCCGGTGATCTTGGCCGGGGGCGGGATGCGCGAAGGGGCGGTCCTTGCGGCCCTTGCCGAGCGATTGGGGGCGCCGGTGGTCCAGACGGTGAACGGGCGCGGTCGGATGCATGCACACCCGCTTGTCGTGCCCGCCAGTCCCAGCCTAAGGGCGGTGCGCGATCTTCTTGAAGGCGCCGACGTCGTGCTTGCCCTTGGGACCGAGCTTGGGCCGACGGACTACGATATGTACGGCACCGGCGGGATGCCGCGCCTGCCGTCGCTGGTGCGCGTCGACATCTGCCCCGACCAACTGGCCCGACATCCGGCGCGCATCGCCATCATGGCCGATGCCTCGGACGCGGCACATGCGCTTCTGCGGGATCTTGGCCCCGACGCGGCCGAGCCTGCCCGCGCCCAGGCCCGTGCCGCCGCTGCCCGGGACGCCGCCTGGGACGAGATTGGTCCGAAAATGCGGGCCGAGGTGCGCTGTCTCGACGCGATGCGCGAGGCCGTCCCCGGCGCGCTGATCGTGGGCGACAGCACCCAGCCGGTCTACGCCGGCAACCTGTTTTATGATCCCGACCGGGCCGGGGGGTGGTTCAATTCGGCCACCGGATACGGCGCGCTGGGCTATGCCATTCCCGCCGCCATCGGCGCTGCCATCGCGCGCCCCGATCTTCCCGTCCTGTGCCTGACGGGCGACGGCGGCGCGCAGTTCAGCCTGGCCGAACTCATGACCGCCGCGCAGGAGGCGCTTCCCGTCACTTTCGTGATCTGGAACAACCGGGGCTATGGCGAGATCGCGACCTCGATGCGGGATGCGGGCGCGCCTGTGATCGGCTGCGATCCGACACCGCCCGACTTCGCCGACCTTGCCCGGGCCTGCGGCATGCCCCATGCCGCCGTCGCCGCCGACCCCGCCGCGATCGCGGCAACCCTGCGGCGCCTGCGCGCCATCGCGGGGCCCTCGATCCTTGAGATCCGGGTCGCGGACGTGGCCTAGGCCGCGCTGCCGTTGGGGCCGTCGACGGGCCGGGGATCGGGCCGGGGGTCGGGTCGCCCCGAGGCGGGCAGAAACATTTCCGGTGCCGCCGCTTCGTACAGCATCGCGGCGCGAAACACCGTGAGATCGTCGAAGGTAGGGCCGACGATCTGGATGCCGGTCGGCACCCCGTTCGCGTCGCGCCCCGAGGGCACCGACATGACGGGGCAGTTGTGCAGCATGTTGAAGGCATGGGTCAGCACCCAGCCGTATTCCGCGTCGACGACCTGTCCATCGACCTCGAAGGTCGTCGACAGCGGGTCGTGATCGGCGCGCACGCCGCCCACCGACAGGGTCGGGCAGACAAGCACATCGAAACGCTCGAAGATCGCGCCGATCACCTGGTACATCCGATGCTGCACTTCCCAGGACCGGGCCACGTCGTCGGGGCCAAGCTTTGCGGCCAGATCGGCGACCGCCAGTGCATAGTCGGTCAGCAGCGCGCGATGGGTCTGCGCGCTCCACAGCGGCTGGCGGCCGAAATGCATGGCCGAATACCACTGGTTCGCCGCCCGGTCGGTTTCGAGGGTCCAGCCGATGTCGACTTCCTCGACCGTGCAGCCGGCGTCTCGGAAGCGGTTCAGCGCGGACAGGGTGTTGCGCCGGACGTCGGCGCTGATCGGGACATAGCCGAGGTCCATCGACCAGGCGACGCGCAGCGGCGCGGGCGGGAAGGCGCCGGGGATTCGGACGACGTCGCGCAAGCTGTCGTGGTCACGCGGGTGCGGGCCCGAGATCACGTTCTGAAGAAGCGCGGTCTCGGCCACCGTGCGGGTCAAGACGCCGCAGTGGTTGTAGCGGTCGAAATTGGCGGGCGGGCCGTCGGGGTTGCGGCCATGCGGGGGCTTGAAGCCCACGACCCCGCAGGCGCTGGCGGGAATGCGGATCGACCCTCCGATGTCGGTCCCGGTGGCCACCGGTGTCATTCCGGCCGCCAGCGCTGCGGCCGATCCCCCGGACGATCCCCCCGGGCCGAAGTCGGTATTGAACGGGTTGCGGGTGACCCCCCACATGCGCGAGGCGCAGGTCGCCGACAGGCAGAACTCGGGTGTCGTGGTGCGGGCGTGAAGGATCGCGCCTGCCGCCTGAAGCCGCTCGATCGTGGGGTCGGACATCGTCTCGACGTTGTCGGCGAAGGCAAGCGATCCGTGCGTGGTGCGCTTGCCGGCCACGCGCTGGGCGTCCTTCACCGCGACAGGCAGACCCTCGAGCTGGCGGGCCGTTCCGGTGGCATAGGCGGTCTCGGCCCGCTGCGCCGCCGCACGGGCTTCGTCGAAATAGGTGTCGGCATAGGCGTTGATCGCCGGGTTCATCGCTGCTGTCCGGTCGAGAATCGCCTCGAGGTAATCGATGGGCGACACCTCGCGCCGGCGAAAGAGGTCCAAAACCTCGGTCGCCGGAAGATAATACAGATCGGTCATCGCCTTGCCCCCCAATCGCACTTGCCTGCGGGCAATCCAACCGTAGTCGCCCCAACTTGCCGAGGGAAGCGCCCGCGTTCCGGTTGCAGATGATCCGGGCGTCGCTAGGCTGTGAGACGGGGATGGGGCGGGGAGAAGACCGATGACCGGATACGACGATCACGACGCCACCGCGCTTGCGGCGCTGGTGGCGCGCGGCGAGGTCAGCGCGGACGAGTTGCTTGACGCTGCACTCGCCCAGGTGGGCGAGGTGAACGCGGATCTCAACGCGGTTGTGATGCTGGCCGAAGGGGTGGCACGCCGGAAAATCGCCCAAGGCCTGCCTGAAGGCCCGCTGCGCGGCGTTCCCTTCCTGCTCAAGGACCTGGGCGCCGAGGCAGTCGACTTTCCGTCGAACAACGGCTCGCGGCTTTTCGCGAACACGCGCTATGCGCGCGATTCGGCGATCTATGCGCGGCTGGCCGCGATGGGGCTTGTCGTGTTCGGGCGCACCACCGCGCCCGAGGGCGGGATCGGTCCCGCGACCGAGGCCGCCGTCTATGGCGGCCCGACGCGCAATCCCTGGGATCTGGGCCGGACGCCGGGCGGATCGTCGGGCGGGGCGGGGGCGGCGGTGGCAGCCGGAATCGTCCCGGCCGCCCATGGGTCCGATGGCGGCGGATCGGTCCGCATCCCCGCGTCGAACTGCGGGCTTTTCGGGGTGAAACCGACCCGCGCCCGTCTGCCCGATGGACCCTACTACGGCGAAGGCTGGGCCGGCATGGCGATCGACGGTTTCCTGACCCGCAGCGTTCGCGACACGGCGATCCTCCTCGATGGCACCCAGGGCGCGGATCTGGGCGCGCCCTACTGGGCGCCGCCCCTGCGGCGGACATTCCGTCAGGCGATCGATCGCGCCCCCCGCCGCTTGCGCGTGGCGCTGTGCGAAACGACCCTGACCGGCGATCCCGTGCATCCCGACTGCCGCCGCGCGGTGTTCGACGCCGCCGCCCTTCTCGAGGATCTCGGCCACGAGATCGAGCCGGCCGTGCCGCGCCAGGCCGACACGGCGGGCATGATGCGGGCCTGGACCGACATCGTGGCCTGTGGTGCGGCGCTGTCGGTTCGCCGCGCCGTCACCGCCCGCGGGCGCCCGCTTGAGGCAGGCGAAGTGGAAGGCGTCACCCGCGGCGCGATGGCGCATGCCGCCACCGTTTCGGGCGACCGCTATCTTGAATGCGTCAATGCCGTCCATGCCTACGGCCGTGCGATGGCGGAATTCATGGCCGACCACGACATCCTGCTGACACCCACCCTGGCCGAACCCCCCGCTCGTATCGGCCGCTTCGACCACGCGACCGACGACTACCTTGCCTTTCGAACGGGTCCCGACGGGGTCTTCGCCTATTCGCCGTTCACGGCGGCCTTCAACGCAAGCGGCCAGCCGGCGGCGTCGGTTCCCCTGCATTGGTCGCCGGAAGGTCTGCCCGTCGGCATCCACCTTGCCGCGCGCTTCGGCGAGGATGAACTGCTGCTGTCGCTTTGCGCGGAACTCGAGCGTGCGCGCCCGTGGTTTCATCGCAGACCGAACGGGGTCGGTCATCAGGGCCGCTCGGGGGGCGGGTCCGGCGCGCTTCGCCCCTAGACGAGGCTTGCTTTCGGGCTGCGGCATCGTCCATCGTGGCAGCAAGGAAATCGGAGGTCCGGGTGGCGATAGAAGACGCGATCGAGGCGCGGTCGGCCCGCAAGGTGTACGGGTCCGGCCCCAAGGAAGTGGTCGCGCTGGACGATGTATCGATCGCGATCCGCAAGGGCGAATTCTTCACGCTTCTCGGTCCTTCGGGCTGTGGCAAGACGACGCTTCTGCGGATGATCGCTGGCTTCGAGACGCCCACCGCGGGGCAGATCCTTCTCAACGGGCGCGACATCACCGAGGAACCGCCGAACCGCCGGCCGGTGAACACGGTCTTCCAGAGTTACGCCCTGTTCCCGCACCTGACGGTGCGCGAGAACGTGGGTTTCGGCCTTGTGATGAGGGGCCGGCCGTCTGCGGAAGTGACCCAGACCGTCGACCGGGCGCTGTCGCTCGTCCGGCTCGAGGAGATGGCCGACCGCAAGCCGCAGCAGCTTTCGGGCGGGCAGCAGCAGCGTGTCGCCCTGGCCCGCGCCCTTGCGCCGTCGCCCGAGGTGCTGCTGCTTGACGAGCCGCTGTCAGCACTTGATCTCAAGTTGCGCAAGGAGATGCAGTCGGAACTCAAGCGGCTTCAGCTTGAGCTTGGGATCACCTTCATCTTCGTGACCCATGACCAGGAAGAGGCGCTGACCATGTCCGACCGGATCGCCGTGATGAGCGCGGGCCGGCTTCTCCAGGTCGGGTCCCCGCGCGAGATCTACAACCATCCCGTCAACCGCTTCGTCGCCGATTTCATCGGCGAGACGAACTTCCTGCCGGGCGAGGTCCGCGGCGGGGTCGCAAAGATCGCGGGCGGGGTCGCCATCCCCGTCGACGCGGCGGCGCCCGAGGGGCGTCACACCCTTGCCGTGCGGCCCGAGCATGTGCGCATCGTGCCGGCGGGCCCCGATGCTCTTCTGACCGCGACTGTGGGCGAGGCCGTCTATTTCGGGACCGACAGCCACGTTCACCTGCGTCTTGCCGATGGCGCGGGTCTGGTCGCCCGCTACCAGGCCGAGGCCGCCGGCGGCGACGCGCCGCCCGTGGGCACCGAGGTGGGCGTGACCTTCGCGCCCGGCGCGGTCCAAGTGCTGGAGGACTGACGCGATGAGCGCGGCCGAAGACAGGGCAGCACGGCGCGAGGCGCGGGGGTCCTGGCTTCTGTCGGCACCGGCGCTGGTGATCCTGACCTTCGCCGCCGCCGGCCCGCTTCTGATCATGGTGGTCTATTCCTTCCTGACACCGGGCCAGTACGGCAACGTGGTGTGGGAATTCTCGACCGACGCCTGGGTCGCGACCGTCCTGTCGCGCGACATCTTCGACGGCACCTACAGCCTGGCCGACGCGCACCTGACGATCTTCTGGAGGTCGGTGAAGCTGGCGCTGACCACGACCGTCTTCGCCTTCATCGTGGGCTTCCCCACGGCCTGGTTCATCGCCACGCGGCCGCCCCGGATGCGCACGGCGCTTCTGTTCCTGATCACCATTCCGTTCTGGACCAACCTTCTGATCCGCACCTTCGCGATCAACCAGATCATCCGGAACGAGGGCATCCTGAACACCCTGCTGATCCACCTTGGCGTGATCGATACCCCGCTGCAGATCATCTATACCGACTTCGCGGTCTTCCTGGGGATGACCTATGTCTACCTTCCGCTGATGGTGCTGCCGCTTTTCGCGGCGATCGACCGGTTCGACATGCGCCTGATCGAAGCGGCCTACGATCTTTACGCCTCGCGCTGGCAGGTGCTGCGCCGCGTCATCATGCCCATCGTCAGACCCGGGATCGTTGCGGGCTCGATCCTTGTGTTCATTCCGGCGCTTGGCGCCTATGTCACGCCGCGCATCCTCGGCGGCGGCCGCAACATGATGATCGGAAACTTCATCGAGCTGCAATTCGGGCAGGGCCGGAACTGGCCGCTTGGGGCGGCGCTGTCGGTGCTGCTTCTCGTGATCGTCTCGATCGCACTGGTGTTCTACGTGCGCGTCACCTCGCGGGAGAGCGCCCGTGGCTAGGCGCGACTTCTCCGCCTCGCGGATCCCCGGCTTCGCGACGGTGGCGCTGCTGGTCTTTGCGGCGCTCTACCTGCCGATCTTCATCCTTGTCGCCTTCTCCTTCAACGCCGGCGACAGCATCGCGATCTGGGAAGGCTTCTCGTTGCGGTGGTATCCCGAGGCCTGGAACAACCAGCAGGTGCGCGAAGTCACGCTGCGCTCGCTGACCATCGCCGCCTTCGCCTCGGTCATCGCCACCTTCGTGGCGACCATGGCCGCGCTTGGCACGACGCGTCGGCGGCGGACCCGGGGACAGACCGTGATCTACCTGATGATCAACCAGCCGCTCATGGTGCCCGAGATCGTGACGGCGGTTGCCCTTCTGATCTTCTTCGCCTCGATCAAGGTGGCGACCGGCTATCAGGGGCTTGGCTACCTGATCGCCGCGCATTCGGCCTTCTGCATCCCCTTCGCCTATCTGCCGATCCGGGCGCGGCTTGAAGGCATGGACCAAAGCCTCGAGGTGGCGGCCGCCGATCTTTACGCCACGCCCTGGCAGGCGTTTCGCCACGTCACGCTGCCGCTCTTGATGCCGGGGATTGTCGCCGGGCTGATGCTGGCCTTCGTCACCTCGCTTGACGACGTGGTCATCACGCTCTTCGTGAAATCGGCCGGGCAGGATACGCTGCCCACCTACATGCTCGCGCAGATCCGTCGGTCGGTCTCGGCCGAGATCAACGCGATCTCGACATTGCTCTTGCTGCTGACGGTGATCATGCTGACGGCATTCTTCGTTCTGACGCGCAAACGGGACTGAAATCGAAGATCGACCAACCTGGAGGATCCAATGAAGAAACTCATGTCGACCGTGGCCATGCTTCTGGCGGGGACCACACTGGCCCATGCCGAGGGCACGCTGCAGCTTTTCAACTGGGGCGACTACACCAGCCCCGAGCTGATCGAGAAGTTCGAGGCCGAGACCGGCATCGACGTCACCATCACCGATTATGACAGCAACGACACCGCGCTGGCCAAGATCGAGGCCGGCGGGCATGGCTTCGACCTTGTCGTGCCCTCGGCCAACTACGTGCAGATCTACGTCGAAAAGGGCCTCGTGCAGGAGCTTGACCTGTCGAAGCTGCCCAATCACGGCAACATCGCGCCCGAGTGGATGAACGTGGACTACGACCCGGGCCGCAAGTACTCGATCCCGTGGCAGTGGGGTTCAACTGGTGTCGCGGTGAACAAGACCGCCTATTCGGGCGACATCAACACCTCGGCGATCTTCCTCGATCCGCCGCCCGAGCTTGAGGGCAAGGTGAACGTGACGCCCGAGATGAACGACGTCATCTCGCTGGCGCTTTGGTACGTGGGCGGCGAGCCCTGCACCGAGGACACGGAGGTCCTGAAGAAGGCCCGTGACGCGCTGGTCGCCGCCAAGCCCATGTGGCTGTCGATGGACTACGGCATGACCGAGAAGATGGCCGCCAACGACGTGATGGCCTCGGTCTATTGGAACGGGGCGATCTTCCGCGCCCGCCTGCAGAACCCCGATGTGGTCTATGGCTATCCCAAGGAAGGCTTCCCGCTGTGGATGGACCAGGTGATGCTGCTGTCGGATGCGCAGAACGTCGAAGAAGCCTACAAGTTCCTCGACTTCATCATGGTGCCCGAGAACGCGGCCATGATCTCGGCCTTCGCGCGCTATGCCAACGGCATCGCAGGGTCCGACCCGTTCATGCCCGAGGACATGAAGTCCGCGCCCGAAATCCTGGTGCCGGAAGAGTTCGCCGCGGCGGGCCACTTCCTGCCGACCTGCTCGCCCAAGGCGCAGGAATACTACACGGCGATCTGGACCGAGCTTCAGAAGTGATGACCCGGGCGCCTCGGCGCCCGGACTGCCGGGGGGCGCTGCCCCCCGGCGTTACCCAAGGCACCCCTTCGTGACATCGACGGCTCTGGACGACCCGACCACGATGGACGCCGTCGCCCTGGCGCAAGCCCTGCAGTCGCGGGCGCTGTCGCCGGCCGCGGTCATGGCGGCGGTTCTCGACCGGATCGAGGCGGTCAACCCGAAGATCAACGCGATCGTTTCGCTTCGTCCGAGGGCCGAACTGATGGCCGAAGCCGAAGCGCTGGACCAGGGCGTGCCCACCGGCCCGCTGTGGGGCATGCCCTTCGCGGCGAAGGACCTGGTCGCGACGAAGGGGCTGCGCACGACCTGGGGCTCGCCCGTTTTTGCCAACCACGTTCCGGCCTCCGACGATCTGCTGGCTGCGCGTGTCAGGGCGGCGGGCGCGGTTCTGATCGGCAAGACCAACGCGCCCGAATGGGGGCAGGGATCGCACTCGTTCAACCCGGTCTTCGGGGCGACGCGCAATCCCTATGACCTGTCGCGCAGCGCGGGCGGGTCGTCGGGCGGGGCGGCTGCGGCGCTGGCCGCGCGGCTTCTGCCGCTGGCCGACGGATCGGACATGATGGGGTCGCTTCGCAACCCCGCCGCCTTTTGCAACGTCTATGGCTTTCGGCCGACCTGGGGCCTGGTTCCATTGGACGCCGAGGGCGACACGTTCCTGTCGACCCTTACCACCGACGGGCCCATGGCGCGCAGCCCGCGCGACCTTGCCCTGCTGCTGTCGGTGCTGGCGGGGCCGAACCCCGAAGTGCCGTTCGCGCGTCCGTCCGGGGATTTCACCGCCCGCTTCGGCAGCAGCCTTGCGGGCAAGCGCATCGGCTGGCTGGCGGACTGGGGCGGCGCCTATCCGATGGAGCCCGGCATCCTGTCCACCTGCGAAACCGCGCTGGGCGTCTTCGAGGATCTTGGCGCCGTCGTCGAGCCGCTGGCACCGCCCTTTCCGGCCGAAGATCTCTGGTCGTCCTGGACGACGCTGCGCGCGGGTCTGAACGCGGGCGCCAAGCGCGACCTTGCGGACGATCCCGCGAAGCGGGCGCTGACGAAGCCCGAGACCCTGTGGGAGATCGAGCAGGGGGCATCACTGACCGCCGCGGCCTTCTATGACGCCAGCGTCACGCGCTCGCGCTGGTATGCCTGCGCCGCGCGCCTGTTCGGGCGGTTCGACGCGCTGGCGCTGCCGGCCGCGCAGGTCTGGCCCTTCCCGGTCGAGTGGCGCTGGCCAGATCAGATCGCCGGGCGCCGGATGGACACCTACCACCGCTGGATGGAGGTCGTCGTGCCGGTCAGCCTTGCCGGCCTTCCCTGCCTTGCGCTGCCGGCCGGGTTCTCGGCCGCAGGCTTGCCGACGGGGCTTCAGCTTTTCGGTTCCGCCGGCGCGGACGCCGCCATCCTGGCGATGGGCGATGCCTATCACCGGGCGACCGACTGGCCGGCCCGCCGTCCCCCTGCGGTCTAGCGGTCAACCGCCGAAGCCGCGAAGGGCGCCGTAAAGGTCTGGCCGCCGGTCGCGAAACAGGCCCCAGCTGCGCCGAAGGTCCCGGATCGCGTCAAGGTCGAAGCGCGCCACCCGCACGGCCGTGTCGTCGCGGCCTGCCTGGGCAACGACCTGCCCGGTATGATCGGCGACGAAGGAGGTGCCGTAGAACGTCACCTCCTGCCCGCCCTGCACCTCGCGCCCGATCCGGTTCGAGGCGGCCACGGGCAGGATGTTCGCGGCGGCATGGCCGCGCATCGTCATCTCCCAGTGCGGCTGGCTGTCATAGGCTGGGGCAGGGGGCTCGGACCCGATCGCGGTGGGATACAGAAGCATCTCAGCCCCCATCAGCGCCATCGCGCGGGCCGCCTCGGGGAACCACTGGTCCCAGCAGATGCCGACGCCGATCCGCCCGAAGGCGGTGTCCCAGACGCGGAAACCGGTATCGCCGGGGGTGAAATAGTACTTCTCCTCATAGCCCGGTCCCTGTGGGATGTGGCTTTTGCGGTAAAGCCCCAGCGCGCGACCGTCGGCGTCGATCACCGCGACCGAGTTGAAATGCGCGGGCCCCGCGCGTTCGAAGAACGACACCGGCAGCACGACCCCAAGCTCGCGCGCCAGCGCGGCGAAGCGCGCGACAAGGGCGTTGCCCTCGAAAGGGCTGGCCCAGACGAAATAGCGCGGGTCCTCGGTCTTGCAGAAGTAGGGGCCGTGGAACAGCTCTTGCAGCAGGATCACCTGGGCGCCTTGCGTCGCGGCCTGGCGCACCAGGGCCTCGGCGCGGTCGGCGTTGGCCGCCAGATCGTCCGAGCAGGCGAACTGCGTGACCGCGACCGCCACGTCACGCATCGAGGAACCCCTCCAGCACGTTCACCGTGTTGATCCCCACCGCCTCGATCGCATAGCCGCCCTCCATGCAGAAGACCGAGGGCAGTCCAAGCCTGCCGATCCGGCGGCCCGCGTCCATGAAGTCGGGGCTGTCGAGCTTGAAGAAGCTGATCGGGTCGTCCTTGTAGGCGTCGACCCCCAGCGAGACGACCAGCGCCTCGGCCCCGAAGGCGCGGATCCGCGCGATGGCATCGTCCAGTGCCTTGGCCCAGGGGCCATAGGCGGTGCCGGGCAGCATGGGGTAGTTCACCGTCGCGCCTTCGCCGGCGCCCGCGCCGGTCTCGTCCGCGAAGCCCAGGAAATAGGGGAAGGCGTCTTCCGGCGCGCCATGGAGCGATGCGAAGAAGACGTCGCCCCGGTCATAGAAGATGTCCTGCGTGCCGTTCCCGTGGTGGAAATCGATGTCGAGCACCGCCACGCGACCGGCGCCGTCGCGGCGGAAGGCCTCGGCCACGAGAGCGGCGTTGTTGATGAAGCAGTAGCCGCCGTACATGTCGGCGGTGGCGTGGTGCCCGGGCGGGCGGCACAGGGCGAAAGCCGCGCGCGCGCCGGCCGCGACATGGGCCTGAGCCGCCTGCGCCGAGGCCGCCGACGACAGCGTGGCGGCCCAGGTGCCGCCGGTGATCGCGGTCTCGGAGGCCAGCGCGTAATAGCCCGCCTTGCCGTCGATGTTGCGTGGCGGGCGCGACATCTGCATCCGCCGGGCCGGGAAGCTGGCCGCGATGATCTCGCCCGCCATCCCGGCGGCCTTCCATTCGTCCCACGCCGTTTCGAGGAATTCGAGGTAATCAGGGGTGCAGAGGGCGCGGATCGCGTCCATGTCCGGCGCGCCGGGATCGACGATGTCGGTCAGCCCCCGTTCCTTCAGCCGCCCAAGCACATACTCGACGCGGCTTGGCCGCTCGTAAGGTGTGACGAACTCGCCCCCGCTCAGTTCGGCTTGCGGAAAGTGGCGGCGATGCTCTTCGCTGAAAAAGGTCTTCACGTGGGGCTCCTCTGGCCGTGCCTCGGCCAAGCGTTGAGGGTTCGGCCGCGCAAGGTCAAGATGCCGGAGGGCGCGCCCGCGCCAACGGTGTTGCGGCATCGGATCGCGACGGCTTAACGTTGTCCCCGAACCGATCGGGGACCACGGGCGAGGACATCGGCCCGCCTGCCCCAACGCCCTGGAAGATGGGAAAGGCCTTGGGATGATCTATGACGCCGTCGTCGTCGGGGCAGGGCACAACGGGCTTGTCGCTGCCTGCTATCTGGCGCGCGCCGGGCTCAAGACGCTGGTGGTAGAGAAAAACGACTATGTCGGCGGCGCGGCCGTGAGCCGCGAGCTTTACCCGGGCTTCACCTATTCCAACTGTTCCTACGTCTCGTCGCTGTTCCGGCCCGAGATCATGCGCGACCTCGACCTGCCCCGGCACGGGCTGCAGATCCTGCCCTATGAAGGCGGTGCGGTCTTCAAGGAGGACGGCGGATATCTTGGCGCCCACCGCGACCATGACGCCAACCGGCGCGAGTTCGCCCGCCACAGCCCGCGCGACGCCGAAGCCTATGACCGCTACAACCGGGATATCCTTCGCCATTGCCGGTTCATCCGACCGATGCTTCTGCGCACGCCCGCGGATCCCGCCAGCCTGCGACCGCGCGACATCTCGGAGCTTGCCTGGCTTGGCAAGCGGATGCTCGGTCTGAGCGAGCGTCAGGCCTGCGAGATGGTCCGCTTCTGGACCATGTCGATCGCGGACTATCTGGACGAATACTTCGAGACGCCGGTGATCAAGGCGATGCAGGCGGTGGCCGCCTTTACCGGTACGAACCTTGGGCCGATGTCCCCCGGCACGGCCTATATCCTGCTGCACCACATGATGGGCGACGTGGATGGCAACGTCGGCGCCTGGGGCTATGCCCGCGGCGGCATGGGGGCGATCTCGAAGGCGCTGAAATCCGCGTTCGAGGCGGCGGGCGGCGAGGTCCGCATGGGCCATGGGATCGACAAGGTCCTGGTCAGGAACGGGCGCGCGACAGGGATCGTGCTGGACAACGGCGACGAGATCGCCGCGCGGCGGGTGATCTCGAACATGGATGTGCAGCGCACGTTCCTCGGCCATGTGGACGAGGCCGAGTTGCCGCCCGCCTTCGTCAAAAAGGTCCGAAATTTCAAGATCCGCGGTTCGTCCGGCAAGCTCAACATCGCGCTGGACCGGTTGCCGCGGTTCCCCGCGCTGCCCGACGGCGCGCCGAACATTCGCGGCGCGCTGCATTTCACCGATACGATCGAGCGGATCGAGCGTGCCTACGACGACTGGAAAGCCCAGCGGTGGAGCCGCGACCCGTTCCTTGACGTGATGATCCCCTCGACCATCGACCCGACGATGACGCCGCCGGGCAAGCACTTCATGTCGGTCTTCGTGCAATACGCGCCGCCCAAGCTAGAGGGCCGCGACTGGACCGATGCCGACCGCGATGCCTTCGCCGCGACCTGCCTCGACCAGATGGAACGCCATGCGCCGGGCTTCAAGGACAGCATCCTGCACATCGAGGTGCGCACCCCGCGCGAACTGGAAAACGAGGTCGGCCTGACCGGGGGCAACATCTTCCAAGGCGAACTGACCTTCGACCAGTTGCTCTTCAATCGCCCCGTGCCTGGCCACGCGCAGTACCGAAGCCCGATCCGCGATTTGTGGATCTGCGGCTCCTCAACCCATCCCGGAGGCGGGGTCATGGGGGCGCCCGGTCGCAATGCCGCCGCCGAAATCCTGCGTGACCTGCGCACCCCCGCCAAGGACATGAGCGAGGCTTACGCCGTGCTGTGACGCCTTTGATCGGAGAGGGCGCAAGCGCACGGCCATGTGACCAATCTCGGTCTTCCCGCAGTCGCCGGGCACCTGGCCTGGCCGTGACATGATTGCCCGCGCGCGCGAAGGGGTCTGGCGTTCCACCGGCAAGACGGCCTGTTTCGACGGCGACCGGCCCGACGGACAGTCTGAAGCTCGGACCGACCGATCCCACTGGCGGGCGCAAGGGTCGTGCTAAAGCCGAAGCCATCGACGGCACCCGCCAATCGTGCTCATCTGCTTGATGCCTGGTCGCCGGCCCGGGTATCAGTGCCTGGTGTGCGCCCGCGCGGGACGCACCAACGCAGGAATGCAAATCAGGAAGGATCAGTATGGCCATGTCTGAACGGGCCTTTGGCCGGACGGGAAGGACCGTATCGTCGATCGGCTTCGGGGCCTGGGCGATCGGCGGGTCTTGGGGCGATGTCTCGGAAACCGAAGCGCGCGCCACGCTCGAGGCGGCCCTCGACGCTGGCGTGACCTTCATCGACACGGCGGACGTCTATGGTGACGGTCGTTCCGAACGCATCGTACGGGATGTGCTTGCGTCCCGGAAAGGCGCGCGCCCCGTGGTCGCCACCAAGGCCGGCCGCCGCCTGACCCCCCACGTGGCCGAGGGGTATACCCCGGCGGCCATCGAGGGCTTCGTCGACCGCAGCCTCGTCAATCTTGGCGTCGACCGCATCGATCTTCTGCAACTGCACTGCCCGCCGACCGAGGTCTACTACCGGCCAGAGCTTTTCTCGGGCCTCGACAGGCTGATCGAGAAGGGGAAACTCGGGCACCTCGGCGTCTCGGTCGAGAAGGTCGAGGAAGGGCTGAAGGCGATCGAGTACCCAAACGTTGCATCCGTGCAGATCATCTACAACATGTTCCGGCAACGACCCGCCGATCTCTTCTTCCGCGAGGCCAAGTCGAAAGGCATCGCGGTGATCGCGCGGGTGCCGCTTGCCAGCGGATTGCTCAGCGGAAAGATGACCCGGGACACGACGTTTGCCGCAGATGACCACCGGTCCTTCAATCGCCATGGAGAGGCCTTCGACGTGGGCGAGACCTTCGCCGGCGTGCCCTACGAGACGGCGCTCGATGCCGCCGAAAAGCTGCGCGGGCTTGTGCCGGTCGGGGCCACCATGGCGCAGTGGGCGCTTCGCTGGATCCTGATGACCGACGCGGTCAGCGTCGTGATCCCCGGCGCACGGACGCCAGAACAGGCCCGTGCGAATGCAGCGGCCGATGCACTGCCGCCTGTCGACCCCGCGACCATGGAAGCTGTCCGAATGATCTACGAGACGGACATCAAGCCCTACGTCCACCACCGGTGGTAACACTGGACGCGCGCGCGTATCGCCGTCGTGAGCCCGTCGGGATGACGGCGGGCGAGACGAAGCTTCGCCCCTGTCCCGTCGATCGCGCCTGCATGTTTGCAAGGAAGTGGACTGTGGTCAGAGACGCGGAGAACGTCGCTTCCAGACGGGGGGAAGCGTTCGATTGCCTTGGCTTTCCTGTCCATTTCGCCCGCCAAAGCTCTGCCTCTGTTTGCGAACGGGACAGTTGCAAACACGCAGTCGACCCGACAAGTTGAGGCTTGGGGACGCGCACGTGGTAGATCCGGTTCACAAAGGCAATTTCCTGTGGGAGGTCCTCGAGCGCCATGGGGATGCCCCCGCCGTCATCGAGGGCGCGCGCAGCGTCGGCTTCACCGAGCTTGCCTTGATGGCCGACACAGCGGCCCAGGACCTGCGTGCCTTGCTGCCCGAAAAGGTTGCGCGCCCCCTGGTGTTGATCGAGGCGACGCCGACATTGAAGTTCCTCGCCGCCTACCTTGGGTGTCTCAGGGCAGGCTGGCCGGTGATCCTGACAGCCGCAGGGCAAGGGCGCGCTGGTAGCGCGCTGGTAGAGGAGTTCACCCCAAACGTGGTCTGCCTGGCAGATGCCCCGGCAGAAGCCGTCAACACGCGAAACGTTCCGATGCACCCCGAACTGGCCGTGCTGCTTTCGACCTCGGGCACCACTGGCGCAACTAAGCTCGTGCGGCTGTCGCGGACGAACCTCCAGGCAAACGCCGAGGCCATTGCCGAGTATCTTGGCCTTTCGGCACGGGATGCGACGATCACCACCCTGCCCCTGCATTATTCCTACGGCATGTCGGTGCTGCACACGCACCTGCTGGTCGGCGGCAGGATTGCGCTGACAGAAGAGGGGTTGGTCGACCCCGGGTTCTGGCAGACGGCACGTGCGGTGGGCGCGAACTCTCTCGCGCTGGTGCCAACCCAATTCGAACTGCTCGAAAAAGTGGGGTTCTCCGAGGAAATGCTGCCGGATCTGCGGTACATGACCCAGGCTGGCGGGCGTATCGATCCGTTGTTGGCACGGCGTTTCGCGCAGCGGGCCAAGAATGGGGGCTGGCTGCTTTTCATCATGTACGGGCAGACCGAGGCGGGGCCGCGCATGTCGTACCTGCCGCCCGAGGACGCACTCGAGCACGCCGAAACCATTGGTCGCCCGATCCGCGGCGGCGAATTCCGCATTGTCGGGCCGAACGGAGAAGACATCACCGAGGCCGGCGTCCCGGGCGAACTGGTCTATACCGGACCAAACGTCATGCTGGGCTATGCGCGGACGGCGAGGGAACTGGCGGACCCCGCGGGACCGGACAGCCTGCCGACCGGCGACATCGCTCAACGTGAGGCATCCGGCTATTATCGCATCGTCGGTCGCGCGAGCCGCTTCGTGAAGCTTTTCGGCCTGCGCGTGGGTCTTGACGAGATTGAAGCCAGTTTGCGCAAGGCCGGGCACAGGGCCTATGTCGCCGGAACTGACACGGGCGTGGTTGTCTTTGTAACCGAGGAGACTGGCGACACGGACGCGTTGCGCTTGGAAGTGGCGGATCGCTATGGTCTGCCGTCACGTCTGTTTCGTGTCACCACCCTTTATGAGGTGCCGACGCTTTCGTCGGGCAAGGTCGACTACCGAACGCTGGGTCAGCTGGCCGAGATCAAGTTGGCCGGCATGCCAACCGTGCCGGAGACCGCCGGCGGCGGTGATCTGTACGAGTTCCTGAAGACCACGCTTCGGCGACGCGAAATCAACCCGGACAAAAGCTTCCGCGAACTTGGCGCGGACAGCCTCGCCTATCTGGAAACGGAATTGTATCTGTCCGGCGTCATGGGCAGCGTTCCCGCCGACTGGGACCAGATGCCCTTGTCGCACGTCGACGAGCAGATCCGCGGGCAGTCCGGCACGGCTGTCCCGGCCCGCTGGGTTCCGGTTCAGTCCGACCTGCTGTTGCGCATCACCGCAATTCTTGCCGTTCTGACCCTGCACGGCACCGACCTTAGCGTGCGCGGCGGATCCTTCCTGCTGCTTATCCTCGCAGGCTTTTCCCTTGCGCGATTTCAGCGCACGGCCCTGTTCGAGGGGAGAATTGGCAGTGTGCTTGAGAGCATGCTCTTGCCCGTCCTCGTCGCGTACTACGCGCTGGTTCTCTTGCTGTCCTTGAAGTTCGGACCCCTCGCCTGGCCGTGGTTCACCCTTACCGTCAACTTGTTCGAACCGCTGCAGCCAAGGTTCATGATGCCCTATTGGTATGTCAGCACCTATGCCCAGATCATCGTGCTGGCTTCCCTTCCGTTCTTGTTCACACCCGTCCGAAGGGCCGTCGCCCGCGCGCCTTTCGGCACCTCGGTGGCGGTTCTTCTGGCTCTGGCCGTAGCCTTGGTACTGACCGGTGTGGTCGACATTCGATACTCGTTGAGACACCACCATCCTGCGGCGGCCCTCGTGCTTCTGGTGTGGGGGTGGGTTCTGGCGTGCGCGGACACACCGTTGCGAAAGGCACTTGCGTCGCTCGCCGTTCTGGCGGTCTTCGTTCTGTGCTGGTCCGACGTGGACAGGAGCGTGGCTGTCTTCCTGCTGGGTGGCTCGGTCGCGCTGCTCTGGCTTTCGTCCATTCCGATGCCACGGCCAATACAGCGTGGCGCTCTGCTGGTAGGCACCCTGACGCTCTACATCTATCTGTTGCACATCCCGGTGCTCTATGTTGCGCGCCCCTATTTCGATGCACAGGCTGCGACCCTGGCCGTCACCTTCTTCGGCAGCCTGGCTGCCGCATATGTCGCAAAGCGCCTATACGACGGATTTCGCAGTGTTCTGGGACGGTATCGGCATCAACTGTCCGAAGGTGCGGCGCCACCGGGGACCCGGAGTTCGTCGAAGCCGGACAGATGGTAGTTCCTCGGTTCAGCCGGTGCGGCCCAAGGCCAAGGATCGGCGGGCTGTGATCGAGAACCCGAAGCAATCCGGCCTGAAAGATCTGCCGCGAGGATTTGTGGTATCGAGGTCTGGAATGACGGCGGAGCAACTTTTCTGGGTTGGTCTCAACCCATTGAAGTTATGGTTCTTTTGACGGCAAAGGCAGCGTGCCAGTGCGGTCAGGCGAATTCTAATCCCTCTCTGCCTGGTCATTCCCTGAGGCTGGCCAGCGCCCTGCCCGCCGTAAGCCAAGTTCGTCCGACAAACCCGGCTTACGTACCCAATGCCACCCTCAGGCGGGCGGAGTTGCAGAAGCATCGCTGCCCATACTCGAGTTTGCGCGGTTCATTCGCGCCGAGGCCCGCGGCGATCCCGCAATCGTATTTCGCGGCGCCCGACATCTGGAAGGCCGGGGCGTTCTGGCCGTCGGCCGAAAAACGTTCGAAGGCGCCGGCGGCCTCGACAAGCCGGCTTCGCAGGTCGGCTTCGAACGCGTCGCCGAAGCCGGCCGGGTTGAGGTCGATATCGCGGTAGCTCCGGCAGGCCGCGAGCATGTCGTCGAGAGAAACCACAACCCGGCGGTTAAGCCGTTCGGCGGTCGCCACCATGACGACGAGGTCCGTCTTTCCGCGACTCGAAACCGAACCGATGCGGCTGACGGGAACGCCACTGGCGACAAGCGCGTCGGCGACGGCTTGAGCCCGCCGCAATCCAAGCTGCGTATTGTAGCTTGCTGATCCCACGGCATCGGTGTGGCCGATCACGACCGACGGTCGGTACGAGGGCGACGCGTCAAGCGACTTGGCGATTGCTACGACCTTGGCCTGCCCCTCGGCGTCCAGGGTGGCGCTATCGAAATCGAAGAAGATCGTTCCGAGTTCCTGCCCCTGTGCGGCGACGACCGTGGCGAACAGGAACGGAATCCAGATCGCTTGCGCCAAGGCATTTCGAAGCGAGCGGGACATGTCCTTCCTGGTACGCGGCAGTCTGATCGACAACATGATTTGGCCTTGAATGATGGTGTTCCGTTTGCGACGTTGCATCAACTTGCGATGTAGAATCCAGCGCCAATTAGAGCGGGCAGGTCGTATGAAGAGAGGCTTCAGCAGGGCGATCGGTGTCATCGGCCTTCTTTTTTGCCCGTCTGCGGTGTATTCCCTGACTGTCGGGGATGCGATCCTCTATGTTCTCGAGACAAATCCCGAAATCTCGTCGGCGTCGGCCAACAAGGAGGCCATCGAGTTCGAGCTCGACCAAGCCCGAAGCTTTCGCGTGCCGCGTTTCTCGCTCGAGGCCGAGTCGGCCGTCAGCGCCAATTCCGGCACCACGACGCCGGCGCTGTCTTCAGCGGACGAGGCCATCTCGGGCTATGCTTTCCGAGCTCGGGTCGGCCAGACCATCTTCGATGGATTCTCGACGCGGTCCGAGATCGAACGCCAGGCCTATCGCGTGGACGCCGCTGCCCTTCGGGTGCTCGAAAGGTCCGAGTTTCTGTCGCTCGAGGCCGTGCGGGTCTACGCCGAAGTCCTGCGCAGCCGCACCCTGATCGACCTTGCCCAGCAGAACCTCGACTACCACCGCGAGGTCCTGCGGCGGATCGAGCAGGCGTTCGACAACGGCGTCGTCGGTGTGGCGGACCTTCAGCAGGTCGAGGAACGGGTCTTTCTTGCCGAAGACGCCGTGGCCGTCTTCCGGCTTGAAGCCGCCGAAGCCGAGGCCTTCTTCCTCGAGACTGTCGGCGTCGAGGCCGAAGGGCTTGGAAGCATCCCGCGCATGTCGGGCTCTGTTCCGTCCGAGCTGGACGCGGCGCTTGCCGTGGCGCGGCGCACGAACCCGACGATCCGCTTCCTGCAGGCCGATGTCGGCAGCGCCGAGGCGCTTTCCCGCAAGGTCGACGGGAACCGCTATCCGACCCTCGATCTTGAAGCCTATGCCGTCTATGGCGAAGATCTGGACGGCTTCGAAGGGCGGGTCGAGGACTACGGCGTCGGCCTTGTCCTGCGCTACGAGTTCCAGGGAAACCAGAACCGCGCCTTGCGGCAGGAGCATATCCGCCGGGTGAACGAAGCCCGCGCCGACCTTCTGACCCAGGTCCGCCTGGTCGAGCGCGAGGTCCGCGAGAGCTGGGCCAATCGCGAGGCGGCGCAGCGGCGTGTCGGTCTTCTCGAAAGACAGGTCGACCTCTCGCTTGGCGTCCGCGCATCCTACGAGCAGGAGTTCGAGGTCGGAACCCGGTCGCTGCTCGACGTCCTGAACACGCAGATCTCGCTGTTCGAGGCGCAGATCAACCTTGCGAACCTGCGATCGCTGGAAACCTACATCAACTATCGCCTCCTCGCGGCAATGGGCGTCCTGTTGCCGACCCTGGGGGTCGAGCCGCCGACCGACGCGCTGACCTACGCGGGCCAGCAGGCCGGCGCGCCGGCGATCGGAGATGCGCCGTCCGGCGACCTGATCGATGCGCGCAGCTTCTCGGACTGGCGCAAGAGCCTGGGTGACTGACACGGTGTCGGGCAAGGACCTGGGCCATGGCGACGCCTGACCGCCCGGACAATTCGCGGCTTGCTATCGCCGTCGGGACGAACGCGCCATCCGCCGAGGACAGGTGGGACTTCGAAAGGACGCCCATCGACCCGCTAGCCGAGGCGATGGCCGCGGCGCTTCGGCTGCTTGGACACGACATCGGCTCTCGCGCCCTTGTGGGAGGGATCGCCCTTCCGCCCGACGGTCGTCTTTCGCCGGCCCGTGCGGTTGCTGCGCTGGAAGCCCGGGGCCACTCGGCGCGTGTCGTGCGCCGGCGGATCGGGGATCTTCCCGACGCCGTGCTGCCCGCCATTCTGTTCCTCGATGGGCGGGACGCCTGCGTTCTGATATCGCGCCATGGTGGCACTGCCCGGGTTTTCTGGCCGGCGCGGTCCTCGGACGAGATCGACCTCCCGCTGGCCGAACTGGCGGATCGCTATGTCGGGCATTCGCTTCTCTTGCGGACCGCAGCGCCAAAGACTCCGCCAGAGCCGGGCCGCGCGGACCCCAAGAGACACTGGTTCTGGGGCACGGCCCGCCAGCACGGGTCGGACTATCTTCAGGTCGTGCTTGCGTCCGTGGTCGTGAATCTGCTCGCGCTTGCCATTCCGATCTTCACGATGAACGTCTACGACCGGGTCTTTCCCAATGCCGCGCTGGTGACACTTTGGTCACTCGTCGCCGGCGTCGGGCTTGCGCTGGTCGTGGATGCGGCGCTGAAATGGGTGCGCGCCCGGGTGATCGACCGGGTGGGCAGGCGCGTCGACCTTGCGGTATCGTCCTCGATCTTCCGTCACATCGCGGACCTGAAGCTATCGGCCCGAACGGGTCCTTCGGGGGCGCTGATGAACACTTTGAAGGACTTCGAGCAGGTCCGGGACGTGTTCTCGTCGCAGAGCCTTGCCACCCTGACTGACCTTGCCTTTGCGATCCTGTTCATCGCCGTGATCGCCTATATCGGCGGCCCGCTCGCCTGGCCGCCCGCGATCGCGCTGGGGGTTGTCCTCGTGATGGGGCTGGCGGTCCTTGGGCCGCTGCGCCGCGCATCCAGCGCAACCCGGACGACGGGCGGTCTGAAGACCTCGGTCGCCGTCGAGGCCGTGAACGAAATCGAGACGCTCAAGGCCGTTGCGGGGCAAGGGCGCATGCAGGAGCGCTGGGAACGTCAGGTCACGGAAAGCGCGCGCGCCGAAGAGCGGGCGCGGCGACTTTCGACGCTTGCCACCACCGTGACGGGACTTGCAGGTCAGGCGTCGTCTGTCGGGATAATCGTCATCGGCGTGTACCTGGCGCTCGAGGGCCGGATCACCATGGGTGCGGTCATCGCGGCGATGATCCTGTCGGGTCGCACGCTGGCGCCGACCGCAGCGCTGGCAGGGCTGTTCGTCAGGGCGAGTTTCGCTGTTTCGACCCTGCGAAGCATCGACGCCCTGATGGCGCTTCCGTCGGACGCGGCGGTGGATGCGCGCCAACTGAATGCAAGGATCGCCGACGGAGCGCTGGAGCTGCGCGACGCGACGCTGTCCTATCCCGAAGCGGCGGCCCCGGCCGTGCGTGGGGTGTCGCTCGCGATCGGCGGCGGCGAGCGAGTCGGCCTGATTGGCCCGGTTGGTGCGGGGAAGACAAGCCTCGTCCGGCTTCTGGCGGGTCTCTACCAGCCCGACGAGGGCCTCGTCCTGGTGGACGGGCTCAACATGGCTCAGATCCACCCGGCGGAATTGCGGGCCGAAGTCCAGCTTGTGACGCAGGAAGCGGTCCTCTTTTCCGGCACCTTGGCCGAAAACATCGCTTTCGGAATGCGCGGTGCAAGCGATGCCGAGATCCTGCGCGCCGCGCGCACGGCCGGCGTGGACCAGATCGCTGCCGCCCATCCGGACGGCTTCGCGATGCGGATTTCGGAACGCGGGCGCAACCTGTCGGGCGGGCAGCGGCAGATGGTGGCGCTGGCGCGGGCACTTCTGCCGCGCCCGCGCGTACTTCTTCTTGACGAACCGACGTCGTCCATGGACCAACAGGCCGAACGCCGGTTTATCGAGCGTCTGCGGGTGGCGTTGTCCGAACGGCCCATGACGTTGGTGGTTTCGACCCATCGCATGGGCCTTCTGGACCTGACGGATCGCGTGGTGCTCGTCAACGGTGGGCGGGTCCAGATGGACGGGGCGCGAGACACGGTCTTGGCAGCGCTTTCTTCGGGACCACCCGGATGAGCCGCGGCGACTGGGAGGTCGCCGACTTCGCGGTTGGCGAAGGCGCGGCTCGGATCGGTGGACCGCGCCGCGGTCTCACGTTCTTCCTGCTTTTTATCGTGGCGGTCTTCGTGGCCGGAATTCTTTGGGCAGGCTGGGCGACGATCGAAGAGGTCGCCCGGGCAGATGGGCGCGTCGTGCCCTCGGGCAGCGCACGGGGGGTCGACAGCCTCGAAGGCGGGCTGGTGGCCGAAATCCTGGTGGCCGAGGGTGACCGCGTGGCGGCAGGCGAGGATCTTGTTCGCATCGACGACACCGGAGTCTCGGCCGAACTCGGCGAGGTGCGGGCGCAGCGCGCCGCCTTGCTTGCAAGGGCGCATCGTCTCGAGACCGAGCTGACGGACGTCGAGACCCTGAGCTTCGCTCCGCTCGGACTGCCCGAGGACGATCCGCTCGCGCTTCAGGAGCGCGCCCTTTTCGACAGTCGCCGGGCCTCCTACGTCAGTCAGCGAGCCGTTCTCGAGGCGCAGGTGCTTCAGCGCGCTCAGGAGGTCGAGGAGTTGACCGACGGGCTTGCCCGGACGGCCGAAAGCCTTGCCCTGCTGGACGAGGAGATTGCCCTGCGTGAGGCGTCGGGCGTCGTTCCGCGCGCGCAGATCATTCCCGTCGAGCGGGAAAGGACCTCGATGCGAGCCGAGGGCGACAGGCTCGAAAGCCGGCGCGCCCAGGCCGAGGCGGCCCTCGTCGAGGCGAACGCACGGCTTACCGAACTCGGGCTACTGCGCCGTGCGGAGATCAACGCCGAGCGCAGCGAGACGCTGAACAATCTTGCGATCATCGCCGAAACGCTAAGGCGCGCCGAGGACATCGTCACCCGCACCACGCTGCGCGCCCCGGTGCCCGGAATCGTGTCGGTGCTGAATGTGAACACGATCGGCGAGGTCATCGCCCCGGGAGAGGAAGTGCTGAGGATCGTCCCAGAGGGCGAAGGCCTCGAGGTCGAGGCGCGGCTTCGCCCGGAGGACATCGCCTTCGTTCGTCCCGGACTGCCGGCCAAGGTCAAGCTGACGGCCTTCGATTTCACCATCTACGGAGCGTTGCCCGCCGAGGTCCTGCGCGTGGGCGCGGATGCCGCGCAGGACGAGGCCACAGGCCAGACCTATTTCCCCATCGTCGTCGCCACCGAGGAGACCGCGCTGGTTCGCGGGGACGAGGTGCTCGAGATCCGCCCCGGGATGGTCGCGCAGGTGGATATCCTGACCGGCGAACGCACGGTGCTGGACTACCTGCTCAAGCCCTTCCGAAAGGCGGGAGCCGAGGCGCTGCGCGAGCGGTGACCCATCAGATCACGGCCGTCGCTTGCGCCCCACTCGCATCCTGGAAGATCACTTCGACGCTGGCTGGTATGCCTCCGCCTGCCGCGGTGACCTGCGCCGCTACGTTGCCAAGAACGGTAAGCTCGCCGGTGCTGCTGTCGAAGCTCGCCCGACCGTCGATCCCGTCGCTTCCTGTCAGGACTGTGCTCAGGTCGAACCGGTCGATGCCCGCCTCGTAGTCTGTAATGACGTCCGCGATGTCTAGCCCGGTGGTCAGCGCGAAGACATCGGCCCCCGCGCCGCCCGTCAGCGTGTCCGCGCCCGCACCGCCGTCAAGGGTATCGGCCCCCGCGCCACCGATCGCGCGATCGTCGCCCGCGCCCATGTCGATCCGGAACCCGGTCGATGCTGCCGAAAGGTCGACGAGGTCATCGCCGCCGAGCATGGAAAACGCCTCGATTCCGGCATAGTCCCGAACGCCGGGCTCATAGATCACGGCTTCCGCGCCGTCCGTTCCGACGGCGATGTCGTTGGTGCCGGCGCCGCCGGTGACGTCGTCGGCGACGGGGATCGTCGCGCCACCGGGTCCGATGGTCGTGTTCCCGGACTCTGCAAGCTGGAAAAGGCTTGCCACGTCAAGGCTGGCCGTCGTCGCCGTCGCCGCCGTCGGGCTGCCGGCGTCGGTGACGTCATAGGTGAACGTCACGGGGCCGGAGTAGCCGTTCAGGATCGTGATCTCGACATTGCCGCCGACGACGCTGGCCGCGACATCAGGCACGTCACTGACGAGGTTGGCGATGCCCGAAAGTCCGTCGGGATCGGACGCGTTCACGAGGAACTCCTGCACCGGCACGCTGAGTGTCGTCTGGGCCGTCTGGCCGAGGTCGACAGGCCCTGTGACCACGGGCTGGTCGTTCACGATGACGGAAAACGGTTCGGGTCCGGTCGTGCCGTGGTTGGTGGTGCCGACCACGACACCGCTCAGGGGGCCGTCGAAGTCCCCCGGCACCGTGACCGCCAGGGCCGCGATGAGCAGTGTGAAGTCGGCAGGCGGCGTGGCCGCCCGGGTCAGCGTCAGTGTCTGACGATCCGCCGAAAGCACACCGGCCGAGACCGTCGAGCCGGCGGGCAGGGGCGCATCGAACGTCACCACGATCTCGTCGATGGTCTCGGACTGCGTGGGCTGCGGTGGCGCCAATTGGGCGTCGATCCCGAGAGGCACCTCGATCGGCATCCCGGTTTGCGCCTGATCGGTGGGCGTCACCGTAACCTCGAGATCGAGATCGCCCACGACCTCGACCGCGAAGGCGACGCTTGCATCGCCGCCCTCGTTCGTCGTCGCGCGAAGGCTGCCCGGCAGTGTCGTGCCGTTCGAGGCGAAGTTGAAGGGGAACTGCACCTCGAGAAGCTCGAACTCGGCAAGGCTGAGGGCAAGAACAAGGTCCGGGCCCGCCGCCGCAATGGGGGCGCCACCAAGGGTGTAGGTGGTCCCGGCCGGCACATCGCCCAGGCTGAAGAACACGCCGTCCACGACTTCCGATCCGTCCATGTCGGTGACCGTGATCGTGATGGTATCGGCGGGCCGGAAGCCGGGCTGGTCCGGGGGATCGCCCTCGTCCAGCACCAGATCTTCCTCTGTCTGGGTGATCACGAGGTCGGGAGCGGGATCGATCGCGACGACAAGATCGACCGGAGCCGAGGGCGCGCGGTCGACGAACGGGCTGTCGAGGTCGGCGTCGATGGTGACCGCCTCGACTCCGATCCTGAGATCGCCGGAGAAATCCGGGGGTGGCAGGACGGTCACCGTCCCGATAGGAGTGAAGCTTATCGGCGCCCCTGGGAGATCCGTGGAGATCGGGGGGCGCGATCCGATCGTATAGACGCCACTCGCGTCCGGCGTCTGCTCCACGCCGAACACAAACAACGATCCGCCATCGGGCAGGGTGATCCGGAATTCCATGTTCTCATGCGGGTCCGGGGTCGTTGCGACGATGGCAAGCACGGTTGGCACGCCGCTGTCCTCGGCGCCGGTCTGTGGCTCCGCGTTGGCGGACAGTGTCGGGGCATCGGCATCCGGCCTCACACGGAACAGGATGTCGACGAACCCCGAGTTCTGATCGGAGTTCGCGAGTTCCAGGGTGTTCACGGTGACGCGGAGCGGAATGCTGTCGGGGATCGCCGGATCAAGCGCATCGGGTGTGCGGGCGTGCTCGTCCGCAAGGAGAAGCTGAACGAAGCGATAGGCGGCGGGCGAGATCGTGTAGCTTCCATCGCCATTGTTGATGATCCCTCCGGCGGGCGCGCCTGGCGCTGCCGTCACGGTCAGGTAGTCGGGAACCCCCGAAATCACGACCGAATAGGTTTCCGACCCGTCCTGATCGGGCGTCGTCGCCTCAAGGACGGACGACACCAGGAATGGCACGTCCTCGATCCCCTGGATCACTGGGGGATCGACGGAGAGGTCGACGAACGGAAGGCCCGTGTCTGGGTCGATCAGGCTGTCATCGAAGGTGAACACGGGTTCGTCGGCGACGGGAATGATCGTGAAGGTTCGCGTTGCCGTGTTCGTCCCGATCGAAAGGTCGATATCCTGGGTCGCGGCCTCGACCTCGATCCGAAGTGGGCCGCTGTAATGTTCGCCCGCGCGCAGTTGCAACGACGGAAGATCCGCGCGCGCCACAGAGTATTCGACGAAGCCCCCGGCGACAGGCGTCCCCACGAGGGGCGTGCCCGAGGCATTCAGCAGTTCGCCCCCGTTGGTCGCGTCCACGCGGATCAGCACCTCGCCCACCGGCCGTTCGCCCGGATCGATCCCGCGCACCGTTATGCCGGGCGAGAACACCGTATCCTCGGGCGCCGAGTTCGACCCGAAGAACACGATCTGAGGGCCGTCGACCACCGGATTGATGGTGATCCCGAACCCCCCCGTCATCGACAGCGTCGTGTCGCAGGTGAAGTTGTTCAGGATCATCACGAATTCGAGTTGGTCGAGAGCGTCGTAAGGATCGGTGTTCCCGAAGGTTTCGGATGGATCGAACGGATTCACCGGGCTCGATTCGTGCGGAGGCGGGGTGAACAAGAGCGTTCCGGCCGAAAGCGTCGGGTCGGACGGATCCACGCCAAGCGCCGCGAAGTCGATCGCGAAAAGACCGGTGATCGGGTCGAACAGCACCGCCCCGGCAGGATCGGCGGTAAGCGAGGCTCCGGGAGGGAGCCTCACGCCCAGACCGAAACTGCCCACGACCCCGTTGGGCAGCGTGGCGAGATCGGCAAGGCTGTCATAGAACGGCGGATCGGGCGTGATCTGCACCTTCAGGGCGATCTGTGTGTCCTCGTCGCCGCTGCCGATCAGTTGCAGGACAGGCAGAGGCAGGTTCTGCTCCGGCGTGCAGCCCGGCCCGCTGCCGAAATCGGGATCGGGGATCACGACGATGGTGAAGTCGATCGACGATACCGCCCCGCCCTTGAGAGCATCGAGCGCGGCGAGCGCCTGTTCCGGCGTCAGACCCGACAGATTCGGCAAGGGCTGATCGTCCTCGAGGATGATCGCGTTCAGCGTCAGGTCATAGTAGGTCGGCTGCGTCACCTGCGACGGGACGACACGAAGGGTGTCGAATTGCTCGATTGAAACAATGAAGCTCTGCCCGGCAATGTCGATCGGCGTCGCTCCGGCGAACGAGAGCCCCGGCGGCACGCCGGTGATGAGGAAGTACTCCGTTTCGGACCCATCGAAATCCGCCGCCGGATCACCGTCGGGGACGAGGATCTCGGTTGGCGTGCCGGAAAGCGGCGTCACGTCCCCGATGAAAGTCTCGGCCGGATCCTCGAAGATGAAGCCGGTGTCGATGACGAAATCCCGCAGCCGCTTGTCGAGGGCGAAGGGCGCGCTGTCGAAACCGGCGTAGCCGTAGATCCGCTCGGCGTTGGGGATGCCGTCGACGATTTCGTCGGGACGGAAAACAGGGGCGATATCGCCGGGGTCGCCGGGGAAGCCCGCCGGATCCTGCCCGTCGACGTCGGCGGCATCGGCCACGCCGGTGACGTCGATGCGGATGGTTCCCGTGCGCTGCGTCCAGGTCTCAGCTGGGAAGAAGTCGACGAGATCCTGAAGCGTCGGCACGCCCGGACTGCCCGGCCAGTCGACGATCGTCTCGTAGTAGACCATGGTGACATCGAACACGATGTCTTCGTTGCTGTCCTGCCCCGGCAGAACCCAGAGGTTGTCTGCCTCGACCCGCGACAGCACCAGTTCGACTCCGCCACCCGGCCGCGTGATGGCGGGAAGAAGGTTCGCGTATCCGCTGGGGTCGGACGCATCCACGATGGGCGCGCCGTCGAAGAACAGCGGCAATCGCCCGAAGCTGTCGGGCTGCACGTTCGAGATCACGATGTTTCCGAGAATCGCCTCGGGCGATCCCGGAGAATTTGACGGGTTGTCGATCAGGTTGCCGTCAATCTGCACCCGCACGGCCGTGTCTTCGTCGGTCGTGCGCGTTTCGGACGGGTCGCCCGCGTCGACCACGGGATCGACACGCAGTTCAGAATTCAGAAGGGTCGTTCGTGTACCGCCATTCGCCTCGCGGGTGACGACTTCGAGCGTCAGCGGGAACTCCCCGGCAAAGTGGGTGGGGATGCCGCGAAGCTCTGCGGTCAGCCACTCTCCGCGCTCGAGGCTCCATGAGTTCGCTCCACCGCCGATGTTGGTGATCAGCGCCGGCACCTTCGGGCCGCCGGGATTGTCGGGGTCGTTGACCCAGACGGTGATAGTGGAGGGAAGGTCGCGCAGGACGACCGAAATCACGGTTTCCGATCCGTCGGCGTCTGGGATCAACGGTTCGAACGGGATCTGGAACACGCCGTTCGCGGCGTCGATCTGCGCTTCGTTGCCGGTTGGAAGGTTCGGCACCGTGGCGAAGTTGTTGATCGGGTTCACGTCCACATTGAACTCGGCGCTTGCCTGCGATGTGGCGGTGGTGGCCGAGTTGCTGTCCACGCTCGTAAGGACCACGTTCAGATCACCAGCGAAGAACGTGCCCGCCGAGGTGAACGGATCGCCGGGGGCACGGTCCACGTCGAAGTCCTCGTAGAGTGACGGCCTAAGCGCCAACGCCGCCGAAAAGGACGTGACATCCGGCACGAAGGTCAGTGTGAGCGCGCCGGTGCCCGCGTCATAGACCGCTGAAGCGATCTTGCCGTACTCGGCATCCGATATGGGCGCCGATCCGTCGGCCGAGAACAGCGCAGCGCGGTTCAGGTCCGTTCCGGAAAGCTGGGCCGCGATCCACGCCGTGGGCACGTTCTCGATCACGAGGGTCTGAAGACCCTCCGACCCATCGAGATCGGGCGTGCTCGCGGCAAGCCCGACGAAGACGGTGACCTGCCCGGGCCCCGACTCGTCGGCGGTGCTTTCGCGCAGGATCAGCCGTCCGCTCGCCACGACGCTTGCGTCATCCGCGCTGGCGGTGATCTGGGTCGGGCCGGAGGCCACGAAGGACGGATTGGTGACGAACACGCGCGCGGTGAGTTCGGCCTCGGCCACCGGCCGGAAGGTCACCGTCGTCGAGAAACTTCGCGAATCCGGATTGTCCGAAAGGTCGATCTCGCCATCGCCGGTGGTTGTCTCGGTCCAGAATACCGTGCCGTCGGTCGTGATGATTCCGCTGAAATGCTGACCCGCGCGGATCTGAAGATTCTCAAGCGCCTGGGCGAACTGGGCATCCGTGGCCCCGCCGGCGGGCGTCAGTACGTAGCTCACGCTGTCGGAAGTCGACCCGGTCTGCACGATCGACACGAACGGGCGCAGCGCAGCGTTCGGCACCCGAAGCTCAAGAAGCGCGGTGTCGGTCGGGTCGAAGGGATCGCTGTCGGTGGCGATGGTCAGGGTGATCGTCACCCGCTCGAACCGTTCCGAGCCGTCGGTGTCGGTCAGATCGATGTTGGTGATGCTCAGTGGCCGGCCGACGAACCCAGCCACGTTCTCGTTCGCCGAGGCGTTGGCGGTGGTCAGGACAATCGGATCGACCACGGCGTCGATGTCGACATCGGTGCTGTCCGCGTCGGTCGCGATGTCGTCGGCAAGTCCGGCGGCGGTATCGACGGCCGTGACCGTGGCCAGAAGATCATTGCCGACGATCGTCTCGACATCGCGATCGGTGTTCGACGAAGGCGACACCCGCAGCGCGCCCGAAAAGTCGGTCACGCCGGGGTTGAAGGTGATCGTCAGCGTCGTGCCCGAGACACTCGCCGAAGCGACGTCGGCGCCCCCGCTTTCGAAAAGCCCGAGCGGAACCGCGCCGGCCGGCAACCAGCCTGCCGGCACGTTCTCGATCACCACCCGCGTCAGGCTTTCGCTGCCGTCCGTGTCAGGTGTGGCGGCGTCGATCAGAAGACGGAAGCTTGTATCCTCCTTGACAGAAAACCCGTCGGGCGCGAATTCGGTCACGTTCGCTTCCGAGGCGTCGACGGACAACGTGATGGTGGGTTCCGCCACTGGCGTCACGTTCAGAAGGAACGTATCGGTGGTGCCAGAGGGATCGCCTTCGTTCGTGACGACCGTGACGGCCACAGCGACGATCCCCGAGAAATGCTCGGGGAAGCTGACGACCGACAGGGCCCGCAGACCTGCCAGGTCGCCCGTCCACGTAGCCGTGGGGCCAGAGAGCACGGTTCCGTCGCCCAGAATGGTCGGACCATTCGTCGGCAGGCCCGAAAAGGTCACGCTGATGCCCGTGATGAACTCGGATCCGTCGATGTCTGTGACCACTGCATCGATGTTCAGCGGGATCGGGACGCCCAGATCCTCGATCACCGTGAAGTCCGCGGCAGTGATCTCGACATCGGCTTCGGACGTGACGGTCACGACGAAGCCGCGCGACTCGACCCCATCGGTAGGACCGGCGTCGATTTCGCCGGCAAGGATGGACTCGTCGGTGCGGAACGTCACGCTGCCAGAGATCGTGCCGCCCGGTCCTTCGGTCGAGAAGTCGTCGGGCAGACGGAAGGTCAGCGCGGCGTACTGCGCAGGCGTCAGGGTGTTCAGCGCGAATGCCGGGCCGGAAGGCACAGCGATGAACGCCCCGCCCAACGCGTAGGTTGTCCCGTCCGGCAGGCCGTTGATCAGGACGTCGGCCCGGGCGACCGCTTCCGATCCGTCCAGATCTGTCGCCACCGCCTGAAGTGCGTCCGCAAGACGGAAGGTAACTGGCGCCCCCGTCGTGGTGTCGTCGTCAGTGCTTCCGGGAGGGTCGTTCTCGTCGAGTTCGACCAGGCCGGTTCCGGTGATCTCGATGTCGCCTTCGGCCGACACGGTCACGGTCAGCGTGGCGCTTCCGGTGCCCTCGGGTCCCGCGGGCTCGTTCGAGGTCGCGGTGATCGTTGCCGTCAGGGCGACCAGGGGGTTCTCGGTCGAGAAGTCGGCGGGAAGCTCGATCACAAGGCGGTTGTACTGCTCGAGCGTCCCGCTGAAGTCGAGCGTGGGTGTCGCTGGCTGAAAGCTCGCTCCGTCGTCGGTCGAGAAGCGGGTCGATGCCGGCAGGTTGTTGAAGGTCACCGTGACCAGTTCTATGGTCTCGGATCCGTCGATGTCGATCGTGCCCGGCGTGACCGCGTCTGACGGCCTGAAGGTGACCGGCGCGTCGGTTTCCGCAAGGTCCAGTTGCCCATCCGGGAAGACCACGTCGCCTTCGAAACCGACGATCACGGGAACGGTCTGAACGACCGGCCCGCCCGCGTCGCTGGACACCGCGACGGTCGCCTCCAGCGGCAGGTCCGGACTGGTCGTCGAGAAATCCTGCGGGAACGTCAGCGTGACCGTCGAGAAGTCGGGGTCGCCCGCGCCTGCCACGAAGACATAGCTGTAGGTCACGGTCCCCGCCGCGTCCGGCGCGAAACTGCCCGCGTTCGACGTGGTCCCGGCCGGTAGTCCCGGCAGCGTGAATTCGATCCGGGTCAGCGTCTCGTTCGGATCAGTGATCGCGATGGTCACGAAATCCGCGAGCAGAACCGTGACCGGCGCATCGGTTTCGTCCGTTTGGATCGTGCCGGATATCTCGATGTCCGGCGTTGGCGTCACCTCGATCGTCTGGATCGTTGTCTCGGCGCCCTCGGGCGTCCTCACGGTGATTGCGTTGGTGATGCTGCCGGAGAAATCCCCGGGAAGCGTCAGGACAAGAGCCTCGGCTTCGGAGACCGTGCCGGTCCAGACGCTTCCGGAAAGGGTGCCGCCGTTCACCGAGGTACCGGCCGGAAGGCCGGCGAAGCCGATCGTCACGACCGCCGCGAAGCGCGGGTCAGTCGGGTCCTCGGTTTCCGAGCCGTCAGCGTCGTCGACGGTGATCTCGATGCCCAGCGCAACAGATACGCCCGGGGCGCCGGGCTGGCCGTCGTCTTCAGCGACGGTCAGCGTTGCAGGTGCGTCAAGCGCGATGTCTGGCGAAAAGCCGATGTCGACCTGTCGGGTCGCAGTCGCCTCGCCGTCACCGGCGCCCTGCGCCTCGTCGGTTGCAATCGACAAGGTAAGGTCGAGCGCCCGCGAGGTCGCAGCGCCGACGTCCGTGCGGTTTGCGGTCGAAAAGTCCGCAGGCAGCGTGATGGACAGTCCGGCATAGGCCGCCTCGACGTTACCGATGCCGACGACCGCTGCGGCGATCGTCACGGTCAGCGTGTTCGAGCCGTCCGGGGCGGCCGCAAGCGTCGCTGTCGCGCCCGCCGGGATCCCGGTCACGTCGGCCAGCGAAAACACGCCGTCGTTTGGCAGCCCTTCCACGACCAGCGTCAGCGTCTCGATCGCCTCGGACCCGTCGACATCGGTCGCCGCGGGCAGCAACAGGTCGGCAGGCACGAAGGTGATGGGTGAATCGGTCTCGTCCGGCACGATGTCAGGCAGCGTGTCGTCGATCTCGGCGTCGCCCTCGGGCGTGATCGTGAGCGCGACCGCAACGGGGCCGTTCGTTCCTTCGTTCGACGTCGCCGCGAAAGTCCCCGAGAGAGTCGCCGCATCGCCGCCCGGCGTGGACTTGGTCGAAAAGTCCACCGGGAAGACGAGCTGCAGCGCAAGGTACTCGGCCTCTGTTCCGGCAAACGAGAAACTTCCACCCGCGCCGGCATCATAGGTGATGGTCGAAGGTGGAACCCCGACGAATGCCATTCCCCGTGGCAAATCGTCCAGAGTGAGCGTCACCCCGGTCAGAACTTCCGGCGGTTGGCCCGGGTCGCCGTCGCTGACGCTTGCCTGCCAGAAATCGGACGGCCTGATGGCGACGGTTGCATCGGTTTCCGCTTCGACGATTGGACGCACGTCGAGGTCGACGTCGCCCGTCGGGAAGATCTCGATGGTCTGAACAGTGCCTTCAGCACCTTCGGGATTGGATGCCTCGACCTCGACCTGTACCCGACCCGAGTAGTCGCCGGGAAACGTCAGCGCCAGCGCGTTCGCCTCTGCCATCGTTCCGGTCCAGCTCTGACCGGTCAGGGCGCCCCCGTTGGCCAGCGTGCCCGGCGGCAACCCCGAGAACCGTAGCGTGACAAGGGTCCCGTCCTCCGATCCGTCGATGTCGCTGACGAACACGTCGATCCCGAGATCGACGGTGACGCCGCCGCCGTCGCTGCCGTCGCCGTCCTCGTCCGCCGTGACGAGCGGCGGGACGGTCAGGGTGATGTCGGGCGTCGCCACGATCACCACGTCCAGCGGACGGGTCTCGATACCGCCTTCATTGGTTCGCGCGACCACCTCGCCCGAGATCGTCGTCGAGGGGTTCGTCGTCGAGAAGTCTTGCGGAAGCCGAAGCACGATCGCGGCATACTCGGCAAGACTGCCCGAGAACGACAGACCGGGCCCCATGGGCGAAAAGCTCGCTCCGCCATCGTAGGAAACCAGGGCTCCGGGCGGCAAGCCCGCCAGGCTCAGAGCAACCCAGGTGACCTCTTCGGAGCCGTCGATGTCGGTGGCAGCGGGCAAAACCGCATCGGCTGGTCGGAAATCGACGGGAGCATCCGTCTCGACCTCGACCACCCCGCCCGGTCCCGTCATCTCGAGGTCCGCTTCCTCGACGATCCGGATGGGGAAGGTCTGGACCGGACCTTCGCCGAAGTTCGAGTTCGCAAAGATCTCTCCCGGCAGCGGTCCGGGCGCCGAGTCGATGCGGCTTTGGCTCGAGAAGTCGGTGGGGAACGTCAGGGTCAGCGCAGCGAAGGCCTCGGGTGGGCCGAGGAAAGTGAATGTCGTTCCCGTGATGGTCCCCGCCGAGGCCGTCGTGCCGGCCGGCAGGTTCCCGATCGTGACGCCGATCTCGGTGATCCTTTCTCCGAAGGCCGCATTTCCGGCAGTGACCTCGAAGAAATCCGCAAGTCGCAGCGTGACAGGGGCATCTGCCTCAAAATCGAGGACGGGTGCGATCTGTACGATCCCGACGTCGGGTGGCGGTCCACCTGCGACGGGATCGTCAGGGAAGTCGGGAAAGAAGAATTCGGTCGGAGGCAGCAAGGGGCTGATCGCCAGCCCGACCAGAGGCACGTTCACGACCACGTCTGCCGCATCCACCGAACTGCTCGGCGTGGTGCGCGTCTCGGCAAGGAAGGGCGCGAGATCGATCCGGTCGGCATCCGACAGCAGCGACCAATCATCTTCCGGCTTCGCGACCGCCGAAAGCTCCTGCGAGGAAAGAACCAGTTCGCCCGAACGGATGACCAGGGAATGCGCGCCCGCCCCAAGAAGCACGATGACGCTTCCATCCTCCTGCACGAGCAAGAGGTGTTCCTCGAGCGCGAGCGGCCGGTCGAGGGTCTTGTCGAGGGGAAGCAGGAACTGACTGAGATCGGTCGTGTCGAAGACGGAAACGGGGCCGATTTCCCCGGGCTGGATCGCGCGAGACAGCAGGTCTTCGAGGTCGGCTTTCGTCAGTCCGGTGGCTGCAATATCCCCGACGGTTCCGGCTCCATCCGCCATGAAAACTCACCTCGCCTGCACGCCATTCGGCTCTTTGCCGGACACTAGACAACCTTTGTCAATTCGTCACGAATTTGATCGAAAACCTAACGGGACAGCAAGCGACGAAACACACCCTCGCGGCGCCGGGACGTCGCGCCGCCCGGCGCTCCGGCTTGAAGGCGAGCCCCCTTGCGTGGCGCGCGCGCTGCCATCACGGATGTGAACGGGACCCGTCACGGGTCCGCCAAGGTGAAGCATCGCGACTTCGCCAAGGCGACGGGCGCGATGGACAAGGCCGGCGACCCCGGAGTCCTGCGCGGCGCCCGTGTCGCCATGGCCGAATGGGGCCAGACCTCTCACTTCCCCGTGGCGCCACGGTAGCGGGGGGGAGGTATCGCCGATCTCGGGAGGTGCGAGGGGATCGCGACGAGCCTGTACGCAAGCTGGTCGAAGGATTCCCCCGACGCGGGCGAGAGGCGGATGGCGAGGGACAGGGCGCCTGAGCACACGGTACAAATGTGCGTGTCGTCCGAGTTACGACATGATCAACCCGCCATCGACATTGATCGTCTGCCCGGTGATGTAAGCTGCGTCGTCGCTGGCGAGAAATGCCACAAGCCCGGCGACGTCGCTTCCACGGCCCGCGCGCTTCATCGGAATGTTCTGGACCCAGGCCTGCATAAGCTCACCCGGCCCGTAGTCGCCGAGCATCTTGCCCCATACCCGGTCGTTGTAGTCCCACATGTCGGTTTCGATGATGCCGGGGCAGATTGCGTTCACCGTAATCCCGTCGAGCGCGACCTCCTTGGCGAGGCTCTGCGTCAGGCCCACCACTCCGAACTTCGACGCCGCATAATGGGGCGTGTAGATGAACCCGCTGCGCGCCTGACCAGAGGCGGTGTTGATCAGCCGACCGCCCGTGCCCTGCGCCCTCATCCGGCGGATGGCTTCCTGGCAGCACAGAAACACCCCCTTGGTGTTCACGGCCAGGGTCGCATCCCATTCGCCCTCGGTCAGGTCTTCCACCTTCGCGATCGTGATGATGCCGGCATTCTGCACGGATACGTCCACCCCGCCGAACTCGGCCGAGGCGAATCCGTAAAGCGCTTCGACCTGCGACTTGTCGGTGACGTCGCAGTGAAAGCCGCGCGCGCGATCGGGTGCGTCAAGACGCGCCGCCGCGTCCTCGACATCTGCATCGACCGAAGCGACGACCACCCTCGCGCCTTCCTCCACGAAGCGCTGCGCAAGGGCGAACCCGATGCCCTTGTTGCCCCCGGTGATCACGACGGTGCTGTCTTCAAATCGCTTCAACCTCTGCCCCTCCCTCGGTGTCTGTTCGCTCGTCGTCCGACACGAGCCGCGCCGCCGTGAACTTGTCGGTGATCAGAAGGTCGATGACTCCGGTCCGCAGGGCGCCCTTGATCGCCTTGGCCTTGGACTGTCCGCCGGCAAGCGCCATGACGCGATCCACGTCCCCCAGGCTTTCAAGCGACATTCCGATGACCCGGTCATCGAGGGGGGTCTTCACGGGCGCTCCATCGGCGTCGAAGAAGCGCAGGCTCATATCGCCCACGCCCCCCGCCTCGGCAATCTCGGCCAGTTCGCGAGACGAGAACACGTTGCCGCTTCGTGCCAGCATGCTTGACGGTTCCATGGCGCCGATCCCGACGATTGCCAGGGTGATCTTTCCGAACAGGTCGACGGTCTCGCGTACATAGGGGTCGGCAAGAAGAACCAGCTTCGCCTCCCGCGACTGCGCCACGCCGGGCGCGCTCAGAAGGTGCGCCTCGGCTCCTGTCAGCTTGGCCAGTCTGGTCGTCAGCTGGTTTGCATGGGTCTGGACGGTCGGGTTGCCCATGCCGCCCAGAGTCTGGACGATGTGCTTCGCCCGCCCGCCCTTCATCGGGTGGATGTTGTCGACCATGCGCAGGATTGTCTCGGACCAGCTCGAGACGCCGATGATCTCGTCCTGTTGCATCGTCGCTTCGAGGAAATGTGCCGCGGCTTCCCCGATCCGGGCCATGATCGCGCCGCTGCGGTCCTCGGAGCACTCCACAACGATGACTTCGGACACCCCGAACCGGTCCCGGATCGCGGTTTCGAGATCGGCGTAGGTCCCGGATGGCGACACCACAGTCGTCCGCACGATCTCTTCGTCGACGGCCTTCTTCAGCATCCGTGACACGGTGGCCTGCGAAATGCGCAGATGCTTGGCGATGTCGGCCTGGCGCGCGCCCTCGACGTGGTACATTTGCGCGACGCGGGCGATGAGCCTCAGTTCGTTCAGACGGGACATGCCGACCGGTCCCTTTGAAACGGGTTCCTGGAAGAGATGTTCATTGGACCGCTCGCGTGGCGCGCGCAACCGCGCGGCGCCACTGCTCGAGGTCGCGGCTTCGCCGGTCGGCCGCCATGCGCGGTTCGATGGGGTCGTCGTGCTTCACGAGTTTTGCCAGGGCATCAAGTCCGTCCCAGAAACCGACCGCCAGCCCGGCCATATGCGCCGCACCGAGCGCGGATGCTTCCGAGTTCCTGCATGGTGTGATCGGGTGGTCAAGGTAGTCGGCCACCATCTGCATGAGAAACCTGTTTCGGCTGGGGCCTCCGTCGACCGACAACCTCCCGATTTGTCCGGCGGCCGCAGCCATGATGGCGAAGACGTCCGCGACCTGCAGCGCCATGCTTTCGGCGGCGGCGCGTGCGACGTGGGCCGGCCCCGAACCGAAGGAAAGACCCGTCACCAGCCCGCGCGCATCGGCGTCCCAGTGCGGGGACCCCAGCCCGGAATGGGCCGGAACCAGCGACACGCCGTCCGTGCTGTCGACCGTGGCGGCCAGATCAAGAAGCGCATCGACGGAATCCAGCCCCAGCAGCTTCGCCGTCCAGGGAAACACCGACGCGCTGGTCAGTATGTTTCCTTCGAAGGCGAAGGTCGAGACGCCGTCGAGCGACCATGCGATGGTCGTCGTGATCCCGGCCGGCGGTGCCACGTAGTCGGCAACCGTGGTCATCACCGAGGACCCGGTCCCAAACGTGACCTTGCCGTCGCCGGGCGTGAAGGCCCCGTGGCTGAAAAGCGCCGCATGGGAATCGCCTATGGCAGAACCTATGGTGATGCCGTCGGGCAAGACGCCAGAGTTCAGCGTGCTGCCGAAGACGTGCGACGAATCCCGCACCACGGGAAGCATTCTTGGTTCGACGCCGAAAAGGCTGCAAAGGCGGTCATCCCAACGGGATTCGGACAGGTTGAACAGCTGCGTCCGGGCGGCGTTCGAGCGGTCGGTCTCGTGGATGGTGCCGCCCGAGAACTTCCATATCAGCCAGCTGTCCACCGTTCCGACACAAACGTCGCGGTCGGCATCCACCCCGCGCAGCAGCCATGCGATCTTGGTCGCCGGGAACAGCGGGTCGATCGGCAATCCGGTCCGGGCGATGACGTCCGGTTCATGGCCGGCGTCGCGCAGCGCCGCGCATTCCGGTGCGGTGCGCCGGCACTGCCAGGTGATCACGGGTCCAAGCGGCTCACCCGTTTCGCGATCCCAGATCAGGATCGACTCGCGCTGGTTCGAAAGGCCCAGCGCCACGATTTCTGCATCGGGACAGGCGGCAAGGCAGTCCCGGATCGCCGATTGGGTCGCGGCCCAGATTTCCTTGGCATCCTGCTCGACCCACCCGGACTGCGGGTGCGAGATCGGCACGGGCGCCGATCCGCTGGCGATGATCGCGCCGTCGTTCCGCACCAGGACCGCCTTTGAATTCGTGGTCCCTTCATCGACGGCCAGTACGACGCGCTCCGGCATGGTTCATCCCTTGCGCTTGACAAGGGCCGTGGCGCTTAGGGCAATCGCTTCTGGCGACATTCCGAAATCGTCGAGCAACTGGTTTGCCGAGCCGGTGTGTGCAAAGACGCCGGGCACGCCCAGACGTGACATCGGGACGGGGCGGGTGTCGACGACGACTTCCGCGACGGCACTGCCGAGTCCGCCGAAAATCGTATGCTCCTCGCAGGTCAGGATCGCACCGGTCTCTGCGGCCGCCGCTTCGATCGCTTCGGCGTCGATGGGACGGACCGTGGCCATGTTCAGAACGCGGGCCGACAGGCCCTGTGCCGCCAGAAGCGTCGCGGCCATAACCGCGCGGTGCGAAAGAACCCCGTTTGCGATGATGGTCAGATCGGTGCCTTCGCGCAGGACATTTGCCTTCCCCAGTTCGAAGACGTGGTCTTCCGGAAACAGATCCGGCACTCCCACGCGGCTCAACCGCAGGAAACAGCCGCCAACGTGGTCTCCCGCCCAGGCCACGGCGGCCGCCGTCTCGATCCGGTCGGCGGGCGCAATCACCGGAACGTTCGGCAGGGCCCGGATCCACGCGAAGTCTTCGATCGAATGGTGCGTCGCGCCAAGCTCGCCATAGGCCATGCCGGAACTGATCCCGACGAGCTTCACGTTCGTTTCGGAATAGGCCACGTCCGCCTTGATCTGTTCAAGCGCGCGTCCGGTCAGGAACGGCGAGGCCGCGCAGACGTACGGGACCTTTCCGCCATTGGCGAGGCCGGCACCCACCCCAACCATGTTCTGCTCTGCGATGCCGACATTGATCAGACGGTCGGGGAACTTGTCGCGGAAGCCTGAAAGCTTCGACGAGCCCACCGAGTCATTGCAGACCGCGACGATGTTCCTGTTCGCTTCACCCATCGCCTCCAGAGTGGCGACGAACGCGTCCCGGCAGTCATGCAGCTTTGCCGTCTCGAAGGGAGCGTTCATTCTGCCGCCTCCAGGAGTTCCGCCATGGCTTGCTTGTACTGCGCTTCGTTGGGCACTTTGTGATGCCAGGCGACATTGTCCGACATGAACGAGATCCCGTGACCCTTGTTGGTGTTGGCCACGATGCACTTCGGTTTGCCGGTGGTGCCCGTCTCCCGGGACACGGCACGGCATATCTGCGCGTAGTCGTGCCCATCGATCACTTCGACATGCCAACCGAAGGCCTCGAGCTTCGGCGCGAAAGGAGCGAGATCGTTGGTCTCGGCCAGGCGCGCGCCTTGTTGCAGGCGATTGTGGTCGATGATCAGCGTCAGGTTGTCGAGCCTGAACTGGGCGGCGGCCATGATGGCTTCCCAGTTCGATCCCTCTTGCATCTCGCCGTCCCCGGTGATGACGAACGTGCGCCAGGGCCGGTCGTCAAGCTTGGCTGCCAATGCCATCCCGACGCTCACAGGCAATCCGTGGCCGAGCGGCCCGGTGTTCGTCTCGACCCCCGGGACATAGACCCTGTTGGGGTGTCCGTTCAGGCGTGACCTGTGCTTGAGGAAGGTCGATATCTCATCCTTGGGTATGAACCCTCTTTCCGACAGAACGATGTAGAGGGCGAGTGCGGTGTGGCCCTTGCTCAGGACAAGCCGGTCGCGTTCCGGGTCAAGAGGCGCCAGAGGGTCGACCGACATTTCGTGGAAATACAGACAAGTCAGGATGTCGATCACCGACATCTCTCCGCCGATGTGACCCGCGCCGGCCTCGAAGACCGCCTGAACGTCTCGGCGGCGAATGCGGTTCGCGATGCTGCGAAGTTCCCCAGGAGTCATTTTCGCCTCTGCATAAATATTCTTTGTTAGGAGAACATGCAGAATGGGAGATTGTCAAGGGCGTGGCATCGCACTCCATGACCCCTGAAGGGCGCATCGAAGCGTGTATGGCAAGGGAAATCCCATGCTTGACACATCTGATCCGCTCGGCTAGGCATTTTCCATCTTGTGTGAATAAATATGCGGCATGGAGAGTATGGCGGACACGACTCACTCACGCCCCGGTCTTGGCAACCTCAAGGACGCCTTCTCGCTGAGCGGTGCGACCGGACCGCTGATTGGCCTTCTCCTACTGTGCGCATTCCTTTCCGTCGCGACCGATTCCTTCCTGTCGATCCGGAACTTCCTGAACATCCTTGATCAGATCACCGTGCTTGGAATCCTGGCCGTCGGGATGACGTTCGTGATCCTGATCGGCGGGATCGACCTGTCGGTGGGGTCGGTGCTGGCGCTGTCGATGATGATTCTCGGCTATCTCAACGTCGAGGCCGGAATGCCGATGAGTGTCGCGATCGCGGGTGCCCTGCTGGCCTCGGCGCTGGCCGGGGCGGTGTCCGGGTTCATGATAACCGTCTTTGCGGTTCCGGCGTTCATCGCGACCCTCGCCATGATGTCGATCGCCAGGGGGCTGGCGAGCATGATCACGAACGGGTCGCAGATCATCGGTTTTCCCGCCTGGTTCAACATGGGAGCGATCGTCCGGTACGGAGGCTTCCTTACCATGACCGTGGCGGTGATGCTGGTCGTCTTCATCGTTGCGTGGCTGTTCCAGCGCTACCGCGAGGAAGGCCGCGCGCTCTATGCGATCGGCGGAAATCCCGAAGTGGCCCGCTTGGCCGGGATCAACGTCAATCGAATGACCATCATGGTCTACACGGCCTGCGCGGCCCTTTCTGGACTCGGCGGCATTCTCCTTGCGGCGCGGCTCGATGCCGTGCAGCCGACCATAGGCATCGCCTACGAACTTGACGCCATCGCCGCCGTCGTCATCGGCGGCACAAGCCTTGCCGGCGGCACCGGGGGCATCGTCGGCACCCTGATCGGCGTCCTGATCATCGGCGTGCTCAGAAACGGCCTGAATCTGTTGTCGGTGTCACCGTTTCTTCAGGCCGTGATCATCGGCCTTGTGATCGTGTTCGCCGTCGCTGCGGAAACGTTCAAACGAGCAAAAAGATAACGATGCACGGCGGGCAATGGTCCGCAGCGCCAATCGAAATGCCCGGAAACTCGGGCACAACCGGTCCCGAGGGAATGACGGACCAACCAAAGAGGAGGAGACTTCTATGAAATCCGCAATCAAGGCCTTGCTCGCGGCGACCGCGCTGACGGCAGTGGCGGCCTCCGCAAACGCGGAAAGCCACGTCGGAATCGGCATCAGCAAGATCGGACTCGCCGTGCCGAACCTGCAGGCTGACTTCTTCAACCAGATCAAGCTTGGCGTCGAGAACTACGCGGCCTCGCTGGGTATCGAGGTCATCACCGTGGACGCCAAGGGTGATACCGCGACCCAGGTCAGCCAGGTGCAGGACCTGATTACCCAGGGCATCGACGCCTTCATCTACATCCCCGCAGGGGCAGCGGCCGCCGCCGTTCCCACCCGCCTTGCGCGGCAGGCCGGCATTCCGGTCATCAACGTCGACCGCGAGCCCGAGGGCGAGCCCGGCGATACCGTGATCTACGGCGAAAACGTGATGTCGTCCTACGAGGTCTGCTCGTCGATCATCGAGCGTGCGGGCGGTTCGGGCAAGATGGTCATCATTCACGGCCAGAAGGGCACGACCCCGGAAGTGCAGCGCTTCGAAGGCTGCAAGATGGCCATCGACGAGAACCCGGGCGTCGAGCTGGTTGACCAGCAGTGGACGCAGATGTGGTCGCCCGATGAAGGTTTCTCGATCGGGCAGAACATGCTGCAGGCCCATCCCGACATCAAGATGATCTTCGGGCAGGCCGACGGTATCGCGATGGGTGCGGCCAAGGCCGTTCAGGCCGCCGGCCTCGAGGATCAGATCGTCGTCGGCGGATACGACGGCGACGTCGCCGCGCTCGAGTCGCTGGCCCGCTGCGACACGCCCTTCGTCGTCACCGCGACGCAGAGCACGCAGGCGATGGGCGTTCTGGCCGTGAACTCCGCGATCGCGGTGTCCAAGGGGGCTTCGGTTCCCGCCCGGCAGATTCCGAACGCGGTTCTGACGGATTGCGACAACGCCCAGCAGTTCGTCGAAAAGCACCCCTGAGCCTTTCGTCGGAAGCCGACCATGACCTCGCCTTCGTCCACCCCCATTCTGACCTTGCGGAACATAAGCAAGTCCTACGGACCCATCGAGGTTCTGCACGGGGTCGATCTGGATGTGCACGCGGGCGAAGTCGTGGCGCTTCTGGGGGAGAACGGCGCCGGAAAGTCGACGCTGTCCAACATCGTCTCGGGGGCCGTTCTTCCCAGCTCGGGTGAAATGACGTGGCTGGGCGCACCCTATGCGCCCGCCACCCCAAGAGAGGCCATCGACGCAGGCGTCGGCATGATCCAGCAGGAGTTGCTGCTTCTTCCGCATCTGTCGATCGCCGAGAACATGTTCGTCGGCCGGTATCCGACGAGGCGGGGCTGGGTCGACCGCCGTGAGATGCGACGTCGCGCCCTGCAGGGGCTGGACCGAATCGGTCTGAAGCTGCCCCCCAGCCGACTGGTCGAAGGATTGCCCACCGCAAGCCAGCAGCTGATCGAGATTGCGAAGGCGCTGACCCATGACGCCAAGCTTCTCATCCTTGACGAGCCGACTGCGGCGCTCGGCGGTGAGGAGACCCAGCGGCTTTTCCTTCAGATCGAGCGGCTGAAATCCGAGGGTGTCGGGATCATCTACATCTCGCACCGGCTTGAAGAGATAAAGCAGATCGCCGACCGTATCGTCGTCCTGAGGGATGGCAAGCGCGTCCAGGAGTTCGACACCGCCGATCTGCCCGTTCGGACCATCGTCGAGGCGATGGTGGGCCGGAGCATGGACCAGCTTTTCCCTCCGCTGCCCAATCCATCAGACGAAGTCGTGCTCGAGGTGAAGGGCCTGACATCCCGACAAGGCGCCTTCTCGAACGTGAACTTCACCGTGAAGAAGGGCGAGATTTTCGGGATTTCCGGGCTGGTCGGGGCGGGCCGAACCGAGATCGTCCGGGCTATCGCCGGCGCGGATCCGATCGGCGCGGGCACAATCATGCTCGACGGCAAGGACGTCACACCGAAATCGCCGGGCGACGCCATAAGGAACGGGATCATTCTGGTCCCCGAAGACCGCAAGCTTCAGGGTGTCGTTCTCAAGCATAGCATTCAGGAAAACATCGCCTACTCGAACTTCGAATCCGTCGCGCGGTCCGGCTGGGTGTCGAAGCGAAAGGTCCGCGACTTCGCCGAAGAGAACATCACGAGGTTCGGCGTGAAGGGGCGTGGCCACCAGAACGCGAACGAGATGTCGGGCGGCAACCAGCAGAAAGTGGTCATCGCGAAATGGCTTGCCCGGAATCCCAGAGTGGTTCTGCTGGACGAGCCGACCCGCGGGATCGACGTGGGTGCGCGCTCGTCGATCTATGAAATCATTCACGGCCTTGCCGAAGCGGGAGTCGCGGTGATCGTGGTCAGCTCGGATCTTGAGGAAGTGCTCGGGGTCTCGAACCGCATCATGGTGATAGCGGCGGGCCGCCAAACCGGCATTCTGCACCACAGTGAAGCGAACGACGTGTCCGTGATGGAACTGGCGACCGCCTGAGACCAAGAAAGCCAAGGAAAACAGGAATGACAGCGATCTCTCTCAATGCGCCCGCCTTGTTCGATCTCTCCGGCCGCGTTGCGCTCGTGACCGGAGCCGGAAGCGGCATCGGGCAGCGCATCGCGCTTGGATTCGCACAATGCGGGGCGGACGTGGCCTGCCTCGACCGGCGCACCGATGGCGGGCTTTCCGACACCGCGACGATGATCGAAGGCACAGGACGCAAGGCGATCACGATTGGCGCAGATGTCACCGATCGCAGCGCCCTCGACAGGGCGGTGGAGGAAACGGAAGCGGCCTTGGGCCCCTTGGGCATTGCTGTCAACGCGGCCGGCATCGCCAATGCCAATCCCGCCGAGGACATGGACGAGGGGCAATACCAGACCCTCATGGATATCAACATGAAGGGGGTCTTCTTCTCTTGCCAGGCCGAGGCGAGGGCAATGCTGAAGCATGGCAAGGGCTCGATCATCAACATCGCGTCCATGTCGGGCGTCATCGTGAACCGCGGACTGATGCAGGTCCACTACAACGCGTCCAAGGCAGGCGTGATCCACATGTCGAAATCGATGGCGATGGAATGGGTCGCGCGGGGCGTGCGCGTGAATTCGATCTCGCCGGGCTATACGGCGACCCCAATGAACACCCGTCCCGAGATGGTGCACCAGACAAAGGAGTTTGAAAGCCAGACCCCGATGCAGCGGATGGCCAGTGTGGACGAGATGGTCGGGCCGGCGGTGTTCCTTGCATCGGATGCGTCCTCCTACTGCACCGGCGTCGACCTTTTGGTGGACGGAGGATTCTGCTGCTGGTGAGGATGCAGCGACTGAAGGGCGAACCGCCTGAAGTTGGATTCAGGCGTCGGGCAGGGCAGGCTTCCTCCCGCCTGCGAAACGGGATTTCAGAAGTCCCGGACTGTTCTGTGGTGATCACGGCAATACCAGCCCCGTGGACGCAGGGCCGACCCAAACCGCAGGCAAATCCGACTTTCAGTGGCCGATCCATTCTGTGACAAGCGCCCAGTCTCCGCATTGCGGTCAGACCTGCCAGCGCCTTCTGACATAGAAGGAAAAAAGGCCCCACACGGGGCCCTTCGACGGGTTCAGCGTTTGATAGTGGCGGAGACGATGGGATTCGAACCCACGAGACGGTTTCCCGTCTACTCCCTTAGCAGGGGAGCGCCTTCGACCACTCGGCCACGTCTCCGCTGGCGGGTATAGCCCGGCAAGTGACGGAGAAACAAGGGCGATCTCCTGTTGTCTTGAATCGCCGTGGAAACACGCCGAAGCCACTGGAATCAGGGGAGTCCACGTGAACTTCGGCCGGTGTCCGGGGGCAAGACGGCGGTCCTCAGGAGGCGGACCGTCGACGACTGGGCCGACATGACGCGTTCGAGTCGTGCCGGGGCGGAATGGAAGCCCGGACATCCGAGCTGCCCGTGACCGGACCTGCGGGGAAGCCTGCGGATGGGCGATCGATCGGAACAGGGCTGGCCCGGCGATTCATTCAACGCCGGCGCCCGGCGGGAGCCGGCGGAACCTACGAGGCAACGTGTTCCTTCGCCCGCAGTGGCGCCCAAGGGCAAACCCTCGGGCGCAAGCCGTGCTCTTTGTGAGCGAGAGGTCGGATGGCGCTTTGGGCGGTAGCATGAATTCAAGGCCTTCGCGATAGCGGCTGGGAACCTTCCCGGTAAAGAGCTGTCGGAAGCGCCTGGGCGCTCTGCGAGATGCTATGCAGTGCATGCAGGCGCCAAGCTTTCTTCAGCGGCTCCGCCGACACCAAACTGGAGGACGCACATGAATTCGAAGGGTCGCGCCGTCGCACATGCCGTTCTTGTATGGCTGGCGGTGGGGGCGCAGCCGCCGGCGCAGACGAGGGCACACCCATGGCGCCAGGCCGGAGGGTGCGCGCCGGCCCACAGACCTGCGTTGTTGCGGCCATGCGAAGGCTCTGCCAAAGCTTGCGTGGTCCGGCGCGGGATGATCCAGCCTGCGCCGTTCCGACTTGGGGGAGGACAGGCATGACCGCGACGACACTGGCAGGACTTCTGTCGGAAGCGCCCGACAGCGCGCCGGCGATCGGTGCGCTGGGGCGCCCCTGGCTCGATCACGGTGGACTGCGCGCCCTGTCGCGACGCGTCCGCGCCGATCTTGCCGGTGCCGGGATCGGCCCGGGGGACCGGGTTGCGATCGTCCTGCCGAACGGCCCCGAGATGGCGGCGGCCTTCGTGACGATCGCGCAGTCGGCTGTGACAGCCCCCCTGAACCCGGCCTACCGCGAGGACGAATTCGCTTTCTATCTGGGCGACCTCAACGCGAAGGCCGTCGTCCTGTCCGACGGTGACGAGGGCCCGGCGTCAACCGTCGCGCGGCGCATGGGGCTTCTGGTTCTCAGGCTCGTGCCCGACAGGGATGGTCCTGCCGGCACCTTCGCTTTGCGCGGCGAGGGCGGGGTGGGCGCGACGCCTGCCGGAAGTGGCGCCCCCGGTGCGGACGACATCGCGCTGATCCTGCACACCTCGGGCACCACCTCGCGGCCCAAGATCGTGCCCCTGACACAGGCCAACCTTGCGGCCTCGGCCCGCCATATCGGCGCGGCGCTTGCGCTGACGCCGGCCGACCGCTGCCTGAACGTGATGCCGCTGTTCCATATTCACGGGCTCGTCGCCGCGCTCACCTCGAGCCTTGCCGCAGGTGCATCGGTCTGGTGCGCGCCGGGCTTCGACGCGTTGCGCTTCTTCGGGTGGATGGAAGAGGCGCGGCCGACCTGGTACACTGCCGTTCCCACCATGCATCAGGCGATCCTTGCCCGCGCCGGCCGCAACGCCCAGACCATCGCGCGCGTGCCGTTGCGGCTGATCCGCTCGTCCTCGGCCTCGCTGCCGCCGCAGGTGTTCCGCGCACTGACCGAGACCTTCGGCGCGCCGGTCATCGAAAGCTACGGCATGACCGAGGCTACGCATCAGATGACCTCGAACCCCTTGCCGCCGCGCGCGCAGAAGCCGGGGTCCGTCGGTCTGGCCGCGGGACCCCTGGTGCGCATCGCGCACGAGGTCGAGACCCGGCTTCTGCCGGATGACGCGACGGGCGAGGTCGCGATCTCCGGGCCGAACGTGACGCCAGGCTACGAAGGCAATCCCGACGCGAACGCTAAGAACTTCTTCGAGGCCGAGGGGCGGCGCTGGTTCCGCACCGGCGACCAGGGCACGATCGACGCCGAGGGCTATCTGCATCTGACCGGCCGCCTGAAGGAGATCATCAATCGCGGCGGCGAGAAGGTCAGCCCGATCGAGGTCGACGCGGTGCTGATGGATCATCCCGCGGTGGCGCAGGCCGTGACGTTCGCGCTTCCCCACCCGAAGCTTGGCGAAGAGGTGGCCGCGGCCATCGTCCTGCGCGAAGGGGCCGCGGCCGATCAGGCCGAGATCCGCGATTTCGCGGCCGACCGGCTGGCCGCGTTCAAGGTGCCGCGCAAGGTGGTGATCGTGGCCGAGATCCCGAAGGGCGCCACCGGCAAGCTTCAGCGCATCGGGCTGGCCGAGAAGCTGGGCCTGACGGGGGCGGACTGACCCATGCGCATCTGCATCTACGGCGCCGGCGCGATCGGGGGCTACATGGGCGCGAAACTGGCGCGGGCGGGCGCCGAAGTCGCGCTGGTCGCCCGTGGCCCTCATCTGGCGGCCATGCGCTCGAAGGGTCTCACTTTGCTGGAAGAGGGGGCCGACCCGGTCACCGTCCCGGTGCGCGCGGCCGAAGACCCCGCCGATCTTGGGCCGCAGGACTATGTGATCGTCACGCTGAAGGCGCATTCGGTCCCTGCCGTCGTGCCGGCGATGCAACCGCTTCTGGGGCCGGCCACGACCGTGGTCAGCGCGGTGAACGGCGTGCCATGGTGGTACTTCCACGGTGTCGAGGGGCCGCTTGCAGGCACGCGGCTGGCCAGCGTCGATCCCGGCGATGTCCAGTGGACGGGGATCGGGCCCGCGCGGGTTCTGGGCTGCGTCGTCTATCCCGCCGCCGAGATCGCCGAATCTGGCGTCGTGCGCCATATCGAAGGCAACCGCTTCTCGCTGGGCGAACCCGACGGGTCGAAGTCCGAGCGCGCGCTGCGTCTGGCCGAGGCGCTGACGGCGGCCGGCTTGAAGGCGCCGGTGCGCCCGCGCATCCGCGACGAGATCTGGGTGAAGCTTTGGGGCAACCTGTCGTTCAACCCGATCTCGGCGCTGACCCACGCGACGCTCGATGTCCTGTGCACCGATCCGGGGACGCGGGCGGTGGCGCGGGGCATGATGGTCGAGGCGCAGGCCATCGCCGAGGCGCTGGGCGTGAAGTTCCCCATCGACGTCGACCGACGGATCGACGGTGGCGCGGCGGTCGGCGCGCACCGCACCTCGATGCTGCAGGACCTCGACGCGGGCCGCCCGATGGAGATCGACGCGCTGGTGACCGCCGTGCAAGAGCTTGGGCGCCTGACCGGGCATCCGACGCCGACGATCGACACGGTTCAGGCGCTGGTGGCCTTGCGCGCACGCACGGCCGGGCTTTACGGCACGGCGCGCTGACGGATTTCCTTGGGGCAGGATTGCCCACCGCAAACGGGGACGATCAGATGACCGAGACGCGGCCGAACATCCTGATCCTCATGGTGGATCAGCTGACCGGGACGCTGTTCCCCGATGGCCCGGAGCCCTGGCTTCACGCCCCGAACCTGCGCCGGTTGGCCGAGCGCTCGGTGCGCTTCTCGACCGCCTACACCGCCTCGCCGCTTTGCGCGCCGGGGCGGGCAAGCTTCATGTCGGGCCAGCTTCCGCACCGCACACGGGTCTATGACAACGCGGCCGAGTTCGCCTCGGACATCCCGACCTTCGCCCATCACCTGCGCCGCGCGGGCTACCGCACGGCCCTGTCGGGCAAGATGCATTTCGTCGGCCCCGACCAGCTTCACGGGTTCGAGGAACGGCTGACGACCGACATCTACCCCGCAGATTTCGGCTGGACGCCCGACTATCGCAAGCTGGGCGAGCGGATCGACTGGTGGTATCACAACCTCGGATCGGTGACCGGCGCCGGCGTGGCCGAGATCACCAACCAGCTGGAATACGACGACGAGGTCTGCTTCCAGGCGGTGCAGAAGATCTACGACCTGTCGCGCGGCGCCGATCCGCGACCCTGGGCGCTTTGCGCAAGCTTCACCCATCCCCACGACCCCTTCGTGGCCCGACGCAGATACTGGGATCTTTACAAGGACTGCGCCGAACTCGAGCCGCCTGCCGCCATCGCCTACGCCGACATGGATCCGCATTCGCGCCGCCTGATGGATGCCTGCAACTGGCGCGATTTCGATGTGACGCCCGATCACGTCCGGCGTGCCCGGCGCGGCTATTTCGCCAACATCTCGTATGTCGACGACAGGATCGGTGAGATCCTTGGCGTTCTGGAAGCCACGCGTCAGGACGCCGTCATCGTCTTCGTCTCGGATCACGGCGAGATGCTTGGCCGGCGCGGGCTGTGGTTCAAGATGAACTTCTTCGAAGGCTCGGCGCGGGTGCCCCTGATGATCGCCACGCCCGACGGTCCGGGCGCGCTGCCGCCCGGGCGGATCGCCACGCCGGTCTCGACGCTCGACGTCACGCCCACGCTCTGCGATCTCGCCGGGATCTCGATGGCCGATGTGGCGCCCTGGACCGATGGCGAAAGCCTTGTGCCGCTGGCTCGCGGAGCAAAGCGCGAGGCGCCGGTCCTGATGGAATATGCCGCCGAAGGGTCGGTCGCGCCGATGGTCGCGATCCGCGACGGGCGGTGGAAGCTCATCCACTGTCCGGCCGACCCCGACATGTTGTTCGACCTTGACGCCGACCCGGACGAGCGCGTCGATCTGGCCGGCGACGCCGCCCATGCCGAAGCGCTGGCGCGGTTGCGCGCCATGGCCGAGGCGCGCTGGGACATCCCGCGGTTCGACGCCGAGGTCCGGCAAAGCCAGGCCCGCCGCTGGGTCGTGTATGAGGCGCTGCGCAACGGGCACTATTTCCCGTGGGACTTCCAGCCGCTCAGGGCGGCGTCGGAACGCTACATGCGCAACCACATGAACCTCGACACGCTGGAAGAGGCCAAACGCTTTCCCCGGGGCGAATAGGTGGGCCCCGGTCTTTCCTGACGACAGCGGATCGACTATCCAAGAGACGATTTTGGTTATGGCAGGGTCGACCATGGGGCATCGCTTACCTCCGCTGTCGTGGCTTCGCGCGTTCGAGGCCTCGGCCCGGCACCTCAGCTTCACCCATGCTGCGGAAGAATTGCACCTCACCCAGGCGGCGATCTCGAAGCAGGTCAAGCTGCTTGAGCATGATCTTCGCGAACGCCTGTTCGAGCGCAAGCCGCGCAGTCTTGTGCTGACCAAGGTCGGGGCGGCCTATCTTCCCAAGGTTCAGGACGCTTTCCAGCGCCTTGACGCGGGGACGCAGGAAGTCTTCGGCGGACGCCAGGCCGAGATGCTGACGATCCGCGCGCCGGTGGGATACGCGGTGAACTGGCTTGCGGCGCGGCTGCCGCGTTTCTTCGAGGCCTGTCCGGACGTGTCGCTTCGGATCGTGTCGTCGGTCTGGCGCGAGGAGTCCGAGACCGAGCGCTACGATCTTGACATCCGCTATGGGCTGGGTCGCTGGCCCGGCTATCGCACCGACCAACTGACGTGGGAGACGATCTCGCCCATTTGCCTGCCCGCGGTCGCCGACCGGCTGTCGACGCCCGACGATCTGCGCAACGAACGGCTGCTGCATGTCATGGGCTATCAGGAAGGCTGGGCGACCTGGCTTGCCGCGGCGGGCGCCAGGGCGGTCAACGCGGGGTCGGGGATGCATTTCGACACCTCGCTTCTGGCCTTCGAGGTGGCGGCCAACGGCGGGGGCGTGGCGCTTGGTCGGCGCTCGATGTCGGATCGGGAACGGGCCCTCGGCCGTCTGGTCGCCCCCTTCGACCTGCACGTGTCGCTGAAGGAGAACTTCTATCTTCTCTCGCCCGAAGCCGGCGCGATGCACCGCGACGCCGGGATCTTTCGGGACTGGCTGATCGCCGAGGCCGCGGTGGCGATGCCGGCCGGGTGATCTGCCGGGTCAGGTTTCCGCGGACACCAGCCCGCCGCGCTCGGCCAGAAGCCGGCTCAGCCAGTCGGGGTCCATTTCGGGGACCGACGACAACAGAAGGTCGGTGTATGGTTCGTGCGGCGGCGCGAACATCTCGGTCTTCGGGCCCTGTTCGACCACGCGGCCAAACTGCATGACCACGACCTCGTCGGCGATCGCCTTCACGGTGGCAAGGTCATGGGTGATGAACATGTAGGCAAGGCCCAGCTCGGACTGCAGCTTGTCGAGAAGGCGGAGGATGCCTTCCTGCACGATCTGGTCGAGGGCGCTGGTCACCTCGTCGCAGATGATCAGCTTCGGCTCGGCGGCCAGCGCGCGGGCGATGCCGATCCGCTGTTTCTGGCCGCCCGACAATTCGCCCGGATAGCGGTCGATGAAGCCGTTGGGGTCCAGTTCGATGAGGGACAGAAGTTCGCGCACGCGCGTGTCAAGGGCGCGGCCATGAAGGCCCAGATACATCTCGGCCGGCCGGCCGATCAGCTCCCGCAGCCTCAGCTTGGGGTTCAGCGCGGTATCGGCCATCTGATAGATCATCTGGCACTGGCGCAACTGGTCGGTCGTGCGCGCACGGAACGACGGTGGAAGCGCGCGCCCTTCGAACAGGATTTCGCCCTCGCGGGCCGGCAAGAGGCCGGTGATGACCCGTGCGGCCGTCGACTTGCCCGATCCGGATTCACCCACCACGGCGACGGTGCGGCCGGGGTGGATGTCGAAGCTCACGTCCTTCAGCACCGTGACCGCGCCATAGCCGGCGGTGACATTGCGCACCCTCAGAAGCGGCTCGCCCGAGGCCGCGGGCTGCACCGGCCGCGCGAAGCTGCGCACCGCCCAGAGCGAGCGGGTATACTCCTGTTTCGGGGCGGCCAGCATCTCGCGGGTGTCGGCTTCCTCGATCTCCTCCCCGCGCAGCAGCACCTTGATCCGGTCGGCCATCTGCGCGACCACGGCAAGGTCGTGGGTGATATAGATCGCCGCCGTGCCGAACTGCTCGACGATGTTGCGGATCGCCGCCAGCACCTCGATCTGGGTGGTGACGTCAAGGGCGGTCGTCGGTTCGTCGAAGATGATCAGGTCCGGTCGGCACGCCATGGCCATCGCCGTCATCGCGCGCTGAAGCTGGCCGCCCGACACCTGATGAGGATAGCGGAACCCGATTTCGTCCGGGTCGGGCAACTGCATGCGGCGGTAAAGGTCGATCGCGTCGGTTTCAGCCTTCGCCCTGGGCATCACGCCATGCACGACGGGCGCTTCGCTGTACTGGTCGATCAACCGGTGCGCGGGGTTGAACGATGCGGCTGCGGACTGCGCGACATAGGCGATGCGGCGGCCGCGAAGGCCGCGCCTGACCGCCTCGGGCGCGGCGCGCAGGTCGATCCCGTCGAAGACGATCGAGCCGCCCGAGATCCGGCAGCCGTCCCGGGCATACCCCATCGCCGCAAGCCCGATCGTCGATTTGCCTGCGCCGCTTTCGCCGATCAGGCCCAGGACCTCGCCCCGGTGCAGCGTCAGGTCGACGCCCTTGACGATCTCGCTCCAGCTGTCGCCCGACCGGCCGTCGATCCGCAGATCCTTGATATGAAGCAGCAGGCTGTCGGTCATCGCCGTCAATCCTTCAGACCCGAGGCGCGGTGCAGTTGCCAGTCGACCACGAAGTTCACCGCAACGGTCAGAAGCGCGATCGCGCCCGCCGGCAGAAGCGGCGTGATGTCTCCGAAGGTGATCAGCGCGGCATTTTCGCGGACCATGCTGCCCCAGTCGGCCGTTGGCGGCTGGATGCCAAGGCCAAGGAAGGACAGCGCCGAGATCGCCAGGAAGACGAAGCAGAAGCGCAGCCCGAATTCGGCGACCAGCGGCGCCATGGCGTTGGGCAGGATCTCGCGCGTGATGAGGCGCCAGGTGCTTTCGCCGCGCAGCAGCGCGGCCTCGACATAGTCCATCACCACGATCCCCTGCGCCACCGACCGGGACAGGCGATAGACCCGTGTCGCGTCCACCGCCGCGATCACGAGGATCAGCGTCGTGACCGAGGTGCCGAAGATCGTCAGCAGCAGAAGCGAGAAGATCAGCGCGGGGATCGCCATCAGCGCGTCGACGAAGCGCGACATTGCCTGGTCGATCCAGCCGCCCATCAGCGCGGCCCACAGGCCCAGGATGGACCCCACGACGAAGGCCAGCGCCGTGGTGGCGAAGGCGATTCCCACCGTGTTGCGGGCCCCGAAGATCAGACGCGAAAGCATGTCACGCCCAAGCTTGTCGGTGCCCAGCGGGTTCTCGGCGCTCCACGGCAGGTACTGCGCGCCCACCACTTCGCGCTCGGGGTAGGGCGCCAGAACCGGCGCGAAGATGGCGACGAAGATGTAGGCCAGGATGACGAGTATCCCGAAGGCGGCGGTGATCGGCATGCCGCGCGCGACATGGGCCAGCCGCGCCGGCAGAAGCCGGACCAAAAGCGCGCGCAGGGCGGCCGCCAGCACGAAGCCCGCCGCGATGCCTCCTCCGAACAGGATGATTGCCGGCATGGCCCTATCTCCTGTGCATCAGGCGCGGATTCGTGATCGTCGACAGGACGTCCGCGATGAGGTTGAGAAGGACATAGGCCGCGGCGAAAATCAAAGCGACGGCCTGCACGACGGCGATGTCCCGGTTCGACACGGCGTCGACCATGAGCTGCCCAAGGCCCGGATAGACGAAGACGACCTCGACCACGACGACCCCGGTGATCAGATAGGCAAGGTTCAGCGCCACGACGTTGATGATCGGCGCCAGGGCGTTGGGCAACGCGTGCCGCAGCACCACGCGAAGCGGCGAAAGGCCCTTGAGCCGAGCCATCTCGATATAGGGCGAGGCCATGAGGTTGATGATGGCGGCCCGCGTCATGCGCATCATGTGCGCCGTGACCACAAGCGTCAGCGTCAGCGCCGGCAGGAAGGCCATGTAGATCAGGTCGCCGAAGGACGTGGCATCGGTGATCCGTACCATCGAGGGAAAAAGGCCCGACTGCGCCAGCCAGAGGACGAGGATGTAGGCGACGAAGAATTCGGGAAACGAGATCGCGCTCAGCGCCAGCGCATTGGTGATCCGGTCGAAGGCCGAATTCCGCCAGAGCGCGGCAAGGATCCCAAGCACCAGGGACACCGGCACCGCCAGCGCGGCGGCGTAAAGCGCAAGGAAAAGCGTGTTTCCTAGCCGCGCCGAGATCAGCTCGGATATGGGCCGCTTGTTGGCTAGCGACACGCCGAAATCGCCCTGAAGCGCCCCGGTCAGCCAGTTCCAGTAGCGCACCGGGGCGGGGTCGTTCAGGCCAAGTTGCTCGCGCAGCGCGGCCAGGGTTTCCGGCGTTGCCGACTGCCCCAGAAGCTCGCGCGCAAGATCGCCGGGCAGAAGTTCGGTCGCACCGAAGATGACGACCGAAACCACGAACAAGGTAAGCAGCCCCAGAAGAAGCCGCTGTCCGATCATCGTCCAGACCGCGGTCATGCATCCCCTCCGTCACGCCGACGCCGGCAGCCACCCTGCGCGGTGCCTTGGGTGGCCCCCGGCGCACGGGGCGCCGGGGGCACGTTCGTTCGGGCCTGCGTCAGGCGAACCACCAACGCTCGACGCAGCGGAAGCCGTCAAGGTTCCAGTTGTTGCCGACCTGTTCCGGCGTGGCGAGCGATTTCGAAAGCGCCATCACGTAGTTGTTGTACATCGGGATGATGGTCGAGCCCTCGGAGGACACGATCTGCTGCATCTCGCGGTACATCTCGCTGCGAAGGGCATCGTCAAGCTCCGACCGCGCGGCGACCAGAAGTTCGTCGAAGCGGGCATTGCTCCAGAAGCTTTCGTTCCAGGCCGCGCCCGTGGTGTAGGCGACCGAGAACATCTGGTCCTCGACCGGCCGGCCGCCCCAGTAGCTGGCGCAGAACGGCTTCTTCATCCAGACGTTGTCCCAATAGGCATCGTTGGGGGCGCGATCCACCGTGATGGTGATCCCGGCCCCGGCCGCTTTCTCGCTCATCAGGACGGCGGCGTCGACCGCGCCCGAGAAGGCGGCGTCGGCCGCGGTCAGCGTCACCTCGAGCGAGTCGAGCCCTGCCTGCTGAAGGTGGAACCGCGCCTTGTCCGGATCGTAGGCCTTGGGCTCGAGGTCGTCCGTGAAGTACCGGTTGGCCGGCCCGATCGGGTTGTCGTTCGAGACCGAGCCATGGCCGCTCAGGATCTTGTCCACCAGTTCCTGCCGGTCGAAGGCGTACTTCAGCGCCAGACGGACGTTGTTGTCCGAGAAGGGCGCCACACGCGCATCCATCGGGAACACGTAGTGCGCGTTGCCGGACACCGACAGGATGTTTGCCGCGCCACGAGATTCCAGCATCGCAATGGTGGCCGGGTCGACCTGGTCGATCAGGTCGACCTCGTTGGTGATAAGGGCGTTCAGCCGGGCCGCGGAATCGAGAATCGCCAGCAGCACGATCTCGTCGAAATGCGCGCGGTCCGATTTCCAGTAGTTCGGGTTCTTCGTCAGGGTTGCCTGGACGCCGGGTTCGTAGCTTTGAACGATGTAGCCACCGCAGCCGTCCGACGAGGACGTATCGATCTTGCCGTCCGTTCCCGGCATGATCGGAAGGTGATAGTCGGACAGGGTATAAGGGAAGTCCGCGTTCGGCGCATCAAGGGTGACGACCAGCGTGCGCCCGTCCGTCGTCATGTCGACGACCGGCTCGAGGAACGGCTTGACCGCCGAGGTCGAGTCCTCGCCCCGATGGTGGTTCAACGAGGCGACCACGTCATCAACGGTCAGCGTCTTGCCCGAGTGGAAGGTGACGCCGTCGCGGATCGTGAACCGCCAGGTGATCGCGTCATCGGATTCCCAGCTTTCGGCAAGCTCGCCGACCAACTGCCCATCCGCCGCGACCTCGATGAGATAGTTGTGGCGCGCCGCGGCGAAGGTCTGGACGTAAAGCTGGTCCCAGAGACCCGGGTCGTAGCCGTCCGTGGTCGAGCCATGCCCGATGCCGACGCGGAAGGTGCCGCCCTGCTTGGGCTGGGCGCGTGCCGCACCCATCGAGGCCGGCAGGATCAGCCCGGCCGCGCTGATGGCGGCCGCGCCCTTCAACAGACCCCGACGGGACAGTCCGCCGGGTTTCATCAATGTCGTCATGTTCGTTCTCCCTGGTGATACAGTGCGTTGTATGCGCTTGGCCGATACTCTCCGGCTGCGCTTTTGGTATGGTGGGCCTGGTCAAGCCAGGCCGGGTTGATCTCGACGCCCCAGCCGGGGGCGTCCGGGACGCTCAGGCAGCCATCCTCGACGGCGAACGGATCGCCAAGGAACAGGTCGCGCTGCCAAGGATAATACTCCGGACCTTCAATGGAAAACTCCAGATAGGGACCGGCGTTCGGCAGGGCCTTGAGAAGATGCATTGTGCAGATCGTCACAAGTGACAGGTTCGCGCTATGTGGCGTGCAGAGCAAGCCCGCATTTTCGGCCATTTGGGCGACATCGCGGGCGCGCGAGAAGCCCCCGACGTACATCACGTCGGGTTGGACGACGTCGGCGGCCCGCATCGCGATCATCCGCCGCCAGACCGAGAGGTCCCAGTCCTGCTCGCCCCCCGTCACGTCAAGCTCGAGCGCGGCCGTCACCTCGGCGGTGGCGTCGAGGTCCCAGTAGGGGACGGGTTCCTCGTAATGGACGATGCCGTGGTCCTGAAGCATCCGGCCCACAGCGATGGCGCGGGGGACCGAAAAGCCGGAATTGGCGTCGACCAGCTTGGCGATCCCGTCGCCCAGGGCGCGTGCGACCCGGGGCACGATCGCCTCGGTCCGTCCGGGCCATTCGTCCACGTCCTCGCCGCACTCGGCGCCGATGCGCCATTTCGCGGCCGTGAAGCCCTGTTCGCCGCAAAGCCGGGTGAGGCGTTCGGCCTCGGCCTCGGGCGTGATGTCGCGCCGCATGGAACTGGCATAGGCCCGGATCGGGCCGGGGCTTCCCCCGGCAAGCGACGTCACCGGCAGGCCCTGCCGTCGACCGGCAAGGTCCCACAGCGCGGTGTCGAGTCCCGCCAGCGCGCGGCAGCGGTAGCTTCCGGGGAACTTGTGCTCACGCCGTTCGACAAGGCTCACAAGGCCGGCGATGTCGTCGGCATCGGCGCCAAGCGCCCAGGGCGCGACCTGGCGGTGAAACACCTGCGCGGTGATGTCGGCGTTGTAGGTCGCCGTCTGCCCCCAGCCGAACGATCCATCCTCGGCGGTCACCCGCACGAAGCAGACGAATTCGTCATGGAAGGTTTCAAGGCTTTCGATACGGCGCATCCCCGACCCCATGCCCGACCCCCCGGCGCACGCCGGCACCGGATCGTCCCGGAAGGACAGAATTCGTGGAACGCCTCGTGCGGACAACCAACGAAAGATGACCCATAGACCCCACGGGGGTTTGGGCATGAGGACGTCGCGTCATGTGGCGACCCAGGCGATAACGCCGCCGGCGACCGGCTGCATGGGCATTGGAACCGTCCTCAATTCGGCCCGTGCCAGTCGATCTGGCAGATCTCGGCCGAGCGGCCGTCGAAATCCCAGACCCGACCGCGGTCGCGGACCCGGCCCTTGCGGGCGGTCGCTACCATGATGTCGGGTCCCATCCAGTAGCCCGAGTTCGACAGCATGACCGGCTGGTCGGGGTCGGCGCCCTCGATCGGGACGACCTCGCCTTGGATCTTCTTGCCGACCATAAGACGGCGGGCCTTGCCCTCGGTTTCGAACAGCACCGGCGCGCGCTCGGCGCCAAGGAACTCTCCGACCAGCATCGAGAACAGACCCGTGGTCCCGCGCGCCCGGCCCGAGAAGATCTCGAGCAGCCCGTCGTAGGCCGCGTCGCTTGCCCGTTCGTCGATGAACGCCGCGACCTTCCAGTTGCCACGTCCCATGTTGCCGGGAATATCCATCACCATGCCGATGTTGAGGCCCGACAGGTCCTCGTCGCCCCAGGCGCCAGTGTCGATGCGCACGCCCATCCAGGCCTGGCAATAGCCTTCGGTCGGGGGGTGCTTGCCCAACGACACCACGCAGGGACAGAAGACCGTGCAGTTGCAGTTGAGGATGAGTTCACCCTTGATTGTCCACGGGGTCATGAGGTCCTCCTAGATCAGGTTGGCGGCGCGCAAGGCGACGAAGGCGGCGGCGCCAAGCAGGACGGCGCCGGCAGGCCGGGTCAGGACACGCCCGATGTCGGGCAGCTTCTCGAGGGTCATGAAGACCGTCGCCGCCAGCATCCAGAGGAGGTTCATCGTCCCGCCCACGAAGGCCAGCGCCATGAGGGCCCAGCAGCAGCCCAGGCAGATCACCCCAAGCTCGGCGCCCATGCGCAGCGCGCGGCCGGGTCCGGGAGACCAGCGTTCAAGAAAGAAGGTCAGCGGCATCCGGCAGCGCGCAAGGCACCCGGCCTTGAGTGCCGAAAGCTGGTAAAGCCCCGCCAGCGCCAGAAGTCCTGCCGTGAGCCAGAGCGACAGGCTTGACCCATCGGGCGCAAGCATTCCCAGATCCTGAAGCCGAAGCTGGGCGGTTGCGCCGACAAGCGCGGCAAGACCCCAGACGGAAAGGTAGCCCGCCACAAGCAACAGCGCCCCCGCTGCGCTTGTCGCACCCGTGGCGCCAAGGTGCAGGTAGGTCCGCAGCGCAGGGGCGAAGGTCGGCAGCATCATCGCCGCGGCCATCAGCGCCCACATCGCGGCAAGCGCGGCGAAGCCGGCGCCCTGCGCGCCGCCGCAGAGCGCCAGCCAGATCTCGCGGCCAAGCTCCCCCGACAGCCCCGAAGGCACGTCGGACGCAAGGGTCATCGCCAGAAGAACAATCCAGGCGGCAAGGATCACGGCATAGAAGGCCAGCCAGAGCGCGCCTTCGCGGCCGATCCCGCGGCGATGCGCCATCCCCTGCGCCATCCCCTGCGCCATGTCCTGTGCCATGTCCGGTCCGCCCGTGTTCCCGGCGATCATCGGATGCGCACCCCCTGCCGTTCAAGTTCGGACTGCACCGCGGCGATGTCTACCTCGGCCACGTCGCGGCCCGTGCGCACGGCAAGGGCGGCGGCCACGCCCGCCCCCTGTCCGGCGACCGCGCAGCAGGCCATGTTGCGGGTCGCGGCATGGGCAATGCGGTCGCCCCCGATCGCGCGGCCCGCCACCAGAAGCCCGCGTACGCCGCGGGGCAGCATCGCCCGGTAGGGAACATGCATGTAGCGGCCCGTGGTCGGGATCACCAGCACGCCGTAGCCGTCGATGAACTCGGGGTAGATGCCGATGGTGTCGTCGAACCGGCACTCGTGCCGGACGTCGGCCTCGGTCAGGTTGTAGGCGGCATCGATCTTGCGGGTGTCGCGGATGCCGATCGTCATGCCGAAGTTGCGCAGCCGCGCACCACCGCAGCCCGGCATGTAGCGGCGCAGCGCCTCGACGGCGAGCATCGCCTGCTTCCGCCCCTCGATCTCGCCTTGGGTCATGCTGTCGGGATCGGTGCCATCCACCTCGGCCAGATGGACGAGGTTCATGTAGGTCAGTTCGCCCGTGTCATGGACCGCGCCCCAGGTGCCCGCGATGGTGCTGAGATGGGGCGGGATCAGGCCGTCGTCGATGGCCTTGCGGAACGGCTTACGCAGGAAGGGCGAGAAAAGGTCGTCTTCCTTGCCGTCGGTTTCGACCGACCATTCGCCGCTTGACCAGTCCTTGTAGGTCTGCGGATCGGCGCGCACCTCCGCCATGAAGGCCGCCTTGTCCACACCGGCCAGGTGGAACATCACGCTGGCCGCCTGCATCGCCTCGGGCGGTGTCTTGCGGGTGGGCGCGCCGGCGCGGTGGGCCACGTCGGCGTCGCCCGTGGCGTCGATCACGATCTGCGCCAGGATCGCCTCGCGGCCGGCCTTCGATTCGACGACGATGCCGGCGATCCGGTCGCCGTCCATCACCGGCGCGACGAAGGTGCGGTGCAGCATCGCGTGCAGGCCGGCTTCTTCCACCAGCCGGTCGGCCACGACCTTGAACCCTTCGCTGTCGATCTCGTAGCTCAGCGACTGGCTTTCGGGGACAGCGGCGCCCATGTCGCGCGCGCGGTCCTCGAACTCGCGCCCGATGCCGCCGGCTTCGACGGTGGCTTCGTGCCGGTACCACGCGAAACCCTCGACCCCGACCACGGTGATGTTGCCGCCGAAGCAGCCGAAGCGTTCGACAAGGCAGACCTCGGCGCCGGCGCGCGCCGCGGCCAGCGCCGCCGCAAGCCCGCCGGGGCCCGACCCGACCACCAGCACCCCGGTGCGATGGATCACATCGGTCTGGCGCGCGGGTTCGATGATGACGTCGCGGTCCATGCGGGCCTCAGAGGAACGGCAGCGTGGCCAGAGTTCCCGGCTGGGGCCCCTCGGGCATGACCACCTCGACCCGGTCGCCCGGGGCGCACTCTCGCGAGACAAGCGCGAAACCGATCACCCGGTCAAGCCGGGGCGAGCGGATCCCGTTGGTCATGTCCCCAACCCGCTGGCCGTTCCGCGTGATCTCGCGCCAGTGAAATCCCGGCCCCGCGATGTCGGCCGCATCAAGGATCACGCCAAGCTGATGGCGGGCGGGACCCTCGGCCGCGATGCGCCGCAGGGCGGCGATGCCCACCGTGTCGTCGGGGACATCAAGGTCGATGTACCGTTCCAGGCGCACCTCGAAGGGATTGGTGCGCTCGTCGGTATCCCCGCCCCAGGACAGAAGCCCGCTTTCGATCCGTTCGTAGACGTTGGGATTGCCCGGCCCGATATCCCAGGGCCGCCCGGCCTCGCGGAAGAGGTTCCACAGGGCCGTCCCCTTCGTGCCGTCGCACAGATAGACCTCGTAGCCGCCCTGCTTCGACCAGCCCGATCGGGCGACGACCACAGGAATGCCTTCGATCTCGGTCTCTCGGAACCAGAAGTACCGCAGGTCGCGCACCCAGTCGCCGCAGACATGGGCCACCACGTCGACCGCCTTCGGCCCCTGAATCGCCATGGGCGAGACGTCGGGTTCGCTGACCTCGACATCAAGCCCGCGCTCGGCCGCGATGGCGCCGGCCCAGAACCAGATGTTCGAATCCGCGATCGACAGCCAGTAAAGGTCGTCGGCCAGCTTCAGCAGGATCGGGTCGTTGATCAGCGTGCCCCCGTGATTGCACAGGGGCACGTACTTGCCCTGGCCCTCGACGCAGCGCGACAGGTCGCGGGGGGCAAGGATCTGCGCGAGCCGCCCCGCGTCCGGTCCCTTCAGCTGCACCTGGCGTTCGACGGCGACATCCCACTGGCTGACCCCGTTGATGAGCCGCCAGTATTCGGCCGCCGGGTCGCCGTAGGACGTGGGCATAAGCATGTTGTTGTAGGTCGTGAAGGCGGTGACGCCTTCCGCCAGCGTGGCGTCGTAGAAGGGCGAGGGCCGCAGCCGCGCCGAGGGGGTAAGGCCGAACACCTTTGATCTCCGTTCAGAAAGGTCTGACCGCGCGCGCGGCCTCGATCAGCGCCACCGCCGCCTCGTCGCTGATTTCGACGTTGTAGCTGTCGCGCCCCAGGACGACGATGGTCATGTCGTTGGGCAGGCTGATGACGGTGTTTCCGCCCGAGCCGCTCATGTAGGGCACGATGGTGGTGCCGCTGTCCGACGTCACCTCGCGCCGCCAGAAGGCAAGGCCGTAGTCCGCACTTGCCGTCAGCCCCGCGACAAGGTCGGGGTGCAGGATCTGGCTGCCGTCCGGCCCCTTGCCGCCGTTGCCGACAAGCGCGCCGGCCCGGGCCAGGATATCGATCGTCGGCAGGGCGCCCCAGGCCGAGAAGGGAAAGCCCGGTGCGCCGGTTTCAGTATAGCCCGTGCCGCTGACGAAGTGGCCGGCGCCGATCGGCGCATAGACCTCGGCCTCGAGCAGTCCCAGCAGAGTGGCGTCCGCGCCTTCCTTCGACTTCAGGAAACGCTCCATCGCAAGCGCGGCGATCCACATGTCCTGATCGATATAGGCCATGGCCTCGCCCGGCCCGCCGACATCGGGGTTGGGGCCCACGTTGAAATAGGCCCGGATCTGGTCGGGCAGGGCATAGGAATAGGACCAGGCGTAGGTGTTGAGGTTCTCCATCGCCCAGTTCGGATCGTAGCCCGTCGCCCCCATCCCCGTGGACATGTCGAGCGCGTGCCGGATCGTCACCTCCTGCCAGCGCGCCCGCGCGGTCTCGTCCAGATAGTCGAATTCGTCGCCTTCCGAGAACCAGCTGACGACCGGCGTATCAAGGAAGTCGGGTCCGTATTTCTGCGCAAGCCGCATCGCCGCCAGCCCGGGGATCAGCGACTTGGTGACCGACCAGACGCCGACGCGCATGTCGCGCGGATAGGGATGCGGTCCGAAGGGCGTCTCGACCGCGTCCATGTAAAGCGTGCCGTCCGACAGGACGGCCACCGCCAGCGTTCCGGCCGGATCAAGGGCGGCGGCCGCGGCGCCGAAGGCCGCACCGAGTTCGGACAGGGGTTTTGCCGGACGCCGGTCGGCCATTTCGGCGGCGTGCGCGGCGACGATCGCCCCGGCATCCACCTCCAGAGGGGCGAGGGTGAACGGCACCTCGGCCCAGGCCGCGACGTCGAAATCCGCGTCCCAGAAGATGAAGCCTCCCGCCGACATCGACGACAGCTGCACGCGCAGGGGCGTGGTTTCGCCCTCGCGATAGTCGAAGCTTGCCAGACCGATCCAGGCCTCGCCCTCCTGCGATTGCACAAGGCTGATGGGAAAGGCCGCGCGCGACCAGCCCTGCTCGGCGTCGCCGGTCAATTCCCAACTGCGGCCGGGGCTTGCGACGAGTTCCCAGAAACTTGGCGTCCGCTGGGCGACAGGGGCGCGCAGGACGCCGCGCTCCAGCGGCACGACATCGCCGTCATCGCTGATGACAAGGTCGATCGGCAGCCCGGGAAAGAGCGTCGCATCGAGTTCGAACAGGGGCACCGCGCCGTCAGGGTCCTGCGCCGCGAGGAAGTCGAAGATCCCCCACCACGCCCAGGGGGTCTGGATCATGCCGTCGGCCGGATCGGCCTGGACCGACATCTGCGTGGTCTGCAGCGCAAGCGTTCCCGCGAACGAAGCCCCCGGCGCCGCGCCGGGCGGCGCCTCGAAGGCAGAGGTTGCGGCCCACTCGGGCGCGTCGGCCTGCACCGGCGTCGCCAGAAGGCAGGCCAGCGTCATCGCGTGGAAGATTCTGATCATGACGGCCCCTCCCTAGGCTGCGATCGGGTCCCCTGTCCGGACGGTCCGGCGCGGTGCGCGGGCTGGCCGAAGACACGGGACGGACCGACTAGACGGCATCGGCCGCCACCCGACAAACGATCGATTTCGGTGCTGAGCCCCCGATTCCGTCATGGTCGCCCGGATCGGGGACCCGAGGCGATCCTGGCTCAGGTGATCTCGCCCTCGGCGATCGCGGCGCGGATGGCCTTCTTGTCGATCTTGCCGACCGAGGTTTTCGGCAGCGCGTCCACGCGCAGGATGCGGTCGGGCGTGGCCCAGCGCGGCAGGGTGCCGTCGCTGACCGCCTGCGAAACGCGCTCCATGGCGGCGCGGGCGGTGGCGTCGAAGGCGTCGTTCTCGGCCGCGATCACGACGACCGGGCGTTCGCCCCAGCGCGGATCGGGGATGCCCACGGCCGCGACCTCGCGCACCCCCGGCACGGTCGAGACCGCGTTTTCAAGGGCCAGCGACGACACCCACTCGCCGCCTGACTTGATCACGTCCTTCAACCGGTCGGTGATCCTCAGCGTGCCGTCCGGCGACAGGCTGCCGACATCGCCGGTATGAAGCCAGCCGCCGCGCCAAAGCGCCGCTGTCGCCTCGGGCGCCTTGAGGTAGCCCTCGGTCAGCCAGGGCGCGCGCACGACGACCTCGCCCGTGCTTCGGCCGTCGCGGGGCACGTCGCGCATCTCGTCATCGACGACGCGCACCTCGACCAGGGGATGCGGCTTGCCGGTCGAGGTGCGAACGGCGATGTCCGCGTCGGCGCCCTGCGCCATGTCGGCCATGGTCAGGATCGGGCAGGTCTCGGACATGCCGTAGGCGGTGTTGACGTCGATGCCCTTGTCGCGCGCGCGCTGCGCAAGACCTTCGGACAGCGCCGATCCCCCGATCAGAACCTTCCAGCGCGACAGGTCGGCCGCCTCGGCGCCGGCTGCGGACAAGAGCATGGCAAGGATCGTCGGAACGCAATGCGAGAAGGTCACGCCGTGCCGCGCGATGAGGTCCAGAAGCCGCTCGGGGTCGTAGCGGCCGGGATAGACCTGGTCGAGGCCAAGGAACGTGGCGACGTAGGGAAAGCCCCACCCATGGACATGGAACAGGGGGGTGATCGGCATGTAGACATCGCCAAGGTGCAACCCGCCCGGACCAGGCACCCGGCCAAGTCCCACCGCCCCGCCAAGCGTATGAAGCACAAGTTGACGGTGACTGTAGAAGACGCCTTTCGGATCGCCGGTGGTGCCCGTGGTGTAGAACAGCGTCGCCCGCGTCCGTTCGTCGAGGTCGGGGAACGCGTGGTCGGCCGACGCCGCTGCCAGCAGGCGCTCGTACTCTCCGGCGAAGCCCTCGGGCAGGGGCGCATCGGCCCGGTCGGTCAGCAGGATCAGTCGCAACGGACGCGAAATGCGCGGCAATAGCGGCGAAAGCAGGGGCAGGAAATCCTCGTGCACGAGGATGGCGTCGTCCTCGGCATGTTCGATCGTGTAGAGGATCTGCTCGGGCGACAGGCGGATGTTGATGGTGTGCAGCGTCGCCCCCGCCATGGGAACCGCAAAGAAGGCCTCGAGATAGCGGTTGCTGTCCCAGTCCATGACGGCCACGACCGACCCCTGTCCCAGTCCCAGCGCAGCAAGCGCGCCGCCAAGCCGCGCGACCCGCCGGGCGAAGTCTGGATAGCTCAGGGACACGTCGCCGCAAGAGATCGTCCTGTCGCTTTGTGCCAGAAGCGGGGCGGCCAGAATTCGGCCGATCGTCAGCATGTCGTGGCTTTGCAGTTCCATCCTGGCCTTCCGGTGTTCGGTCGTCTGGGTCGTTCGCGTCGGGCAAGCCTAGCGCGGGCGGCCCCGCCGATCACGCGAAGAAAACGGGGGCTCGGCCCATCCTGCGGTTTTGCCAGCTGGCGCGAGGCGGGCGGCGACCGCCCTAGCGGGCGCGCAGGCGCACGCCGGCATCAAGGCGGATGACCTCGCCGTTCAGCATCGGATTGCGCAGGATCGACAGGCAGAGGTCGGCGAAGTCCGCAGGATGACCGAAGCGGCGCGGAAAGATCGCGTCCGAGGTGATGGCCTCGATCACCTCGGGCGGAACGGCGGCGGCCATCGGCGTCTCGAACAGCCCGGGCGCGATCGCCATCACGCGGATCCCGTGGGGCGCGAACTCCCGCGCCGCCTGAAGGGTCAGCGCGGCGATCGCGCCTTTCGAGGCCACATAGGCCCCTTGTCCGACCTGACCCTCGAAGGCCGTGATCGACGCCGTGTTCACGATCACACCGCGCTCGCCGTCGGGGCCGGCAGGTTCGGCGGCCATCATGCGGGCGGCGGCCTTGGTCATGAGCGACACGGTGCCCAGAAGGTTGACGCGCAAGACCGTCTCGAACCGCGCCATGTCGACCGGGCCGTCCCGGCCCACAAGCCGCATCGACCCGGGAATGCCGGCGCAATTGACGACCACCCGCGCGATCCCGTGGCGGGCTTGCGCGGTATCGAGCGCGGCCGTCACGGCGGTTTCGTCGGTCACGTCGCAGGCGATGGGCAACAGACCGGGCCCGCCCGCGCCCGCCGCCAGATCAAGCGCGGCGACCCGCGCGCCGGCCGCCGCAAGGGCCTGGGCCGTCGCAAGGCCAAGACCTGAAGCCGCCCCTGTCACCACTGCCGCGATTCCACCAAGGTCCTGCACGATCGCGTTCCTGTCTCTCTGATCGCGGCTCCCTGCCATGCCGGGCCGCGCGTCTCGCGTCAGGATCGACCATCTCCGATGTGCGGACAACCAACCAAATCAGGGCCTAAGGGGCGGTGCCGGTCGCGACATGCCCGGCGCGGCGGCTGACGCTGCGGCATCCGATTCGTCGTTGACGAAGGTCCTTCGTGTTGTACAGTTGTTCAATAGTCCCAGGGCGGAGCTTTTCCACATGGCGCGACGACGGTTCCGGCCGAGTATCGGGCAGGCGTTCCAGTCCGCGACGCCCCGTGCCAAGGCGCAGGATCTCCGCCGACATCGGGGGGCGCGGACATAAGGCTGGTCAGCCATCTCCTCGCAGGCGACATCCCCGGCACGTCGCGCACGCTCACGGCGCATGTCTGGGGCGCCGAGGGGGCCCGGCCCAAGGTCTATCTCCAGGCGGGACTTCACGCCGACGAAATGCCCGGCATGATCGTCGCCCAGCACCTGATGGACCGCCTCGACCGGGCCGAGGCCGAGGGCCGGATCACCGGCGAAATCTGGGTGGTGCCGGTCGCCAACCCGATCGGTCTGGGCCAGTGGATCGCCCACAAGCCGCAGGGCCGGCATGAGATCGAGAGCCTTCAGAATTTCAACCGGGGCTTCCCCGATCTGGCGGCTCTGGCCGGCGACCGGATCGCGGGGTTCCTGACCGGCTCGGAAGAGAAAAACCTCGCGTCGATCCGCAAGGCGTTCGCCCAGGTGCTGGCCGACCTGCCGCGCCAGACCGACATCGCGGACCTGCGTCTGACCCTGATGGACTGGTCGCATGATGCCGACCATGTGCTTGACCTTCACTGCGACCACGAGGCGATCCTGCATTTCTACGCCTCGCCGCTTCGGCCAGGTGACACCGCGACCCTTGCCCGGTCGATCGGCGCGGAGCTGGTGCTAGAACAAGAGGTCTCGGGCGGCAACGCCTTTGACGAGGCGCTGACCGCCCCCTGGGCCGCGCTGCGCCGCCGCTTCGGCGCGGATCATCCGATCCCCGCGGGCTGCTTTTCCGCGACCGTCGAATATCGGGGGCAGGGCGATGTCGCCGACGACATGGCCGCCGAGGATGCCGCGCGCCTCATGGTCTTTCTGGGCGCCGTGGGCGCGCTTGCGGGCGAGCCCGCCCCGGCCTTCCCCGAGGCGCCGGTCCTGCCGCTTGGCGCGGCGGGCGAGGTCTTCGCGCCGCAGGGCGGGATCGTCCTGTGGCGCGTGGTGCCGGGCGACACCGTCGACACGGGCGACGTCCTTGCCGAGGTCCTCGACCCCGTGACGCGACGGCGGCTGCCGGTGCCGGCCACGACCTCGGGCGTCGTCTTTCGTATCGAGTTGTGGCGGTCATGCCTGCGCGGGCAAAGCCTTGCCCATGTCGCCGGACAGGAGATCCTGCGCGTGGGCCACTTGCTGTCAGACTGAAGAAAGAACCAGGGAGCACTGCGATGAAACGAACCCCGATATCCATCCTGGCCGGCGCCTGTCTGGCCGTGGCGATGGCCTTCGCCAGTCCCGCGCTGGCGCAGGACGACACGCTTGACCGAGGAATCGGGTCCGAGTGGTCGTCCCTCGATCCTCATGTGAACTTCGATGCCGCCGCCGGCTGGATTCTTGGCGACGCCTACGAAGGGCTCGTCAACTACAACGGCTACGACATCCTGCCCGGCGCGGCCGAAAGCTGGGAGGTCAGCGAGGACGGCAAGACCTATACCTTCCGCCTGCGCGAAGGCCTGGTGTGGTCGAACGGCGATCCGCTGGTGGCGCAGGACTTCGTCAACGGCCTGATGCGGACGCTTCTGCCCGATACCGGGTCCGAGCGCGGCTATTACTTCACCTCGGTGGTGCAGGTCGTGGGGGCAGCCGACATCGTGAACGGCGACAGCACCGATCCCGCGACCCTTGGCATGACCGCGCCGGACGACCGCACGGTGGTGATCCAGCTGGAAAACCCCGCGCCGCACCTGATGAACATCCTTGGCGGGGCCTTCTCGATGCCGCCGCTGCACAGCCCCAGCGTCGAGGCCGGGGGTGCGGGCGTCTTCATCGACCCCGCTCGGGTGGTGACGAACGGCGCCTACCTGATCCGCGAGGTCGTGCCCCAAAGCCACGTCCTGATGGAGCGCAACCCGCTTTACTGGGACGCCGCGAATGTCCAGATCCCCTTCGTGAAGTACCACGTGACCGAGGATGCCTCGACCGAGCTGCTGCGTTTCCAGGCCGGCGAGATCGACATCACCTACGACATCCCTCTGGCGCAGATGGACGCGATGCAGGCGTCGAACCCCGACGAGGTCAAGATCACGGCAGGCGTCGACATCGTCTATTACTCGTTCAACCTGACGCGTGAGCCGTTCCAGGACATCAACCTGCGCCGCGCGCTGACGCTCGCGATCGACCGCGAGACGCTGGAAGGGCGGATCGTCCGGGCCGGCGCTATCCCCAACTATTCCTTTTCGGGCGGGTTCGACCCGAACTACGATCTGCCCACCTTCGACGAAGCCGCACTCACGCAGGACGAGCGCAACGCCCTTGCGCAAGAACTCTACGCGGCCGCGGGCTATGGCCCCGACAATCCGCTGACCGTCAACATCGTCTCGACCGTGGCCGAGGAATCGACGCGGCGCGCGCAGGGCATCGCGCTCATGTGGAAGCAGACGCTGGGCGTGAACGCCGTGGTCGAGCCGCAAGAGCGCAAGGCCTGGCTCGACTCGTTCTACGCCGGTGACTGGGACGTGTTCGCCGACAACCTTGTGGGCGACTTCCCCGGTCCCGAGACCTTCCTGCCCTACATGCGCCCCAGCGCCGAGGCGGGCTACAACTGGGTGTCGCCCGAGTTCGAGTCCGCGATGGACGTGGCCGCCGCCCAGACCGAGCCTCAGGCCCGGCTCGACGCCCTTGCCGTGGCCGAGAAGATCCTGCTTGACGACTACATCGTGGCGCCGATCTCGATCATCCCGTCGCGGCAGCTGGTCAGCCGTCGGGTCGGCGGTTGGGAGCCGTCGCCCGTGGGCTATCACAACAGCCAGTACCTGACGCTGGAATAGGGACGGGCGGGCGCGGGGGGGGGGGGGGGGGGGGGGGGGGGGGAGGGGGGGGGGGGGGGGGGGGGGGGGGTGGGGTGGGGGGGGGGGGGAGGGGAGTCGTCGGATCAT
>NZ_JBOUVX010000003.1:0-723093 GCF_050789285.1 Saliniferula longa | reverse complement strand
GCGTGCATGTCCGGCCGGATATCCGCCATCTGTTCTTCCTCCCTAGCAAGGTCGTTCTTCGCGGCGTGCCGTGCCTGGCCGCCGCCTTGCCCGGATAATCGGTGCGAAGCGTGCGGTTCTCAAGCCCTTCTTGCCGCATCCGGCGGGGCGCGGGGTCCGAAATCAATCGTTAACCCCGAACTGGCAGAAGTGGTGCGACGTGGACAGGGACGGCGCGGGGCAGAAGGCGGCGCGAGATGACGCAGACGGCACTTTCGGTGATGCGGCGGAAGGCCGGCGCCCTTCGTGGGCCGCTGTCATCGACGGTGATGTCGTCGGCGCGGGCCTGGCACCAGACGCTGCCCCGGGTCGCGGACGACCACCTGGGGGTCGAGCTGTCGGTGTTGTCGGTGCACGAGGCGGCCCAACCGGCCACCGCCGCCGTCGCGGCCTTGCCCGAGGGCGGGCTTCTGATGCTGATGCGCGACGATCGTGGGCGGACGGGGCTTTGTTGCCTCGATGCCCCGGCCTTGGCCTCGGTGATCGAGGCGCAGACCACCGGTCAGGTCGGCCGCGCCCCCCCGCCCGAACGGCGCCCGACCGCGACCGACGCGGCCCTTGTGGCCGATCTTGTGGATGCGGTCTGCGCGGCGTTCGACGCCGCCGTCGGGGTGATGAGCCAGCGGCCGATTCATGCCGGCGCACGATTTGCCGGATACCTGTGCGACGCGCGGACCGCCGCAATGGCGCTGTCCGACGGTCCCCTGCACGCGGTCCGAATCGCGATCGATTTTGGCGGCGGGGCGCGGCAGGGCGCCCTGTCGCTTTTGATGCCGCCGTTCGCCCCCCTGTCGGGGCGCGCGGACGCGCCCGCCGCGGGGCGGCACCTTGGGGAAGAGCTTCGGCCAGTGGTCATGGAAGGCCGCGTTCAGCTCGAGGCGGTGCTGTGCCGTCTGCGCCTGCCGCTTCAGCGGATCCGGGCGCTGGCACCGGGCGACAGGCTGCGTGTCCCCGCGAAGGCGCTGATCGGGCTGTCGCTGGAGGCGCGTGACGGGCGGCCCGTCGGCCGGGCCCGGCTTGGCCAGATCGAAGGACGGAAGGCCGTTCGTCTGTCGGTCGACGCCGCCGATACGGACGCCGCCCAGTCGCCGCAGAAGCTTGCTGCCCTGCCGAGCGGCGCGGCGTCGCCTCCCGGGCAGGCGGGCGGGACGCGGATGGCGTCCGCGCCCAATCCCGGCGCGGGGCGGGACCCGGCGCATCCCGATGGCCGTGGAGGCGCCCCTTCCCACGACGGCGGTCTGTCCGGACCCGCGCTTTCAGGCCTTTCGCCGCCCGGCACCTAGCCGCCTAGCCGGTGCGCCGGGCCAGTCCGTCGATCTGCGGGCGCAGGCCTTCCATCGGATAGCCGGCGGAGGCGGTGGCGCGCAGGATCTCGTCGGTCGGCCTGCGCCCGGCCTCGGCCAGCGCCCAGACGGTGGCCGACCGCGTTCCCGACCGGCAATAGGCCAGCACCGGCCCCGAGGCCGCGTCGATCGCCGCGCGCTGGCGGTCGATGATCGACAGATCAAGACCCGCGGCGAAGGGGTTTTCGACAAAGGTCAGCCCGGCGGCCTCGGCCGCGGCCGCCATGGCCGCCACGTGAAGGTCGGGCGGGTTTTCCATGTCGGGGCGGTTGCAGATCACGGTGCTGTAGCCGCGCGCGCGGATCTCGGCCATGTCCTCGGGCGCGACCTGCGGGCTTACGGCATAGTCGTCGGTCAGGACGCGGATTTCGAGGGTCGACATGTCAGGTGCTCCCGGCGATGGCGTCGATGCGGGTGCGCATCGGTGGCGCCGCGAGCATGCCCGCAATCATCGCCACAAGAAAGACCACACCGCCGATCCCGTTGTAGGTGAGAGAGGCGATGGCCGGCCCCGGGCAAAGCCCCACAAGGCCCCAGCCCACGCCGAACAGGATCGAGCCCACGACAAGGTTGTGGCCGATCCGCGGCTCGGGCGGGGCCGGGAACGCGCCGCCCAGCATCGGTCGGCGCCCGACGGTGATGCGCCAGGCGATCGCCATGGGGATGATCGCCCCGCCCATGACGAAGGCGAGCGTCGGGTCCCAGTCGCCGAAGATGTCGAGCCAGCCCTGCACCTTGGTCGTATCGGTCATGCCCGACACCAGAAGGCCCGCCCCGAAGAGGCTGCCGGCGATGAAAGCGAAAAGCGCGCGCATCAGATCACCCCCAGAACATGCTTGAAGACCACGACCGCAAGGCCGCCCGCGCCGATGTAGAACACCGTCGCCACCATCCCGCGCAGCGAGAAGCGGGAAATCCCGCAGACCCCGTGGCCCGACGTGCAGCCGTTCGCCAGCCGTGTGCCAACGCCCACGAGGATACCCGCGATCGCCACGAGCGCGTAGTTCGACGTCAGGTGCGTGTCGACCTCGGAGTAAAGCGGCACGAGCAGGGCGGGCATGAGGACGAGGCCGGCGATGAACGCCACCCGTTCAAGCCAGGTGCTGCGTCCGCTGCCGTCGACAAGCCCGCCGATGATGCCCGAGGCGCCCATGATGCGCCCGTTCACCAGAAGATAGACCGCGCCGGCAAGGCCGATGATCAGCCCGCCGACGAGTCCCCAGATCCAATCCTGTTCCATCGCGTTTCCTTGGTTCGAAAAGCTCTCAGAGCCGGTTCACCGGCACCTTGAGGAAGACGTCGCCCTGCGCGTCGGGCGCCGGCATGTTGCCTGCGCGCATGTTGACCTGCAACGACGGGATGATCAGCCGCGGCATCGCCAGTTGCGCATCGCGGGTCTCGCGCATGTCCACGAACTGCTCGGCCGAGGCGCCGCCGCCGACATGCACGTTTCTGGCCTTCTGTTCGCCCACCGTCGTCTCCCAGGCGTAATCCTCGCGGCCCGGCGCCTTGTAGTCGTGGCCCACGAAGATGCGCGTCTCGTCGGGAAGCGCAAGGATGCGCTGGATCGAGTTGTAAAGATCGCGGGCCGATCCGCCGGGGAAATCGCAGCGCGCGGTTCCGAAGTCCGGCATGAACAGCGTGTCGCCGACGAAAGCCGCGTCGCCGATCACATAGGTCAGGCAGGCCGGCGTGTGGCCGGGCGTGTGCAGCACATCGCCACGAAGCTGCCCGATGTGAAAGCTGTCGCCGTCTCCGAACAGCGCGTCGAACTGGCTGCCGTCGCGCTGGAACTCGGTGCCTTCGTTGAAGACCTTGCCGAAGGTGTCCTGGACCACCGTGATATTGCGCCCGATGCCGATCTTTCCGCCAAGCTTTTCCTGAAGGTAGGGCGCGGCGGACAGGTGGTCGGCATGGACATGGGTTTCCAGGATCCAGGCCACCTCAAGCCCCTCGGAGAGGACGTGGTCGACGATGGCGTCGGCCGACGAGGTGTCGGTGCGGCCGCTGGCGTAATCGAAGTCGAGGACGCTGTCGATGATGGCGGCCTGACGGCCTTGCGGATCACGGAGGACGTAGCTGATGGTGTTGGTGGCTGCGTCAAAGAATGCTTTGACTTCCGGTTTCATCTTTCGTCTCCTGCATATGAGGTTAGGCCCTATATGGATGATTGCTCTAACATGTCAATCGTGATATGTTTCTGGCAATCAGCGGGTATGCGTGAAGATGATGACTGAAGATCTGGTGATATCGCAGACGGCGATGGCGGACGCGGCCGATGAAGCGGCGACGCTGATGCGGGCATTGTCGAACCCGTCGCGATTGCTGCTTTTGTGCCAACTGGTCGAAGGCGAGAAAAGCGTGGGCGAGCTCGAGCGCGCGCTTGGCATGAGCCAGGCCTATGTCAGTCAGCAGCTTGCGCGGCTTCGGGGCGAAGCGCTGGTGGCGGCCAGCCGCGACGGTCGCACCGTGCGCTACCGCCTGGCCGACCCCCGCATCATTCCCGTGATCGGGGCGATCTACGAGCAGTTCTGCCCGCACTGACGGGTCGGCGGACTGCCCGCACCTTCCGCATCTTGCCCCCGGCCTTGCCCACCGAATGGGCGAAAGATCGCCCGACGGTGCCGCTCTGCCGTTCCCGCGTCGCACGTCTGTTGCACGAAGGGTATACTTGGGGCCATGCGCAGCCCCCCCGCGCTGCCACGGGAGAATTCGATGAAAGACATAACCACGGGTGCCCGCCCCGGCGACAAGTCCGACACGACCCGCGACGAGGACATCAGGCCACGACCAAGAGCCCGGCTTGTGCCGCCGGCCGTTGCAATCGGACGGGGACCGCGACCAGACCTGCCCTCCGACCCTGACGAGATGTGGGAGAATATGCCGATCTGACGGATCGGCCGCTCCCTTGACGTGGATCAAGGCCCCGGTGGCGACCCCCTTCTAGCGTCGGAGCATCAGCCGACCGCTTCGAAGGAGGCCCCGATGATCGACGTCAAGGCACGCGAAACCACGCTCAAGTTCCGTCTGGCCGAGTTGAACGCCCGATTGCACGGGATCGAGGAAGAGCTTGACTCGCACCAGTCGAAGGATTGGGAGGAGCTTGCCGTCGAACGCGAGGAAGACGAGGTCCTGCAGGGGATCGGGTCTTCCGGGAAGGCCGAGATCGAGCAGATCCACGCCGCCCTCGCGCGGATCGCGGCCGGAGAATATGGCTTCTGCGTCAGATGCGGAAACGAGATTTCGTCCGAACGCCTTGATGTGCTGCCAGCCACGCCCTTTTGCCGCGACTGCGCAAGATGAGGGCGCGGCGATGGGCGAAGACGACACCGAGCACCCCGGGGACCATCCCCCGGACCGCCCGGCGCTGAGCGATCCGCAGCGGGCCGAGTTGCGCGGTCGGATCCGGGACCTTCTGGCGTCACGGTCGCTGGCCGAAAAGGTCAGGCGCAACCTGACCTCCCGGGCCGTGGAGCAGGGCGACGACACCGCGTTCGACGGGGACGACGTCGATCTGCCGGACAGGATCCAGAGTTTCTTCCGCCAGTCGAACGAAAGTCTGGTATCGTTTCCGAGGTCACCCGCACATGGAAGGGAGATGCAGCCGTGTTCGAAACACTGAAAGCCTCGATCGCGATGATCCTCGACGAGATCGCCGCCCGCCCGATCGACCGGCACATCCTGCAGGAAGACCTGCGCGAGAAGATCGCCGAATTGCGCGCCCTTGGGCTGCCCGTGCCCGAAGACATCGAGGCGCTTGAACAAGCGCTAGAAGACCCCGAGAACGACGATCTGTGGAAGGACCTGACCGTCTGACCGGCCGAATGTGGCCGAAACCCGCATCTACAGCTTGAGTTGCCGGCCGTCTTGGCTACAAGATCAGCCATGACGTGGGGGCGGCTGTGAGCGGTGGTGTAACCTATCTTCTGCGCGACGGCGTGGTGATCATCGAGATCGACCACCCGCCGCTGAACGCCCTGTCGGCACCGTTCCGTCGCGATCTCGATGCCGCACTCGCCCGGGCCGAGGCCTCGGACGAGGTGCAGGCGATCGTGCTGCGCGGGCGCGGGCGCAGCTTCGGCAGCGGCACCGATCCGGCTGCCTCGGCCCCCGGTCAGAAGGCGCCGACGCTGCAGGCGATCTGCGCGCGGATCGACGCCTGCCCGAAACCGGTGATCGCGGCGCTTCACGGCACGGTTCTGGGCAATTCGGCCGACCTTGCAGTGGCCGCGCATTACCGCGTGGCCCAGCATGGTACGGCGATCGGCTTTCCCGAGGCGCGGCTGGGGCTTCTGCCGGCGGGCGGGGCCAGCCAGCGTCTGCCGCGCCTTGTGGGCGCCGAGGTCGCGATCGCCATGTTCCAGTCTGGCCGGCCGGTCGGCATCGCCTCGGGCACGCGGAACGGCCTTGCCGACAGGATCGTCCAGGACAAGTGCGGGGTCGCGGCTTTCGCGCTTGCGCGTGAACTGATCGCCGGGGGGGCGGGGCCCAGGCCGGCGTCCGCGCGGCAGGACCGCTTCGCCGATCCGGCGACCTATCTCGACGCCGTCGGTTCCGCGCGCGAAGCGCTTCAGCCGGACGGCCTTCCGGTGATGGCCGAGATCGTGAACTGCGTCGAGGCGGCGCTGCTTCTGCCCTATGACGAAGGGCTTGCCTTCGACCAGACCGCGGCCGAGGGCCTGCGCGTGTCCGACATCGCCGCCGCCCTTTGCCATGTGGCACGCGCCGAGCGCCGCGCGATGGCCTTCCCCGCGACCCTCGGGGCCGAGCCGCGCGAGGTCGACCGGATCGGCCTCTGCGTCGGCGGCGAGGATGCCGCCGAGCTTGCCGTCGACTGTCTGGATGCGGGGCTCGAGGTCGTCCTCTCGGCCGAGGACGAAGGAACGCTTGAGGACTGTTATGCCGCGATCGGCGAGATCTACGATGCCCGCATCGCGGCGCGGACGCTTGAGGACGAGGCCGCGGAGGAGCGGCTGGACCGTCTGACCATGCTCTGCGGGGTCCGGGCCTTCGATACGGCGCAGGTGATCATCGACGCGGCGTCGACCGATACCGCCTCGGCCGCGCGCCTGTTTTCGGCGCTTGATGCGGTCGCGCCCGCGGGAACCGTCTTTGCGGCAACCGGCCCCGGCGTCGCACTGCAGGCGGTTGCGCAGGGGGTGCAGCGGGCGGGCGATGTGGTGGCCCTGCGCCTGCCCGGCGCGGCCGCGGCCGAGATCGTCACGCTGCCCAAGGTGTCGCGCCACGCGCTGGCGACCGTCTTCACGCTGATGCGTCGGCTTGGGCGATTGCCGGTGCGCTCGATCGACGGGGCCGCTGGCGGCGGCATCGCCCTGCGGCTTCTGGGCGCGCTCGAGTCCGCGGCCGAGGCGCTTGCCGCGCAGGGGGTCCGGCCCGAGGACATCGACGCGGCGCTGACGGCCTGGGGTCTTGCCGAAGGTGTGTTCGAGGCGCGCGAACGGCGGGGCGATGGCCTGCGAGATGGCAGGGGGGATGGCCTGTCGCAGGCGGTGGCTGCGCAGGGCGGTGGGGCGGCCTTCACGCTGGACACCGACCCGCGCCCGCGCTTCCCGGCGCCGCGGCGACTTTCGCCCGAGACGATCCAGCGCACCTGCCTTGCCGCGGTCGTCAACGAAGGCGCGCGGCTTCTGACCGACGGCGTGGCGCGGATGCCTTCTGACATCGACGCGCTGGCGGTGCACGGTCTGGGCTATGCGCGCCGCACAGGCGGGCCGATGCAGGCCGGCGACCTGGCCGGGCTTCTTGGTCTGCGCCGTGCCCTGCCACGCCTTGGCGAACGCGGCGGCATCGGCGGCCAGCCATCGCCGCTTCTTGACGATCTCATCAAGAACGGGCGCGGCTTCGACAGCCTGAACTCCGGCTGAAGCCGGGCTAGACCGGTGCGTATCCGACCCGTTGCAGGGCTGTGCGGATTTCCTCCAGGATCGCGGGGTCGTCGATCGTCGCGGGCGTCTTGAAAGCCTCGCCATCGGCGATCTTCACCATCGTCCCGCGCAGGATCTTTCCCGACCGGGTCTTCGGCAGGCGGTTCACCACGACCGCGTGCTTGAAGGCGGCGACCGGCCCGATCTGGTCGCGCACAAGCTTCACCACCTCTTTCACGATCACGGCCTCGTCCCGGTCGCAGCCGGCGTTGAGGCACAGGAAGCCGAAGGGCAGTTGGCCCTTCAACTCGTCCGACACGCCGATCACCGCGCATTCGGCGACATCGGGATGCGAGGCCAGCACCTCTTCCATGGCGCCGGTGGACAGACGGTGGCCGGCCACGTTGATCACGTCGTCGGTGCGCGCCATGATGTAGAGGTAGCCGTCTTCGTCGATATAGCCCGCGTCACCGGTTTCATAGTAGCCCGGGAAATGCTCGAGGTAGGACTTGCGGAACCGCGCCTCGGCGTTCCAGAGCGTCGGCAGGGTGCCGGGGGGCAGGGGAAGCTTCACCGCGATCGCGCCCAGCGTGCCCGGCGGCACCGGATGCCCGGCCTCGTCCAGCACCTGCACGTCCCAGCCGGGCATCGGAACCGAGGGCGAGCCGATCTTGACCGGCAGCTTTTCGATCCCGAGCGGGTTCGCGGCGATGGCATAGCCGGTCTCGGTCTGCCACCAGTGGTCGATCACCGGCACGTCAAGCACGCGCTCGGCCCAGAGGATGGTGTCGGGGTCGGCGCGTTCGCCGGCAAGGAAGAGGGCGCGCAGGGGCGACGTGTCGTAGGCCTTGACCAGACTGCCCTTCGGGTCTTCGCGCTTGATCGCGCGGAACGCCGTGGGCGCGGTGAACAGCACCTTGATCCGGTGCTCTTCGATCATGCGCCAGAAGGTGCCGGCGTCGGGCGTGCCCACCGGCTTGCCCTCGAACACCACGGTGGTGTTGCCGTGCACCAGCGGGCCATAGCAGATATAGCTGTGGCCCACGACCCAACCCACGTCCGAGGCGGCCCAGAAGACCTCGCCCGGGGCCATGCCGTAGACGTTCTTCATCGTCCAGTTCAACGCCACCAGATGCCCCGCCGTGGGGCGCACCACGCCCTTCGGCTGGCCCGTCGTGCCCGAGGTGTAAAGGATGTAGGCGGGATGATTGCCCTCGACCGGCACGCAGTCGGCGGGGTCGACGCCGTACTGGAATTCGTGCCAGTCCAGATCGCGTCCCGGCGTCAGGTGGGCGACTTCCTGCTCGCGCTGAAGGATCACGCAGAACTCGGGCTTGTGCGCGGCCTGCTCGATCGCGCCGTCGAGAAGCGGCTTGTAGTGGACGACGCGCCCGGGTTCGATCCCGCAGGAGGCCGCGATGATCGCCTTGGGCCGGGCGTCGTCGATCCGCACCGCCAGTTCATGCGCCGCGAAGCCGCCGAACACCACCGAGTGGATCGCGCCCAGCCGCGCGCAGGCCAGCATCGCCTCGAGCGCCTCGGGCACCATCGGCATGTAGAGGATGACGCGGTCGCCCTTCTCGATGCCGCGCGCCTTCAGGGCGCCGGCAAGCGAGGCGACGCGGTCGCGAAGTTCGGCGAAGGTGATCGCGCGCTTGGTGTGGGTGACGGGGCTGTCGTAGATGATTGCAAGGCGGTCGCCGTGGCCGGCCTCGACATGGCGGTCGACGGCGTTCCAGCAGCCGTTGAGCCGGCCGTCCACGAACCATTCGTAAAGCGGCGCCTTGTCGGCGAAAAGCGCCTTCGACGGCTTTTCCACCCAGTCGATCGCCTCGGCCGCCTGCATCCAGAAAGCCTCGGGATCGGCCTTGGCCTGATCATAGATTTCACGGTAGCCCACCGGTGTCCCTCCTCCGCAGGTCCTTGTCCGTGTTACTGGGCGATGCGGCACCCGGCAAGCGGCAGACCTGCGCCAGACGGTCACTGTTGGCGCTAAATGTCAGGCATACTTGGCAAGTGGTGTGCCAGCGATGGCTGACATGTTCAGAAGTCCGCGGGCGGTGATGGCGGGCGTCACGATATGCGCGCGGTTGCCCATGCCCATCAGGATCGGCCCCACCTCGAGCGCCTGCGCCTTCATCTTGAGGATGTTGCGCACGCCGGATGCCGCGTCGGTATTGGCGAAGATCAGCACGTTGGCGGGGCCTTCGAAGCGCGCCGCGGGGAAGATGCGCTGGCGCAACTCGGTGTCGAGTGCGGTGTCCGCGTGCATCTCGCCCTCGTATTCGAAATCGCGGGGCGCGGCGTCAAGGATCGCCAGCGCCGCGCGCATTCGACGCCCGGTGTCGCAGTCGAGGTTGCCGAACTGGCTGTGCGAACACAGCGCCACCTTGGGCGCCAGCCCGAAGCGGCGGACATGCCGCGCGGCCGCGGTGGCCGTCTCGGCGATCTGTTCGGGCGTGGGTTCGGCATGGACATGGGTGTCGGCGATGAAAAGCGGCCCGTCGGGCATGATCATCAGGCTGAGCGCCCCCACCGGCTTCAGCGCCGCCGTGCCCAGGACCTGGGTGATGTAGTTGAGGTGCCACAGGAACTGCCCGAAGGTGCCGCAAAGCATGCTGTCGGCCTCGGCCCGGTGAACCATGACAGCCCCGATCGCCGTCGTGTTCGTGCGCATGATCGCGCGGGCGAGGTCGGGGGTCACGCCGCGCCGTTCCATCAGCCCGTGATAGGTCGTCCAGTAGTCGCGATAGCGCGGGTCGTTTTCGGGGTTCACGATCTCGAAGTCGGTGCCGGGGCGGATCGGCAGGCCGATGCGTTCGGCCCGCGTCGCGATCACGTCGGGCCGGCCGATCAGGATCGGCGCGTCGGTGGTTTCCTCGATCATCGCGTTGGCCGCGCGCAGGACGCGCTCGTCCTCGCCCTCGGTGAAGACGATCTTGCGCGAGGCTGTCGCCGCGGCCTCGAAGACCGGTCGCATGATGAGGGCCGAACGGAAGACCGACCCGTCCAGCTTGCGCTTGTAGGCCTCGAAATCCTCGATCGGGCGGGTGGCGACGCCGGTTTCCATGGCCGCGCGCGCCACGGCGGGGGCGATCACACCCATCAGCCGCGGGTCGAAGGGCTTGGGGATCAGGTAGTCGGCGCCGAAGGTCATCTGCTCGCCCTTGTAGGCGGCGGCAGCCTCGGCGCTGGTCGTGGCGCGGGCAAGCGCGGCGATGCCCTCGATGCAGGCGATCTTCATCTCGTCGTTGATCTCGGTCGCGCCGACATCGAGCGCCCCGCGGAAGATGAAGGGGAAGCACAGGACGTTGTTGACCTGGTTGGGGAAATCGCTGCGCCCGGTGGCGATGATCGCGTCGGGTGCCGCGGCGCGGGCCAGTTCGGGCAGGATCTCGGGCGCAGGATTCGCAAGGGCAAAGACGATGGGGGTGCGGGCCATCTTCCGCACCATGTCGGGGGTCAGCACGCCCGGGCCGGACAGGCCCAGGAAAAGGTCGGCGCCCTCGATCACGTCGCCCAGACCGCGCGGGCCGCCCGGCTGGGCATAGTCGGCCTTCTGCGGGGTCATGTCCTCGGCCCGGCCTTCGTGGACCAGGCCGTGCAGATCGCAAAGCCACACGTTCTCGCGCCGTGCGCCCAGCTTGAGCAGCATGTTCAGGCAGGCGATCCCCGCCGCCCCGCCGCCGGTCGAGACGATCTTGATGTCCTCGATCCGCTTTCCCGCCACCAGCAGCGCGTTCGTCGCGGCCGCGCCCACCACGATCGCGGTGCCGTGCTGGTCGTCGTGAAAGACGGGGATGTTCATCCGTTCGCGGCAGATGCGTTCGACGATGAAGCAATCTGGCGCCTTGATGTCTTCCAGGTTGATCGCCCCGAAGGTGGGTTCGAGGGCGCAGATGATCGCGGCCAGCTTTTTAGGATCGCTTTCGTTCAGCTCGATGTCGAAGCAGTCGATCGCGCCGAACTTCTTGAAGAGCACGGCCTTGCCTTCCATCACCGGCTTCGAGGCAAGCCCGCCGATGTTGCCAAGCCCAAGCACGGCCGACCCGTTCGACACCACCGCGACAAGGTTGCCGCGCGCCGTGAAGCGACTGGCCGACGCGGGGTCGGCCTTGATCTCGAGACAGGCCTCGGCCACGCCGGGCGAATAGGCCCGGGCCAGGTCCCGCCCGTTCGCAAGCGGTTTGGTCGCACGTATCTCGAGTTTTCCGGGGCGGGGGAACTCGTGATAGTCGAGCGCCGCCTGCCGCAGCGCGTCCTGCCGGCTGTCCGTCATTCTTTCCTCCTGCTGCCCGGGGATAGTTTAAGGCTAAACTATCCCCGGCGCGGCTTAGTGCCTTCGTGCCGCGGCGTCAATCTTGCGCCGGACACGCGATGCAGTCTTCGGCGAAACCGCGGCGCGGGGCAAGGCTTGCATCCGCCGGGCGCGCGGCACAGACTTCGGCGAAACCGAAGGAGTGGTCGCCGATGTCACTGATGGACGCAGCGCGCGAGGTGCGTGAGAAGGCCTATGCGCCCTATTCGAAGTTCAAGGTCGGCGCCGCGCTTCGGGCCGAGGACGGGCAGGTCTATGTCGGCTGCAACGTCGAGAACGTGGCCTACCCCGAAGGCACCTGCGCCGAGGCCGGTGCGATCGCCGCCATGTGCGCGGCGGGCGCGCGCCGGATCGTGGAAGTGGCCGTGATCGGCGACAGCGCGCACCCCGTCACCCCCTGCGGCGGCTGTCGTCAGAAGATCGCGGAATTCGCCGCACCCGAGGTGACGGTCACCATGGGCACGATGGCGGGCCTTTCGGTGACCATGACGGTGGCCGAGCTTCTGCCCGGCGCCTTCGGGCCGGGGCACATGGAGACCGAGTGATGCCGCGCGCCTTCCTTGTCGTGATGGATTCTGTCGGGGCAGGGGGGGCGCCGGACGCGGCAAGGTTCTTCAACGGAACCCGCCCGGACACGGGCGCCAACACCCTGGCCCATATCGCAGCGGAATGCGCCGCCGGGCGGGCGGACGAGGGGCGGAGCGGCCCGCTGCGCCTGCCCAATCTGGACACGATGGGGTTGGGGGCGGCGGTCGAGCTTGCGTCGGGACACCGTCCTGCCGGGCTGACGGCCGCGCCGCAGGGCCTTTGGGGCGCGGCCACCGAGGTGTCGCGGGGCAAGGACACGCCGTCCGGCCACTGGGAACTTGCCGGCGTGCCAGTGCCGTGGGACTGGCACTATTTTCCCGACACGACGCCCGCCTTCCCGGACGATCTGGTGGCGCGGGTCTGCCGGCTTGCGGGGACCGAGGGCATCCTTGGCAACTGCCATGCCTCGGGCACCGTCATCATCGAGCAGTTCGGCGCCCGGCACATCGAGACCGGCTGGCCGATCTGCTATACCTCGGCGGACAGTGTCTTCCAGATCGCCGCGCACGAAGAGCACTTCGGCCTCGACCGCCTTCTGCGGCTGTGCAGCGACCTGGCGCCCAGGCTGCACGCGATGAAGGTCGGCCGCGTGATCGCCCGGCCCTTCGTGGGCACGCCGGGCGCCTTCGAGCGCACCGCGAACCGCCACGACTACGCCATCGCCCCGCCCAGCCCCACGCTGTGCGACTGGGTGCAGGCGGCGGGCGGGCGCGTCCATGCCATCGGCAAGATCGGCGACATCTTCTCGATGCAGGGCATCGACGACGTGGCCAAGGGGCCGGACACGGCCCTGATGGACCACCTCGAGGCGGCGCTGCGCGACGCCGAAGACGGCAGCCTGACCTTTGCCAACTTCGTCGAATTCGACAGCCGCTTCGGCCACCGCCGCGACGTGTCGGGCTATGCCCGCGCGCTGGAATGGTTCGACGCGGCGTTGCCGCGCCTCTTTCGCCACCAGCGCCCGGGCGATCTGATCCTCTTCACCGCCGATCACGGCAACGACCCGACCTGGACCGGCACGGACCACACGCGCGAACGCGCGCCGGTGGTGGGCAGGGGCCTGGGCATGCGCGAGATTGGCCTTGTGGCCTTCGCCGATATCGGGGCAAGCGTGGCGGCGCACCTCGGGGTCGCCTCCGCGCCTCCGGGGCGGAGTTTCCTGTGAGGCGGACATGAAGAAGATCGAACTGCACCTGCACCTGGAAGGCGCGGCGCCGCCCGCCTTCGTGCGGGGCATCGCGAAGCAGAAGCACGAAGATATCTCGCGCATCTTCGCCGCCGACGGCAGCTATGCCTACAGCGACTTCTGGCATTTCCTGAAGGTCTACGAGGCGGCGACCTCGGTCCTGACCACGCCCGAGGATTATGCCCGTCTGACGCGGGCGGTGCTGGCAGAAAGCGCCGCGGCGGGGGTGGTCTATTCCGAGACGTTCCTTTCGCCGGATTTCTGCGGCGGGCGCGACGTCGCGGCCTGGCGCGAATACCTGCACGCCATCCGCGAGGCCGCCGATGCGGCAGAACGCGAGGACGGGATCACCCTGCGCGGCATCATCACCTGCATCCGGCACTTCGGCCCCGAGAAGGCGAAGGAAACCGCCCTTTGCGCCGCCGAGACCGCGGGCGACTGGATCGTCGGCTTCGGCATCGCCGGCGACGAACGGGCGGGAAAACCCCGCGACTTCGCCTGGTCCTTCGACCTGGCGCGCGAGGCCGGGTTGCGGCTGACGGCCCACGCCGGTGAATGGGGCGGACCCGACAGCGTGACCGATGCGCTTGACGCGCTTGGCGTCGAACGCATCGGCCACGGGGTCCGCGCGATCGAGGATCGGGCGACGGTGGACAGACTGGCGCGCGAGGGCATCGTGCTCGAGGTCTGTCCGGGCTCGAACGTGGCACTTGGGCTGTATCGCGACTGGGCCGCCCACCCCATCAAGCGGCTGCGCGACGCGGGCGTGCGGGTGACCGTCTCGACCGACGATCCGCCCTTCTTCCACACCACCATGGCGCACGAGTTCGACATGCTCGCCCGTGCCTTCGGCTGGGAGGACGAGGAATTGCAGGCCCTGAACGCCACCGCGCTTGACGCCGCCTTCTGCGACGGCGAGACGAAGGACCGTATCCGCAAGACACTCGAGGCCCCATGAAAGAGCACCTGACCATCGTCAAACACCCGCTGGTGCAGCACAAGCTGACGTTGATGCGCGAGAAGGACACCTCGACCGCCAAGTTCCGCCAGCTTCTGCGCGAAATCAGCCTGCTGCTGGCCTACGAGGTCACGCGCGACCTGCACATGACCACCAGGCGCATCGAAACCCCGCTGGCCGAGATGGACGCGCCGGTGCTCGAAGGGCGCAAGCTTGCGCTGATCTCGATCCTGCGCGCCGGCAACGGGCTTCTCGACGGGATGCTGGAACTCATCCCCTCGGCGCGGGTGGGGTTCATCGGGCTTTACCGGGACGAGAAGACGCTTCAGCCGGTGCAGTACTATTTCAAGGTGCCCGCCAACCTTGAAGAACGCTTCGTCATCGCCGTCGATCCGATGCTGGCCACGGGCAATTCCTCGGCCGCGGCGATCGACCTTCTGAAGAAGTCCGGCGCGAAGGAAATCCGCTTCCTGTGCCTGCTGGCCGCGCCCGAGGGCGTGGCGCACATGAAAGAGGCGCATCCCGACGTGCCGATCGTGACCGCGGCGCTGGACCAGCGTCTGAACGAAAAGGGCTATATCGTGCCTGGCCTCGGCGATGCCGGCGATCGCATGTTCGGCACGCAATAGCGTCCGGGTTTACTTGTCGAGGCGGCTTGGGCATCCTCGCGCCAGTCCCTGCGACGCGATGGAGTTGCCATGAAACCGGTCCTGAGCGCGCTGATCCTTCTGGTTGCGGGAACAGCGCAGGCGCAAGAGAGCACGGGCCTGACCCTGCGCGAGATCTACGACTTCCCCGCGATCCCGCGCGGCTATGCGCGGGTCTGGGACGACGACCGCCTCAATCCGAACCGGGCGCGGGGCACCGCGGCCGGCGAGGCGCAGATGCGCGCGATCTGGACCGACGAAGTCCCGATGCGGCTGCAGCCCGCGCCGCCGCGGGCATCCGCGGCCGCGCCGGCGACCGGCTTTCGCGTCCTGACCGAGGCGCCGGGTGTCTTCGTGCAGGTCGATCCCGCCGGCGCGCCCGTCGCCGGCACAGTGTCGGGGCTTCGCGCCGCCGGCATCCCCGCGCAGCAAGGCGTGTTGCGTGGCGGCGCGGGCGACGTTCCGATCGTTCTGGCCGGCCCCTATGGCGACCGCTCCTCGGCCGAGGCGGCCGTCGCCGCCTTGCAGCGCCTTGGCTATTCGGGGCGCGTCCTGCGCAACTAGGGCCCGCAGATATTCTGCAGCGCGACCCAAGCCTGGTCCGACAGGATCGGCCGTTCAAGCGGCGTTCTGACGCTGTCGGCCTCGATCAGGTCGACAGTGGTCTCGCCGGTGATGTCGAGCGCATAGGCATAGGGCGTGATCGGCACGCCGGCCGTGGCGAAGCGGGGCACAAGCCCCTCGGCCGGCAAGAGCGGGGGATCGTCCTGCGCCACAAGGGCACGGGCACGGGCGCCGATCGCGGCCTGCGGGACCTCGCCCGTGGTCAGAAGGCGCAGCGCCGCACCGATTCCCGCGGCATGCAGCATCTCTTCCAGAGGGTCGACCGACCTCATCCGCTGGGTTTCGGCCAGCACATAGCCTGCAACGACTTCGGGCGTCTCGTAATCCTCGACAAGGGCGCGGCCCAGAAGGATCGTGCCGTCGGGCAGATGCCGCGCCGACAGAACCCCGTCGGGCACGATCATCAGCGTCGTGCTGTCGTCGCTCAGCAGGCGTCGCGATAGTGCCGCCAGCGCGCGCGTCCCCTGGGGCGATGCGCAGGGCGGACCGGTCAGCGGACGCAGTTCCGCCAGCATCGCGTCGCCGATCGCGGCGCGCGCGGCCTCGGGGACGATCGACGCCGTCTGCCGCGCCAGCGCGCCGGGCACCCAGAACACCCCGGCGCCCAGAACCGCCACGACAAGCGCCGCGATGATTCCGCCGCGCAGGCGCCCCGGACGGGGCCGTGCGCGCTCGACCGCCCGGCGCACGCGGTCGATGGCCTCGATCATCGCCGGATCGGCGACCTCGATCTCCTCGCTCGACGCCTCGCCTGGCGCGTAGCGCGCCGGATAGCCCCCGGGGTTGAGCCGCAGCACGGCCGGCAACGACCAGTGCGACAGCGCCACCTCGCGGCCGTCGTGGATCACAAGCGTGGCATCGCCCAGAGAAACATAGACGTCCCGGCGCTGCGCTTCGGGGTCGGGTCGCCAGATGGCCGTCGCCTCGAGCCTCTGGTATTCGGTAAGCGCCGTCATGGCGTCTTGTCCTGGAACTGCTCGTTGTGCCCTCGTGTATCGGGAACACTAGCCCATGTGGTGGGTGCCCACAATTCCCGAAGACAGGCGGTGCGCGCGCCCGATTGATCGTGGCGCGGCGTGCGGGTAAGGGCAGGGACGTCGCCCGTGTCGACGGCCCGGCAGGAAGGGAAGCCATCCGTGACCCAGACCCGTCCACTTCAGGCGGCGCTGTCCATCCTTGCGGCGATGGTGCTGATCGGCTTCATCGACAACTACGTCGTCGTCATCGCCGAGACCGGCGGCCTGTGGCAGTTCCACCTTGTGCGCACCGCGATGATCTTGCCGATGCTGGTGGCGATCGCCCTGGCCTTCGGCGTGTCGCTCAGGCCGCGACGGTGGCGGGCGGTGGTCGGGCGAAGCCTCTTCATCTCGACCGCGATGATCCTGTACTTCGGGTCGCTCGCCTTCCTGCCGATCACGCAATCGGTCGCGGGGCTGTTCACCTCGCCCCTCTTCGTGCTGCTGATCACCGGCTTCTTCCTGCGCGAGCGGGTCGGCCCAATCCGTATGCTGGCCGCTGCCATCGGATTCGCCGGGGTGCTTCTTGTCCTGCAGCCCTGGGGCGCCGAGGTTTCGCCCTGGGCCGCGCTGGCGGTTGCCTCGGGCTTCTTCTACGCGGTCGGCGCGATGGCGACGCGGCGCTGGTGCGCGGGCGAAGAGACGCTGACGCTGACCGGGGCGATGTTTCTTGCCATGGCCGTGTGGGGCAGCCTGGGGCTGGGACTTCTGGCGATCTTCCCGCAGGACGCACCGGCCGGGGCGGATGGGTTCGTCCTGCGTGGCTGGGTCGCGCCGGGCGGAACCTTCCTGTTCTGGACGGCGGTGCAGGCTGTGGGCTCGCTCGTGGCGGTCTGGCTCATCACCCGCGCCTACCAACTGGGCGAGGCGCCCTTCGTGGCGCTGTTCGAATACTCGCTGCTCGTCTCGGTCTCGGCCTGGGCCTTCATGCTGAAGGGTGAACGCCCGGGGGCGCTGGCCCTTGTGGGCATCGCGTTGATCGTCGTGGCGGGGGTGGTGATCGCCCTGCGCGAGCGTCGTCTGACCCCGCCCGCCCCGCAGACCCCGGCCTGACCGGCGATTCGCCCCGGGCCTGATCCGCGCGCGCCGAAAGCCCCCGCGTGACGCCGTCGCCGGGATCGTGGCTAAGGCCTGGTAAAGGGCGGTGCCCGCCGAAGAACAGTGCGTTTCGGCCACCCCCGACTGCGCAATGGGGCGGGATTTTGCCCATTTTCCGCCAGAATTGCGACCGAAAGACGGCGAAATCAGGGGCATTTCTTGGGTCTGCCACACCGGGGCCACGATCGAGGTTGGACCCCGCCAGACCAGGAAAGGAAGACCCATGTCCATTCACGATCAGTCCGCCTTCTCGCGTATCGACGATGTCGTCCTTGCGGGGGCCGTCTTCTCGCAACGCCCTCGCCGCATTGGGACCGGGCTTGTCGCCGGCACCCGGATCGAAACCGCACGGGGCTGGACGCCCGTCGAACAGGTGCTGACCGGCGAAAAGGTCCAGACCTTCGACGGCGGGCTGCGTCCCGTCACGCGGATCGAGCGCACGGTCTATGGCGCCGATCTGGCGCAGGCCTATCCCGACGGGCTTCTGATGGTGCCGGGCGGCGCGCTTCACAATTGCGACGCCTTCTACCTGATGCCCGAACAGCACGTTCTGCTGGAAAGCGCCGTTGCCGAAGAGGTCCTGGGCCGGCCCGCCGTTCTTGTCCCCGCCTCGGCGCTGGAAGGCTATCGCGGGATCGCCCGGGTGATGCCTGTGGACCTTGTCGAGGTGGTGACGCTGTTCTTCGACGACGAGGAAGTCGTCTATGCCAACACCGGGGCGTTGGTGCACTGCGCGCCGCGCAAGGCGGCCGGGGCCGCGCTGCGCCGCCCGGCGACCTCGGCCTTCTTCGAGGTGCTGCCCTTCGACCGGGCGCGGGCGCTGGTCGACCTGATGGAAGCCGGCACGCCGTGGGCGGGGCAGGGGGACCTCGCGCAGGCGGCATGAGGCGCCGGCCCGAACCGCGCCCATCCCCTCACCGCGAACGACCTGCGGGGCCGCAGCCGATGGCGCGGCCCCGAAGCCTGTCTGGCCTTTTGGCGCCGTCTGTCAGGCGGCCATCGCCTGTCCCGCGCCGAAGCGGCCATAGAAGCTTTGCCCCTTGGCCGCCATGTCGCGAAGAAGGGCCGGGGCGGCGAAGCGGTCGCCATGCGCGGCCTGAAGCCGGTCGCAGATCTCGACCGCCCGCGCCGCTCCAAGAATGTCGAGCCAGCTGAACGGTCCGCCCGACCAGGGCGCGAAGCCCCAGCCAAGGATGGCGCCCACGTCGCCTTCGCGGATGTCGGTCAGCACGCCCGCCTCGAAGGCGCGCACGGCCTCGAGCACCTGCGCCATCAGAAGGCGCTGCTGCACGTCGGTCAGGTCGGGCTGGTCCGCGGCCGCGGGGAAGCGGTCGCGCAGACCCTCCCACAGAAGGCCGCGCTTGCCGGCGGGGTCATAGGCGTAGAAACCCGCATTGGCCTTGCGGCCCATCCGGCCCTCGCCCGCCATCCAGAACAGGACCTCGTCCACCGCGCCGTCGGGATAGGCGGCGCCCATCGCCGCCTTGGTGGCCTTGGCGATCTTCACGCCAAGGTCGATCGAGGTCTCGTCGACCAGTTGCAGCGGGCCCAGCGGCATCCCCACAAGCTTGGCCGCGTTCTCGACCAGCGCGGGCTCGACGCCCTCGCCGACCATGCGGATGCCCTCGTTGATGTAGGGAATGATGCAGCGGTTGGCATAGAAGAAGCGCGCGTCGTTGACGACGATCGGCGTCTTGCGGATCTGCCGCACGAAGTCGAGCGCCTTGGCGACCGCCCGGTCGCCGGTCTCGCGGCCGCGGATGATCTCGACCAGCAGCATCTTGTCGACGGGGCTGAAGAAGTGGATGCCGATGAACTGCCCGGGCCGCTTCGAGGCCTTGGCCAGATCCGAGATCGGCAGGGTCGAGGTGTTGGTGGCGAAGATGCAGTCCTCGCCCACCACCTCTTCGACCCGGCGCGTGACCTCGGCCTTGATGCCCGGATCCTCGAAAACCGCCTCGACGATCAGGTCGCAACCCGTCAGCGCGGCGTAGTCGGTGGTGGCAAGAATGCGCCCCAGCACGTCGGCCTTCTTCTCGGCTGTGACCTTCCTGCGGCTCATGCCCTTGTCGAGGATGCCTTCGGAATAGGCCTTGCCGCGGTCGGCGGCGGCTTGATCCTGGTCGATCAGCACGACCTCGATCCCCGCGTTCGCGGCGACATAGGCGATGCCCGCGCCCATCATGCCCGCGCCCATGACACCCAGCTTCGCGACCTTCTGGTCCGGCACGTCCGGCCGGTTGGCGCCCTTTTCAAGCGCCTCCTTGTTCACGAAGAGCGACCGGATCATCGCGCCCGAGGACGGGTTCATCAGCACTTGGGTGAACCACCGCGCCTCGATCTTCAGCGCCGTGTCGAACGGCACAAGCGCGCCTTCGTAGGCCGCCGACAGAAGCGCCTTCGCGGCCGGGAAGACGCCCTGGGTCTTGGCGTGAACCATCGTCGCCGCGCCCATGAAAGTCATGAAGCCCGCCGGATGATAGGGCGCGCCGCCCGGCATCTTGTAGTCCTTCTGGTCCCAGGGCTTGACGATGTCGGCGTCCTTCGCCTCCAGCACCCAGGCCTTTGCGCGCGCCAGAAGCTCGGCCCCCGGCACCACTTCGTCGACAAGACCCGCGGCCTTGGCCTTGGCGGGATCGCTCAGCTTGCCCTCGAGCAGGAAGGGGGCCGCCGCCATGGCGCCCATCTTGCGCAGCAGCCGCGTCGTGCCGCCCATGCCGGGGTAGATCCCGACCATGATCTCGGGCAGGCCGATCTTTGCCTTGGGGTTGTCGGCCGCGAAGATGCGGTGGCAGGCCAGAGGGATCTCGTAGCCGATGCCAAGCGCGGTGCCGGGAAGCGCCGCCGCGATCGGTTTGCCGCCCTTGAGCGTCTTGGGGTCCATGCCCGCGCGCTCGATCTTGCGGAGGATGGCGTGGGTACGCATCAGCCCTTCGAACAGGCCGCGCGCGGGGTCATCGCCCGCCTCGTCCTTCATCCGCGCGATGATGTTGAGGTCCATGCCCCCGGCGAAGCTGTCCTTGCCCGAGGTGATCACCACCCCCTTCACAGCCGGATCGGCCAGCGCGCGGTCGATCATGCCGTCGAGCGTGATGAAGCCTTCGGGGCTCATCACGTTCATCGACTTGGAGGTCACGTCCCAGGTGATGGTGGCGACGCCGTCGGCGTCGACGTCATAGGTGAAATCGGTCATTTGCTGTCGTCCTTGTAGGGGGTGCCGTCCTTGCGGGTGAAGGTGGCCGTGCCGTCCTTCATCTCGACCGTCAGGTCGACGTCGGAATAGGTTGCGCGCTCGGGGTTCTGGCGCGTGCCGACCACCAGAAAGGCGGCGGGGGCGTCCGAGCGGTTGACGAAATGGTGGCCGTTGGGATCGCCGGCGGGAAAGGCCGCGCAGTCGCCCGGACGCATCACATGCGCGCCGGTGTCGTCGATCAGCGTGCATTCGCCGTCCGTCACCATGACGAATTCATCCTCGCGCTCGTGCCAGTGGCGCAGCGAACTCATCGCGCCCGGCGCCAGCATCACGAGATTGGCGCCGAACTGCGTCAGCCCGCCCGCGTCGCCCAGACGCAACGACTGGCGCCCGGCCATCATCGCGGCATAGGGCGCAGGATAGATCGATCCGGTCTTCACCGGGCAGGCGGTCTTGTCGATGATCGGCATCGTCGGGGGCCCTCCGCGGTCCGTTCGCGCCGCTACACGCGTTCGATGATGGTGGCCGCGCCCATGCCCGACCCGATGCACAAGGTGGCGAGACCGGTTTCCTTGTCCGACCGCTCGAGCTCGTCCAGCAGCGTGCCAAGGATCATCGCACCCGTGGCCCCCAGCGGGTGGCCCATGGCGATGGCGCCGCCATTGACGTTGACCTTCGCGGGGTCGACGTCGAAAGCCTGCATGAAGCGCATGACGACGGCGGCGAAGGCCTCGTTCACCTCGAACAGGTCGATGTCGCCGATCGTCATGCCGTGATCGGCAAGGATCTTCTGTGTCACCGGCACCGGGCCGGTCAGCATGATCGTCGGATCGGTGCCGATCTTGGCGGTCGCGCGGACACGGGCGCGGGGTTTCAGCCCGTATTTCTCCCCGAAGGCCTTGTTGCCGATCAGGACCGCCGCCGCCCCGTCCACGATGCCCGACGAATTGCCGGCGTGGTGGATATGCTCGATCTTCTCCAGATGGGGGTACTTCATCAGCGCGATCTTGTCGAAGCCGGGCATGACCTCGCCCATCTGCTGGAACGACGGGCTGAGCGCCCCCAGCGCCTGCATGTCTGTGCCCGGGCGCATGTATTCGTCATGGTCAAGGATCGTGATCCCGTTCACGTCCCGCACCGAGACGACTGATTTCGCGAAACGCCCATCGTCCCAGGCGGCCTTGGCGCGCTTCTGGCTTTCGACGGCCAGCGCATCGGCCTGGTCGCGGGTGAAGCCGTATTCGGTGGCGATGATGTCCGCGCTGATGCCCTGCGGCACGAAGTAGGTCTTCATCGCGATCGAGGGGTCCACCGCGATCGCCGCCCCGTCCGAACCCATCGGCACGCGGCTCATCGCCTCGACGCCACCGGCGATGTAGGCGTCGCCCGCGCCGCCCCGAACCTGGTTGGCGGCCATGTTCACGGCTTCGAGGCCGCTTGCGCAGAAGCGGTTGATGGACACGCCCGGGATCGACTCGTCGAGGTCGGAGGCAAGCACGGCCGTGCGCGCAAGGCAGCCGCCCTGTTCGCCCACCTGCGTGACGTTGCCCCAGATCACGTCCTCGACCGCATGGCCGTCCAGGCCCGCGCGCGCCTTCAGCGCGTTCAGCACCCCGGCCGAAAGCCGCGCGGCGGTCACTTCGTGCAGGCTGCCGTCCTTGCGGCCCTTGCCGCGCGGGGTGCGCACGGCATCATAGATGTAGGCGTCGGTCATCTTGTGTCGTCCTCTCGTCAGGCCGATGCGGGGGGCCAGGCCCGCGGCATCAGGTCATAGGGGTGTTTCCAGCCCGGCTGCGCGGCCAGGCGCGCCAGCCAGGCGTCGATCCCGGGCCAGTCGGCCCGGGCGAAGCCGAAGGGTTCGGGGTAATAGAGATAGCTGCAGCAGCTCAGGTCGGCGGCGGTCAGCGTTTCCCCCACGATCCAGTCGCGCCCGTCAAGGTGCCGCTCGAGCGTCTCGAAGGCCGACCGGAGGCGCCCCTGGAAGAAGGCGATCACCTCTTTGGGGCGCTTCTCCTCGGGCAGGAAGTTCATCAGGAAACGCGTCGTTCCCGCGACCGAGCTGAACTTGTGGTTGTCCCACAGCACCCAGCGCAGCACCTCGCGGCGGTCGGTGCTGACGGGCGGGGTGAAGCGGCCGGTGCGTTCGACGATGTAGTCGAGGATCACACCCGATTGCGCCAGCCGCACGGCGTTGTCGACCAGCACAGGGGCTTCGCCCATCTCGTTGACGTCGCGGCGGTAGGCCTCGGTCCGGGTTTCGCCGTTGAAGAAGTCGATCGGCACCGGTTCCCACCGCACGCCGGCAAGCTGCAGCGCAAGCGCCGCCTTGTAGGAATGGCCGGACTCGCCGAAACAATAAAGCCGCACACTCACAGCGCTCTCCCGATCAGTTCCTTCATGATCTCGTTGGTGCCGCCATAGATGCGCTGGACGCGCGCGTCGGCCCACATCTGGGCGATGTCGTATTCGGCCATGAAGCCGTAGCCGCCGTGCAGCTGCACGCAGTCGTCGATCACCTCTCCCTGGGTGTCGGTCAGCCAGTACTTGGCCATCGCGGCCTTCTCGACCGTCAGCTCGCCGCGCAGATGCTCGGCGATGCACTGGTCGAGGAAGGCCCGCGCGACGGCGGTCTTCGTCTTGCACTCGGCCAGCTGGAAACGGGTGTTCTGGAACTCGAGGATCGGCTTGCCGAAGGCGTGGCGGTCCTTGGCATAGGCCACGGTGCGTTCGACCGCGCCTTCCATGGCACCGACCGCGCCCACCGCGATGATCAGCCGCTCCTGCGGAAGCTGGCGCATCATCTGGTAGAAACCCTGGCCCTCCTGGCCGCCCAGCACGTTCTCGGGCGGCACCTCGACGTTGTCGAAGAAAAGCTCGGAGGTGTCCGAGGCATGAAGGCCCACCTTATGCAGGTTCCGCCCCCGGCTGAAGCCCTGCGCCCCGTCGGTTTCGACCACCACCAGCGACGTGCCCTTCGCGCCGGCAGCCGGGTCGGTCTTGGCGGCCACGACGATGAGGTTGGCGTGCTGGCCGTTGGTGATGAAGATCTTGGAACCGCTCAGGCGATAGGCGCTTCCGTCCCTGATCGCGCGGGTCTTGATGCCCTGAACGTCCGACCCCGCGGCCGGTTCGGTCATCGCCAGCGCGCCCACGATTTCGCCGGAAACCATCTTGGGAAGCCAGCGCGTCTTCTGCTCTTCCGACCCGTAGGCCAGGATGTAATGTGCGACGATGCCCGAATGGATACCGTGTCCGGTGCCGAAGGCCGCGTGGTTCGCGCGGGCGCTTTCGAGCAGGATCGCGGCCTCGTGGCCGAAGTCGCCGCCCGGACCGCCGTATTCCTCGGGGATCGAGGGGCACAGAAGGCCAAGTTCGCCGGCCTGTTGCCAGATGGCGCGGTCCATCTCGCCCTGCTCGCGCCAGCGCGCAAGCTGCGGGGTCCATTCGCGGGCGATGAACTCGCGCGTCATGTCGGCGAGCATCGCGTGCTCGTCGGTCATCCAGATGCTTGCCGTCATGGCGTCCTCCCCCCTTCTCGGCAGTGCGATGCCGTCACCTCTTGCGGGCGTCGAGCTCGCTGTTGAACAGCCTCAGCCTGTGGGTGAGGTTGTCTTGGTCCGTGACGCTGTCGAAATTCTCGAACAGGAACGACAGCGCTTCGCCTTCGTCCAGCCCCGCTTCGGCCGCGAAGCGCCTGAGCCTGCGATAGCCGTCCTCGGTCATGGCGACGGGGAACCGGCGGGTCAGTCTCAGGCGCTTGGGCATCGGTGGGCCTTTCTCAGAAGTTGGCGGCGTCCAGCGCCATGACCGGCTCGGCGCCCGAGCGGATCCGCGCAAGGTGCAGCGCGGTCGCGGGAAGCTGGCGCGCCATGTAGTAGCGTCCGGTGGCGATCTTGGTCTCTAGGAAGGCGCGGTCGGCACCGTCGCCTTCCAGCGCCTCGGCCGCGGCCTTCGCCATCTTCGACCACATCAGGCCGAAGCAGACGTGCCCGAAAAGGTGCATGAAGTCGTAAGACCCCGAAAGCGCGTTGTTGGGGGTCTTCATCCCCTCGGCCATGAAGTACATGGCGGCGGCCTGAAGATCCTTCGACGCCTGCTTCAGCGGGCCGAGGAAGCCATTTTCCAGAACCGCGTCGCCCTCGTTCTCCTTCAGGAAGGCCTTCACCATCTCGAAGAAGCCCATCACCGTCTTGCCGCCGTTCAGGCCCAGCTTGCGGCCCACAAGGTCAAGCGACTGCACCCCGTTCGTGCCTTCATAGATCATGGCGATCCGGGCGTCGCGGACGAACTGCTCGAGGCCCCATTCCTTCGTGAAGCCCGACCCGCCCAGCGTCTGCTGCGCCAGCACCGTCGTCTCGAAGCCCTTGTCGGTCAGGAAACCCTTGATGACCGGGATCAGCAGCGAGATCGTCGCCTCGGCCTCGGCATCGTCCTGGCGGTGGCTGCGGTCGATCAGCGTCGCCCCCCACAGCGCGAAGGCGCGCGCGCCCTCGACGAAGGACTTCTGATCCATCAGGTTCCGCCGCACGTCGGGGTGCACGATGATCGGATCGGCGGGGCCGTCAGGGTTCTTCGCTCCGGTGATGTCGCGGCCCTGCAGGCGATCCTGCGCGAAGGCCAGCGCGTTCTGATAGGCGACGGAACCCTGTGCGTAGCCCTGCATGCCGACAAGAAGCCGGGCCTCGTTCATCATGGTGAACATCGCGCGCATGCCCTTGTGCGCCTCGCCCACGAGGAAGCCCGTGGCCCCGTCGTAGTTCATCACGCAGGTGGCGTTGCCGTGGATGCCCATCTTTTCCTCGAGCCCGCCGCAGGCCAGCGCGTTGCGCTGCCCCAGGCTGCCGTCGGCGTTCACAAGGAACTTCGGCACGATGAAAAGGCTGATGCCCTTCACACCCTCCGGGCCGCCGGGAATCCTGGCCAGGACAAGGTGGATGATGTTGTCGGACATGTCGTGTTCGCCGGCCGAGATCCAGATCTTCTGGCCGGTGATGCGATAGGTCCCGTCCTCCTGCGGTTCCGCCTTGGTGCGGATCAGGCCAAGGTCGGTGCCGCACTGCGGTTCGGTCAGGTTCATCGTGCCGGTCCAGCGGCCCTCGATCATCTTCGGCAGATAGGTGGTCTTCTGGTCGTCCGAAGCGTGGGTGTGGATCGCCGAGATCGCGCCGTGGGTCAGGCCCGAGTACATCTGGAAGGCCATGTTCGCGCTCGAGAACATCTCGCCCGTGGCGAGGTTCAGGATCGCGGGCATGCCCTGACCGCCATAGGCGGGATCGGCGTCAAGCGCGTTCCAGCCACCTTCGCACATCTGTGCATAGGCCTCGCGGAAGCCCTTGGGCGTGCGGACCACGCCATTCTCAAGCCGGCACCCCTCGACGTCGCCAACCTTGTTGAGCGGCGCAAGCACCTCGCTTGCGATCTTGCCGGCTTCCTCGAACACCGCCGCGGTGAACGCGCGGTCGAGATCGGCGTAGCCCGGGATGAGCTGCTGGGAAACCTTGAAGACGTCGTGCAGTAGGAACTGCAGGTCCTTGGTCGGCGGGGTATAGCTTGGCATGGCGGTGGTCCCTGTCACTCGGCGGCGTGGGTCTGACTGGTCAGGTTTGCGATCATCTCTTCCCCCCATTTCAGCTGGTTGCGAAGGTCGGTGATCGCCTCGTCAAGCTCGTCGCGCTGCTGCACCATGTCCGCGAGACGATCGCGGGCCAGGTCGTAGGTGCGCCGAAGCTGGGTCAGCTGCTGGTCGCCCATGTCGTATAGCTCGAGCAGCTGGCGGATATCCTCAAGGCTGAAGCCGAAGCGCTTGCCGCGCAGGATCAGCTTGAGCCGCGCGCGGTCGCGACGTGTGAAGAGGCGTTTCTGGCCTTCGCGGATCGGGAAGAGCAGTTCTTTCGCTTCGTAGAAGCGCAGGGTTCGCGGCGTGACGTCGAAGGCGTCACACATTTCGCGAATGGTCATTACGTCTTTATGCATGCCTCCAACTCCGGAATGCGTCATGTCGAACGGCGGCGAAATGCGAACCCGGGGCATCTCATACAAGAGCGGTTGACGTTTACGTAAGCGTAACGCCGCGTCATTTTCCGCAAGGGAAAACAAACGTGAAAGTGACGCCGCGTCGCCGGCAACTTCCGTAGGGTCAGTCAGGCCCGGATCGGCCGCTTCCGGGCGCGCGGGTCAGCCGATCTCGCCCGACACCGCGTCGCGCAGGCCGGTCAGTTCGCGGATCGTCGCGTCAAGCCGGGCGCGTTCCTCGGCCAGCACGCCAAGCTGCCGGTCGGCAAGGCGCACCCATTCGCGCATCTGCGCCTCGGTGCCCTTCTCTTCGTAGATCAGCAGCCACTGGCGGATCTCCTCGAGGCTGAAACCGAAGCGCCGGCCGCGAAGGATCAGGGTCATCCGCGCCACCTCGCGCGAAGTGTAGAAGCGGCTTCGGCCTTCCTTCTCGGGGCGGAGAAGTTCGATGTATTCGTAGTAGCGCAGCGTGCGCGGCGTCACGTCGAAGCGTGCGCACATCTCCTTGAAGCTCAGCCGTTCTTCAGCCATCGCATGTCCTCCGCCGGGGCCGAATCTATCCTGCCGTGGTCATCGGTTCAATCGCGGGTTGCCGAATCCGCTTGCCCCCGCCGCGCCCCGGGCGGAAAACTGAGGGGCGATGCAGGACGACCCTTCAATGACCGATCTCAAGGCCCAGCTGGCGCGCCAGTTCATCGAGGCCATTCCCCATTCCCGCGCCCTTGGCATGCGGCTTGTGTCGATCGGCGATGGCGAGGCCGAGATCGTCATGCCCTATGACGAACGCTTCGTGGGTGACCCGGTGTCGGGCGTGATCCACGGCGGCGCGGTCTCGGCGCTGATGGACACCTGCGGTGGCGCGGCGGTGATGAGCCACCCGCAGGCTCCGGCCGGAACCGCGACCATCGACCTGCGCATCGACTACATGCGCCCCGCCACCCCCGGTCAGGCGATCCGGGCGCGGGCAAGCTGCTACCAGATCACCCGCAGCGTGGCCTTCGTGCGCGCCGTCGCCACCGACGACGACGAAAGCCGCCCCGTGGCGACGGCCACCGGCGCGTTCACGGTCGAACCGTCGGGGGAGGCGGGGTCGTGAGCCGTCGCGCCCCCGAACCCGTGCACCTCGTGAAGGGACGCCGCGACAAGGCGCTGGGCGCGCTCGTGCGGTCGATTCCCTATGCGCGCTACCTGGGCGTCGACTTCGACCGGAGGGGGGACGAGCTGACCGCGGTGCTGAGCTACGATGACAAGCTGATCGGCAACCCGCTTCTGCCGGCCATCCATGGCGGTGTCACCGCCGCATTCCTCGAGATCACGGCCGCGGTCGAACTGAGCTGGGCGCAGCTCTGGGACGAGATCGAAAGCGGCCGGATCGACGCCGATAACCTGACCCCCGAGACGCTGCCCCGGATGCCCAAGACCATCGACTTCACCGTCGATTATCTGCGCTCAGGGCTGCCGCGCGACGCCTATGCGCGGGCGCGCATCAACCGCGTGGGGCGGCGCTATGCCAGCGTCCATGTCGAAGCCTGGCAGGACAACCGCAGCCGGCTTTACGCGCAGGCCACCGGGCATTTCCTGATGCCTCTCCGCGATGGCTGAGGCGGCCGTCGCTTCGGCGCAGGCCCCGCTGACCCACGCCCGCGTCTTCCGCATCGCCTTCCCGATCGTCCTGTCGAACGCGACCATCCCGATCCTTGGCGTGGTCGACACGGCCGTCGTCGGCCAGATGGGCACGGCCGCACCCATCGGCGCGGTCGGGATCGGGGCCTTCTCGCTTGCGGCGGTCTACTGGATCTTCGGATTTCTGCGCATGGGCACCGTGGGTCTGGCGAGCCAGGCCATCGGTGCAGGCGACCGGCCCGAGGCCGACGCGATCCTGTCCCGCGCGCTCATGATCGGCCTTTCCGCCGGGCTTGCGCTGATCGCCCTCCAGATCCCGATCTTCTGGGGCGTGTTCGCCGTCGCCCCCGCCTCGGACGAGGTCGAGACGCTGGCCCGCGGCTACATGGAGATCCGCATCTGGTCGGCCCCCGCGGCAATCGCCGTCTTCGCGTTGACCGGCTGGCTCATCGCCGCCGAGCGCACGCGCGCGGTGCTGGCGATCCAGGTCTGGATGAACGGGCTCAACATCGCGCTGAACGTCGTCTTCGTCCTGGGCTTCGGCTGGGGCGTGAACGGGGTGGCCGTCGCCACCTTCATCGCAGAATGGTCGGGCCTTGCGCTGGGTCTGTGGTTCTGCCGCGACGCCTTCGCCCGGCCCGGATGGCGCGACTGGCCGCGCGTCTTCGACGCCGCCCGGCTGCGGCGCATGGCGTCGGTCAACACCGACATCCTGATCCGGTCGGTCCTGCTCGAGGCGATCCTGGTGTCGTTCATGTTCATCGGGTCGGATTTCGGCGACGTGCCGCTGGCGGCGAACCAGATCCTGATGCAGTTCCTGATGGTCACGGCCTATGCGATGGACGGCTTCGCCTTCGCGGCCGAGACGCTGGTCGGGCAGGCGATGGGCGCGCGGGCGCGCGGACGCCTGCGGCAAAGCGCGGTCATGGCCGGCATGTGGGCGGCCGGGATCTGCGTCCTGCTGGCGGCCGTCTTCGCGCTTGCCGGCCCCGCGATCATCGACGTGATGACCACGGCCCCCGACGTGCGGGCCGAGACCCGGGTCTTTCTTCTCTACATGGTCGCGGCCCCGATCCTGGGCTGCGCGGCCTGGATGCTCGACGGCATCTTCATCGGGGCGACGCGGACCCGCGACATGCGCGACATGATGCTCGTTTCGGCGCTGATCTATGCCGCGGCGGCCCTGATCCTGGTGCCCGCCTTCGGCAACCACGGGCTTTGGGCCGCGCTTCTGATTTCCTTCGTCGCTCGCGGCGTCACGCTGGGGCTGAAATACCCCGCGCTCGAGCGGGCAGCCGGGGCCTAGTCGGACAGCCAATCGGCGCGGCCGGTGCCCACCGCGTCGGCGACATTGGCGAACCCGTCGCGCGCCAGCAGCGCGTCGAGGCCCAGCGCGACCTGGCGCACGACCGAAAGGCCCTGATAGACCATCGCCGTGTAAAGCTGCACGGCCGAGGCACCGGCGCGGATCTTGGCATAGGCCTGTTCGGCCGAGCCAATGCCGCCGACGCCCACAAGCGGGACCCTGCCGCCGGTTTCGACCGACAGCCGCGCGAGCACCCGCGTCGACATCTCGAACAGTGGCGCGCCGGACAACCCGCCCGTCTCGCCCGCATGGGGGCTTTTCAGCCCCTCGCGGCGCAGGGTGGTGTTGGTGGCCACGATGGCGTCGATGCGCGCGTCAAGGGCGACCTCGGCGATATCCGCGATCTCGGCCGCCGTCAGGTCGGGCGCGATCTTGAGGAAGATGGGCACTGGACGGGGCAGGGCCGCGCGCGCCGCCATCACCCCGGCCAGTAGCGCCGACAGGGCGGCCTTGCCCTGAAGGTCGCGCAGCGCCTCGGTGTTGGGGGACGAGACGTTGACGGTCGCGAAATCCACATGCGGCCCGCACAGACGCAGCACCTCGGCGAAATCCGCCGCGCGGTCGGGGCTGTCCTTGTTCGCGCCAAGGTTCAGACCCACCGGAATGCCCTTCGGGCGCGCGGCAAGGCGGGCGGCGATGACCTCGGCGCCCTGGTTGTTGAAGCCGAAGCGGTTGATCGCGGCGCGGTCTTCGGTCAGGCGGTAAAGGCGGGGGCGGGGATTGCCGTCCTGCGGGCGGGGCGTCGCGGCGCCCACTTCGAGAAAGCCGAAGCCCGCCCGCATCAGCGGTGCCAGCGCCTCGGCGTTCTTGTCGTAGCCCGCGGCAAGGCCCACGGGATTGGCCAACTGAAGCCCCGCAAGGGTCGTACCCAGACGCGGTGCGGTGACCGGCCCCATCGCGCCGGCCAGACCCCCGGCCAGACCCGTCCTCAACGCCCGGATCGACAGCCCGTGGGCCACCTCGGGGTCGAGACGGCGCAGAACGGCAAGGCCCGCCTTCTCGACAAGGCTCATGCCGACAGGTCCGGCAGGCGATGGCCGTCCGGGCCAAGGGTCAGCGGCCGGCACCACAGCACGTCGGCACGGCGCAGGTCGCGGTAAAGGTGCGGGAAAAGCTGTCCGCCGCGCGAGGGCTCCCACCGAAGGTCCGCGCCCAGCCGGTCGGCGTCGAGCGCCAGAAGCACAAGGTCGTCCTCGCCGGCGAAGTGTTTCGCGGCTGTCTCGGCCACCTGGGCGGCGGTCGAGAAGTGGATATAGCCGTCGGCAAGGTCGACGGGCGCCCCGCGCGAGGCGCCTGCGGCGTCGAAGGCCGCGAATTCTTCGGCGCGGAAGATCTTGAAGATGAGCATGCACTGCTCTTCGCGCGAGCGCCCCCGGCGCGTCAAGGGGCAGGCGGCCCAAGATGCGCGCAGCGCCCGCGCCGGGACTGGACCCGCGGACGTTCCCCCTTTGACACCGGCGGCATATGACGACAGTCTTTCCCCATCACCCGTACCGGAAGACCACAGGGAGTCTCGAAAAATGACCGCACGTCTGCTTTGCGGCGCAGCCTTCACCGCCTTGATGGCGACGCAGGCTTCGGCCGACTACACGCTGCACGTCCTGCACATCAACGACATGCACAGCCGGATCGAGCCGATCAACGCCTTCGGCTCGACCTGTTCGGCCGACGACAAGGCCGAGAACAAGTGCTTCGGCGGCGTGGCCCGCCTTTACACCAAGATCAACGAGCTTCGCGACGCGCTGACCGCGGCGGGCGAGAACGTGATCGTGCTTGACGCCGGCGACCAGTTCCAGGGCTCGCTCATGTACACGACCTACAAGGGTGCGGCCGAGGCCGAGTTCATGAACGCGATCGGCTTCGACGCGATGGCGGTGGGCAACCACGAATTCGACGACGGCCCCGAGAAGCTGGCCGAATTCGTCGACGTGGTCGAGTTCCCGGTGATCTCGGGCAACCTCGACTTGAGCCAGTCGAACCTTCTGAACGGCAAGGTCGACAACCACGTCGTGCTCGAGGTGGGCGGCGAGAAGATCGGGATCATCTCGGCGCTGGCCACCGACACGGTCGAGACCTCGTCGCCCGGGCCGAACGTCATCTTCCAGGACGAGATCGACAGCCTTGCCGCCGATGTGGCGACGCTTCAGGCCGAGGGCGTGACCAAGATCATCGCCCTGACCCACGTGGGCCTTCCCAAGGACATCGACATCGCCGGCGCCGTGGCCGGGGTCGACGCGGTGGTGGGCGGGCATTCGCACACCTACCTGTCGTCCTCGGACCCCGCGCGCCAGGGCGCCTATCCGACCTGGGTCAGCCAGGGCGACGGCACGCTGGTTCCCGTGGTGCAGGCGGGCGCCTATTCGAAGTACCTCGGCCACCTCGAGTTGACCTTCGACGACGCGGGCAACCTTGTCTATGCGGCCGGCGACACGATCGTGCTTGACGCCTCGGTCGAGGAAAACCCCGAGATCGCCGCCCGCGTGGCCGAGCTTGGCGGCCCGATCGAAGAGCTGAAGGCGCAGGTCGTCGGCACCGCCGCCGAGATGATCGAAGGGGACCGGACGGTCTGCCGCGCGGTGGAATGCCCGATGGGCAATCTTGTCGCCGACGCGATGCTGGACCGGGTCAGGGATCAGGGCGTGACCATCGCCATCCAGAACGGCGGCGGTCTGCGCGCGTCGATCGACGCGGGCGAGATCACCATGGGCGAGGTCCTGACGGTGCTGCCGTTCCAGAACACCCTCGCCACCTTCGAGGCGACGGGCCAGATGATCATCGACGCGCTCGAGAACGGCGTGAGCCAGGTCGAGGACGGCGCCGGCCGCTTCCCGCAGGTCGCGGGCCTGAAGTACAGCTGGAAGGCCTCGAACGAACCGGGCAGCCGCATCCTCGATGTCATGGTGGCAGACGGCGACGGCTGGGTGCCGATCGACCCCGCCACGGTCTATGGCGTGGTCACCAACGACTACATGCGCAATGGCGGCGACGGCTATCGCATGTTCCGTGAAGGCATGAACCCCTACGACTTCGGCCCCGGCCTCGAGATGGTCCTGGCCGACTACATCGCGGCGATGGGTGGCACCTACACGCCCTACATCGACGGGCGGATCGTCCGGGTCGAGTGACCCGAGACAGACCAAAGGCCTAAGGCGGGACGCGTCCGGAGTGGCGCGCCCCGTTTTCTTTCGACCGCCCCCGCGCTAGGCTTTCGCCCATGTGCGGCCGTTTCGTCCTGACCCACCCGAGCGAGGCGCTGGCGCAGCTGTTCGAGGCTGCGCCTTCGAACGACCTGCCACCGGTCCCGAACTTCAACATCTGCCCGACGCAGGCGGTGCATGTGGTGACCTCGGACGAAGGCGGCCGGCGGTTGCAGGCGATGCGCTGGGGGTTTCTGCCGCATTGGTACAAGACCCCGGCCGACGGGCCGCTTCTGATCAATGCCCGGGCCGACACGCTGGCCGAGAAGCCCGCCTTCCGCGCCGCCTGCCGCGAGCGGCGTTGCCTGATCCCGGCTTCGGGATTCTACGAATGGACGAAGGACAGGGACGATCGCCGTCTGCCCTGGTACATCCATCGCGCCGATGGTGCGCCAGTGGCCTTCGGAGGCGTCTGGCAGGCTTGGGAACGCGAGGGCGAGCGTCTTCAGACCTGCGCCATCGTCACCACCGATGCCGCGCCGTCGCTGGCCCATATCCATCACCGGATGCCGCTGTCGATCGAGGCGGCCGACTGGCCGCTCTGGCTTGGCGAGGCCGGCAAGGGGGCGGCGACCCTCATGCATCCCGCGCCTGACGGCGTTTTCGATTTCCACCGGGTCGATCCGGCGGTGAACTCGAACCGCGCCAGTGGGCCGCGGCTGATCGAACCGATCGCGGCCTAGGAAGGGGGGCACCCAAAAAAAGGCCGCGCATGCGCGGCCTGTCCAGTCAGGGAGGAACCGGTTCGCGTCCGTCCCGGAAGGACGGTTGCGGAATATCGTCTGTGCGCTGCCGCTCGATCCCTGGTCTGCGGTTCTGAAGTCGCCGCCGTTCCAGAGTGCTTCGCGCCGAAGCGCCATCTGTGCGTTGATACTACAGGATTGCGGCTGAATTGTGTAGCTGTGTTCCTGCGCGCAGCAAACCATTCAGGGGTGCGCGCCCGGCGCTCGACTCACGCCCTTTCCGCGCCAGATATGTGCGGGAAACGCCAGGAGGGGTAATGACGGTCAACGCGATGCGGGTGTCGGCGGGCGATGCGCTTGCCGTGCTTTTGGCGGGGTGGGAGGCGCAGAAGGCCGGAGGGATGCGCGCGTCGTTCATGCTGCACGGGCGGCCGGGCGTCGGCAAGACGCAGGTGGTGGAAGAACTTGCCCGCCGCATCGGCGCGCAGTTCTTCGATCTGCGCCTGACCACGATCGAGCCGCAGGACCTGCGTGGCTTGCCCTATTACGACCACGCGGCAAAGCGGACGCTGTGGTACCGGCCCGAGGACCTGCCGGACGATTCCGCGCACCCCTCGGTCCTGTTCCTCGACGAACTGACTGCCGCGTCGCCTACTCTTCAGCCCACGGTCTATGGCCTGCTGCAGGAGCGCCGCGTGGGCCGGCACCGGTTGCCCGACAGCGTGTTCCTGGTCGCGGCCGGCAACACGGTCGAGGACGGTGCCATCGCCTATGAGATGGGCACAGGTCTGAGCGACCGGCTTGTGCATCTTCTGGTCGAGGCCAGCGCCGACGACTGGCTGCGCAACTTCGCGGTTCCCAAGGGGATGCATCCGGCGGTGATCGCCTTCATCCGCACCCGTCCCGACCTGCTGGAAACCACCGAAGAGGCGCTGTCGCGCGGCGACATGATCGCGGCGACGCCGCGGTCGTGGGAACGGGTCAGCCAGATTGCGCACTCGGTTCCCGACCGGCGCATCCGGAACATGATGGTGGCGGGCACGGTGGGCGAGGCGATCGGAGCGGACTTCGCCCTTGTGGCCGACGAGATCGCGGCGACCGTGCGCGTGGACGAGATGATCGTGGCCCGGGGGGCCGAGCGCGTGGCGCTTTATCCCGGCACGCTGCACGGTCTGGCGGCGCTTGTTTACGGGCTGGTCGGCACGCTTGACGCGGACACCGCGCCCGAGGTGATCGCGATCCTGGCCGATATTCGCCGTCTCGACCAACTGCGCCCGGGCGACGGCTTCGGCGCGCTGCCCCTGACCGAACTTTGCACCCACGGCTTCGAACTTCTGATCGCCAAGGGACTCGACGCAGGGCTGGAGCAGGCGTTCCTCGACCATCCGGCCTACGCCGACTATGCCGCCGAACGACGGGCCGCCGGGCTTGGCTAACGGGGGGCATTTTCACGCGCGCCGCGCGGTTCGGGCGCTGGCCTCGCTGGCCGAGACGGACCCGGCGCTTGCCGCGCTGTCGCTCTGGTGCCGGCATCGTGACGACGATGCCGTGGCGATGGCTGAAAGCGACTCAATTTCAATTCGGTACGGGCCTCTGTTCGAGCAATTGACGCTGGCCCACCAGGTCGGGGTCGCGGCGCATCACATCCTGCACGTGGCGTTCCGTCATGCGCCCCGCGCCGCCACCCTGGCGGCGCGGCAAGGCGGGAGTTTCGACCTCGACCTGTTCAATATCGCCGCGGATGCCATTGTAAACGAAGCGCTTCTGGCGTCCGGATACATCCTTCCACGTCCCTTCGTGACGCTGGACGGGCTTCTGCGCGAGGCCTTCGGCGAAACGGACGCGGGGCGCGAGGCGCTGGCCCGGCTTGACGCCGAGCGGCTATTCCTGCGGCTTGCCGCGGCCCGTGGGCGGCCCGGCAAGGGGGCGAGCCGGCGCAGCGGCGGGGCGGAAGGAGATCGTGACGGCGCGCAGGAGCTCAAGGTCTGGGCCGCGACGCAGGGCTATTCCGCCGACCTTGCACCCGGCGGCCCGGACGGTGAGCGCGCCCGCACGGCCGAGGACGACGCGGATTGGCGCCAGCGCGTCGCGCGCGCCATGCATCAGGGACGCGCTGCGGGCCGCGGGATCGGCATGATCGTGCGCGGGATCGCGGACATCCGTCCGCCGACCACCCCGTGGGAGCGGCACCTGCGCGGCCTGCTGACCCGCGCGGTGACCGAAGGCCCGAGGCCCGGCCATTTCCGCCCGTCGAACCGCTGGCTGGCGGGGGACTCCGACGCCCGGTCCCGAGGCCGGACGTCGCCGGCGTTCGAGGCCGCGGTTCAAAGGCGCCGGGCCGTCCCGCGTATCGCGGTGGGCATCGACGTGTCGGGCTCGATCGACGAGGGGCGGCTGACGCGCTTCGGGGCCGAGATCGCGGGGATCGGCGCGCGAACCGGGGCCGAGGTCCATGTGCTTGCCTTCGACGACGAGGTGCGCAGCAGCACCCGCATCGCGGGCCGCGACTGGACGCGCGAAATCGCGCGGCTGAACCTGACGGGGGGCGGCGGGACCTCCTTCGCCGGCGTGGTCGCCGCGGCCGAGGCGCTGGCCCCCTCGATCCTCGTGATCCTCACCGATCTCGACGGCGCCTTCGGACCCGCGCCGCGCCGTCTGCCGGTGCTTTGGGCCGTGCCCGAGGCCATCGCGGCGCCACGCCCGCCGTTTGGACGCGTGATCGACCTGTCAGCCTGACGCCTGGGGCGCGGGCCCGTTCGGCCGTGGGCCGAGGCCGCACCACCCGATGTCCGGGTTCCCATGCAGGTGATCAGGCCGACAGGTGATCGGCCAGCCGAAGCGAGAGCTGCACGATTGTCATCGTAGGATTGGCCATGCCGCTGGTGGGAAAGACCGAAGACCCCGCGACGTAAAGATTGCGCCGGCCGAAGGCGCGGCAGTTGCGGTCGACAACCCCAAGATCCGGTCTGTCGGCCATCCTGGTTCCGCCCATATGATGGTGCCCTGCCAGTTCATCATCGTCCGGGTAGGCGTCGCCGTTGCGCAGCCATCGCGACAGGCGTGCCCGCCCGATGTCCTCTTCCGCCAGGAAGGTGCCGAACTGGACGAAGGTCATGAGCACCGTTTCGCGGTCAAGCTCTGATTTCGACCAGTTCAACTCAATCCTGGGTATTCCGAACTGGTCCACGTCGCGTTCCGACAGGGCCACTTTGTTCTCGAACCGCGGCTCTTGTTCCCAGGCGGCCCGCACCGACGCCCCGCAGATGAGAAGTCTGCCGAAAGCGGCATAGGTTCGTTGTCCCAGTTCGGGGGCGATGCAGGCGATGGAGGACGCGGCCTCCTTGACCCAGCCCCGGTTCATTTCCTTGATGCGGCCCACGCGCAGGCCGCAGTTGAGGATGCCCAGCCTGGCCTGCTCGTCCGCGGTCAGTCCGAAGACGGAATCCTCAGGGAAATCGTCGGGCAGGACGAGGTTGCCGACCCAGAAATGGGGGTGCTCCATCCAGTACCGCCCGAGCGGCGTTCGCGGATCGACGAACTTGCCGCCGTGCTCTCGGTTCGCGGCAAGCAGAACGCGGCTGTTTTCAAGCCCCCCGCACGCCAGCACATAGGTGTCGCCCGACACCGTCACGGCGTTGCCGCCGTAGTCACTGACGCGCACACCGGACACCAGGTCGTCCACCACGTCGAAGCCGGTCAGGTTGGCCCCGAGGCAAAGGTCGATCGTCTGCGACTGCGCAAGTTCGTCGCGATACTTGGTGGCGAAGCGCACCGGCGGAGAGAATGTCCAGAAGATCTGTCGTATCCCGAAGGCGTCGTTGAAGACCCTGTCCTCGGGTTGAGGTTCGATCTCGAGGATTTCCTGGGTGCGCTCGAGATAGGGATCAAGGTCCCCCTTCCTGATCGGCCATTGGAGGATTTCCGAGTCGAGGCGCTTTTCGAAATCCGAGGCGTCGAGCGTTCTGCAGAACCCGCCCCAGTGATTGGACGACCCCCCGAATTGCCGAAGGCGCGTGATGTCCAGATCGAAGTAGGTGTCTCCGATCGTTTCGCCGATGTAGACGTCCTGAGACTGGTCGCTGAAGGCTTCCTCACCACCTTCGAGGACAAGCACGCGCCTGTTCTTCCGCCCAAGCTCCAGCGCGGTGGTGAGCCCGGCGGGACCGGACCCGATGACCACGACGTCATAGGTCCGTTCCGGCATGGTCCGGAGGTCTGAGAAGGTAAGGATCAAACGTCGTCCCTGCGCAGGATCCAGCCAGACCTCGTTATCCTGACGCCGCCAAGAACCTTGGGACACCCGACAAAGAGGACGACGGCCTTACCGAAAAGGGCCGAAAACAGGGTCCGTCTAGAGAGCTTCACGTGGACCTTCCGACCCTTTCAATTCAGTGAAACCGTAACGGCGTGATTGCCTTCTGTCAAACGGCGGCCACGACGGTGAGAGAGCAACAGACCACCCGGCAAAGCATGGAGCGGGCTGTTCAAAAGCCTGTTGCCTGGCCATGCGCGCTTGTGCCTAGCGCCCCGTCATGGCCGCCAACCGCGCGTGCGCCGAGACCGTGGCCGCGTCAAGGAAGGTGTCGCGCAGGAACGCGTCCTCCGCGAGATTGACAAGGTGGAGCCTTCGCTCGGTCAGGTCCGCGTCGAAGAGCGCGCCGCGCAGGGCCGCGCGTTCGTCTGGTGTCAACTCAAGGATGCGCGGGGCGCCGTCGTCGATCTGAACCGACAGAAGCGTCAGCGGCGGCACCTTCGCCAGCGCCGACTGTTCGACCACCAGATGCAGTGCGCCCGTGCGCATCCGTCGCCCCGCGGCCAGCCGCGTCAGGTAATCGGCCGAGCGCAGCCGCAGAAGATCGAGCGCGCGCTGGGCGTCGACCTCGTCGATCAGGTCCGCGCGGCGGTCGCGCGGCACGCTTAGAACGCGGCTTTCCACGAAATAGATCAGGATGAACATCAACAGCGGCGCCTGGCTGATCGGCAGCGCGAGGTGCGGCCAGATGAACATCGCCACCGGGAACGGCCAGAGCGCCAGAAGATAGCGCGGCAGGGCGTGTTCGAAGATCAGCCGCAGGGTCAGCCCGCTGAACAACCCTTCGCGCGGGTAAAGCGTGATGCTGCGCCCCAGGATCGGTTTCGGGATGCGCCGCACTTCGAGCGCGGCGCGATTGAGGATCGTGTCGGGGGTGACGATCAGAAGCATCGGCCTTTCCGTCGCGTGCGGTCTGGCAGCTAAGCCGTCGCAGCGTCACGTCCAGCCCGCGCACGCGCAAGCCCCTTGGCAAGTGGGGCCGCGATGCGCATAGATGGCACAGGCGCGCAAACGATTGCACCAGCCAGATCGGCGGCGGCGCGAACAGGGGAGGAACAGGATGATCCATGCAGATGACAGCACGCTGACCGAAGAACAGCGCATGATGCGCGACAGCTGCCGGTCCTTCGTCGACGACATCGTGACACCCTTCATCCGGGCGAACTGGCAGCGCGAATGGGACATGAGCCCCGGCGACCGGTTGCCGCCCAGCATCCTCGAAGGCGCCGAAGCCATCGGCATCCGGACGCTGGGCGTGCCCGAGGAATACGGCGGCTTCGACCTAGATCCCGGGACCGAGGTGCGCACCTTCGCGCTGATCGCGGAAGAGGTGGCGCGCGGCGACTCGGGTCTTGCCGACAAGCTGGTGCAGAACTGGAAGGTGGCGATCCTGCTGCGCGAGGTGGCCTCGAAGCAGCTGGTCGAGCCCTGGTTCCGCCGCCTGCTCGAGGATCCGTCCTTCCTTCTGGCCCACGCCCTGACCGAGCCGCGCGGCGCCTCGGACCGCTGGCTGCCCTACAACGCGCCCGAAGCCGCGATGCAGACGCGCGCGGTGCGCGACGGCGACCATTGGGTACTGAACGGGCGCAAGCAGTACATCTCGAACGGCTATGACGCCGGGCTTTATGTCGTCTATGCCAACACCGACCGTACCAAGGGGATGCTTCAGGGAACCTCGAGCTTCCTGATCCCGCGCGGCACCCCCGGCTTCACCGTGACCAAGTGCAACGAGACGATCGGCTGCCGCTTCATGAACAACGGCGAACTCACGCTCGAGGACTGCCGCATCCCCGCCAGCCACCTGCTGGTCGAGGGCACCGCGCTTGGCGGCGCCGGGCAGTATTTCCGCGCGGGCAAGATCATCCAGGCGGCCAAGAACCTTGGCGTGGGCGTGGCCTGCTTCGAGCGCACGGCCGACTTCGTCCAGCATCACGTGCAGGGCGGGCGCATCCTGATCAAGCATCAGGCCGTGGCGATCCGGCTTGCCGACATGGCCTGCCGGATCGAGGCCGTCCGGTCGCTGGTGGAACGCGCCTCGCGCGCCGTCGACCTGCGCCACCCGGACGCCGATATCCTGTGCAACATGGCCAAGGTCTATGCCTCGGAAGAGATCATGAAGGTCGCGCAGCACATGCTGGAACTGCACGGCGGGCACGGCGCGATGCTGGAGAACGGGGTCGAGAAGCTGTTTCGCGACGCCGCGATCTTCCTGCACATGGACGCGACCGTCGACATCAGCCACATGAAGATCATCAAGGCGATGTTCCCCGCGACCGCCGGCAAGTATGCGGGGCCCGAGGACTGACGCCGAGGACAGTCTGTGGCGGAGCCGGGCGACCCAGGTGGCGGTGTCAGGCCGCGCCCAGGACCTCGGCCAGAAGCGGGTTGGGATAGCGGCGTTCGACGGTGACGCCGTAGAAGGTCTCGCTCAGGCCGGGCAGGGCGGCGCATTCGACAAGCGTGCCCGACGACAGTTCGTCGCGCACCACGATGGGTGGCAGGACCGCAAGGCCGATGCCCTCGCGCACCAGGAGGCGCATCATCGCCATGTCGTCGACCTCGGCCACGATGCGCGGGCGCACCCCCAGCCGGTCGGCAAGCGCGTCGAAGCCCATGCGCAGCCCGCTTTCCATGGTCGGCAGGATCAGTGCGGCGTCGGCCAGCCGGTTGCCAAGCGGCACGCCATCGGCGCAAAGCCGCGGCACGCCGATCAGGCTGACGGGCTGGGAATCGAGCGGCCGCACGATGAAAGGCGTCAGCGCGTCCGCGGGAGGCGGGCGGTTCGTCAGCACAAGGTCGAGATGCAGCGCCGCAAGCGCGCTGAAAAGCTCGGCCGCGCTGCCCGAGCGCAGGATCACCTCGACGTCCAGCCGCCCCAGAAGTGGCTTCAGGAACGCCAGCTGGAAGTTGCGCGACAGCGTCGCCAGCGCCCCGATCCGCAGGACCTGGCCCGGCGCCCCGGTCTGGCGCAGCGTGGCCACAAGCTCGTCCCCGGTGGAAAAGATCGCGTCGGCGTGGTCAAGCGCGATGCGCCCGGCCTCGGTCAGGTGCAGCGCCCGGCCGCGCCGCTCGAACAGGGCCTGGCCGAGCCGCTCCTCGAGCTTTCGGATCTGCGCCGACAGCGCCGATTGCGACACATTCAGCCGTTCGGCCGCGCGCGTCAGGTGGCCTTCGTGGGCCACGGTCTGGAAGTAGCGCAGATGGTGGTAGTTGAGATCGTTCGACATATCGTTCGATCTAGTAGAACGAAAACGCGATAACAATATATTTTTATTAACCTCATCGCTTGAGTACACCCGATCGGAACCGTGGAACGGGAGATGACGATGACCTACGCCTTCCTGCCGCTGATCGCGCCTGCCGCGTTGATCCTTGCCGCCCTTGCCGCGCTGCGCGCCCCCGGCCTGCGGCCGCAGGGGCTGATCCGCCTGTGCGAGGGTGCGGCGCTTGTCGCCCTAGGCGCGGCGCTGGCGTCAGCGGCAGCGCTGATCGCCTGGGGTCCGGCGACCAGCGCGCTTCTGGGCGCGGGCGGCGTGGGCCTGTCGGTCCGGCTTGACGTGCTGAGCGTCATGATGCTGACGCTCGTGTCCTTCATCGGCTGGGTGGTGCTGCGCTATTCGGGGACCTACCTCGACGGCGAGGCCCGGCAGGGCGCCTTCATGGGCCGGATGGCGGCGACGCTGGCGGCGGTTCTCCTGCTGGTGCAGGCGGGCAACCTCTTCCAGCTGGTTCTTGCCTGGATCGCGACCAGCCTGTTCCTGCACCAGCTTCTTCTGTTCTACCGCGACCGGGTGCCCGCACAGCGCGCCGCCCGCAAGAAATCCGTCGTCGCGCGGGCCGGCGACGCCGCGCTGATCGGCGCCACCGTTCTTCTGGTCTGGGTCTTCGGAACGGCCGACATCGCCACGATCCTGGCCGAGGCCCGCGTCGCCGAAGGCGGCCCCGCGCTGGTCGCGGCCGCCACGCTTCTGGCGCTGGCCGCGCTTCTGAAATCGGCGCAGTTCCCCACCCACGGCTGGCTGACCGAGGTGATGGAGGCGCCGACGCCCGTCTCGGCGCTGCTGCACGCGGGCGTCATCAACGCGGGCGGTTTCCTTCTGATCCGCTTCGCCGATGTCATGCTGCTGTCGCCGGCGGTGCTGGCGCTGCTGGTGATGGTGGGCGGGTTCACTGCGCTCTTCGGCGGTCTCGTCATGCTGACCCAGCCGGCGGTCAAGACCTCGCTTGCGTGGTCCACGATCGCGCAGATGGGCTTCATGATCATGCAGTGCGGCCTTGCGCTGTTCCCGCTGGCGCTGCTGCACATCGTGGCGCATTCGCTTTACAAGGCGCATGCGTTCCTTGCCTCGGGTGGGGCGGTGGCCCAGGTCGCGGCGAACCGGCGCCCCGGAACGGTGGCCATTCCCGACGGCCGCGCGGTGGGCCGCGCCTTCCTTCTGGCGCTGGCGATCTATGCGGCGATCGGCCTTGCCTTCGGCGTCGCCGACAAGTCGCCCCAATCGATCGCGCTGGGCGCCATCCTGATCTTCGGCGTGGCCTACCTGATCGCGCAGGGCCTTGCCGATGCCGCGCCCCGGGCGCTGACCCGCCGCACGGTGGTCTGGTCGGTCGCCGCCTCGGTGTCCTACTTCGCGCTCCAGCGCGGGGCGGAATGGCTGACGGCGGGCACGTTGCCGGCCGCTCCGGCCCCGGGGCCGCTCGAATGGGCGCTGATCGTGCTGGCCGTCGTCAGCTTCGCGGTGGTTGCCGTGGCGCAGGCGATGTTCCCGCTCTGGGCCTATCACCCCGCGGCCGTGGGGCTGCGCGTCCATCTTGCCAACGGCCTTTACGCCAACGCCGTCTTCGACCGGCTGCTTGGCAACTGGGCCGCGCGGCGCCCGTCCTGACCTGACCGAGAGGAGACACGGACCATGACGACGATCCTGACGCCCGACATGACGCCCGACGCCGCCGTTCCCTCGGCCATCGCGCAGGGGATCGAGGCCGCGCAACGCCACATCCCGCCGGCCTTCCCGCTGGCCGCGACGGTGGCGGTCAATCCCTTCCTCGGACAGACCGACAAACCCCTGGCCGAGCTTGCTGCGCATCTGGCGCGGGTGGGCGGGGTCGCGGTGACCATGCCGCGCGACTGGTACCTGGCGAAGATCGAGGCGGGCGAGATCGCCGAGGCCGACCTTGCCGCAGCCCTCGCCGCGGCTCCGGCGGGCGCGAAACCCGCCAGTGTCGCCGCGCTTAGGGCCGCCGCCGCCCGTGCCCGCCCCGCGCCGCAGGCCCTGCCGACCGTCGCCGACCTTGCGGCTTCGGTCAGCGGACTCGATTGGCCGGCGCTGATCGCCGACCGCATCGGCGTCTGGGCCGGGGCCTATTTCGATCAGGGGCAGGCGCTGTGGGTGGCACCCAAGAAGCGCGGCGCCTGGTGGGGCTGGCGCACCTTCGCCACGCGTGACCTCACGCCCGAGATCATGGGGCTTCAGGGCTTCGCCGCCTTCGTCGGCGACGCGGGCGAGGACCCGTCCGAGGCGATCACCCGCGCCGCCGGAACGCTGGGGCTGAGCGATGCCGCGGTCGAGACCTGCTTCCATCAGCTTCTTCTGTCGCTGGGCGGATGGGCGCAGCACGCCCGCTATCTGCTGTGGCAAGCCGAACTTGCCGGGACCGGCGACAGCACCCTGCGCGAGCTTCTGGCGATCCGCCTTGTCTGGGAAGAGGCGCTTTACCTGCAATACGCCGACCGGGTCGGTGCCGACTGGTCGGCGGTGGTCGCGGCCCATGCCGCGCCGGTCGCCGCCAGCGAGGATGACAGGATCGACGCCATCCTGCAGGAGGCCGCCGAACGGGCCGGGCAGCGCCAGCTTGCCGCGACTCTGGCGGCCCCCGCGCCGCGCACGAACGACGACCGGCCCGCGCTGCAGGCGGCCTTCTGCATCGACGTCCGCTCCGAGGTCTTCCGTCGGGCGCTTGAATCTGTCGATCCCGGCATCCGCACGCTGGGCTTCGCGGGCTTCTTCGGCGTCTTCGCCGAACATCACGGCTTTGCTTCGGACGTGGCCGAGCGGCGGCTTCCCGTGCTTCTGAACCCGACCGTGCGCAGCACCGCGGGCAAGGGACCGGGCGCGCCGGACGACGCCGCCGCGCGGTATGCAGCCCGCGCGAAGCGCGCCTGGGGCCGGTTCAAGCTGGCGGCCGTATCCTCCTTCGCCTTCGTCGAGGCGATGGGCCCGGTCTATGTCGCCAAGCTTCTGGGCGACGCGCTGGGCCATCACGGGCATGCCCACGCCGACGAGCCCGCGCCGCGGTTCGACCCCGCGCTCGACCCCGGGACCCGGCTGCAGGCGGCCGAGACCGTACTGCGCGCGATGTCGCTGACCGACGGCTTCGCCCGGCTGGTGATCGTCGCCGGCCACGGTGCGAACGTCGTGAACAATCCCCATGCCAGCGGTCTGCACTGTGGCGCCTGCGGTGGCCATTCGGGCGAGGTGAACGCCCGCCTCCTGGCAGGGCTTCTCAATGACGTGGAGGTGCGCGCGGGCCTTGTCGACCGCGGGATCGAGGTTCCTGCCGACACGCTGTTCCTGGCCGCGCTGCACGATACCACGACCGACCGCGTCACGTTGTACGACGGTGACGTCGATGCCTCGGCCCATGGCGACGATCTGGCCCAGGCGCGGCGCTGGCTGGACGATGCCGGCCGGCTGACGCGGGGCGAACGGGCGTTGCGCCTGCCCCGCGCGGGCAGCGAAGGAGACATCGACCTGCGCAGCCGCGACTGGTCGGAAGTCCGGCCCGAATGGGCGCTGGCCGGCTGCAAGGCGTTCATCGCGGCGCCGCGCGACCGCACGGCGGGCCGCAGCCTTGCGGGCCGCGCCTTCCTGCACGACTACGACTGGCGGCAGGACAGCGGCCGGGGTTTCCCCGTGCTCGAACTGATCCTGACGGCGCCCGTGGTCGTCGCAAGCTGGATCAGCCTGCAATACTACGGCTCGACCGTCGCGCCGCAGGTCTTCGGGGGGGGCAACAAGCTTCTGCACAACGTGGTCGGCGGCATCGGCGTTCTGGAAGGCAATGGTGGCGTCATGCGCGCGGGTCTGCCCTGGCAGTCGGTGCACGACGGCGAGGGCTATGGCCACGAACCCCTGCGCCTGTCGGTCTGCGTCGAGGCCCCGCGCGAGGCGATCACGGCGATCCTTGCCCGCCACGACGGGGTGCGCGCGCTGTTCGACAACGGCTGGCTGCACCTCTTCGCCATGGACGAGGCGGGGCGCCTCGCCTGGCGCTATCGGCCCAGCATGACCTGGGAAGCCGTCGCCGGCGCCGGGGGCAAGCCCGTCCTGGCGGCCGTCGCCTGAACTGCCCGCAACACGTCGCCCATGGGCATTGACTGCGGTCAATGCCCGTGACCCGGCGTGCGGTAGCCTTCGTGGGGCTTCTCAAGGCCTGAACCCCGACGGAGGATGCTATAATGATCAGGACGATGACCGCCGCAGGCGCCGCCGCCTGCCTTGCCGCCTGTCTCGCAGCGCCCGCATTGTCGCAGGACGCCGATCCGGGGCGGACCGAATACATGATCGCCTGCGCCGGTTGCCACGGGGAATCGGCCAAGGGTGATGGTCCGATTGCCGGACTTCTTGAAATCCACACCCCCGATCTGACGCGGATGGCGGAACGGGCCGGCGGGACCTTTCCATACGAACAGGCCGTGCTTGTCGTCGACGGACGCAACGAGATCCGTGCGCACGGCAGCGACATGCCGGTCTGGGGCGATCGCTATTTCGTCAGCGCGATGGCCTCGGACGGGCTTGACCCGGCACAGGGCGACATGATGGCGCGCGGCCGGATCCTGGCCCTTGTCTCCTACCTCAGCGCGATCCAGCAGTGATGCCCAGGGGGTAGGCGAACCTGCCCCTGCCAGCCGGGTTTCCTTGTGGCGCACGGCGTCAGGCCGTAAGCTTGCCGCGACACGAAAAGGGGCAGGCTACATGGTGCGCGCGGTTGTCATCGAGGAAACGGGTGGTCCCGAGAAGCTGAAGGTCGTGGACCTGCCGGTGGGCGAGCCCGGGCCGGGTCAGATCCGCATCCGCCACAAGGCGTGCGGGTTGAACTTCATCGACGTCTATCAGCGCAGCGGTCTTTACAAGCTCGACTTGCCGCATGCCCTTGGCATGGAGGCCGCCGGCGTGATCGAGGCGGTTGGCGAAGGGGTGACCCACCTGCGCCCCGGCGACCGCGCCGCCTATGCCGCCCAGCCGCCCGGCGCCTATTGCGAGGCGCGGGTGATGCCTGCCGCACAGGTCTGCCCCCTGCCTGACGGGATCTCGTTCGAGGAAGGCGCCGCGATCATGCTTCAGGGCATGACGGTGGAATATCTCTTTCACCGCACCACGCCGATCGGGGCGGGGGACCGCGTCCTGTTTCACGCGGCAGCCGGAGGGGTCGGGCTTCTGGCCTGCCAGTGGGCCAGGTCCGAGGGGGTGGAACTGATCGCCACCGCCGGATCGGACGACAAGTGCCGACTGGCCGCCGAAGCCGGCGCGGCGCACGCGATCAACTACCGGACCGAGGATTTCGTCGCCCGCGTGAAGCAGATCACGGGCGGGAAGGGCGTCGACGTCGTGATGGACGGCGTCGGGCGGGACACCTTCGCCGGTTCGCTCGATTGCCTGCGGCCCCTGGGCTTCATGATCTCGTTCGGCAATGCGTCGGGTCCAGTCGATCCGGTCAACCTTCTGACGCTGGCGGCCAAGGGATCGCTCAAGCTGACGCGCGCGACGCTTTTCACCCATATCGCCGACCCCGCCGCCTGCCAGGCGATGGCGCGGCACGTCTTCGACAAGGTGCTGGCGGGCGACATCAAGGTGACCATCGGCCAGACCTTCCCGCTGGAAGCCGTGGCCGACGCCCACCGGGCGCTCGAGGCGCGGCAGACCACCGGCTCGACCATCCTGACGCTGTGAGCGGGCTCAGACCGTGTGCAGGTAGAGGTCGTAGTCGACCTCGCTGACCGTGCGGGCGACACGGGCGTATTCCGCGGCCTTGATCGCGGTGAAGGTGCGGTGCATGTCCGCGCCAAGCGCCTCTGTCAGGAAGGCCGAGCCCCTGGCCGCCTCGATGGCCGACCGCCAGTCGATCGGGATCGCAGGGGCGTCGGCGGCCTCTTCATAGGCGTTGCCGGTCGTCTCGGGGCCCGGGTCGATGCTGTGCCGCAGCCCGTGGCGCACGCCGGCCAGCACCGTGGTCGCCACGAGATAGGCGTTCGCGTCGACCCCTGCGGGGCGGTGTTCGATCCGCCGGGCGCGGATGTCGCCGGCCGGGATGCGCAGCGCGACCGATCGGTTGTTGACGCCCCACGAGGGGCTGACCGGCGCGTAGGACTGGCTGGCGAAGCGGCGCCAGGAATTGGCGTGCGGGGCGAAGACCAGCATGGATTCGCCCATCGTGGCCTTCAGGCCGCCCAAGGCATGCAGGATGGTCTGCGACCACTTGCCCTCGACCGCCTCGACAAAGACGTTCCGGCCGTCCTTGTCCTGCATCGAGACGTGGAAATGCATCCCCGATCCGGCATAGCCCTCGAAAGGTTTGGCCATGAAGCAGGCCGTCACGCCGTGAAGGCGCGCCTGCTGCCGGACGATCCGCTTCAGCCGCATCAGGTCGTCGGCGGCCTGCATCACGTCCGTCCGGTAATGCAGCGTCAGTTCGTATTGCCCCGGCGCGTATTCCGAAATCATGGTCTCGGCGGTGATCCCGGCCTTTCCCGCGGCGGCGTAGATGTCCGAGAAGAGCGGCAGCATCCCGTGCAGGTGGTCGACGGAATAGACCTCGGTCTTTTGGCTGGTGCGACCGTCAAGCACGTCGCGCGCGGGCTGAACGCGCCCGGCGGCGTCGCGGTCGTTTGCCAGCAGGAAGAATTCAAGCTCGAAGGCCCCGGCCGGATGCAGGCCGTCTTCGGCCAGCGCCGCGACCTGGCGCTGCAGCGCGTGACGCGGGTCCGAGGTCATCGGGGTCCCGTCAAGCTCGTGCATCGACATGAAGACCTCGCCCCGGGGCGGGGTGGTGCCGTGCAGCGCCACCAGCGTGCCGGGGATCGGCCAGGCGCGCAGGTCGCCGTCGCCCTGGTCCCAGATCAGCCCGGTCTCGTGCACGTCCTCGCCGCAGATATCCAAGCCGAGGATCGAGATCGGCAGGTGCCGGCCGTTGCGGTAGAAGGGCACAAGTTCGTGCCGGCGGATGATCTTGCCGCGCCCGATGCCGTTGGCGTCGTGCAGGACGATGTCGAAGGCCTCGATCTCGGGGTGGGCGGCCAGGAAGGCCTCGGCCTCTTCGACGGTCGAGCCCGAGGGGCTGGGCTGGCCGGTCATGCCGCGTCCCCGAAAAGTTCGGACAGGATCTCGTCGAAGGCGGCGACCAGGCGGTCGATCTGGCGCTTCTTCGTGGCCGGGCTGACCAGCATCATGTTGTGGAACGGCGCGATCAGCGAGCCGCGGTTCAGAAGTGCCGTGTGCACGGCGGCCTCGACCTCGGGCATGTGGGCGGCGGCGGCTTCGGTGCCGTTCTTCAGGGGGCCGGGGGCGCAGATGAACTCGACTCGCGCGCCGACGCGCACGACATGCCAGGGCGCGCCGTGCCGGTCTATGGCGGCCTGAAGGCCCTTCGAGAGGCGCAGCGCGCCCTTTTCCATGTGGGCGTAGTTCGCCTGGGTCATCACGTCCGAAAGCGTCGCGCGCAGGCAGGCGAACTGCATCGGGTTCGCCGACAGCGTCGTGCCCATGCCGGAAAATCCGGGGGCGCGGGCGGCGTCGTAGTCCTCGAACCGGCGAGCCACGTCCTCGGTCATGCCCCACACGGCGGTGGGCATGCCGCCGGCCACGCATTTGCCGACGACGAACATGTCGGGGCTCAGGCCATGCACGCGGGAATAGCCGCCCAGCCCGGACGAGATCGTGTGCGTCTCGTCGATCATCAGAAGCGCACCGTGTTCGTCGGCCAGCCGCCGCAGCCCGTCAAGGAACCCCGGTTCGGGCAAGACCATGCAGGAATTGGTCATCACCGGCTCGGTCAGGATCGCGGCCACGTCGCCCGCTGCCAGCGCCCGCTCGACGCCCTCGAGGTCGTTGAACTCGCAACAGACCGCGCCCAGCGTCAGGTCCTGCACCTGCCCGACAAGGGCGGGGCGCATCACCGTCTGGCCGTCGCGCAGCGCCACCATCGTGTCGTCCACCGTGCCGTGGTAGCAGCCGTGGAACACCAGGATCTTCGCCCGCCCCGTCACCGCGCGCGCCACGCGGATGGCAAAGCGGTTGGCGTCGGTCGCGGTGGTGGCGATCTGCCACAGGAAGGGGCCGAAGCGGTCGGTCAGAAGCTGGCCGGCCTCAAGCGCGTCTTCGGTGGGCAGCATGTAGGTCAGCCCGCGCGCGGCCTGCCGGCGGATGGCGCGGGCCACGGGCTTGGGCGAATGCCCGAACATCGAGCCGGTGTCGCCCAGGCAGAAATCGTCGATCTCGTAGCCGTCGATATCGGTCAGGCGGGCGCCGCGCGCCTCGGCCACCAGCGGCAGGTGCGGCATGGGCCAGTCGCGCATCCAGTGCATGGGCACGCCGCCCAGGTAGGTGCCCGCCCGGGCCTTCAGCGCCGCGGCCGCCTTGGGCCGGCTGGCGGAAAAGCGCCGCGCCTCGCGCGCGGCCAGCGCCAGAAGCCTGTCGCGTCGCACCCCGGCGATGGTGTCGCTGCCCGTCCCGCCCGTCGTGTCCGTCGTCGAATGTCCGTCCATGCTGCACCCCGTTCCGCCGCACCCACGCGCGGCAACCTCTCTTAGCCGGGCAGGGCGCAGGGGGGCAAGATGGCCACGGGGTCAGGACAGGAAGGCAAGGTCGATGACGCGCAGAAGGATCACCAGCGCCGCCCAGATCACCACGCCCCGCAGAAGCTGCGACCGCCCCTTGAGGATCAAGGGGTGATTGAACAGCCAGATGCCAAGGCCGATGGCCCCGGAGGTGATGAGGATGTGAAGCAGGGTGGGACCCATGGTGCGCGTTTCGGGGGTCGGGGAGGGGCGAGTTGGAAGGGGAGAGGGTGGGCGAGGGTATAGTGGGCTGGGCGTCTCAGCAAAGTGAAGGAAGGTGGTAGTGGGTAATGGTGCGGAGAATTCTTCATTGCACGACGGGCAGGTCAAGCTTAGGTGGCTGACCCTTGTGAATGCGAGAATGGTTCAAACACGTTGTGCAGTAGAACCTCAAGGTGGGCAGCAGACTGGTTTATACTCACCTTCAAGGAGTTCGGATGGCCACATCCATTTCTGCGCTTGAGGCATTCCTTAAGTGCATCCTTCACGTTCTTCCCAATGACCGAGATTCGTTCTATTGTATCTAGGAATTTATCCTCATTCATTCGGCCAAGGTCATCTCTGGTCCTTGCGACCTTCCACTTGTCGTCAACTCGGGAGGCCTCCTTGTTGAACAAAGCAAGATGGTTTGAGTGAACATGCTTGTGCAGCACGCTTACCGCGCCCACCCAAGACATGACAATGGCGGCGCGGTACAAGCCGTACTCATGACAATTAATGGCCTCGTCCAGAAACGCTCGTGTCTCAGTGTCCGCGATATTCTCTAGATGCTTCCGAAGGTCAGAGGCAACGTTAAGTGCAGATGGGCTCACGTCTGCCACTCCGAGGCTTCTCAATAGAGCCTTTCCAGAGTCAGTGATCTCCCACCCTTCCGGCGTTCTAATCGCCTTGCCCTTGCTTCGGGCCAGTGTGGATGAGACGTTCCAAGTGGCTGGAATCCTAAAGCCGGCTTTCCTTGCTTCGTCTCTTACCTCTGCTAGAAGAGCGGGCCTATCGAGAACTGCAAGGACGAGCAACAGCTTCTCTAACCTTGGAAGATCTTGATGCAGCCAAGTCTTGAGGTCAGCTGATTTGAGCAACTACCGCCTCAAGCCTTTTTGCCTCGGAACTAGCAAGTGTATATTTTCCGTTTGATACCTCATTAATCCGCTTTGCCTTTGCAAGATTCTTAAGGTTGGAAGCATTGTTTCCCGACATGGTGGACTTGTAATAGCCTCCTGCTGTCTTCATTTCCTGAAGAATCTCGCCGCTTGAGTTTGAAGTATTCCCGCGAACTCGCTCCAGATAAAACATGGCGCAAAGCGCCAGTTCCGGTCCCGATTTTGCGTCAGTGTACGCTGCAAGCGTTGAAGTTGTGAAAGAAATGCTTGCCGCTGATTGATTTGCTGTTGTGCTTCCGGTGTGTGACACGCTGGAAGCGGGATTGGCTGCCTGATCGAGAGGGGCGCTAGATTGTGGGGGAACCTTTTGGGAAAGCTCTCCCATAGTCTCAAGAAGCCTTTCTATGCCTCCTTCAAGGAAGTCGGGGCTGCCTTCGTACTCCAACTCCATCGAGCCGATTTTTAGTCGGATCTTGCAAAGCGTGTCGGACATGGGGCCAATGCCTTGTGTTAAGTTGATGGCACACTTCCATATGATGTGTTTAGATCAACATGTTGCTAGCAGTGACCACTTCAAGTCAACATAATCTTAGTGATCTTACCCCCCTCACTCCATCCCCTCCAGCTCATCGATCATCCCGGCGATCATCCCGAGCCCCTTGTCCCAGAACGCCGGGTCGCTCGCGTCGAGGCCGAAGGGCGCCAGCAGCTCCTTGTGGTGCTTCGACCCGCCGGCGCGGAGCATCTCGAAGTACTTCTCCTGAAAGCCCGCGTCGCCTTCCTCGTAAACCGCGTAAAGCGCGTTCACCAAGCCATCTCCGAAGGCATAGGCATAGACGTAGAAGGGCGAATGCACGAAGTGGGGGATATATGCCCAGAAGGACTCGTAGCCCTCCATGAAGGTGAAGGCGGGGCCAAGGGACTGGGCCTGAACGCTCATCCACAGCGCGCCGATGTCGTCAGGCGTCAGTTCGCCCTCGCGGCGGGCGTCGTGCAGCTTGCACTCGAAGTCGTAGAAGGCGATCTGGCGGACGACGGTGTTGATCATGTCCTCGACCTTGCCGGCCAGAAGGACGCGGCGCTGGGCGTCGTCCTTCGCCTGGGCCAGAAGGCGGCGGAAGGTCAGCATCTCGCCGAAGACGCTGGCGGTTTCGGCCAGCGTCAGCGGGGTGGAGGCCAGAAGCTCGCCCTGGCCCGCCGCCAGCACCTGGTGCACGCCGTGGCCCAGTTCATGCGCCAGCGTCATCACGTCGCGCGGTTTTCCGAGGTAGTTCAGAAGGATGTACGGGTGAACGTCCGTCACCGTGGGGTGGGCGAAGGCGCCGGGCGCCTTGCCGGGCTTGGTGCCGGCGTCGATCCATCCGCGGGTGAAGAAGGGCTCGGCGATCTCGGCCATGCGCGGGTCGAACTCGCCATAGGCGGTCATCACCATGTCGCGGGCGCGCGGCCAGTCGATGGTGGTCTTGTCCTCCATCGGCAGGGGGGCGTTGCGGTCCCAGACCTGAAGGGTGTCGAGGCCCAGCCACTTGCGCTTGAGCTCGTAATAGCGGTGCGACAGGCGCGGATAGGCGGCGACGACGGCGTTGCGCAGCGCCTCGACCACCTCGGGCTCGACCTGGTTGGCGAGGTGCCGGCCGTGCTGCGGCGTGGGCATCTTGCGCCAGCGGTCCTCGATCTCCTTCTCCTTGGCCAGGGTGTTGTGGACGCGGGCGAAGAGCTTGACGTTGGCGCCGAAGACATGGGCCAGCGCGCGGGCGGCCGCCTCGCGCCGGGGGCGGTCGTGGTCGGTCAGGCAGTCGAGCGTGGATTCGAGGTTCAGCGTCTCGCCGTCCACCGTGAACTCGAGCCCGGCGATGGTTTCGTCGAATAGGCGGTTCCAGGCGGCCGCGCCGACGGTGGACTGGTCGTGCAGGAAGCGTTCAAGCTCGTCGGACAGCTGGTGCGGCTTCATCGCGCGCAGGCGGTCGAAGATGGGCTTGTAGCGGGCAAGCTCGGCCGAGGCGGCGAAATGCGCCGTGATCGCGGCGTCGTCGATCCGGTTCACCTCGAGCGAGAAGAACACCAGCGGCGTGGTGAAGGCGGTGATGCGGTCCTGCGCGTCGGCCAGGAACTTGGCGCGCCCGGCATCCGTGGTGATCTGGTAATAGCGCAGCCCGGCATAGGACATGAGCCGCCCGGCGACGGTGTCGATGCGTTCGTAGCGCTTGACGCAGTCAAGAAGCCCCGCGGCGTCAAGCCCGGCAAGCTTGCCTTCGTAATCGGCGGCGAAGGCGGCGCAGGCCTGTTCCAGCCAGTCCATGTCGCGGCCGAACTCGGGCGCGTCGGGGGCGGCGTAAAGGTCGGTGAGGTCCCATTCGGGCAAGTCGCCGAAGGACTTGCCGCCGCTGGCGTTGGCGTCGAAGGCAGGGGTGCGGGTCATGGCCGGGCTCCGTGTCGCTGTCCCGTCTGACCTAAGCGGGCAGGCGGGACAGGGCAAGGCATTCCGGCCTAGTCGTAGGTGATCACGGCCAGAACGGCGCGGTGATCCGACGGCCAGGGATCGACGGCAAGGTCGGTGCGCGGCCCGGCTTCGCCCACGATGGCGGCGTCGGTCACGGCGACGTCGCCGCGCACCAGCACGAAGTCGATCCGGTCGTGATGATCCTCGGGGTCGGCTTCGTCGCCCCAGGGTGTCCAGGTGAAGGCGGGCTTGGCCACCGGGTCGGGGTGGACGACGCGATAGGCATCCTTGAAGCCAAGGCTTTCCAGCGCCCCCGTGGTCGGCCAGTCCACGGCGATCGGATGCAGGCCGGCTTCGGCGGCGGCCTCAGTCCAGTCGTGGCCGGAGGGTTCGTTGAAATCCCCGAAGACCAGGGTGATGTCGCCTTCCGCGGTAGCAGCCATGTCGTCGATCAGAAGCGCGATCGCCGGCCCGCGGGTTTCCTCGGCGAAGCGGATCGCGTCCTCGGCATTGTCGATGAAGGGGGCGGGGCCGTATTCGATGCCCAGCAGCTGGTAGGGCTGGTAGGGCTCGTCATCGAGGTGGACGTTGCAGGCCCAGACGGTGCGGCCGGGCGCCTCGATCGGAACGCAGAGGTCGTTCGGCGTGGCCGGTCCGATGGGATAGCGGCTGATGATGGCGTTAGCCCAAAGCGCCACGTTCTCGGCCGTCTGGTCGTAATGGTAGAAACCCATCGCCTCGGCCAGCGCGGCTGCGACCGAGGTGCCCCCGGGAGGGCAATAGTCGGCCTCGCAGACCTCGCCCTCGGTCCGCGTCTCCTGGATGCCGACGATGTCGGGATTGGCGGCGCGGAGCACGGCCAAGGTTTCGTCGATCCCCTTCTCCTCGTTCGCACCGCCGCCCCAGACGTTGTAGGACATCACGCGTAACTCCTCGGCGGCCGCGGGGACGGCGCAAAGGGCAAGCACGAACAGTGGGGACAGGATGCGCGGTGACATGGGTGACCTCGGGTCAGGGTTGCGATGCGCGACGATATCGCAAGGCCATGACGCGGCAATGACTATTCTTGCGCCAGGTTCGGCGCTAGTTTCCCTTGAGCAGGCCTGACCAGATCGGACCCGGCGAGAAAGCGAGCGCGCCATGAGTGAAACCGACATCGTCATCGTGGGCGCCGGCGCGGCGGGCATCGGCGCGGGGCTGGAACTTGCCGAACGCGGGATACCCTTCGTGATTCTCGAGGCGGCCGGGCGCGTGGGCGGGCGGGCCTTTACCGACAGCACAAGCCTTGGCCGGCCGTGGGATCAGGGCTGCCACTGGCTGCATTGCGCCAGTCTCAACCCCCTGGTGTCCTGGGCCGACCGACTTGGCGCGGACTACCGCAAGGCGGACGCGGACGAGGATTTCACCTACTGGCAGAAGGGCGCCTTCGCAGGACCCGGACAGCGGGGCGCCGCAGGCGTGGCGCTTGAGGCGGCCGAGGCGGCGATCGATCGCGCCGGGGCCGCCGGGCGCGACGTTCCACTGACCGAGGTCGTCGATCGCGACGGGTCGCACTGGCCCATGGTTCTGTGCGTATTGCAACTTCTGACTGGGGGCGATCCCCACAGGGTGTCGGCGCTTGCCTACTGGGATTACGAAGATACCGACGAGGACTGGCCTGTCCTGTCGGGGTATGGCGCGCTGGTCGCCGGGATGTCGCAGGGTCTGCCGATCCGCACCGGCGTTGCCGTCACCGGCCTTCGGCAGGGCGCCGGCGAAGTCACGGTCGATACGTCGCAGGGCACGCTGCGCGCGAAGGGCGCGATCGTGACGGTGTCGACCAACGTGCTGATCTCGGGCGGCGTCGCCATCGGGCCGGGGCCCGCGCGGGACCTTCTCGACGACGTGGCGCAGGTGCCCTGCGGCGTGTTCGAGAAGGTGGCGCTGGAGCTTCCCGCCCTGCCGCCCGAGGCCGCGGGCCGGCAGTTCTGCATTGTCGATCCGGGCGATGCCCCGGCCTCGGAATTCACCATGATCGCGGGGTCTCCCGCGCTGGCAGTGGCGAACCTGGCGGGGCCGTGGGTCAGCGACATCGCGCGGGATGGTCCCGGCGCGCTCGAGGCCTTCGCCCGCGACCGCCTTGCGATGGTCTTCGGTGCCGATCTTGCGCGGTCGGTCCGCGGGGCGGCCGTGACCGGGTGGCGCGACAACCCCTTCGTGCGCGGGTCCTATTCCGCCGCCCTGCCGGGGGCGGCGCGCCGGCGACACCGGATGATCGAGGCCGACACCGGCAACCTTGCCTTCGCCGGCGAAGCCTTCTCGATGGATTTTCAGGCCACGGCGCATGGCGCCTACCTGTCGGGCCGGGACGTGGCACGGCGCCTGGCGCGGCAGATCAGCGGCGCACCTCAAGCAGCGCCCTGAGATCGTCCAGCGTGTTCGCTTCGGCGGCTGGCTTGTCCTTACGCCAGCGTGCCATGCGCGGAAAGCGCAGCGCGATCCCGGACTTGTGGCGCGGGCTTTCCTGGATGCCCTCGAAGGCGATCTCGAAGACAAGATCGGGCCGGACCGCGCGCACCGGGCCATAGCGCTCCAGCGTGTTCCGGCGCACCCAGGCTGTGATTTCCCGGAACTCGGCGTCGGTCAGACCCGAATAGGCCTTGGTGAAGGGCACCAGCGCCCCGCCGTCGCGGACCGCGAAGGTGAAGTCGGTGAACAGCGTCGCCCGCCGCCCGTGCCCGGCCTGGGCATAGACCATGACCGCGTCGATCGAGAAGGGATCGACCTTCCACTTCCACCAGTCGCCCTTCTTGCGTCCGACGCCGTAGGGCGACGCGAGGCGCTTCAGCATCAATCCTTCCGCGCCGCGCTCGCGGGCGGTGTCGCGCATCGCGCCAAGGGCTGCCCAGTCGGCAAAGGTCACAAGCGGCGAGGCGATCAACGGCGCATCGCCCGGCAGCCGCGCCGCCAGCGCCTCGAGCCGGGCGCGCCGGTCCGCGAAGGGCAGCGCACGGATGTCCATGCCTGTGTCCTCGAGCAGGTCGTAGGCCTTCAGGATCACCGGCGCCTCGGCCAGAAGCCGCTTCGGCACGCTCTTGCGCCCGATCCGCTTCTGCAGCGCCGCGAAGGGCAGGGGGGCTGTCCCCTCCCAGGCCAGAACCTCGCCGTCGAGGACGGTGCCGGGCGGCAGGAAGTCGGCCAGCCGGGCCAGTTCGGGGAAGCGGTCGGTCATCAGCTCTTCGCCGCGCGACCACAGGAACTGCTGTCCGCCCCGCAGGATGACCTGCCCGCGAATGCCGTCCCATTTCCATTCTGCCGCCCAGTCGGCCGGATCGCCCAGTGCCCCCGGCCCTTCCTCAAGCGGCGAGGCCAGGCAGAAGGGATAGGGCCGCGACAGCGCGGCCGCCGGATCGGGCGCAAGGATCAGCGCGGAAAAGCTGGTCGTCGCCGGGTCCCAGTCGCCCATCAGGCGATGGGCCAGGTCGGGCTCGGGGATGCCGGTCGCCCGCGCCAGCGCCCGTGTCATCAGGGTTTGCGACAGACCCATGCGAAACCCGCCGGTCAGGAACTTGTTGAACAGGAACCGCCCCGTCGCGTCGAGTCCGTCCCACGCCGCCAGGATCTGCGCCTTTCGCGTGGGCTCGTCCACCTGGGCCAGGGCGCGGACCTCGGCCATCCAGTCGGCCAGGCTGCGCTCGGCGGTATGCGTCGGCGGCGGCAGGATCAGCGCGATGGTCTCGGCCAGGTCGCCGACCACCGGATAGCTCTCCTCGAACAGCCAAAGCGGCAGGCCCGCCCGTTCCGCCGCCCATTCCCGAAGCTGCGTCGCGGTCACCGCGCGGCGCGGGCGGCGTCCCGACAGAAGCGCGATGGTCCAAACCCGGTCCGCCTCGGGCGCCTCGGCGAAGTAGTCGGCAAGCGCCGCGACCCGGGCGTTGGTCGAGGTCGTCCGGTCGAGCGCGGTGAAGAGGTCCGCGAAGCGCCTCACGATTTCACCTCGATCCCCGCTGGGCTGTCGTCGGGCGAATCGAGGCCCTCCCCCTCGAACTCGGTCGACACCACCGCCGCGTCATAGCCCTGTGTCTCCAGCCAGCGGCGGAACTGTGCCGTGTAGCCATGCGTGACGAAGACGCGCTCGGCCCCGGTGGCGGCGATGGCGGCGTTGAGCCCGGCCCAGTCGGCGTGATCCGACATCACGAAGCCGCGGTCCGCGGCGCGGCGGCGGCGCACGCCGCGCAGCCGCATCCAACCGCTGGCGAAGGCGGTCGAAGCCGGGCCGAAGCGCCGCGCCCAGGGCGTGCCCAGCGCCGACGGCGTGGCGAGGACCAGCGCGCCGGGATGCGCCCTGGGGTCGAGTTCGGGGGTGACGCGGATCGTCGGCGGCAGGCGGTAGCCCTGCGCGCGCAGGACCGCGTTCACCGCCTCGACCGCGCCATGTGTCAGGATCGGTCCGATGCCCGGGTCAAGCGCCGACAGCACCCGCTGCGCCTTGCCCAGCGCATAGGCGCCAAGGATCGAGATCCTCCCCCCGGCCGCGTTCGCCCGCCACCAGCCGTTGATGTCGGCCGCGACCTCGGCCTGCGGCGTCCATGAGAAGACCGGCAGGCCAAAGGTGCATTCGCTGACGAAGGCATGGGCGCGGACCGGCTCGAAGGGCTCGGACAGGCCGTCGTCCTCGGTCTTGTAGTCGCCCGAGACGACCCAGACCTCGCCGCCGACCTCGACCCGGATTTGCGCCGACCCCGGCACGTGGCCGGCCGGGTGGAAGCTGACCGTGGCGTCGCCGATCCGTCGTGCCTCGCCATACCGAATGGTCGCCAGCGCGATATCGCCAAGGCGGTGCCGGACAACCGGGGCGGCGGCCTCGGTCGTCAGGTAACGGGCGTGTCCAGGGCGGGCATGGTCGGAATGGCCATGGGTCACCAGCGCGCGGTCGACCGGTCGCCAGGGGTCGATGAAGAAGTCCCCGGCAGGGCAGTAGATGCCGCGATCGGTAAAGCTCAGGACAGGGGCGCGCATGGAGCGGAACCTAGCACGGGCAGGGCGCGGGGACAGCGCTGCACGCGGGCCCTTGACCTTCCAGTGACTGGAAGCCCTATATGACGGTCTGCAGACAGACACCCTGTCAGGAGGCGGCCATGTCCGGCACCCGATCCGATACCTTCACTTTTCCGATCGACGGGCTGAGCTGCGCCTCCTGCGCGGCGCGGTCCGAACGCGCGCTTTCGGCGTTGCCGGGCGTGGCCGAGGCCACGGTGAACCCGGCGACGAAGATGGCGCGCGTGTCGGGCGCGGCATCGGCGGCCGAGCTTGCCGATGCGGTCCGGGGCGCGGGCTACAGCGCCCGCACGGAGGTCACCGTGCTTGATGTCGAGGGGATGACCTGCGCCTCCTGCGTGGCGCGGATCGAGGCGGCGCTGGCTGCCGTGCCCGGGGTGGTCGAGGCGACGGTGAACTTCGCCGCCAACACCGCGCAGGTGCGCGCGCTGGCCGGGGCCGTCGACACCCCGACGCTGGTCGCCGCCGTGACCAAGGCTGGCTATGGCGCCACGCCCCGCAGCGCCCGGACGGCGACGACGCCGGCCGATCGCGCCGATGCGGAACATGCCCGCTTGAGGCGCAACACCCAGATCGCGGCCGCGCTGACGCTGCCGGTCTTCCTGCTCGAGATGGGCGGCCACCTGGTGCCCGCGCTGCATCACTGGATCGCCGCCACCATCGGGATGCAGACAAGCTGGGCGATCCAGTTCGTGCTGACGACACTGGTACTGGCGGGGCCGGGGCGCGAGTTCTTCCTCAAGGGCGTGCCCGCCCTTCTGCGCGGCGCGCCCGAGATGAACTCGCTGGTGGCGGTGGGAACGGCGGCGGCGTGGGGCTATTCGATGATGGCCTTGACCGCGCCGGGGCTTTTCCCGGAAGGAACCCGCGCGGTCTATTTCGAGGCCGCCGCAGTGATCTGCACGCTGATCCTTGCCGGCCGGATGCTCGAGGCGCGCGCCAAGGGCCGGGCGGGTGCGGCGATCGCACGTCTGGTCGGGCTTCAGCCGAAGACAGCGCGCGTGCTTCACGGCGGGGCGACCGAGGACCGGCCGCTCGAGGCGTTGTCGCCGGGCGATCTGATCCTTGTCCGGCCGGGGGAACGGCTGCCGGTCGACGGCGTGGTGGCCGAGGGCGCGGGCACCGTCGATGAATCGATGATCACGGGCGAGCCGATGCCGGTGCCCAAGGGCGAGGGCGACGCCGTCACGGGCGGCACGGTGAACGGGACCGGGGCGCTGACCATCCGCGCGACGGCGGTCGGGCGCGACACGGTTCTGGCGCAGATCATCCGCATGGTCGAAGAGGCGCAGGGCGCCAAGCTTCCGATCCAGCGGCTTGTCGACCGCGTGACGCGCATCTTCGTGCCGGCGGTGCTGGTGCTGGCGGTCCTGACGGTCGCCGCCTGGCTGCTTCTGGCCCCCGAGGGCGCGCGGGGGCTGGCGCTGGTCGCCGGTGTCTCGGTCCTGATCATCGCCTGCCCCTGCGCCATGGGGCTGGCCACGCCCATGTCGATCCTGGTCGGCACGGGGCGGGCGGCCGAGCTTGGCGTTCTTTTCCGGCGGGGTGACGCGCTGCAAAAGCTGGCAGGCGCCAAAGTCGTGGCCTTCGACAAGACCGGCACGCTCACGCGGGGCCATCCCGAGGTGACCGAGGTCGTGCTGGCCGAGGGTTTCGCGCGCGACGATGTTCTGCCGCTGATCGCAGCGGTCGAGGCCGCCTCCGAACATCCGCTGGCTGCAGCCGTGACGCGGGCCTGGACGGGTGCCCGGCCCTTGGCCACGGGTGTGAAGTCCCACACCGGCCGCGGTGTCGCGGGCGAGGTCGACGGGTCGCGGGTGCTGGTCGGGTCGGCCCGGTTCCTGCGGGACGAAGGCGTGGACACCGCGCCGCTTGATGCCGCCATGGCCGGGGTCGCGCGGAAGGCGCGCACCCCGGTTCTGGCGGCCATCAACGGGCGGGCGGTCGCGGTTCTGGCCATCGCCGACCCGGTCAAGCCCGAAGCCGCCGCAGCCCTTGCCGGGCTTCATGGGGCGGGTCTTGCGACCGCGATGGTGACCGGCGACACCCGCGCCACGGCCGAGGTCATCGCCGCGGATCTTGGGATCGACACGGTCCTGGCCGAGGTCCTGCCCAGGGGCAAGGCCGACGCCGTCGCCGACCTGCGCGCACGCCACGGGGCGGTGGCCTTCGTTGGCGACGGCATCAACGACGCGCCGGCGCTTGCCGCCGCCGACACCGGCATCGCCATCGGCACCGGCACGGACGTCGCGATCGAATCCGCCGACGTCGTGCTGATGTCAGGCGATCCGCGCGGGGTCGTGACTGCGCTGGAACTCAGCACGGCCACCATGCGCAACATCCGCCAGAACCTGTTCTGGGCCTTCGCCTACAACGCCGCGCTGATCCCGGTGGCGGCGGGGGTGCTCTATCCGGTGACCGGCCTTCTGCTGTCGCCGGCGCTGGCTGCGGGGGCGATGGCGCTGTCGTCGGTCTTCGTCGTGACCAACGCGCTTCGGCTGCGCCGGGCGGGCGCCGCGCCGAACCCTGTGGCGACGGGTCCCGCGCGTCCGCGCCTTGCCGCCGTGGAGGCCGCACCATGAACATCGGTGAAGTGGCCGAACGGGCCGGCCTGCCCGCGAAAACGATCCGCTATTACGAGGATATCGGCCTTGTCACCCCGCGGCGCGACCCCAACGGCTATCGCAGCTTTGGCGAGCGCGACGTTCACAAGCTGACTTTCCTGTCCCGCGCAAGGGCCTTGGGGTTTAGCATCGAGGACTGCCGCGCGCTTCTGGCGCTTTACGAGGACGAGGGCCGTTCGAGCGCCGAGGTCAAGGCGATCGCGCGCGACCACCTGCGCCGGATCGAGACGAAGATCGCCGATCTGCAAGCCATGTCGGCCACCCTGTCCGATCTTGTCGCCCGCTGTGCCGGCGACGACCGGCCCGACTGCCCGATCCTGAAGTCGCTGGGCGGGGGCGCGCGCCCCTCGTGACGGCATGGCACCGGCCAGGGGCCTGAAACGCGAAAGGGGCGCAGTGGATGCGCCCCTTCCGTCTGTCCCCCGTCGGGCCGGGCCCAGGATCGAAACCGGGCCCGACACCGTGACTGGGCGGCCGTTCGGCCTTATTCCTCGTCTTCGGCTTCCTCATCGTCCCCGCCTTCGGACGACCGCAGCCCCGACGGCGCCGAGAGGTTGGCGATCACGAAGTCACGTTCGATCGTGGGCTTCGCCCCTTCGGGCAGCGTCACGTCCGAGATATGGATCACGTCGCCGATCTGGCGGCCCGTCAGGTCGACGGTGATGTGGTCGGGAATGTCGCCCGCAATAACCGAAAGCTCGACCTCGGGACGGACAACGACCAGCGTGCCGCCGCGCTTGATGCCGGGGGCCTTGTCGTGGTTCACGAAGTCGACGTGGATGAACAGGCTGATGCGCGAGGTGCGCTTGAGCCGCATGAAGTCGACGTGCGTCGGCAGGTCCTTGACCACGTCGCGCTGAACGCCGCGGCAGATCACGCGGACGTCGTCGTGCCCGTCGACCTTCATGTTGAACAGCGTCGACAGGAAGCGGCCCTGCCTCAGGCGCTTGTAGAGCTCGTTGAAGGAAAGGTTGATCGGCAGGGGCTCCTTGCCGCCACCGTAAATGATGCCAGGTACGTCGCCCGACCGGCGGGCCTGACGAGCGGCCCCCTTGCCTGTCCCCGTCCGTACCGTGGCGTGAAGATCAGGGATCTCACCAGCCATGGTCTACTCCAATGATGTGACCGGGCGGCCTCCAAGGGTGTCCGCCCGCGAGGCCGGGGCTATAGCGGCATTGTCACGAATTGGAAAGGGCGAAATTCGCCTCGACATCGGTGAAGGCGCAGTTGGCCTCGAGAAGCCGTTTGCCCTGCTCCTCGGGCGACATCGCGGCCAGTTCCCAGGTGTCGACATAGGTCGCCTCGAACCCGCGAAGTTGCGGCGACGCCGCTTCGACGAATTCCCACAGCACATAGCCGCAGACAAGGTTGCGGCCGCTTTCGTCGCGGCCCACGAAATCGACCGCGCCAAGAAGCGTGTCGACCGGATACCAGGTGATGCGGTAGGCGGTCAGGCCGGTCATCGGACCGTGGTCGGTCAGTTGCGCCAGCCGCCAGTCGCGCCAATCCTCAAGCGGCAGCGCCGATGCGAAGGCTTCCGAGAAGAATTCATGGCCGCTCGCAGCGTTCGGGTTCTCGACCGCGTCGAAGAAGGCGGTGGTCGCAACCGTAACGGCACGCTCTTCGCGCGGAAATTCGGAAGAAAGCGCCTGCGCGCTGATCTCTGCCCCGGACAGGAGCAGGGCAAGGTACACACCAACCATGTAACACCACTTGTAGTTCACTGAGCCCCACATGATGGACCCTATGACAGTTGCGAAAGGCCAGCAAGAAATACGGCATTTTTGCGGCTTGCGCACGGCAATTGTCAGGCATAGGCGGGCCAAATGAGCTTCACCACTGCGATTGTCGTCTCGCGTGCACCTTTGCTGGCCTTCTTCGCGATGGGGATGGGCTGGGGGGGATTCGCCGTCTATGTCCCTGTTTTTCGTGAGCGACTGGCCGTCAGCGACGGGCTGTTCGGCGTCCTGCTTCTTGGGTCGGCGCTGGGGCTGGTGTCGGCGATGTGGGGGGCGCCCCGGGTCGACCGGCGGCTGGGAATGCTGGCGCTTCCGGCGGCCTCGCTGGCGCTGGCGCTGGCTTTCGTGCTTCCGGGCTCGGCCTCTGCGCCGCTGGTCTTCGCGCTGGCGATGGTGGTGACGGGGTTCTGTTCGGGGATGACCGACGTCATCATGAACGCTCGTGTCGCCGATCTCGAGGCGCGGCACCGCCGGTCGCTGATGAACGTCAACCACGGCATGTTCTCGGTGGGCTACGCGGTGTCGGCGCTGATGGCGGGCGCCGCGCGCGAGGCGGGGCTTCCGCCGCAAGCCTACTTCGGGATGCTGGCGCTTCTGACCGGCCTGATGTCGCTTGCCACCGCAAGCCCCGGCGAGGTTCCCGAAGGCGGCGACGGCGCGCCGCTGCGCACGCCGATCGGCATCGTCGCCGCGGCCGGCGGCATTGTCATGACGGCCTTCATGATCGAGAACGCGATCGAAGCCTGGTCGGCCCTGCATATCGAGCGCACGCTGGGCGGACGCGCGGCCGAAGGCGCGCTGGGCGCCGCGACTCTGGGACTGACGATGGCGATCGGCCGCTTCGGCGGGCAGATCGTGGCCGAGCGCCTGCCCGATCGCGCCGTGCTTCTGGGCGCGGCGATCCTGACCGGCGCGGGTTTGGTCGTGGCCGGCCTCGCCCCCGTGCCGGCGCTGGCCTATCTGGGGTTCGGGATGACGGGGCTTGGCGTGTCCGTGATCGCGCCGATCGCGCTGGGTCTTGCGGGCCGCGCCGCGCCCGCCGTCGACCGGACGCGGGTGATCGCGCGGGTGGCGGTGATCGGCTTTCTGGGCTTCTTCATCAGCCCCCTGGTGATGGGCAGCCTCTCGCAGGCCTTTTCGCTGCCGCTGGCGCTGTGCGCGATGGGGGCGATGCCGGTGCTGGTGCCGCTGTTGATGCGGCGCCTCAGATAGGGCGCGGCGACACGCGCCTCAGCTGCAGATGCCCTCCGTCGTGGCTCCGTCCCAGGGCAGGCGCACCGCGCCGCCCGCCGCGGGATCGCGGCGCAGGGCGGCGGGAAAGACCTCGCTGACCAGACGGTGCAACTCGTCGGTGCGCCGCCCCTCGGGGTCGAGCGTGCGGCAGCACACGAATTCCTCGATGATCACCCCCTGTTGTTCGTAGGCATAGTCGAGAAAGCCCTTCGACGGGTCGATCTCGAGCAGGTAGGGATCGTCGCTTTCGACATGCTCGAGGCTTGCCTTCAGCGGGTGGTAGCCGGTCATGTCGCGGCGCTGCCACTGCCAGACATGGGTCAGTTCATGCGCCACGCGCATGGCGTCGCGCACGTCCTTGGCTTCGGGGTAGCCGGCCAGGAAATCTGCGCTCCAGGCGTCGCGGGCGAAGTACACGCGCGGACCGATCGCCATCGCCGGAAACGACCCTGGGGCGGGTTCGCTGCGCGGCGGATAGATCTTTTCGCGGCAGGTGGTGCGCGGGCGCACCGGGATCACGGTGTCGATCAGGCTCGAGGCCGAGCCCCTGACAAAGCGCACGTCGTCGGCGTCGATCGCGGGCCCGAGGACCGTGTCGGTGAAGGCGCGTTCGGCGGGCGACAGCGGCCGCTCCGCGCAGGCGGCAAGAAGCAGCATGGCAGCAACGATCGTCGGACGGCGGATCATCGCAGGCAGCTCCGATCAGGCCCACCGTCCTTCGAAATCCTCGGGCACCAGCAGGATGTCGCGGCCGACTTTCGTGATGTCGCGATGCCCGCAAAGCGCCATCGAGGTGTCGAGTTCCTTGTGGATCACCTCAAGCGCCTTCGTCACCCCGGCCTGACCCATGGCGCCCAGGCCATAGACATAGGCGCGGCCGATATAGGTGCCCTTCGCCCCCATCGCGACCGCCTTCAGCACGTCCTGTCCCGACCGGATGCCGCCGTCGAAATGCACCTCGACCTTGTGGCCCACCGCATCGACGATGGGCCGCAGCGTCCGGATCGACGACAGCGCCCCGTCAAGCTGCCGGCCGCCGTGGTTCGACACGACGATGGCGTCGGCGCCAAGGGCGGCCGCCTGCTTCGCGTCCTCGACGTCAAGGATGCCCTTCAGGATCACCTTGCCGCCCCACATCTCCATCAGCTTGCCGATCCGTTTCCAGTCGAGCGAGGGGTCGAAGGCCTCGGCCGTCCAGGACGACAGCGAGGTCGGGTCGCTCACGCCGCTGGCGTGTCCGACGATGTTGCCGAAGAAGCGCCGCTTCGTGCCCAGCATCTCAAGCCCCCAGGGGACCTTGGTCATCATGTTGGCGATCGATTTCGCGGTCAGTTTCGGGGGCGCCGACATGCCGTTCTTGATGTCCTTGTGCCGTTGGCCAAGGACCTGAAGATCGACGGTGATGACGATGGCCGAACATTTTGCGGCGCGGGCGCGTTCGAAGAGGCGGCGCATGAAATCGTCGTCCTTCAGCGTGTAGACCTGGAACCAGAAGGGCTTGGTCGTGTGGGCGGCGACGTCCTCGATCGAGCAGATGGACATCGTTGACAGCGTGTAGGGCACGCCGAAGCTCTCGGCCGCGCGCGCCGCCTTGATCTCGCCGTCGGCGCTTTGCATTCCGGTCAGGCCGACGGGGGCCAGCGCCACCGGCATCGCCACGTCCTGGCCGATCATCTGTGTCTTCGTCGTGCGGCCCGCCATGTCGACGGCGATGCGCTGGCGCAGCCGGATCTTCGCGAAGTCGGCGGTGTTGTCGCGGAAGGTCTGTTCCGTCCAGCTGCCGGTTTCGGCGTAGTCATAGAACATCTTCGGCACGCGCCTCCAGTAGAGGCGCTTGAGATCCGCGATTTCGGTGATGACGGGCATGTGACGGGCCTCCCTCGGGTCAGGCTGGGTTAGCAAGCGCAGGCCACGCTGGCAATCGGGGGGCACGCGGGTCTAGTGTCGCGCCTGCCATGAGCGACATCGTCTGGATCGGCCTTCTCGCAAGCCTGGGCGCGGGACTGATGACCGGGGTCGGCGCCTTGCCGGTGCTGGCCGGGCGCCATCCTTCGGCGCGCCGCAGCGACGCCATGCTGGGCTTCGCCGCGGGCGTGATGCTGTCGGCCTCGTATTTCTCGCTGATCCTGCCGGGCCTTGCCGCGGCCGAGGCGCAGGGCCTGGGCAGGCCCGCCGCCGCGGGGCTGGCCGCGGTGGGGATCGCGCTTGGGGCACTGTTCGTCGCCGGGCTGAACCGGGCGCTCCCGCACGAGCATTTCGTGGCGGGCCGCGAAGGCGCCGGGGCCGAGGGGGTGGCGCGGATCTGGCTTTTCGTTCTGGCGATCACCATTCACAACTTCCCCGAAGGTCTTGCCGTGGGTGTGGGCTTCGGCGGCGGCGATGTCGCCAACGGCATGACGCTTGCCATCGGCATCGGCTTGCAGAACGCGCCCGAAGGCCTTGCCGTCGCCGTTGCCCTTGTCGGGCTTGGCTATTCGCGCCTTTTCGCGGTTGCCATCGCGGCCGCGACCGGCCTTGTCGAACCCGTGGGTGGGCTGATCGGCGTCATCGCCGTGCACGCAAGTGGGGCCGTGCTTCCCTGGGGTCTCACCTTCGCCGCCGGCGCGATGCTGTTCATCGTGAGCCACGAGATCATCCCCGAAACCCATCGCCGCGGCCACCAGGCCGCGGCGACCACGGGCCTCATGGTCGGCGTGATTGCGATGATGCTGCTGGACGTCACGCTGGGTTAGCGGCCGGGGCTTGCATATCGTTCGATATCGCACTATATAGTTCGATATCGAACCAATGGAGGTTTCCATGTCCCTGTCCCGCCGAAAGACTCTCGCCCTTCTGGGTGGCGGCGTCATCCTTGCCGCCACCACTGGTGCGGGCATTGCCGTGACCCGCACGCCGCGCACCGCTCTTGCTCCTTGGGAGGCGGCCGGCGCCTATGACGAGCCGCGCCGCCGCGCCCTGTCCTGGGCGCTGCTTGCGCCCAACCCGCACAATCGGCAGCCTTGGCTTGCCGATCTGTCGACCGAAGGGGAGGTGACGCTTTACGTCGACACCGACCGCCTTCTGCCCGAGACCGACCCCTACAATCGCCAGATCACCATCGGCCTGGGCTGTTTTCTTGAACTCATGCGCATGGCGGCGGCCGAAGACGGCTTCCGCGTCGATCTGGCGCTCTTCCCGGAAGGCGAGGATCCGGCGGGCCTTGACGGCCGGCCGGTCGCGCGCGCGGTCTTCGTCGCCGATGCCGGCATCGCGCGCGATCCGCTGTTCGCGCAGATCCCGCACCGGCGCACGCTCAAGGAACCCTATGACACCGCGCGGCCCGTTCCGGCCGAGATCCTGACCCAAATCGCGTCTGCGGCCCTGATCACGCGCATCGACACGACGAACGACCCGGCGCAGGTGCAGGTCATGCGCGACATATCTACCGAAGCCTTCGAGATCGAGTTCGCGACCCACCGCACGCTGAAGGAAAGCGTCGATCTGTTCCGCATCGGCGCGGGCGAGGTCGACGCAAATCCCGACGGCATCGATTTCTCGGGCCCGATGTTCGAGACGCTGCGGCTGACCCGGCTGTTCACGCGCGAGGCCTCGCTCGACCCCGACAGCATCCCGTCGCGCTCGGCGATCGACATGGTCACCCGCAACATGCAGACCGGCATGGCGCATCTGTGGCAGGTGACGCCGGGCAACAGCCGGGCCGAACAGATCGTCGCCGGCCAGGACTGGGTGCGGATGAACCTTGCGGCCACGGCGCTGGGAGTCGGGATGCAGCCGCTCAGCCAGGCCTTGCAGGAATTCCCCGAGATGGCTGGCCTTTACCGCCAGGTGCACGAGATGCTGGCCCCCGGCGGCGGAACCGTGCAAATGTGGGCGCGCCTTGGTTATGGACCGACCGTCCCGCCAAGCCCCCGCTGGCCGCTGGACGCGAAGATTGTCGAAACCTGATCCCAACACCGCGATCTACTTCGCCCTCTTCAACGAGATCGCGATCATCGCGCAGCTCTCGGGCAGCCTTTTCGAGCGGCGCCTGCCCGAGGGCTTCCTCGTGTCGCACTTCGCGGTTCTGAACCACCTGGTGCGCCTGGGCGATGGGCGGACGCCGCTTCAGATCGCGCGCGCCTTCCAGGTGCCCAAGACCACGATGACGCACACGCTTCAGGGGCTCGAGAAGGCGGGGCTGGTCGCCGTGGTTCCGAACCCGAAGGACGGCCGGTCGAAATGCGTGATGCTGACGGACGCCGGCCGCGCCTTCCGCGATCAGGCGATCACGGACCTTGGCCCGGACATCGCCCGGATCGCCGCGGTCATCGCGCCCGGTCGGGTGGCCGACGTGCTTCCGCTTCTGGGCGACCTGCGCGCCTACCTCGACGGCGAGCGGAACGAGACTGGCGGCCCTACGCCCGGTGTGCGCCCTCGGCCAGAGAGCTGACGAAGGCCAGCACCGTCTCGGCGCTGTCGCCCTTTGCGATCCGCTCGACGATGGCCGAACCCACCACCGCACCGTCGGCGATGCCCGCGATGGTCTGCGCCGCCTCGGGCGTCTTGATGCCGAAGCCCACGATCACCGGCAGGTCGGTTTTCGCCTTGATCCGCGCCACCTCGGGGCCGACGTCGCCGGCCACCGCGTTGGCCGCCCCGGTGATCCCGGTGATCGAGACGTAGTAGACGAACCCGCTTGTATTCTGAAGCACCTTGGGCAGGCGCTTGTCGTCGGTCGTGGGCGTGGCAAGACGGATGAAGTTCAGCCCCGCCTTCTGGGCCGGGAGGCAGAGTTCGTCGTCCTCCTCGGGGGGCAGGTCCACCACGATCAGCCCATCGATGCCCGCGGCGCAGGCGTCCGCCAGAAAGCGGTCGACGCCGCGCGAATAGATCGGGTTGTAGTAACCCATCATCACGATCGGGGTCGTGTCGTCGCCCTTGCGGAACTCGGCCGCCATGTCGAGCGTCCGTTGCAGCGTCTGCCCGGATTCCAGCGCGCGCTGGCCGGCAAGCTGGATCGTCGGGCCGTCCGCCATGGGGTCGGTGAAGGGCATCCCAAGCTCGATGATGTCGACACCCGCGGCGGGCAACCCCTTCACGATCTCAAGCGAGGTGTCGTAATCCGGGTCCCCGGCCATCAGATAGGCCACGAAGGCCTTCTTCCCCTCGGCGTTGAGCCGGGTGAAGGTGGCGTCGATGCGGGTCATGGGCCATCCCTCCGTTCACGTCCGCCCTTGCTCTCGCCCAAGGCGCGGGCGGATGCAAGGGCGCGATTGCACGGTATCCGCGGCCACGGCGCGGCGGGCTTGCGGCGGAACGGGCGCGCGCCTATCTGCGCGGCATGAATTACGTGCTTGCCCTGCTGCTTCCACCGCTGTCGATCCTCATCGCGGGTCGACTGATCATCGCCCTCGTCGTTTTCCTGATCTGGATTCCGGCGCTGGTCTTCTCGGGCGGGCTGACCCATCCGATGTTCGTCATCCTGGCCTGGATCCTGATCTTCCAGGCCCGCGAGGACCGGCGCGAACGCGCCTGGCGCGAGAACCGCTAGGGCCGGCCTGCGCGGGCCTCAGGCCGGTGGCGGGCTGTCGGCCATGATCATCCATCTGGTGCCGAAGCGATCGGTCAGCGCGCCGAAGGCCGGTGTCCAGAAGGTCGCCTCAAGCGGCATCCGCACCTCGCCGCCATCCGCCAGACGGGCAAAGACGCGCCTCGCCTCGTCGGCGTTCGGCAGCGACACGTTCACCGAGGCCCCCGCCATCGGCGGCGTGCTGCCCGAAGGGTCGTCGCTGGCGAAAAGCCACCCGTCGCCGACGCGGACCGAGGCGTGCATCACGGCGTCGTCGGGCATTCCGGGCATCTTCGTCCGCTCATCCTCGGGCATGGCGGAGAAAGGCATGATCTCGGGCTCGGGGGATCCGAACACATCGGCATAGAACCGCATCGCCTCGGCGCAGCGGTCGGTGAAGAAGAGGTAGGGGATTGGTTGCATCGTCGATCCTCCGGTGTGGCTGCAGCAGCCGGGAGCCTGCATCGAGACTCTATCACGCCCGGCGTTGCGGCGCGCGCGCGTTGTCAGTATGAGGCGCGCACAAGCGAAAGGGAGCGGACGGATGGGCTTCAAGACCGGGATCGTGGGGCTGCCGAACGTCGGCAAGTCGACGCTTTTCAACGCGCTGACGCGGACGGCGGCGGCGCAGGCTGCCAATTTCCCCTTCTGCACGATCGAACCCAACGTGGGTGAAGTCGCGGTGCCGGACGCCCGCCTTGACACGCTGGCCCGAATCGCGGGCTCGAAGCAGATCGTCCCGACGCGAATGACTTTCGTCGACATCGCGGGCCTCGTGAAGGGCGCCTCGAAGGGCGAGGGGCTAGGCAACCAGTTCCTTGCGAACATCCGCGAATGCGACGCCATCGCCCATGTGCTGCGCTGTTTCGAGGATGGGGACGTCACCCATGTCGAGGGGCGCGTCGACCCGGTGGCCGACGCCGAGACGATCGAGACCGAACTGATGCTCGCCGACCTCGAGTCGGTCGAGAAGCGCTTGCAGAACCTGAGCCGCAAGGTGCGCGGCGGCGAAAAGGACGCGATCCAGCAGGAGCGGCTTCTCAAGGCCGCGCAGGCCGCGCTCGAGGCCGGTCGCCCGGCGCGGACCGTCGCGGTGCCCGACGAGGACGCCAAGGCCTGGTCCGGACTTCAGCTTCTGACCTCGAAGCCCGTCCTTTACGTCTGCAACGTCGACGAGGCCCATGCCGCCAGCGGCAACGCGCTGTCCGACGCGGTGGCCAAGATGGCGGCGGCGCAGGGCGCGGCCTCGGTCGTGATCTCGGCGCAGATCGAGGAGGAGATCAGCCAGCTTGACCCCGAGGAAGCCGGAATGTTCCTCGAGGAGCTGGGGCTGCACGAGGCGGGGCTCGACCGGATGATCCGCGCGGGCTACGCGCTTTTGCACCTTCAGACCTATTTCACGGCCGGGCCGAAAGAGGCGCGCGCCTGGACGATTCCCGTGGGCACCCGCGCCCCGCAGGCGGCAGGCGTGATCCACGGCGATTTCGAAAAGGGCTTCATTCGGGCCGAGACGATCGCCTATGACGACTATGTCGCCTGTGGCGGCGAACAGGGCGCCAAGGACGCAGGCAAGATGCGCGCCGAAGGCAAGACCTACGTCGTTCAGGACGGCGACGTGATGCATTTTCTGTTCAACACCTGAGCGGCGCTTGCCAAGCGATTGCAACCGTGTAGCCTGCCGTCGGGATGTTCGTCTTTTGGGGGCAGGTGGCGCATGGGCTGTGTCGATGACCGGGATCGTCCTGCGGGCGGCGGCGTCGTCGCAGACCCGCCCGATCCCGCATCGGTCCTGACCTCGCCGCTTCTCGACGTCGTGCCCTTCGCCGACCGGATCGCGGTTCTGTCGGCGCGCACCGGGCTTGACTTCTCGACCACGGTCTTCGCGTTGCGCGCCCTGCCGCTGGCGGCCGACCGGTCGCGCCATGCGCCGATGCGCCGGGCGCTGGCCGCGATGATGGCGCCGCGCCTGCCGATACTGCGCGCCCGAATGCCCACGCTTGTCGCGGCGCGCCTCGAGGCGCTGGCCGCCCCCGGCGACGTGGACATGATGGCCGAGGTCGTCGTCCCGCTGGTGGGCGACGTGCTGGAGGAGCTGTCGGGCGTCGGGCTTGGCCCCGGCGAGGGCGAGCTTGTCTCGCGCCTGTTCAGCGAGATCCTTGGACCCGCGCGCCGGGTGCGGCTCGAGGGCGAGTTGCGCGCATTGCGCGCGCGGGTCGTGGCGGCATTCCCGGACGCCGCCGAAGACGACATCGGGCAGCGCATGGCCCTTGTCATCCTGGGGCGCGACGCGCTGATCGGCACGCTTGCGCGCAGCCTTCACGCGCTGTTCCGCGAGGGGCGGCCCTTCGCGGACCTCGACTGGCCCGAGGCGCCGCCGGCGACCGGCGTGCCCTTCGTCGACCGGGTCGCCGTGGCCGAGGGCAGACTTGGCAACCACGACCTGCGCCCCGGCGATACCCTGCGCGCGGCGCTCCAGCTGCACGAGACCGGCGTGGGCGAGATGCTGGGCTTCTTCGGCGCGGGGGCGCATCTGTGCCTGGGGCGCACGCCCGCGCTCGACCTCTGGCGCGAGATCGGACGCCACGTCGCCACGCTTCCGGGCCGGCCCGAGGTCACGGCCTTCGCGCTGCGAAAGGACGACGTCTTCGCCTTCCCCGAACCCTTCCGCCTGAAGGTGGCCTGATCCGTGACCGAGACCGGACATCAGATCCGCGCGCTGGTGATCGACGCGCTTGACGCCTCGGCCGGGGTGCGCGGCAATCCCCTTTTCGCCGGCGCGATCGCCCGCGGCGAGGACGTGCCTTTCGACGTGCTCGAACTCGACAGCCTGACGCGCTTCGAGGTGATGATGCAGCTTGAAGAGGCGCTTGGGATCGAGCTGGACGACGACGAGGTCGCCGGCGCGGGCACGCTCGACACGCTTGTTGGGCATCTGGCGCAGGTCGTGGAGGCGAAGGGCCGCCGGGATGAATGACGCGCCGGCCGCGCTGTCTCCGACCGCGGCGGCCCTGTGCGACCGCTACCTCGCGGCCCGGGACCGCGCCGCCGAGGCGGCACTGCTGGAGATGGAGTCGCGCCTGCCGCCGGCAGACTATCTCACGGCCCTCGCCTGCCTGGCCGATGCCCGGCCCGAGGCGCGCGCGGCACTTGAAGGCCGGCGCGCGGCCGAGCGGCTGGCCGGCATGGCGCTGCAGCCCTTTCGGCTGACCGAGGACGCCGCGGATCACAGCCACTACGCCGCCCCCGGCCCGTCACGCGGCCGGACGCACCTGACGGTCTTTGCCGGCGCCGCAAGCCGGCCGGGGACCTGGACGCCGGTCTTCCTGCAGGCGCTCGATGCGCGCCGCGTAGAAGTGCTGATCCTGCGCGACCGCACGGGCCGCCATTTTCGCGCCGGCTGCCCGGGTCTTGCCGACGGCCTGCCCGAACTGGTCGCGGCGGTCGGCGCACGTGTCCGCGCGGGCGGCTACGCGCGCCATGTCGCGATGGGCGTCTCGCGGGGGGGTGGGGCGGCGCTGGGCTTCGGCCGGCTGGCGGGGTGCGAACGCGCCATCGCCTTCGGCGCGCTGCCGCGCAGCGATCCTCTGCGCCTTCTCGCCGGGCAGCCGATGCCGCCCGCCTTCGATCCACTGTGCGAGTGCCTGTCCCATCTCGCCGCGCCGCTGTGCGCCGTTTTCGCCGAAGGCAACGCCCCCGACGCCGCCCATGCCGCGATGCTGACGGCGCTTTACGGCGGAACCCGCCTGAAGGTTCCGGACCTGTCCGATCACGGGGTGGTCCACCATGTGTCGGCCATCGGACGCCTGCCCGAGCTCATGCGCGCCGTCCTTGACGACCCGCTCCCGCCCGGCCCGGGGGCACGCCCGCGCGAAGTCACCTTCGGGGTGCCAGAGCCGCGCGGCTGGCGGCAGTGGCTGGCGCGACAGGTGTCGGGCACGCGGTAGGGCGTCCAAGTTGCCAAAGGGGGGAAAGAGTGCCCGGCCGGGTCGGCCAGTTTCCTGTGGTGGCCGCTCAAGTGATCGAGAATACGAAACGATACATGTGGCCCATGACGGGGCGGGTCGCGATCTTGCTCCTCCGGACAACAAGCGCGCCCAGCGCAGAGCAGAGCGGCAAGGGAAAAGGCCTGCCGGAGGTGGGCGTTGATAAGCCGGAATAGACGCGCGGTCACGCAGTCCGACCGCGAACGTCCTTCGCCTTCCCCGGCTTCCCGTGGCCCACGAGCACGCCAACCTGCCGTGGATTCTGAGCTATTTCCTTTGGCTTGTGTCGCCTGGTCGCAATTCTCTGTCCTCCGTTTCCCAAACTTAACGGTGGACCAACTCAGATGGGTGCTCCAAAGGAGGTCGGGCCGCAGTTTGTCCGTGACGGGGGCGCGCACAAAAGCGGTTGTCGCACACCATTGGTGTCATGACGGCAGCAACGCAAGGTGGCGATCCCGGAAGGAATCGAACCCTCAACCTGCCGATTAGAAGTCGGCTGCTCTATCCAGTTGAGCTACGGGACCGCACCGGCGCCTTTCTGGGCGAAGCCCGGCGCCGGTTCAAGCGAAAGCTGAGACCGCGCGCAGAGCCCTGTCGCTCAGTGCGTCCAGGCGCCCCGGCGGTCGGTGGCGAAGTTTTCGCCATAGCCGCGCTGGCGCAGGTTGGGCTTGCGGGCCTTGGGCTCGGACACCAGTGCGTCGATCCCGTGCTCCTTGGCGTAGTCGATCGCCTCGTCCTTCGTTTCGAAGCGCAGCCGCACCTGGCTTTGGGTGTCGGACGAACTGGTCCAGCCCATCAGCGGGTCGATGTCCCGCGCGCTTTCCGGCGCGAATTCAAGAACCCAGTGCCGGGTCTTCGCCGTGCCCGACGACATCGCCGTGCGGGCGGGCTGGAAGATGCGTGCGCGCATGAAAGGACTCCGTCGGACCGTTGCGCCTGTCTCTATGGAAAAATTCCGTCATCAGGGCAAGACGCGTCTTCGTCGCGGAACGACGATCCGGCTTGCCGGCACGCCGGAAAGTGGCTGCCGGCCGGACACAGGAGTGAGGGGTGGGGTGGTTCTGGGTCTGGCCGGCAGCCGGTAGTACTGCTGCTTGCCTTTACAACCTATGCGATACATATGTTCACGCGCAAGGAAAATCTGGTCGCGTCGGCGTGATCTTGGGCCGCATTCTGCCCAAACGCACGAAGATCGGGCCCTGCGCGGTGTGTGCCGCTGGTTGAACCGGAACAAAAAGTGATCAAATCTGAGGGGCCGCGAAGGGAATCGCCCATGCCCGAGTCCAGCCTGACCGCCCCTGCCTCTGCCCCCGTGTCTGCCCCTGCCGGAGACGTCCGCGCCCGCGACAAGCTCGAAGGGGGGCGGCGCTTCGTGATGCACACCGATTTCCGGGCCGCCGGCGACCAGCCCACGGCCATTGCCGAACTTTCGGCGGGCGTGCTGTCGGGCGAACGCAACCAGGTCCTTCTCGGCGCGACCGGCACCGGCAAGACCTTCACCATGGCCAAGGTGATCGAAGAGACCCAGCGCCCCGCGATCATCCTGGCCCCCAACAAGACACTTGCCGCCCAGCTTTACGGCGAGTTCAAGGGCTTCTTCCCCGAGAATGCGGTCGAGTATTTCGTCAGCTACTACGACTACTACCAGCCCGAAGCCTATGTGCCGCGCTCGGACACCTATATCGAGAAGGAATCCCAGATCAACGAACAGATCGACCGCATGCGCCACTCGGCCACGCGGGCGCTTCTGGAACGCGACGACGTCATCATCGTCGCCTCGGTGTCGTGCATCTACGGCATCGGGTCGGTCGAAACCTATGGCGCCATGACCCAGGACCTCGAGATCGGGAAAAGCTATGACCAGCGCCGGGTCATGGCCGACCTCGTGGCCCAGCAGTACCGCCGCAACGACCAGGCCTTCCAGCGCGGGTCCTTCCGCGTGCGCGGCGACAGCCTCGAGGTCTGGCCGGCCCACCTCGAAGACCGGGCGTGGAAGCTGTCTTTCTTCGGCGAAGAGCTGGAATCGATCACCGAATTCGATCCGCTGACGGGTGCGAAGACCGACAGCTTCGAACGCATCCGCATCTATGCCAACAGCCACTACGTGACGCCGAAGCCAACGCTTCAGCAGGCGATCGTGGGCATCCGGAAGGAACTGCGCCAGCGCCTTGATCAACTGGTCAACGAGGGCAAGCTGCTCGAGGCGCAGCGGCTCGAGCAGCGCACCAACTTCGACCTCGAGATGCTCGAGGCGACGGGCGTGTGCAACGGGATCGAGAACTACAGCCGCTATCTGACCGGCCGCGCCCCGGGAGAGCCGCCGCCCACGCTGTTCGAGTTCATCCCCGACCATGCGATCGTCTTCGCCGACGAATGCCACGTCAGCGTCCCGCAGATCGGCGGCATGTACCGGGGCGACTACCGGCGCAAGTTCACGCTGGCCGAACACGGCTTCCGCCTGCCGTCTTGTATGGACAACCGCCCCCTGAAATTCGAGGAATGGGACGCCATGCGCCCGCAGTCGGTCTTCGTCAGCGCCACGCCCGCCGCGTGGGAGCTCGAGCAGGCCGGCGGCGTCTTCACCGAACAGGTCATCCGCCCCACCGGCCTTCTGGACCCCGAGGTCGAGATCCGCCCCGTGTCGATGCAGGTCGACGACCTTCTCGACGAGGTGCGCAAGGTCGCCCAGCGCGGGATGCGCACGCTGGTCACGACGCTGACCAAGCGCATGGCCGAGGACCTGACCGAATACCTGCACGAACAGGGCATTCGCGTGCGCTACATGCATTCGGACATCGACACGATCGAACGGATCGAGATCCTGCGCGACCTGCGTCTGGGCGCCTTCGACGTGCTTGTGGGCATCAACCTTCTGCGCGAAGGCCTCGACATTCCCGAATGCGGGCTGGTGGCCATTCTGGACGCCGACAAGGAAGGCTTCCTGCGTTCGGAAACCTCGCTGATCCAGACGATCGGGCGGGCCGCGCGCAATGCCGAAGGCCGCGTCATCATGTACGCCGACCGCATCACCGGCAGCATGGAGCGCGCGCTGAAGGAAACCGAACGCCGCCGCACCAAGCAAATGGCCTACAACATCGAACACGGGATCACGCCCGAGACCGTGAAGAAGAACGTCGAGGACGTGTTGTCCGGCCTCTACAAGGGCGACACCGACATGAGCCGCGTGACGGCGAAGATCGACAAGCCGCTGCACGGCGCCAACCTGGAGGCGGTGCTGGACGGACTGCGCGCCGACATGCGCAAGGCCGCCGAGAACCTCGAGTTCGAGGAAGCCGCGCGGCTGCGCGACGAGATCAAGCGCCTGGAAACGGTGGACCTGGTGATCAGCGACGACCCCCTTGCGCGGCAATACGCCGTCGAGAAGGCGGTCGAGGAAGGCGCCAAAACCAGCGGCCGCAGCACGGCAGGACGGGCCGGGCAGCGCGGCGGGAACGTGCGCCGGCGGGGGCGGTAGTCAATCCCGTCCCCGGTCCCCTACCCAAAGGCAGGTTTGCACCGTCCGTGCGGCGCGGCCAATCCGGGCGACACCGCCCTCAGACGAAGCGGTTGACGAGGTTCTCAAGCCGCTCCTGCCGGCCCGAACGGGGCTGCGGGTTCAGGGCGCCCTTGATCACGCGCGCCTCGAGATCCTCGAGCGTGCCGGTCAGCGCGGCCTTGCCTTCGGCCGTATCCCAGCCCGCATAGCGTTCGGTGCGCAGCCGTTCCAGCGTGCCATCCTGAAGCATCGCCGCCGCCGCCTTGAAGGCGCGCGCGCAGGTGTCCATGCCGCCCACATGGGCCAGGATCAGGTCGGCGGGATCAAGCGACTGGCGGCGGATCTTGGCGTCGAAGTTGGTGCCGCCGGTGGTGTAGCCGCCCGCGCGCAGGATCTCGTAGAAGGCCAGCGCCTTTTCGGCGTGGTTGTTCGGGAACTGGTCGGTGTCCCAGCCCGACTGATAATCGTTCCGGTTCATGTCGATCGACCCGAAGATGCCAAGCGACGCGGCCAGCGCGATCTCGTGCTCGAAGCTGTGGCCCGCAAGGATGGCGTGGCCCTGTTCGATGTTGACCTTCACTTCCTTTTCAAGGCCGAAGTCCTTGAGGAAGCCATAGACCGTGGCGACGTCATAGTCGTACTGGTGCTTCGAGGGTTCCTGCGGCTTCGGCTCGATCAGGATCGCGCCCTTGAAGCCGATGCGGTGCTTGTAGTCGACGACCATCGACAGGAACCGCCCGGCCTGCTCGCGCTCGCGCCCGAGGTCGGTGTTCAGCAGCGTCTCGTAGCCTTCGCGCCCGCCCCACAGCACATAGTTCCGCCCGCCCAGCCGGTGCGTCGCGTCGATGCAGGATTTCACGGTCGCGCCGGCATAGGCGAAGACCTCGGGGTCGGGGTTGGTCGCGGCCCCGGACATGAAGCGGCGATGCGTGAAAAGGTTCGCCGTGCCCCACAGAAGGCGTGTCTTCGACGTCTCCATCTTCGCCGCGAAGTAATCGACGATCTCGTCAAGCCGCGCGGTCGAGTCCGCGAAGGACGCGCCTTCGGGCCGCACGTCGGCGTCGTGAAAGCAGAAGAAGGGCTGGCCGAGGATCGCGAACATCTCGAAGGCCACGTCGGCCTTCAGCTTCGCCAGGTCCATCGTGTCGCCGAACCACGGCCGGTCGAAGGTCTGCCCGCCGAAGGGGTCGCCGCCCGGCCAGGCGAAGCTGTGCCAGTAGGCCACCGCGAAGCGCAGGTGATCCTCCATCCGCTTGCCCATCACCACCTCGTCGGGGTTGTAGTGGCGGAAGGCGAACTCGTTGTCGGTCTCGGGGCCCTCATAGCGGATATGGGGAATGTCGCGGAAGAAATCGGTCATGAGAGCTCCAGGATCGCTTTGGCGGCCGCGCGGTAGCGCGCGTGTCCGGCCTCGAAGGCGGCAGAAAGGGTTGGGTCGGGATCGACCGTGCGGGTGATGCGTGGCGGCGTGGCCAGCGCGGTGTCGCCGGTCGCGGCCATCATTCCCAGTCGCGCCGCGCCGAAGGCCGCGCCGAAATCGCCTGCCTCGGGGATCGACAGGGGCGTGCCAAGCACGGTCGCGATGACCGACAGCCAGTAGTCCGACCGTGACCCGCCGCCCACCGCGACAAGGCTGTCGATCCGTGTGCCGGTGGCGGCCAGCGCGTCGCGGCAGTCGGCCAGCGCGAAGGCCACGCCTTCCAGCACCGCGCGGGTCGCCGCCGCGCGGTCGGTCGCGTGTTCGAGGCCCAGGAAGGCGCCGCGGATCGCGGCGCTGTTGAGCGGCGTGCGCTCGCCCCCGAGGTAGGGCAGGAACAGCGTCCGCCCCGGGCCCCGCAACACCCCGAGGTCGGCGGTCAGATGCGCGGCATCCTGACCGGCGATGCCGGCGAACCAGTTCAAGGCATCGGTCGCGGCCAGGATCACGCCCATCTGGTGCCAGGTGCCGGGCAGGGCGTGGCAGAAGGTGTGCACCGCCGTCTCGGGGGCGGGGCGATAGCCGTCGTTGGCGGCGAAAAGCACGCCCGAGGTGCCCAGCGACACGAAGGCCTGTCCCGCCTTGACGACGCCCATGCCGATGGCCGAGGCGGCGTTGTCCCCGCCGCCTCCCGCGACCACGGCCGTCACCGGCAGGCCCCAGCGCCGCGCAAGTTCGGGCCGGATGGTGCCCGAGACGTCCGAGCCTTCGACGAGACGGGGCATGGCGTCGCGCGACAGCCCCGAGCGCGCCAAAAGGTCGTCCGACCAGTCCCGCGCCCCGGTGTCGAGCCAGCCGGTCCCGGCGGCATCCGACATCTCGGCCACGTGACTGCCGGTCAGCCAGAGCCTGAGGTAGTCCTTGGGCAGAAGCACCCGCGCCACGCGCGCGAACACCGCGGGCTCGTGCGCCTTCACCCAGGCAAGCTTCGGTGCGGTGAACCCGGGAAAGACGACATTGCCGCTGATCCGCCGCCAGGCCGGGTCGGCATCCATCGCCGCGGCCTCGACGTGGCTGCGGGTGTCGTTCCACAGGATGCAGGGCCGCAGCACCTCGTCGGAGGCGTCAAGAAGTGTCGCCCCGTGCATCTGGCCCGACAGGCCGATGCCGCGCACCGCCCCAAGCGCGGTCTCGGCGGCAAGCGCGTCAAGCACCGCCTCGGCCGCGGCGATCCAGTCTGCCGGGGTCTGTTCGGACCACCCGTCGTGGGGGCGGCTGACCGACAGCGGCGCCGTCGCCTCGGCGATGACGGCTTGCCGGTCGTCGATCAGAAGGCCCTTCAGTCCCGAGGTCCCGAGGTCCAGTCCAAGGTACATCACGCCGCCAGGTGTTCGGGTTTCTTTCCCGCGATGATCATGGCGAGGATGTCATCCTCGGTCACCTCGTCGACCTTGACGACGCCGATCAGCTGGCCGTTCTTCATCACCGCCGCACGGTCGCACAGGTTCTTCACCTGGTGCACGTCGTGGTCGATGAGGAAGATGCCAAGGCCCTGCCGCTTCAGCTCGTCGATCAGTTCGGCAACCATCTGCGTTTCCTGCGGGCCAAGCGCCGCGGTGGGCTCGTCCATGATCAGGATCTTGGCGTTGAAGTAGACCGCCCGCGCGATCGCGACCGACTGGCGCTGACCGCCCGACAGGGCCGAGACAGGGGCCGAGAACTTGCGGAAGTTGGGGTTGAGACGCCCCATGATCTTGCGCGTCTCCGCCTCCATCGCGGCGTCGTCGACCATGCCAAGGGGCGTCACGATCTCGCGCCCCAGAAACAGGTTCGAGGCCGCATCGAGATTGTCGGCCAGCGCGAGCGTCTGGTAGATCGTCTCGATGTTGTATTTTCGCGCGTCGCGCGGGGTGTTGATGGTGACGGGCTTGCCGTTGATGAGGATCTGGCCCGAATCCATCCTGTAGGCGCCCGACAGGCACTTGATCAGCGTCGACTTGCCCGCGCCGTTGTGGCCCAGAAGGCCGACGACCTCGCCGGGGTAAAGGTCGACGGTGACGTGGTCGACCGCCTTGATGCCGCCGAAGGCGATCGAGATGTCGCGCAACTCGACCAGGGGCGTTTCCGATTTTGCTGTGGTCCGCATCGTGGCCTCCTTCACTTCGCGCGCTTGCGGTAGATCTGGTCGATGTAGACGGCGAGCACGAGCACCACGCCGACCACGATGTTCTGCATCGCCGCGTCGAAGCCGATCAGCACCATCCCCGACTGCAGCGACTGCATGACGAGCGCGCCAAGCACCGCGCCATAGATCGTGCCCACGCCTCCGGCCAGCGACGTTCCCCCGATCACCGCGGCGGCGATGACGTAAAGCTCGTCCAGCGTGCCAAGGGCGTTGGTGGCCGAGTTCAGGCGCGCCGAGGCGACGACGGCTGAAAGGCCCGTCAGGAAGCCCATCAGCGCGAAGACCTTGACCGTCATCCACTTGACGTTGATACCGGCAAGAAGGGCTGCGTCCGGGTTGCCGCCGATGGCGTAGATGTACCGGCCGAAGCGGGTGCGCGCCATCACCAGGCTCATCACCACCGCGACGCCGAGAAGGATCAGCACCGGGATCGCGAAGCCGTGGCTGATGAACAGCCCCTCGGGCGGCACGGTGATGTCGTTAGCCGCGGCGTATTGCTGGATGATGCCCTTGGGCCAAGGATAGGCATTCACCAGAAGCGTGACCCCGATGCAGATCCCGCAGCCCAGGGCGGCAAGGACATACTCGGCCCACATGGGCCGTTGCGGGAAGTCATGCCGATGGCGGTTGCGACGCCCCGACGCCAGCATCCACAGGACCGCCACACAGCCGACAAGGCCGACGATCCACGACCCCACGGCCCCGATCGACCCGTAGGGCCCGCCGCCGAGCAGCGAAAAGGTGCGGTCGACCGGAGAGATCGTGCGCCCCGACGCCAGAAGGAACGCCGCGCCGCGCCAGACAAGCAGGCCACCCAGCGTGACGATGAACGCGGGAATGCCGCGATAGGCGATGAGCCAGCCGTGAAAGGCCCCGATCAGCGTGCCGACCGTGAGCCCCAGAAGGATGGTCAGCACCACGATGGACGGGTGCCCGAGGCCAACGAGCTGGGGATACCACTCGACCTGGAACATCCCCATCATCATCGCGCAGAAGCCCAGCATCGAGCCGACCGAAAGGTCGATGTGCCGGGTGATGATCACAAGGACCATGCCGCAGGCCATGATGCCGACCGACGCGGTCTGGACCGAGATGTTCCAGAGGTTCCGGGGGGTCAGGAAGGCGCCGTTGCCATTCACGATCACCCCGTAGAGGTGAAAGCCCACCCAGATGAGAAGAAGCGCCGCGACCATGCCAAGCAGGCGCGTGTCGATTTCCGTGGCGCGCAAAAAGCGCGTGAGCGAACCCACCGAGGGGTCGACGTTGGTAGTCTGCTGGGCCATCGAAGCCTCTCCGTCCGGAATGCAGAGGAGAGTGCGCAGGCCATCACGGCCCGCGCACGGGAAGGACGCCGGGCCCCGCGCTGCGGAGCCCGGCCGATCCGGTCAGGCGATCATTCGCAGCCGGCGACGCCGGGCATGGCACCTTCACAGGCCTGCTCTTTCGAGATGTGGCCCGCCTCGATCGCGACGTTCAGGTTGTCCTTCGTGATCGGCGTGGGGGACAGGAGGATGGCATTCATCTCCACGCCCTTTTCGCCGCCCGAGAACTTGATCGCGCCGGGGATGGCATCCATCGCCGTGCCGCCCGCGAGGGCAACCGCGATCTCGCCTGCGGCCTTGCCAAGCTCGCGCGAGTTCTTCCAGACCGAAACGGTCTGAGAGCCGCGCGCGACACGGTTCAGCGCGGCGAGGTCGCCGTCCTGGCCGCCGATCGGGATGTTCAGGCCCTGGGCCGCAAGCGCCGCGATCGCGCCGCCCGCCATGCCGTCGTTCTGGGCAAGCACGGCATCGACGTCGTTGTTGGCGGCGGTCAGGATCTGCTCCATGTTTGCCTGCGCGTTGTCAGGCACCCAGCCGTTGGTGAAGGCTTCGCCGACGATGGTGATCTTGCCGTCGGCAACGGCCTGGCCGATGACTTCTTCCATCCCTTCGCGCAGGAAGCCCGCGTTCGGGTCACCCGGGTCGCCCTTGATGATGGCGTAGTTGCCCTCGGGGACGATGTCGAAGATCGTCTGCGCGATGATCCGGCCCACGCCCTTGTTGTCGAACGTCAGGTAGAAGGCGCGCGGATCCTCGATCAGTCGGTCGTAGCCGATGACCGGAATGCCTTCGGCGGCGGCGGCGTCAACGGCGGGGCCGATCGCGTCCTTGTCCATCGCAAGGATGATGATCGCGCTGCAGCCCTGGCCGATAAGCGATTCGATGTCGGTCAACTGCTTGGCAGCCGAGCCCTGCGCGTCGGCCGAGCTGTAGCTCGCCCCGGCCGCATCGAGTGCGCCCTTGATCGCCGCTTCGTCCGTCCGCCAGCGCTCTTCCTGGAAATTCGACCAGCTCACGCACACGTTGATGTCCTGCGCGAAGGCAGGGGCGGTGAGGCAGGTTGCCGCCATCGCCGTAGCGAGAAGCGTTCTCCTCTTCATTGGTAGTTCCTCCCTGAAACCGGCCCTCGACGGGGCCTCCCGGCGGAATCGCCGGAGTGAGCGCAGCATGCCTCAATAAATTCGGTTGTCAAAATAATAATGCGCCGCAATACTCGAACTGCATCCTTTGCCATCGGTCATTGGCCATGGTCTGCGTGGATGGCGGCGTCAGAAGAATAACATTCGGCGTCTTTTGTTTGGGAGGTGAATTATATGCGTCGGCGGGAGGGCCCGGGCGATTCGGCTGCCGTTCCGCGCGGCTGCGGCCCCCGAATCGCGCCCTTGTCCGAGGCGATGCGCCCCCTGCGCCAGCAGGTCTTCGAACGGGTCCGCGCGGCCGGATTCATGCCGCGGGTGCAGGTGGCGAAGGAATTGGGGGTCAGTCCCGCCACCGTCACCGCGGTGACGTCCGAACTGATCCGGGCCGGCTATCTGGAAGAGATCTCGGTGCCGGTCGAGGCCGCCGACGCCACGCGCGGGCGCCCGCCCGTGGCACTGGGCGTCTGCCCGGGCGCCCATCATGTCGCCGGCATGAAGCTGTCGGATCGCGAACACACGGCCGTCATCGTCGATTTCGCCGGCAACCTCGTGGCCTCGGAAACCATTCCGAACGTGCCGGGGCCGGGCGATGCCGAAACGCTGCTCGATGCCGCCGACGGGCTTCTCACGCGCGTGTGTCACCGCGCCGGAATGGCGCGCAGCGATCTTTCAGCCCTCGGCATCGGCGTGCCCGGCTTCGTCGACAATTTCCACGGCCTCGTGCACTGGTCGCCCATCCTCGAGGAGCGGGGCGTCAAGCTGGCCGCCGCCGCCCAAGACCGGCTTGGCCTCGAGGTGACGATCGACAACGACGCCAACCTCGTCGCGCTGGCCGAACTGTGGTTCGGAGCGGGCCGGGACATGGCGGATTTCGCCGTCGTCACCATCGAACATGGCCTGGGCATGGGCCTTGTGCTGAACCACCGGCTTTTTCGCGGCTCGCACGGTTTGGGGCTGGAGCTGGGTCACATCAAGGTCCAGCTTGACGGGGCGCTGTGCCGCTGCGGCCAGCGCGGCTGCCTCGAGGCCTATGTCGCCGACTACGCGCTGGTGCGCGAGGCGGCGGTGGCTCTGAACTGGATGCACAAGGACGTCAGGCCGAACCACGTCCTGCTTGAAAGCCTTTACGACCACGCCAAGGCCGGCAATGGCGCGGCGCGGTCGATCTTCCGGCGCGCGGGGCGCTACCTGGCGGTGGGGCTTGCGAACGTGGTCAACCTGTTCGACCCTGCGCTGATCATCCTTTCGGGGGAACGGATGCGCTTCGATTACCTTTATGCCGCCGATACCCTGGCCGAGATGGAAAGCCTTGTGCTTCAGGCCGGGCGCGCCGTACCGCCGATCGAAGTGCATGCCTGGGGCGACCTTCTCTGGGCGCATGGCGCGGCGGCGCTTGCGTTGTCGTCGGTGACGGAAGCCAGCCTGTCGCAGCAACGCGAGGTCGCAGCGCAATGAAGCTTTTTCCTCTTGTCCTGCTCGCCGCGTCTCCGGCGGTCGCCGGGCCCGCCTTCGTCGACCGCTCGGAGGGCTTGCCGGGCGGCCATGTCTATGGCGGCGGCTGGCTGCATTTCGTGGGCGGCGGGGTCGCGGTCTTCGACTGCGACGGCGACGCGCGCCCCGACATCTTCGCCGCCGGCGGCGAGAACCCGGCGCGGCTTTTCGTGAACGACACCGCTGGACCTGGCGCGCCCCTGAGCTTCCGCGAAGGGGCGATCGAACCGTTGACCGGCGTGACGGGCGCCTATCCGATCGACATCGACGGCGACGGGCCGATCGACCTTGTCGTGCTGCGCGTCGGACCCAACCTGATCCTGAAGGGCGACGGCGCCTGCGGCTTTGCCGACGTGACCGCCGACTGGGGCTTCGACGCGGGCGACCGCTGGTCGACCGCCTTCACCGCGACCTGGGAAGGCGCGAACGACTGGCCGACGCTTGCCATCGGCAATTACGTCGATCTGAAGGATCCCGACGGCCCGTTCGAGGCCTGCGACGTCAACGAACTGCACCGCCCCGAAGGCCGCCGCTTCGGCGCTCCCGTGGAACTGTCCCCCGGCTTCTGCGCGCTATCGATGCTGATTTCCGACTGGACGCGGGCGGGCGCGCCGGAACTGCGCATTTCGAACGACCGCCACTACTACGTGCGTGGCGGCTTCGAAGAGATGTGGCGGCTTGATCCCCTTGGCCCGCGGACCGAGTCCGACGGCTGGCAGAAGGTATCGCTGTGGGGGATGGGCATCGCCAGCGGCGACCTGAACGGGGACGGCCTGCCCGAGGTGATGCTCACGTCGATGGGCGACCAGCTGCTGCAATTCAACGACGGCGGGACCATGCGCAACGCGCCGTTCGAGGTGGGCGCGACCGCGCACAGGCCCTTCGTGGGCGACGACGGGCGCCCGTCGACCGGCTGGCACGCGGAATTCGCCGATGTCGACAACGACGGGCGGCTCGATCTTTTCATCGCCAAGGGCAACGTCGACCAGATGCCGTCGAACGCGATCCACGACCCGAACAATCTGCTGATGGGGCAGGCGGACGGGACATTCAAGGAAGCCGCCGCCGAAGCCGGCATCGCCACCGGCGAACGGTCGCGCGGGGCGGCGCTTGCCGATTTCGACGGCGACGGGCGGCTTGACCTTGTGGTGCTGAACCGGCGCGCCCCGATGGAGCTGTGGCAGAACGTGACCGAAGGCACGGGCACCTGGCTGGCGGTCGAGCCGCGGATGAGCGGGCCCAACAGCCGCGCTGTCGGCGCCTGGATCGAGGTGCGGACCGCGCAAGGCGTGCAGACCCGCGAGGTGACGGTGGGCGGCGGCCACGCGGGCGGACAGGCCGGGCCGGTGCACTTCGGGCTTGGCGCCGCCACCGCGGCCGAAGCGCGCATCCTGTGGCCCGGTGGCGAGTGGTCGGAATGGACCTCCGTGCCGGTGAACAGTCATCTCACGCTGACGCCCGAGGGGCTGATCCCCGGCTAGACCCCCCGCGCTATCGCTCGACCGGCAGTCCGCTTGGCACCGTCTCGGGCACGCCAAGCCGCCCGTCGATCGCGGCCTGGTCGGTCAGGCTGCCGAGGAAGGCGATCAGCGCCTCGACGTCACCCTCGCCAAGGGCAAGGGGCTGCGTCTCGACCGCCGCGGCGATCTCGTCCCATGTCGCGGCGGCGTCGCGGATCGTCCAGTCGGGCTTGGTGCCCGGCAGGTCCGGCAGCGTCGCCTGCGGCGCATAGGCGGCAAGACCCGTCACCGGATCGGCGTGGTGGCGCAGGAAGGCTGCAAGGTCCGAATGCGCGCCCGCGTGCCCCCAGGGCCCGGTCCGTGCGACGTTGCGCAGCGACGGCGTGCGGAAGGCATAGGCGTCCTCGGTCCGGCCGGTGACGCGCATCCGCCCGATGTCCTTTTGATGCTTTTCAAAGCGTTCGGCCTTGCCTGGGCCAAGCTGCGGCGTGCCCATGGCGTGAAAGCCGTGGTCGGTCAGCAGCGGCCCGGAATGGCAGGACGCGCAGCCCGCCTCGCCGTAAAACAGCTCGAGACCCAGGGCCGCGTCCGGCGCAAGATCGGCTTCCCCCCGCAGGTAGGCGTCGAAGGGGCTTTGGTCCGAACGCCACTCGAAGGCGATGAAGGCGGCGATCGCGTTCGAGATGTCGGTGAAGCCGATGTCGCGGCCTGCCGCGATCTCGGGATAGACGGCTTCGAAGCGCTGCCGGTATTCAGGAATGGCCGCCACCCGGTCCGAGATGATGTCCCAGGCGCCGCCGTCGCCGGTGATCCGGCCCTGGCGGACGGCCTTGGAGACGTCGTTCTCCTGGTAGTGGCCGGCCATCTCGTCGGGCGACAGCACCGGGAACATGGTCTGGGCCGACAGCAGGTTGGCGAAGCCCGCCACCATCTCGTCCTCGAGCGGGGTGCGCAGACCCGAGGGGCGCGCGGGATCGGTCTCGATCCGGCCGTCGTGGAACATCACCGTGACCTCGTGCGCCCCGAGGTTGAACAGGGCGGGCGAGTTGCGGGGGATGCGCTGTTCGGGAAGGTTCGCCGGGTCGGCCTTGCGCGCGGGCCCCAACCCGACACCGCCTTCGCCCAGGCCCAGCGACAGGCCATCGCCGGTGGCGAAGCGGGGATGGTGGCAGGTCGCGCAGGCGATGTTGCGGTTGCCCGACAGGATCGCGTCATAGAACAGAAGCTGGCCAAGCTCGACCTCGGCGGGGTCGGTGGCCATGAAATCGGAGTCGGTCAGCGGCCGGGGCAGGCCGTCGGCCAAGGCGGGAACCGCCATCAGAAGCGCAAGCGCCGCCAGTGAGAGGGCCTTGTGGTGCATTGGTGCCATGTAAGTGATCCGTCGCGCCCGATCAGTAGCGCCGGACGGCGGCCTGTCGTCAAGTGCCGAGATGTCGCCTTGACCAGGGTCAATGGCGACTTCGACCTGCTGTCTTAGTCTGCTGCACGACGCGGCGCAGGTGCCGCAGGAAGGACGCCGCAGGATGCCCCGCACGACAGGCCGGAAAGCGGCCGCGAAGGTCAGGACCGAGGCGCAGCCGGAGCGCGCGGTTGCCGCCACACCGGACGCGAGACCCGACAACGGGGCGATCGTTCCCGACATGGTCGATCGCTACAGCACCAGAAGCCTTGACCGGGCGATGAACGCGCACCTGGCGCGCTTCACGCTGGGCGTGTCGCCCTATGGGCTGGCATCGACCGTCTTTGCCTGGGGCGCGCACCTTGTGGGGTCGCCGGGCAAGCAGTTGCAACTGGCCGAAAAGGCCCTGCGCAAGTCGATGCGGCTGGCGATCTACGCCGGACAGGCCGCCCGCGATCCCGACACCCCGCCCTGCATCGCGCCCCTTCCGCACGATCACCGCTTCGATCACCCGGCCTGGCAGCGCTGGCCCTACAACCTGATCTATCAGAACTTCCTTCTGACCCAGCAATGGTGGTTCAACGCCGCCCACGACATCGACGGTCTTGACGATCACGCGGCGAAGGTCGTGTCGTTTCTCAACCGCCAGATGCTTGACCTCGTTTCGCCCTCGAACTTCGTGGCGACCAACCCCGAGGTCGCGGCCACGACCCTGCGCGAGGGCGGTGCGAACCTTGTGCGCGGGATGCACAATCTGTTCGAGGACTGGGAAAGGGCGGTCTCTGGCAAGGTGCCGGTGGGAAGCGAGGATTACCTGCCCGGACGCGACGTGGCCCTTACGCCCGGCAAGGTCGTCTTCCGCAACCACCTTCTTGAACTGATCCAGTACGCCCCGCAGACCGACGCGGTGAAGACCGAACCGGTGCTGATCGTGCCGGCCTGGATCATGAAGTACTACATCCTCGACCTCAGCCCCCAGAATTCGCTGGTGCGCTATCTGGTGGGGCAGGGGTTCACCGTCTTTATGGTCTCGTGGCGCAATCCCACGGCCGACGATCGCGACCTCGGGATGGAGGACTACTTCGCCGCCGTCGACGCCGCTTTCGACGCGGTCGCGGCCATCATGCCGGACGCGAAGGTGCATGGCGTGGGCTATTGCCTGGGCGGAACGCTGATGGCGGCGAAGGCCGCGCAGCAGGCGCGCGACGGCGACCGCCGGCTGGCGACGCTGACCCTTCTGGCGACCCAGACCGATTTCGAGGAACCGGGCGAGCTTCAGCTTTTCATCAGCGAAAGCCAGGTCGCCTTTCTCGAGGACATGATGTGGGACCAGGGCTATCTCGACACCAAGCAGATGGCCGGCGCGTTCCAGCTTCTGCGCTCGGCCGACCTGATCTGGTCACGCTACGTGCACGACTACCTGATGGGCGAACGACCGGCGATGTTCGACCTCATGGCCTGGAACGCCGATGCCACGCGCATGCCCTATCGGATGCACAGCGACTACCTGCGCCATATCTTCCTGCGCAACGAACTGGCGCAGGGGCTGTACTGCGTGGGCGTCGCGCCGGTGGCGCTGAGCGACATCGACGTGCCGATCTTCTGCGTCTCGACCACCGGCGATCACGTCGCGCCCTGGCGGTCGGTCTACAAGCTGCACCTGTTTGCCGACACCCCGATCACCTTCGTCCTGACCACCGGCGGGCATAACGCGGGCATCGTCAGCGACCCCGGGCGCAAGGGGTGGGAATTCCGCCTGCACACGACCCGTGACGGCGAGTCCTACCGCGCCCCCGAGGCCTGGGCGGCGGCGGCCGAGCGGCGGGAAGGGTCGTGGTGGCCGGCCTTCGCCGACTGGCTGGCGGATCGATCGACCGGCGAGGGCCCGCCCCCGGGGATGGGGACGGCCGATGATCGCTATCCCCCCCTGCGCGAGGCGCCGGGCACCTACGTCTTTCAGCGCTAGGTCCGCGAGCGCCGCCAAACCGTATCGTCAAGGCCGGGATTCGCCGTTATCGGTGGCGAAGGCGGTTTCGGGCGGCGCAGGGACATGGCGGCATTCTCGATCTCGGACGACGACATCTTCGCGCTGCGCTATGCCCGCAGCCGCGACGATCTGTGGGACATGCTCTCGCGGATCTACGGCACCCATCCCGATTATGCGCGGTTCCGCAAGGCGCTTGAGCGCAGCCTGCGCAAGGCCTGGGCCGAACGGCCGGCGGACCTCAAGCGCCTCGATCTGCGGCGCGACCTCGAGCCCGACTGGTTTCAGCGCCCCGACATGACGGGCTATGCCTTCTACATCGATCGCTTCGCCGGCGACCTGAAGGGGGTGCCCGGCAAGCTCGACTATCTGGCCGATCTCGGTATCACCTACGTCCACTTCATGCCCTGCCTGAAGCCGCGCCCGGGCGACAGCGATGGTGGCTATTCGGTGATGGACTATCGCCGCATCAACCCGGCCTACGGCGACATGGCCGATTTCGAGGCCGCAACCGCCGCTTGCCGGGCGCGCGGCATCAGCGTCTGCGTCGACCTCGTCATCAACCACACCGCCAAGGAACACGCCTGGGCGAAGAAGGCCCGCGCGGGGGATCCGAGATATCGGGACTACTACCTGATGTTCGAGGACGACCGCCTGCCCAAGGCCTACGAGAAGACCCTGGTCGAGGTCTTTCCCGACAACGCGCCGGGCAACTTCACCTGGTATCCCGACATCGGCCGCTGGGTCTGGACGACCTTCAACGAACACCAGTGGGACCTGAACTGGGCCAATCCGCAGATCTTTCTCGAGATGGTCGAAGTGATGCTGTTCCTGGCCAATCGCGGGGTCGAGATCCTGCGGCTGGATGCCGTGGCCTTCATCTGGAAGCGGATGGGCACGCGCTGCCAGTCCGAACCTGAATGCCACATGCTGCTGCAGGCGCTGCGTGCGGCCTGCCGGATCGTGGCGCCCGCGGTCATCCACCTCGAAGAGGCGATCGTCAGCCCCGAAGAGATGCTGCCCTATCTGGGCCGGGGCGAGCATGACGGGAAGGAAGGCAACCTGGCCTATCACAACTCGCTCATGGTGCAGTTCTGGTCGGCGCTGGCGGCGCGCGACACGCAGCTCATGACTCATGTCATGGCCACGCATTTCCCGCCCACGCTCACCAACGCGACCTACGCCACCTACCTTCGTTGCCACGACGACATCGGCTGGGCCGTGACGGACGAGGACGCCGCCGCCGTGGGCCTTGACGGGCGGATGCACCGGGCCTTCCTGTCCGAGTTCTACGAAGGCGCCTTTCCGGGGTCCTTCGCGGCGGGCGAACCCTTCCAGTTCAACCCCGAGACCGGCGACAAGCGGATCAGCGGCACCTGCGCTTCGCTTGCCGGTCTCGAAAAGGCGGTGGCCGCGGGCGATGCGACGGCCGTCGACCGCGCCATCGATCGCATCCTGATGGGCCATGCCCTGATCGCCAGCTACTGCGGCATCCCGCTGATCTACATGGGCGACGAGGTCGGGCTGCTGAACGACTATGGCTACCACGACGAGCCGCGCCACGCCCACGACAGCCGATGGCTGCACCGCCCGGTCATGGACTGGGACCGCGCGCAGGCGGCCGCGGCGGCGCCCGGCAGCATTGAAGGGCGGGTGCTTGCCGGGTTGCGCCGCATCTTCGCCCGACGCGCCGCGACGCCCGCCTTCCACGCCCGCCACCCGACCGAGATCCTGCAGACCGGGAACACGGCGCTCTTCGCCGTCGCGCGCCGGGCGCCGACCGGCAGCGTTGTCTGTCTGTTCAACTTCACCGACTTCTGGCACGCGGTGCCGGCAAGCTGGGCGGTGCAGAACGGCGCGACCGGCCTGCACGACCTTCTGTCGGACGCCCCCGTGGGCGACGGCACGGGGGCTATCCCGCTGCCGCCCTACGCGCGCCTCTGGCTGCGCTAGGGCGGGGCGCTAAAGGTCGAAGCTGGCGTGCAGCGCGGGCAGGGTGACCCTGTCCTTTCCCAGTGCGCCGGCAAGCGAGGCCCGCGCTGCGTCTTCGCCATGCACGAGGAACGTGCGTTCCGGGGCGCCGGTGCGCGCATGCCAGTCCAGCAGGTCCGTTCGCCCGGCGTGGGCCGAAAACCCGTTGATCGTGTGGATGCCCGCCCGGACCGGAATCCCGTCGCCGAACAGCCGGACGGTCCTGGCGCCGTCGATGATGATCCGCGCCAGCGTGCCCTTGGCGGCGAAACCCACGAAGATCACGCTGCAGTCGGCATGGGCAAGGTTGTGGCGCAGGTGGTGACGAACGCGCCCTCCGGTGCACATGCCCGACCCCGCCATGATGATCGCGCCTGAACGGACGCGGTTCAACGCCATCGACTCGGACGCGTCGCGGGTAAAGTGCAATTCGGGCAGGCGGAACGGGTCGTCGCCCCGGCGGATCATGGCCGCGATGGCGGGCTTCATCGCGTCGGGGTGCCGCCGGAACAGCTGCGTCGCCGAGATCGCCATGGGCGAATCGAGATAGACCGACATCAGTGCGCGGATCCGCCCGCCCAGCATCCCCTCGCGCAGGCAGAAAAGCAGCTCCTGCGCACGTTCCAGCGCGAAGGTCGGGATTATCACGTTGCCGCCGCGATCGTCGGCCTGGCGGATCGCGGCTTCGAATTCCGCGATCGTCGCGTCAAGCGGCCGGTGGTCGCGGTCGCCATAGGTGCTTTCCATCACCACGACGTCCACGTCCGACGGCGGCATGGCCGGGTTCAGAAGCGGCCGTTCGCGCGGGCCGATGTCGCCGGAAAGCAGAACGCGCCGGCGCCTGCCTCGTTCGGTCAGATCAAGCAGGACGCTGGCCGAGCCAAGGATGTGCCCGGCCTCGAAGAAGGTGGCGACCGCGCCTCGTCCCAGGTCGATCGGCACGCCGTACTCGGCCAGCCGGCCGAAGCGGTCGAGGCTGTCCAGGACATCGACGGTGTCGTAAAGCGGCTCGCTTTCCTGTCCGGTCGCCCCATGATGGCGGCGGCGGCGGGCCTCTTCCTCGTGCAGATGCGCCGAATCGAGGAGGATGAGCCGCGCAAGATCCCGCGTGGCCGGCGTACAGATGATCTCGCCCGAGAAGCCGCGCTTGAGAAGCAGCGGGATGCGCCCGCAGTGATCGAGATGGGCGTGGGTCAGCAGAAGCACGTCGACCGAGTCCGGATCGAAGCCGAAGGGGGCCCGGTTGTCCTGATGCAGCTCGTGCCCGCCCTGGAACATGCCGCAGTCGACAAGGATGTTGCGCCCCGCGACCGAGATCAGGTGGCAGGATCCGGTCACGCCCCCCGCCGCACCGTGAAAGGAGATTTTCATCCTGGTCCCTCGTCCCCGTGGTTCCCGACGCGCCGACCCAGGAACGCCGTCGCGTCGATCCGGCCACGATGCGGTGCGAAGCGAATTGACGGCGGTCAACGGGCGCGTCGGGCCGGACCGCGCGTTCCGCCAATGCTCTCGACAAGTGGCCGTGGGCGTGCAATCGATTGCTCGGCGCGTTTCGCACGTGATCAGGGGAGGAGACGATGCCAAGGACGCTGGTCAGGAAGGGTCTGGTCCTGACGCTTGTTCCCGGGGCGGCGCCCGAAAGGGATCAGGACATCCTGATCGAGGATGGCCGCATCGCCGCGATCGGGCCCGACCTGCCGGCCCGCGACGAGGACAGGGTCATCGACGCATCCGGCATGATCGTGATGCCGGGCCTTGTGAACGCCCATATCCATACTTGGCAGACCGGTCTGCGCGGGCTTGCGACCGACTGGACCGGTACCAACTACTTTCGCGCGATGCATGCGGGGCTGGCCAATTTCTTCACGCCCGAGGACATCCGCATCGCGAACCTTGTTGGGGCGCTGAATCAGCTCAACAACGGTGTCACGACGATGGTCGACTGGCACCACAACAACCCCACCCCCGACCATTCCGACGCCGCCATCGACGGCCTTCAGGACGCCGGCATCCGCGCGGTGTTCCTTCACGGCTCGGCCAAGCCCGATCCGAAGCCCGGCCAGAAGCACTTCTCCGAGATCCCGATGTCGGCCGCGGAAGTCGCGCGCCTGCGCACCGGCCGGCTTTCGTCGGACGACGCGCTGGTGACCATGGGCATGGCGATCCTTGGCCCGCAGATGTCGGTCGAGGATGTGGTGTTGCAGGATTTCCGGCTGGCGAAGGACCACGACCTTGTCGTGTCGATCCATCATTCGGGCGCGTCGATGCCCGCGCCCGAGGGGTATGCGAAGGCCGCGGCCGCAGGGCTGATCGACCGCCGGGTGAACATCGTCCACGGCAACGAACTGACCGACCGCGATCTTGGCGTCCTCGTCGACGCGGGCGCTAGCTTCACCGTGACGGCCGAGATCGAACTTCAGATCTGCTATGGCGATCCGCTCAGCCGCCGGCTTCTGGAGCGGGGCGTGGCCTTCTCGATCGGGACCGACATCGAAAGCGCCTTCGCCCCCGACATGCTGGCCTGCACGCGCTTCACGCTTCAGACCGAACGCCACTTCACCTCGATGGCGGTGAAGGCCCGGACGGGCGAGCGCCCGCACCCGATTCCGATCACCGTGCGCGACGCGCTGGGCTGGGCGACGGCCGAGGGCGCACGGCTGGCGCGGCTCGAGAACCGGATTGGCACGCTCGAACCCAGGAAGGCGGCGGACCTCATCCTTGTCCGCGGGGGGGATCTGAACCTGTCGGGCGCCTTCGATCCGGTCCATGCCGTGGTGGGATATGCCCATCCCGGCAACATCGACACGGTGATGGTGGGCGGCGTCGTCCACAAGCAGGGCGGCCGGATGCTGCGCGCCGATATCCCGGCGCTTCAGGCGGCCCTGGCGCAGTCCGGCACGCGCATCTTCGACGAGTTCAAGGCCCGCGCCGCGACGGCCCAGTTCGCGTAAGGCCGCCAGGGGACAGAAGGAGACCCGAGCAATGCCCGTTCTTGTCAGATCGACCGATCTTCCACGACCCGCCGACACAGGCCCCTCGATGATCACGCTGGCCGACCGGGCGCTGACCCGAAGCGATCATTGCGAGGTCCGGCGCGTGACCCTTCCGGCGGGCGAGGCGGTCATGGAACCCGTCGCGCGCGACGCGGTTGTGTGGTTCCAGGTACTTGGCGGGTCGGGACGCGTGAACGGACAGGCGATCGACCGCGCCTCGGTGGTCTTCGCACGCCCGGGCACCGAGGTGACGATCGCGGCCGACCATGCGCTTGACCTGCTCTGGACCATCGTGCCTCGTGCCGACCGCTTCGACCCCGGGCTTGGCGCGGCCGAGCCAGGCGTCTTGGTGATCGACTGGACGCGCGAACCGGTCCTGCAATCCGAACATGACAGCCGACAGCGCATCTACGTGGCGACCGAAGGGCTGATCGGCACCGGGGCGATCAAGGCCGAGATCATCACCTATCCCCCCGGCGCCGCCGCGCCCGAGCATCACCACGAAGGGGCTGAACACTTCCAGTTCGTGATCTCGGGGCGGGGGACGGCTGTCCTGAACGGGGTCGAGGCCCCCCTGGCGGCGGGCGACCTGCTGTACAACTATGAAAACGAGCTTCACTGGTTCTTCACCAACCCCGACGCGACCGAGGATTTCGTCTTCGTCGAATTCTTCATCCCCGGGCAGTGCCGCACGGTCTGGGCGAAGGATGCCAACGTCTGCGCCTGGCTGCCCACCGGCAAGGACAGCCGCGGCGCGGCGCCGGTGCGCGAAATCGGCTATCATGTGCACGGGCAGGACGCGGGGATCTGAAGGCGCCGGGCACAGGTTTCCTGCAAGCCCCTTGCCGGACGTCCCGTCCGCGCCCATGCTTGAATGCAGAGCGCGCCCATGACCCTGATCAACCCCACTGGCAATCCCGCCCGCGATCCGATTGACGCCCTTCTGTCGTCCGGGCGCGATGCCGTCCTTGCGGTGATCGCGGGGGTCGACGGCCCGTCCTACCGCCCGGTCGGGGCGATGATGACGATCTTCAGCGAAACCGAGCGTGCGGGTACGCTGTCGTCGGGCTGCGTCGAGGCCGACATCGCCCTTCACGCCATGCGCGCGCGGGACGGCGGCCGGCCGGTGAGCCTGCGCTATGGCCGGGGCTCGCCCTTCGCCGATATCGAGCTGCCCTGCGGCGGCGGGCTTGACATCCTTCTGCTGCCCGCACCCGACCGCGAGGTCCTGCAGGGGCTTGCCGACGACCTTGCAGCGCGCCGGCCCCGCATGCTCGAGATCGACGTGGCGACAGGCGCGATGCGCCTTTCCGGCGACGCCCCCTGGACCGGGCAGGATGGCCGGACCCTGCGCATCGGCTTCCTGCCCGACATCCGCTTCCTCGTGTTCGGCAAGGGCCCCGAGGCCGCGACCTTCGCCGCGCTGGTCCAGTCGGCGGGCTATCCCAACCTGCTGCTGTCGCCCGACGCCGAGACGCTGGCCGAGGCCGCCGCAGCGGGCGGCGCGACACGCCATCTTGTGACGCAGGCCTTCCCGGGGGACCTTGCCGTCGACGACCGTACGGCCATCGTCCTGTTCTTCCACGACCACGACTGGGAGCCGCCGATCCTTCAGGGCGCGCTCGACACGCCCGCCTTCTACGTCGGCGCACAGGGCAGCCGCCGCGCGGCCGAGGCACGGCTTCTGAGCCTCGAGGCGATGGGGGTTCCCGCCACCGCGCGGGCACGGCTTCGGGGCCCCGTGGGTCTGATCCCTTCGGCCCGCGACGCGGGCACGCTCGCCGTGTCGGTCCTGGCCGAGGTGCTGGCCACAGCGCTTGCGCCGGCCTCGAGTTGACCCGACCGCGGCCGCGATCCGCCACCAGGCGCTGCGCCGAAGCGCGCTGGCGCGCAATCGTGTTCCCGGGCCTGCCGAAGGCATCTTCATCGGCGCCAACTTCCTTGGCATGATGGCGCGCAATCCGGCGCCACAGACGCGCCTTGAACAGGGGGGTGACATGGCTGGAACAGGCGGCAGGGCCTTGGTCGATCGGCGCGCAACCGCAACCCTTCGCGGGCGCGTCCGGCCATGACGGGGATCGCGGCGCAGGGAATTGCAGTCGGTTTCGATGCCCGGACGGGTCTGCTTGACGGCTTCACGGTCGAAGATCACGGGCGCGCGGTGGCGCCCCTTCACCGCGCGCCCTGGGTCGGCACAGACGAGGTGATGCCGCCCGACGCGGCACCCTTGATGGCCACGCTGGGCGGCGACTTCTTCTGCGCGCCCTTCGGCGGAAGCGAAGCGGGATCACCCCTGCACGGCTGGCCCGCGAACACGCCCTGGCACGTCATCGGCGAAGGCGACGGGCGGCTTCAGGCGGTGCTTGCGCGCACCGTGCACGGCGCGACGCTGGTCAAGGAACTGTCGGTCGAGCCCGGCCACCCCTTCGTCTACCAGCGCCATGTCTTCATCGGCGGCGAAGGGCGGGTGCCGTTTGCCAATCACGCGAACGTCTCGGTCCCCGACGGGGCGCTGATCCGCACCTCGCGGAAGGCGATCTGGCAGACCCCGCCCAACCCGCAGGAAAGCGATCCGGCCATGGGCCGGTCCGCGCTGGTCTATCCCGCGACAAGCGCGGACCCCGCACGCTTTCCCAGCCTCACGGGCACCACGGACCTGACGCGCTATCCCTGGAACCCGCGGCACGAGGATTTCGTCGTCGGCATCGAGGCGCGGGGCAATCCTCTGGGCTGGACCGCCGTCACGCGGCTGGGCAAGGGGGACCTCTACCTTTCGCTGCGCCATCCCGACCGGGTGCCGATGACGATGCTGTGGCATTCGAACGGCGGGCGCGACTATGCGCCCTGGTCGGGGCGGCACTTGGGCTGCCTCGGTGTCGAGGAAGGCGGCGCCTTCAACATGCTGGGCCTTGTTCCCGAGCGCGACCTGACCGGACCGGCCGCGGTCGAGCTTGACCGCGACGCCGTGGTCGAGGTGCGCCATGTGATCGGCGCCGTCGCCTGGCCCTCGGAAGAGCCGGTGGCCGACGTGGCGCTGATGGGCGGCACAGTCGAGATCACTGGCGAAGGCGGCACGGTCCGGCACGCGCCGTTCCGCGCCGGCTTCCTTGATTGATGACGGATGACCGCCCCCTTGTCCTCAGCCTGCCCGCGCCGCGGACGCTCGAGCTGATCTTCTCGCCCGAGGCGCTGGCCAAGCTTCACCGCCGCTACGAGGTGCACGAGGCGGCGACCCTTGCCGACGTGCCCGACGCGGCATTGGCGCGGGCGCGCTATCTTCTGGGCCAGCCGCCGGTCACCGAGGACGCGCTGGCGCGGATGACGGCGCTGCGCTGCGTCTTCAACGTCGAGGGGAACCTTCTCGACAACATGCCCTATCCCCGGCTGTTCGAACGCGGCATCCATGTCGTCACCACCGCGCAGGTCTTTGCCCTGCCGGTGGCCGAGATCGGGCTGGCCCTTGCGCTGGACCTCCTGCGCGAGGTCACCGAAGCCGACCTTGCCTTCCGCGAGGGGCGCGAGGTCTGGGGACTTGAGGGCAACCGCGCGGCACGGCTTCTGAGCGGGGCCGAGGTCGGCATGATCGGCTATGGCGAACTTGGCCGCGCGCTGCATCGGCTCTTGCAGGGGTTCCGGCCGCGGCTGCGGGTCTTCGACCCTTGGCTTCCCGCTTCGGTCATCGCCGAGGCCGGGGCCGAACCGGCGGACCTCGACACGGTGCTGCGCCAGAGCGACGTGGTCTTCGTCGTGGCGGCCGTGACAAGCGAGAACCAGCGCTTCCTGGGCGCGCCGGCGTTCGCGTCGATGCGGCCGGGCGCGGCCTTCATCCTTCTGAGCCGCGCCGATGTGGTCGATTTCGACGCGTTGATCGACGCCGTCGCGGCAGGCCACCTTCGCGCGGCCAGCGATGTCTTCCCCGAGGAGCCCATGCCGCGGGATCACCGGGTGCGCGGGCTGCGGGGGTTCCTGCGGTCGGCCCATCGGGCGGGTGCGCTCGACCTTGCGTTCAGGCGCATGGGCGACATGGTGCTCGAGGACATGGAGCTTCTCGACCGGGGCCTGCCGCCCCAGCGCTGCAAGCGCGCCGAGCGCGAAACCGTGGCCCGGATGCGCTCGAAGCCCGTCTCGGCGAACTGACGGCCGCCCGCGGTTGGCAGTCCCGGTGGGGTATGCCCGCGGGGCATTGCGGATCGCCAGCGGTCATGATGTTCTGCCGATCCGCCAGAAGGAGTGCGTCATGACCTACATTCCCGCCGAGGACCGCTATTCCCGCATGATCTATCGCCGTTGCGGGCGGTCCGGGGTTCAACTGCCGGCGATCTCGCTTGGGCTTTGGCACAACTTCGGGGGCGACACGCCGCATGACACCAAGCGCGCGCTGTGCCGCACGGCCTTCGATGCCGGGATCACGCATTTCGATCTGGCCAACAACTATGGCCCGCCCCCGGGCAGCGCCGAAGAGGCCTTCGGCGAGATCCTGCGCACCGATTTCCGGGGCTATCGCGACGAGCTGATCATTTCGTCGAAGGCGGGATACCTGATGTGGGACGGCCCCTATGGCGAATGGGGCAGCCGGAAGTACCTGATCGCCTCCTGCGACCAGTCGCTGAAGCGTATGGGCCTCGACTACGTCGACATCTTCTATTCGCACCGCTTCGACCCCGACACCCCGCTGGAAGAGACGATGGGCGCGCTTGACCACATCGTGCGGTCGGGGCGTGCGCTTTACGCGGGCATCTCGTCCTACAACTCGGCCCGCACGCGCGAGGCGGTGGCGATCCTGAAGGATCTCGGCACGCCCTGCCTGATCCATCAGCCGGCCTACAACATGCTCAACCGTTGGGTCGAACGCGACGGGCTGAAGGAAACGCTGGCCGAGCTTGGCGTGGGCTCGATCGCCTTCACGCCGCTTGCCCAGGGGATGCTGACGGGAAAGTACCTGGGCGGCATCCCCGAAGGCAGCCGGGCCACGCAGGGCAAGTCGCTTGACCCTGGGATGCTGTCGGACCGGGCGCTTGCCAACCTGCGCGCGCTGAACGCGGTGGCCGAACGGCGCGGCCAGACGCTTGCGCAAATGGCGATCGCCTGGGTCCTGCGCGACGGTGGCATCACCACCGCGCTCATCGGCGCCTCGAAGCCGTCGCAGATCACCGACTGCGTCGGGGCGATCGGGAACCTCGACTTCACGGCCGAGGAACTGGCCGAGATCGACGCCCATTCCGAGGCCGGCAATATCGACCTTTGGGCGCAGTCGTCCGAGACGGCGTAGGGGGTGGGTCGCAAGGCGGACCAAACGGGTCTTTCCGCGCCGCCGGCCTTAAGGGGGAGCCGCCTGAAGTCTGGGCCGCCGGGCGCTTCCATTATGGCGTTTCGGAACCAACAGGGGGAAAGGATGCGGCGGCCGACAGCGCGAAGAACCTGACCGGACTCGTTTCGGAAAGGCTTTCGGGGGGAGGCATCGACGGGTTGCTGGAACTTGACGAAGACGATGCCCTCTTCCCGACCCACAAGGGCACGGCAAGAGGCACCGACCGGATCCGCTTGGTCTTGCAGGAGGGGTCCGTCGCTTCCGGGGCCGCGATTGGGTTCAAGGGCCGGGTCGTGTTCGAAACGGCGGATCCGGCGCTTGTGCAGAACGCGTGGATGCCGACGACGGCAAGCAGGCACACGGCCCGCGGCATGACTGTCGAGTTGGCCCGCAATCAACGGGACGGCCGGTGGAAACACGTGATCGACGGCCCGGACGGCGCCGCGCTACTGGGGAATTGAAGGTTCGCCGCCTCGGGTGGGGCGGGCTTCCCCGGTGTGGGCGCCGTCGCCCGGCTAGTTGACCCACACAGGGTTCGACCACGCCCGCCGACCCGCCCGGTCCACCACCGTCACCCTCAGCCAGGGCGAGGCGGCGAAGCGCGAAAGCTCCATCCGCCCCGTGGTCATCGACGCCCCGTGCAGCGCGCGCGCGGCCGAGCCCTGGCCCTGCACGATGATCGCCGCGGCGGGCGAGCAGTCGACCTCGATGTGGGTCGCGTGCACGCGGATGTCGCGGATCTCGGGGCCCTGGCTTGAATAGAAGTGACCGGCCTTCAGCGCGTCGAGAAGCGCCTGAGGTTCGTTCGCGCTGGACTTCACCATGACCCAGCCGCCGAAGTGATCGGGCTCCGAGAAATGCGCGTCGTCGGTGGCGATCAGGTTCAGCCGCCGCCCCTCGGTCAAGAGAAGGTCCAGCGTGTGGAAGCCGTCCGGCCGGTCGCAGCCGATCGCGCAACCGTGGTTGTAGACCTCGACTGCGTGGGCGGCCTCGATCAGGCGCGCGTCCTCCATCGTCAGGCCCGACCACTGCGGATGCGCGATGGCGACATAGGCCCCGGCCTCGACGCAGCGCCGGGCCAGGTCGGCCGCGCTTTCCTGCCCTTCGACAGGCCCGAAATGCGGCACGTCGCCGGGCGTGAAGTCGGGCGGCAGGCCCACGGCCACCAGATGCCAGATCTCGCCGTTCGCCATCGCGCCCGAATGCACTTCGGCGCCCAGGATCGTGGTGAAGCCCGTGTCGCGGAGGCCGGTCGTGTCAGTGATCGGGAAGCCGTAGAGGCCCACGAAATGGTCGGTGAGTGCAAGGAAGTCATAGCCTTCCGCGCGATAGCGGCGGCAGACTTCGTCCGGCGGCAGCACGCCGTCCGAGCGCGTCGAATGCGTGTGCAGGTTGCCCCGGAAGAACCGTCCCGGCGTGGTGAAGAAGGCGGTGCTCATCGTGTCGTTCCCCGTGTTCGCCGTGTTCCCCGCGCGATCCTGCCGCCATGCCGTGACGCCGCGATGACGTCAGGCGGGCTTGCGGGCGTGCAGATGCGTCGGGCAGTGCTCGCCGCTTTCAAGGACGGGCACCATCCGTTCCCAGATCTCGATGTTGTGGGCGACGAAGTCGGCGCCAAGCTCGGCCTCGGCGCCCTTGCGCCAGGGGCCCCTCATGCGCTCGAGCTCGCGCCTTGCCTCTTCGCGGTACCAGGCGTTGCGGCTTTCGATGCGGATGTCGGTGAAGCCCGCGGCCTCGAGCGCGCCGCGATACCGCGCCGGGCTTGCCATGCCGAAGTCGAGGCCCTCGGACGTGATGTAGTCGGCCATCTGCGGCGACGGCGCGCCATCATGTCCGATCAGCCAGTCCGAGGCCACGAACCAGCCGCCGGGTTTCAGCACGCGAAAGACCTCGGCCGCCATGGCATGCTTGTCGGGGATATGGACGATCGAGTCCTTCGAGAAGACGATCTCGAAGGTGCCGGGCGGGAAGGGCAGGGGGCCGGGGGCGACCTTCACAAGGCCGATCCGGTCGTCAAGCCCGGCGGCCCGAACAAGTTCGCGCGCCCGCGCGATCACGCCGTCCTCGACGTCGATCCCGGTGACGTAGCCCGCGCCATGGGCGCGCGCCAGGGCGATGTCGATCCCGCCCGCACCGCAGCCGATGTCAAGCACGGTGCGACCGGTAAAGTCGTGCTGGCCCACCAGCCGTGCGACCTCGTCGGGCCCGCCGGGCGACAGGAAACCTTCGCCCCAGATCTTCTCCAGCAGGTGGATCAGCGATCCTGAATAAAGTTCCGCATCGGTCATTCGGTGTCCCCTCCGTCGAAGCTGTCGTGTCGCCAGACCGCCCGTCCCCGGAAAAGCGTCAGCAACACCTCGGTATCGCCGATCTCGTGCGCGGGACAGCGGAAGATGTCGCGGTCCAGCAGCACAAGGTCGGCCGAAAGCCCGGGCAGAAGCCGGCCGGTGGTATCGCCGCGCCAGCAGGCCCGGGCCGCGTGGCAGGTGTAGCCCGCCACCGCCTCGGCCACGCTCAGGCGTTCGGCCGGAAGGAAGGGCGGGCGGTTGCCGTCGCGCCGGCGCGGCTGGCGGGTGACGGCGGTCTCGATGATCTCGAACGGGTTGAGCGTGGACACCGGGAAGTCCGACGACAGGCAGAAGGGCGCGCCCGCGTCGATCATCCGGCGGAAGGCATAGGCGAAGGGCAGGCGGTCGGGGCCGATCATGTCGATCCACTCGTCGGGAACGACCGTGTCGTGGCGCGCCCAGAGCGGCTGGATGTTCGCCATCGCGCCAAGCCGCGCGATGCGGACGAAATCGGCCGGATCCACCAGCTGAAGATGGGCAAGCTGGGCGAGCGCGGGCCAGGGCGTGTTTGCCGCCCGCGCTGCCTCGAGCCCGTCGAGGGCCGCCCGCGCCGCAAGGTCGCCGATCACATGGACATGGATCTGGAACCGCGCTGCGTCGATCGCGGTGAACAGCGCCGCGATCTGATCGGGGGCGAACATCAAGGGCGCGTTGCCGCCCGCCGCGTCGGCGTAGGGGGCGATCAGCGCGGCGGTCCGGTTCTCGAGCACGCCGTCGAGGAAGAACTTGGCCGCGTTCACGTGAAAAAGCGGCCCGGAATGCGCCGCGCGCCAGCCAAGAAGCCGCTCCAGTGCCGTCTCGACACTGTCCTCGGGCCGGACGATCCCGGCGCCCGAAACACGCAGCGTCAGCGCGTCCTCGGCGGCCAGGGCGGCATAGGCCCGGGCGTGATGGTGGTCGACCAGCGGGTCGACGATGCCGGTGATCCCGTGGCGGTTGGCGTGCGCCTGTCCGGCCCGCAGCCCGGCGATCCGTGTCGTGTCCTCGGTTGCGGGCAGGCGGTCGCGCACCAGGCTTGTCGCCGCCTCGTGAAGCATGCCCGTCGCGCGGCCCGCGCGGTCCCGGACGATGTGCCCCGTCTCGGGGTCCGCCGTCGCCTCGTCGATCCCGGCCATGCGCAGCGCGGCGCTGTTGGCGCAGGCCGAGTGATAGGAGGAATCGTAGATCAGGCAGGGCCGATCGGGCACCGCGCGGTCGAGAAGGGCGGCGGTCAGGTTGTGCTCTCCGAAGATGCCGGCCTGCCAGCCGCTGCCCAGAACCAGAGGTCCGCTCCAGCGCGCGGCGTGGGCGGCCATCGCGTCGAGCAGCGCCTCGACCGTCTCGACCTCCCACAGCGCGGCGCCCGAGACCATGTCGGTTCCGCCGTCGAGCAGATGGACATGGGCATCCTGAAACCCCGGCAGGACCAGCCGCCCGCCGGCGTCGATCGTCCGGGTGCCCGGACCGGCGAGGGCGGCGATCGCATCGGTGCCCCCCAGCGCAAGAACACGCCCGTTCCGGACCGCAAGCGCGGTGGCGCCCGGCAGCGTGGGGTCCATGGTGCGGATGTCGGCGTTGAGAAGGATCAGGTCGGCCGTCATCCGGGCGTCTCCAGTCGCAGGGTGTCCAGCCTGTCCCAGTCGGATGCGGGCAGGACATAGGCCGGGGACGCGATATCGGCGGTCCAGGCGAAGAGGCAGAGGAAGGGCACAGGGCCCACCTTGATCAGGTGTGCCGCGTGCGGGACGTTCCAGACCGGGCGGTGCGCGGGCCTGAGGACCAGCGGCGCGTCCGGGGCGAAGCGCCAGCCATGCGGGCCGGTCAACGGGGCGTAAAGCTCGGGCGCGGCGTGGGCGTGGTCGCGGTAAAGCACATGCGGCGCGACAAGGAACAGGCCGAAGTCCATCCCCTCGACCCGGATCGCCGCGCCATCTTCGCCCAGGATCGAGCAGAAGGCGTGGGCCTTGGGGAAGTGCGGGCCGATCGCGGGGTCGTCGTAGTCGTAGGTGTTCCAGGGCAGGTGCGGCGCGGCAAGGCGGATCGCCAGCGCCAGTGTCGGATGCGTCGCCGCCAGCGCATCGAGGGCCGCGGGCAGATGTGCCGCCACGACCCGGTTTCGGCTTCGTCCGGTCGCCACGGGAAGGCCGCGCCCGCGCGCCAGCAGGGCCCGCGCTTCGGAGATGCCAGGGCCGCCAAGGCCCGAGAGGTAAAGATCGGCCTCGTCGATCAGGTCCTCCACGGCAAGGTCGGGGCGGAACTTCGGCGCGGGCGGCAGGCGGTCCGCGATGCCGCGTGTCCTGAGCAGCGCGGCCGGATCGTCAAGGTCGCGCGTCGCGCAGATGCGATAGACCTCAAGCGCACGCGCGCTCATCGCGCCCCGTTGGTAGAAATGCATCGCCGCGCCATAGCGCGCGCGCGCCGCGCCGGGCGTGCCGACCGGGGCGCGCAGAAGCCGGAGCTGGCGAAGGTCGACGGCACTCCAGTCACGCATCAGCTGTTGTCCTGATAGGCAAGCTGGGCCTCGCGCTCGCGCCGCGCTTCGGCCCGGTTCATCACGATCCCCGCGATCAGCACGCCGATGCCGACCACGGTCACCGTGATCGTCGCCAGCGCGTTGATGTCGGGCGTCACGCCAAGCTTGACCTTCGACCAGATCAGGATCGGCAGGGTGGTGTTGCCGGGGCCGGTGGTGAAGCTGGTGATCACCACGTCGTCGAGAGAGATGGTGAACGCCAGAAGCCAGCCCGCAAGGATCGCGGGCGAGATGATCGGCAGCGTGATGTCCCACATCACCTGCCAGGGCCGCGATCCCAGGTCGACCGCGGCCTCTTCGACCGAGACGTCGGCCTGAAGCAGGCGCGAATGAACGATCGTGGCGACGAAGACCAGCGAGAAGGTGATATGCGCCAGCGTCACCGTGGTGAAGCCGCGCTGCGCCGGCCAGCCGATCCAATCGGCCATCAGGATGAACATCATCAACATGGCGATACCGGTGATCACCTCGGGCATCACGAGCGGCGCGGTGATCATGCCGGAGAACATGGTGCGCCCGCGGAAGCGGCGGAACCGCGCAAGCGCGATCCCCGCCATGGTGCCCAGGATCGTCGCGAAGGTCGCGCTGATTACAGCGATCTTCAGCGACAGAAGGGCCGCGCGCATCACTTGGTCGTTCTTGAACAGCTCGAAATACCACCGGGTCGAGAACCCGCCCCAGACCGTCGCCAGCCGCGAGTCGTTGAAGGAATAGACGATCATCGACAGGATCGGGACATAGAAGAAGGCGAAGCCGAAGCAGAGCATCGCGTAAAGAAACAGCGGGCGGCGCCTCATGGCCTGCCCCGTTCGCGGGCCTCGGCCTCGCGGCTCGCGCGGCCTTCGAGGTAGGTATAGACCATGATCGGCACGACGAGCAGCATCAGAAGCGCCACCGCCACGGCCGAGGCCATCGGCCAGTCGCGCGCGGCCGAGAATTCGTCCGAGATCACCCGCCCGATCATCGGCTGGCCGGCATTGCCGACCAGCGTCGGAATGATCAGCTCGCCGCTTGCCGGGATGAAGACCAGAAGACCGCCGGCCACGATCCCCGGCCAGCTTTGCGGCAGCGTCACGTCCCAGAACACCTGAAACGGGCGCGAGCCAAGGTCCATCGCCGCCTCGTCCAGCGCGGGGTCGAGCTTTTCGAGGTTGGCGAAGAGGGGAAGGATCATGAACGGCAGGTAGGAATAGACCATCACCAGCACGACCGCGAAGTCGGTGTTCATCATCTGGATCGCGCGCAGTTCCATGCTTTCGGGAACCAGCGCGTTCCACCACGAGGTCAACAGGCGGTTGAACCAGGAATTGGAGCCCATCAGCCCCATCCAAGCATAGACGCGCAGCAGGAACGACGTCCAGAACGGCAGGATGACCAGCATCAGAAGCACGTTGCGCCAGCGCTTGCCGACCCGTGTGAGGCCCAGCGCCATCGGATAGCCGATCAGCAGGCAGAAGACCGTGGCGATGCCGGCGTTCACGATCGAGCTGAAATAGGCGCGGATATAGAGCGTGTCGGTGAACAGGCGCTGATAGTTTTCCCAGTTGATGACCGGGTTCTCGCCACCATAGCCGAAGGGCGGAGCGGTGGGGGTGCGTGTCGCCACGCTCATCGCCACGACGATGACGAAGGGGACGAGGAAGAACAGGAGAAGCCAGACATAGGGCGTGGCCACCGTGACCTTTGCCCATCCCCTTTGGTTGAACCAGCTCAGCAGGCGAGAGGTGCGGCGGGCCTCGTCCATCCCGTCATTCCGTCAGAAGGATGGCCGAGGCGGGTTCGAACGACAGCCAGACCTCGTCCTCCCAGTCGGCCACGCGGGCGTGTTCGCCGGCGCGGCGATCGTTCACGCTGTTGACCAGAACGATCGCACCGCTGTGCAGCCGCACGCGGTAAAGCGAGTCCTTGCCGAAATAGGCCAGGCTTTCGACCCGTCCCTGCGCAGAGTCGTCGGTGTCGGGCCGCCTGCGCGAGATCGCGATCTTCTCGGGGCGGACCGCCAAGTTGACCTCCTGGCCGGGCACAAGGCCGGGGATGGCGGCCGCGTCGACCTCGCCGCCCAGGTCGGGCACCAGCACCCGCGCGACGTCGCCGCCGATCGAAACGATGCGGGCGTCGAACTGGTTGATCGAGCCGATGAAGCCCGCGACGAAGCGGTTCTTCGGAAACTCGTAGACATCGGTCGAGCTGCCGATCTGCATGATCCGCCCCTTGTCCATCACCGCAAGGCGCGAGGACAGCGTCATCGCCTCTTCCTGGTCGTGGGTGACGACGACGAAGGTCACGCCAGTGCGTTCCTGAATCGCCATCAGCTCGAACTGGGTGTGTTCGCGCAGCTTCTTGTCCAGCGCGGCCAGCGGTTCGTCCAGAAGCAGAAGCTTCGGCGCCCGGGCCAGCGCCCGGGCCAGCGCCACCCGCTGGCGCTGCCCGCCCGAGATCTGGTGCGGCTTGCGATGCGCGAACTCGGTCAGCTGCACGAGGTCGAGCATCTCGCGCACGCGGTCGCGGCGCTGGGCGGCGGTCATGCTTTCGTGCTTGAGCCCGTAGCCCACGTTCTTCTCGACCGTCATGTGCGGGAAAAGCGCGTAGGACTGGAACATCATGTTCACCGGACGGTCATAGGCCGGCACGCCGGCCATGTCCTGCCCGTCGATCAGCACGCGGCCCTTCGTGGGTTCCTCGAAGCCCGCGAGCACCCGCAGAAGCGTGGTCTTGCCGCAGCCCGATCCCCCGAGAAGCGAAAAGATCTCGCCCTTCTGGATTTCGAAGGACACATCGTCCACGGCGGTGAAATCGCCGAAGCGCTTTGTCACCTGTTCGACGGTCACGAAGGGTGGAGATGTCCGGGCAGGGGCGGCCGTGGCCGCCTGCCCGGGTGCTGTGCTTGTCATCGCGTCCATTTCGCCGGGACCTGCCAGGCCGTCCCCCGTCTCAGCCCGACTTCACCCGCTGCCAGGCGCGGGTGACCATGCGGTTCATGTCCTCGTCGTCGGGCGTCGTCACGAACAGCCGCGAGATCGTCTCGTCGTCGGGATAGACCGCCGGATCCTCGAGGATGTAGTCGTCGACGAACTCTCGGGCCGCGTCGTTGGCGTTGGCGTAAAGCGTGTAGTTCGTCGCGGCCGCCACCACTTCGGGGCGCAGCATGTAACGCAGGAATTCGTAGGCGGCCTCGGTGTGCGGGGCGTCGGTGGGAACTGCCCAGACGTCGAACCAAAGCGGCGCGCCGGTCTTGGGCACGACGTATTGCAGGTTCAGCTCGATCCCGGCCTCGGCTGCGCGCGCCGCCGCGACCCCGTAGTCGCCCGACCAGGTGTTGGCTACGCAAAGCTCGCCGTTCGGAATCGCATTAAGGTAGTTCGTGTTGTCGAAGGTGCGGATATGGGGCCGGATCGGTTCGAAGGCGGCCACCACCTTTTCGAAGTCCTCGGGGCTCTTGCTGTCGCCATCAAGACCCAGATAGGGCAGCACCATCTTCATGATGTCGGTCGGGCTGTCGAGGATCGAGATCCCGCAATCGGCCAGCTTGGCCGCGTTTTCGGGCGAGAAGATCGTCGCAAGGTCCTCGAGGTCGGCATCGGGCAGGCGTTCGCGCACCATGTCGACGTTGAACGTGAACCCGACCGAGCCCCACATGTAGGGCACGACGTGCTTCAGCCCCGGGTCCCAGCCTTCGAGAATCTTCATCAGCGTGGGGTTCATGTTCTCGAGCCCCGGCAAGGCCGCGTGGTCGAGTTCCTGGAAAACGCCCGCCTTCACGAACATCGGCATCGAGACGCCGGCCGCAAGCGTCACGTCATAGCCGGTGGCCCCGGCCAGCATCTTGGCCTCCATCTCCTCGGACGAGGCGTAGGTGTCATAGACGACGCGGATGCCGGTTTCGGCTTCGAAATCCTCAAGCGTCGTCTCGCCGATGTAGTCCGACCAGTTGTAGACGTTGACCTGTCCGGCCTGCGCCCAGGACGGGCGCACGAAAGGGGCGGCGAGCGTCCCGCCCAGCAGGGCGATGGACGAGCGGCGGGTAAGTCTGGTCATGGGTTTTCTTCCCTTTCTGGTCTTGTTCGCGATGATGCTAGACCGAGATGTCTTCGGCGCGAAGCAGATCGTTGTTCCTTGCCGCGACTTCCCCTTCGGAGGGGGTGTCACGAAGTCGTGTGACGGGCAGGATCCGGCGGATCTGGTCGTGGTGATTGCGCACGCCGTATTCCAGATCGGACAGGTGGAACTCGTCGAAGGCCGACGAGCGCATCGATTCGTTCGACCAGATCGACAGCTGCTGATCCTCGAGCCCGGTCTCGCGGTCGATCCGGTAGGCGAGATAGCGCGCAAGCCGCGTCGCGCGCGTTTCGTTCGGGCGTCGGTAGATGCGCCCGCGCAGCTCGGTCTCGCCCAGGGCGCGCGGCACCTCCTGGTAGTATTGGGCGCTTTCCGGGGTGAAGGCGATGACCGCGTTCGGGAAAAGGCCGAAGTAGGTCCAGCTGCGCCGCAGCCGCTGCGGCAGATGCTCCTGCACAGGCGCGATCTTGAGGTAGTGGCGCACCGACCAGAGCCGCCCGGGATGGTCGCCGAATTCGGCGTAGGAGGCCGAGATGCCGTTCGTGTAGGCTAGGTCACGATAGGTGCGGCCGTAAAGGTCCTGCAGCGCGGGGTGGGCCATGGCGACGTGATAGCCCTCGTTGTCGACGTCGCGGACCGACTTCCAGTTCACCGGCAGCGTCGCCGTCCACGCGGTGTCGCGGGCCGGAAGGAAATCCGCCGCGCCATAGGCCGTGAAATCGGCCGCGAAGGGCGCGAGCAGCGTCTTGACCGACGGCTGTGGCCCGGGATTGAAGCGCACGAAGATGAAGCCGTGCAGGATCTCCATCTCGACCGGCTTCAGCCCGAAGTCGGCGCGGTCCAGGTCGCCGAAGGTCTCGGGGCGCGACGGGCCGCGCAGCGTGCCGTCGGTGTTGTAGACCCAGCCATGGAACGGGCAAACCAGCGCCGACCGGCAGCGTCCCGCGGGACCGTCGACAAGTCGCGCGCCGCGGTGGCGGCACAGGTTGTGGAAGGCGCGCACCACGCCGTCGCGGTCGCGGATCACAAGCGCGCGTTCGTCCAGGAAGTCGAAACTCAGCCAGTCGCCCGGTCCGGGGATGTCGCTGACGTGCCCCGCGATCTGCCAGTGGTTCAGAAACAGGTCCGTGCGCTCGAGATCGAACAGCGCCTGCGAATGATAGGTCCAGGCCGGCAGGCCGCGGCGGTCCCAGGTTTCGGGTTTCTGGCGCTTGACTGTCTTGTTCATCTCAGCTCTCCGCCTTCAGGTTCGGAACGTCGTTGCCCACACGTTCAAGCACCCAGCGATGGAAACGCGCGATGTCGAATTCCTGCGGCATGAGACGCCCCGAGACATAGGCCGGCGACCGTAGGCCGCGCTGGTTCATCTCGCAGGCGGCGGCATCCTCGGCGATGACGGTCGAGGCGAAGTCGACGACGTCCGACAGGTCGAAATCGGGCCGCGCCAGCGTTTCGGGCAGGAACAGCCATTCGGCCTTGAGCCGCGTTTCCTCGGGCGAGATCGGGGTCAGGGTCATCGCGCGCACATAGTCGACATGCGCCACGACGAAGCTGCCGGGATAGGTCGTGACGAAGCGGTGCCCCTCGGCGCGTTCGGCCGCGGTCAGGCCGTCGAACACCGGGCCGCAGGGGCGGCCGCTCACGGTCCAGGTTTCGGCCCCGTCGGCATAGACCGGGCCCGGGGCCGCGGCCGTCTCGGCGCTTTCCGCGGGCGACATGATGCCCTTGGCATAGACCGGCACGCGCGCCGACAGTTGGGAATGGATGCCCGGACAATGCAGGCACTCGTTGTAGTTTTCCCAGAAGATCTTCCAGTTGCAGGCGATCGTCGTCTCAAGCCGGTGCCCGACGACAAGCCGGTCCATCGGCCAGTTGTCGAGCGCGGCAAGGCTCAACGCGGCGTCGGCGATGCCGATGTCGGGGGCGAAGGCCGGCGGGGTTTCTGCCAGGCAAAGGAAGACGAAGCCATTCCAAAGCCGCAGCGCCACGGGCAAGAGGCCGTTGTCTTCCTTGCGGAAATCGGCAGTCGGCGTGCCGAACGCGGTCGACACGAGGCGCCCGTCGGTGGCATAGGCCCAGGCGTGGTAGGGGCAGGTGACAAGCTTGCCCCGCAAGGGCTCGGTTTCGGCCGCGCACAGCTCGGCCCCGCGGTGGCGGCAGACGTTGTGATAGGCGCGCAATTCGGCCCCGTCGCGCAGGACGATGACGCTTGCGCCCGCGATCTCGACGCGGCGGATGGTGCGGTCGGGAAAGCTGTCGATGCGGCCCGCCGGCACCCATTCGCGTGCCCAGATCCGCGCGCGCTCGGCCTCGAACCAGGCGGGGTCGAAATAGGCCTGCGCCGGCAGTGTGGACGGGCAATGGTCGAGAAGGGGGCTGTTCATCGCGGTCATCAGAACACTCCGGGTGGGGTCGCGCGGCGGCGCGGCGGGGCGAAGAAGGGCCGGTCGACGACTTCGGCCTTCAGCATGAGCTTCACATACTGCAGTTCGCGCCGGGCATAGACCTCGACCCAGAGGTTGTCGCGCTTGGGGCCGTGGTAGGGTCGCAGCACCTGCGCCAGTGCGATGTTGCGCTTGGTCGTGGGTGACCAGACGGCGGCGCTGATGTAGCCCACCTCGCGCGTCTTGTTGTGATAGATGAGCGATCCGTCGGCGTCGATGTTGCCGTCGATGTCAAGCCCGACCAGCGCCCATTTCGACCCCGCCCGGCGTTCGGCCAGAAGCGCGCGGCGGCCGTTGAAGTGGCCCTTGTCCCAGTCGATCAGCCAGTCGAGCCCCAGCTCGAAGGGCGACCGCACGCGATCCTCGCGCAGGGCCTGCTCGGCGGGGACGAAATCCATGTTGGTGATGATGAAGCCCGCCTCGATCCGGGCCATGTTCAGCGCGGTCGAGCCGATCGGCCGGATGCCCCAGGGCGCGCCGGCGGACATCAGGTGATCCCACAGTGCCAGCGCCTGCGCGGGGTCGATCCAGAGTTCATAGCCGAGGTCGCCCGTGAAGCCCGTGCGCGAGACGCGCAATTCCGTCCCAGCGAAGTCGAAGCGCGCGATGCGGAACGGCTTCAGGCCGCTTACGTCGAAGCCTGCCGCCTGAAGCACCGAGGCCGTGCAGGGGCCCTGAAGCGACAGTGCGGCGATCTCGTCGGTGATCTCGGTCACGGTGACGTCGAAGCCGTCGGTGGCGTCGAGCAGCCAGGGCAGGTGCCGTTCCTGGCAGCAAAGCAGGAAGTCCTCGGCGCCGAAACGGAACAGCGTGCCGTCGTCCAGCACCTTGCCCGCGTCGTCGCACCAGACGGTGTAATGCACCGCGTCGACCGACAGCTTCGAGGCGCTGCGCACCGTCAGGCGGTCAAGGTAGGCGGCGGCGTCCTTCCCGGTGATGCGGTACTTCACCATCGGGCACAGGTCATAGACCGAAGCGGCGTTGCGGATGGCGGTGTATTCCATCTCGGTGTCGCCAAAGCTCAGCGCCGAGACATAGCCCGCCCAGGGACCCCAGTCCGACAGCCGGTTGGCGGCGGCGGTTCGCGGATGGAAGGGCGAACGGCGCAGCGGTTCGAGGTAATGCAGGCGCGGGTCGGTCATGCGCGGCCCCCCAGGATGCGGCCGGCGGCGTTCCAGCCCGATGCCCCGGAAATCCCGCCACCGGGGTGGCTGCCCGCGCCAGCAAGCCAGAGGCCGGGAAGGGGGCTTTCGTACTGCGCCGCCCCGTGGAAGGGGCGCAGGAACAGCATCTGTTCGACGGTAAGCTCGGCGCTGTGCCAGTTGCCGCCGGCCAGGCCGTAGCGCTGTTCGATGTCCCAGGGCATCAGGATCTCGGCGTGGCGGATCAGGCCGCGAAGGCCGGGCGCGTGATCCTCGAGCACCGCAAGCGTGTTCTCGAGCATCGCGGCGCGCGCGGCCTCGCGGTCGGCGGGCGCGTGCGGGGCGTACTGGACGATGGCCGACAGGACATGGTGGCCGTCGGGCGCGAAACCCGCGTCATGCGCCGACGGGATCACGATTTCCATCACCGGCCGTTCGGGCACCTCGCCGTATTTCACGGGGTTGAAGGCGCGTTCCACCGCGTCGACCGAGGGCGCGATCACAAGCCGGTGGCGCAGGTCGGCCCCGCCGAAATCGGGGGCGCCGGCCAGCGCGAGGTGAAGCTTGGCCGCCGCGCCGCGCGACTTGATGCCCCGGACCTGCCGCAGCGTGCCTGTGTCCAGATGGGCGGGTCCGGCAAGCTGGCGCAGCGTCGCCTGCGGCGAGATCGCCGAGACGACAAGGCCCGCCGCGATCTCTTCCCCCGTGTCAAGCGTCAGGCCCGCCGCCCGGTCATCGGCCACGCGGATCGCGGCGACGCGCGCGCCGGTGCGGATCGTGACCCCGGCCCCGGTGGCGGCGGCGACCATTGCTTCGGCCAGGGCGCCCATGCCGCCCTTCGGCAGCGCCAGCGCCCCGCGCTGACCGCCGGCCTCGCCCGCCATGCGGTTCAGAAGCGGCAGCAGCGAATTGGGCGATCGCGGTCCCAGCCACGACCCCAGTGTCGCGTCGAAGGCGACAAGTCCCTTGAGCCGGTCGTCCGACAGGTCGTCCTCGAGAAGGTCGGCCACGTTGATCAGGAAGACGCGCAGCAATTCGCGCGTCTCGGCCCGGCCCATCCGGCGCAGATCCAGCCCCATGCGCGCCAGGCCCTTGAAATCGTTGCCCGCCTTCCGCGACAGGCGCGGCGGCGTCATCTCGCGGAAAGGCGCCAGCAGGCCGGCGAAGCGGTCAAGCCTGCGATAAAGCTCGTCCCAGGCAAGCGCGTCGGTCGCGTCCAGCCCTTCGGCCCGGCCACGGCGGATCGTGAGCGGCTGCTGGCCAAGCGCGGTCGTGGCCATGTCGGCCTCGGCCAGGGTTAGGCCATGCCGCGACAGTTGCAGTTCACCGGCTACCCGCCGGTCGAGCATGTTGAGCACATGCGCCAGCCCGCTGACCCGGTAGCCGGGCGCGAATTCCACCGTCGACGCGCCGCCTCCGCAGGTCTCGGCCGCCTCGAGCAGCGTCACCCGCCGCCCCGACTTCGCCAGACGAGCCGCGCAGGCCAGGCCGTTGGTGCCCCCGCCGATGACGACGATATCGCGCTCAGAGGACGGCATAGGCATTCCTCATGTCCTTGGCCCCCAGGCGCGCGTCGCGCAGGATCTCGGCGGCAGCGTTGCGACCCGGCGCGCCCATCACTCCGCCGCCCGGATGAGTCGAGGACCCGCACATCCAGAGGTCCTTCACCGGACTGCGGTACTGCGCATAGCCGGGCACGGGGCGATTGAAGAGCAACTGGTCGAAGGTCAGTTCGCCCTGGAAGATGTTGCCCTCGGTCAGGCCCACCTCGGCCTCGAGTTCGCGCGGGGTGCGCACCTCCATGTGCAGGATCCGGTCCGAGAAGCCGGGCGAAAAGCGCTCGATCTGGTCGACACAGGTCCGCCCGAAGGCGTCGCGGTCGGCATCGGTCCAGTCGCGTCCTTCGATTCTGGGAGGCGCGTACTGCACGAAACAGGACATGAAGTGTTTGCCCGGCGGGACCATCGTGGGGTCGATCATCGTCGGAATCATCACGTCCTGGAAGGGGTCGCGGCTGAAGTGGCCGGATTTCCAGTCGTCATAGGCGCGCTCCATCTTGGCGACCGAATCCGTGAAGTGCAGGTCTCCGCGCAGCATCGGCGCGCCCTCGGGCAGGGCGGGGAAGACCGGCGCGGAATCAAGCGCGATGTTCAGCTTGCCGCTTGAGCCGCGCGTCTTGAACCGTCGGACCGAACGGACGAAGTCCTCGGGCAGCTTCGCCTCGTCGACGTGGTGCAGGAAGGTGCGCTTGACGTCCATCCCCGAGACGACGCGCTTGCCCCGGATGACTTCGCCGTCGTCCAGTTCGACCCCGACGGCGCGCCCGCCCTCGACCAGGATGCGCGCCACGCCCTTGCCCGCGCGCACCGTGCCGCCCGACGCCTCGAGCGAGGCCTGAAGCGCCTTCGTGATCGCCCCCATGCCGCCACGGGCAAAGCCCCAGGCGCCGACGTTGCCGTCGACGTCGCCCATGTAGTGGTGAAGCAGCACGTAGGCCGAACCCGGCGACATCGGCCCAAGCGCCGTGCCGATGATCGCCGAGACGGCAAGGTAGGCCTTTATCACCGGGCTTTCGAAGTAGTCGTCAAGATAATCCGCGATGCTCATCGTCCAGAAGCGGATCATGTCGGCGATCTGCGCTTCGGACAGCTCGAGCACCCGGCGCGCGAGGAAGGCAAGCTCTCCCAGATCGCGCGGGCGCATCCGAACCGGGTCGGGCGGCGTGCGCATCAGCAGCGGCCGGATGAACCGGCAATGGCGGATGATGTCGCGCGAATAGCGATCGTAGGCTTCCGCGTCATGCAGGCTGTGGCGGGCGAACTCGCGCCGGTTGGCGTCGTGGTCGCGGAACATCCCCAGGTAGCCGCCATCCTCCTTCAGGACCGCGCCGCCCTCGTAGGGCAGAACCTGCAAGCCGAAGCGCGGCAGTTCCAGATCGCGCATGATCTCGGGGCGGAACAGCGAGCAGACGTAGGAGCAGTTCGAGTAGAGAAAGCCGGGATGAAGCTCGCGGCTGACCGCCGCGCCGCCGACCCAGTCGTTCTTTTCGACCACGACGACCTTCATGCCGGCGCGGGCCAGATAGCAGGCCGCGACAAGCCCGTTGTGGCCCGCGCCGACGATGATTGCATCGATTGCCATCTGCGGCGCCTCAGGCTACGGCAAGCTCTTCCATCGTCATCTCGACCGACCATTCCACCGCCCGCAGGGTATCCTTGAGGCAGGCGGCATCGTGGGCTTCGCACATGAACCAGGGCTCGCGGCTGTCGGGCTCGACGATGATGCCGGCGTCGTGCAGGTGCTCTGCCATGGTGTCGTAGAAGGTGTAGTCCGAGTTCTTCCAGTCGCGGTAGTTGTCGGGCGGCGTCTCGGCAAAGAACAGGCCGAACATCGACGGATGGCCGGTGAAGCTGTGCACGATGCCGCGTGCGTCCAGGATCTTGCTGATCCCGTCCATCAGTTCGGTGCCATAGGCCGCGATGTTTTCCAGCGCGTCGGTCTCGTCGAGGATGCGCAGCGTCTCGGCCGCCGCCGCGATCGACACGGAGTGGGCGGTGTAGGTGCCGCCATGCGCCGCGCCGCCGAAGCGGAAGGTGCGCATCACGTCCTCGCGTCCGCCGATGGCCGAAATCGGATAGCCGTTCGCCATGGCCTTCGCGAAGGTCGAGATGTCGGCCCGAACGCCCATCAGTTCCTGGACGCCGCCGCGCGCCACGCGGAAGCCGGTCTTGACCTCGTCGATGATCAGAAGCGCGCCGTACAGGTCGCACAGCTCGCGCGCCTTCTGGACGTATTCCTTGTTGGCCGAGATGGCGCAGCAGTTGCCCTGGATCGGTTCGATGAGAAGGGCGGCGATCTCGTTGCCGTGCAGGCGGAAGATGCTTTCCAGCATTTCGGGGTCGTTCATCGGCGCAAGGTGGGCCAGCTGGCGCAGCGACTGCGGGATCCCCTTGGAATAGCTGACCTTGCGCGGCTCGCGGCCGCGCTCGGGCTCCCAGTCCTCGACGTCGACCATCCACATCGCGGCGTCGAAGAGGCCGTGATAGCTGCCTTCGATCAGCACGTAGGATTCGCGCCCGGTGTGCGCGCGGGCCAGCCGGAGAGCGGCCATCACCGCCTCGGTCCCCGAATTCGAGAACCGCACGAGGTCCACGCTGGGCACCATGCCGGCGATGCGCTCGGCCACTTCGAGCTCCTTCTCGGTCGACAACGCGAAGACGCCGCCGACCTCCATACCCTTGCGGGCCGCCGCGTCGACGCGGTCGTCGGCGTAGCCCAGGATCGCCGGGCCATAGCCCAGGCGGTAATCCACGTATTCATTGCCGTCGATGTCCCAGACGCGCGCGCCCTTGCCGTGGTCCACATAGACCGTGCGGTCGTCGCCCCAGTATCGGAACGACGAGGCCACCCCGAGGGGCAGGCGCTTGAGGGCTTTCTTGAAATGGGCGTTGGAACGCTTGAGCGAACGGGGTTTCATCGGAGTACCTGTCTGTTTGATGGTCCCTGCGCGCGACGTTGGCGTCGCGCATGCCTGGCAGGTGCAAGGGCCGGTGTGGGGTCAGGGTGCTCCAATATTGACTGGACAGTCAATCAAAATCTTGCAAGTTTATGAAGGAAGCGTGCGGGAAAACTGCGCTGGCGGCGTGGCGGCCTTGAAAGATGCCGCTACGTTACCTACCGACTCTACAGGGTCAGAAGCGAGGACGAGCGACGCCACCATGCCTGACGGATCCGAATCAAAACGCCGCCGAAAGGGAAGCCGCGAAGAACGGCGCACCCAGTTGATCGAGGCGACGATCGAGGTCCTGTCGCAGAACGGATACGCCCGGACCACGCAGACCGAGGTGGCGAAGAAGGCCGGGCTTTCCCACGGTCTGGTCAGTTTCCACTTCGCCACCAAGGAAAAGCTTCTCGCCGCGACGCTGGCCTTCCTGGCCGAGGAATACCGCCAGAACTGGGTCGGCGCGCTCGAGGCGGCTCCGCCCGAGGCGGCGCTGCAGCTTGACGCGCTTCTGCGGGCCGATTTCAACCCGCAGATCTGCACGCAGGCGCGGCTTTACGCCTGGTGCACCTTCTGGGGCGAGGCGCAGTCGCGCCCGATCTACCAACAAAGCTGCGGTTCGAACGACCAGGAATACATCGAGGTCATGGAGGGCATCTGCGCGCGCCTCTGCGTCGAGCAGGGCAGCCCGTTCGACCCGGTTCTCGTCGCACGGATGCTGCGCGTCGCGGTCGAGGGCGTGTGGCTTGACATGATCACGATGACGAATCCCTACAGCGCCGAAGAGGGGCTGCGCAGCGTCCATACCTGCGCCTCGGCTTTCTTCCCGGCGCTGTTCTGTGAGCATGGGCTGATTTCGGAACAGGCGGTGAAAGCATGAGCGCGCACGACAGACTTGGCGAATTCTACATCGACGGCGGCTGGGTCGCCCCCTTGCCGGGCGCGGGCGCGGCCGAGTTGATCGACCCTGCCACCGGGCGCGGCTATGCGACGCTTGCCCATGGCACCGAAGCCGACGCCGAACGCGCCATCGCCGCCGCGCACGCGGCCTTCCCAAGCTGGTCGTCGGTGCCCTTTGCCGAACGGCTGGCGCTTCTCAAGCGCATCCTCGAGATCTACGACGCCCGCTCCGAAGAGATCGCCCAGGCCATCAGCCAGGAAATGGGCGCCCCCATCACCTTCGCGCGCGACGCCCAGGTCTGGGCGGGCAGCGCGCATCTGGGCGCCACGATCGAGGCGGCCGAGCGCTTTCACTGGGAGGAACGGCGCGGCGAGACGCTTCTGATCCGCGAAGGTATCGGGGTCTGCGGCCTGATCACGCCGTGGAACTGGCCGATGAACCAGATCACCTGCAAGGTCGCGCCCGCGATCGTGGCGGGCTGCACCATGGTGCTGAAGCCCTCCGAGATTGCGCCGCTCTCGGGCCTGATCTGGGCCGAGATCATGCACGAGGCGGGCACGCCCAAGGGCGTCTTCAACCTGGTGAACGGCACCGGACCCGAGGTCGGGCAGGTGCTGGCGCGCCATCCGCTGGTCGATATGGTGTCCTTCACCGGCTCGACCCGCGCGGGCACGGCCGTGGCCACCGCCGCCGCGCCCTCCGTCAAGCGCGTCGCGCAGGAGCTTGGCGGCAAGTCCGCCAACATCCTTCTGCCCGACGTCGATCTCGAGACGGCTGTGGCCGAGGGCGCGAACGCCTGCTTCGCCAACTCGGGCCAGTCCTGCGATGCGCCCACCCGGATGCTTGTCCCTGCCGACCGGCACGACGCGGCCGTCGCGATCGCGGCCGGCGTGGCCAACACCGTGAAGGTGGGCGACCCGCGCGACGAGGCCACCGACCTTGGCCCGGTCGTGAGCCGCCTCCAGTTCGACAAGATCCAGCGTCTCATCGAGGCCGGCATCGCCGAGGGCGCGCATCTGGCCGCCGGCGGCCCGGGACTGCCCGCCGGCACGAACCAGGGCTTCTACGTGCGCCCGACCGTCTTCGGCGGCGTGACCAACGACATGACCGTCGCGCGCGAGGAAATCTTCGGTCCGGTCCTGTCGATCATTCCCTACGACAGCGTCGAAGAGGCCGTGCGCATCGCCAACGACACGGTCTATGGCCTTGCCGCCTATGTGCAGGGCACCGACATGGCGCAGGTGCGCGCCGTCGCGCGCCAGATGCGCGCGGGGCAGGTGCAGATCAACTATCCGGAGTGGGATCTCTTCGCGCCCTTCGGCGGCTACAAGCAATCCGGGAACGGCCGCGAATACGCCGACTGGGCCATCCACGACTTCTGCGAGGTCAAGGCTCTGGTCGGCTACGGCGCGGACTGAAGGCCCGGTTGCGGCGCCGCGCGCGACGGGCGCTGGGTGAAGCGCGCGCGCAGAAGCTTCATCAGTCGCCGGTGGCTGGCGCGGTGACGGTTGCGCAGCAGCACCGCGCCATAGACTGGCTGCGTGATCGCGGGCGCATCCGCCACCAGCCGCGCCTGACCTGACGCGGCCAGTGCCAGCGCCGTTTCGTCCAGCACATAGGCGGTTCCGCCCAGCGTCGCGAGAAGCCCCGCCACGGTGGCGTTCTGCCCGCTCGAAACGGGCGCGGTCGACAGGCCGGGGTGAAGCTGCGCATGGGTCTGCGCGAAGGCCGGCGAATAGTTGGCCAGAACGTAGCGGGCCGTCGTGACCTCGGACAGCCGCTCGGTGTCGGTCGAGACCATGCGATACCCGATCTCGCCGATCGTCTCGAAGTGGATGTCGCGGCCGCCTTGCGGCGTGAACAGCATCGCCAGGTCAAGTCCGCCGGACGCGAGGTCGGCGCACATGTTCGCCGAATAGTCGGCCTCGACATAGACCGAGACGCCGGGAAAGGCGGCTAGGAAGGCGTTGACCCAGTCGCCGATATGGGCGGCGGCAAGGTCATGCTGAAGGCCGATGCGCAGCGTCATCGCGCTGTCGCCGGCATGCCGCGCGGCATGCAGCGCCTCGGCCCAGGCTACGCGAAGGCTTCGGGCGTGCGGGGCGAACATCAGCCCCTCGGTGGTCAGTTCGGTTCCCGACCGGCTGCGCTGGAAAAGCCGCCGTCCCAAAAGCTTCTCCAGCGCCCGGACCCGCCCCGAGACGGTCGACTGCGTCACCCCAAGGCGTTCCGCCGTGCGGTTGAAGCTGCGCGTCTCGCACAGGTCAAGGAAGGTGTCGATCAGTTCGGGGTTCATCGGCGCTCCTGATCGGGATTTCCGATCAATAACGATGCGTCGGCGGAATTGAAAGCCCGCCCGGCGCGCGGGTAGTCTGCCGTGAAACAGGAGAGAAAACGCATGTCAGGGACGTCCGAGTCCGCGCGCGTCGTGATCATCGGGGGCGGGGCGGTCGGCGTTTCGTCTCTTTATCACCTGGCGAAGGCGGGATGGACCGACTGCGTCCTGCTCGAGAAGAACGAACTGACGGCCGGGTCCACCTGGCACGCGGCCGGCAACGTGCCGACCTTCTCGACCTCCTGGGCGATCATGAACATGCAGCGCTATTCGACCGAGCTTTACCGCGGTCTGGGCGCGGCGGTCGACTATCCGATGAACTACAACGTCACCGGCTCGATCCGGCTGGCGCATACCCGCGCGCGGATGCAGGAGTTCGAGCGCGCCCGCGGCATGGGCCGCTATCAGGGCATGGCGCTCGACGTTCTCGGCCCCGACGAGATCCGGGCGAAGTATCCGTTTCTCGAGACCCACGACATCGTCGGCGCCCTTTACGACCCCGCCGACGGCGACATCGACCCGGCGCAGCTTACACAGGCGCTGGCACGTGGCGCGCGCACCCTTGGCGCCCGCATCGAACGCTTCCGCCCCGCCACCGGCGTCAGCCGCGAGGGCGGCGAATGGATCGTGCACACCGACAAGGGCGACATCCGCTGCGAGATCGTCGTGAACGCCGCCGGATACTACGCGCAGCGGGTGGCGGAATGGTTCCGTCCCTTCGGCGGGCGGCGCCTGCCGATGGCGGTGATGAGCCATCAATACCTTGTCTTCGAAGAGGTGCCCGCGGTGCGCGACTGGGCGCAATCGGTGGGCCACAAGCTGCCGCTTCTGCGCGACGTCGATGTCTCCTACTACCTGCGGCAGGAGAAGAACGGCTTCAACCTTGGCCCCTACGAACGCGCCTGCCGGCCACACTGGGTCACGCCCGACGATCCCCTGCCCGAAGATTTCAGCTTCCAGCTTTACCCCGACGACCTTGACCGCCTGGAACCCTACATCGCCGACGCGATGGCGCGGGTGCCGGTGCTGGGCGAGGCGGGGCTTGCCAAGGTGATCAACGGCCCGATCCCCTATGCCCCCGACGGCAACCCGCTGATCGGCCCGATGCCGGGGGTTCCGAATGCCTTCGAGGCTTGCGTCTTCACCTTCGGGATCGCGCAGGGCGGCGGGGCCGGCAAGGTGCTGGCCGAATGGGTGATTGAGGGCGGCACCGAATGGGACATGTGGTCCTGCGACCCGCGCCGCTTCACCGACTTCACGGACCACGACTATTGCGTGGCCAAGGCGGTCGAGGTCTATGGCCACGAATACGCCATGCACTTCCCCTGGCACCGCTGGCCCGCCGCGCCCGACCGCAAGGTCTCGCCCGTCCATGACCGTGTGAAGGCGCTGGGCGGTCAGATGGGTGCTTACGGGGGATGGGAGCGGGCGAACTGGTTCGCGCGGCGCGGCGACGACACGTCGGAAGAGGCGACCCAGACCTGGGGCCGCGCCGGCCCGTGGGAATCGCGTATCCGCGAGGAATGCGAGGCGGTGCGCGACGGAGTGGGTGTTCTCGATCTGCCCGGCTTCTCGCGGTTCCACCTGACGGGGCCGGGAGCGGGCGAGTGGCTTCTCACCCGGATTGCCGGCGGCCTGCCAAAACCGGGGCGCATTGCGCTGGCCTATTTCCCCGACGACCGGGGGCGGATCGTCACCGAGATGACGGTGGCCTGCAACGCCGAAGATGACTTCACCCTGATCACGGCGGCGGTCGCGCAATGGCACGATTACGAGTGGTTGGCGAAGACGCTTCCCGACCGGCTGACGCTGACCGACCGGACGCGCGAGATGTCGACGCTGATCGTCACCGGCCCGAAGGCGCGCGCGCTGTTCGCCAGGATTTCGGATGCCGACCTTGCGTTGCCGTGGCTCAGCCACCAAAGGGCCCGCGTCGCGGGCCGCGAGGCGGCGCTGGCGCGGGTGTCCTTCGCCGGCGAACTGGGGTGGGAGGTGCACGCCCCCCTCGACGCCGTCCCCGCGATCTACGAGGCCGTGCTGGCCGAAGGCGCCGTACCCTTCGGCATGTGGGCGCTGAACAGCCTGCGCCTTGAAAAGGCCTATCGCGCGTGGAAAGGCGATCTGTCGACCGACTACACGCTTCTCGAGGGCGGGCTCGATCGGTTCATCCGGTTCGACAAGGCGCAGGACTTCCCCGGCAAGGCCGCGCTTCTGTCCGAGAAGCAGCGCGGATCGCGGAAACGCTTTGCCGTGCTGACCATCGACGCGGACGACGCCGATGCGCCGTCGATGTCGACGATCTGGCACGATGGCAAGGTGGTGGGCGAGGTCACGAGCGGTGGCTGGGGCTATCGCGTCGATGCCTCCATCGCGCTTGCCGAGCTTCGCCCCGACCTTGCCCAGCCGGGAACGCGCGTCGAGGTCGAGATCTTCGGCGACCGCCGCCCCGCACTTGTCCATGGCGACGGCCCGCTCTGGGACCCGGCGAACGAAAGGCTTCGGGCCTGACATGACCGACATCGTCCTTCTCGACGGCGGCATGGGGCAGGAGTTGATCCACCGCGCGGGCGACCGGCCGACACCGCTGTGGTCGACGACGGTGATGATGGAGCATCCCGGCCTCGTGCGCGCGGTCCACGACGACTATTTCACCGCCGGCGCGACCGTCGCCACGACCAACACCTACTGCGTCCACCACGACCGACTGGAGGGCACGGGGTTCGAGGGCCGCTTCGCGGACCTGCATGCGCAGGCGCTTGACGAGGCGACAGCCTCGCGCCGCGCGGCGCATGGCGGCCGCATCGCGGGCAGCATCGGCCCTCTTGTGGCCAGCTACCGCCCCGACAGGCACCCGCCGCACGCCGAGGCCGTTGCGAAGTACGCCGAGATCGCCCGCCTTCTGGGCCCCTCGGTCGACTTTCTTCTGTGCGAGACCGTCGCCTCGCTTGCCCATGCCCGCGCCGTGCTGGAGGGCGCGCTTGCAGCGGGCAAGCCGGTCTGGCTGTCGGTCACGGTCGACGACGAGGATGGGTCGCGCCTGCGCTCGGGCGAACCGGTGGCCGAAGCGGCGGCCCTGGCGAAGTCGGGCGGGGCGGCGGCGATCCTTGCCAACTGTTCGGCACCCGAGGCGATGCCCGCCGCCCTTGCCGCCATGAAGGACGCAGGGCTCCCCTTCGGCGCCTATGCAAACGGTTTCACCCGGATCACCAAGGAATTCCTGCAAGACAAGCCCACCGTCGATGCGCTTTCGGCGCGCGAGGACCTGACACCCGAGGCCTATGCCCGGCACGTCATGGCCTGGGTCGGCATGGGCGCCACCATCGTCGGCGGCTGCTGCGAGACCGGGCCCGCGCATATTGCCGCCCTGCGCCGCGCCCTCGAAGCCGCCGGCCACAGGATCGTCTGAGCCATGCGCCGCCCGTTCGACACCCCCCATGATACGAGACGCCCGACATGACGCTGCCCCCGACCCATGCCCGTGTCGTGATCATCGGTGGCGGCGTCTCGGGCTGTTCGGTCGCCTATCACCTTGCCAAGGCGGGCTGGACCGACATCGTCCTGCTGGAACGGCGCAAGCTGACCTCGGGCACGACGTGGCACGCCGCCGGGCTGATCGGGCAGTTGCGCGGCAGCCAGAACATGACGCGCCTGGCGAAGTATTCCGCCGATCTCTATGTCCGGCTCGAGGCCGAGACCGGCATCGCCACGGGGATGCGGCAGGTGGGCTCGATCTCGGTCGCGCTGACCGAGGCGCGGCGGGAAGAACTGCTGCGGCAGGCCACGCTTGCCCGCGCCTTCGGCGTCGAGGTGCACGAGGTGGGTCCGGCCGAGGTCACCGCGATGTATCCGCACCTGAATGTCGAAGGCGTGACCGGCGCGGTGCACCTGCCGCTCGACGGTCAGTGCGATCCGGCCAACATCGCCATGGCGCTGGCCAAGGGCGCGCGCATGGCCGGGGCCACGATCCTCGAGGATGTCGAGGTTCTGGCCGTCACCGACGACGGCCGCCGGGTCACCGGGGTCGACTGGATCGCGGGCGACGACAAGGGCCACATCGCGGCCGAGGTGGTGGTGAACTGCGGCGGCATGTGGGGGCGCGAGCTTGCCGGTCGGTCCGGCGTGACACTGCCGCTTCATGCGTGCGAGCACTTCTATCTCGTGACCGAACCCATTGACGGGCTTGGGCATCTGCCCGTTCTTCGCGTGCCGGATGAATGCGCCTACTACAAGTCCGACGCCGGCAAGATGATGCTGGGCGCCTTCGAGCCCGTGGCCAAGCCCTGGGGCATGGACGGCATCCCCGCCGATTTCTGCTTCGACAGCCTGCCCGAGGATTTCGAGCATTTCGAGCCGATCCTCGAAGCCGCCGTCAACCGGATGCCGATGCTGGCGGACGCGGGCATCCACACCTTCTTCAACGGCCCTGAAAGCTTCACCCCCGACGACCGCTACTATCTGGGCGAGGCGCCCGAGCTCAGGGGCTACTGGATCGCGGCCGGCTACAACTCGATCGGGATCGTGTCGTCGGGGGGCGCGGGCATGGCGCTGGCGCACTGGATCACCGAAGGCGCGCCGCCCTTCGACCTGTGGGAGGTCGATATCCGCCGCGCCCAGCCCTTCCAGAAGAACCGCCGCTACCTGAAGGAACGCGTGACCGAAACGCTTGGGCTGCTTTACGCCGATCATTTCCCCTACCGCCAGGTCGCGACCGCGCGCGGCGTCCGCCGCAGCCCCGTGCACGAGCATCTCAAGGCGCGCGGCGCCGTCTTCGGCGAGGTCGCGGGATGGGAGCGAGCGAACTGGTTCGCCGCCCCCGGGCAGGAGCGCGAATACCAATACGACTGGGGCCGACAGAACTGGTTCGACAACCAGCGGGCCGAACACATGGCCGTGCGCACCGGACTTGGGCTTTTCGACATGACCTCGTTCGGGAAGATCCGGGTCGAGGGGCGCGACGCCTGCGCGCTTCTGCAGAAGCTTTGCGCCAACGATGTCGACGTCGAGCCCGGCGGCATCGTCTATACCCAGATGCTGAACGACCGGGGCGGAATCGAAAGCGACCTGACGATCACGCGCCTGTCCGAGACGGCCTTCCTTCTGGTCGTCCCCGGCGCCACGCTGCGCCGCGACATCGCCTGGGTTAAGGACCATCTGAACGGCGCCTTCGCGGTGGTCACCGACGTGACTGCATCCGAGGCGGTGTTCTGCCTCATGGGTCCGAAGGCGCGCGACCTGATGCGTGCGGTCAGTCCCAACGACTTCGGAAACGCCGCGCATCCCTTTGGCACCGCACGGGAAATCGAGATCGGTATGGGTCTGGCCCGGGCCCACCGCATCAGCTATGTGGGCGAGCTTGGGTGGGAGATCTACGTGTCCACCGACCAGGCGGCGCATGTCTTCGAAGCCCTGGTCGAGGCGGGCGATCCCATGGGTCTGACGCTCTGCGGCATTCACACGCTGGACAGCTGCCGCATCGAGAAGGCCTTCCGCCATTTCGGCCACGACATCACCGACGAGGACCACGTTCTCGAGGCCGGTCTTGGCTTCGCGGTGCGGACGGGGAAGGGCAACTTCATCGGACGCGATGCGGTGCTGCGCAAGCGCGAAGCGGGGCTTCAGCGCCGACTTCTGCAATTCCGGCTGACCGACCCCGAACCGATGCTCTTTCACAACGAGGCGGTCGTGCGCGACGGGAAGATCGTGTCGATCGTGACCTCGGGCAACTACGGGCACGCCTTGGGCGGGGCGATCGGCCTTGGCTACGTGCCTTGCGCCGGCGAGACGGCGGACGAGGTCCTTGCCTCGGACTATCAGATCGAGATTGCCGGAAGGCGCCACGCGGCGGTGGCAAGTCTTGCGCCGATGTATGACCCAAAGGCAGAGAGGGTACGCGCATGAGCGGATCGGTGGAACAGGTGGCACGGCCACGGCGGACGGGCGGTCGGGCGGCGCAGATGGCGGCGCGGGCAGCGGCCAAACCCGAGGCGCAGCGCGCGGTGCGGGCGGGCATGTCGGGCGGGCAGTACAGGCCCCTGTCCGAAGCCGACGTCCTGCGCATCCACGAGGCGGCGCTTCAGGCGCTCGAGGTGATCGGGCTGGCCAATGCCCCGGCCTCCGGCGTCGAGATCCTGACCGGCGCGGGCGCGATCCTGGGCGACGACGGGCGCATCCGCTTTCCCCGCGCCCTGGTCGAGGACATGCTGGCGGTGGCGGCGCGCGACCTCACGCTGCACGGGCGCGACCCGGCCTACGATCTTCATCTGTCGGGCACGCGCGTTCATTTCGGCACGGCCGGCGCGGCGGTGCACATCGTCGATCCCGTGACGGGGAACTACCGCGACTCCACCGCGCGCGACCTCTATGACGCCGCGCGCCTTGCCCATCACCTCGACAACATCCACTTCTTCCAGCGCACCATGGTCTGCCGCGACGTGACCGACAACTACGACATGGACGTGAACACGCTTTACGCCTGTCTGTCGGGCACGACCAAGCATGTCGGCACGTCCTTCTCCGAGCCCGGCCATTTCGCCGGCTGCATGGAGCTGATCCACATGGTCGCCGGCGGCGAAGAGGCCTGGCGCGCCCGGCCCTTCGTGTCGAACTCGAACTGCTTCGTCGTGCCGCCGATGAAGTTCGCCGAGGAAAGCTGCATCACGATGGAGCACTGCGTGCGCGCCGGCATGCCGGTGCTTCTGCTGTCGGCCGGGCAGGCGGGGGCGACGGCGCCCGCGCCACTGGCCACCACTATCGTGCAGGCCGTGGCCGAGTGCCTGTCGGGCGTCGTCTATGTGAACGCGATGAAGCCCGGCCATCCCGCGATCTTCGGCACCTGGCCCTTCGTCTGCGACCTGCGCACCGGCGCGATGTCGGGCGGGTCGGCCGAGCTTGGCCTGCTGTCGGCGGGCTGCGCGCAGATGCATCAGTTCTACGGCCTGCCGGGCGGCGCCGCCGGCGGCATCTCGGACAGCAAGCTGCCCGACATGCAGGCGGGCTGGGAGCAGGGCATCACCAACCTTCTGGCCGGTCTGTCGGGCCTGAACCTGGTCTACGAATCCGCCGGCATGCATGCTTCGCTTCTGGGTTTCTGCCTGCCCAGCCTTGTGCTGGGCGACGACATCATCGGGCAGGTCCTGCGCTGCGTGCGCGGGATCGAGGTGACCGAGGACAGCGTCTCGATCGAGGTGATGAAGGACGTCTGCCTTGGCGGTCCGGGCCACTATCTTGGCGCCGACCAGACGCTGCGCCTGATGGAGACGGAATACGTCTATCCCAAGGTCGGCAACCGGATGAGTCCCAAGGAATGGGTCGAGGCCGGCCGCCCCGGCCTCATGGACCGCGCCATGGCGCGCACCGACGCGATCCTGTCGCAGGCGCCCTGCCAGGTGGCCTCGGACATCGACCGCGCGGTGCGCGGGGCCTACAACATCCACTTCTGAGGCGTCACCCGACCGGCTGTCCGATCGCGCGTCCCGCACCCTCGGGGCGCGGCAGCCCGGCGTGGGCGCGGACATGGTGCGCCAGCGCCGCCTCGACCCCGGGCTCGGGCGGGCAGGACCGGCGCGTGGTCAGGTCGGTGTGCAGAAGCAGCGTCTCCATCGTCGCGGCCAGCGTCCCGTCGGCGCGCGCGATGCGATGGAAAAGGTGCAGCTTCTTGCCGCCCCCGCCCAGCACCTGCGTCGTCACCGTCAGCCGGTCGCCCGCCATCACCTCGGCAAGGTAGCGCAGGTGGTTCTCGACGGTGAAATAGCTCTTGCCCGAGGCGATATAGGCGGCGTCGGCCCCGATCATCTCCATGAACCGGTCCGAGGCCTGCGCCCCGATCTCGAGGTAATGCGCCTCGTTCATGTGGCCGTTGTAATCGGTCCAGGTCACCGGCACTTGCCGGTCGACCGTCACCGGAAGATCGACCGGCGCGGGCGGGGGCAGGGTGGCCTCGTGCGCGACAAGCACGCCGCCGGCGCCCGATCGCGTGTGCCGCAGGGCGCGCAGGATGCCGACAAGGTTGTCGTCGCGCAGCCGTTCGAGTTCGCGGATCGTGCGATGCCCCGATTGCGCGTCCGACTGCGAGGCGATCAGCGTCACCAGATCGTCGTTGAATTCCGGCACGTCGGTCAGCCGCGACCAGGGCCAGCTCAGACAGGGCCCGAACTGCGCCATGAAATGCTCCATCCCCGCCTCGCCGCCGGCGATGCGGTAGGTCTCGAACAGGCCCATCTGCGCCCAGCGAAGCCCGAAGCCCATGCGGATCGATTCGTCGATTTCCTCGGTGGTGGCGATCCCGTCCTTCACCAGCCACAGCGCCTCGCGCCAGACGGATTCGAGGAAGCGGTCGGCGATATGGGCATCGATCTCCTTTTTGACATGAAGCGGGAACATCCCGATCCCGCGCAGCACCTCGGCCGCGCGGGCGCAGGTCGCGGCATCGCCCACAAGCTCGATCAGCGGCAACAGGTAGACCGGGTTGAACGGGTGCGCGACGACCGCCCGCGCGCCTTTTTCGTTCAGTTCCGATGGCTTGAAGCCCGAAGTGGACGAGCCGATGATCGCCTCGGCCGGCGCGGCGGCCATGATCTGGGCAAAGACGCGGTGCTTGATGTCCAGCCGCTCGGGCACGCTTTCCTGGACCCAGTCGGCCCCCGCGACCGTGGCTTCGACCGTGGCGTGGAAACCCAGCCGACCCTCGGGCGGCAGCGCCCGGTCATAAAGCGCGGGCAGGCTGCGTCGGGCATTTGCCAGAACCTCGCCGATCTTGCGTTCGGCCTCGGGGTCGGGGTCGAAGACCGCCACGTCCCAGCCGTTGAGAAGGAACCGCGCGGCCCAGCCGCCGCCGATCACCCCGCCGCCCACGATTGCCGCCTTGCGTGCCATGTCCGTTCGTCCTTCGTCCGACCCCCATGGGGTCATTCTTCAAGAATTGGGGCTGTCGTCCCGCGCCGCTCGTTCGCGCGCCGCGTCCGCGTCCCCCAAGGGCACCCGGACGCCCGGCCGGATCACGCCGGGGTCGTAGGGCGTGCGGGCGAAGACCTCGGCCACCATCGGCCGGAAGAAATCGACGGGCAGCGTGGCGTAGTCGGGATCGAAGCTTGCCTGATCCCAGCGCTCGCAGAACGCGGCGCAGTCGTCGAAATAGCGGTGGCCCGCGTGGCGCGATCGCTTGTCTGGATCGGCACCGACGTGCTGACCGTAATAGAGAAGCTGGAAGTCGCCGTGCTTCTCGACCACCCAGGTGCATTGCTCGCGCACGAAGGGCTTCAGGATCGTCGCGGCATATTCGTCGTGATTGTGGGGCGCATGGATGTCGCCGATATCATGAAGAAGGGCCGCCACCACCCAATCGGTGTCCGCGCCGTCCCGCCAGGCCCGCGTCGCGGACTGGAGGCAATGCCCAAGACGTGTGATGCGGTAGCCCGAGAAGCTTTCGTCAAGCTCGACAAGCGCCTTGAGAAGCCGGTCGCCCGTGCCCGCCACATGCGCATGCTCGTGCCGGGCGAGAAGGTCGTAGTCGTCCTTGTCGCCATCCTTCATCGCGGTGAATTTGACCGTGTCCAAGGCAGCCCCCTAGCCGCGCGGCGCGCGTTTCACGAGGCCCAGCTTCTTGCGGACCTCGGCCGGGCCGATGACGCGGGCGCCCATCCCCTCGATGATGCCTACCGCGCGCTCGACAAGCTGCGCGTTCGTCGCGAGCACCCCCTTGTCGAGCCAGAGGTTGTCCTCGAGCCCCACCCGCACGTTGCCCCCCGCAAGCACGGCCGCCGCGACATAGGCCATCTGGTGCCGGCCAAGCGAGAAGGCCGACCATGTCCAGTCGGACGGCACGTTGTTGACCATCGCCATGAAGGTGTTGAGGTCGTCGGGCGCGCCCCAGGGCACGCCCATGCACAACTGGACCAGCGCGGGCGACTTCAGCACGCCTTCCCGCACCAGTTCCTTGGCGAACCACAGATGCCCGGTGTCGAAGGCCTCGATCTCGGGCAGGACGCCGAGGTCGGTCATCATGCCGCCCATAGCCCGCAGCATGCCGGGCGTGTTCGTCATGACATAGTCGGCCTCGGCGAAGTTCATCGTGCCGCAGTCAAGCGTGCAGATCTCGGGCAGGCATTCGGCGACATGGGCCATCCGGTCCTCGGCGCTGCCCATGTCGGTGCCCGCGGAGTTGAGCGGCAGCGGCGCGCTCGGCGGGCCGAAGACCATGTCGCCGCCCATGCCGGCGGTCAGGTTCAGGACCACATCGACCTCGGCGTCGCGAATGCGCTCGGTCACCTCGCGGTAGTAGGCGACCTTGCGCGATGGCTTGCCGGTCTCGGGGTCGCGGACGTGGCAATGCACGACCGCCGCGCCGGCCTTCGCGGCCGCGATCGCGCTTTCGGCGATCTGCTTGGGGCTGCGCGGCACATGCGGGGACCTGTCCTGCGTGCCCCCCGATCCGGTGACGGCGCAGGTGATGAAGACCTCGCGGTTCATGGCAAGCGGCATGGGTTCCTCCCTCAGCGGCCCTTCCAGACCGGGTCGCGTTTCTCGGCGAAGGCGCGGGCGCCTTCCTTCTGGTCCTCGGACCGGTAAAGGCGTTCGACCGTCTCGAACTGGCTTTTCGTGATCCGGTTCATCGCGTCCTGGAACTTCATGCCTTCGGCCTCGCGCACGACTTCCTTGATCGCGGCCATGACCAGCGGTGGGCCCGCCGCGATCTCGTCGGCCATGGCGCGGGCCACGGGCAGAAGATCCTCTGCCGGAAGGACGCGGTTCACAAGGCCCCAGCGCGCGGCTTCCGCCGCGTCGATCCAGCGGCCGGTGATCAGCATCTCCATCGCGATGTGATAGGGGATGCGGCGCGGCAGCTTGATCGAGGCGGCGTCAGCCACCGTGCCGGAGCGGATCTCGGGCAGGGCGAAGGTGGCGTGCTCGGCGCACAGGATGATGTCGCCCGACAACGCAAGCTCAAGCCCGCCGCCGCAGCAGATGCCGTTGACCGCCATGATCACGGGTTTGTTGAGCCCGCGCAATTCCTGCAACCCGCCGAAGCCGCCGACGCCATAGTCGCCGTCGACCGCGTCGCCGGCGGCGGCGGCCTTCAGATCCCAGCCGGGGCAGAAGAACTTCTCGCCCGCCGCCGTCAGGATCGCCACGCGCAGATCGGGATCGTCGCGGAAGTCGGTGAAGACCTTTCCCATGATCCGGCTGGTGACAAGGTCGATGGCATTGGCCTTCGGCCGGTCAAGCGTGACTTCAAGAACGGCGCCGCGCCGTTCGGTGCGGATCGGTCCGTCGGTCATGTCGGGTCTCCCTTCCTGACAAGTGCGTCCACCGCCACCGCCCGTTCGGGCGTGCAGATCAGCGGGTTGATCTCGACCTCGTCGATTTGGCCCGGGTGCGCGGCGACGTAAGCCTGCACGGCCAGCACGGCTTCGGCAATGGCATCGAGGTTCGCGCCGGGCTTTCCGCGATAGCCCTGCAGCACCGGCGCGATCCTGAGGCGTTCGAGGGCCGCGCGGATGTCGGTCGCGGTCACCGGCAGCAGAAGCGAGACGCGGTCGCGCATCAGTTCGGTCAGCGTGCCCCCCGCGCCCAGCGTCAGGACATGGCCGCTGGCCGGGTCGCAGACGACGCCCACCAGAAGCTCGGCCACCGCGCCGGTCACCTGTTCCTCGATCAGGAACGACGGCGCCGGCATCGCGGCCGCCGCCCGCGCCACGGCATCGGCGTCGGACAGGCCGATCACGACGGCGCCGGCTTCGGTCTTGTGGGCGAAGCCTTCGCCCTTCAGAACCACGGGGTAGCCGATCGCTTCGGCCGCCTCGGCCGCGCCGGCGGCACCCCCGACCCGCACCATGCGCGGGACCGCCAGGCCGAAGCCCGCAAGCGCGGCCTTCGCCTCGGCCTCGGCAAGAAGCCGGGGATCGGCCGGCAGCTCCGCCACAAGGGGCGGGGGGGACGAGGGCCGGTCCGGCATCACGGCCGCCGACATCGCTTCCAGCGCCTCGTCCATCCCGCAGAAGGGGACGATACCAAGGTCGATCGCGCGCCGTGCCTCGTCCTCGGGCAGGTTCTCGGGGATCGAGCCGATCAGCGCCACCTGCACCCCCGTGGCGTCCCGGGTCGCGCGCAGGGCGTTCACCACGTATTGCCACTCGGGGGAGGTGCAGCGGTCCGCGCGCGGAAAGTCGAGCACGACGCACAGCAGGTCGAGGCCGGGGTCGGCGGCGGCCGTGAAGGTCCGCGTCAGCGCGTCCTGATCGCCCCAGATATACGTGTGGTAATCCAGCGGGTTGGCCAGCGCGACCTTGGGCCCAAGCGCCGCGCGCAGGCCGGTCTTCTGGGCATCGGTGAGCGGTGGATAGGACAGTCGCGTGCCCAGGGCGCGGTCGGCCATCAGGCTGGCCTCGCCGCCCGAGCACGACAGCGACGCGATGCGCCCCGTCCTGAGCGGCCCCGCGACATGCAGAAGCTTCAGCGTCTCGAGCAGGACCGAGAGCGAGCCCACCTGCACGATCCCCAGCCGCTCGAACAGCGCGCGGGCGCCGGCGTCCGACCCGGCAAGCGAGGCGGTATGCGACACGGTCGCGACCTGCGCCTGTTCCGAGGCGCCCACCTTCAGCGCGACGATGCGCTTGCCAAGGCGGGCGGCGGTCGTGGCCATGCGCGCGAAGGCGGCCAGGTCGTCGATCCCTTCGATGTGAAGCCCCAGCGCGGTCACACGCGGGTCTTCCAGAAGCGTCGTCCCGATCTCGGACAAGCCGGTCTGCGCCTGGTTCCCGGCGGTCACGGCATAGGCCAGCGGCAGGCCCCGGCGCTGCATCGTCAGGTTGATCGCGATGTTCGAGGATTGCGTGACGATGGCGACACCCGTCGCCTCGCGCTGGCCGCCGTGCTGGTCGGGCCAGAGCGCCGCCCCGTCGAGGTAGTTCAGGAACCCGTAGCAGTTGGGGCCGAGGATGCGCATGTCGCCCGCGGCGGCGACAAGGCGGTCCTGGAGGTCGGCGCCGTCGGCAAGTTCGGCCAGCGCCTCGCGGAAGCCGGCGGCGAAACAGACCGCGCCGCCCGCGCCCATGCCGGCCAGTTCGGCCACCATGCCCACGGTCGCCTCGCGGTTCACGCCGATGAAAGTGGCGTCGGGCGCCCCCGGCAGGTCGGACAGCCGGGGCACGGCGGGCAGGCCGCCCACCTCGGCCTTGGTCGGATGCACCGGCCAGACCGCGCCTTCGAAGCCGATGGTGCCGCATTGGCGGACGATGTTGGCGCACCAGGCCCCGCCGCCGATGACCGCGATCGAGCGGGGGCGCAGCAGGCGGTCGAGTGGCTGCATGGATCAGGCCCCGAGCGGCCGGAACAGATCCCGGCTGATGATGTGGCGCTGGATCTCGCTGGTGCCGTCCCAGATCCGTTCGACCCGGGCGTCGCGCCAGAAGCGCTCGATGGGCAGGTCGTCCATCAGCCCCATGCCGCCATGGATCTGCAAGGTCGCGTCGGTCACGCGGGCCAGCATCTCGGTCGCGTAAAGCTTGGCCGAGGCGATCTCGCGGTTGGCGGGCAGCTTCTGGTCAAGCCGCCAGGCCGCCGCCAGCGTCAGCAGGTCGGCGGCGTCGATCTCGGTGATCATGTCGGCGATCTGGAAGCTTACGCCCTGGAACTTGGCGATCTGCTGACCGAACTGCCGCCGCTGGGCCGCGTAGGTCAGGGCGTGATCGAAGCAGCGCCGCGCCCGACCGACCGAGAAGGCCGCGACCGTCAACCGTGTGGCGTAGAGCCATTCGTTGACGATGTCGAAGCCCGCGTCGACCTCGCCCAGAACCTGCGCGTCCGACAGCCTGCAGTCGTCGAACTCGAGGACCGAGTTTGGATAGCCGCGATGCGACACCGACCGGTAGCCGTCGCGGATGGTGAAGCCGGGCGTGCCCCGATCGACGAGGAAGCAGGTGATGCGCTTCTTGGGGCCCTTCGGGGTCTGGTCCTCGCCGGTGGCGACGAAGACGATGACGAAATCGGCATGCGCCGCCCCCGAGATGAAGTGCTTCGATCCGTTCACTACCCAGTCGCCGCCCTTGCGGACCGCGCTGCACTTCATCCCGCGCAGGTCCGAGCCCGCGTCGGGTTCGGTCATGGCCAGTGCATCCATCCGTTCGCCCCGAACGGCAGGCAGAAGATAGCGTTCGCGCTGCTCGGGCGAACAGGCCATCAGGATGTTCTGCGGCCGCCCGAAGAAATGCGTCAGCGCCATCGAGCCGCGCCCAAGCTCGCGTTCCACCAGCGTGAAATCCAGGTGCGACAGCCCCGCGCCGCCGACCTCTTCGGGGAAGTTGCAGGCGTAAAAGCCAAGCTCGATCGTCTTGCGCTTGATCTCCTGCGCCAGCTCCTCGGGAACCACGCCCGTCCGTTCGACCTGCGCCTCGTGCGGGTAGATCTCGTTCTCGACGAACGCCCTCACGGTGGTGACGATCATCTCCTGTTCTTCGCTCAGCCCGAAATGCATGGCGCGGCACATCCCTGTCGTTTCGGCGACAGCCTATGCCGACTTGCGCAGGATCATCATGCAGGATTAGTCTGCCAATCATGCAGAATTCGCCTTTCCACGGCCCCACGCGCGAAATCGGGGTCCTGCTGTTCGACCGCTTCTCGAACCTGTGCCTTGCCAACGCGGTCGAGCCGCTGCGCGCGGCCAACACGCTGTCGGGGCGCGGGCTTTATCGCTGGCAGTTTCTCAGCATCGACGGCGCCGGCGTCGTGTCGTCAAGCGGCCTTCCGGTACAGCCCGACGCGCCGCTTTCCCGGCATCCGGGCGGCGATTACCTGTTCGTCATGCCAAGCTACGGCTTTCGACGTCATTCCACGGCGCCGACCCTGCGGGCCCTGCGTGCCGCCGCGCGGCGATTTCGCGTGGTGGTGGGCATGGACACCGGTGCCTGGCTTCTGGCGGCGGCGGGGCTTCTGTTGGGGCGCCGGGCCACGATCCACTGGGACGAGATCACGCCCTTCGCCGAACGCTTTTCCGACGTCGACGTGCGCCCCGATCGCTATGTGATCGACGGCGACCGGATCACCTGCGGCGGGGTGACGACGACCTTCGACCTGATCCTCGACCTGATCGAGGCGCAGCATGGCGCGATGCTGCGGCTGGATGTGGCGTCGCTGTTTCTGCACAGCGACCGGCCGCTTGCCCGCCGCGCCGACCAGGGGCAAGGGCGGCACGCGCCCTATGCCCCCGTGGTCGACGCGGCGCTGTCGGTGATGCGCCGCACGGTCGAGACCCCGCTTCCCGTCGCGGCCGTCGCGCAGGCGACAGGCGTGTCGCAGCGCGCGCTGGAGGCCGCCTTCCGCCGCGCCTTCGCGCTCACGCCGCAGGCGGTCTATCGCGGGCTGCGCCTGCGCGAGGCGCGGCGGCTGGCCGAAGGCACGCCGATGTCGGTGGCCGAGATCGCGGCGCGCTGCGGCTATGCCGATCCAAGCGCCCTGACGCGTGCCTTCCGGGCCGAGTTCGGCGCAAGTCCGCGCGACCTTCGACGGGCGGCCGGCGCCGGAACGGGGTGACCGGGACGCGTCGACCGGGGCGGGTTGGGTTGGGCCGGTGCGGATCGTCGGGTCCGCGCCTGCCAAGGCCGCCCGTCATGGTCCTGTCACAAAAGCAGTGCTATGCGCGGCCGACCCCGGCGCGCTAGGGTGTCCCCGACAGCGCCCACAACGGAGAGCGGACATGAAACTGAGCCAGGAACGCCTCGAGAACGGCGTCATGAAGATCGAGCTTCACGGAGCGCTCGACATCGCGGGTGCGGCCGAGGCCGACACGCCGTTCCGGTCGGCCTCGGAACGCGAGCGCCGGCTTGTGGTCGACCTGTCGGGCGTCGACTTCCTTGCCTCGATCGGAATCCGCGTGCTGGTCAAATCCGCCAAGGCCATCGCCCAACGCGGCGGGCGCATGGCCGTCTACGGCGCGCAGGAGACCCCGCGCAAGGTGCTTGAATCGACCGGGGTCCAGGGTCTGATCAACCTTGTCGACGACGAGTCGGCTGCGATCGCCTCGGTGACCCGCTGAAATGACCATGCGGGCCCTGCGCCGGGGACGGCCCCAGCACCCATGACGCCGTCCCACCACGACTTCCCGATCGCGCAGGATCTGTCCGAGGTGATGCGCATGAACGTCTGGCTTGACGGCGTCATGGCGGCGCATGGCGTCGACAAGACCCTTTCGGACGAAGTGAAGGTCTGCCTCGACGAGGCGGTCACCAACGTCCTGTCCTACGCCTTCGACGACCCCGGTGCCGCCCGGGCCGATCTGCGTGTCAGCGTGGCCCCCGACGCGATCGTCGCCCGCCTCGTCGATGCCGGCCGTCCCTTCGATCCGCTGTCGGTAGAAAACCCCGGACCGGTCGAGAACATCGCCGACACCCCCATCGGCGGCCTGGGGATCGGGATCATGCGCCGCCTCGCTTCGTCGGTGGGCTACCTGCGCGACGGCGAGAGGAACATCCTGACCCTGCGCTTCGACCGTCAGGCCCCGGGGTCGGCCGCCGCGTCGGGCGCGGACCCAAGGTAGCGCAGCGCAAGGCAGGTCAGGTCGTCCGACGCCGGCTCGGCCCCGACATGCGCCGCCACGTCGGCCTCGATCCCCTTGACCAGCGCGGCCGCGTCGGCCCCGGCCCACCGTGCAAGCGCCGCCATCGTCCGGGCCTCGCCGAAAACCTGCCGGGACCCGTCGAAGGCTTCGGTTACGCCGTCCGTCGCCAGAACCACGGTCGCGCCCGGGGGCAAGTGCCGCTCGTGCTGAAGGAACCGCGCGCCGTCGAAGAACCCCAGCGCGGGTCCCGAAGGCGCCGCCTTCTCGGGTGGCAGGCCAGGCAGGCAGAAGAACACCTCCTCGTGCCCGCCGCTGGCCCAGGCGAAGCGACCGCTGCGCAGGTCGAGCGTTCCGAAGACAAGCGTGACGAACATGCTTTCGGCGTTGCCGTCGGCCAGAAGATCGTTGACCTGCGCGAGGGTTTCGGCCGGCGAAAGGCGCTGCCGGGCCACCGTGCGCAGCACCGTGCGCGAGACGCTCATGAAGATCGCCGCCGGAACGCCCTTTCCCGACACGTCGCCCACGGCGACGGCAAGGGTCTGCGGATCCAGCAGGAAATAGTCGTAGAAATCACCGCCCACGTCCTTCGCCGGCGTCATCGCGGCGGCGATGTCGAAGGTGGCCCCCGCCCCCGGTGTGTCGATCCGATGGGGCAGAAGGGCCCTCTGGATCTCGGCCGCCGTCGCCATCTCCTGCGCCAGAAGCCGCTTTTCCTGGATCTCGTGCGCCAGCTCGGCGAAGACGCCCGCGAAATGCGCAAGGCGGTCGCCGCTTTGGCGAAGCACGTCCAGCATGTCGGGCTCGAACGCGCCGGCCGCGAGCGCCCGCGTCGCCTGCGTGAGCGTCGCGATCGTTCCGTTCAGGCTTTGCAGGCGATGCCCAAGCTCACCGATGATCGACACGGCCGCGTCGGGGCTGAGCGCCAGAAGAGCGCGGATCGTGGACTGCTCGATCCGCAGAAGCGTCACCTGCGTGCGTGAGATCACGCTTGCCGTGCGCTCGGTCATCGCGAAGGCCGCGATTTCCCCCACCAGGTTGCCACGGCCAAGAACGGCCACTGTCACGCGGCCGGCTGCGGTGCGCACATCGACGTTCACCGTGCCGTCGACGATCAGGAAGGCCGAACTTGCCATCTCTCCCTGGCGGATGAATTCCTCGCCCGGTCCAAGCCGCAGCACGCGGCCCGAGCGCGCGATGTGGTCGCGTTGCTCGTCGGTCAGGGCCGAGAAGGACTGTGTCTGCCTCAGCAATGTCGCGATCGTTCCCGTGTCGACCGCGCCCGCATCGTCATCCATCGAAAATCGCCCCCCGGATCGCCGTCGCGGCAGACTGATCCACGGCGACCGTCCCCGCAAGTCGCCATCAGGCCGGTTTCTGCGCCGCGCTTGACCAAGGTCAATGCACCAATCGACGGGTCTGCTGTACCAGACGTGCGACCCGAAAAAAAAGGAGACGCGACATGCCCAGATCCCGGACGTCTTTCGACGACGTCGTCAAGCAGGCGCAGGAAATGGTGGCCCTCAACCCCGTGGCCGCGCCGCAGATGGAACAGTTCTGGCGCGCTCAGGATCGCATGCTGGACGCGGCCGAAGCCTTTTCGCAGGGGTGGTTCCAGCGCCGGCACGAGGCCACGAAGGCCGCGATCGGCGTGGCGCGGACGATGAAGGGGTCGGGCGGCGCCCGTCCCGATGCCGCGGCACGCGCGCTGACCGAGTGGCAGCGCGACTCGGTCGAGCGTCTGGCCGAGGATTTTCAGGGCTGGATCGAGTTCTGCACGCGCTGTGCCGGACACATGTCCGACGCGCAGATCGAGGTCGGCAAGGAGGGGCTCGAATCGGTCGAGAAGCGGGCCGGCGCCGCGACCGGGCTTCGTCACGCGACCCCGGTCTGACCCGGGCACGGCCGTGCGCCGCGACCTGACGTCCCGCGCCCGATGATCCTGCCGCCCGGGGACTTGCAGAGGCTGGGACCTCGCAGCGCTTTGGCGCGGGGTCCCGTCCGACATGCACCTGTCCGACGCCTTCGAACGCGCCGCGATCCTTGGCGAAACCGGGGCCGAGACATGGGGCGCCGCGATCGCCAGGCCTTTCGCCCGCGCCGAAGTGCGGTACTCTCCGATCGAACGCGAGGACAAGGCCCGGGCCTGGCTCGACCGGGCCGACCACGGCCCCGGCGACCGATCCCGGGACCGCCGGTCCTGATCTGACGAAAGACGCAGGCCGCGGGCGTGGTGCGCCCCCCGCCTTCGCACGGCTTGGATGAGGACCTTGGTCACGACCCCTTTCGACACTTCCTTCTCCTTCGCGCGCGAGGCCGGCGCGGTCGCCGCCGACCTTGGGTCGGACCCGGTGCGCGGTCTTGCGCCGGACGAGGCCGAGCGGCGCCTTGCCCGGCATGGTCCGAACGAATTGCGCCGGCAGAAGCCGCGCAGCGCGCTCGAGATCCTGCGCCACCAGTTCGTAAGCGTGATCGTCTGGCTGCTGCTGGCGGCGGCAGGCCTGTCGATGCTTCTGGGCGACCATGCCGAGGCGCTGGCGATCGGCGTCGTTCTTCTGATCAACGGAGCCATCGGCTTCTTCACCGAGCTTCGGGCGGCGCGCTCGATGGAGGCGCTCAGGCACCTTGCCGAGGTGCGCACCCGTGTCCGCAGGGGCGGGTCCGAACGCGCAATCGCGGCGCGCGGCCTTGTGCCCGGCGATCTTGTCATTCTCGAAGCCGGCGACATCGTCACCGCGGACATTCGTGTGACCGCGGCCTCGAACCTTCAGGCCGACGAATCCGCACTCACGGGCGAATCCGTGCCCGTGCTCAAGGACGTGGACGCCGTCGCCCGCGACGCCGCGCTGGGCGACCGCACAAGCATGGCCTTCAAGGGCACCGCGATCACGCAGGGCGCGGGCGAGGGGCTGGTCGTCGGCACCGGGATGCAGACCGAGATCGGGCGGATCGCCGACCTTGCCCAAAGCGCCTCGGGCGAGGCCGCCCCGCTGGAGCGCCGGCTTGACCTGCTGGGCCGCCGCCTTGTCTGGCTGACCTTCGCGCTTGCCGCCGTGACGATCGGCGCGGGGATCCTGCGCGGGCAGGACGTGGTCAGGATGATCGAGACGGGCATCGCGCTTGCCGTCGCGGCGGTGCCCGAGGGGTTGCCGGTCGTGGCCACGCTCAGCCTTGCGCGCGGGATGTGGCGGATGAGCCGGCGCAACGCGCTGATCACGCGCCTGTCGTCGGTCGAGACGCTGGGCGCCACCACCGTGATCCTGACCGACAAGACCGGGACGCTGACCGAAAACCGCATGTCGGCGGTCCGCTATCTTCTGGACGACACGACTGTCGAGGTCGCGAAGGGCACCGATGGCCGCAGTTTCACGGTCGACAGCCGGATCATCGGCCCGCTTGCGGACGCACGCCTTGCCTGGGCGCTTCGGATCGGGGCCCTTTGCAACAACGCCGGCCTTGGCGACGGCTCGCACGACGACCGGACAGGCGATCCGATGGAGGCCGCCCTTCTGTCGGTCGCGCGGGACGCGGGTGTCGCCCGCGCCGACCTTCTGGACCTGCATCCCGAGCGTGTCGAACATGCCTTCGACCCCGACAGCAAGATGATGGCGACGGTCCACGAACGGGGCGGGGCGCACCTCTTTGCCGTGAAGGGCGCGCCCGAGGCGGTGCTCGAGCGCTGCACTCAGGTGCTTTCGCAGGACGGCCCGCGCGCCCTTGACGCCCGCCAGCGCGAGGACTGGGCGCATCGTGGGGCGCTGGCCGCGCGGGACGGGTTGCGGCTGTTGGCGCTGGCCTTTCGTGACGATGACGACGCAAGGGCCGATCCCTACCGCGATCTCGTTCTCGTCGGTCTGGTCTGCCTTCTCGACCCGATCCGGGACGGCGTGCCCGAAGCCATCGCCGAAAGCCGCCGGGCCGGCGTGCGTGTCGTCATGATGACCGGCGATCACGCCGCCACCGCGCAGACGATCGCCCGGCGGGCCGGTCTGGCCGACGACGACCCACGGGTGATCGAGGGCACGCGGCTGGTCGGGCTCGACCCCGTGACGGTGGGCGACGACCTGCGCGACGAGATCCTTGCCGCCGACGTCTTTGCCCGCGTCGCGCCGGAGACGAAGCTGACGCTGGTCGCGCTGTTCCAGCGTGCGGGCCATGTCGTGGCGGTGACGGGCGACGGCGTGAACGACGCGCCCGCGCTGCGCAAGGCCGACATCGGCATCGCCATGGGCCTGCGCGGCACCCAGGTCGCGCAGGAGGCCGCGCACATGGTCCTGCGCGACGACGCCTTTTCCACGATCATCGAGGCGATGCGGCAGGGCCGGGTGATCTTCGGCAACATCCGCAAGTTCGTCGTCTACCTGATGTCGTGCAACGTGAGCGAGGTCCTCGTGGTCGGCATCGCCGTGGGCATCGGACTGCCGGCACCGCTTCTGCCGCTGCAGATCCTGTTCCTGAATCTTGTCACCGACGTCTTTCCTGCCTTCGCCCTGGGACTGGGGACCGGGGATGCGCAGGTGATGATGAAGCCGCCACGCGACCCGTCCGAGGCCATCGTCGAGCGGCGCCACTGGCTGCGCATCGGTCTGGCCGGGGCCGCGATCACGGTGGCGACCCTTCTGGCCTTCACGCTGGCGCTCTTCTGGCTGGAGCTTGACGCCGCGGCTTCGGTCACCGTGGCGTTCCTGACGCTGGCCACGGCGCAGCTCTGGAACGTCTTCAACGTCCGCGATCCCGCCGCCGGCCTCGTTCGCAACGACGTGACGGCCAATCCCTATGTCTGGGGGGCGATCGCGCTTTGCCTCGGGCTGCTGGGTCTTGCGCTTTGGGTGCCGTCGCTGGCCGGCATCCTGGGTCTGCCCTGGCCCGGCCGCGCGGGACTCGTGACCGCGCTTGGGGCAGGGGTCCTGCCGCTTGTCATGGGTCAGATCTGGCTTGCGGCGCACGGGCGCCGGCGCAGACTGCGGGGCGGCTAGCGGACGCGCGGCCCCGCGAACGGGCCGCGCGTCCGTCCGCGCCGGCCGTCAGGCCGACACGAGCATCCCGTCGGCCTTCAGGCCGGCGTAGGTTTCGTCCAGCGACCGGGTGGCACGGTCGATCAGCATGTCGACCTCGTCATGCGAGATGGTCAGCGGCGGAGCGATGATCATCCGGTCGCCGACATGGCGCATCACCAGGTTGTTGGCAAAGCAGCGTTCCCGGCAGCGGTAGCCCACGGTTCCGGGTTCCGAGGCGAACTTGGCGCGCGTCGACTTGTCCGGCGTGAGCGCGATCGAGGCCATCAGGCCCTTCTGCACCGCCTCGCCCACCAGCGGGTGATCCGTCAGCGCCTTCCAGCGTTCCCACAGGTAGGGACCGATGTCGGTGCGCACGCGCTCGACCAGTTTCTCCTCGACGATGATGCGCAGGTTCTCGATCGCCACGGCGCAGGCCACCGGGTGGCCGGAATAGGTGTAGCCGTGGTTGAAGTCGCCCCCGCCGTTGATGACCTCGGCGACATGATCGGCCACGATCGAGCCGCCGATCGGCGCATAGCCCGAGCTCAGGCCCTTGGCGACGGTCATGATGTCGGGCGTCAGGTCGTAGGTCTGGCTGCCGAACATCTGCCCGGTGCGGCCGAAGCCGGTGATGACCTCGTCGGCGATGAAGAGGATGTCGTGCGCCTCGAGCACGCGCTTGACCTCGGGCCAGTAGCTGTCGGGCGGCACGATCACGCCGCCGGCGCCCTGCACCGGTTCGGCGATGAAGGCCGCGACCTTGTCCTCGCCGATCTCGGCGATCTTCTCGGCCAGCTGGCGGGCGCGGGCGATGCCGAAGTCGTCGGGGCTCAGGTCGCCGCCTTCGGCCCACCAGTTCGGCTGGTCGATGTGCACGATCCCCGGGATCGGCAGGCCGCCTTGCGCGTGCATGCCGCCCATGCCGCCCAGGCTGGCCCCGCCCATGGTCGAGCCGTGATAGGCGTTCCTGCGCGAGATGATGACGGTCTTCTCGGGCTTGCCGCGCGCCGCCCAGTAGTGCCGGACCATGCGGATGTTGGTGTCGTTCGCTTCCGACCCGCCCGACGCGAAGAAGACGTGGTTCATGTGCTCGGGCGCAAGCCGGGCGATGGTCTCGGCCAGTTCGATCACCGGCGGGTGCGAGGTCATGAAGAAGGTGTTGTAATAGCTCAACTGCAGCATCTGCGCGTGGGCCGCGTCCGCCAGTTCGCGCCGGCCGTGGCCGATGTTGCAGCACCAAAGCCCCGACATCCCGTCAAGGATCTGCTTGCCCTCGGAATCGGTCAGCATCACGCCATCGGCGTGGGTGATGACACGCACACCCCGCTTGGCAAGGGCGTCGCCGTCCGAGAACGGATGCATGTGGTGCGCCGCGTCGAGCGCCTGAAGCTCGGCCGTGGGCAGGTGATTGGCTCGGATGTTCATGTCTCACCTTCGTTGGCGACGCCGCCGTCCGGCGTCCGGGTTGCGTGATCCAGGAGCATGTCCATGCCCTGGGCGATGTCGGCCTCGATCGCGCGGCGAAAGCCGTCACGGTCGCCGGCCCGAAGTGCCTCGATCGCGCCGACGTGGTGGTCGGCGCGCGGGGGTTGCCCGTCGAAGGCGTCGCAGACGATCCGCATGCCGGGCGCGAAGCGCAGCCACAGCAGTTCCGCCAGCGCAAGCAGCACAGGCGCGCCGGCGGGCTCGTAGATTGCGAAATGAAGGGCGTGGTTGCTGCGCATGTAGGCCGGCACGTCCCGGGCGCGCAGCGCCGTCGTCACCTCGGCGTCGATCGCGGCCAGCCGCGCCGCCTGCGGGGCAAGCCATGGGAACGCGCGATGCGCAAGCTCGCCCTCGATGGCCAGCCGCGCGTGGCGGATCTCGCCCAGGGTGGCCGCATCAAGCGGCGGCACGAAGATCGTGCGGGCGTCGCGGAATTGAAGCGCGCCCTCGGCGACAAGGCCGCGCAGCGCATCGCGGGCCGGGATCACGCTTATCCCCTCGGCTTCCGAGACGCGCCGGATCGAGATCGACTCTCCGGGCAGGAACCCGCCTTCAAGCAGCCGTTCGCGCAGCCGCGCGCCGATGCTGTCGGCGGCGGTCTGCGGGCGAAAGCCCTGGCGCGTGTCGGATCGCGGCGTCGTCATCGCTGTCTCGTTCCAAAACTGCCGAAAAACCGGTCAAATGCCTTGCCGTTGCGCAAGGTAACGGCCTCTCTACTTGTGAATGCCCGCGAATCCCTGTTGACATATGGCCGGGGTCGCGGAACAGGTTATGTGTTATAACACGTGGCTTGCCGCGTAAACAAGGAAACCTATGGGGAGACGACAATGAAACGACGCAATCTCTCGCTGAGCCGCCGCTCGGCGCTCAAGGGGATCGGCGCCGTCGGTCTCAGCTTCTCGCTTCCGACGGGGGCGCGGGCTCAGGGCAGCACGGTGAATTTCCTGAACTGGGACACTTACATCGGTGAGACCACGATCGAGGACTTCACCGCAGCGACAGGCATCCAGGTCCAGTACGACCTTTTCGCCGACAACGAAGAGCTTTTCGCGAAGTTCCGTGGCGGCAATCCGGGCTATGATCTGATCGTGCCGACAAACGACTTCGTCGAGCGGTTCATCCTGGCCGACCTGCTTCAGCCGCTGGATCATGCCCGCATCCCGAACATCGCGAACATCGACCCGGCCTTCCTGAGCCCGGCGCATGATCCCGAGCGTCGCTTCTGTCTGCCTTACATGTGGGGCACCATCGGCATCGGCTATCGCAAGTCCGAGGTCGACGCGACCCCCGACAGCTGGGGTCTGCTTTACGATTCGGACCAGTATGCCAACAAGATCGCGCTGCTGGGCGAACCGACCACCGTCCTTCAGATGGCGTTCAAGTACATGGGCAAGTCGCTCAACGACTGGTCCGACGAGAACATCGCCGCCGCGACCGACATGATCATCGCCCAGAAGTCGCGCATCACCGCGTTTGCGCCCGACAACGGCCAGGACCTGCTGATGGCGGGCGAGGTCGTTCTGGCGCAGGAGTGGAACGGCGACATCCTTCAGGCGATGTCGGAAGACGACGACCTCGATTATGTCGTGCCGCGTGAAGGCGGGCTTCTTTGGGAAGACGCGCTTTGCATTCCGGCCGGGGCGCCGAACCCCGAAGGTGCGCACGAGCTGATCAACTTCCTGCTCGACGCCGAAGTGGGTGCCGCGATCGCGGACTTCATCTACTACGCGACGCCGAACGCCGCCGCAAAGGCGCTGATGGGGCCCGAGTACACCGACAACCCGGCGATCTTCCCGTCGGCCGAGGTGATCGCGAAGTCCGAAGTCTCGATCTTCCCGGGCCAGGATGTCCTGCCCAAGATCGACGCGGCCTGGACACGCATCCGGGCAGCGGGCTAAGGCTTTCAGGCCGGCCGCCATCCGGCGGCCGGCCCTTTCGCTTCGATGGAAAGCTACCGCAACAATTTCCGGGTCTTCCTGGCGTTCTTCACGCCCAGCTTCGGCTGGCTGCTGCTGTTCTTCATCGCGCCGCTTGTCATCATCTTTCTCTACAGCTTCGGCGAGACCGTCTCGCTCACCGAGGTCGAGACGACGTGGACGCTGCAGAACTACGCCCGCCTGTTCGAACCCGAGATCGTCACCTTGTTCTGGCGCTCGCTCGCGCTTGCGGGGCTTTCGACCATCGTCTGTCTCGTGATGGGCTATCCCATCGCTCTTGTGATCGCGACGGCGCCGGCGCACTGGAAGCCCTGGCTCTTGCTGATCGTGATCCTGCCGTTCTGGACCAACCTGCTGATCCGCACCTATGCGCTTCTGAACATCCTCGGCACGCAGGGGCGCGTGAACAACCTGCTTGAATGGCTCTGGACGCAGGCCGACGGCTTCTTCAGCCTGATCGGCCTTGGTGCCTATAACATCATGGGCGAGGACTTCGAGCCGATCGTCTTCCTTGGTCGGTGGAGCGGGGTGATCATCGGCCTTGTCTATGTCCATCTGCCGTTCACCGTGCTGCCGATCTATGCCGCGCTCGAGCGGCTGGACCGGTCCTTCCTCGAGGCAAGCCTCGATCTGGGCGCAAGCCAGTGGCGGACCTTCCGGTCGGTGCTGGTGCCGCTGACCATGGCCGGGATCGTGACCGCCGCGATCATCACCTTTATCCCGATGCTGGGGTCCTACCTGACGCCCGCGCTTCTGGGTCGGGGGCAGGTCGACATGATCGCCAACGTGATCGAACGCCAGTTCAAGGGCGCGAACGACTGGCCCTTCGGCGCCGCGATGTCGCTGTTCCTGCTTTACGTGACCTTCATCATTCTTGCGATCCAGGCCTTCGCCTCGATGCGCCGGAAGGGAGGAATGTCGCGTGGCTAAGGCACGAGCCGAGCGTCCGGGACCCTTCGACTATGCGCGCAAACGCTGGTTGCAGATCGTCTTCCTCCTGTCGACGATCTTTCTTTACGCGCCGATCATCGTCCTGATCATCTTTTCGTTCAACGACTCGCGGCGCGGCGGCAACGTCGTCTGGCGCGGGTTCACCTTCGATTACTACGTGAAGGCGGCCAACAATGCCTCGCTGATGGAGGCCTTCGGCAACTCGCTGATGATCGCGGTGGTGTCCACCATCTTCTCGGTGATCCTCGGCGCGATCACGGCGGTGGTCCTGTGGCGGTTCCGCTTCCCGGCCAAACCGGGCTACGAGGGTCTGGTGGCCTTGCCGATCGTCGTTCCCGAGATCTGCCTTGGCGTGGCGATCGCGGTCTTCTATTCCTACTTCAACCTCTACGTGCCGCCGGGCACGCCCTGGCCGTTCAACCTGACGAACATCATCATCGCGCACATCACCTTCTCGTTCCCCTTCGCGGCGATGGTGATCCGCACGCGGCTGACGAGCTTCAACCGCGAGATGGAGGAAGCCGCGAAGGATCTGGGCGCGACCGAATTCCAGGTCTTCCGCGATATCCTGCTGCCACATATGAAGCCCGGCCTCATCGCGGGCGGCCTTCTGGCCTTCACGCTGTCGCTGGACGACTTCGTGATCACCTTCTTCACCTCGGGTCCCGACACCGTGACCTTCCCGGTCAAGGTCTATTCGATGGTCCGTTTCTCGGTGACGCCCGAGATCAACGCGGCGTCGACGGTCCTCATCCTCATCACGCTGGTGCTGACCGCCATCGCCATGCGCTTCCAGAGCTTCGGAGACGAAAGACGGTGACTTCAACCCCGATCATCTCGATCCGCAACGTCACCAAGCGCTTCGGCGACTTCGTGGCCCTCGACGACGTCTCGATCGACATTCGCCCGGGCGAAATCTTCGCCCTGCTTGGTCCTTCCGGCTGCGGCAAGTCCACGCTTTTGCGGATCATCGCGGGGTTCGAGATGCCGACCGAAGGCGAGGTGCTGATCGACGGCAAGGACATGACCGACGTGCCGCCGAACAAGCGGCCGGTGAACATGGTGTTCCAGTCATATGCCGTGTTCCCGCACATGTCGGTCGAACAGAACGTGGCCTATGGCCTGAAGATGGACAAGCTGCCGGCGTCCCAGATCGGTCCGAAGGTCGCCGAGGCGCTGGAACAGGTGCACCTGACCCAGTTCGCCAAGCGCATGCCCGACCAGCTGTCGGGCGGCCAGCGCCAGCGCGTGGCACTGGCGCGCGCGCTGGTCAAGCGGCCCCGGGTGCTGCTGCTGGACGAGCCGCTTTCGGCGCTGGACGCCAAGCTGCGCGACGCCATGCGGCTGGAACTGGTGAAGCTTCAGCAGACCGTGGGCGTGAGCTTCGTCATGGTGACCCATGACCAGTCCGAAGCCCTTGCCATGGCCGATCGGGTCGCCGTTCTGAACAACGGCCGGCTGCGCCAGCTGGCCGATCCGATGGCGCTTTACCAAAAGCCCGCCGACGCCTTCGTGGCCGACTTCATCGGCCGGGTGAACCTTTTCGACGTGACCTCGGTCGACACCGCGGCGCGGACGCTTCAGGCGGCCTCGATCGGGACGGTGCCCCTTGCGGGGGGCATGACCATTCCTTCGGGCAACCTCGTCGTGGCGATCCGTCCCGAATTCATCTCGCTCAGCCCGGGACCCGCGCCCGAAGGGTCGGGCAAGCTGACCGCTTCGCTGGGCGATGTCGCCTATCAGGGCGACAATTCGATCGTCGAGGTCGAACTGGCGGATGCCCGTCAGGTGCAGATCCTGATCAGCAGCGCCGAAACCGCACGGTTCATGGCGCTGGATGTCGGGTCTCCGGTGACGCTCGACATCGACTACGCGAACATGTCGCTTCTCAGCCGCTAGCCTCGGCGTCCGCCTCCAGTCCTGCCGTTACACCCAGCCCGGCCGCTGCAAGGATGGCCTTCGCCGCGCGGGTGGGGCCGGGGTCGGCCTTCATCCGCGCCGAGGCCGCGGCCAGCCGCGATCTGAGCGACGTGTCCCCCAGAAGGTCGGCGATCGCCGCGGAAAGCGCGTCGGGCCGCCAGTCGGACCGGTGCATGTGCCGCCCGGTTCCGGTTGCCACCGCCCGCTGCGCGTTGTCGTGCCCGTCCCAGCAATAGGGCATGATCAGCGACGGCACCCCGTGATACAGCGCCTCGCAGAAACTGTTGTTGCCGCCGTGGTGGATGAAGAGCGCCGATTGCGCCACGACCGAGGGCTGCGGGAACCAGTCGCCCAGATAGACGTTGTCGGGCACGCGGTCGTAGTGCTCGCCGAAGGCGCCCACGTTGACGACGAAGCGCGCCTCGATCCCGGCGAAGGTGTCGATCATGCGCCCGATCAGCCCGGTGTCGATGGCGCCAAGGCTGCCGAAGCTGAGATAGACCAGTGGCCCCCGGTTCATCGGAAGCGTGGGAATATCCATCGCCACCTCGCGCCGCACGCAGCCTTCCAGGAAGACGAAGCGGTCCTCGGGCAGCGGGACCGCGCGGGGATAGCGCACCGCCGAGGGCGCAAGAAGCAGGTTCAGCACGGGCGAGGGCTCAAGGAATTCGCCGCGGGGCAGGGGGGGCAGTCCCGCCGCCCTGCGGAAGCGGTTGTAGCGCCGGTGCGCCGGGTCGGTGGCGCGCGCATAGGCGCGCCGGAAGGCGGCGATCCCGTCCCGATCCTCGGGTGGCAAACCCGAAAGATACGGCGGCACAAGCGGGTCGGGCAGCTCGGTCTCGGCGCAGGAGATGACGCGCACCCAGGGACAGCCGGCCCGCGCGATCGCCGGGAACAGGATCACGTTGTCAAGGACCACCGCATCGGGCCGGATGCGGGCCAGCACGTCCTGCAATTCGGCCTCGACCGCGATGGCGGAGTCGACGATCGCATCCCAGGTCGGCGCCACGTAGGCCTCCAGCTGGTCGGCGGGCGACAAGTCGAAATGCGGCAGGTGCACCCGGATGAAGGTCTGCCAGGTCTCGGCGGCCGACGCGTCCGCCGGGCGTGCGTCGCCCGACAGGCGGTATTCCTTGAACCCGTAGTCGGCGAAGACGCCGCCGAAGCCCGGGTGGCACAGAAAGACCGGTTCGGCGCCGAGGCGTTCAAGCTCCTGCGCGATGCCCACGCAGTTCAGCGCCGCGCCGAAGCTTGCCTCGGGGAAGAAGGCGATGACCGGCCGGCGCATCAGACCTCGCCCCGCGCCATGGCAAGCGTGAGCGGCGGAATGCCCCGGTTCGCCGCGTCGGGCCGCGTCTTCTGCGAGCGCCGCAGATGAACCACCATAAGGTCCGCGCCCAGTTCGAGGTCGCCGCGCATCAGCGCGTCAAGGATGTCGATATGTTCGGCGATGGCCTGCCGCATCCGGAATTCCGGGATCGCCGTGGTCTTCTGCGTGCTCCGCCGCAGCCGGTGGTGGGCCAGAAGCGTGACCCGCAGGAACCGGTTGCCCGAAGCGCGCGCGATCAGCCCGTGAAAGTCCGTATCCAGCCGCAGAAACCCGCCTTGGGTGGTGCGCACGTCACTTTGGTCGAGGTGGCGTTGCAGCGTCTGGCGCATCGTCCCGGCCTGGGTGGGATCCAGCGCGAAGCCCGGCGTCAGGATCGCCTGCGGTTCAAGGATCATCCGGAAGCTCAGGCTGTCGTCGACCGCGCGGGGCGAATCGAGAATCGGCTGGAACACCCAGGATTGCCCCGGCTGCTGCGAAACGACCCCGTCACGTGTCAGTATTTTTAGCGCATTTAATACTGCTGCGCGCGACGCATCATATCGCTCGGCCAGCGCGCGGACCGTCTGCACCTCGCCCAGGCGCCGGGCCGCGCGGTCGCGCAGGATGCGGGTGGCAAGCGTGTCTTCGGCCTGCTCGAGCCGCTGCACGGTTTCGGCGTCCGCTTCGACCGGATCGACGGCAAGGAAGTATCCCTCTTCCGGCCTCTTCGTCAGAAAACCCTGCAATAACAACATCTCGAACGTGGCCCGGATCGGGGTGCGCGAGACCCCGCACAGTTCGGCGAAGCGCTGCTCGGGCAGGTGGTCGCCGCGTTTCAGCCCATGTCCCTGCACATGCCGCACCACCGCGCGGGCAAGCTCGAGGTGGTTCTGCCGGGCGTTGCGCCGTGACCGGGGCATGGGCGGAGTCCTTCATTTCGGGCGGTTTGCCCCTGTTTCCCTGGGGTCGGGCAAACAGGACCGTCAAAACAGATTGACGCATTATTTTGATAAATCAAACTGTCAAAAGTGGCAGGGGAAACGCTGCCGAAAAAAGCCGAGGGCAGTCTGGCTGCCCCGCCGACAGCATGGAGGTTCGATATGAAACGCATCCTGACCCGAGGCGCGGCCACAGCCGTGCTCGCCCTTCTGACCACCCCCGTCCTTGCACAGTCCCTGGTCGTCTCGAACTGGGACGGCTACATGGCGCCCGACGCGATCGACGCCTACACGGCCGCGACCGGAAACGCCGCCGAACTGGTGCTGCACGCCACCAACGAAGAGATCATGGGCAAGCTCATCGCCTCGAATGGCGCGGGCTACGACGTGGTCTTCGTCTCGTCGCCCTTCGCCGAGGTGCTGCACAACCTCGGTCTGGCCGAAACGCTCGACCACGCGAAGATCCCAAACCTCGCCAATCTCTACCCCGAGGCGCAGGCGCTGGAGCACGATCCCGGCAACACCTTCTCGTTGCCCTACGCCTGGGGCACCACTGGGCTGTGCTATCGGTCCGACCTGATGGCCGAGGCCCCCGATTCCTGGGCCGACCTGCTGTCGCCGTCCGAGGACGTCGCCGGCAAGACGACGATGCTGGCCACCGACCGCTGGCTTCTGGGCGCGGGCATGCTCGCCAACGGGTTTTCGGTGAACGAGACCGACCCCGACAAGCTGGCCAAGGTGCGCGACGACCTGATCGCGGCGAAGAAGACGCTTCTCGCCTACGACGACACCACCTTCTACGCCAAGCTGGTCTCGGGTGAGGCGGTGATGGTCCAGGCCTGGGACGGCTGGTGCAACTACGGCATCGCCGAGAACGCCGACATCAAGTACGTGATCCCCGCCGAAGGCAGCGATCTCTGGGTCGACACCATGGTGATCCTGAAGAACTCCGAGAACAAGGACGCCGCCTACGCCTTCGTCAACTTCATCCTCGACGCAGGCAACCACCGCTGGGCGGCCGAGAACATCCTTTACAAGGTGCCGAACAAGGCCGCGATGGACGGACTTGATCCGTCGCTGATCGAGACCTTCCCCAACATGGGCGACAGTCCCGCCGACCTTGCCCAGTTCGAGCAACTGCGCGACGTGGGCGAGGCGCAGCGCGACTATGCCCGCACCGTGAACGAAATCCGCGCGGCCAACTGAGGCCCGACGAACTACAGGCGCGCGGCCGGCCGTCCATCGGCCGGCCGCGATCCGGACAGGCGCATGATCCACCGAAAGTCCACGCTTCTGATGGCACCCGCGCTGGGCTGGCTGACCGCGCTGATGGTCATCCCCTGCGCGCTTCTGCTGGCGCTCGCCTTCTTCCGGCGGGGGATCTACGGCGGCATCGAATACACCTTCACGCTGGAAAACCTCGCGCTGGTCTTCGACCCGCTCTATGCGGGCATCTTCCTGAAATCCGCGTGGATCGCCGGGCTGGCCACGGTGATTGCGGTGGTGATCGGCTATGCCGCAGCCTACGCCATCGCCTCGATGCCACGGCACCGACAGCCGGTGCTTCTGTTCCTGGCGGTGCTGCCGTTCTGGTCGAACTACCTTGTGCGGACCTACGCCTGGATCGTGCTTCTGAACCGCGAGGGGCTGATCACGATGCTGGCGCGCTCGTTCGGCTATGAGGGCGAGATGCCGCGCCTTCTGTACACCGAAAGCGCGGTGGTAGTGGGGCTTGTCTACAACTACCTGCCCTTCGTGATCCTCGCCTGTTATGCGCCGCTGGCGCGCATGAACCCCGAACTGACCGAGGCCTCGCGCGATCTTGGCGCCTCGGCCTTCACGACCTTTCGCCGGGTCGTGCTGCCGCAAAGCGTGCCGGGCATCGCCGCTGGCGCCGTCTTCGTCTTCGTCCTGTCGATCGGCAACTTCGTGACGCCCGCGCTTCTGGGCGGCGGGCAGTTCCAGATGATCGGCAACCTGATCTACGCCCAGTTCCTGACCGCGAACGACTGGCCCTTCGGGGCCGCGATCGCGATGGTGCTGATCGCGATCATGATGGCGCTTCTCTTTGCCCAGACCTACGCGACCGAACGGGCCTCGGGCCATCGGGACGGCCGGGGGGCGGCCGCGTCATGACCCGCTCGCGCGCCCAGACCCGTCTGATGCTGGCCATCCTTGGGGCGGTCTTCGCCTTCCTCTATGTGCCGATCTCGGTCCTTTTCGCGCTGTCGTTCAACGAGGGCGGACTGCCCACGGCCTGGACCGGCTTTTCGACGAAGTGGTATGGCGAGCTTCTGCGCAATGCCGACATCATGGGGGCGGCGTGGAATTCGCTGATCGTCGCCGTCGCCTCGACCGTGATTGCGACGGTGCTTGGCACGCTTCTGGCCATCGGGATCGAGATGCGGCGCCGCAAGGGCCGGCTTGTCGAGACGCTGGTCTTCGCGCCGATGATCATTCCCGACATCGTGCTGGCGATCGCGCTGCTCAGCATGTTCTCGCTGGCCGGCGTGCGCATGGGCCTGCACACGATCATCGTCAGCCATGTCGTCTTCAACCTTGCCTTCGTCTGCGCGGTGGTGCGGGCGCGGCTGCGCAGTTTCGACTGGTCGATCGTCGAGGCCTCGACCGATCTTGGCGCGCCGGCGACGGTGACGCTGCGCCGGGTGATCCTGCCGTCGCTTCTGCCGGCGGTGATCGCGGGGGCCCTTCTGGCCTTCACGCTGTCGATCGACGAATTCATCATCGCCTTCTTCACCGCCGGGGCGGGGCGCAGCTCGATCACGTTGCCGATGCAGATCTTCGCGATGATCCGCTTCGGGGTGACGCCCGAGATCAACGCCCTGGCGACCATCGTGATGACACTCAGCCTGGTGATGCTGGCGATCTCGCAGCGCCTCAACCGTGGAAGCCTGCCCGGACAATGACCGACGCCGCCCCCCTTCTGTCGATCCGCGACCTTTCGAAGTGCTTCGGGGCCCATCGGGCGCTGGACGGCGTGACGCTCGACATTCGTGAGAACGAGTTCTTCTCGCTTCTCGGGCCGTCGGGATCGGGCAAGACGACGCTGCTGCGGATGCTGGCCGGGTTCGAGGACCCCTCGGGCGGGACGATCGTGCTGGAGGGCCGCGACATCTCGCGCGTGCCGCCCGAGAAGCGGCCGGTGAACCTGATGTTCCAGTCCTATGCGCTGTTCCCGCACATGACGGTCGAGGGCAACATCGCCTACGGCCTCGAAATGGAGAAGCTGCCGCGCCCCCAGATCCGTGCACGGGTGGACGAGTTGCTCGAGATGATCCAGCTTGCACCGCTGGCGCGCCGCAAGCCCGATCAGCTGTCGGGCGGGCAGAAACAGCGCGTGGCGCTGGCCCGTGCGCTGGCCAAGCGGCCCCGGCTTCTGCTGCTCGACGAACCGCTGGGCGCGCTCGACAAGAAGCTTCGCGGCGAGATGCAGCTGGAACTCAAGAAGCTCCAGCACGACTTCGGCATCACCTTCATCGTCGTCACCCACGATCAGGAAGAGGCGCTGGTCATGTCGGACCGTATCGCCATCCTGCGCGACGGGCGGCTGGTGCAATGCGCCGGCCCGCGCGAGATCTACGAACACCCCGCCGACCGCTTCGCCGCCGACTTCATCGGCGTGATGAACTTCCTGCCCGGCGCGGTGCGATCCGGCGCCGTCGCCCTGGCGGACGGCACGGCGGTCGGCGCCGACGCGCCGCTGCCGCCCGAGGGCAGCGCGGTCGTGGCCGCCGTCCGCCCCGAACGCCTGTCGCTTGACGCCGGCGCGGGCGCGAACCGCCTTGCCGGCACGGTCGAGGCCACCGCCTATCATGGCCTCGACCTGCAACTGCGGGTGCGCACCCCCGCCGCGCCCGCCCCCCTGACCGTGCGCCTGACCGCCGATGTCGCGGCCGAGCGTCCGCTTTCGCCGGGCGATCCGGTGACCCTGCACTGGGCCGCCGCCCACACCCGTCTCTTTCCAGCCTGACAGAAGAAGGACCCGACCCATGTCACAGAAGACCTTCGCATTCTTCCCCGAAGCCGCATTCGGCCCGGCGCTCAACTCGGTGGGAATCGCGCAGGCGGTCACCGCGCGCGGCCACAAGGCGGTGTTCCTGTCGGACCCCGGGTTCGTCCCGGTCTATGAAGGCTATGGCTTCGAGGCCCATCCAGTGGCCCTGTCCGAGCCGATGCCGGCCGAGGAGATGGCCAAGTTCTGGGAGAACTTCATCAACGGCCACATCCCGAACTTCGCGAAAAAGCCGATCGACCAGATCGACACCTACGTGAAGGATTGCTGGACCGCGATCGTCGACAGCGCGAAATGGGCGCAGAAGGACCTGCCTGACGTGCTGGATCGGATCAGGCCCGATGTCATCGCCGTCGACAACGTGATCCTGTTCCCCGCGATCAAGCAGTATGGCGTGCCTTGGGTGCGCGTCATCTCCTGCTCGGAGAACGAGATCGAGGACGAGGCGATCCCGCCGCACCTTTCGGGCATGAGCGAGGCCGACACCGCAGGGCACGCGGCCTTCCGCGCCCGCTTCAACAAGGTCATCAAGCCGATCCACGACGACTTCAACGCCTTCCTTGGCGACTGCGGAGAAGACCCCTATCCGCTGGGCCAGTTCTTCGAGGCCTCGCCCTATCTCAACCTTCTTCTCTACCCCGAACCGCTGACCTACACGCGGGCCCATCCGCTGGACCCGACGCGCTTTCAGTACCTTGAAGGCTGCGTGCGCAAGGAGGCGCCCTACGAGGTGCCGACTTTCGCCGCGAACAATGACGGGCCGCTTCTTTACGTGTCGTTCGGCAGCCTCGGGGCGGGGGACACCGATCTTCTCAAGCGCATCATCGCGGCGCTGAGCAAAAGCCGCTACCGGGCGCTGGTGAACGTGGGCGACTACATCGACAGCTACGATGACCTGCCGCCCAACGTGCAGATCGCCAGCTGGTTCCCCCAGCCCTCGGTCATCCCGCAGGTCGACGCCGTGATCCACCACGGCGGCAACAACAGCTTCACCGAGTGCCTCTATTTCGGCAAACCCGCCATCGTCATGTCCTATGTCTGGGACGGCCACGACAACGGGATGCGGCTTCAGGAAACCGGCCACGGCTTCCGCATGGACCGCTATGAATGGACTGAGGACGAGCTTCTGGCGAAGATCGACGCGATGCTGACCGACCCGGCGATGAAGGATCGGCTGACGAAGATCTCGGCCCACATGCAGTCGAAAAGCGGGCCCGAGAAGGCCGCCGACCTTCTGGTCGCTCTGGCGGAGGGGTCGAAGTGACGAACCTTGCCGCGTCGGCCCCGCATATCCACGGCGCCGCCACCTTCGACGACCTTGCCGACTGGGGCGCGCAGCCCAACGCGCTGGCCGGCGCCTCGCATTCGTCGGGGCGTCTTCTGGCCAAGGGCGAGGGGCTGGAAACCGGGCTCTGGATCTGCACGCCCGGAACCTGGACACTGTCGATCCCCGGCGACGAGTTCTGTCATTTCGTCTCGGGCCGCGCGCGCTATACCGGCGACGACGGATCGGTGATCGAGGTCGGCCCCGGCACCTGCGTGGCCTTCCCGGCCGGCTGGTCGGGCACGGCCGAGGTCTTCGAGACCATGCGCAACGCCTACATGTTCACCGCCGCCGAACCCGCCGACGACTTCGCCACCGCGAAGGTCCTGACCGACCCCCTGTCGATCACCGAGACGGTCGATTGGGGCGTGATCCCGACGATGATCGAGGGCGAAAGCCGGGTCTACGGCGTGCTTCTTGACCGCCGCCCCGACCGGCGCAGCGAAACCGGCATGTGGTGCTGCACCCCCGGCGTCTGGGAGTGCCACGTCACCAGCGACGAGTTCTGCCACTTCCTCGACGGGCGCTGCACCTACGTCCACGAAAGTGGCGACGTGATCGAGGTCACGCCCGACACCGCCGCCTTTTTCCCGAAGGACTGGAAGGGCGTCTGCACGGTGCACGAGACGATCCGCAAGGTCTACATGATCCGATGACCCCCGCGCATTACCTCACCCCGCATCGCATCACGTCGACGGGCGCCCCGCGCCCCGTCATCGACCCCGCGACGCTTGAGACCGTGGGCCACATCGCCGACACGACCGAAGCGGAGTTGGCAACGGTGCTGGCGCGCCTGAATGCCGCGCAGGCGCGCTGGGCTGCGCTTGACGCCAAGACGCGGGCGAAGCACCTGCATGCGCTGGCGAACCGGATCGAGGCCGCCGACATGACCGCCTGCGCCATCACGATGAGCCGCGAGATGGGCAAACCCTATCCCGAGGCCATCGGCGAGATCGCGAACTGCGCGCCGATCTTCCGCTACTACGCCGAAATGGCGCGGGACGAAGCCGGCAAGGTCGCGGGCACCACGCAGGCGGGCAGCTTCCAGTATGCCCGCTACGAACCGCTGGGCGTTTCGGCCCATATCATGCCGTTCAACTTCCCGATCCTGCTGATGTGCTGGACGGTGGCGGCCTCGCTTGCCGCCGGCAACGCCTGCGTGATCAAGCCCGCCGAGGCGACGACACTGTCGACGCTTGCGTTCATGGGCCTCTTCGACGGATTGCCCGAGGATCTGGTGGCCTGCGTTCCGGGCGGGGCCGGGGTGGGGGCGGCGCTTGTGGCCTCGCCCCTGACCCATGCCGTGGCCTTCACCGGATCGGTCCGCGCCGCGCAGACCGTGGCGGCCGAGGCCGCGCGGCGCATGAAGCCCGCCGTGATCGAGGCGGGCGGGTCCGACCCGATGATCATCTCGGCCTCCGCGCCGCTTGACGTGGCGGCGGCGGGGGCGGTGACCGGGGCCTTCCACATGTCGGGGCAGGTCTGCACCTCGACCGAGCGGATCTTCGTGGTGGACGAGGTGCACGACGCCTTCGTCCGCGCCTTCGTGCGCGAGGCCGAACACCTGCGCATCGGCAACGGGCTGGGCCGGGTCGAGATCGGCCCCCTGGTCAGCGAGGCCGCCCGCGCCAAGGTCATTCGCCTCGTGGACGATGCCGTGGCCAAGGGCGCGCGGGTCGAATGCGGCGGCGCGATCCCGCAGGGCCTTGAAACCGGCTGGTTCTACGCCCCGACCATCCTGACCGGCTGCACGCCCGAGATGGACCTGATGCACGAAGAGATCTTCGGCCCCGTCGTCGGCATCACCCGCGTGAAGGACTTCGCCGAAGCCATCGCGCGCGCCAACGACAGCGCCTTCGGCCTTGGCGCCTCGGTCTTCACCACCTCGCTCGACGAGGCGATGACCGCGGCCGAGACGCTTCAGGCCGGCATGGTCTGGGTCAACAACCCGCTCATCGACAACGACGCGCTGCCTTTCGGCGGCTGGAAGGCCTCGGGGCTGGGCCGCGAACTGGGGCGGATGGGACTTGAGACCTTCCGACGCTCGAAAATGGTCATCATGGACCACCGGCCGGTTCGGCAGGACTGGTGGTATCCCTATCCCGACGACTGGTTCCTCGACCAGGGCGGCGGGCGCAAGCACACATGAGCGGAGAGACGACCTTGGCAGGCAGGACACTGGTCATTCTGGGCGGCGCGGGACTGATGGGGCAGGGGATCGTGCGCGATCTGCTGTCCGACCGGGCCATCATCGACATCGCCGAGCTTCGGGTCTGCGACACCGCAACCGACCGGATGGAGGCGCTTGCGCGCCAGATGGACGACCCGCGGATGACCACGCGCCTGGTCGATGTGACCGATGCGGCCTCGATGGCGGCCGCGCTTCGGGGCGCTGACATCTGCATCAACGCGGTGCCGACGCTTGCGGGGCACCAGATGGCGATCTTCGCGGCGGCGCTCGAGGCGCGGGTCGACTACCTCGACCTCGGGGGGCTGGGCGTCTTCACGGTGAAGCAGCTCGACTGGCGCGACCGCTTCGCCGAAGCGGGCGTCGCAGCGGTTCTTGGCGCGGGTGCCGATCCTGGGATGTCGAACGTCATCTGCCGCGCCGTGGCCGACCGGCTGGACGCAATCGACAGCATCAACCTGTACTGGGCGGCCGAACTGGAGGGCCCCGAGAACCCCGTCCTTTGCCCGCCCTATTCGATCTCGACCGTGCTGGCGGAATACGCCGACCCCTCGACCCAGTTCCTCGACGGCGCGCATGTCCAGTGCCCGCCGCTTTCGGGCGTCGAGGTGCTTGACCTGCCCGAGCCCTGGGGCCGGTGCGAGTTCATGTATTCGCCGCACTCCGAACAGCTGACCGTGCCCCTTGCCCCGGGCATCGCCGAGAAGGGCATCCGCGAGTTCACCTGGAAGCTGCACCTGCCTCACCGCGAACACGAGGCCTGGATCGGCCTGATCAAGGCCGGCTTCGGCGACTTCCGCCACCCGGTGACGGTGCGGGGCGTCGAGGTCTCGCCGCTCGAGGTTCTGTCGGCGGTCATCAACCGCAACATCGCCGAGAACGCCCACCGCATGCCCGACCAGTCGTCGCACGAGATCCACTTCGCCATCGGCCGGGGCCGGATCGGCGGCAAGCCCGCGACCGTGCGCTGCGAGGTCGAGGTGCATCCCGATCCGATCTACGACGGCTATGTCGACGCCTGCACCTCGATGAACGCCTCGATCGCGGCGCAGCTCATGCTGAGCCAGCCGCGTCGTCCCGGCGTCTGGGCGCCCGAGTCCTATTTCGAGGTCGCGGGCTACCTTGCGGAATGCGAGAAACGGAAGTTCGCGGTCAGCCTGACCGTGCAGGAAGCTTAGGAGGTCAGCGATGGAACCCACCCCCCTTTACATCGACGGCGCGTTCGTGGCCCCGGTATCGGGCGCCAGCTTCGAGGCGATCGACCCCGCGACCGAAGAGGTTTTCGCCCATGTCGGCGCGGGCGCGGCGGCGGACATCGACGCGGCCGTGCGCGCCGCACGCCGGGCTTTCGACACCGGCGGCTGGCCTGCCACGCCCGCGACCGAGCGCGCGCGCATCCTGCGTCAGATCGCCGAAGGCATCCGCGCGCGGGCCGACGAGATCGCCCTGATCGAGGTGCGCGACAACGGCAAGCCCTTGCCCGAAGCGAAATGGGACGTGGGCGACGCCGCCTTCTGCTTCGACTACTACGCCGACATGGCCGAGGCCTTCGAGGCCAAGGGCGACACCGCCGTCGACGTGGGCGACGCGCGCTTCGACGCCAGCATCCGGCGCGAGCCGCTGGGCGTCGTGGGCGCGATCACGCCGTGGAACTATCCGCTTCTGATGGCGGTCTGGAAGGTCGCCCCGGCGCTGGCGGCCGGCTGCTCCATCGTGCTGAAGCCTTCGGAGCTCTGTTCGCTCAGCTGCGTCGAGCTTGCCCGGATCATCGACGCCACCGACCTGCCCAAGGGCGTCTTCAACCTTGTGACCGGCACGGGGCCGGATGCCGGCGCCCCGCTTTCGGAACACCCTATGGTCGACAAGGTCGCCTTCACCGGATCGGTTCCGACCGGGTCCAAGGTCATGACGGCCGCCGCGCGCGACATCCGCACCGTCAGCCTCGAGCTTGGCGGCAAGTCGCCCTTCATCGTCTTCGCCGACAGCGACATCGAGAAGGCCGTCGAATGGATCATGTTCGGCATCTTCTGGAACCAGGGACAGGTCTGTTCGGCCACCTCGCGCGTCCTGGTCGAGCGCGCCGCCTACGCTCCGCTTCTCGACCGGCTGGCCGAGGAGGCGCGCAAGATCACCGTGGGGCGTGGCACGGACGAGGGGATCCTGCTGGGACCGATCGTGTCGAAAGGCCAGTACGACAAGGTCATGGCCGCGATCGCGCGCGGGACGAAGGACGGCGCGCGGCTGGTGACGGGCGGCGCACGGCCGCAGCACCTCAACCACGGCTATTTCGTCGAGCCCACCGTCTTCGCCGACGTGCCGGCCGGCGCCTGGATCTGGAAGGAAGAGATCTTCGGCCCCGTCGTCTGCGTCGCTCCCTTCGACACCGAGGGCGACGCGATCCGAGAGGCGAACGACAGCCGCTATGGCCTGGCCGCGGCCGTCATGTCCGACGATCTTGATCGCTGCGAGCGCGTGGCCGGCGCGATGCGGGCCGGGATCGTCTGGGTCAACTGCTCGCAGCCGACCTTCGCGCAACTGCCCTGGGGCGGCTACAAGGCCTCGGGCATCGGGCGCGAACTGGGCGAGGCGGGGTATCTTGCCTTCACCGAGACCAAGCAGATCACGCGCTTCGACAAGGACGAGACCTGGGGCTGGTACATCAAGGGGGCCTGAGGCCGTCTGGTCCGGTCGGGCCGGACTTGCGGCATCGGTTGCGCGCAGGTTATCTATCGACCTGCGCAGGCTTCATCAGGAATCCCGATCATGCTCGACAAGCTCGAGATGTTCATCGCGGTGGCGAAGGAAGAGCACTTCGGTCGGGCGGCCCAAAGCCTTGGGATCACGCAGCCGACGCTGTCGACCGGGATCAAGCAGCTTGAAGAACAACTGGGCGTGCAGCTTGTCTTTCGCGGGTCGCGCTATGGCGGGCTGACGCCCGAGGGCCAGTCGGCGCTGGTCTGGGCGCGCCGGATCGTGGGCGACGCGCGGCAACTGCGCGAGGAAATGCGCCACACCCGCCACGGCCTTGCCGGCCAGTTGCGCATCGCGGTCATCCCCACCGCGCTGACCTGGGCCGCGAAGCTGTCCGCCCGTTTCGGCGAACGGCATCCAAACGTGCGCTTCACGATCCTGTCGCGCACCTCGATCGAGATCCTGTCGATGATCGACAACCTCGATGTCGACGCGGGCATCTCGTATCTCGACAACGAACCCATGGGCCGCGTCAGCACCGAGCCGCTTTACGAAGAGCGCTACATGCTGGTCTGCGGGGCCTCGTCGCCCTTTGCCGGGCGGGCGTCGGTCGGCTGGAACGAGCTTGGGGGCCAGAAGCTGTGCCTGCTTACGCCCGACATGCAGAACCGCCGGATCATCAACAAGAATTTCATCGACGCCGGGGTCGTGCCCGAGGCGCGGATCGAATCGAACTCGACCGTGGTGCTGGTCGCCAACGTGGAAAGCGGCGACTGGGTCACCGTCCTGCCCGAGGACATCGCCCGGTTCCTGGCGGCGGGCAAGGACATGGAGATCCTGCCGCTGACCGGGGCGGGGCGGGGGCATGTCGTGGGTCTGGTCGCGCCCTGGCGCGAACCCCATACCCCGGTGCTCGAGGCGCTGCTGACCGAAGCGCGACGGATGTCGGTCTTGAAGCGATAGGAAAACCCTATCGTTTGACGGATCAGCGATATTGATTTCGAAATGGGATCGGCGCCATCCTGCTGCCGAGCTCAGACGAAGGCCAGCCCGGTGCCAGCAACGCCCCCTCCCACGGCCGCCGAGGCCGAAATCCGCGCGATCATCGCGGCGCATCTGGCGCTCGAGGGTCCGCTTCTGCCGATCCTTCATGCCCTTCAGGACACCTTCGGCCACGTGCCCGAGGCAGCGGTGCCGCTGTTGGCCGAGGCGCTGAACATCACCCGGGCCGAGGTGCACGGCGTGGTCTCCTTCTACCACGACTTCCGTCGCGAACCGGCCGGGCGGCACGTGCTGAAGATCTGCCGGGCCGAGGCCTGCCAGGCGGTGGGTGCGAACGCCCTGTCCGAGGCGACGCTGAAGAAGCTTGGCGTCGGCTGGGGCGGGACGACGCCTGACGGCGCGCTGACGGTCGAGGCGGTCTATTGCCTTGGCCTTTGCGCCTGCGGCCCGGCGGCGATGATCGATGGCCGTGTCATGGGCCGCGTGGACGGCGCGCGGATCGACGCGCTTCTGGCCGAGGTGCGGGCATGAGGATCTGGGTGCCCGCCGACAGCGCCGCAAAGGCCCTTGGCGCGGATGCGGTCGTGGCCACGATCGCGGCCGAAGCGGACGCCCGCGGGATCGAGGTCGAGATCCGTCGCAACGGATCGCGCGGGATGATCTGGCTCGAGCCGCTGGTCGAGATCGACCGGGGACAGGGGCGCGAGGGCTTTGGCGCGGTGACGCCCGCCGACGTGCCCGCGCTTCTTGACGGCACGCTTCAAGGCCTCGGGCGCGTGGACGATATTCCCTTCTTCGCGCGTCAGACCCGGCTGACCTTCGCCCGTTGCGGCGTGATCGACCCTCTCGATCTTGCCGACTATCAGGCCCACGGTGGCCTTCGGGGCCTGCGCCACGCCATCGCCATGGGCGGTGCGGCCGTGGTCGAAGAAGTGAAGGCCAGCGGTCTGCGCGGCCGGGGCGGGGCGGGGTTCCCGACCGGCATCAAGTGGGACACCGTCCGCAAGGCGGCAGGCACGCGGAAATACATCGTCTGCAACGCCGACGAGGGCGACAGCGGAACCTTCGCCGACCGCATGATCATGGAGGGCGATCCCTTCAGCCTGATCGAGGGGATGACCATCGCCGCCCTTGGCGTGGGGGCGACCAAGGGCTTCGTCTATCTGCGCTCGGAATACCCCGATGCGATCCGCGTGATGGAGGCGGCGGTGGGCCTCGCACGCGGGGCGGGCGTGCTGGGGCCGGATGTCCTTGGCTCGGGCCAGGCCTTCGACATCGAAGTGCGCGTCGGCGCGGGCGCCTACGTCTGCGGCGAGGAGACCTCGCTTCTCAATTCGCTGGAAGGCAAGCGCGGGGTCGTCCGCGCCAAGCCGCCGCTGCCGGCGATTGAGGGGCTTTTCGGCTGTCCGACGGTCGTCAACAACGTGATCAGCCTCGCCACCGTGCCCGTGATCCTCGAGAAGGGCGCGACGCATTACGCCGAGTTCGGCCTGGGCAGGTCGCGCGGGACCATTCCGATCCAGATTGCAGGAAATGTGCAATTCGGGGGCCTGTTCGAGACCGCGTTCGGCCTGACTCTTGCAGAAATCGTGCAAGGCATCGGCGGCGGGACGGCCTCGGGCCGGCCGGTCAAGGCGGTGCAGGTGGGCGGGCCTCTTGGCGCCTACTTCGCCCCCGACCAGTTCGACACGGCCTTCGGCTATGAAGAATTCGATAGGGCGGGCGGCCTGATCGGGCACGCGGGCGTCGTGGTCTTCGACGACACGGCCGACATGCTGCGCATGGCCCGCTTCGCCATGGAATTCTGCGCCATCGAAAGCTGCGGAAAATGCACACCCTGCCGCATCGGCGCGGTGCGCGGGGTCGAGACGATCGACCGCATCGCCGAAGGCGACGCGGCGGCGATCCCGCTTCTGACCGACCTTTGCGAGACGATGAAGGACGGATCGCTCTGCGCGCTGGGCGGATTTACCCCCTATCCGGTGATGAGCGCGCTCACGCGCTTTCCCGACGACTTCGCGCGCCAGAAGGAGGCTGCGGAATGAAGGACTTCATCATCCCCCACGACGACCGCGACATGGGCACGCCTGCCCGTGCCGGCGCGCCCGTCACCCTGACGATCGACGGTTTCGAGGTGACGGTGCCCGAAGGCACGTCCGTCATGCGCGCCGCCGCCGACGCCGGGATCCAGGTGCCGAAGCTCTGCGCGACCGACAGTCTCGAGGCCTTCGGGTCCTGCCGCCTTTGCGTGGTCGAGATCGAGGGCCGGCGCGGCACGCCCGCGTCCTGCACCACGCCCGTCGCCCCCGGCATGGTCGTGCGCACCCAGTCCGACAAGGTGCGCAAGATCCGCAAGGGCGTGATGGAGCTTTACATCTCGGACCACCCGCTTGACTGCCTGACCTGCGCCGCGAACGGCGATTGCGAGTTGCAGGACATGGCCGGCGCCGTGGGCCTGCGCGACGTGCGCTACGAGGCGCCGAAAGACGGCGGCCTCGCCAACCACTTCGCGCCCCGCGACACCAGCGGCGAAGCCAACCCCGAATGGCTGCCCAAGGACGACTCGAACCCTTATTTCACCTACGATCCGGCGAATTGCATCGTCTGCTCGCGCTGCGTGCGGGCCTGCGAAGAGGTGCAGGGCACCTTCGCGCTGACGATCGAAGGCCGGGGCTTCGACAGCCGTGTCTCGTTCGGCGCGAAGACCGACGATGCGCTGTCGTCGGACTGCGTGTCCTGCGGGGCCTGCGTGCAGGCCTGCCCGACGGCCACGCTTCAGGAAAAGTCGGTGATCGAACTTGGCACGCCCACGCGCTCGGTCGTCACGACCTGCGCCTATTGCGGGGTCGGCTGCTCGTTCAAGGCCGAACTCAACGGCGACCAGCTTGTGCGCATGGTGCCCTGGAAGCACGGCAAGGCGAACCGGGGCCATTCCTGCGTCAAGGGCCGCTTCGCCTGGGGCTATGCCACGCACCAGGATCGCATCCTGAACCCGATGATCCGCGACACGATCGACCAGCCCTGGCGCGAAGTCAGCTGGGACGAGGCGATATCCTTCGCCGCCACCCGGTTGCGCGGTTTGCAGGCAAAATACGGCCGCAAGTCCGTCGGCGTCATCACCTCGTCGCGCTGCACGAACGAAGAGACCTACCTGGTCCAGAAGCTTGCCCGCGCGGTTTTCCTGAACAACAACACCGACACCTGCGCGCGAGTCTGCCATTCGCCCACGGGCTATGGCCTGGGTCAGACCTTCGGAACCTCGGCCGGGACGCAGGATTTCGACTCGGTCGAAGAGACCGACGTCGTCATCGTGATCGGCGCCAATCCCACCGACGGACATCCGGTCTTCGCCTCGCGGCTGAAGAAGCGGCTGCGGCAGGGCGCGAAGCTGATCGTGATCGATCCACGCCGGATCGACCTTGTGAAATCCGCCCATGTCGAGGCCGCGCATCACCTGCCGCTGCGCCCGGGCACCAACGTGGCGGTCGTGACCGCGCTTGCGCATGTCATCGTGACCGAAGGCCTCATCGACGAGGCCTTCATCCGCGAGCGCTGCGACTGGGACGAATACCTCGCCTTCGCCGAGTTCGTGTCGGACCCGCGCCACAGCCCCGAGGCGACCGGGATGCTGACCGGCGTGCCCGCCGCCGACCTGCGCGCCGCAGCCCGCCTGTTCGCCACCGGCGGCAACGGCGCGATCTACTATGGCCTGGGCGTGACCGAGCACAGCCAGGGCTCGACCACGGTCATGGCGATCGCGAACCTTGCGATGCTGACCGGCAACATCGGCCGGCGGGGCGTGGGGGTGAACCCGTTGCGCGGCCAGAACAACGTGCAGGGGTCCTGCGACATGGGGTCGTTCCCGCACGAGTTGCCGGGCTACCGCCACGTCAAGCGCGACGACGTGCGCGCCATCTTCGAGGCTGCCTGGGGTGTCAGCATCGACCCCGAACCGGGCCTGCGCATCCCCAACATGCTCGATGCCGCGGTCGACGGAACCTTCAAGGGCCTCTATTGCCAGGGCGAGGATATCCTTCAGTCCGATCCCGACACGCGCCATGTCGCGGCAGGGCTCGCGGCGATGGAGTGCGTGATCGTTCACGACCTCTTCCTGAACGAGACCGCGAATTACGCCCATGTCTTCCTGCCGGGCTCGACCTTCCTTGAAAAGGACGGAACCTTCACCAACGCCGAGCGTCGGATCAATCGTGTCCGCCGCGTGATGGCCCCCCGCAACGGCTTTGCCGACTGGGAGATCACGCAGATGCTGGCCAATGCCATGGACGCGGGCTGGCACTATACCCATCCCAGTCAGATCATGGACGAGATCGCCGCGACGACCCCGTCCTTCGCGGGCGTCACCTACGAACTGCTCGACGAGAAGGGCAGCGTCCAGTGGCCCTGCAACGAGACCGCGCCCGAAGGCACGCCGCTGATGCACGTCGACGGGTTCGTGCGTGGCAAGGGCCGCTTCATCGTCACCGAATACGTCGCAACCGACGAGAAGACCGGCCCGCGCTTCCCGCTTCTGCTGACCACGGGCCGCATTCTCAGCCAGTACAACGTGGGCGCGCAGACCCGGCGCACCGCGAACGTGGTCTGGCACGACGAGGACGTGCTGGAGATCCACCCCCACGACGCCGAAGTGCGTGGCGTGGGCGAGGGCGATTTCGTTCGGCTCGCCTCGCGCTCGGGCGAGACGACGCTGCGCGCGCATCTGACCGACCGCGTCAGCCCCGGCGTTGTCTATACCACCTTCCACCACCCCGGCACGCAGGCCAACGTCATCACCACGGACTATTCCGACTGGGCCACGAACTGCCCGGAATACAAGGTCACGGCGGTGCAGGTGAGCCTGTCGAACGGGCCGTCGGACTGGCAGGAGGACTACGCTGCCCAGGCCGAACGTGCGCGCCGCATCCTGCCGGCGGCGGAGTAGGCGCGATGACCCGCCCCGCCTCGATCAGCCGGCCCGGACGGACGCTGACCCCCGAGGGGTCGGCGCAGATCCATCGCACGCTGCCCGAAGAGGTCCCGGTGGCCTTCGTCTTCGACGGGGGCACGCTGGCGGTGATGATGGCGACCCCCGCCGACATCGAGGACCTTGCCGTGGGCTTCGCGCTGAGCGAGGGGATCGTGACCACCCCCAACGAGATCGAGGCGCTTGAGGTCGTCACCCATGACAAGGGGCTCGAGGCGCGGATGTGGCTGCGCGGAGACCGGCGCACGGCACTTGCCGAGCGGCGGCGCTTCATGGCCGGGCCGGTGGGCTGCGGGCTTTGCGGGATCGACAGCCTTGACGCTGCGGCGCGCGCCCTGCCGCGCGTGGCCGACACCGGGCTGCGCCTGACCCGGGCCGAGGTCGGGGGCGCCACCGACGCGCTGCGCGGCCACCAGCCGCTGCACGATCTGACCCGCGCGGTCCATGCCGCGGGCTTCCTGCGGCCGCGCGAGGGAATCGTGCTGGCGCGCGAGGACGTGGGCCGCCACAACGCGCTCGACAAGCTGATCGGCGCGCTGGCGCGCGCAGGCGTTGACCCTGCGTCCGGCGCCGTCGTGATGACCAGCCGCGTCTCGGTCGAACTGGTGCAGAAATGCGCCGTCGCGGGCGTGCCGGTGCTGATCGCCGTCTCGGCGCCGACAGCCCACGGCCTGCGGCTGGCCGAGGACGCCGGCATCACCCTGGCCGCCTGTGCGCGAGGCGGCGCGTTCGATCTGTATTCCCACCCCCACCGAATCGCCGACGAGGTCACCGATGTCGCCTGAGAAGATGGTTCACATGGCCAATCAGATCGCGATCTTCTTCCGCAGCCAGCCGGACGCGGATCCGGCGCAGCGTGTCGCCGCGCATCTGTGCGACTACTGGGAGCCGCGCATGCGCGCGCAGCTTGTCGACTATGTCCGCGAGGGCGGCGAAGGCCTGGACGAAACCGTGCGCAAGGCCGCGCGGCTGATCTGACCTCCGTTCCCACAACCCGTCGCTGCGGCTTTGTCATTGAGTTTCCGGCATCCGTGCTAGATTCAGAGGGCACGCGCCCTTGTCCGGCGCGGCAACGCGGGAGTGCGGATGTCGGTCCTTCGTCAGCTTCTGATCGGTCTGGTCCTCGTCGCGGCAACGCTGGCGATCTGGGTCGTCTATGTGCCCGCGTCGAAACCGTGGCTTGAGCGCATGGGGGTTCTTTCCCTGCTGGGGATCGAGCCCGCCGAGCCGACCGACGCCGCGCCCGGAGGCCCGCGCTTCGGCGGTGGCGCCGCGCGGGTGATCGTGGCCGAGGCGGGCGAGGGCGTGATCAACGACGCGATCACGGCGGTCGGTGATGGCCGCGCCCTGCGATCGGTCACCGTCCGCTCGGAGGCGACCGGTCGTATCGCGGCGGTCGAATACGAGGCGGGCAGCTATGTCGACGCCGGAAGCGTGATCGTCCGCCTTGATGACGAAGCCGAGCGGATCGCGCTTGATCGCGCCCGCCTGATCCTTGCCGACGCGTCGGAGGACGTGGCGCGGGTGACGCAGCTTGAAGGGTCGGGCGCAGTGACCGAGGTGCGATCGCGCGAGGCCGAACTTGCGCTGCGCACCGCGGAACTTGGGCTGCGAGAGGCCGAATTCGATCTGGCGCAAAGGGTCGTGCGCGCGCCGATCTCGGGCTGGATCGGCCTTCTCGAGATTGAGGAAGGCGACCGCGTGTCCGCACAGGACACGCTGGCCGTGATCACCGACCGTTCCGAGCTTCTGATCGAATTCCGCGTGCCCGAGCGTGTGATCGGCCTGATCGAGCCGGACATGACCGTCTCGGTCGCGCCGCTGGCGATCGACGGGATCGAGATCGAGGGGCGGATCACCGCGATCGACAACGTGGTCGACCGCGCCAGCCGCACCCTGCGCGTGCAGGCGACCATCCCGAACCAGGGTGACCGCTTGCGCGCCGGGATGGCCTTCCGCGTCGGGCTGCGGCTGCCGGGCGAAACGCTGCCCTCGGTCGATCCTCTGGCGATCCAGTGGTCAAGCGATGGCGCCTTCGTCTGGGTCCTGCGTGACGGCAAGGCCGCGCGGGTGCCCGTCGTCATCCGCGAACGCAACGCCGACAGCGTGCTGGTCGAGGCCGATCTTGCCGTGGGCGAGCCGATCGTGACCGAGGGCGTGCAGACCCTGCGTCCGGGCGCCGAGGTCGAGGTCGTCGTGCCTGGCGACGGCCCGGGGGACGGGGCCGAAGCGCGCGGCCCGGAACCCGGGCGGGGCTAGGGCCATGTCCGGCACGCCATCGACGCGCGCGGGGGGTGGCACGGCGCTGTTCGTGCGCCGTCCGATCCTTGCCTTCGTCCTGAACGCCCTGATCGTGATCGCCGGCATTGCTGCGCTTTACGGGGTCGAGATCCGCGAACTGCCCGACGTCGACCGCCCCGTGATCACCGTGACGACTGCCTTCCCCGGGGCCTCGGCCGAAACCGTCGACCAGGAGATCACCAGCCGGATCGAGGGCGCGGTGGGCCGGGTGGCCGGCGTGCGGACCATCTCGTCCTCTTCGCAGGTCGGCCGCAGCAGGGTCACGCTGGAATTCGAGGACGACGTCGATCTCGACGTCGCGGCCACCGACACGCGCGACGCGGTCGCCCGGCTTGGCAATGCCTTGCCCGACGGGGCCGATCTGCCCGAGATCGTGAAGGCGGATTCGAACGCCCAGCCGGTGGTGCGGGTCGCCGTCACCTCGCCCGGGCGGTCGCCGCAGGAATTGACTGAGATCGTGCGCGACCGGGTCGAGGATCGGCTGATTTCGATCAACGGGGTGGCCGACCTCCAGATCTATGGCGACCGCGAGCCGATCTTCCGCGTCGATATCGACCAGCTGGAACTGGCCAGCCGGGGCCTGACGCTGGGCGATCTGCGCGGCGCCCTTCAGGACATCGCCTATGACGCCCCGGCGGGCGAGTTGTCGGGGGATCGGCAATCGATCAACGTGCGCGCGACGGCCGCCGTGGTGACGCCGCAGGCCTTCGAGGCGCTCGAGATCGCGCCCAACGTCATCCTTGGCGACGTGGCGCGCGTCTCGCTTGGTCCGGCCCCGAACGAAACCGTGCTGCGCGCCAACGGCCAGAACGGCATCGGCATCGGCGTTGTGCGGCAGGCCACGAGCAACACGCTCGAGATCTCGGCCGCCGTCCGCGCCGTGGTGGACGACTTGCAGCCGACGCTTCCGCCCGACGTGCGGATCTTCGTTACCTCGGACGATGCGGTCTTCATCAACGGCTCGATCGAGGAGGTGCTGAAGACGCTGGCCCTTGCGGTGGCGATCGTCGTGGTGGTGATCTTCGTCTTCCTGCGCGACTGGCGCGCGACGCTGATTCCGACGCTCACCATGCCGATCGCTCTGATCGGCACGCTGGCGGCGATCTATCTTGCGGGGTTCTCCGTCAACATCCTGACGCTGCTGGCGCTGGTGCTGGCGACCGGCATGGTCGTCGACGACGCCATCGTCGTGCTGGAAAACATCGTGCGCCGCCGATCCGAAGGCATGGGGCCGCGCGCGGCTGCCGTGCTTGGCACCCAGCAGGTGTTCTTCGCGGTCGTCACCACCACGGCGACGCTGGCCGCCGTCTTCATCCCGCTGTCGTTCCTGCCCGGGCAGGCAGGCGGGCTTTTCCGCGAGTTCGGCTTCACCCTGGCCATGGCGGTGCTGCTGTCGTCGGTCGTCGCGCTGACGCTTGTGCCGGTGATGGCCAGCCGGCTTCTGACGGGCGACGGCGAGACCACCCGCCGCTCGGCCATTGCGCGTCTGGGCGACGGCCTTGCGGGGCTTTACGGCTGGCTCCTGCGCGGAGCGCTGGCGATGCCTTGGGTCGTGGTCCTTGTGGCCGCGCTTTTCGCCGCGACCTCGGTCTTCGTCGCCGGCGGCATCCGGCAGGAACTGACCCCGCCCGAGGATCGCGCCGTGGCGCTTTTGTCGGTCTCGGCGCCGCAAGGCGTGTCGCTTGAGTACACGAGCGCCAGGATGGCCGAGATCGAGGGCCTGCTTCAGCCACTTGTCGAGACGGGCGAGATCACGAACGTCTTCTCGATCACCGGTTTCGGGTCGGGCAACCGCGGCTTCATGGTGATGACGCTGGCGCCCTGGGCCGAGCGGGCGCGCGCCCAGCAAGAGATCGTGGCCGAGATCAACGGCAAGCTGCAGCAGGTGGTGGGCGTCCGCGCCTTCGCGATCCAGCCCAATTCGCTGGGGATCCGCGGCGCGGGTCGCGGACTGACCTTCGCGATCACGGGCAACAACTATGACCAGCTGGCCGGCGTGGCCGAGCGTCTGGTGGCACAGATGCAGGAGAACCCCGCCTTCGGTCAGGTCCGCCTCGAGTACGAGACGACGCAGCCGCAGCTTTTCGTCGAGATCGACCGCACCCGAGCGTCCGACCTTGGCATCGACATCACCGGGCTGGGCGACGCGCTGCGCGCGGTGCTTGACGGGCGCAGCATCGGGTCCGTCTTCGTCGACGACCAAAACTTCGACGTGCAGCTTCTGTCGACGTCGGACCCCGTGGACGACCCCGGCGATCTGGAAAACGTCTTCGTGCAGGTGCGGGACGGGCAGATGGTGCCGCTGTCGGCCTTCGTGACGCTGGAAGAGCGCGCGATCGCGCCCGAACTGAACCGTGAAGGCCAGAACCGGTCGGTCGAGATCTCGGCCGGGCTGACGCCCGATCTGGCGCTTGGCGACGCTCTGGCGCAGGTCGAGGCGTTGGCGGCCGAGGTTCTGGCCGAGGAAAACCGCATCGTGCCGCTGGCCGAGGCGGCGACGCTGGACCAGACCTCGGCAGGTCTTCTCGTCACCTTCGGCTTTGCCATTCTCGTGGTTTTCCTTGTGCTTGCGGCGCAATTCGAAAGCTTCATCTCGGCCATTGTGGTGATGGCGACAGTGCCGCTGGGCCTGGCCTGCGCGGCGATCGCGCTTCAGCTGACGGGCCAAAGCCTGAACGTCTACAGCCAGATCGGGCTGGTGATGCTGATCGGGATCATGGCCAAGAACGGCATCCTGATCGTCGAGTTCGCCAACCAGTTGCGCGACCAGGGGCAGTCGGTGCGCGACGCGATCTACGGCGCCTCCACGATTCGGCTGCGCCCGGTGATGATGACGATGATCTCGACCGTGCTGGGCGGCGTGCCGCTGGTGCTGTCCTTCGGCGCCGGCGCCGAGGCGCGCGAGGCGCTGGGGTGGGTCATCGTCGGCGGTCTGGGGCTGGCGACGTTGTCGACCCTGTTCCTGACGCCGGTCGCCTACCTGCTGCTTGCCGGCTTCTCGTCGACCAAGGCGGGCGAGCAGAAGCGTCTGGAAGAGGAACTGGCCTCGGCCCAGGCGGTCTGAGGGTCAGCGCCTTTCCTTCTCGTCCAGCCAGGCGCGGATGATCGCGCGGTGCCGCGCGCCGTCGTAGCTGGGGAAGTGCCCGCCATGAACCACGCGCACGGGCAGATCGTGCAGCCGCACCATCGAGCGATGATAGTCGCCCGCGTCGGAATGATAGGTGTCCTCGATCAGCGGGCCGTCATAGACGATATCGCCCGAGAACAGGATGCCGGTCGCTGCTTCCCACAGCGCGATGCCGCCCGGCGAATGTCCTGGGGTGTGGATCACCTCGAACCGGCGGTCGCCCAGGTCGACGACGTCGCCGTCCTCAAGCAGCCGTGTCGCCGGGGCCGCCTTCACCGCATAGGTCGCGGATTGATAGGGAAGGGGCGGCAGCAAGTCGAAGATCTCGTCGGTGACATAGGGCTCGGCCAGGGTCGCGGCGCGGGTCGGGTGGGCCAGAATATCGGCCTCGGCGCGGTGGACGCAGCGATCGTCGAATTCGTGATGACAGCCGATGTGGTCGAAGTGGGTGTGGCTTGCCACCGCCGTCAGCGCGCGTTCGGTGACCAACGGCACCCAGTCGCGCAGCGACACCACGCCCATGCCGCTGTCGACCAGCATGTCGCGGTCGCGGCCGCGCACGTGCCAGACGTTGCAGCGGTAGAAGGCGTGGATGAAGGGCTCGTCGATCAGGGTGACGCCGTCGCCCTTGGTCTGAAGGCGGTACCAGTCCTCGGGGCGCGCGCGTTCCATTCCTAGTCCTCTGCCGCAAAGACGCTCACCGTGTCGGCGCTGGCCGACAGGATCAGGGTGTCGCCCGGCGCAGGCACCTGCGCGGGCGGAAGGTGCGCGACCAGCACAAGGTCGGGGGCGGTCTCGGGGACGACATGCGCGCGGGTGTGGGTGCCGAAGAAGGCAGCGTCGCGGACCCGTGCCAGGCCGATCCTGACGGCTCCATCGCCGGTCCCGATGGCCTCGGGCCGGATGCAGAGCACGGCCTTGCCCGGGCGCGGGGCGACAACAGGCAAAGGTCCGAAGGGTGTTTCCACACCGGCGCCGGTCGCCCGGGCGGGGATGTGGTTCATCTCGCCCATGAAATCCGCGGCGAACAACGTCGCGGGCTGGCGATAGATGCGCGCCGGCGGGCCCTGATCCTCGATCCGTCCTGCGTTCATCACCACGATCCGGTCGGCGATCGCCATCGCTTCCTCCTGATCGTGGGTGACGTGGACGAAGGTCGTGCCGACCTGCCGCTGGATCGCCTTCAACTCGTCCTGCATGGCGCGGCGCAGCTTGAGGTCGAGCGCGCCCAGGGGTTCATCCAGCAGCAGGACATCGGGGTCGACCGCCAGCGCGCGCGCCAGCGCCACACGCTGCCGCTGGCCGCCCGACAGCTCGTGCGGGCGCTTGTCGGCCGCCGTGTCGAGGCCCACAAGCGCCAGCTTTTCAAGGGCCTTGGCGCGCCTCTCGGCCCGGCCCATGCCTGCCATCCGCAGCCCGAAGGCCACGTTGTCACGCAGGCTCATGTGTGGAAACAGGGCGTAGTCCTGAAAGACCGTGGTCGTGGGGCGTTTCGCGGGCGGCACATGGGTCATGTCGCGCCCGCCGATCAGGACCTTGCCCCGCGCGGGCGCGATGAACCCGCCCATCACCGACAGAAGCGTGGTCTTCCCGCATCCCGAGGGGCCAAGAAGCGTGACGTATTCGCCAGCCTCGATGGCAAGGTCCACGTCCCTGAGCGCGTGATGCTCGCCGAACCAGTGGTTGATCGCCGCAAGGGTCACGGGCGCGGTCATGCGCGACGCCTCCGGAAGACAAGAAGTTCAAGGATCAGCACGACGGTGACCGAAACAAGGAAGACAAGGCTTCCGATGGCATTGAGCCGCGGCGACAGGCCCGATCGCAGAAGCGACCAGATCTCGACCGGCAGGGTCACGTCGAAGCGGGTGAGCAGGAAGGCAATGATAAATTCGTCCCAGCTGAAGGTCATCGACAGGAAAAAGGCCGCGGCGATCGCGGGCATCAGCATGGGCACCGTGACCAGAAGCACCACCTGTGCCTCGCCCGCGCCAAGGTCGCGGGCGGCGCGTTCGGCGTTCTGCTGCTGCGCGCCCATCGAGGCATAGATGATCGCGAAGGCGAGCGGCAGGTTGATCACGACATGGCCGATGGCGGCGGTCCAGAGAGACAGGCCCAGCCCCGCCCGCGTCAGCACGATCAGAAGGCCAAGCCCCACGATCAGGTAGCTGACGGTCAGCGGCGCGATCAGCAGCCCCCGGATCACGCCCGATCCGGGCAGGGCGTGGCGGGCCAGGCCATAGGCCGCAAGGAACCCCAGCGTCACCGCCACGGCCGACGACCCCAACGCCACCACGACCGAATTCCCCAGCGCGCCGGTCAGGCCGTCGTCGCCCAGAACCTCGGCGTACCAGCGCAAGGACGGGCCGTCGAAGGGCGGGACGGGCAGGGTGCTGCCCTGGAACGAGAACAGCACCAGCACGCCCACCGGCAGGTAGATGAAAACGAAGGCCAGGCCGAGATAGAGCCAGGGCAGGGCGCGCATCATATCCGGTCAAGCCTCAGCCAGCGCGCCGAGGCGAGGTAGGCCAGCGTCACAAGCCCCATCAGCACGATCGCCAGCGCCGAGGCCAGCGGAAAGTCCGCCCGCCGACCGAGCTGCACCATGATGACCTGCGGAACCGTCAGTTCGGTGTTCCCGCCCAGGATCTGCGGCGTGACGTAGTCGCCGATGCACAGCACGAAGGTCAGGAAGGCCCCGGTCACGATCCCGGGCAGCGTCAGCGGCAGGATCACGTGGCGGAAGGTCTGGAAGGCGTTCGCGCCAAGGTCCATCGCCGCGCGGCGGTAGTTGGGCGACAGCTGCACGAGGTTGGCATAGATCGTCAGCGTCAGCAGCATCACGAAGAAATGCACGAAGCCCGTGACCGTAGCGAAGCGGGTGTTGGCCAGCGTCACGGGCTCGGAAATCAGTCCCAGCCCCATCAGGGTCTGGTTCACCACGCCTTCGCGCGCCAGCACCAGAAGCCAGGCATAGGACCGCACGACGTAAGAGGTCCAGAACGGCAGGATCGCCAGCAGCAGCGCCAGACGCTGCCAGCGCGCGGGCACCCGGAAGGCGATGATCCAGGCCAGCGGATAGGCAAGGACGACGGAGACCACCGTGACCGTCAGCGTGATCTCGAGCGAGACGAGGACCGCGCGCCAGAGAAACGCCTTTTCGGCCAGCTCGGCGTAGTTGGCGAAGGACACGCCCCAGATCAGCGTGCGCCCCTCAAGCGTCGCAAGGCTCATCGCGCCCATGACAAGGAAGGGCAGCACGAAGAAGGCCAGAGTCCACAGAAGGGCCGGGGCGACAAAGCCCCAGCCCTTCCGGCGATCTTCTGCGGCGGCGCTCACGCCGGCCCGCTCATTGCGACAGCGTCTCGAGCCAGAGGTCCTGCATCTCGACGTCGAGGTCGGCGTCGGGCGCGGGGTAAAGCTGGGTGCGGGCAAGGTAGTCGGCCTGATCGTCCCAGCGCAGCGTGGCCTTCTGGTCGTCCGTCAGGAACTCACCCGCCTTCGCGTTCGCCGGCATCCCCCAGAAGCACGACGAGGTCGCAAGCCGCGCCTGGCCTTCGGGGCTGACGATGTACTTGACGAACTCAAGCGCAAGGTCGGGCTTCTCGCTTCCCGCGACCACCCCGATCGACTGCGCCCAGCGCACTGCGCCTTCCTGCGGGATGGTCCAGGTTAGCTCGGGCTGCTCGGCCGCCAGAACGGCGGTCAGCCATTCGCCGCCGCCCACGACGATATCGACCTCGCCGGTGGCAAGCGCGGTCTGCGCCGCGACCACGCCCGCGACCGACGCCGCGTTGCCGCGCATCGCGGCCATCACGCCGCCGATCGCGTCAAGGTCGTCGGTCCCGATTTCAGAGGTGGGGATGCCCTGGGCGATCGCGGCAAGCCCCATCACCGGCAGGTAATAGTCGTAGATCGAGATCCGGCCCTTGTACTTTTCCGACCATGCGGTGGCGAGCGACTCCATGTCGGCCGGGTCAACCTTGGACGAATTGTACGAAATCGTGTTGTAGCCGAATTTCTCGGTCACGGCATAGGTGACGCCGTCGATCACGTTGTTCTCGGCCATGACGACCTCGGGGAAGAAGTCTGCGGTGGGCAACTGGTCGGCGGGCAGAGGGGCCAGCACGCCGGCCTCGACACCCCGGAAGACGTCGATGCCGTCGATCACCAGCACGTCCCAGTCGCCCGGGCGGGATTGCTCGAGAAGCGCCAGCGCGGCGCCGGTGCCTTCGTATTCGCGCAGGTTCACCTTGACGCCATGCGCCGCTTCGAAGGGTTCGATCAGGGCGGGATCGGTGTGGTCGCACCAGACAAGGGCGTTCAGTTCCTCTTGCGCGGCGGCGGCGCCGGCGGCAAGGGTCAGGGCGGTGGTGGCAAGCAGGGCAGGGGTCAGTCGGGTCATGTCGGTCTCCCGTTGGGGGTTGGCGTCCGCGTTCGGCGCGGCTCGTTGAGAAAAAAGTTGAAGTCATTCATTTTTGCAGTCAACACTATTTTTAGATCGAACCTCAATCTCTCCAAGGGCCCCGCATGGCCGGACTGCGCGAACGACAGAAAGCTGACCGCGAAAGGCGCATTCTGAAGGCGGCGGTGACGCAATTTCGGGCAGACGGCTATCGCTCGGTCCGGATCGAGGATCTGGCCGAGATGGCCGAGGTGTCGGTCGGCACGGTCTACAACTACTATCAGACCAAGGGCGACATCCTGATCGCCACGGTCGCGATGGAGGTGGAAGAGGTGCTCGATGCCGGGGCCGAGATTGTCGCCGACCCGCCCGGAGGCGTGGACGAGGCGATCCTGCGGCTGATCTTCCAGTACTACGACCATTCGCTCGAATACCTCTCGAAAGAGATGTGGCGCACCGCGATGGCCTTGTCGATCGAGGCGCCGGGCACGCCCAACGGCCGCCACTACAGCGAGCAGGACCAGCGTCTTGCCGCCCAGGTGACCGACCTGATCGCCGCCCTTCAGGCGCGCGGCGACGTCAGGAGCGATCTTGACGCACGCGCCTTGGGTGAGCTTTTGTTCAACAATCTCAACCAGATGTTCATCGAGTTCGTGAAGGACGACGAGATGTCGCTTGATGCCCTCAAGGCCCGGGTCGCCGCCCAGACCCGCCCCATCGCCACGCTGATCGCGCGGCACCCCGCATGAGCCGTTTCAATCAGCCCCTTGGCGGCAACGAGATGCCCCGCTTCGGCGGCCCCGCCACGATGATGCGCCTGCCCGCGCAGGACACGGCCGAGGGCCTTGATGCCTGCTTCGTCGGCATCCCGCTTGACATCGGCACCTCGAACCGGTCGGGCACGCGGCTTGGTCCGCGCCAGATCCGCGACGAAAGCCGGATGCTGCGCCCCTACAACATGGCCACCCGCGCGGCCCCGTTCGACAGTCTGCAGGTGGCCGACATCGGCGACGTGCCGATCAACACCTTCGATCTGAAGAAATCCGTCGACATCATCACCGCGCATTATCGGGGCATTCTGGGCCATGGCGCGATTCCGCTGACCCTTGGGGGCGACCACACGCTGACCTGGCCGATCCTGCGCGCGATGAAGGAAAGGCACGGCCCGGTCGCGCTGATCCACGTCGACGCGCATGCCGACATCAACGAACACATGTTCGGCGAAACCGTCGCACATGGCTGCCCGTTCCGCCGCGCGTGGGAGGACGGCTGCCTTCAGAACGACCGCGTGTTCCAGATCGGTCTGCGCGGCACCGGCTATTCGCCCGAGGATTTCGACTGGGGCCGCGCGCAGGGCTGGACCGTCGTGCAGGCCGAAGAGTGTTGGCACAGGTCGCTGACCCCGCTGATGGAGCGCGTGCGCGCCACCATCGGCGACGCCCCGGTCTATCTTTCGTTCGACATCGACAGCCTCGATCCGGCCTTCGCGCCCGGCACCGGCACGGTCGAGCCCGGAGGGCTCAGCACCTGGCAGGCGCTTGAAATCGTGCGCGGCTGCGCCGGGCTGAACCTTGTCGGATGCGACCTTGTCGAGGTCTCGCCGCCCTACGATCCGTCTGGCAACACCGCGCTTATCGCGGCGAACCTGCTTTACGAGATGCTGTGCGTCCTGCCCGAAGTCGCGCGCCGCTGACAGGCTGAAGCAAGGCGCAGGCGGCGTCTCGCCTCTGGCATCGAGTCAAACCAAAGGCGAAAAGCCCCCTTTCTTTGCCCCGGCTTGGCCTATAGTCTTGGGCGGCTTGGGAAAACAGGGTGGGCTTGGCGAGTGTGCCGGTGCCGGGGCGATGGCTGAAGCGGATCTCAACGACCTGATTTCGCGGACCGCCCGAGGCGACAAATCCGCCTTCGCCGAGCTTTACAGGGCGCTCGAAGGGCCACTTTTCCGTTTCTTGCGATCAAAATTGAACGATCCGTTCGAGGCAGCCGACCTAGTTCATGAGGTCTTCCTCGAGGTCTGGAACAATGCGTCCCGCTTCGAGGGCCGGTCCTCGGTGAAAAGCTGGGTGTTTGGCATCGCTTACAGAAAGGCCATGGACGTGTTCAGAAAATCCCGCCGGGTCGATTACACGGACGACCTGCCCGACACCGAAGACGAAAGCCCCGATGCCGAGGCTTGCCTGCTAGCGTCACAAAATGGCCAACATGTGCGCGCATGTCTTGAGACGTTGAAGACCGATCACCGTTCGGCGATCGAACTCGCGTTTTTCGAGGACCTCAGTTACAGGGAAATAAGTCAGATATCCGATGTGCCCGAGGGCACCGTGAAAACCAGGGTCTTTCATGCCAAGCAGCTGATGTTGCGCTGCCTGGCGGGACGCATCGGCAAGGAGGCGCTGTAATGGCGGCGGTGGCAGGAAACATGCCCGAGATCGAGTCGCTTTTGCCGTTCTACGTGAACGGCACGCTTCGCGGCGACGAACGCACAGGCGTCGAGGCGGCGCTTGCGGCCGACGCGCGCCTTCGGCGAGAAGCCGATGCCCTTGGCCAGATCCGTGGCGCGATGCGTGACCTCGACACCGGGCCGACGCCGGGCGAGTTCGGGCTTGCCCGGCTGATGCGCGACATCGATCGCGCGGCGCCCCGGCCTGCGCCGAAACTCGCCAGCCCGCGCCGGGTGACGACGCTTCTTCCCTGGGGGCTGGCCGCCGCGGCGGCGATCGCCCTGGTGGCCGTGGGCCTTGGCCGCTTCGGCGTCGACCCGGACGCCTCCTATCGTCAGGCATCCGGAGATGCCGCAACCTCAACCCTCACCCTTGCCTTCCAGCCCGAGGCGACGCAGGCCGCCGTGTCCGATCTTCTTCTGGAATACGGTCTGGTCATCGTCGACGGGCCGTCGGCCATCGGTCTTTATCGTGTGGCCCCGGCCGACGGACGTGACCTGGCGGCCCTTGCGGCCGAACTGCGCGACAGGCAAGAGGTGGTCGAAAGCGTTGATCTTCCATGAGGCGGCTCGCCGGGACGACGACTCTTCTTCTTTGTCTGTCGCCCGTCCCGGCGCTCGCCCAGTCTTGCGTGGCCCCCGGCGCCATCGCCGTGCTTCCGATCCCGGCGGGGCTTGAAACCCCGCCCACCCATCTTGCCATCGCTTACCCGGGCGGGCGCACGCGTGTCCGTGTCGTCGGAGCGACGACCGACTCGATCTTCTTCCAGGTGCCGCTGACAACCCTTCCCGCCGGAACGCCGTTCGAGGTCTTCAGCGTCCCCGGCCCGGGCCAATCGCCCGCCGAACTGGCGCTGCTGATCGAGCGGATCGCACAGACGTCCGAGCCCGTCTATGCCTCGGACCTGACAGACGAATTGGTCGTCGGCGGACCCTCCGACGCCGCAGCCCTAGTGGCGTCCGACGCGGTTCCGGCGGTCAGCCCGGATGGCGTCGCGGCTCCGGGCGGATCGGACAGCTCGACGGCGGGCACGCCCGGCGGGGCTACGGGTGGCGTGGCAGGTGGCGTGCCGGGCGAAGGCCAGCCCCCCGCGCCAGGTGGCTCTGGGTCCACCGGGCAATCGGGTACCTCGGCTGGCCCGCGGACGGCTTCTGGCGTGGCCAGCGGCACCACCGCAAGCGGCGGCACCGACGACGACGATGATGCATCGTCCCGCCCCGTGTCCGTTCAGGAAGGACCGGCCGACAAGCGCCGCGAGGCCCGTGAGTTCGGAGGCGTGGTCTCCGGCGGCGGTCCATCGAGCGGCTCGGGCCAGGACACTGACCCGGGTCAGGACGACGATGACGACGACGCCGGCTCGGGCGGCGGCTCGGGTCAGGACGACGACGATGACGACGCCGGCACGGGCGGCGGCTCGGGCCAGGACGACGATGACGACGACGCCGGGTCGGGCGGCGGTTCGGGCCAGGACGACGACGATGACGACGCCGGGTCGGGCGGCGGCTCGGGCCAGGACGACGATGACGACGACGCCGGCACGGGCGGCGGCTCGGGCCAGGACGACGACGATGACGACGCCGGTTCGGGCGGCGGTTCGGGCCAGGACGACGATGACGACGACGCCGGCTCGGGCGGTGGTTCGGGTCAGGACGACGATGACGACGAGGCCGGCTCGGGCGGCGGCTCGGGCCAGGACGACGATGACGACGACGCCGGCTCGGGCGGCGGTTCGGGCCAGGACGACGATGACGACGACGCCGGCTCGGGCGGCGGCTCCGGTCAGGACGACGATGACGACGACGCCGGTTCGGGCGGCGGTTCGTCAGGCGGTTCGACAGGCGGGTCGGGCGGCGGTTCGCCGGGCGGTGGAATCGGGAACCCGGGCAATGACAAGGATGTTGGCAAGGCCGGTGAAAGCCCCGGCAACAGCGGGAACAGCGGGAACAACGGGAACAACGGCAACAACGGGAATGCGTCCTCGGGCGGTGGGTCAAGGGACAACCCCGCCGACGGCGGTTCTGACGGCGGAAGCTCGGGCGGTCGTGACGATGACAATGGTGACGATGATGACGACGGCGGGCCCGAGTTGTCGCGCCTTGACGCGGTCGATCGCCCCTTCGTCCGGCAGCTTGTCGCCCCGCTTCCCGCGCGCGCTGTGCTGTCTCTCTTTGCGGGCCTTGGCCGGTCGGACCTTCACCTTGCCCAGGCGGAGGTGTCTCCGGCTCTGCCAATTCAAAGCCTTGGCGGTGGACGCCTCTGCGATCCGGCCCAGGGCGAAGGCGCGGCGGCGACCGGTCCGGGGGCCGTGGTCGAACTGATCGGCGCGGGGCCGGATGGCGTGCCTCTCGTCTCGCCGGAAGAGCTGGCTGAAAGCCTGGGCCTTGGTCCCGCGGGCCTGCCCGCGGACCTGCGCGCGACCCCGCTTGTCGTGCCCGCGCCCAGCGACGCACCGGAATTCGCCTTCCTCGCGCCGATCGACGCCACGCCGGGCGCGGCCGACATCGTCGCCTCGCTTGGCGGAACCGCGCTGCGGGGGGCGTCGTTGCCGAACCTCGGGCTGCAGATCGTGGTCGTCGACCTGTCCGGCGGCGTGCCCGCGGCCGAGGTGCGCGCGATCCTTCAGGCCGACGGGATCGACGCCGCTTTCGACGCCAACCACCTGTTCGAGGCCGGGCAGGGCAAACGCACCTATGCCAACAGCCTTGTCGGCGCCGTGCCCGTGGACAGCTGCCGCCTGCCCGCGCCGGTGCGGATCGGCCTGATCGACGGCCCTGTGGCGCGGTCGAACCCCTATCTGGCCGGGCTGTCCCTGACCGAGTTCTCGGCCGTCGGCCGTGACGTCGCGACCGGGTCGGCCGACCACGCCACGGGCATCGCTTCGCTCATGGCGGCGCCGCCTTCGGGCGACGGCTTCGCCGGCATCGCGCCGGGGGCCGAGCTTCTGTCGGCCGTGGCCTTCGGACGCTACGACGAGCGCGACGCGGCCAGCATGGAAAGCATCGCCCGGTCGATCGACTGGCTGCTTGGTCAGGACGTGTCGGTCATCAACATGTCGCTCGCCGGGCCCCGCAACGAGGTCCTGCGCCGCATCATGGAGACCGCCGCGGCGCGGGGCGCCATCCTTGTCGCGGCCTCGGGCAACGACGCCGCGGCCGAGGTCGCCTATCCGGGCTCGGACCCGGCGGTGATCGCGGTGACGGCGCTGGATGCGGCCAAGCGGCCCTACGGCAACGCCAGCGTCGGCGACGAGGTCGAGTTCGCCGCCCCCGGTGTCGACGTGCTTGTGGCCGAAGGCGATGGCACGGCCTACCGCACCGGCACCTCCTATGCCGCGGCGGTGCTTTCGGCGCTTGTCGCGCACGAGATCGCGGCCGGCCGCGTCACCGACAGCGCGCAGATTCGCGAGCTGCTTCAGACCGCTTCCGAAGATCTGGGCGACAGCGGGCGCGATGCGCTGTTCGGCTGGGGCCTGCCCCGCCTGCCCGATTGCGCGGGCGACAACTAGATCCGCCAAAGATTGAACCGCGACCGCCGCAATTGCGACACATCCCTGCATGGGTCGTAACCGAACGCGGAAGGGGAAGGCGATGATCGGACTTTTCTTCAAGGATCGGACTGCCGCGCTGCGCCAGCGCCACGAGGGCGGCGACCAAGCCGGGTCCACCATGCCCGGGCGCGTCGACCGCTCCGCCGCCGGTCTTGCCGAAGCGTCGCAGCGCATGCGCCGGCGCTGCGAAGACGACCTGGCCTATTTCCTTGCCGCGCGGCGATCTGGCGGCGCGCGGCTGGCCTGACGCAGGGTCGGGTGCGGTCCCGCGGGAGTTCCGGATAGTACGAGTGCGAAATGTATGGGTGGGGCAGGGCCGGGGGCGATCCCGGCCCTTCTTCTTTCCGGGGCGGTCGTCCGTCCGTCGGGCGCCCGGGCCCGTGCGCAGCAAACCGCATCGTCGCCTCTTGCGCGAAAAAAGAATCCGAAGAAAGTTTGAACCTTCTGCCGCGCCCGGCCGACACATGACTGTCACCGGGTTTCAACGTCCTGGTGACAGGGGGCGTGAATTTGGGACCTTGCCGGTTCCTTTTGAGTAAGCGGTGATCTGGTTCTTTCCGGAAGGCTCCCCCCCGTGGTGACGTTGAGCGCGGGTGGGTGAGGGGCAAGCCGGTTGTGAGTGGTGCCCGCGCAAAAACGTCGGTGGTCGGCGCGGGCATGGAGTGTGCCCTGCGTCGACCACTTTCGTTTTTCCGGGATCCGGTCATGGCCGGGTTCCCCGTTCCCTGGGGGGAATACGATGCCAGTACCGCTGCCGACGGCCCAAACCCATCTGCCCACGCCGCTTTTGCGGGCGGCCGCCAGACTTGTTCCAGTCGGGGCAGGAGCCTTCGGCGGATGGCGCATCGCCCTTCCGGGCCGACTTCCGGCTGCGCCCGCCCGCACCGCCGAGCGGCGCCGCCACGAAGCCGCGTTTCGCCGCGACCTCGACTACTTCCTTCGGTCCGCACCGGCCCGAACCTCTGCCGTACAGGAGAACTGAGATGCAGCGCGTGGCCCTTGTCGACGACGATCGAAACATCCTCGCCTCGCTCTCGGTTATGCTTGAAAGCGAAGGCTACGAGGTCGACACCTACAGCGACCCCGAACTGGCCCTGCGCGAAGTGACCCGCCGTCCGCCGGACGTGGCCGTGCTGGACGTGAAGATGCCGCGGATGGATGGCTTCGACCTTCTGCGCAGCATCCGGCTCAGGTCGCAGATGCCGGTCGTCATGCTGTCCTCGGTGTCCGACGAGACCGACATGGTCATGGGCCTTCGCCTTGGCGCGGACGACTATGTGACCAAGCCCTTCTCGCCACGGGTGCTGCTCGAGCGTCTTCGAGCCTGCAGCCGCCGCGCCGAGCGCGACATGACCCTGCACGGGGCCGAGGCGCCCTCGCGCCGGCTGGAATGCGGCCCGCTGGTGATGAACGACGAATGCCATTCGGCCACCTGGGGCGGCAAGCCGCTGCGCCTCACACGCAACGAGTTCCAGGTCCTGCACTTCCTGGCCGAGCGTCCGGGCTATGTCCGCAGCCGTCAGCAGATCCTCGATCTGCTGCATGGCGACGATCTTGAGGTCGACGACCGCACCATCGACACGCAGATCAAGCGGCTGCGCACCAAGCTGCGCGCGGTCGATCCCGAATTCGAGGCGATCGACACGGTCTATGGGGTGGGCTACCGGTTCATGGCGCCGATCACGGCCTAGGCACGGCGATCAGCCTTCGAGAACCAGAAGATGGCTTGAATTCACCCCGAACTCGGCCACCGACCCCGGCGCGGGCGGGGGCGAGCCCGGCTGGTTGAAGGTATCGAGCATGATCCGCCCGCCCGGCACCGAGGCCTGGATGCGGATCACCGATCCCAGGAAATGCACATCCTCGATCCGGCCCGACAGCACAAGGTCATCCTCGCCCGAGCGGCCAAGCCCCAGCACTTCGGGCCGCATGGCGACCGTCGCGCGGTCGGCCGCGACGGGGCGCCCCAGCGTCACCTCGCCGCCGCCCAATCGCAGCCGGCCTGTCGCGCGGTCAAGCACCTCGGCTTCCAGAAGGTTCAGCGTGCCCACGAACTCGGCCACGAAGCGGGTCGAGGGGCGGTTGTAGATCTCGTGCGGCCGGCCCACCTGTTCGGCGATGCCGCCGTTCATCACCACCACCCGATCCGAGATCGACAGCGCCTCTTCCTGGTCGTGGGTGACGAAGATCGTGGTGATCCCCAGCCGCCGCTGGATCGCGCGGATTTCGTCGCGCAGGCTGACGCGGATCTTGGCGTCAAGCGCCGACAGGGGTTCGTCCAGCAGCAGGACCTTGGGCTGCACCGCCAGCGCGCGCGCCAGCGCCACGCGCTGCTGCTGGCCGCCAGACAGCTGGAACGGATAGCGGTCGCCGAACTCGCCAAGGCCGATGAGTTGCAGCATCTCGGTCACGCGCGCCTCGCGCTCGGCCCGGCCGACGCCCTTGATCTTCAGACCGAAGGCCACGTTGTCGGCCACGGCAAGGTTCGGGAACAGCGCATAGGCCTGGAACACCATGCCGATGTTGCGCTGGTTCGGGCGCAGGCCCACCACGTTGCGCCCGTCGATCAGGATGGCGCCGACGCTGGGCGTCTCGAACCCCGCGACCATGCGCAGCACGGTGGTCTTGCCGCAGCCCGACGGCCCCAGCAGCGAAACGAACTCGCCCTCTTCGATGCCAAGGTTGAAATCCTTGACCACACGGTTGGCGCCGAAGGACTTTTCAAGGTTCTGGATGTCGAGGAATGCCATCAGCGGGCGACCCTGTTGTGTTTCTGGAAGCGCGTGACAAGCTGGATCAGCCCCATGCAGCCCCAGGTGATGACGAAGGCGATCACGGCAAGGGCCGACGGCTCGTAGGCCTTGTTGGCGCCGACGATCTGCAGGTAGGGCCCGAAGGCGGGACGGTTCAGCAACGCGGCCATCGTGAATTCGCCCATCACGATCGCGAAGGTGAGGAACGCCCCCGAGAGGACCGCGACCAGGACGTTCGGCAACATGACCTTGGCCAGGATCGTGGCCCAGCCCGCGCCAAGGCTTTGCGCGGCCTCGGTCAACGTGACGACGTCGATGGTGCGCAGCCCGGTGTCGACGGCGCGGTACATGTAGGGCAGTGCCAGCGTGGCATAGCCGAACATCAGAAGCACGTTCGTGCCCATCGTCGTTCCCGTCAGCGGCAGGAAGGACGAGGTGTTGTAAAGCCGGATATAGCCGAACACGATCACGATCGCCGGGATCACCAGCGGCAGAAGTGTGATGAACTCGATCCAAGGCCGCAGCTCGGGCATCCGAAGGCGCACCCAATAGGCCGTGGGCACCACGAGCAGCACCCCGAAGGCGATCGTGACCAGCGCCATCACCACCGAATAGCCCAGCGTCGCGGCGAACTGCGGGTCGGCCAGAACGCTGCGATAGGCGTCGAGCGAATAGACCCCGCGCCGCATCGACAGCGAGAACTCGGTCATCCCCAGAAGCGGCAGAACGAAGAATAGCGCACCGAACAGGACCGCGCCCCAGGCCAGAAAGCGCATCATCTGAGCCACCTCTCAGAGCGCGCGCGCAGCCAGATGTAAAGCGCGTTCGCCGCTCCGGTGATGACGATCATCCCGAAGGCCAGCGCATAGCCAAGCCCGGGCGAACCCAGCACGTCGCCCCGGATCTGGCTGAACAGCAGGATCGGCGCAATGTTGAGCTGCGGCCCGGCCAGCGCGAAGGCCGTGGCGACCGCGCCGAAGGAATTGGCGAAGAGCAGCGCGAAGGTGCCCAGGATCGACGGAAACAGGATCGGCAGCGCGACCATGCGCCAGTACTGGAACCCCGTCGCCCCCAGCACCGACGCGGCCTCGCGCCATTCCCGCTTCAGCCCGTCGAGGGCGGGTGTGATGATCAGGATCATCAGCGGGATCTGGAAGAACAGGTAGGTGATGATCAGGCCGGTGGTCGAGAACAGGTTGAACCCGTAGGCGCGCAGGTTGATCCCGAACTCGGTCCGCAGCCACAGCGTGATCAGGCCCGCGGGGCCGATCGTGGCGATGAAGGCGAAGGCCAGGGGAACGCCGGCGAAGTTGGACGCCACTCCCGAGAAGGTCAGCATGGGCGAGCGCATGGCCTTGGGTAACCCGCCCAGCACCACCGCCGCCGACATCGCGAAGCCGATGAGGCAGCCCAGAAGCGCCGACCAGAAGCTGACCCGGATCGACACCCAGTAGGCATTGCGGATCGTGCGGGTGTTCAGTCCAAGGATGTTGTCGAAGGTGAAGCTTCCGTCCGGCGCCCGAAAGGCGCCGACGACGATGTAAAGGGATGGAAGGATCAGGAAGAAGCCGACGAACAGCAGAAAGGGCGCGACGCCCAGCCAGCGCAGCAGCGATCCTCGGTTCGATGTGGGTGATGGCATCCGGCTGTTCGGGCGTGGGGGAAGGGGTCCGGCGCGGCCCCGAAGGACCGCGCCGGACCTGTCCATCACTCGACCACGGCGGCGCCGACGACCGTGTCCCAGCCGGCCTTCACGCCATCGGCGTTGGCGTTGACCGCGTCGATCGACGGGAAGGCCGCGGCCTCATAGGCCTCGGCGGGCGGAAGGGCGTCCATCAGCTCCTGCGGGATCACGCCGCGCGCGACCATGTCGTTGAAGCGGATCGGGTGGCAGTAGCCCTTGAGCCAGCCAAGCTGGCCCTCGTCGCTGTAGAGATATTCCATCCACAGCTTCGCCGCGTTCGGGTTCGGCGCGTAGGCGCTGATCGCCTGCACGTAGACGCCCGCAAGCACCGCGTCCGACGGCACGACGACCTCGACCGGCGGGTTGCCGGCCAGCGAGTCGCGGGTCGACAGCGCGTTGTAGTCCCACTGGATCACGATGGGCGTGGTGCCCTGGGCCAGGGTGCCGGCCTTGCCGATCACGGGGACGAAGTTGCCGGCCTCGTTCAGCTCCTTGAAGAACTGAAGGCCCGCCTCGGCCGACGCCGCGCCGGGCTCGGCCCCGCGCGCCATGCCGGCGGCCATCACGCCCAGGATCGCCTGGTTCGACGCGCGCGGGTCACCGGCCAGCGCCACCATCCCGGCGTATTCGGGCTTCAGCAGATCCTCGAACGAGGTCGGCACATTCTCGACGAGGTCGGTGTTCACGGCAAATGACATCACGCCGTAGTAGTCGCCGTACCAGTTGCCATCGGCGTCCTTGGCGTCGTCGGGGATCGTGTCCCAGGTCGAGACCTTGTAGGGCTGCAGAAGGCCCTCGGACTGCGCCGCCGGACCGAACGACAGCCCGATGTCAAGCACGTCGGGGGCCTGCGGGCCGGTGTTGCCCTTGTTGGCGCGCACCGCCTCAAGCTCGTCGGCGCTGCCCGCGTCGGGGTTCAGTTCGGTGATTTCGAGGAAGGGGTACTTCGCCTTGAAGCCGGCGATCACCTCGCCGTAGTTGCACCAGCTGTGCGGCAGCGCGATGGTCGAAAGCCGGCCCTCGGCCTGCGCGCCCGCCATAAGCTCGTCCATGCTTTGCGCCATCACGGGCGCCGGCATGGCAAGCGAGGTCGCCACGGCGAGCCCCATCATCGTACGTGTCGTGATCTTGATCATCCCTGTCTCCGTCAGATCGGGCAATGCACGCGCGGGTCATGTGTCCCGCCGTCACGGGATTCTCCCGGGTGCATGCTTCCGCACTCGAAAGCAAATCCTGTTAATCGCACTCCGACAACAGAAAAATGACGTTGCCCCCCCAGGGTGCCCTTTGGGTCCCCCCTACCGCCCGCGCGCGCAGTCCGAAAGCTGTGGACGGCCGTCGCCATTCAGCCCGAAGGCGAGTTCGCACGCCCCGCCCGAGGAGGCGGGGCGGCGCAGCCGCCGGGACCGTCCGTGGCGCTACATCGCGGCGAGAAACAGCGCCTTGGTGTTGACCGCAGTCATCGCGACAGGGTTGCCGCCGACGCTGGGATCTTCCAGCGCCATCGCCGTCAACTCGTCGATGCGCGCGGGGTCGACCCCCATGGCCGCAAGCCCCTTCGGGATGCCCAGCATTGCGTTCAGTTCGTCCACGCGGGCGCAGAACCCCTCGAAGCCGCCGGAAATCCCAAGATAGGCCGCGGCCCGGTCCAGCCGCTCTTCCACCGCCGGGCGATTGAAGCGCAGGACCGCCGGCATCACCACCGCGTTCGTCGTGCCGTGGTGCGTGTTGAAGACCGCGCCCACCGGGTGCGACAGCGCGTGGATCGCGCCAAGACCCTTCTGGAAGGCCACGGCCCCCATCGCGGCGGCCGACATCATGTGCGCCCGCGCCTCGAGGTCGGTGCCATCGGCATAGGCGCGCGGCAGGTAATGGTTCACAAGCCGCATCCCCTCAAGCGCGATGCCCTGGCTCATCGGGTGATAGAAGGGCGAGCAATAGGCCTCGAGGCAATGGGCGAAAGCGTCCATGCCCGTCCCGGCCGTGATCGCCTTGGGCATCCCCACGGTCAGCTCGGGGTCGGCGATGACGACCGTGGGCAGGACCTTCGGGTGGAAGATGATCTTCTTCACATGGGTCTCGGAATTGGTGATGACGCTCGCGCGCCCCACTTCCGAGCCCGTCCCCGCCGTGGTCGGCACAGCCACGATCGGCGCGATGCCCTTGGGATCGGCGCGGGTCCACCAGTCGCCGATATCCTCGAAATCCCACAGCGGCCGGGTCTGGCCCGACATGAAGGCGACCATCTTGGCAAGGTCGAGGCCCGATCCCCCGCCGAAGGCCACGACCCCGTCGTGTCCGCCGGCCTTGTATGCGGCAAGTCCGGCCTCGAGGTTCTTCTCGTTCGGGTTCGGATCGACCTCGGCGAACAGAGCCCGGCCCAAGCCCGCGGCCTCGAGGATATCCAGCGCACGGGTGGTGATCGCCATCGACGCAAGGCCCCGGTCGGTGACCAGCAGCGGGCGCGCGATTCCGGCCTGCGCACAGGCCTGAGGAAGCTCGGCGATTCGGCCCGGCCCGAACTTGATCGCAGTCGGATAGGACCAGTTGGCGGTGGGGATCATGCCTTGACCTTTCTGAGGTGGTAGGATCGCGGCCGCGTGACCGCGTGGTAGCCAAGCGCCGACAGCGACCCGCCGCGCCCGGTGTCCTTGCAGCCGGTCCAGCAGATCGCCGGGTCGAGGTAGTCGGCGCGGTTGAGAAAGACGGTCCCTGTCTCGATCCGCCGGCCAAGGTCCAGCGCGCGCTCGGGGTCCGACGTCCAGAGCGAGGCGGTCAGCCCATAGGGCGAATCGTTCATCAGCTGCAGCGCCTCGTCGTCGTTCTTGACGGGCATGATGCCGACGACGGGGCCGAAGCTTTCCTCGCGCATCACGCGCATCGAATGGTCGACGTTCACCAGGATCTGCGGCATGAGGTAGGCGCCGCCATCGTCTTGTGGGAAGTTCTGCTTCTCGATCAATGGCTTTGCGCCTGCGGCGATGGCTTCGGCCGTCTGCTCGCGCACGGTCTGCGCGAAGCGGGCGTTGGCCATCGGGCCGAGAGTCGTGGACGCGTCGAAGGGATTTCCAAGCGTCAGGTTGTTCACCCAGGCCACGGCCTTGCCCACGAAGTCGTCGAAGTGCGTCTCGTGGACATAGATCCGCTCGATGCCGCAGCAGCATTGCCCGGCGTTGTACATCGCGCCGTCCATCAGCACGTCGACCGCCCAGTCGACGTCGGCGTCCTCCATCACGTATCCCGGGTCCTTGCCGCCCAGTTCCAGCCCCAGCGCCGTGAAGGTGCCGGCCGCTGCGCGCTCGATCGCGGCGCCGCCGGCGACCGACCCGGTGAAGTTGATGAAGCCGAAGGACCGCGCGGCGATCAGCGCCTCGGTTCCGGCATGGTCAAGGACCACGTTCTGGAACACGTCCTCGGGGACGCCGCCGGCGTGGAAGGCCTGCGCCAGCCGTTCGCCCACCACGATCGTCTGGCTGGCATGCTTCAGCATGACCGAATTGCCGGCGATCAGCGCGGGCACGATCGTGTTGATCGACGTCAGATAGGGATAGTTCCAGGGCGCGATGATGAAGACGACGCCCTGCGGCGCGCGTTCGATCCGCCGCTCGAACCGGTCCGAGCTTTCCACGACCATCGGCGCCAGCGCTTCGGCTGCGATCTTCGCCATATAGTCGGTGCGCTCGTTCACGCCGCCGAATTCGCCGCCATAGCGGACCGGGCGGCCCATCTGCCAGGCCAGTTCCTCGACGATGGGGTCGGTCATCGCGTTGAGCGCGGCGACCCCCGCCTTCACGCGGGCGATGCGCTCGTCAAGGGGCAGGGCGGCCCAGGCGGGCTGCGCGGCCTTGGCCCGCGCCGCCGCCGTCGCCGCCGCTTGCGGCGACAGGGCCGGCCGCTCGGCATAGACCCGCCCGTCGACGGGCGAGATGCACTGGATCATCTTGGTCATTGTGGTGTCCTCCGGCCCGCTCGGGGCCCATCTTCACGCGCGTTCGAATCCGCGCTTCACTTCCCAGTCGGTCACGACCCGGTCAAGCTCGGATATCTCCCAAAGCGCGGCGCGATGGTAGTGGTCGACCACCTCGTCGCCGAACGCCGCACGCAGCATGGACGAGCCGTGCAGCGCGCTGGCCGCATCGCGCAAGTTCTTGGGGATCTCGCGGATGCCGGCGCGCTGGTACATGTCACCCGATAGCTCGGGCTCGAGGTCAAGCTTGCGCTCGATCCCGTCAAGGCCCGCGGCCAGAAGGGCCGCCAGCGCCAGATACGGGTTCAGGTCGGCCCCTCCGACGCGGCATTCGACCCGGATGCCCTTGGTGTCGGCGCCGCAGACCCGGTAGCCGGCGGTGCGGTTGTCGGTCGACCAGACGGCCTTCGTCGGCGCGAACATGCCTACGCAGAAGCGCTTGTAGCTGTTGACGTAGGGCGCAAGGAAATACGTGGTCTCGGAGGCGTGGGCCAGAAGCCCCGCCATGTAGTGCCGCATCGTGGCCGACATGCCGTGCGGGGCGCTTTCATCAAGGAACGCAGGCTTGCCACCGGACCAGAGCGACTGGTGGACGTGGCTCGACGATCCCGCCCGGTCGGTGCGGTACTTGGCCATGAAGGTCAGCGCCCGCCCATGCTGGTTGGCGATCTCCTTGCAGGCGTTCTTGGTGATCGCGTGCATGTCCGCGGTATCAAGCGCATCCGAATAGCGGATGTTGATCTCTTCCTGGCCGGCCTCGGCCTCGCCCTTGGAATTCTCGACGGGGATGCCCGCGCCGTAAAGCCCGTTGCGGATCGCCCGCATCACGCCCTCTTCCTTGGACGTGCCCATGATCGAATAGTCGATGTTATAGCGCGCCAGCGTCTGCATGCCGTGATAGCCGGCGTCGAAAAGCTGATCGAAGGACTGCTCGAACAGGAAGAACTCCAGTTCGGTGGCCATCATCGGCTCGAAGCCCATGGCGCGGGCGCGCGCGATCTGGCGCTTGAGGACCGTGCGGGGCGCGTGGGCGATTTCCTCGTGCGTGTGATGGTCCAGCACGTCGCACATCACCATCGCCGTGCCCGGCAGCCAGGGCACCCGGCGCAGCGTGCTCAGGTCGGGCTTGTGGACATAGTCGCCATAGCCCTTTTCCCAGCTTGTCGCGGCATAGCCCTGGACCGTGATCATCTCGATGTCGGTGGCCAGAAGGTAGTTGCAGCCATGCGTTTCCTCGTGTCCGCCATTCACGAAATGCGCGGCGTGAAAGCGCTTGCCCATGAGCCGCCCCTGCATGTCCACGATGCAGGTCAGCACCGTGTCGATCTCGCCCGCGGCGACGGCGGCCTTGAGTTCGTCGAAGGTCAGATTGGCAGGCATGGACGGTGTCTTTCGTTCTGGCCGCATGCGCGGCGGGTCGTCGGATACGGGACGGGGCGCCGCGAAGCGCCCCGCCCGGTGTTATAACAGCGGCTCAGCGGTAGGGATAGCCCGCCGCTTCCTGGTTCGCCGCATACTGCTTGAAGATGTCGACCACCCGGCCCGCGCGCGGGCTCGAGGCGGCGATCTCGTCCCAGAAACCGCTGGCGTCGGCGACAACCTGTCCCCATTCCTCTTGCGGGATCGAGGTCAGTTCCATCTTCTCGCCCTCGACGCGCAGCTTGGCCTCGCCGCCCCAGTACCAGACGTTCCGGTAGTAGTGGGACTGGTCGATCGTCGAGCGGAAAAGCTGCTGAAGATGCGGCGGCACCTTGTTCCAGCTTTCGGTGTTGGCGAAGTAGCTGCCGAACCATGCGCCCGTGACCGAGTTCGTGAGCGCGTAGTTGCAGACGTCGGCCCAGCCCACCTCGTAGGCTTCGGTGAAGCCGCACCAGGCCACGCCGTCAAGCTCGCCCGTGCGCATGGCGACTTCCACGTCGTCCCACGGCACGGTGACAGGGATCAGGCCATACTTGCTGAGGAACCGCCCGGCGGTCGGCACGCCGAAAACGCGCAGGCCGTTCATGTCTGCCAGGCTGCGGATCGGCTTGTCGACGGTGAAGATGTGCAGCGGATCCCAGGCGCCGGTCGACAGCCAGGTGACGTTGTCGACCTCGTCGTAGGCTTCCTTCCAGATCTCGTCGAGGCCGTAGTACATGAACATCGACGCCACATCGAGGCTGTAGCGCGTGGCGAAGGGGAAGTAGCCGCCGAAGACGCTGATGTCGACGGGCGAGGCCATCGTCGCCTCGTCCGACTGCACCGCATCGACCGTGCCGTTCTGCAGCGCGCGGAACAGCTCGGCCGTGGGCACAAGCTGGTCGGCGTAGTACAGCTCGATCTCCATCTCGCCGTTCGCGGCGGCGTTGAACGCCTCGATCTGCGGCAGGATCACATGGGCGCCCAGCGGCGCGCCCGAATAGGTCTGAAGCCGCCAGCGGATCGGCGCCTGGGCCTTCACGATTGCGGGCGCCGCCAGCATCGATGTGGCTGCGGCCGCCCCGCCAAGCCCTGCCCTCTGCAGGAACTTCCGGCGGGTGGCCAGGATCGCCTCGGAGGGCGAGGGTTTCTTGATCTGATCGGACATGGTCGTCACTCCTCTGTTGCGGATTGCGGCCTCTGGGGGGCCTTTTGGGTCTGGTCGCTCGACATCATCACCTCACGTTCAACGTCTGGGGCAGCCACAGCGCGATCTGCGGGAACATCATCACCAGCGCGATCGTCAGCGCCATCATTATCACGAAGGGCCAGATCGACCGGTAGATGTCGACCAGCGTGATCTCCTTCGGGGCAAGGCCGCGCATCAGGAACAGGTTATAGCCGAAGGGCGGCGTGATGTAGGCGATCTGGCAGGTCATCGTGTAGAGGATGCCGAACCAGATCATCTGCCCGTCGATGCCAAGGTCAAGCCGGTCGACCAGCGGCACGTAAAGCGGCGCCACGATCACCAGCATCGCCGTGTCGTCGAGGAACATCCCCATCACGATGAAGCTGGCCATCATCAGGGCGATGGTCTGCCAGGGCGTCAGTTCCCAGTTGGTGATGAAGACGTTCTCGATCGCGCGGACCGCGCCGATGCCGTCGAACACCGCCGAAAAGGCCAGCGCCGCAAGGATGAGCCACAGGAACATGCACGAGATCGCAAGCGTCTTCTTCGCGGTCTCGTGGATCATCGCGCGGCTGACGCGTCCCTTCCACCAGGCCGCCAGCGTCGCCGCCGTCGCGCCCACGGCCGAGCTTTCGACCAGACTGGTGAAACCCATCACGAACAGGCCCGTCATCGTGAAGAAGATGGCGAAGGGAATGATCCCGGCCCGCAGAAGCGCCAGCTTCTCGGACAGGGGCATCGACAGTTCCTCGTCCGACAGGGCGGGGGCAAGCGCGGGGTTCGCCTTCACGCGGACATAGATGTAAAGGCAGAACAGCGTCGCCATCAGAAGCCCCGGGCCAACGCCCGCAAGCCAAAGCTGGCTGACAGGTTCGCGCGCGATCACGCCGTAAAGCACCATGACGACGGACGGCGGGATCAGGATGCCCAGCGACGAGCCGCCCTGCACGACCCCGGTGATCAGCACCTTGTCGTAGCCGCGCCGCAACATCTCGGGCAGCGCGATGGCCGACCCGATCGCCATGCCCGCGACCGACAGCCCGTTCATCGCCGAGATGATGACCATCAACAGGATCGTCCCGATGGCCAGGCCGCCCGCGAACTTGCCGAACCAGACGTGCAGCATCCGGTACAGATCTTCGGCGATGCCCGATTCCGACAGCACGTAGCCCATGTAGATGAACAGGGGCAGCGTCAGCATCGGGAACCAGTTGAACAGCTTGAACGTGGCGTTGAACGGCATCTCGATGCCGCCCGTCCCATACAGAAGAAGCGCCGCTCCCGCCGCCACGAAGCCCACCGCCGCGAAGACGCGCTGGCCCGTCAGCATCAGCGACAGCATCGACAGGAACATCAGCCCCGCGATGAGCTCGTAACTCACGGGCGACGCTCCTCGTGATGGGCCAGCAGGTTCTCGGACGGATCGACCGGCGTCGACAGCGGCTCGCCCCGCAACGCGGCCCAGTGCTTGAAGAACAGCGAGATCGTCTGAAGCAGCATCAGCACGATGCAGGCGACCATGAGCGACTTGATCGGGATCATCGACGGGTTCCACAGCGAGAACCGCCGCTCGTCCGTCTCGATGGCGTATTGCAGGCTCGAGATCGAGCCCCAGAGCATCACGCAAAGGTAAAAGCCAAGGCAGGCGACGGTGACCAGGTCCATCCGGTCACGGCCGCGCGGCGACAGGTGCGAATAGATCAGGTCCATGCGCACATGATCGTCGTTCTTCAACGTCATGGCCCCGCCCATGAAGTAATAGGCCGCCAGCGTGAACTGCGCGAACTCGACGCACCAGTGCAGCGGGATGTGGACGACGTTGCGCGTGATCGCATCCAATAGCAGGACCGCGATCATCAGGAAGATCAGGTACATCGCGATCAGCCCGATCCAGTCGGCGATCCTGTCCATGATCCGCACATAGGCCCTGATCGCGCCTGGCATGGTCAGCCCGTCTCCGTTCGTCTGGGCGCGCCGACCGCTGTCATTGCACCGTCACCCCCGCCGACGACAGTGCCGTCGCCAGCCGCCCCTCGGGCCTTGCGTCCGACACAAGCACATCGATTTCATCGAGTCGACAGACTCTGAACGCCGCGCGGCGTCCGAATTTCTGCGAGTTGCACAGGACGACGGCAGTCTTGGCCTGACCGATCATCGCGCGGGCGACCTGCGCTTCGTCAAAATCCGCGTCCATCGCGCCGCCGTCGGGGTCAAGCGCTGCGACCGTGATCACCGCGTGATCGGCCTGGAAGCGGCCGACCTGCTCGATCACCAGCGGGCCCACCGTCTCGGCGCTGTCGGCCCCGAACGCGCCGCCCAGCAGGAAGACCCGGGCGCGGCCAGGCTGTTCGCCAAGACGCTGGGCGATGCGCACCGAATTGGTGATGACGGTCAGCCCCTCGCGCGCGGCCAGCGCCTCGGCGCAGGCCAGGGTCGTGGTGCCGGTGTCGATGAAGATCGTGTCGCCGTCTTCGACGATGCCGGCCAGCTTGCGCGCGATCTCGGCCTTTTCGGCGGAATGCTCGTAAAGCCGGTCGCGGAAGCTGCCCTCGGTGTGCAGCTTGAGCCGCCGCGCCGCGCCGCGGACCTTGTGCAGCGCGCCGGTGCTGGCCAGTTCCTGAAGGTCGCGGCGGATCGTCTCGTGCGAGACCTCGAAGCTGCGTGCCAGATCCTCGACCGCCGCCTCGCCGTCGCGGCTGACGATCTCGAGTATCCGCGCCTGTCTGTCCCTGGGCTTCACCCGTATCCCCCTGTCGCGCCGCAGTGCATCCCGACGGACATGACCGTGTCAACAGTTTTCCGGCGTGATATTGACCGAATGACCGGATTTCAGGCGGGAAATTGACCGATCGGCCGCGCCATGCAATTGTCCGGCCAAGGGCCGCCCCGGATGCCGGGGCGGCAGAGACGGCGGGAGCATGCAGACCACCTCTCCAGCAGGCGAAGGGCCGTTCGACGTCGCCGTGATCGGCGGCGGCGTGATCGGCTGCGCGCTGGCGCGCAAATACGCCCTTGAAGGCGCGCGGGTCGTTCTGCTCGAAAAGGCCGCCGATATCCTCGATGGCGCCTCGAAGGGCAACAGCGCGATCCTGCACACCGGGTTCGACGCGCCCCCCGGATCGGTCGAGGCCGCCTGCATCACCGAAGGCTATGCCGAATACCTGTCGATCCGCGACCGCCTGAACCTGCCGCTTCTGCGGACCGGCGCGCTTGTCCTTGCCTGGACCGAGGATCAGGAGGCGACGCTGCCCGACCTCATCGCGCAGGCGCGACAAAACGGCGTGGACGATGTCGAACCGCTGACCCGCGCGCAGACGCTTGCCCTGGAACCCGGCCTTGCGCCGGGCGTCCGGGCCAGCTTCCGCGTGCCGTGCGAATACGTCATCGACCCGTGGTCGGCGCCGCTGGCCTACCTGGCGCAGGCCCTGGCCCACGGGGCCGAGGTGCGCCGGGGCTGCGCTGTCACCGGCGGTGCCTTCGAGGGCGGCGAATGGACGCTTCGCACAACGCGCGGAGACCTGCGCGCCCGCCTTGTCGTGAACGCTGCGGGCCTTTACGGCGACCGCCTGGACGAGGTGCTGATCGGCCGACGCGACTTCACCATCCGTCCGCGCAAGGGCCAGTTCGTCGTCTACGACAAGCCCGCCTTCGGTCTTGTCCGCCACATCCTGTTGCCGGTGCCCACGAAGATCACCAAGGGCGTCGTCGTCTGCCCGACCGCCTTCGGCAACCTGCTGGTCGGTCCCACGGCCGAGGATCAGGACGACCGCGACCGCGCTGGCCTTGACGCCGATGCCCTGGCTGGCCTGCGCGCGAGGGGCGAAGAGATCTTGCCCGCGCTGAAGCATCACGAGGTCACGGCGATCTACGCCGGCTTGCGCCCCGCGACGGAATTCAAGGACTACTGCATCCGCCTGCACGAGGGTCTGAACTATGTCACCGTGGGCGGCATCCGGTCCACCGGGCTGAGCTCGGCCCTGGGCACGGCGGCCCATGTCTTTCGCCTGACCGCCACCGCGGGCCACGGCTATGCCCCGCCGGAGATGCTGCATTGGCCCCGCGTCCCGAACATCAGCGAGGCCGCCCCGCGCGACTGGCAGGCGCCCGGCCACGGCGGCATCCTGTGCCAGTGCGAACTGGTCACGCGGCGCGAGATCGCGGCCGCGCTTGACGGCCCCCTTGGCGCGCGCAGCCTTGCGGGGTTGAAGCGCCGCACTCGCGTCACCATGGGCCGCTGCCAGGGGTTCCACTGCACCGCCGGGCTGGCCGAGATGACGCAGGGCGTCTTCGACGCGCCCCTCGCCGAGGCGCTGCCGCATGGCTGATCCCGTCTCCGCCCTGCCGGCCGAGGCCGACGTGGTGATCGTCGGTGGCGGGCCGGCGGGGCTTGCGGCGGCGGCCGAGCTGAAGGCGCTGGGCGTAAGCTCGGTTCTTGTGCTGGAACGCGACCTCGAGGCCGGCGGCGTGCCGCGCTTTTGCGGGCATTCGCCCTATGGCCTGCGCGAGTTTCGCCGCCTCCTGCGCGGCCCGGCCTATGCCCGGGCGCTGGCGGCGGCGGCGAGGCAGGCCGGGGCCGACATCCGCACCGGCGTCATGGTCGTGGCACTTCATCCCGGCCCGGTCCTGACCGTCACCTCGGACGCGGGCGAGGCGCGAATCGCGGCCCGCGCCGTTCTTCTGGCGACCGGCGTGCGCGAGACGCCGCGCGCCGCCCGCCTGATCGGCGGCACCAAGCCCGGCGGCGTCATGGTGACGGGCGCGCTGCAAAGCCTGGTCTATGGCGCGGGCCTGCGCCCGTTCCGCGCGCCGGTGATCCTCGGGACCGAGCTTGTGGCTTTCTCGGCGCTTCTCACCTGCCGCCACGCCGGCATCCGCCCCGTCGCGATGGTCGATCCGGGCACGCGGGTCACCGCGCGCCAGCCCGCCCCGGCGCTGCCGCGTCTTCTGGGCGTGCCGCTGCGGCTGTCCACCGGGATCGCGGCGATCGAGGGCCGTGACCGGGTCGAGGCGGTGGTGCTGTCCACGCCCAAGGGTCCCGAACGCCTTGCCGCCGACGGCGTGGTCGTGACCGGCCAGTTCCGTCCCGAAGCCTTCCTGCCCCGCGCCGGAGGCCTTGCGGTCGATCCCGGCACCGGCGGTCCCGAGGTCGACGAAGGCGGACGCTGCTCCGAGCCGGGCTACTACGCCGCCGGCAATCTTCTGCGCCCGGTGGAAACCGCGGGCTGGTGCTGGGCCGAAGGCCGCGCCGTCGCCCGCGTCATCGCGCGCGATCTTGCCGAGGGCGCCGCGCCGCGCGGAACCCGCATCGGCGTGGCCGGACTGAAATACGCCCTTCCACAACGGCTGAGCGGGCAGGGCGCGCCCGCCCTTCGGCAGTTCCAGATCCGGGCCGACCATGGCGCCCACGGTCGGCTTGGGCTGCGCGTCGACGGGCACGAGATCGCCGGGCGCCGCCTTTCGGTCCTTCCTGAACGGCGGCTGACGCTGCCGTTGCCGGCACCGGGCGGCCGCGTCGATGTCGTCTTCGAGGAAGGATAGCCCATGCGCGTTCTCGCCGTCGATCAGGGCACGACCAGCACCCGCGCCGTCCTTGTCGATGACGCCGGCCGCGCCGAGGTGGTCGCCGCGATCCCCCACCGCCAGATCTATCCCCGTCCTGGTTGGGTCGAACATGACCCGGACGAGCTTCTGGCCAACGTCGCCTCGGCCGTGGCGCTGGCCGGCGACGCGCGCGCGGTCGGCATCGATAACCAGGGCGAAAGCTGCCTCGCGTGGAGCCGCCGCAGCGGCCGCCCGGTCAGCCCGGTGATCGTCTGGCAGGATGAACGCACGGCCGACGACTGCGCGCGGCTGCGTGCCGCGGGGGCCGAGGCGCTGACGCTGGCGCGCGCGGGGCTGCCGCTCGATCCCTATTTCTCGGCCTCGAAACTGGGCTGGCTCCTGCGCGAGGTCCCCGAGGCCCAGCGCCTTGCCGCCAGCGGGGACCTTTGCCTTGGCACCACCGACGCCTTCTTCCGCCACCGCCTGACGGGGCGGTTCGAGACCGACGCGGCCACCGCCTCGCGCACCTCGCTCATGTCTCTGGCCACCTGTGCCTGGGACGCCGAGCTCTGCGCGCTTTTCGGCGTGCCGGTCGAGGCGCTGCCACGCATCACCGCGACCTCGGGTGACCTGGGCGAGATCGGCGACCGCGGGCTGCCGCTGTCGGCCAGCATCGTCGACCAGCAGGCCGCGCTGCGCGGTCACGGCTGCGCCGACCGCGGCGCGGCCAAGATCACCTTCGGCACCGGGGCCTTCGTGCTGGCCGTGGCCGGCCCCGACCTGCCCCTGGCGCAGGGCGGCCCGCTGCCCACCGTCGCCTGGATGGGCGCGGACGGGCGGCCGGTCTATGCGCTGGACGGCGGGGTTCATGCCGCGGCCGCCGCCTTGAACTGGGCGCGCGGCCTGGGGCTGTTTTCCGACTGGGACGAGATCGCGGGTTTCGACCGCCCGCCCGCCATCTCGCGCGGGCTGGCCTTCGTGCCGGCACTCGCCGGGCTGGCCTGCCCGCACTGGGATCGCGCCGCCAAGGGCGCCTGGATGGGGATGACGCTGGATGCCGGGCCGCGCGATCTGGTGCAGGCGGTGCTCGAAGGTGTGGCCTTCCGCACGGCCGAGGTCGTGGCGGCGATGGAGGTCGCGGTGCCCATCGCGGCGCCGGTCTCGATCGACGGCGGGATGACCCGCAACCGCTGGTTCTGCCAGTTCCTCGCCGACGCTCTGGGGCGCGAGGTGCTGGTTTCGGACGAGCCCGAGCTGACCGCCCTGGGCACCGCCATCCTGGCCGCCGAAGGCATCGGCGCGGCCATCGGGCGGCGGCCCGGCGGCGTCCGGCTTTCGCCCCGGCCCGTGCCGCCCGGCTGGGCCGCGACCTTCACCGAAGCCCGCGCCGCCGTGCAGGCCTTCGGCGCCCGTGCACGCGGCGCGGAAGCGGCCGCCTCCTAACCCGCCAGCCGCCGGGCGGCGCCGACCGAGACCTCGCGCCCGGTGATCCGGCTTTCCACGGCGGCGAAGGCCAGCGCGAGCGAGCGCAGGTTCTCGCGCGCGCCGTTGACGGGCTCGCGCCCATCTTCGATGGCGCACAGAAGCTCGCCCATCGCGCCGCGGAAACCGTCGTTGAACCAGGTGCCCTCCAGCGCCGGCCGGGCGATCCCCGCGGCCGTGGTCAGCGTGACCGCCTGCACGCCAAGATCCGATCCGTCGGACTGCAGGCTGCCGGCGGTTCCACCCACGAAGGTCGTGTCGCGGGGACCCTGTGACACCGCCCCGTCGAAAACGAGCGAAGCCTGCCCGCCGTCGATCCGCACCAGGGCCTGCGCCATGAGCGGCACCTTGTTCGACTGCCCGCGCGCACGCGCCGAGGTGGCGAAGACGGCCTCGACCCGGGGGCCGACAAGCGAATTGAGGAAGTCGAACCAATGCACGCCGAAGTCGTAAAGGATCAGGTCCTCGATCGCGTCGAAGGGCGTTCCGGCGGTCCAGCCGTGGTCCCAGTGCACAAGCGTATGGGCCGAGATCACCTCGCCCACATGGCCCGCGCGCACGGCCTCGCGCATCCAGGCCATGTGCGGCGCCCAGCGGCCGTTCTGGTTCACGGCAAGCCGAAGCCCCTTGTCGTCGGCCAGCTTCACAAGGTCCTCGCCCACGCCGAGGTCGGTGACGAAGGGCTTCTGGCTCAGGACGTGCTTGCCCGCGGTCAGCGCGGCGCGGATGATCTCGGTCCGGTGCTCGGGGTGCAGCGTGATATCCACGACGTCGATCCCGGGGTCGGCCAGGATCGCCCGCCAGTCGTCCTCGACCCGCGCGCCGGGGCAATAGTCGGCCGCCTTGGCCTCGGCCTTGGCGCGGGTGCGGTTCCACAGCGCGGCGACGTGCCACCCGGCCGTCCGGTAGGCGTCAAGGTGGCTTGCCGAGATGCCGCCTGTGCCGATCATGCCGATCCCGGGGCGATAGGATCTGGGCATCGGCGGGCGATAGGGCAGATCCGGGGCCGGGATCTCGGGCAGGGCGGCGGATTTCAGGGCGTAGGTGTCGGTGTCGGCGGCGTCCGATGTCATGGCAAAAGCTCCAGCCTGCGGGTCGCTGCCGCGGTTTCGGCAGCGTGGTCGACAATGCGCAACGCGCGGTGCCGCGGCGTGAGGTCAGGCGGGCCACCGATCGCCTGTCCCCGGGGTGCGGTGGCCCGGCGCGCCGCCGACGCCGTTGCGCCGCCCCTCAGGCAGGGGATCGGCACGGGCATGGCGTCAGACCTGGATCTGGATGCGCCCGTCCGCGACCCGGGCGGGGTAGGTGGCAAGGTTGACGCAGGCCGGCGTGCGCAGCGCCTCGCCCGTCTTGTAGTTGAAGCGGCCGTTGTGCTTGGGGCACTCGATCACGTCATCCATGACCAGCCCGCCGGCAAGGTACACCTGTTCGTGCGTGCACAGGCCGTCGGTCGCGAAGACCTCGCCCTCCATCGAGCGATAGATCGCGAACGTGCGGCCGCCGTGATCGAAGCGCAGGACATCCTCGAGATCGATTTCTTCTTCGTCGCAGACGTCGACCCAGTCGGTCATGCCTGTCCTTCCCCGCCGTGTCGTCGGCCCGCGTCGTGGCGCGCCGATGCCCCGTTTCAGCCCCGTCGAGTTCGTCCGAGTCGCGCGGCGCTGTCAATCCGGTTTCGATGGGTTTTGACGAAGTCGGGCGGTGCGGGCGACCGGCGAAGCCCGGCATATCTTGCAGAAAAGCCATGTGGTCTGGGTCGGCCCGAGATCGGGAACACCTCAAAACCACTCAATAACGGCACCCTACGCCTCCCGTCCTTGCACGTGCCGCAGGTGAAGCCCGCATCGGGGTCCAGACCGACGCCTGCGCCATGACCGCACGCCCGCAGCGCATCCGGCAGGGGACCCGTCCCGCCGGTGGAAGGCCCGAGCACGCTTGATCTTCGGGCGATTTTCCCTGAACCACGTCTTCTGAACGGCGCGCCCTTCCGGCGCGGGAGAACGCGCGATGACCGCAGGGGCCTGGGATTTCTGGATCGACCGCGGCGGCACCTTCACCGACGTGGTGGGCCGCGACCCGAAGGGCGCGCTGCATCCGCTCAAACTTCTGTCCGAGAACCCTGAGGCCTATGCCGACGCCGCCATCGAAGGCATCCGCAGGCTTCTGGGCGGGCGCGTCGAGCCGTCGCGCATCGGCACCGTCAAGATGGGCACCACGGTCGCCACCAACGCCCTTCTCGAACGGAAGGGGGACAGGACGCTGCTTCTGATCACGCGCGGCTTCCGCGACGCGCTGCGCATCGCCTATCAGGCCCGCCCCGACATCTTCGCCAAGGAAATCATCCTGCCCGAACAGCTTTACGAGCGGGTGGTCGAGGTCGACGAACGCCTGCGCGCCGATGGCGCCGTCGAGACGCCGCTTGACGCCGATGGCGTGCTTGGGGCGCTGGAACAGGCGCGTGCGGACGGGATCGGCGCGGTGGCGATCGTGCTGATGCACGCCTGGAAGAACCCCGCGCACGAAGCCGCGCTTGCCGCGATGGTGCGCGGCATGGGCTTTGCGCAGGTCTCGGTCAGCCACGAGGTCTCGCCTCTGGTCAAGCTGGTCGGGCGCGGCGACACGACGGTGGTCGATGCCTATCTCTCGCCGATCCTGCGCCGCTACGTGGCACGGGTGACAGATGCGCTGGGGGCCACCCCGCCCGGGCAGCCGGGGCCGACGCTTCAGTTCATGATGTCCTCGGGGGGGCTGACCGCCGCCGACCGGTTCCAGGGCAAGGACGCGATCCTGTCGGGCCCTGCGGGCGGCGTCGTCGGCATGGTCGAGACCGCGCGCGAGGCGGGCTTCGACCGCGTCATCGGCTTCGACATGGGCGGCACCTCGACCGACGTGGCGCATTCGGCGGGCGCCTATGAACGCGCCTTCGACACCGAGGTGGCCGGCGTCCGGATGCGCGCGCCGATGATGCGCATCCATACGGTCGCGGCGGGCGGCGGGTCGATCCTGCACGCCGAACCCGGCCGCTTTCGCGTGGGACCCGACTCGGCGGGCGCGAATCCCGGCCCGGCCTGCTATCGCCGGGGCGGGCCGCTGACGGTGACGGACGCCAACGTGATGCTGGGCAAGCTTCGGCCCGAGTTCTTCCCGCGCGTCTTCGGACCCGGCCAGGACGAGGCGCTGGACGCCGCTGCGGTGACGGACAAGTTCGCCGCGATCGCCGGCGACCGGTCGCCCGAAGAGGTGGCCGAGGGCTTCCTGACCATCGCGGTCGAGAACATGGCCAACGCGATCAAGAAGATCAGTGTCCAGCGCGGTTACGACGTGACGAAATACCTTCTGAACGCCTTCGGCGGCGCGGCCGGCCAGCACGCCTGCCTCGTCGCCGACGCGCTGGGCATGGAGGCGGTGCTGATCCACCCGCTGTCGGGCCTTCTGTCGGCCTATGGCATCGGGCAGGCCACCGTCGCGGTCGCGCGCCAGCAGGCGCTGGTCGACCCGCTGGAGGCGGCCTCGCTTGCTGCCATCGCACGGCTTCAGGAGGCGCTCGACGCCGCCATCGTGGACGAACTGGCCGCGCAGGGCGTGGCCGCCGATCAGACAGAGGCCGCGACACGGCTGCACCTGCGCTACGCCGGGACCGACACCGCGCTTCCCGTCGACTGGACCGGCGATCCCGCCGCCGCCCGCGCCGCCTTCGAGACCGCGCACAAGGCGCAATTCGGCTTCGTCAGCCCCGGCAAGCCCGTCACCGTCGAGGCCGTCGAGGTCGAGCGGACCGAGCGCGGGCGCGCCCGGGATGCCGGCGGGCAGGCCGGGGCCGCACGGCGCGAGGTGGCGGCCGCGCAGGCGGTGCCCGTCTTCACCGGCGGGCGCCGGGTCCAGGCGGCAGTCTTCCGGCGCGCGGACCTTGCCGCAGGCGATCAGGTGCGCGGCCCCGCGCTGGTGATCGAGCCGAACCAGACCGTCGTGGTCGAGCCAGGCTGGACCGCCGAACTGACATCCCGCGACCACATCCTGATGCGTCGCCACACCGCGCAGGCGCGGCAGTCGGCGGCCGGGACGGTGGCGGCCGATCCGATCCTGCTCGAGGTGTTCAACAACCTCTTCATGAACATCGCCGAACAGATGGGCGTGGCGCTTCAGAACACGGCGCATTCGGTCAACATCAAGGAGCGGCTCGATTTTTCCTGCGCGGTCTTCGATGCGGCCGGGGCGCTGGTGGCGAACGCGCCGCACATGCCGGTGCACCTTGGCTCGATGGACCGCAGCGTCGAGACGGTGATCCGGCTGAACGCGGGCCGGGTGCGCCCCGGCGACGTCTTCGCCCTCAACGCGCCCTACAACGGCGGAACGCATCTGCCCGACATCACGGTGGTCTCGCCGGTCTTCGACGGGGCGGGGGCGCGCATCCTTTTCTGGGTCGCGGCGCGCGGGCACCATGCCGACGTGGGCGGCACCGCGCCGGGGTCGATGACGCCGCTGGCCACGACCGTCGACGAGGAAGGCGTGCTGATCGACAATTTCCTGCTGGTCGACCGGGGGACGTTCCGCGAAGAGGCGCTGCGCAAGCTGCTGACCGACCACCCGTATCCCGTCCGCAACGTCGAGCAGAACATCGCCGACCTTCGGGCCCAGATCGCCGCCAACGAACGCGGCGCGGCCGAGCTGCGCCGCATGGTGGACGAATTCGGCCTCGATACCGTCGAGGCCTACATGGGCCACGTCCAGGACAACGCGGCCGAAGAGGTGCGCCGCCTGATCGGGCGGCTCGAGGATGCCGAATACGCCTATCCCACCGATACCGGGCAGGTGATCCGCGTGAAGATCACCGTGGACCGCGCCGCGCGCGAGGCGACGGTCGATTTCACGGGCACGTCAGAGGCATGGCCGAACAACTTCAACGCCCCCGAACCGGTGACGCGGGCCGCCGTCCTGTATTGCTTCCGGGTGATGGTCGAGGCGCCGATCCCGATGAACGCGGGCTGCCTGCGGCCGATCCGCATTGTGATCCCGGAAGGCTGCATGCTGCGGCCGGCCTATCCGCGCGCGGTCGTGGCCGGCAACGTCGAGACCAGCCAGCATGTCACCAACGCGATCTTCGGGGCGCTGGGCGCGATGGCGAACGCGCAGGGCACGATGAACAACCTGACCTTCGGCAACGCGACCTACCAGTATTACGAGACGATCTGCTCGGGCTCGCCTGCGGGCCGGATGAACTCGGGGGCCGGCTTCGCGGGGACCTCGGGCGTGCATGTCCACATGACGAATTCGCGCCTGACCGATCCCGAGGTACTCGAGATGCGGTTCCCCGTCGTGCTGGAGCACTTCGGGCTGCGGCCGGCCTCGGGCGGGGCGGGGGCCTTCCGGGGCGGCGACGGCACCGAGCGGCGGATCCGGTTTCTGGAACGGATGGACTGCGCGATCCTGTCGTCGCACCGCGACCGCGCGCCGCGCGGTCTGGCGGGCGGCGGCGACGGGCAGGTGGGCCGGACCGAGGTGCGCCGGCGCGACGGCTCGGTCGAGGTTCTGCCGGCCTGCGCGCAGACGGTGCTCGACCCGGGCGAGGCGGTGACGGTGATCACCCCCACCTCCGGCGGCTACCTGCCCGGCTGACGCCCGCGGCCGAGTGCGACAGGACGCCCAAAACCGACTGCTTTTGTCGGAATTGACAAGGTCGACAAAAAAGCTCAGGCTTCGCGCTACCCCCTTGGCCCACTCCTCCGGTCCCCGCCATGATCGTCTGTCACTGCATGAACATCACCGACCGCGACATTCGTGCCGCCGTCGACTGGATGCGCGCCGCGGACCCGGACACGCTGATCACGCCGGGCAAGGTCTATCGGGCGCTGGGCAAGAAGGCCGATTGCGGGGGCTGCCTGCCGCACTTCATCGACACGATGCGGCAAAGCGACAGCTTTGAAGTTCCGGCCGACCTGCGCACCCTGCGCGGGAACCGCCAGAAAGGGAGCCAGCCATGAAGGGCGACGCCAAGGTCATCGAGTATCTCAATTCCGCCCTGCGCAGCGAACTGACCGCGGTCAGCCAGTACTGGCTGCATTACCGCCTGCAAGAGGACTGGGGCCTTGGCCACATGGCCAAGAAAAGCCGCGAGGAAAGCGTCGAAGAGATGCACCATGCCGACAAGCTGATCGCGCGGATCATCTTCCTCGAAGGCCACCCGAACCTTCAGAAGCTCGACCCGTTGCGGATCGGACAGACCCCGCGCGAGACGCTCGAGGCCGACCTCGCCGCCGAACACGAGGCCGCGAAGCTTTACCGCGAGGCGCGCGGTTACTGCCAGTCCGTGAACGACTATGTGTCGATGGAACTGTTCGAGGAACTGCTGGCCGACGAGGAAGGCCACATCGATTTCCTCGAAACCCAGATCGACCTCTTCGACCGGATCGGCGCGGAACGCTATGCGCTCTTGAATGCCTCGAAGATGGACGAGGCCGAATAGCCCGACCCGCGCCCCGACCCGCGCCCCGAATCATGCCGCCCCGGCGATGGCCATCCCGTGGCGCCCGCGTCGCGCTTCGGATGCGCTTGCGCCGCAGTTCGCGCGCCTTGCGGTGACAATCGCCCGGCCGCCGGTGGGATTGTCGCGGCATTCTTGCGATCGTCTCTGATGCGCCACATTTTCGCCGGCTTGGTTGGTAATCGGTAAACGCGCAGCGCCGGAGCGAACCCAACGAATGCGTGTAAGATACGAGCGCCCCATGTCGGATCTGAGCTTTCTGATCCGCGCGCCCCTTCGAATGGAGGTGGGCGAAGGCGCTTGCGTGACCATCGAACGCTGGAGTCTTGACGGAATCGAGCCGCCCCAGGGACTGGGCGGAAGCGAGGGCGAGGCGCGCCTTACCCTGCCGTTCCAGGGCTTCGAGATCGCCTTTGACGTCACGTTGCGCCGCGACAGCGAAACCAACCTGATGCGTTTCGTCGATCTTGACGACCGCAAGGAACGCATCCTGCGCCACTTCTACCGCGAGATCGTCACCGGCCGCGCCGAGCCCGTCGATGGCATGATCGCGGCGATGGACATCCCGGTCGAACCGGTGCCGATGTCCCAGACCCGGGCCGAGGCGAAGGCCCAGCCCGCGCGAATGCCCCGTCCGATGCGCGCGGCCGCCGTCATCGGGCTTTACGGGATGCTGGGCGCGCTGCTTTACAGCCCGATCATCTCGCCGGTCGTCGAGCGTCTGAACGCGGGTCTCGAGCCGGTCGCGCAGGCCGCTGTGCCGCCCGCGATCACGCAAATGGAACTGACCGGCGCCCCTGAGGCGCCCGCGCCCGTCGCTGCGGCGCCTCTGGGCGCCGGTCTCGGCGCCTTGTCGGCCAGTCTCGGGGGCAATTTCGAGGCGGCGCTCACGACCGGCGCGGGGCGTCCGGCCGCCGGCGGGCAATGACCGACGCCCGCACGACGCCCGTCGATCTGGAAGGCGACATCGACCGCAGGCTTGCCGAAATCTCGGGGCCGCGCCCCCGGGGTCTGGCCAAGTGGTCGGTGCGTCAGGCGCTGTATCTCTGGGCCTATGTGCTGTTCTTCTGGATCGCGCTGACCTGGCTGCCGAACCACCTTTTCGATCCCGAGGTCCTGCAGATCACCTATGTCCTCGGTGCGATCGGGATCTGGCGCTATGGCTGGTGGTTCAATCACGGCCGCCGCTCGGAACAGTTCATGGCCTTCCGCTGGCCGCAGATCCGCCGCGCCCGCGACCGCGTCTGGGCCGGGGGATGGCGCCCGCGCCACGTGCATTTCCAGATGACGACCTACCGCGAGGAGCCCGCGATCACGCGCCACGTGATCCGCGCCATCCTTGACCAGGTCCAGGACGAGGGGCTTGCCGCGACGATCTGGATCGGAACCGGCGCGCCGGGCGACGAAGAGGTCATCACCGCCTTCGTGCGCGACTACGCCCCCGACCTCGACACCGAGATCGTCTTCATCCGGCAGAACCAGCCCGGCAAGCGCATGGCGATCGGGCTGGTGATGCGCGCGATCATCCGCTCGGGCCCCGATCCCGACGACCTGATCGTCTTCATGGACGGCGATTCGATCCTGGGGTCGGGCACGCTGGCGCGCTGCTGCGCGATGTTCGGCGCCGACCCCGAGCTTCAGGCCCTGACCACCGACGAAGAGGTCGTGGTCTACGGTCCGCGCTGGATGCAGCGCTGGCTCGATCTGCGCTTCACCCAGCGGCGGCTGGCGATGCAAAGCCACGTCCTGAGCGACCGGGTCCTGACGCTGACCGGCCGGATGAGCATGTTCCGCGCCCGCCACATCGTGAACGAGGGCTTCGTCCGCACGATCGAGGCCGATCACCTCGATCACTGGCTCTGGGGGCGTTTCCGGTTCCTGTCGGGCGACGACAAGAGCACCTGGTACTACCTTCTCGCCCGGGGGGCGAAGATGGGCTATGTGCCCGATGCCTGCGTCGCCACGGTCGAGATCATCCACGGAAACGGCATCAACCGGATGATCCAGAACCTGCGCCGCTGGTCGGGCAACATGCTGCGCAACGGCGCGCGGGCGCTGGCGCTGGGCCCGCGCCGCGTGCCGCCTTTCATCTGGTGGTGCGTCCTCGACCAGCGCATCGCGATCTGGACCACCCTGATCAGCCCGACGCTGGTGTTCCTCGCGGTTTTCGTCAAACCCGGCTACCTCACCGGCGCGGTGCTCTGGGTCCTCGTGTCCCGGCTGGTGCTGTCGCTCTACCTGTTCCGCTATGCCCGCCGGGTCGATCTGGCCTGGCCGTTCTTCCTTTACGCCAACCAGATCGTGAACGCCTGCGTGAAGGCCTATCTGCAGTTCTTCCTGCGCCGCCAGAGCTGGGCCAACCGCGGCGGACAGACTGCGGGCGAAGGGGCGGGGCTGGGGGATGGCGCCAAGACCGTCTTCGCGACCTACCAGCTCGTGACGGCGGCCGGTGTCTTCATCTACCTGGTGGGCGTCCTGGGCGGGATGCTGCCCCTGCCGCAGATCTTCTGATCGCTTTTCAGACCTGAAAAACCACAAAAAATACGCTGTTTCTGCCCCGGTTCTGACCCAATCTCACGGTCATTTCACGTTAACGGAAATTCAAGGTTAACGGGTGCCCGGAATGTTCGACGCGACCACCGCGCTGATTGCAGACACTGCCGCATCGTTTCGTCCCCAGATCGTCAGTGACAAGGTCGCGATCAGCGTCGTGGGCCTTGGCTATGTCGGCGCCGTCTCCTGCGGCTGCCTGACCGCGCTGGGGCATCCGGTGATCGGTGTCGACCTCGATCCCCGCAAGGTCGAGATGATCGGACTTGGCCAGGCGCCGATCCACGAGGCGGGGCTGGGCGACCTGCTGGCCGACGGCGTGGCGACCGGCCGTCTTGGAACGACCGATGACCTTGCCGCCGCGGTGCGCGCGACGACGCTGACGATCGTCGCCGTGGGCACGCCGACCGCCGAGGACGGCGGCTGCGACCATCGCCACATCGAAGCCGCCGCGCGCGAGATCGGCCGGGCGTTGGCCGACAAGTCGGACTTCCACGCCGTCGTGCTGCGCTGCTCGGTTCCGCCGGGGACGACCCGCGGGGTCATGGGGCGCATCATCGAAGAGGTCTCGGGCAAGGTCGCGGGCAAGGGCTTCGGCCTGGCCTTCGTGCCCGAGTTCCTGCGCGAAGGCGTCGCGGTCGACGACTTCCACAACCCGCCGAAGACCGTGATCGGCGCCACCGACGACCGCACCGCCGCCATGGTCGAGCGGATCTTCGACCCCGTCGACGCGGCGCCGATCCGCGCCACGATCGAGACCGCCGAAATGGTGAAGTATGTCGACAACGTCTGGCATGCGATGAAGGTCTGCTTCGCCAACGAGGTCGGACGGCTCTCGAAGGCGATGGGCGTGGACGGGCGCGACGTGATGGACGTTTTTGTCCAGGACGAGAAACTGAACCTGTCGCCCTACTATCTCAAGCCGGGCTTTGCCTACGGCGGGTCCTGCCTGCCGAAAGAGGTGCGCGCCGTGACCCATCTGGCGGGCGCCCACGGGGTCGACCTGCCGCTGATCGAAAGCCTCGCCCCGTCGAATGGGGTCCAGATCGCCGAGGCCCTGCGGCTGGCCCGCGCGACCGGCGCCCGGCGGATCGGCGTTCTGGGCGTCGCCTTCAAGGCGGGCACCGACGACCTGCGCGAAAGCCCGATCCTCGATGTGATGTCCGAGCTGATGGACGACGGCGTCAAGCTTCTGGCGCATGACGCGGCGGTTACGCCCGACACGCCGATCGAACAGCAGCTTGCCTATGTACGCAACGGCGCGCCGGGGCTTGCGCGGCTTGCCCGCCGCCTGCCGGGGCTGTTGTGCGACACGCCCGAAGACGTGATCGCCGCCTCGGATGCGGTGATCGTCACCCACAGCCTGCCGATCTATCGCGCGCTTCTTGCTCGGGCGCCGGTGCAGGTGATCGACGTCGTCCAGCTTTTCGAGACTGCTCCGGAAGGCCGCGGCTACGCCGGCATCGGCTGGTAACCCCCACATTTCAGATCAGGAAAGACCCCGTTCATGGCCAAACCCGCTGCCTTCCCCCCCGCCTTCCAGCCCGAATTTCCGCCTGTTCTCGACGACATCTTCGGCGAGGGTGCCGCGCCAGGCAACAGCGGCACGAACGGCAACGACAAGCCGAAGGGCGACGACAAGCCGAAGGACGACGACAAGCCGAAGGGCGACGACACTCCTGCCGGCAACGACAATCCCGCCGGCAATGACAAGCCCAACGGCAACGACAAGCCCAACGGCAACGACAAGCCCGTGGGCAACGACAAGCCCAAGGGCAACCCCGCCGACGGCGGCGGGCCGCTGCGCGGCACGCCCGGCGACGACGTGCTGACCGGCACCGCGTCGGCCGAGCGCATCCTGGGGCTGCCGGGCAACGACCAGATCGCAGGCGGGGACGGCAACGACACGATCAATGCGGGCTCGGGGAACGACACCGTCTCGGGCGACGGCGGCAACGACACCGTCCGGGGCGGCGCGGGCGCGGATGTGCTTGACGGCGGGGACGGCAACGACCTTCTCGATGGCGGCGACGACGACGACCGGCTGATCGGCGGTATGGGCAACGACACCCTGCGCGGAGGCCGCGGCCACGACGTGCTTCTGGGGGGCGCGGGCAACGACCGGCTTTTCGGCGACGACGGCGACGACGATCTCGATGGCGGCGACGGCGACGACCGGCTGGACGGCGGTTCGGGCAACGACACGCTTTTCGGCGGTCTGGGCAACGATCGCCTGAACGGCGGGAAGGGCGACGACGTTCTTTCCGGCTCCCTGGGGAACGACTTCCTTTCGGGCGGTGACGGCAACGACGTCCTGGTGGGCGGCGACGGCGCCGACACGCTGCAGGGCGGCGCTGGCGACGACGACCTGATGGGTGGTGAGGGCGCGGACGTGCTGAACGGCGGCAAGGGCAACGACTTCCTGTCGGGTGACGCGGGCGACGACCTTCTGATCGGCGGCGACGGAAACGACGAGATGTGGGGCGACACCGGCAACGACACGCTGCGCGGCGGCCTTGGCAACGACAAGATGCACGGCGGCGAGGGCAACGACGTCCTGAACGGCAACCAGGGCAACGATTCGCTTTACGGCGGCCTCGGCGACGACACCCTCGACGGACAGGACGGCGACGACCTGATCAACGGCGACAGCGGCAACGACCTTCTGCGCGGCGGCAATGGCAACGACGTCCTGTCGGGCGGACAGGGCGACGACATCCTGTTCGGTCAGGCCGGCAACGACGTGATGTCGGGCGGCACGGAGAACGACCTTCTGGACGGCGGCGCCGGAGACGACCTTCTGAACGGCAACAGCGGCAACGACACCCTGCGCGGCGGGGCGGGCAACGACACGCTTCTGGGCACCTCGGGCGACGACCAGCTCGAGGCCGGGGCGGGCTTCGACCTTCTCACCGGCGGGTCCGGGGCCGACGTCTTCGTGTTCCGCAAGGACGCCGCGGACGGATCGCGCAACCGCATCACCGACTTCTCGGCCGGCGACACGATTCAATTCGTGGGCCTCGGCTTCGGCGGGCTCGACCCGGCCGATCTTTTCGCCGATGCGTTCAGCCTGATCGAGGGCGGTCACGGCCTTCTGGACTTTGGCGACCTGGAGATCCAGATCGACAACTTCCGCGGCATGGACGGCCTTGCCTTCACGGCGCTGGTCGAAGCCGGGATCGACTGGGCCTAGGCCCGTCCGGCCGTCGCGCGGCCTAGCTCGCGTATCGGGTGGCGCCCCGGCGCCGCTCGTCCAGCGGCTCCGAGATCACGGCGGCCTGGTGCGCGCGCTGGTCGCAGGACATGCGCGGACAGACCCGGCAGTTGATCCCGATCGGGGTGGTGCGCGCGTCCGAAAGGCGCAGGTCCTCGGCATAGCCGATCTGGCCCACGTGCTCGACCCCGCAGCCCATCGCCACCGCAAGGCGCATGTCCTGCGAATGGCGCGTGAAGCTCGGCCGGTCGACGGTGCGGGCGAAGACGAAGAACTGGCTTGCGTCCGGCATCTCGACGAACTGCGGCACGATCCGCCCCGGCGTGCGGAACGAGGAATGAACCTCGAGCCGGGGGCAGGCGCCGCCGTATTCGGCCAGATGGAAATCCGTCGCGTTGAAGCGCTTGGTGACGTTGCCGGCCTTGTCGATGCGCAGGAAGAAGAACGGCACCCCCTGCGCGCCTGACCGCTGCAAAGTGGTGGCGCGGTGGCAGGCCTGTTCGAAGCTGACGCCGAAGCGGGTGGCGAGGTGGTCGAAATCGTATTTCGACGCCAGCGCCTCGGCCAGGAAGGGGCCATAGGGCATCAGCACGGCGGCGGCGAAGTAGTTGGCCAACTCGACCCGGCAGCGGGCAAGGCCGTGCGGATCGTCGATGCCCGACTGCGCCAGCAGGTCGTCCAGCACCGCGCGCTGCTCGATCAGGCCGGCCACGTGGACAAGCTGGAACAGCCGGTTCGGATGGTCGAGCGCCTCGGAGAGCAGCACCTCGCGCCGCGCCTCGTCGTACTGGCGCAGGGTGTCGGGCATCTCGGCCACCGTGACCAGCCGCACGCGCAGGCCCAGCTTGTCGAGAAGCCGCGCCTTCACCCGGGCATAGGCGTCGTCGGTGGGCACGCGTTCGCCCTCCCAGAACCGGCCGGCGGCGGCCTCGAGCGCCTCGAAGTGGTTGCGGTTGCGGCGAAAGAAGTTGTGCACCGTCGCCTCGGGCGAGCTTTGCAGGACCTCGCGCGCCTCGCCCGCCCCGGCAAGGCTGAGCAGCTGGTCGGTCGCGGCCAGAAAGGCGCGATGCAGCTTGAGAAAGCTCGACACCAGGTCGGGACTGTGGATCTGGGCCGCGCGCAGCTGCGTCAGATCCGGGCGCTGGACCTCGAAGAGCGGGTCCTGAAGCGCGGCGCGCAGGTCGGCCAGGGTCGAGGTGTCGTCATCCTCGGCGATGTCGCGCCAGTCGACGCCGTAGGCCTCGAAGAGCTTGAGCATCACCGGGACCGAGACGCTCCGCTCGTTCTTTTCCAGCAGGTTGACGTAGGAGGTGCTGATCCCCAGCGCGCGCGCCATCTGCGCCTGGGTTTCCCCATGTTCAAGGCGCAGGCGGCGCAGGCGTGGTCCGATGAAGGTCTTGAGCATCCCTTTTCATACCGCAAACTTCACAGATTTACAATTTGGGACTTCTGTAAAATCTCGCATTCACAGCAGGACCCGGAAGGATTTCGAGTTTCGCGGCTTCGGGCGCATCTAGGGACCGCCGTGTGAGGGAGGACCCAAGATGCGCACCGGACAGCTTCAGCTTTTCATTCCCGGCCCGACCAACGTGCCCGACAGCGTCCGCCAGGCGATGAACGTGCCCATGCAGGACATGCGCGCGTCCGACTTCGGCGACCTCACGCTGCCGCTCTTCGACCGCCTCAGGGGGCTGTTCCGCACCCGGACGGGGCAGGTGATGATGTTCCCGGGCTCGGGCACCGCCGCATGGGAGGCGGCGATCACCAATACGCTCAACCCCGGTGACAGGGTGCTGATGGCGCGGCACGGCCAGTTCTCGGCCCTGTGGGTCGAGATGGCCGAGCGGCTGGGCCTTGACGTCGAGGTGATCGACGTTCCTTGGGGCGCGGGCTGCCCGGTGGCCGACTTCGCTCGGCACCTTGGCAACGACCGCAAGGACCGGATACGCGCGGTCTTCGTCACCCACAACGAAACCGCGACCGGCGTGACCTCGGACGTGGCCGCCGTGCGCCGGGCGCTGGACGAATGTTTCCACGACGCGCTGCTTTTCGTCGACGGGGTGTCCTCGATCGCCTCGATCGACTTCCGCATGGACGACTGGGGCGTCGACCTTGCCGTGACCGGCAGCCAGAAGGGCCTGATGCTGCCGCCGGGGCTGGGCATCCTCGCGGTCAGCGAAAAGGCGATGGAGGCGTCCCGCACCGCCACCCTGCGCCGCGCCTATTTCGAGTTCTCGGACATGGTGCGCATGAACGCGGGCGGCTATTTCCCCTACACCCCGCCGATACCGCTTCTGCATGGCCTGCGCGCCGCGCTCGACCGGATCGATGCCGAGGGGCTCGATGCCGTGATCGCCCGCCACCGCCGGCTGGCCGAAGGGGTGCGGCGGGGCATCGCGGCCTGGGGCCTTGATCTGATCGCGGCGCATCCGTCGCTGTGCTCGGACACCGTCTCGGCGATCCGAGTGCCGCAGGGCGTCGACGCGCGCGACGTTCTGCGCATCGCCTATGACGATTTCCACACCTCCTTCGGCGCGGGCCTGGGGCCGCTCCAGGGCCGTGCCTTCCGTATCGGGCATCTGGGCGACCTGAACGAGGCGATGTGCCTGACCGCGCTTTCAGTGGCCGAAATGGCGCTGCTGCGCGCCGGCGTGCAGCTTCAGCCCGGCGCGGGCGTGGGGGCGGCCCAGCTGTGGTTCGCGGGCCCCGACCGGGCCGCAGCGCGGCTGCCTCTTGCCGCCGAATGACGATCTGAAAAGACAGGAAAGACAAGACGATGTCGCACACACTTCATCCCTTGCGCAAGCAAAGGCTCCAGCGGTCCGAACTGGCCGTTCCGGCCTCGAACCCGGCGATGATCGACAAGGCCGCCGACAGCGCCGCCGATTTCGTGTTTCTCGACCTTGAGGATGCCGTCGCCCCGCCCGAGAAGGAGCAGGCGCGCAGGAACGCCATCGAGGCGCTGAACGACATCGACTGGACCGGCAAGGGCAAGACCGTATCGGTGCGGATCAACGGGCTTGATACGCACTACATGTACCGCGACGTCGTCGACGTGATGGAGAAGGCCGGCGACCGGGTGCACACGCTTCTGGTGCCGAAGGTGGGTGTTCCGGCCGACCTCTACATGGTCGAGGCCATGGTGAGCCAGATCGAACAGGCGACCGGCTGCGAGACGCGGGTCGGCCTCGAGGCGCTGATCGAGACGGCGCTGGGCATGGCCAATGTCGAGGCGATCGCGCAATTCGCCAATCAGGGGCAGGGCCGGCTCGAGGCGCTGCACTTCGGCGTCGCCGACTACGCCGCCTCGATGCGGGCGCGCACGGTCAACATCGGCGGGCTCAACCCCGACTACCCGGGCGATCAGTGGCATGCCTCGATCACCCGCATGGTCATCGCCTGCCGCGCCTATGGCCTGCGCGCCATCGACGGCCCGTTCGGCGACTTCAGCGACCCCGAGGGCTACAAGGCCGGCGCGCGCCGTGCGGCGGCGCTGGGCTGCGAGGGCAAATGGGCCATCCACCCCAGCCAGGTCGGCATGGCCAACGAGGTCTTCAGCCCGCCCGAGGCCGAGGTGACCCGGGCCAACCGCATCATCGAGGAACTCAGGAAGGCCGAGGCCGAAGGCCGGGGGGCCGCCGCGCTGGACGGCAAGATGATCGACGCCGCGTCCGAAAAGATGGCGCGCAACGTAATCGACACGGCCCGCGCCATCGCCGCCAAGGCGTGAGCGGCCGCAAGGGGAGAACGACATGGACATCCACGAACATCAGGCCAAGGAAATCCTTGCCGGTTTCGGCGTGCCGGTGCCGCGCGGCGGGGTGGCCTACAGCCCCGAACAGGCGGCCTACCGGGCGCGGGAACTGGGCGGCAGGCTTTGGGTCGTCAAGGCGCAGATCCATTCGGGCGGCCGTGGCGAGGCGGGCGGCGTGAAGCTTTGCCGGTCCGAAGACGAGGTCCGCAGCTACGCCGCTTCGCTTCTGGGGCGTGCGCTGGTGACGAAACAGACCGGCGCGGCGGGCAAGGGCGTCTATCGGCTTTGGGTCGAGGAAGGATCGGACATCGCGCGCGAACTCTATCTGGGCTTCGTCCTCGACCGGAAGTCCGAGCGCATCATGATCGTCGCCTCCGCCCATGGCGGCATGGAGATCGAGGATCTGGCCGAGCGCGACCCGGCCAGCCTTGTGCGCATGGTCGTCGACCCGGCGGTGGGTCTGGCCGAGTTCCAGGCCCGCGAACTGGCCTTCGCTCTGGGCCTTTCGGGCGGGCAGGTCGGTCAGATGGTGAACGTGCTGCGCGCCTGCTACCGCGCCTACCGCGACCTTGACGCCATGATGGTCGAGATCAACCCCCTGGTCGTGACCGGCGCGGGCGATCTGGTGGCGCTCGACGCAAAGATGAGCTTCGACACCAACGCGCTGTTCCGCCGCCCGCAGGTGGCCGCACTGCGCGACCCCAGCCAGGAAGACCCGCGCGAGGCGATGGCCGCCGACAACGGCCTGGCCTACGTGGGCCTTGAAGGCGACATCGGCTGCATCATCAACGGCGCCGGCCTGGCCATGGCGACGATGGACATGATCAAGCTTGCGGGCGGCGAGCCTGCGAACTTCCTCGACATCGGTGGCGGCGCCAGCCCCGAACGGGTCTGCCAGGCCTTTCGCACGGTGCTGTCGGACGGCAACGTCAGCGTGATCCTCGTCAACATCTTCGCCGGCATCAACCGCTGCGACTGGATCGCGAAGGGCGTGGTGCAGGCCTATCGCGAGGTCGGGCTGACCCTGCCGGTGGTGGTCCGCCTTGCCGGAACCAACGTCGAGGCCGGGCGCGAGATCCTGCGCGGCTCGGGCCTGCCGATCGTCGCCGCCGACACGCTGGCCGAGGCGGCCGAGGCCGCCGTCGCCGCCCGCCCCACGTCCGCCGCCGCCTGAGAGGAGGGCACATCATGGCAATTCTGATCGACGAGACGACGAAGGTCCTCGTGCAGGGCATGTCCGGCCGGATCGGCCAGTTCCACGCGCAGGAGATGATCGAGGCGGGCACGAAGGTCGTGGCCGGCGTCACCCCCGGCAAGGGCGGCGGAACTGTGCTGAACCGCCCGCTCTTCGACACCGTGCGCCAGGCGGTCGAGGCCACCGGCGCCGAGGCCAGCCTGATCTTCGTGCCGCCGCCCTTCGCCGCCGACGCCATGATGGAGGCCGCCGACGCCGGCATCCGCACCGCCGTCTGCGTGACCGACGGCATTCCCGCGCAGGACATGATGCGCGTCAAGCGCTTCCTGCGCCGTTATCCGCGCGACAGGAAGATGCGCCTGATCGGCCCGAACTGCGCCGGCGTGATCAGCCCGGGCAAGGGCTTCATGGGCATCATGCCGCCGCATATCTACATGCCGGGCCGCGTCGGCATCGTCGGCCGGTCGGGCACGCTGGGCTACGAGGCGGCCAGCCAGATGAAGGCGCTGGGGATCGGCGTCTCGACCTCGGTGGGCATCGGCGGCGACCCGATCAACGGATCGAGTTTCCGCGACATCCTCGAACTGTTCGAGGCCGATCCGGGCACCGACGCGGTGATGATGATCGGCGAGATCGGCGGCCCGCAGGAGGCCGAGGCCGCGGCCTTCGTCCGAGACCACATGACGAAGCCCGTGGTGGCCTATGTCGCCGGCCTGTCGGCGCCTAAGGGCCGCAAGATGGGGCACGCGGGCGCGATCATCTCGGCCTTCGGGGAAAGTGCGCAGGAAAAGGTCGAACTGCTCAGCGCGGCGGGCATCACCGTGGCGCCCAATCCTTCGGCCATGGGCGCGACGATGGCGGCCGTGCTGGGGCGCAAGGCCGCGGCATGATCGAGCGGAACGCCTTTCCCGAGGACGAGGCCGACCCGCAGGTCTGGGTCGGCCGGGTCGAGACGCGCGAAGGGGCGCTTACGCCGGAATTCGCGGGGATGCTGGGGGCGACGCTGTCGCATCCGCTGGCGGCCGCGCGCGACCTGACCCCCGGCGCGCCGATGCCGCCGCTCTGGCACTGGGTGGCCTTCCCCGAGTTCGTGCCGATGGCGGGGCTGGGCGCCGACGGGCACCCGGCGCTTGGCGGCTTCCTGCCGCCGCTGCCCTATGCGCGGCGGATGTGGGCGGGCGGCAAGCTGACCTGGGAGGGCCGGCTGACCGTGGGCGAGGTGCTGCACCGCCGTTCGGAACTTCTGGCGATTACCGAAAAGGAGGGGGCCACCGGCCCGATGGTCTTCGTGCGCGTGGGCCACGACATCGAGGGGGCCGAGGGCCGCATCAGTGAAGAGCAGGACATCGTCTATCTCGACATCCCCGACCGCTTCCGCCCGCCGAAGGCGATCCCCGCGCCCCGGGCGGCCGACTTCGACGAGACCGTGCCGATGACCGAGGCGCGGCTGTTCCGCTATTCGGCGGCCACCTTCAACGCCCACCGCATCCATTACGATCTGCCCTATGCGCGCGAGATCGAGAGATACCCCGCGCTCGTCGTGCATGGGCCGATGCAGGCCACGCTTCTGATCGAGGCCGCCTGCCGCCATTTCGGCGCGACGCCGCGCCGCTTCCGCTTCAAGGGGGTGCATCCGATGTTCCACGACCAGGACCTGCGCCTGATCGGCACCCGCGTGCCGGGCGAGGGCGCGGCCGAGCTGTGCACCGCGGCCGCAAGCGGACACCAGGGCATGCAGGCCCGGCTGGAGTGGGACGCATGAGCGGCGGCATCCTCAAGGGCATGCGCGTGGTCGAAGGCTCGGCCTTCGTCGCCGTTCCGCTGGCCGGCATGACGCTGGCGCAGATGGGCGCGGACGTGATCCGCTTCGACCGGCTGGAGGGCGGGCTTGACGCCGGGCGCTGGCCGGTCACCGCCTCGGGGCAAAGCCTGTTCTGGGCCGGCCTCAACAAGGGCAAGCGGTCGATCGCGATCGACATGAAAGACCCCCGCGGACGCGAAATCATCACCGAGATCATTACCGCCCCCGGCGACGACGCGGGGTTGTTCCTGACGAACCTGCGGGTCAAGGGGTGGATGGACCATGCCACGCTGTCGGCCCGCCGCCCGGACCTGTGCATGGTGACGCTTCTGGGCGACCGGCACGGGCGCCCGGCGGTCGACTACACGGTGAACCCCGCGGTGGGCTTTCCCGCCGCGACAGGGCCCGAGGGCTCGGCCGACCCGGTCTGCCATGTGCTGCCGGCCTGGGACTGTATTGCGGGCAACATGGTGGTCAGCGCGCTTCTGGCCGCCGAACGGCACCGTCTGCGGACGGGGCAGGGGCAGGAGGCGGTGCTGACGCTCAAGGACGTGGCGGCGGCGATGCTGGGCAACCTCGGCATCATCGGCGAGGTCGCGGTGAACGGCGTCGACCGGCCCAAGGCCGGGAACGCGCTTTACGGCGCCTACGGGCAGGATTTCCTGTGCCGCGACGGGCGGCGGGTCATGGTGATCGGCCTGACCGACCGGCAATGGGCGGGGCTTGTCAAGGTCACTGGCACGGCCGAGGCCATGGCGGCGCTTGGCCGGGACCTGAAGCTCGACCTCGCCGACGAGGGCGCACGCTGGAAAGCGCGGGCGCGGATCACGGAAATCCTCGCGCCCTGGTTCGCGGTGCGCCGCGTCGACGACTTTGCGGCCGACTTCGACGCCGCCGGCGTCACCTGGTCGGTCTTCCGCAGCTTCGCCCAGGCGCTGGCCGAAGACCCCGACCTGTCGACCCGGAACCCGGTCTTTTCCGAGATCGACCAGCCCGGGATAGGGCGCTACCTCGTGCCGGGCTCGCCCCTTGGCTTCTCGGCCCTCCCGCGCGAGGCGCCGGTGCGCGCCCCGCGCCTGGGCGAGCACACCGAGGAAATCCTGGCCGACGTCGCCCGTCTGCCAAGCCACGCGATCGCCGCGCTGTTCGACGCCGGGATCGTGGCCGAACCGAACACCCCGCGCCGCCTCGCGTCCTGAGGCGCGGGCCGGCGGCGGCCCGCCGCCGCCGTCACAAAACTTTCGCCGAAGCGTCAAGAAACCGTGTGCCCCTGCCGGTACCCACCCCGGGACCGCAAGGGGGACCGCATGCTGCACATCGATGCGCTGACCAAGCGATTTGGTCAAAAGGCCGCCGTCGACCGGGTGACGATCGCCGTGGACCGGCCGATCATGCTGGGCATCATCGGCCGTTCGGGCGCGGGGAAGTCGACCCTTCTGCGCATGATCAACCGACTGACCGACGCGACCGAGGGCCGGATCCTCTTCGAGGGGCAGGACGTGACCGCCCTGACGGGCGCCGCCGTGCGCCGCTGGCAGTCCGATTGCGCGATGATCTTCCAGCAGTTCAACCTCGTTCCCCGGCTCGACGTGGTGTCGAACGTGCTTCACGGCACGCTGAACCGCCGCTCGACGCTGGCCGCGATGTTCAACCTTTACCCCGACGAGGACATCCGTCGCGCCATCGACATCCTCGAGCGTCTTGGCATCGCCGAGCACGCGCCCAAGCGCGCCGAGGCGCTGTCAGGCGGCCAGCAGCAGCGCGTGGCGATCGCCCGCGCCATCATGCAGGACCCCAGGATCGTGCTGGCCGACGAACCCATCGCCTCGCTCGACCCGATGAACGCGCAGATCGTGATGGACGACCTGCGCCGCATCCACGAGGAAGACGGGCGCATGGTCGTGGCGAACCTGCACACGCTCGACACCGCGCGTCGGTACTGCGACCGGGTCGTGGGGATGCGCGATGGGCGCGTCGTCTTCGACGGCACGCCCGCGCAGCTGACCACAGGCGTCGCCCGCGACATCTACGGCGCCGACGCATCCTTCAGCGAGGCCGCCACCTCGACTGCCATCGAAACGCTTGAAACCCCGGCCCAGCGCCTGATCCGCGCCGTCGAAGCCGGCACCTGAGCCCTGCGAATTTCCCGTCGCCGGGGGCGCGGCCTCCGGGACTTCTGCAACCCGAGAAAGAGGACGACCATGAACCGACTGATCGCTGCCGCGATGGCCACGACGGCCCTGACCGCGACCCTGACCGCACCGGTCTCTGCCCAGGAGATCACCGAATTCCGCATCGGCCTTCTTGGCGGCGAGAACGCGCAGGACCGCCTTGCGTCGAACGAATGCTTCCGCGCCTACACCGAAGAACTGCTTGGCGTGCCGACGCGGCTGTTCACCGCGGCCGACTACAACGGCGTGATACAGGGCCTGATCGGCGGCACGCTCGACATGGCCTGGCTTGGCGCCTCGGCCTATGCCGCGGTCTATGTCGAGGACCCCGAGGCGGTCGAACCGGTGCTGGTGAAGACCAATCTCGACGGGTCCTTCACCTATCATTCGATCGGCTTCGCGCGGGCGGATTCGGGCATCACCTCGCTTGCCGACGTCAAGGGCAAGGTCTTCGGCTTCGGTGATCCGAACTCGACCTCGGGCTACCTGATCCCCTCGGTCGAGATCCCCGAGGCGACCGGCGCCTCGATGGAGTCGGGCGACTACTTCGGCGAGGTCAAGTTCACCGGCGGCCACGAGCAGACCATCGTCGCGGTGTTCAACGGCGACATCGACGCGGGCGTGACCTGGGCCGACGGTCTGGGCGAATGGGAAGACGGCTACAATTCGGGCGCCCTGCGCCGCGCGGTCGACGCGGGCCTCGTCGACATGAACGAACTGGTCGAGATCTGGAAATCGAAACCGATCCCCGAAGGCCCGATCGTGCTGCGCAAGGCGCTGCCCGAGGACGTGAAGGCGAAGATGGTCGAGTTGACGGCGAACCTGCACGCCACCGACCCCGATTGTGCCTACGGCGTCGCGGCGGGCGAGACGGCCGGGTTCACGCCGATCGGCCACGACGCCTACGAGACGATCATCGAGATCCGCCGCCGCGAAATCGGCGGCTGAGGCCCCCTTCCTGCGCGGCCCCGCCCGGCGGGGCCGCGCCTTCGTTTTCCGAGGACCCATGGCCGAGATCACCGCAAGCCGCGCCGCGCTGCCCCACGATGCCCATGGGCATTACATGGAGCTTGTCCGGCGCAAGCGCCTTTACGGCGGGCTGACGCTTCTGCTGTTCGTGGTGGCGATGATCCTGGGCTTCCAGGTGGTCGACGCGCGCAACGCGGGCGGCTTCTGGGACGGGCTGCACCGGGTCTTCGACTTCCCCGCCGGTGTGATCGCCGAAGCCTGGGCCGACCGCGCAGACATGCCGGCGCTTCTGGTCCGCTACCTGCCGCCCCTGATCGAGACGATCAACATCGCCGCCGTCTCGACCCTTCTGGGCGTGATCGGCGGGCTGATCCTGTCGCTTCTGGGCACGCGCGGACTGGCGCCCTGGCCGGCGCTCATCCCGCTCTGGCGGCGGATCATGGACGTGCAGCGCGCCTTCCCCGAGATCGTGATCGCGCTGGTGCTGATCTTCGTGCTGGGCGGCGGTCCGGTGCCGGCGATGATCGCCATCGCCATCCACACCGCCGGCGCGATGGGCAAACTGTTCTCCGAAGTGGCCGAGAACGCCGATCTCAAGCCCGTCGAGGGGCTGCAATCCACGGGCGCCAGTTGGGCGCAGCGGATGCTTCTGGGGGTGATGCCGCAAGTGGCGCCCAACTACCTCAGCTACGCGCTGATGCGGTTCGAGATCAACATCCGCGCCTCGGCCATCCTGGGCTTCGTTGGCGCGGGCGGCATCGGGTACGAGCTGCGCAACTCGATGACCTTCGGCATGGGCAAGTTCGACGAGGCGGCGGCGATCTTCATCCTGCTGTTCCTGACGATCGTCGTCTTCGACCAGGTGTCGAGCCACTTCCGCAACAGGCTTGTCCACGGGAGCGCCCCATGACCACCGCCACCACCAACCCGCCGCGCGACCTGCACGCCCAGGCCATCGCCCTGATCGGCGCCAAGCGGCGGACGGCGCTGGCCGTGCCGGTGGTGATCCTGGCGTATCTCGCCTACATCGTCTTCGCCTTCGACGTGCCGGGGCTGGTCGACCGCGCCCGCATGGACAACGCCCGTATCCTTGTCGCCGACAGCTACAGCTACAAGACGCACGTGACGCGCGACAACCGTTCGGGCGAGGTGAGCTTCGCCATCGAGGGCGAGGCCAAAGGGCGCTATCCCGAGGGCCAGATCCCCGACTGGGCCACGCTGCAGGACGATGTCGTGACCGTCGATCTTGACGACGGCCACGTCATACGCTTCCTGCCCGGGCATGCGCTGCGCTACGACATCCCCGACTTCGGCCCGGTCGAGATCGCGCTGGACGGGCGCGAGATCGTGTCGAACCTGTCCGATCTGGCGCCCGGGGGGATGCCCGACTGGATCAGCGCCTCGGCCGCGCGGATCGACATCACCACCGACGCCGGCCGGGTCAGCTTCACCCGCTCGAAGGCCGAGGTCTTCAAGTATTCCTTCGGCTGGGAGCAGTTCTGGTTCATGCTCGACAGCCCCTATAGCGGCAAGTCGGCCTTCCAGATCCTTTTCGGCCCACAGCTTGACGCCGGGCGCACGAACTGGGCCGGCGCGGCCCAGGATTTCTGGACCAACGCGATGTGGCGGCACGGCGACGTCGCCTGGGCCATGGGCGAGACGGTGCTGATGGCCTTCCTCGGCACCTTCGGCGCGGCCATCGTGGCGCTGCCGCTGGCCTTCCTGGCCGCGAAGAACTTCGCGCCCCTGGTCGCGGTGCGCTTTGGGGTCCGGCGGGTCTTCGACTTCGTGCGCGGGGTCGACGGGCTGATCTGGACGATCATCCTGGCCCGCGCCTTCGGCCCCGGACCGCTGACCGGGACGCTTGCCATCCTGATCACCGACGTGGGCGGCTTCGGAAAGAGCTTTTCCGAAGCGCTCGAGAACGTGGACCAGAAGCAGATCGAGGGCGTGCAGTCCACCGGCGCAAGCGCGGTGCAGCGCTATCGCTTCGGGGTGATCCCGCAGGTGACGCCGGTGCTGCTCAGCCAGGTGCTTTACTACTTCGAATCGAACACCCGCTCGGCCACGATCATCGGCGCGATCACCGGCGGCGGGATCGGGCTGTTCCTGACCCAGGCGATGCAGACCCAGAAGGACTGGGAAGAGGTCACCTACTACATCGTTCTCATCGTGCTCATGGTGGTCGCGATGGACTGGCTGTCGGGCCTCTTGCGCCGGCGCCTGATCAAGGGCACGGATGCGGGGCAGTGATCCTTTCGGACCGTGCCATGCCGCGCCTCACGCCCGATAGTCCCTTCGTCCATGTCGACTGCGATATCGTCGACGCGAGCTTCGGCCGCTATGTGGAGATCGGCAAGGGCAGCCGCATCGCCCACGCCGTGATCGGCGATTACTCCTACTGCGACCGCTACTGCGACATCGCCAATGCCGACGTGGGCAAGCACGCCAACATCGCGGCCTTCGTGCGGATCGGGGCGACGGACCATCCGCTCGACCGGGCGAGCTTGCACCACTTCATGTACCGCTCGGCGCTTTACTGGGACGACGTGACCGACGACGCCGACTGGTTCGCCCGCCGCCGCGCGCGTCGCGCGACCATCGGGCACGACACCTGGATCGGTCATGCCGCGCAGATCAAGCCCGACGTCACGGTGGGCCACGGCGCGGTCGTGGCCTCGGGGGCGATCGTGACGAAGGACGTCGCCCCTTACGCGATCGTCGCCGGCACGCCCGCGGTGAAGCTGCGCGACCGCCAGCCCCCGGCCATCGCCGAGCGGCTGGTCGCGCTGGCCTGGTGGGACTGGAGCCACGACCGCCTGCGCGAGACGCTGCACGATTTCCGCAGCCTCAAGGCCGAGGAATTCCTCGAGAAATACGAAGGCTAGGCAGTCACTCCGCCGCCAGCGCCGCCGCCGCGCGCGACGCCAGGAAGCGCGCCGCGGCCCGCCCGCTCAGATGCGCGATGCGCCCGGCGGCGAAGGTCGCCTCGACATGGCGCGTCTCGGGGTCGATGACCACCACATCGGCGCGCGCGCCGGGGGTCAGGACGCCGCGGTCGGACAGGCCCGCCACCCGCGCCGGCACGGTCGAGATCGCCTGCCAGGCCACTGCGAAAGGCAGGGTGCCTGCGTCCGCTAGGTGCCAGGCGGACTGCGCCAGCGCCGGGTAGTAGTAATCCGACACAAGTGCGTCACAAAGGCCCGCGGCCACCAGTGCCTCGGCGCCGATGTTGCCCGACTGGCTGCCGCCGCGCACCACGTTCGGCGCGCCCATCAGAACCGGTTCGCCCGCGGCGCGGGCGGCCTGCGCCGCCGCGACCGTGGTCGGAAACTCGCAGACATGGGCGCCGATGCCCCGGTAGAAGGCCCGCGTCGCCGCGTCGCCGTCGTCGTGCGAGCCAAGGCGCACGCCGCGTTCGCTCAGCCGTGCGGCAAGGGCGGTCAGCGCGCGCGGCACCTCGGCCTCCTGTTCCAGCGCGCGGCGGACATAGCCCATGTGCTCGTCCGCGCCGCGGCCGTGCTGCGCGGCCCAGGCGGCGAAGCGGTCGGGACGGCCCGACGCGATCTCAAGGGCTTCGGGCAGGTGGTTGTTGAAGACCACATAGTCGATGCCGTGCCGGTCGATGGCGGCAAGGACTGCCGGGTGTTCCGGCACCACATGCGTCTCGAGACGGATCTGGAGACGCACGTCCGGCAGGAGGTAGTCGCGCGCCGCGTCGAGCGCGGCCATCAGGTCCTCGGCGAAGCTGCCCGCGCGGAAGCCGCCCTCCCAGCTCCAGCTTTGCGCCAGCCAGGCGGTGGTGACGCCGTTCGCCGCCAGTTCCGCCGCCGCCGAGCGCAGCGCGCGCGCCTTGTCGAAGGGGGCGGTCGGGCGGGGGGCGATGTGGCGTTCGAACCCGTCGCCGTGCAGGTCGACGATGCCGGGCAGGACAAGAAAGCCCGACAGGTCGACCTCGGCCCCCGGTCCCTCGACGATGATGCCCTCGGCCAGCGCGAGGTCGGCGTCGCGCAATGCGCCGTCGCGCAGGACCTGCGCGCCGGTCAGGCGAAGGGGCGGGGGAAGCGGCATGGGTTCTCCTGTTTCGGGCTGACCTAGTCCGCTTCGGTGACAGAACCATGACGCCCCTCGGCCTCGGGGTCGAGCGTGATCGTCACCCGGTCGCCCGCGAACCAGGTGGTGCCATATTCCACGGGCCTGCCGTCGCTGTCCACGTTGATGCCGGTGGTGCGCAGGACCGGTGCGCCCTCGCGGATGCGCAGGTGCAGCGCCTGGGTGGGCGTGGCGGTCACGGCGTTGAGCCGCGTCGAGGCGCGGGTATAGTCTGCGACCCCGAAGCGCGCGAGCGCCGCGGTCACGCTGCCTTCGTCGTGAAGCGCGGTCGGCAGATCGGGAAAACGCGCGGCGGGAAAGACGCTGCGGAAGACGGCGATGGGCTGGCTGTCGGCCAGCGACAGGCCGTCGTGGACATGCACCATTGCGCCGGTGGGCAGGGCCAGCGCGCGGGCCTCGTCCGCGTTTGCCGCGCGCGTCTCGGTCGCCAGGATCGCCTTGCCCGGAAGCCGCCCGGCGGCCCGAAGGTTGCGGTGGAAACGCACGCGGCGTCCAAGGGGATAGTCGGTGGGCTTTGCCGCCACGAACACGCCCGAGCCCCGGCGTGAATGCACCAGCCCCCGTTCGGCCAGGTCGCCCAGCGCGCGGCGCAGGGTGTGGCGGTTCACCCCGAAGCGGGCCGACAGCACCGCCTCGGTCGGCAGCCGGTCGCCAAGCGCGTAATGGCCTGCCGCGATTTCGTTCGACAGGGCGGTCGCGATGGATTGCCACAGCGGCGTGCGGGCGCCTGTCATCAAAACTTCACCTCTGGACGACTTGCCCGATCCGGCCGGTTCGGGTAATGATTTGTCTAGTTGTATAGTCAATTAGACAACCCCGCAAGGTGTCGAGACATGACCGACCAGACCCCACGGCAAAGATGGATGGGCGTTCTCGCGAAGGCGCCCGAAGCCGCGCTGGACCGTCTCTGGCCCGATCTTGGCGCCGAGCCCGCCTTCGACTGGCTGCGCGCGCCCGAGGTCGGGACAGTCATGGTGCGTGGGCGCGCCGGGGGAACGGGCGCCGCCTTCAACCTGGGCGAGATGACGGTGACGCGCTGTTCGCTGCGGCTGGCCACGGGCGAGGTCGGGCATGCCTATGTCCAGGGCCGCAGCCGCGAGAAGGCCCGTCGCGCCGCCATTGCCGACGCGCTGATGCAGTCGCCCCGCGCGGCCGAGGTCGAGGCGCGCCTGGTCGCGCCGCTTGCAGCCGCCCAGACCCGGGCGAAGGACGCGCGCGCGGCCAGGGCGGCGGCGACCAAGGTCGACTTCTTCACCATGGTCCGGGGGGACGACTGATGCAGGCGACGGCACTGGAAGGCGGATTCGCGGAGGCGCCGATCGAGGCCGCGCGGGCCTTTCGCGCGGCGATGACGGCGCTGGCCCGGCCGGGCCGGATCGAGACCCTGTCGGGCGCGCGCCCGCCCGCGCCGCTGTCGGTGGCGGCGGGCACGCTGATCCTGACGCTGTGCGACCCCGACACGGGGCTGTTCCTTGCCCCCTCGCACGACCGGGACGGGGTCCGCGACTGGATCGCCTTTCACACCGGCGCGCCGCTGGTGGGGCGCGCCGACGCGGTCTTCGCCCTTGGCACGTGGGACGCGCTTCTGCCCTTGTCGGATTATCGGCCGGGCACCGCCGAATACCCCGACCGGTCGGCCACGCTGATCGTCGAGGTCGACCGGCTTGAGGCCGCGGGCGCCACCCTGACCGGACCGGGGATCGACGGCGCGGCGCGGCTCGGGCTTCCCGAGGCCGCCGCCTTCGCGGCCAACGCCCGGCTTTTTCCGCTGGGCCTCGATTTCTTCTTCACCGCGGGCGACCGGGTGGCCGCCCTGCCGCGCACCACGAAAGTGACCGCCTGATGTATGTCGCGACGAAGGGCGGCGAACGCGCCATCGAGAATGCCCACGCCTGGCTGGCCGAGGAACGGCGCGGCGATCCCTCGGTGCCGGAACTGGGCGTGGCGCAGATCCGCGAGCAGATGACGCTGGCCGTGAACCGGGTGATGGCCGAGGGCTCGCTTTACGACCCCGACCTTGCCGCGCTGGCGATCAAGCAGGCCCGTGGCGACCTGATCGAGGCGGTGTTCCTGATCCGCGCCTATCGCACGACGCTGCCGCGCTTCGGCGCCTCGGATCCTGTGGATACCGGCGCCATGGCCTGCGACCGGCGGATCAGCGCCACCTTCAAGGACGTGCCGGGCGGGCAGGTGCTGGGGCCGACCTTCGACTATACGCACCGCCTTCTCGATTTTGCGCTGGCGGCGGAGGGCGAGGTGCCGCACGCGCCCAAGGCCGATCCGCGCCGCGAACCGACACCCCATGTCGTCGAATTTCTCAACCGTGAAGGCCTGATACAGGACGAAGTTCCATCCGGGGTTCAGCCGGGGGACCTGACGCGCGAGCCCCTTGAGCTGCCGGCCGACCGGCCGCTGCGGCTTCAGGCGCTGGCGCGCGGCGACGAGGGGTTTCTCCTGTCGCTGGCCTATTCGACGCAGCGCGGCTATGGCCGGACGCATGCCTTCGTGGGCGAGCTTCGGATCGGCCGGGTCGCGGTCGGGATGGAGATCCCCGAACTGGGCTTTGCTGTCGACATCGGCGAGGTCGAGCTGACCGAATGCGAAACCGTCAACCAGTTCACAGGATCGAAGACGGAACCTCCACAGTTCACAAGGGGTTACGGTCTGGTCTTCGGGCAGTCCGAGAGGAAGGCCATCTCGATGAGTCTTGTCGACCGCGCGCTGCGCTGGGACGAACTTGGCGAGGAGTTCGCCGGCGTTCCGGCGCAGGACGCCGAGTTCGTGCTTTACCACGCCGACAACATCCAGGCGACCGGATTTCTCGAGCACATAAAGCTGCCGCATTACGTGGACTTCCAGTCCGAACTTGAACTGATCCGGAAGCTGCGGCGCGAGGCGATGCAGGACGGGATGCAGGAGGCGGCGGAATGACCGACTACAACTTCGCCTATCTTGACGAACAGACCAAGCGGATGATCCGCCGCGCAATCCTCAAGGCGCTGGCGATCCCGGGCTATCAGGTCCCCTTCGCCAGCCGCGAGATGCCGATGCCCTACGGGTGGGGCACGGGCGGCGTGCAGGTGACGGCGGCGACGCTGGTGCCGGAGGACCGGCTCAAGGTCATCGACCAGGGCGCGGACGACACGACGAACGCGGTGTCGATCCGCAAGTTCTTCGAAAAGACCGCCCGTGTCGCCACGACCGAGGCCACGGCCGAGGCCACCGTGATCCAGACCCGCCACCGCATCCCCGAGACGGCTTTGACCGAAGACCAGATCCTTGTCTACCAGGTGCCGATCCCCGAACCCCTGCGCTTTCTCGAGCCGCGCGAGACCGAGACGCGGACGATGCATGCGCTGGAGGACTACGGGTTGATGCATGTTCGGCTTTACGAGGACATCGCCCGGCACGGGGCGATCGCCACCTCCTACGCCTATCCCGTCAAGGTCGAGGGGCGCTATGTCATGGATCCTTCGCCCATCCCCAAGTTCGACAACCCGAAGCTGTCGGACTGCCCGGCGATCCAGTTGTTCGGCGCGGGGCGCGAGCAGAGGATCTATGCCCTGCCGCCCCATACTAGGGTGGTCAGCCTCGACTTCGAGGACCACCCCTTCGAGCCCTCGAAGGCCGACCATCCCTGCGCGCTGTGCGGATCGACGGCGAGCTATCTCGACGAGGTGATCGTCGACGACGACGGCACCCGCATGTTCGTCTGTTCCGACACCGATTTCTGCCGCGCGACGCGCGAGGAGGCCGCATGACCCCGCTCTTGCAGGTCGAGGGGCTGACCCGGCGCTATGGCGCGCGGATCGGCTGCGCGGACGTGAGCTTCGATCTCTGGCCGGGCGAGGTCATGGGGATCGTCGGTGAAAGCGGGTCGGGAAAGTCCACGCTTCTCAATTGCCTGGCGGGCCATCTTCGCCCTGACGACGGGCGCATCCTGTTCGACACCCGCGCCGAGGGGCCGCGCGATACGCTGGCGATGTCGGAGGCCGAGCGGCGCATGCTGGGCCGCACCGACTGGGCCTTCGTCCACCAGAACCCCCGCGACGGGCTGCGCATGGGCGTCAGCGCGGGCGGCAACGTGGGCGAGCGGATGATGGCCGTGGGCGCGCGCCACTATGGACAGATCCGCGCCACCGCAATCGACTGGCTGGGACGTGTCGAGATCGCCGAGGACCGCGTGGACGACCGGCCCACGAGCTTCTCGGGCGGGATGCAGCAGCGGCTTCAGATCGCACGCAACCTGGTCAGCGGGCCGCGCCTTGTGTTCATGGACGAGCCCACGGGCGGTCTGGACGTCAGCGTTCAGGCGCGGCTTCTGGACCTTCTGCGCGGCCTCGTGCGCGAGATGGGCCTGTCGGCGATCGTGGTGACGCATGATCTGGCCGTGGTTCGGCTACTGGCGCACCGGCTGATGGTGATGAAGGCGGGGCGGGTCGTCGAGGCCGGGCTGACCGACCAGGTGCTGGACGACCCCCAGCACGGCTATACGCAATTGCTTGTGTCGAGCGTCTTGCAGGCGTGAGACGCGGGGGCGCCGCCCCCGCACCCCCGGAGTACTTGAGAAGAGAAGACGACCATGATCGAGATCGAGGGTGTGGCCAAGACCTTCCGGCTGGTGAACCAGGGCGGGGCCGTGATCCGGGTGATGGAGGGTGCGGGCCTGTCGGTCGCGCCCGGCGAGTGCGTGGCGCTGATCGGGCCGTCGGGGGCGGGAAAGTCGACGTTGATGCGCATGATCTATGGCAACTATCTTGCCGCCGCGGGGCGGATCGTGGTGGGCGGGGTCGACGTGGCCCGGGCCCAGCCGCGCGCGGTGCTTGAGTTGCGGCGAACAACCCTTGGATATGTCAGCCAGTTCCTGCGCGTGGTCCCGCGCGTGCCGACGCTTGATGTCGTGGCCGAGCCGGCGCTTGCGGTGGGCGTGCCACCGGATGAGGCCCGTCAGCGGGCGGCGGCGCTGCTGACGCGGCTGCGCATCCCCGAGACGCTTTGGGCGCTCAGCCCCACGACCTTTTCGGGCGGCGAGCAGCAGCGCGTGAACATCGCCCGCGGGTTCGTGCATGGCTATCCGGCGCTGCTTCTGGACGAGCCGACGGCGAGCCTTGACGCCGCCAACCGCGAGACCGTGCTGGCGCTGATCGACGAGGCCAAGGCCCGCGGCGCGGCGATCGTGGGCATCTTCCACGACGAAGGCGCGCGGGCGCGCGTGGCCGACCGCGAGGTCGATGTCGGCCGCTTCACGCCGGTGGCGGCATGACGGCCGGGCGCCTCGTCGCGGTGGTTGGGCCTTCGGGCGTCGGCAAGGACACGGTGATCGCCGGCCTTTGCGCCGCGCGGCCGGATCTCTTCCGGGTGCGGCGCGCGATCACGCGCGAGGCGGCGGCGGTCGGAGAAGACTTCGAGGCGCTGAGCCGGGCCGAGTTCGCAGCGGCCGAGGCGGCGGGCGCCTATGCGCTGTCCTGGCGCGCGCATGGCCTGGCCTATGGGATTCCCGCCGGGGTGCACGGGGTTCTGGGCGCCGGGCAGGACGCGGTCGCCAACCTGTCGCGCGGGGTCCTCGACCGGGCACGGTCTGTCTTTCCCGGGATGGCGGTTCTGGCGCTGACCGCGGGTCCGGCCGTTCTGGCCGCCCGGCTGGCCGCGCGGGGACGCGAGAGCGCCGGGGACGTGGCCGGGCGGCTGGCGCGGGCCGGGGCCTATGAAGTCGCAGGCGATGACGTGATCCGCGTGTCGAACGACGGGCCGGTCGAGGCGACCGTGGCCAGGGTGCTGGCCGCGCTTTACCCCGACAGCGCGTGGCGGCTCAGTTCATGAAAGCGCCCCTCGGCATCTTCGCCCGCAAGGGTGATGTCCCCGATGACGAAGGGGCGGGGCAGGACCCCCGCAAGCCGCGGGCGCAGGACGTGCTCGACTTCGGCGGCCTCCGCGTCGGCGAGCGCCCCGGACAGGGTCATGTGGAAGCGGAACGCGTCGAGGACGTAGGGATAGCCCCAGCGCATCAGGTTTGCCTCTTCGACGGGGGAAAGGCCGGCGGCGCGGCGGCGCGCCAGGTCGGCCTCGGACGGCGGCGCGCGGAAGGTGTCGAGGCCGGTGACGACGGCGGCGGCAAGTGCGTCGATGGCCGTGTTGTCGCCCTCGGGGACCAGCGCGAGGAAGGCGCCGATGCGCGACAGGCGCAGCCCCGCGGCACGGGCCGGGGGCAGGGTGCGGGCAAGCGCCTCGACCGCCGTGCCAAGCGCCCCGGGTTCGGTGCCGGCGGCCAGCGCGAAGGGCGGCTTGATCGTGGCGTGAAAGCCATAGCGGCGCGGCGTCTCGGTCAGCCGGGGCAGGGCCGCCAGGTCGGCGGGCGCCTGCGGCACGGCGCGTCCCCGCGCGATGTCCCAGCCCAGCCAGGCCGCGCCGAACTCGGCCAGCGGCCCGGGCGGGGGCGTGTAATAGACGGCGTAGCGGCGGAAGATCATGGCGCCTCCGGGGTGTTTCGGCGTCCCTTGCAGACGGGAATGACAGGCAGATGACAGACGAGACGATCCTTGCCAATGCCGCGCTGGTTCTGGGCGACGAGGTGGTGACGGGAAGCCTGCTGATCCGCGACGGCACGATCGCGGCGGTCGAGCCCGGCGCCGGGGTGCCGAAGGGGGGCGAGGACCTGGGCGGCGACTACCTTGCGCCGGGGCTGATCGAGCTGCACACCGACAACCTCGAGCGGCATATCGCCCCCCGGCCCCGGGTGGACTGGCCGCACCACGCCGCGATCAGCGCCCATGACGCCGAACTGGCCAGCACCGGCATCACCACGGTCTTCGACGCGCTTCGGGTCGGCTCGATCGTCTCGGAGACCGGCAAGGGCTACAACCGCTATGCCCGCAGCCTGGCCGACGAGATCCTGGCGATGCGGGCGGCGGGCGCGCTGCGGATCAGCCATCACCTGCACTTGCGCGCCGAGGTCTGTTCCGAGACGCTGGTCGAGGAGCTGGGCGAGTTCGGGCCCGAGGACCGCGTGGGCATCGTGTCGCTCATGGATCACACGCCGGGGCAGCGGCAGTTCTCGAACCTGGGGAAATACGCCGACTACATGATGGGCAAGCACGGGCTGACCCAGCCCGAGTTCGACAATTACGTGATCCGCCTGACGACCCTGCGCGAACGCCTGGGCGCGCTGCACGAGGCCGAGGCAGTGGCGGCGGCGCGCCGCTATGGCGCGGTGCTGGCCAGCCACGACGACACCACCGAAGCGCAGGTGCGCGTATCGCAGGGCCACGGGGTCGAAATCGCCGAGTTTCCGACGACCGAAGAGGCGGCTGGAGCCTGTGTCGCCGCAGGCATCGACGTGATCATGGGGGCGCCGAACCTTGTGCGCGGCGGGTCGCATTCGGGCAACGTGGCGGCCCGGACGCTGGCCGAGCGCGACGCGCTCGACATCCTGTCGTCGGACTATGTGCCGTCCTCGCTTCTGCTGGCGGCGGTGCAGCTGGGCGATCTGTGGGGCGACCTGCCGCGCGGGATCGCCACGGTGACGCGGACGCCCGCGCAAAGCGTGGGCCTGACCGACCGGGGCAAGATCGCCGAAGGCCGACGCGCGGACCTTCTGCGGTTCCGGCGCGGGCCCGGCGGCGTTCCGATTCCGCTGGCCACCTGGAGCCACGGACGCCGAGTGGCCTGAGGGGGCGGCGTCGGCGCCGTCAGACGATCCGCCGCCCGCCCTGCCAGACGGCTGTCAGCGCCCCGTCGTCGTTCAGATGCAGGACGTCCGCCGGCGCGCCCGGCGCAAGCCGCGCCTCGCGCCCGATCAGGTCGGCGGGGATCGTCGTGGCCATCGCAAGCGCCGTTTCCGGCGCCACGCCAAGGCCTGCGATGTTGCGCACCGCCGTGGCCAGGTCGAGGTCGGCCCCGGCAAGCGTGCCGTCGGCCAGTGTCAGCCGCCCGTCGCGCCGCTCGATCCGGCGGCCGTTCAGCGTGAAGTGGGCGATGTCCGAGCCTGCCGTCGCCATGGCGTCGCTGACAAGGAAGACGCGGCCCGGCCCGCGCTTGGCGGCAAGCGCCGCGCGGATCACCTCGGGGTGGACATGGATCAGGTCGGCGATGAGGCCGGCCGACAGCCCCGGTGTGGCAAGGGCCGCGCCGACCACGCCGGGTTCGCGGTTGCCAAGCTGGCTCATCGCGTTGAACAGATGCGTGACGCAGACCGCGCCGGCATGGGCGGCGGCCACCGCATCGTCGAAGCCGCAGTCGGTATGGCCCAGCGAGACGCGGATGCCCGCACCGGCCAGTGCCGCAACCTGCTGCGGGTTCACCGATTCCGGCGCGACCGTCACCATCAGCGCGTGCAGGTGCGCGGCCGCGTCGACCAGGCGGGCGAGGTCCGCGTCGTCCATCGGGCGGATCAGGGCCGGGTCATGCGCGCCCTTGCGCGCCACCGACAGGTGCGGCCCTTCAAGGTGCAGCCCCGCGATGCCCGGCACGCCCCGGGCCACCGCGTCGATCGCGGCGGCGATGGCGGCGGCGGTGACGTCGGCCCGGTCAGTGATCAGCGTGGGCAGGATCGAGGTCGCGCCGAGCCGGGCGTGGGCTTCGGCGATGGTGCGCAGGGTGCCCACGCTGGGCGCTTCGTTGAACATCACGCCGCCGCCGCCGTTCACCTGAAGGTCGACGAAGCCGGGCGACAGGGTGCCGCCCGGCAGGGGCAGCCGGTCCATCGCGGGGGGCAGGGCGTCCTCGGGGACGACCTCGGTGACGACGCCGTCGCCCAGCACGACCGCGTGGCGGGCCAGCAGGCGGTCGCCGTCGAAGACGGCGGCGCCGGTCAGGGCAAGGGGGGCGGTCACAGCGTCTCCGTCACTTTGCGCAGGTGGCGCGGGGTGTCGGGGTCGATCCCGCGTTCCACGGCCAGCCGTTCGACGTTGGCATAGAAACTGGCGATCAGGCAGATCGGGTCGAGAAGCGGGTGCCCGGCGCGGACATGGGCCAGCCGGGTCGCGGTCTGGACGCGGTCGGTCGTGGCAAAGACGGTGGCGCCCGTCGCGGCCATCCGGTCGGCGGTCTGGGCCAGCGCCTCTTCCGCGGCGTCTGCGGCGGCGAAGGCGATCACCGGGAAGCCTTCGCCCACGATCGAGACCGGGCCATGCAGCACCTCGGCCGAGGAATAGCTTTCGGCGTGGATCTGGCAGACTTCCTTGAACTTCAGAGCCGCCTCGTTCGAGATCGCCCAGACCGGGCCGCGGCCAAGGGTGTAAAGCGACTCCTTGCCGGTCAGGCCCGCGCGCATCGCCGCCCAGTCGACGGCGACGGCCCTGGACAGCCGGTCGGGCAGGTCGGCAAGCGCGGCAAGAAGCGCGGCATCCCCCTTCCAGTGGGCCAGCAGCATCAGGCCGGCGACGGCCGAGGTCACGAAGGTCTTGGTCGCGGCCACGCTTTTCTCGGGGCCCGCGTGGATGTCGAGGACATGGTCCGACACCTGCGCAAGCGGCGAGGCCGGATCGTTGGTGATGGCCACCGTCAGCGCGCCGTCCTGTGCGGCCGCGCGCGCCATGGCGACGATGTCGGGGCTTTTGCCCGATTGCGACACGGTCAGGCAAAGCGCGCCCTGAAGCCTGAGCGGCGCGTGATAGAGCGAGGCGACCGACGGCCCGACCGAGGCGACGGGCACGCCCAGAAGGATTTCGGCGGCGTATTTGAGGTAGGTGCAGATGTGGTCCGACGATCCGCGCGCCACGGTCACGGCGAAGCGCGGATTGCGCGCGGCCACCTCGGCCGCCGCCGCCACGATGGCCGCATTGCCCCTGCTCAGCAGGCGCTCGACCGCCTCGGGGATTTCGGCGATTTCGGTGCGCATCTGGGATTGGACAGGGGTCATCGGCAGCTCTCAGGCAGGAGGAAGGCGGAGTTCCGCCACGAAGTCGTAGGCATCGCCGCGATAGATCGAGCGGGTGAATTCGACCACGCGGCCGGACGGCAGGTAGGACGTGCGCTCGATCTTCAGGCCCGCCGCGCCCGGAGGCACGCCAAGGCGGGCGGCGGTGTCGTCGTCGAGGTTGATGGCCGAGATCTTCTGGATCGCGCGGATCGGTCGGTTGCCGTCGCGTTCGAGCGCCTCGTAAAGCGACCGGGTGACCGCCTCGGGATCAGGCAGAAGGTCGACGGGAAGCGACGCGCGCTCGATCGCCATGGGCCGGCCGCCGGCCTCGCGCAGGCGAGTGATGCGCGACACCCCGTCGCCCGACGATAGCGCCAGCGCCACGACCTCGTCGGGCGAGGGGACGAAGATCCCCTTTTCGAGCCAGGTCGAAGTCGAGGTCAGGCCGCGCCGGGCCATGTCCTCGGAAAACGAGGTGAGCCGCGACAGGGACTGTTCGACGCGAAGCGGACGCTCGCGCACGAACGACCCCGATCCCTGCCGCTGCACGACAAGGCCACGGTCGACAAGCTCCTGGATCGCCTTGCGCACGGTGACGCGGCTGAGGTCGGTCAGGGCGGCGATCTCGCGTTCGGGGGGAAGCGGCGCGTCGGGCAAGAGCACGCCGGTCTCGATCGCCTCTTCGATCCGCTTGCGAAGCTGCACGTAGCGCGGGCCCTCGGCCTCGCGGCGCCAGTGTTCGGGGCGCAGGTACTCGGTGACGGTCATGGCGCGTCCCCGCCGCGCGGAAGATCGGCGGCAAGCGCCAGCGCGCCGTCAACGGCGGTGCCCCTGGGCGCGACCACGTCGGCGTCAAGGACGCGGGCGTAATGCGGCCCAAGCCCGCCGGTCAGGCACAGCGCCTCGCCCCGCCGCCAGCCAAGGGCGGCGGCGGCCTTCAGGATCCAGTCGGCGCCTTCGCGCATCAACTCTTCGGCAAGCGGGTCGCCCTGCAGGCCGGCCTCGACCACGCGGGCGGCGAAGGCCGCAAAGTCGCGCGGGGCGAAGCCCTGCGCCGCCGTGACGAGGGCCGCGGGATTGTTGCCGAAATCAGCCAGCGTGGCGTCGACAAGGCCGGTGCGCGGCCGCACGCCGTCGACGGCGTGAAGCGTCGCGGCAAGAAGCGCGCGCCCGATCCAGGCGCCCGACGCCTCGTCCCCCAGCCGGAAGCCCCAGCCGCCGATGAAACCGGTGCGGCCGGCCGCCTGACGGCCGAAGAAGGACCCCGTCCCGATCGCCGCAAGCGTGCCCTCGGCCCCGCCAAGCGCGCCCCGCAGCGTGGTCGGGCGGTCGTCGGTGACGCGGGCGGTGCGAACGGGCAGGGCGGCGGCGACCTCGGCCGCGTCGGCGGGCGTCATGATGCCGGCCAGGCCCGCGTGCAGGCGCGCGCCGGCGATGTCGTCGGGGGTGAGCCCGGCGCGGGCGGCAAGCGCCGCGATCCCGTCGCGCAGGGTCGCGATGGTGCCCGGGCGGTCGGAAAAGGCATTGGCCGCGCCAAGCGAAACCTCGATCCGCGCGCCGCCGTCGAGCAGCGCGAAGCGGCAGGAGGACCCCCCGCCGTCGATGCCGATCATCCTGTTTGCGCACGACTCGTTCATTGATACCTTTATAATACCTATTTTCGGGATTGGTAGCAGAACTTGCGCAAAACTGCCAGGAATAGCCATGAATCTCAGATATTCCGCGGCCACAACAGAAACGGGTGGACAAGAGGTATTAGAAAGGTATGGTGATGGCAGCAAGGGGATTTCGATGCAGATTCGCCGGACCGAAGCGATGCACGACGCCGCAGCCGGGCTTGACGCCCGGCCGCCGGCCGAGATCGCGGCGATCCTTCTGGACGGGCAGATGGCCGCGCTTGATGCCGTGCGCGGGGCGCTTCCCGCCCTGGCCGAAGCCTCGGGCCGGATCGCGCGCTGCCTGTCGGGCGCGGGCCGTGTGCATTATGCCGGCGCCGGATCGTCGGGCCTGATGGCGGGGGCCGACGCGATGGAGCTTGCGGGCACCTTCGGGATCGACCCGGCGCGGGCTCTGATCCACATGGCCGGCGGGCTGCCGCAGGACGCGACCATGCCGGGCGGCACCGAGGACGACGCCGGCGCCGGGGCAAGCGCCGCCGGGGCCGTGAGCGCCGGGGACGCGGCCATCGTCGTGGCAGCCAGCGGATCGACGCCCTATGCGCTGGGCTTCGCCGAAGCGGCCCGCGCGCGCGGCGCGGCAACGATCTGCATCGCCAACGTGCCCGGCGCGCCGCTTTTCGCGCACGCCGACGTCGCCGTCTGCCTGCCGACCCCGCCCGAGGTCCTCGCCGGGTCGACCCGGATGGGGGCGGGGACGGCGCAGAAGGCCGCGCTCAACATCCTGTCGACGCTGGTGGGCGTGGCGCTGGGTCATGTCCACGACGGCATGATGGTCAACCTGCGCGCCGACAACGCCAAGCTGCGCGCCCGCGCGGCGGGCATCGTGGCGCGCATCGCCGGGGTCGGGCCCGAGGCCGCGGCATCCGCGCTTGACGAGGCGGGAGGCGAGGTGAAGCCTGCCGTCATGATCGCCCTGGGGGTGGAGCTTCCGGCCGCCCTGAGGGTTCTGGAGCAAACCGGGGGAAACCTGCGCGCGGCGCTTGGCCGCGTGAAATCTCCGGCCTGAAGGCCGGGCCTGTCCAATGCAGAAGGGAGACTGACATGAGAAACCGCAACCTCGGGGCCGTGCTTCTGGCCACGACCATGCTGACCGCCGGCGCCGCCGCGGCGCAGGACGTCACGCTGACGATCGAAAGCTGGCGCAACGACGACCTGACGCTTTGGCAAAGCGAGATCATCCCGGCTTTCGAGGCCGCGCACCCGGGCATCAAGGTGCAGTTCACGCCCTCGGCCCCGGCGGAATACAACGCCGTGCTGAACTCGAAGCTCGACGCGGGCTCGGCCGGCGACCTGATCACCTGCCGCCCCTTCGACGCGTCGCTGGCGCTTTACGAGGCCGGCAAGCTGGCCGACCTGTCCGACCTGTCGGGAATGGAGAACTTCTCGGACGTGGCGAAATCGGCCTGGCAGACCGACGACGGCTCGGCCACGTTCTGCGTGCCGATGGCCTCGGTCATCCACGGCTTCATCTACAACAAGGACGCCTTCGCCGAGCTTGGCCTTGAAGTGCCGACGACCGTCGACGAGTTCTTCGCCGTTCTCGACGCGATCAAGGCCGACGGCACCTACATCCCGATGGCGATGGGCACAAACGACCAGTGGGAAGCGGCCACGATGGGCTACAACAACATCGGCCCGAACTACTGGAACGGCGAAGAGGGCCGTTTGGCGCTGATCGCCGGCGAGCAAAGCCTGACCGACGAAGCCTGGGTCGCCCCCTTCCGCCAGCTGGCGCGCTGGGGCGAATACCTGGGCGACGGCTTCGAGGCGCAGACCTATCCCGACAGCCAGAACCTGTTCACGCTGGGCCGCGCCGCGATCTATCCGGCCGGAAGCTGGGAGATCTCGGGCTTCAACGCGCTGGCCGAGTTCGAGATGGGCGCCTTCCCGCCGCCGGTCCAGGCCGCGGGCGACACCTGCTATATCTCGGACCACACCGACATCGCGATCGGCCTGAACGCCGCTTCGCCCAATGCCGAGGCCGCGCGCACCTTCCTGAGCTGGGTCGCGTCCGAGGAATTCGCGACGATCTATGCGAACGCCCTGCCGGGCTTCTTCTCGCTTTCGAACTTCGACGTGCCGATGGAAGACCCGCTGGCGCAGGAGTTCGTGTCCTGGCGCGGCGACTGCGAATCGACGATCCGCTCGACCTACCAGATCCTGTCACGCGGCACGCCGAACCTCGAGAACGAGACCTGGAACGCCTCGGCGCAGGTGATCAAGGGCGAAGAGACGCCCGAGGCCGCCGGCGCCCGCCTTCAGGAGGGCCTTGCCTCCTGGTACGCGCCGCAGCAGTGACCTGACGGCACCCTGACATGGCCCCGGGCGAAGGCTTCGCCCGGGCGCCCTTGAACCGGCCCCGATCGGGAGGGCCGAGCGGTGAGGGATCGCAGATGCGCAAGTCACGGATCAAATGGCACATCGTCGTGTTCCTGGCACCCGCGGTGCTGGTCTATACGGCCGTGATGATCTTCCCGCTTTTCAATACCTTGCGGCTTGCTCTTTACACCGAGTTCGGACAAGAGCGCGTCTTCGTCGGCCTGCAGAACTTCCAGACGCTGTTCGGCGATCCGCGCTGGTCCGAGTCGTTCTGGAACGCGCTGGGCAACAACTTCTGGTTCTTCTTCATCCACATGCTGGTGCAGAACCCCATCGGCATCGCACTGGCCGCGATCCTGAGCCATCCGCGCCTGCGCTTCGCCGCGCTTTATCGCTCGGCCATCTTCGTGCCGACGATCCTGAGTTTCGTGATCGTGGGCTTCGCCTGGAAACTGATCCTGTCGCCGATCTGGGGCATCGCGCCCTCGATGCTGGACGCGGTCGGCCTGAAAAGCCTTTTCCAGCCCTGGCTCGGGCGCGAGGAATACGCGCTGACGACGCTGGCGCTGGTCTCGGTCTGGCAGTTCGTGGGCATCCCCATGATGCTGATCTACGCCGCCCTCCTGTCGATCCCCGAAGAGATCCTGGAAGCGGCCGAAACCGAAGGCATCACCGGCCTGTCGGCCTTCTGGAAGATCAAGCTGCCGCTGATCCTGCCGTCGATCGGGATCATCTCGATCCTGACCTTCGTGGGCAACTTCAACGCCTTCGACCTGATTTATGCGGCGCAAGGCGCGCTGGCCGGGCCGAATTTTTCGTCCGACATCCTGGGCACCTTCCTCTACCGCACCTTCTTCGGGTTCCAGCTTCAACTGGGCGACCCGCACATGGGCTCGGCGATTGCCACGGCGATGTTCGCGATCATCCTGATCGGCGTCTGCATCTACCTGTTCGGGATCCAGACGCGCATCCGGCGCTACCAGTTCTGAGGGGGGCGGAGAGATGAACAAGGCCCGCCGCAACCCGCTGAACATGGCGCTGATGCATGGGGCGCTGATCGTTTACACGATCATCGCGCTGTTCCCCGTCTTCGTCATCCTGATCAACAGCTTCAAGTCCCGCCGCGCGATCTTCGCCGAGCCCCTGGCCCTGCCGAACGCCGAGACCTTCTCGCTCATCGGGTACCAGACGGTGATGCAGCAGGGCGATTTCTTCGGCTACTTCCAGAATTCGCTGATCGTCACGGTGGCGTCGCTGTTCTTCATCCTTCTGTTCGGCGCGATGGCGGCCTTCGCGCTGAGCGAATACCGCTTCCGCGGCAACACGCTGATGGGGCTGTACCTCGCGCTGGGCATCATGATCCCGATCCGCATCGGCACGGTCGCGATCCTCGAGATGATGGTGGCCACCGGGCTTGTGAACACGCTGTGGGCGCTGATCCTTGTCTATACCGCGCAAGGTCTGCCGCTGGCGGTGTTCATCCTGTCGGAATTCATGCGGCAGGTCAGCGACGATCTGAAGAACGCGGGGCGGATCGACGGGCTGAGCGAATACACGATCTTCTTCCGTCTCGTGCTGCCGCTGGTGCGCCCGGCGATGGCGACGGTGGCGGTTTTCAACATGATCCCGATCTGGAACGACCTGTGGTTCCCGCTGATCCTTGCCCCGGCGGAAGAGACCAAGACGCTGACGCTGGGCAGCCAGGTCTTCATCGGGCAGTTCGTGACCGACTGGAACGCGGTTCTGTCCGCGCTGAGCCTCGCGATCCTGCCGGTCATGGTCCTTTACGTCCTCTTTTCGCGGCAACTGATCCGCGGGATCACGTCGGGAGCGGTGAAATGACGAAGGTTCTGATCGCAGGTCTGGGCAATATGGGGATGAACCACGCACTGGCCCATCACCGTCTGCCGGGGGCCGAGGTCGTGGGGCTGGTCAACCGCTCGCCCGTCGATCTGCCCGACGAGTTGTCGGGCTATCCCCGGTTCCGCACCTTCGAGGATGGCATGACGACGAAGCCCGACCTCGTCGTGATCGCCACCTATTCGGACAGTCATGCCGACTACGCCGTGGCGGCGATGGAGGCGGGCGCGCATGTCTTCGTCGAAAAGCCGCTGGCCACGACCGTGGCGGATGCCGAGCGCGTGGTCGCCAAGGCGAAGGAGACCGGGCGCAAGCTCGTCGTGGGCTACATCCTGCGCCATCATCCCTCGTGGATGCGGCTCATCGCCGAGGCGCGGGGGCTGGGCGGGCCCTACGTGTTCCGGCTGAACCTGAACCAGCAGTCCGAAGGCGCGACGTGGGAGACGCACAAGGCGCTGATGCAGACCACCAGTCCCATCGTCGACTGCGGGGTGCATTACGTCGACGTCATGTGCCAGATCACCGACGCGGCCCCGGTGCGCGTGCACGGCATGGGCCTGCGCCTGTCGGACGAGATCGCGCCCGACATGTACAATTACGGCCAGTTCCAGGTGATCTTCGCCGATGGCTCGGTCGGCTGGTACGAGGCCGGCTGGGGCCCGATGATGTCAGAGACCGCCTTCTTCGTGAAGGACATAGTCAGCCCCAACGGCGCGGTCTCGATCACCGACAAGGGCAAGTCCGACAGCGACAGCGTCGATGGCCATACCGCCGTCGGCGCGATCCTTGTCCACCGCCCCGGCGACGACCGGCTGATCGAGATGCCGGGAGAGCCCGGCCACCAGGAGCTTTGCGAGGCCGAGCAGGCCTATATCCTGCGCGCCATCGCCGAGGACATCGACCTGACCCGCCACATGACCGACGCGGTGCAATCGCTGCGCATCTGCCTTGCCGCCGACGAAAGCATCCGCACCGACCGCGTGATCGAGCTTTGAAGGACCGACCATGACCGCTCTCAGCCTGACCAAAGTCTGCAAGTCCTTCGGCAAGGTCGAGGTGCTCAAGAACATCGACCTTGAGGTGGTCGAAGGCGAATTCGTCGTCTTCGTCGGCCCCTCGGGCTGCGGCAAGTCCACGCTTCTGCGGGTGATCGCGGGGCTTGAGGACGCGACCTCGGGCACGGTCGAGATCGCCGGGCAGGTCGTGAACGACACGCCCCCCGCCAAGCGCGGGATCGCGATGGTGTTCCAGTCCTACGCGCTTTACCCGCACCTGACGGTGCGCGGGAACATGGCGCTGGGGCTGAAGCAGGAAGGCCAGCCCAAGGCCGTGATCGACGCGCGGATCGCCGAGGCCAGCCGGATGCTGTCGCTCGACGCCTATCTCGACCGCCGCCCGGCCGAGCTTTCGGGTGGCCAGCGCCAGCGCGTGGCGATCGGGCGGGCCATCGTGCGCGAGCCGAAGCTGTTTCTGTTCGACGAGCCGCTGTCGAACCTTGACGCCGCGCTTCGCATGAACACGCGGGTCGAGATCGCCAACCTGCACCGCACGCTGGGCGCCAGCATGATCTACGTCACCCACGACCAGGTCGAGGCGATGACGCTGGCCGACAAGATCGTGGTGCTGCGCGATGGCCGGGTCGAGCAGATTGGCAGCCCGATGGAGCTTTACAACGATCCCGCCAACCGCTTCGTGGCGGGCTTCATCGGATCGCCCGCGATGAACTTCCTTCCCGCCGAAACGCTGGGCGGTCCGAAGGGACACGTGGTCGGCGTCCGGCCCGAGTACCTGCGCATCGTCGAGGGCGGCCGGATCGGCGGCAAGGTCACCCATGTCGAGCGTCTGGGCAGCGACACCAACGTGATGGTCGCGGTCGACGACGGCACGGCGATCACGCTGCGGCTTTTCGGCCAGCACGACATCGCGCCCGACGCGGCCGTGCGGCTGGATTTCGACGACCGGCACGGCCTGTGGTTCGACGCCGAGGGGCGGCGGCTGCGCGCCGCCTGACCTCAGCCCCGTGCGAAGGCGGCGGCGACCCCGCGCAGCGTGTGAAGCGCGCGGTCAAGCTGGGCGATCTCGATGAACTCGTCGGGCTTGTGCGCCTCGTCGATGCGGCCCGGCCCGCACAAGACGACCGAAAGGCCCAGGTCCTGAAACAAGCCCGCTTCGGTGCCGAAGGCGGCAAGGTCGGTGCCGTTCGCGCCAAGGACGCTGGCGACAAGGTCGCGGGCCGGGTTGTCGTTGCGGGGGTCGAGGCCACGCACCTCGCCCACCACCTCGGTCTCGATGGCGGCCTGCGGCGCGATCGTGCGCATCGCGGGCAGAAGCGTCGCCTCGCAATAGCGGGCCAGGGCCTCCTTGACCCAGGCCGCGTCGGCCCAGTCGACGGGCCGCATTTCCCACTCGAGTTGCGCCTGCCCCGCGATGACGTTGCGGGCGGTGCCGCCCTCGATCCGGCCGATGTTGACGGTGGTCCAGGGCGGGGAGAAGGCGCTGCCGGGGGGCGGGCGGCTGGCGAGGTCGTCGCCCAGCGCCAGCAGCCGCGTGGCATAGCGCAGGGCATAGTCGATGGCGTTGACGCCCAGATCGGGGCGCGAGCCGTGCCCGTCGAGGCCGGTGAAGCGCGTGGTGTATTCGCAGCAGCCCTTGTGGCCGTCGATGATCCGCAGCGACGTCGGCTCGCCCACGATGGCCATGGCCGGGCGCGTGGCGCGGGGGCGCAGAATCTCGACGAGGTGCCGCGCGCCGAAACAGCCGACTTCCTCGTCATAGGTGAAGGCAAGGTGGATGGGGCGGACCCGTGCCGAGGCGGCCAGATCGGGCAGGACGGTCATCACCGCCGCGATGAACCCCTTCATGTCGCAGGTGCCGCGCGCGTAAAGGCGGCCCCCGGCCTCGCGCAGGACGAAGGGATCGGACGACCAGTCCTGTCCCTCGACCGGGACGACGTCGGTGTGGCCCGACAGGACCAGCCCGCCGTCGACCTCGGGCCCGAAGGTCGCCCAGAGGTTCGCCTTGGCGCCCGTCGCGTCGGTCATGACTTCGACCCGCGCGCCCGCTGCCTCGGCCCGCTCGGCAAGGAACGCAATCAGGTCACGGTTGCCGTCTGACGATACGGTGGGGAAGGCCACGAGGCGGCGCAGGGTTTCGACGCAGGCGGAAAGGGTGTCCACGCCTAGTCCTTGACGAACAGCTTGCGGGGGATCGCGCAGAAGGGTTCGGCCGGACCGCTGTCGCGGATCAGGATGCTTTCGGTGATCTCGAGGCCCCAGTCGTCCTGCCAGATGCCGGGCATGAAGTGGAAGGTCATGCCCGGTTCCAGCACCGTCTGGTCCTCGGCCCGCAGCGAGATTGTCCGCTCGCCCCAGTCCGGCGGGTAGGACAGGCCAATCGGATAGCCGCAGCGCGCGCCGCGCTCGATCCCGGCCTTCTCCATCTCGGCCCCAAGGGCGTCTGCGATGTCGCAGGCGCGGTTGCCGGCGCGCGCGGCCTCGATCCCGGCTTCGAGGCCCCTCAGCAGCGCCTCTTCCGCGCGGCGGAAGCGGTCGGTCGGCTGGCCCAGGAAGACGGTGCGCGACAGCGGCACGTGATAGCGGCGGTAGCAGCCGGCCAGTTCGAAGAACGTGGCCTCGCCCGTCCGCATCGGGCGTCCGTCCCAGGTCAGGTGCGGCGCGGCCGCGTCCGAGCCCGAGGGCATGAGCGGGACGATCGCAGGATAGTCGCCCCAGTCGTCGCCCGCCCCAAGAAGTCCCGCGCGACTGACCTCGGCGGCCAGTTCGTTCTTCCTCAGCCCCGGCCGCGCAAGGTCGAGGGCCAGCCGGTGGATCCTTTCCGTGATCCGCGCGGCGCGGCGCATGAAGGCCAGTTCCTCGTCCGACTTCACCGCCCGCTGCCAGTTCACGAGTGCGGTCGCGTCCGCGAAGGTGGCGCGCGGCAGGGCATGCACGAGTTCGGCATGCGCCTTGGCCGAGTAGTAGTAGTTGTCCATCTCGACGCCGACCCGGGCGTGGCCAAGACCCAGCTCGTCGAGCGTCGCCGCGAGGTGCTGCATCGGGTGGCGTTCGGTCGACTGGACGAAGCCGTCGGGATAGCCCACGACGCCCGTCCGCGCGGTGTCGACGGTGCGGACCGCGCCGTTCGTGTCCTGGTTGCGGCCCCACCAGACGGGCCGCCCGTCAAGCGGCAGGATCACCGCCTGGTGGACATAGAAGGACCAGCCGTCATAGCCGGTCAGCCAGGCCTGGTTCGACGGATCGGTGGCGATCAGCACATCGATTCCGCGCCGCGCCATCTCGGCCCGCGTCAGCGCGAGCCTGCGGTCGTATTCGTCGGGCGAAAAGGGGGGTATGGTGTCGGTCATGGCTTTGGGTCTCCGGCGCCCAGTCAATCCCCGGCGGCGGGTCGGGGTCAAGCCGGCGTTGCTCGTTCGCTGGGCGAAGGCAGTGGCATCGGACCGGAATCGTCGCACTGGATCGCCCCGTGCGTGAACCGTTGGGCGAAGTGGTTGCATACCCGGATGCGGGTGCTAGGGTCGGCGACAAATGACCACTCGGGGAGGTGGCGTGGATAGCAGCAGATCTCTGGGAAAGCCCGATTTCGTCGTCTTCGACCGGGTCCAGAAAAGTTATGACGGCGAGACGCTTGTCGTCAAAGACCTGAACCTCAGCATCGCCAAGGGCGAATTCCTGACGATGCTCGGGCCGTCGGGATCGGGCAAGACGACCTGCCTGATGATGCTGGCCGGATTCGAGACGGCGACGCACGGCGAGATCCTTCTGGACGGGCATCCGATCAACAACATCTCGCCGCACAAGCGCGGGATCGGGATGGTGTTCCAGAACTATGCGCTGTTCCCGCATATGACGGTGGCCGAGAACCTGTCCTTCCCGCTGGAGGTCCGCAAGGTCGGCAAGACCGAGCGCGAGGCCAAGGTCAAGCGCGCGCTCGAGATGGTGCAGATGGGCGAATTCGGCGGTCGCCGGCCAGCGCAGCTTTCGGGCGGGCAGCAGCAGCGCGTGGCCCTTGCCCGCGCGCTGGTGTTCGAGCCCGACCTTGTCCTGATGGACGAACCTCTCGGCGCGCTCGACAAGCAGCTGCGCGAACGGATGCAGTTCGAGATCACGCGGCTTGCGCACGACCTGGGCATCACCACGGTCTATGTCACCCACGACCAGACCGAGGCCCTGACCATGTCGGACCGGGTCGCGGTCTTCAACGACGGGGTGATCCAGCAGCTTGCCCCGCCCGACATGCTGTACGAAGAGCCCGAGAACAGTTTCGTCGCCCAGTTCATCGGCGAGAACAACACCCTGGAAGGCACCGTGCAGGAGATCGCGGACGGCCTGGCCACGGTGCGTCTGGACGACGGCGAGATCATCGACTGCAAGCCGATCAACGTCTCGCGCCCGGGCGAACGCACGCGGGTGTCGATCCGGCCCGAGCGGGTCGAATACAACAAGGGCCGGCTTCAGGAGGGGGCGCATACTCTTCACGCCGAAGTGCTCGAGTTCATCTACATGGGTGACATCTACCGCACGCGGCTGCGGGTCGCGGGCAACGAGGATTTCATCATCAAGACGCGCAACGCCCCCGACCAGCGCCGGCTTCAGCCGGGCGAGCGGATCGAGGTGGGCTGGATGCCGCAGGATTGCCGGGCGCTTGACGCGTGACGGCTTGGGCCTTCGCCCCCAGTCTGCCCGGGGCGACGGCCGATCTGAAAAAGGGCAACGACGGGAGACCTGAATGAAACTTCGCAAAATCCTGATGACAACGGGGGCGGCCTGCGTCGCGGCTTCCGGGGCGATCGCCCAGGACATGGCCAATTCGATGACCGTGGTCAGCTGGGGCGGCGCCTACCAGAACTCGCAGCAGAAGGCCTACTCCGAACCCTACGCCGCCGCGAACGGCGTGAGCTTCGTCTGGGACGAAAGCTCGAACGAGGCAGTGGCCAAGCTGCGCGCCATGTTCGAGGCCGGCAACGTGACTTGGGACCTGGTCGACGTTGAGGGCCCGGATTCCCAGCGCCTGTGCGACGAAGGCCTGGCGATGGAAGTCGACTTCGACGAAATCCTGGCGGCCGGCGACGACGGGTCCACGCCCAGCGCGGACTTCGGCGACAGCCTGATCAACGATTGCTTCATCCCGCAGATCGTCTTCTCGACCACCTTCGGCTACCGCACCGACGTGGCCGAGTGGGAAGGCCGCACGCCGGACAGCCTCTGCGCGGTCTTCGACCTCGAGAACTTCCCCGGCAAGCGGTCGCTCGAGAAGCGCCCGAAGAAGAACCTCGAATGGGCGCTGCTGTGCGACGGCGTCGCCAAGGAAGACCTTTACACCGTGCTCGAGACGCCCGAGGGCGTCGAGCGTGCGCTGGCCAAGCTTGACACGATCAAGGACCAGACCGTGTGGTGGTCGGCCGGCGCCGAGACGCCGCAGCTTCTGGCCGACAAGGAAGTGGTCATGGGCTCGACCTACAACGGGCGCCTCTTCTCGGTGATCGAAGAGCAGAAACAGCCCGTGGCGATGCTGTGGGACTGGCAGGTCTTCGACTTCGACGGCTGGATCATTCCCGCCGACCTGCCCGAGGACCGACTGGCCCGCGTGATGGACTTCGTCCGCTTTGCGACCGACACCCAGCGCCTTGCCGATCAGGCCAAGTACATCTCGTACGGCCCGGCGCGCGCCTCGTCGCAGCCGCTTGTCTCGACCCATGCCGAACTTGGCATCGAGATGGCGCCGCACATGCCCACGAACCCGGCGAACCAGCAGAACTATCTGGTGAACAACATCGAGTGGTGGGCCGACAACCAGGACGACCTGGAAGAGCGCTTCGCCGCCTGGCTGGCCCAGTAACGGCCGCCGCATGACACGGGTCCGGGGGGGCGCAGGCCGTTCCCCCGGACCGACTGAAAGACCCCGAAGGACGGCCCGATGACCGACGCTTCCGCAGACGGTGGGATGACCCAGCCCAAGGCCCCCGATCAGGGCCGCGGCCGGCCCGCGCCGCTTCTGGCGGCGGACGGCATGCCGCTCAAGCGGTCGCTCCAGCGGTCGCTGCGCCGGCAAAAGCTGCGCGCCTTCCTTCTGGTGGCGCCGCTTCTTCTGTTCGTGCTTGTCACCTTCATCGCCCCGATCGCGGACATGCTGTTCCGTTCGGTCGAGAACCAGATCGTGTCCGAGACGCTGCCGCGCACGACGGAGGCGCTGGAGGACTGGGACACCTCCGCCTCGGATCTGCCGGGCGAGGCCGCCTTCGTCGCCCTGGCCTATGATCTGGTCGAGGCGGAAGAGCGCAAGGCACACACGCGCCTTGGGTCGCGGCTGAACTATGAAACCAGCGGCATGTCCTCGCTGTTCCGGAAAAGCGGGCGCGAGGTGGGCGACATCGGCGAGATCTACCTCGACCAGTTCAAGGACCTCGATCCCGCCTGGGACGAGGGCGCGGACTGGGCGGCGATGGTCGCCGCACCGGACTGGAGCCATCCCGCCCCCTTCGAGGCTGCGCCCGACTTTGCCGCGCTGATGCCCGAGACGGCGGATGCCTATACCTCGTTCGCGCGCACGCTTCTGGACGAGGACGGCGACGATCCGGCGACCGAAGAGCCGTGGAGCGCGGTTCATCTCGCGCTTTACCGCGACCTCATGCGCGTCGATCCGGCCGCGCTTCAGGCCTGGGACGGACCAGGCGCCGACCGGCTGCGCGCCGCGCAGGCCGCCGTGGCCGGGTTCGAGGCGGTGCCGGTGCGCGACGCCTTCCTCGACATCGACGAGGAATGGGGCGACCCGAAGGTCTGGGGCACGCTCAAGGCCTTTGCGCCCGAATACACGCCCGGCTACTTCCTGTCGGCCGTCGACCTGAAGCTGACCCCCGACGGGGTCGAGCGGCAGGACGAAACGCAGCGCATCTATCTTCTGCTGTTCCAGCGCACGCTGTTCATGAGCCTCGTGATCATGGGCGCCTGCGTCCTTCTGGGCTATCCCATCGCCTACCTGCTGGCGAGCCTGCCGATGCGCCAGGCCAACCTTCTGATGATCCTTGTTCTTCTGCCGTTCTGGACCTCGCTTCTGGTGCGGACCTCGGCCTGGAAGGTGCTGTTGCAGCAGCAGGGCGTGATCAACGACATCCTGGTGTGGAGCGGGCTGATCGACAATGCCAACCGGCTGGTGATGATCAACAACCAGACCGGCACGATCATCGCGATGACCCATATCCTGCTGCCGTTCATGATCCTGCCGCTTTACTCGGTGATGAAGACGATCCCGCCGTCCTACGTGCGCGCGGCGCGCTCGCTGGGCGCGACCAACTGGACCGCGTTCTGGCGGGTCTATTTCCCGCAATCGGTTCCGGGCATCGGGGCGGGCTGCATCCTCGTCTTCATCCTTGCCATCGGCTATTACATCACCCCCGAACTGGTCGGCGGCACTTCGGGCACCTTCATTTCGAACCGCATCGCCTTCCACATCTCGTCCTCGCTGAACTGGGGACTTGCGGCGGCGCTCGGGACGATTCTTCTGGCGGTGGTTCTGATCCTTTACTGGGTCTACGACCGGATCGTCGGCATCGACAACGTGAGCCTGGGGTGAGGCGATGAGCGGACCACCGATCTATGCCGGCACGGGCGAGCGCATCTGGTACTACGCCTTCCGCGTGATCTGCGGGGTGATCTTCTTCTTCCTGATCGCGCCGATCCTGACGATCATCCCGCTGAGCTTCAACGCGCAGGACTTCTTCACCTTCACGCCCGAGATGCTGGCCTTCGACCCCGAGGGCTATTCGCTCAAGCATTACCGCGACTTCTTCACCAGCGAGGCCTGGCAGCAGGCGCTTTGGAACTCGCTCAAGATCGCGCCGATGGCGACCTTCCTGTCGGTGTCGCTTGGCACGCTGGCCGCGATCGGGCTGAGCCAGGCGCATGTGCCCTTCAAGCGCGCGATCATGGCGATCCTGATTTCGCCCATGATCGTGCCGCTGATCATTTCCGCCGCGGGCATGTATTTCTTCTACAGCCGCATCGGGCTGCAGGGCACCTACTGGGGCGTGGTGCTGGCCCATGCCGCGCTGGGCATTCCCTTCGTCATCATCACCGTGACGGCGACGCTGGTGGGCTTCGACCGATCGCTCACGCGGGCGGCGGCAAGCCTGGGGGCGAACCCGGTCACGACCTTCTTCAAGGTGCAGATGCCGTTGATTCTGCCCGGCGTGATCTCGGGCGGGCTATTCGCCTTCATCACCTCGTTCGACGAGGTCGTGGTGGTGCTGTTCGTCGGTTCGGCCAACCAGCAGACGCTGCCCTGGCGGATGTTCACCGGCCTGCGCGAGCAGATCAGCCCGACGATCCTGGCGGTTGCGACGATCCTGGTGGTGATCTCGATCTTCCTTCTGGCCACGGTCGAGATCCTGCGGCGGCGGTCCGAGCGTCTGCGCGGGCTCAGCCCGGGATGATCGCAGGGCCGGGCCGCTTGCCGCGCCATCCTGTTATACTATAACCTTCCGAGACATCCGGGCGGACGGTCCGCCCGCATCGATCCGGAGCCGCCCATGCCCAGGACTGCCCGCAGTCTTCTTGTCTGCCTTCTGACCCTGTCGGCGGCCTCCGCTTCCGGCGCCGACGAGCGGCGCGCGCTGGACGCCCATGTTCACGGCGAGGGGACCCTCGACATCGCCATCGACGGCGGGACGGTCACGCTGATCCTGGCCGCACCAGGTGCCGACATCGTGGGTTTCGAGCATAGGGCCGCGACGGCCGAGGATCGCGCGGCGATCGAGGCCGCGATCGCCGATCTGGCGCGGCCGCTTGACCTTTTCGTGCTTCCGGACGCGGCGGGCTGCACGGTGACGATGGCCGAGGTGTCGCTTCAGGGCGGCGACGAGGCGGACGATGGCCACGGCCACGGCAATGACCATGGGCATGACCACGGGGATGAGCATGGGGACGACCATGGGGCAGGGGACCACACCGAGTTCCACGCCGACTACACCCTGACCTGTGCCGCGCCCGAGGCGCTCGACCGGATCGACTTCCGCTATTTCGACCGTTTCGCGGGCGCGCAACGGCTTGCCGTCCAGATCGTGGGCGCTGGCCCGGCACAGGCCGTCACGGTCGGGCGCGACGCGCCCGAGATCGATCTGGGGGCACTCTTCTGAGCGACGCGACCGATCCCGTTCTTGCGCTTCATGGGGTCAGCTTCGCCTGGCCCGGGTCGGGTTTTTCGCTGGACGTGCCCGAGTTCCGGCTGGCGGCGGGGGAACGGCTGCTGCTGCTGGGGCGCAGCGGGTCGGGGAAGTCGACGCTTCTTGGCCTCGTGTCGGGCACGATCCGGCCGGGGGCGGGGCAGGTCACGCTTCTGGGGCGGGACCTTGCTTCCGTGAGCGGTGCGGCGATGGACCGGCTGAGGGGCGAAAGCTTCGGCATCATCTTCCAGCAATTCAACCTGCTGCCCTTCGCCACGGGTCTGGACAATGTGCTTTTGCCCCTCGGTTTCGCGCCGGCCCGCCGCAGCCGCTGCCCCGATCCGGCGGCCGAGGCACTGCGCCTTCTGTCCGCGCTGGGCCTGCCCGAGGACCTGATGCGCCGCGCGCCCGCCGCGCGGCTTAGCGTGGGCCAGCAGCAGCGCGTCGCCGTCGCGCGCGCGATGATCGGCCGCCCACCGATCATCCTTGCGGACGAGCCGACCTCGGCGCTGGATGCCGCCGCGCAGGGCGATTTCCTGTCGCTTCTGTTCGAGCAATGCGCGGCGACCGGCGCGGCGCTTCTGATGGTCAGCCACGACGACCGGCTTGCCGGGCGCTTCGACCGGGTGCTCGACATGGGCGCGGTCGTGCGGGCGGCGGCATGAGCCTGCTGCGCCTTGCCCTGCTGTCGCTGTGGGGGCGGCGCCTGACGGTGGGTCTGACGATCTTCGCCATCGCCCTGTCGGTGGCGCTGTTTCTGGGGGTCGAGAAGCTGCGGAGCGGCGCCAAGACAAGCTTCGCCGACACGATTTCCGGGACCGACCTGATCGTGGGGGCGCGGACCGGGGGCGTGCAACTGCTGCTGTATTCCGTGTTCCGTATCGGCAACGCCACCAACAACGTGACCTGGGCCAGCTACCAGGACCTCATCGCCCAGCCCGGCGTGGACTGGGCGGTGCCGATCTCGCTGGGTGACAGCCACCGGCAGTTCCGGGTGATGGGCACGACGACCGGCTTCTTCGAGAGATACCGATATCGCGGCGGGCGGACCCTGGACTTCGCCCAGGGCGCGCCCATGGTCGATCTTTTCGACGCCGTGGTGGGGGCCGACGTGGCGGCGACGCTTGGCTACCGCCTGGGCGATGCGATCGTCGTGTCCCACGGGCTTGCGTCCTTTACCGAACATTCCGATACGCCCTTCCGCGTCTCGGGCGTGCTTGCCAAGACCGGCACCCCGGTCGACCGCACGGTGATCGTCAGCCTCGAGGCGATCGAGGCGATTCATGTCGATTGGCAGGGCGGCGCGCAGCGCCCCGGCGATCCGACCCCGGTCGAGGCGATCCGGGCCATGGATCTGGCGCCCAAGGCGATCACCGCCGTCCTCGTGGGCGTGCAGTCGCCGGTTCAGATCTTCCGCCTGCAGCGCTGGGTCAACGACTATCCCGAGGAACCGCTGCTGGCGATCCTGCCGGGGGTCGCGCTGCAAGAGTTGTGGGGACTCGTCGGGGTGGCGGAAACCGCGCTGTTCGCGGTTTCGGCCATGGTCGTGGCGACCGCGCTTCTGGGCATGGCGGCGATGATCCTGTCGGGCCTGACCGAGCGGCGGCGCGAAATGGCGATCCTGCGTGCGATGGGGGCGGGGCCGCGCACCGTGATGGGCCTTCTGATGGGCGAGGCGGTGCTGATGGCGCTGGCCGGGGCCATCCTTGGCCTTGCGATCCTCTACCTTGGGCTTTGGGCCCTTCGTCCGTGGCTGGACGCGGCCTATGGTCTTTACCTGCCGATCGACCCGCCGGGCCGGCGCGAGTTTCAGATGCTGGCGGCGATCCTCGCCGCTGCCGCGATCGTGAGCCTGCTGCCCGCGCTTCGGGCCTACCGGATGTCGGTCGCGGACGGTATGATCCCCCGGCAATGAAGGCGCCCCGACCCACCCGCCCACCGACCGAACCCGAGACCGGATGCACCCGACCCGCCTGATCGCCCCGTTCCTGCTTTCGACCGCGCTTGCCGCGCAGGTCGCCCTGGCCTGCGCCTTCCACAACTATGCGCCGGGCAGCGGGCTTGTTGACCGGCTGATGGCCAGCGAACACATCGTGCTGGTGCGTCCCGACCCGGCCGATCCGACGGTGTTCGCCGTGGTCGAAGCACTCGAGGGGCCGGGCGACGACGTGGCGATCCCCGAGGCGGTCGACCCCGCGACGCTGGCCCGGCTTCAGGCCAACCCGGACGACGCGGTCCTCTTCGCGCGGGAAGAGGCCTATGGCCCCTGGACGCGGATCTCCTATGTCGGCCCGGGGTTCCGAGGTGTCCTGGACAAGGTCATGGCGCGCCTGCCCGACTGGGAACTGGCCGGGGACATGGGGCGGTTTTCGCTCTTTGCCGCCCATGTGGCTGACCCGGACCCCGACCTGTCCGAGGCGGCGCTGCGCGAGGTCGACCTGGCCGATTACTCGCTTCTGCGCCGCCTGCCGTTCCCCGACCTGGTCGAGCCGGCTCTGGCGCGGATCGACGACCCCGCCCAGGGCGACCTGCGGCCGATCCGCATTCTGCTGCTGGGGCTGTCGGCCGACCCGCGCGCCGAGGCCTATCTCTGGCCGGCCTTCGGGCGGGCGCTTGCCAGCGACGGCGCGGTGCTTGGCGCCTATGCCACCGCGCTGATCGAACTGGGCGGCGTGGCCACCGCAAACCGCCTTGTGGACGACGTTCTGCTGAACGCCGATCTGCCCATCGAGAAGCGCGAACTGGTGGTCGAGGCCTTCGCCCTTCACAGTCAGAGCGGGGCGCCCGAAACCGGCGCGGCGGCGCGCGCGGCGATCGGCAGGGCGCTGGCCGAGGCACCGGACCTTGCCGGCCCCGTCGCGCGGCAGTTCGGGATGCGCGGCGACTTCAGCCAGCATGAACCGCTGGCCGGATTGATGAACGAACGGAAGGTGGGGGCGATCGCCGACATGATGGCGGTTAGCCAGTACGTGATGTTCGCGCGGGAAGGGAACTAGGGGGCGGACCATGTGGTTTCGAAGGGATTTTCTGACATCGCTTCTTTCCGCTGTGGCGGCGGCGGCCACCGCCCGCGCGGCCCGCGCCCTTGACGACGCGGTGGTCGTGCTTGACTGGAGCGACCTTGCCCCCTCCCTTGGCGGCACCGAGATGGAGCGGCTGCGCGCGCTGGGCGTGGTGGAGCACGGCCAGCTCGACACCCCCTTCGACCAGGAGCTTGGCGGCCAGATCACCCATGCCTATGACGGCAAGCGGGTGCGAATCCCGGGCTTCCTTCTGCCGCTCGACTTCTCGGGGACGGGCGTGACGGACTTCCTGCTGGTGCCCTATGTCGGGGCCTGCATTCATGTCCCGCCACCGCCGCCGAATCAGCTGATCCTCGTCACCACGGACGCGCCCTATGAAAGCGACGGGCTGTTCGAGCCGGTCAGCGTCACCGGGACGATGACCTCGATGGCGGCCACGACCCAGTTTGCCGAAGTGGGCTATGCCATCGCCGCCGAGACGGTCGAGCCCTACGAGTTCTGACCGGGCGCCGCGGCGGACGCCAGAGCGGCCGACCCTAAACCAGATCGCCCGCGGGCGTCAGGCGCGACTTGCCGCCCAGCCACGGCACCAGCGCCTCGGGCAAGGTGACCGATCCGTCTTCCTGCTGGCCGTTCTCGAGCACCGCGATCAGCGTGCGGCCCACGGCCAGGCCCGAGCCGTTGAGCGTATGCACGAACTCGGGCTTGCCGCCGCCCTCGGGGCGGAAGCGCGCGTTCATGCGCCGGGCCTGGAAGTCGCCGCAGACCGAGACCGAGCTGATTTCGCGGTAGGTGTTCTGGCCGGGCAGCCAGACCTCGATGTCATGGGTCTTGCGCGCGCCAAAGCCCATGTCGCCGGTGCACAGGACCACGGTGCGGTAGGGCAGGCCAAGCCGTTCAAGGATGCCTTCGGCGCAGCGCGTCATGCGGGCGTGTTCCTCGAGCGAGCGGTCGGGGTGGGTGATCGACACCATCTCGACCTTCTCGAACTGGTGCTGGCGCAGCATCCCGGCGGTGTCCTTGCCCGCGCTGCCCGCCTCGGACCGGAAGCAGAGCGTGTGCGCGGTCATGCGGATCGGCAGGCTGGCTTCGTCAAGGATATCGCCCGCGACGGTGTTCGTCAGCGTGACCTCCGAAGTGGGGATCAGCCACCAGCCATTCGTCGTGCGATAGCTGTCCTCGGCGAATTTCGGAAGCTGGTTGGTGCCGTACATCGCCTCGTCGCGCACCAGGACCGGCGTCGCCATCTCGGTCAGGCCGTTCTCGGCGGTGTGGATGTCGAGCATGAACTGCGCCAGTGCCCGGTGAATGCGCGCCACCGCGCCCTTCAGCACGACGAAGCGCGCCCCCGACAGCTTCGCCGCGGTTTCGAAATCAAGGCCCTTCGCCGCGCCCGCGATCTCGAAATGCTCCTTGGGCTTGAACCCGGAGTTCCGCGGGGTGCCCCAGCGGCGGATCTCGACGTTGTCGTGTTCGTCTTCGCCGTCGGGCACCTCGTCGAGCGGCGCGTTGGGCAGGCCCATCAGGAACTCGGTCAGGCGGTCGTCCTGTTCCTTCGCCTCGGCTTCGAGACGGGCGATTTCGTCCTTCTTTTCGGCCACCAGGGCGCGCAGACGCTCGAACTCTGCCGTGTCGCCCCTGGCCTTGGCCGCGCCCACGTCCTTCGAGGCGGCGTTGCGGTCGGCCAGCGCGGTCTCGGCAGCCATGATGCGGGCGCGCCGCGCCTCGTCGATGGCCAGCACTTCGGCGGCGATGCCGTCCAGCCCGCGCCGGCGCATGACGCGGTCGAAAGCCTCGGGGTTCTCGCGGATGGCGCGGATATCGTGCATGGGTCGGCCTGTGGTCTGAAATCCGGGTTGATCGGCACTTCGCCGCCCCCATATGGCGCAAAGGCGGGGAAGTTTGAACCGGGAAATGCGCCTTGCGCGCGTCCCCCGGGGCTCTGCTTGCCAAGCCCCGCACCCGACTATAGGGTGCGCGCCAATTCAGAACCGTGGGCCGCGCGACGGCCCCATCGAGCTAACGGGGTCACCACATGTTTGTCACGCCTGCCTATGCGCAAGCGGCCGGGGGGGCGGGAAGCGCCGTCGCCAGCTTCGTTCCCCTGATCCTGATCTTCGCGATCATGTATTTTCTGCTGATCCGTCCCCAGCAGAAGAAGATCAAGGAGCACCAGAAGATGGTGCAGGCTCTGCGCCGGGGCGACCAGATCGTCACCCAGGGCGGGCTGATCGGCAAGGTTTCCAAAGTGAAGGAAGACGGCGAACTCGAGGTCGAGATCGCCGAGGGCGTGAAGGTCCGCGTCGTCCGCAACACCGTCGCACAGGTTCTGAGCAAGACCGAACCCGCGAACGCGAACTGACGTCCGGGGCCGGCCGATGCTGCAAATCGCCCTCTGGAAGCGGGTTCTGATCTGGTCCGCGCTTGCCGCGGGCCTGATCTTTTCGACGCCGAACCTCTTCTACGAGCGGGTCGAACGGCACAACGACGCCGCCGCCGAGATCGAGGCGCTGGGCGCCACGCCCGAGCGCGAGGCCGATCTGGCGCTGTGGCCGAACTGGATGCCGTCGTCGCTGGTCAACCTTGGGCTCGACCTGCGGGGCGGGGCGCATCTTCTGGCCGAGGTTCAGGTGGCCGACGTCTATGAGGGGCGGATGGATGGGCTTTGGCCCGAGGTGCGCGATGCGCTGCGCGATCAGCGCGCCGCCGTGGGTTCGGTCCGGCGCCAGCCGTCGCCGCCCGACGAACTGCGGGTGCGCATCTCGGAACCCGCGGGCCTTGCCGTCGCGCTTGAGACGGTGCGCGGACTGGCGCGGCCGGTCGCCACGCTGACCGGGGTGGGCGCCAGCGATATCGAGGTCGCCGGCGACGGTGACGAGATCATCGTGCGGCTGTCCGAGGCCGAGCGTCAGGCCACAGACGACCGCACCATCCAGCAGTCGCTCGAGATCATCCGCCGCCGCGTCGACGAGGTCGGCACGCGCGAACCCACGATCCAGCGCCAGGGCGAGGACCGCGTCCTGATCCAGGTGCCGGGTATCGGGTCGGCCGACGAACTGAAGGCGCTGATCGGCACCACCGCGCAGCTGACCTTCCACCCGGTCGTCGGCCGCACGGGCGAGGCCGGAGGCGACCTCGGCGCCGGCAACCTGCTCCTGCCGTCGATGGACGAACCCGGCGTCTTCTACATTGTCGAGCGCACGCCCGTGGTCACGGGCGAGGAACTTGTCGACGCGCAGCCGGCCTTCGACCAGAACGGGCGGCCGGCGGTGAACTTCCGCTTCAACCCGACCGGTGCGCGCAAGTTCGGCGACTACACCGCCGAGAACATCGGCTCTCCCTTCGCGATCGTGCTGGACGACGAAGTCGTGTCGGCGCCGGTCATCCAAAGCCATATCCCCGGCGGATCGGGGATCATCACCGGCAGCTTCTCGGTCGAGGAATCGACCAACCTCGCCGTGCTTCTGCGCGCCGGCGCGCTTCCGGCCGAACTAGTCTTCCTGGAAGAACGCACGATCGGCCCCGAACTTGGCCAGGATTCGATCGATGCGGGACGGATCGCGGCGCTTGTCGCTTTCGTGGCGGTCATGGTCTTCATGGCGGCGAGCTATGGCCTGTTCGGTCTTTTCGCCAATCTCGCGCTGATCCTGAACGTGGCGATGATGTTCGGGCTTCTGTCGGTGATCGGGGCGACACTGACGCTGCCGGGCATCGCGGGGATCGTTCTGACCATCGGCATGGCGGTGGATGCCAACGTGCTGGTCTTCGAACGGATCCGCGAAGAGCTGAAGACCGCAAAGGGCCCGGCCCGCGCGATCGAGCTTGGGTACGAGAAGGCGCTTTCGGCCATCGTCGATGCCAACATCACCACGTTCATCACCGCGGGAATCCTGTTCGCGCTGGGCTCGGGCCCGGTAAGGGGCTTCGCGATCACCCTGGGCCTGGGCATCCTGACGTCGGTCTTCACCGCGATCTTCGTGACGCGGCTGTTGATCGTGCTGTGGTTCGAACGGCGCCGCCCGCGCACAATCGAGGTCTGACCCCATGCGGCTGCGACTTGTTCCCGAGACCACGAACATCGATTTCTTCCGCTTCTGGAAGGCCACCTTCGGCATCTCGATCGTCGCCATGATCGTGTCGTTGGTGCTGTTCCTGACCATGGGGCTGAACTTCGGGATCGACTTCCGGGGCGGCACCACGATCCGCACCGAAAGCACGCAGGCCGTCAACGTGGGCACCTACCGCGAGGCGATCGCGCCCCTCGGCCTGGGCGACGTGTCGATCACCGAGGTCTTCGACCCGACCTTCGGCGCCGACCGGCATGTGGCGATGATCCGCATCCAGGCGCAGGAGGGCGAGGAAAGCGTCTCGCCCGCGGTCGTCAATTCCGTCGAGGTGGCGTTGCAGGCCGTGGACCCGGCGATTTCGTTCACTTCGGTCGAATCCGTCGGGCCCAAGGTCTCGGGCGAGTTGATCCGCACCGCGGTCATCGCCGTGATCGCGGCGATGGGGGCGATCCTCGTCTACATCTGGCTGCGCTTTGAATGGCAGTTCGCCATCGGCGCGGTTGTGGCGCTGATCCACGACGTGCTGCTGACCATCGGCATCTTCAGCCTGCTGCAGATCCGGTTCGACCTTGCGACCATCGCGGCGCTTCTGACGATCGTCGGCTATTCGATCAACGACACCGTGGTGATCTTCGACCGCCTGCGCGAGAACCTGATCAAGTACAAGAAGATGGCTTTGCGCGACGTGATGAACCTCAGCGTGAACGAGACGCTGAGTCGCACGCTGATGACCTCGGGCACCACGCTTCTGGCGCTGATCGCCCTGCTGATCCTGGGCGGCGACGTGATCCGGGGCTTCGTCTTCGCGATCACCTGGGGCGTGGTCGTCGGAACCTATTCGTCGGTCTATGTCGCCAAGAACGTGGTTCTGATGCTGGGCACCAAGCGCGACTGGTCGAAGCCCGACGCCGGCGCGGGAACGCAGTTCGGGAAGGCGGATGCCTGACTGGGCCCTGGCCGGGCTCACGCAGCCCGGTCTGCCCTGGCTGATGGCGCTCGCGGGGCTTGCCGGCGTCGTCTACGGCTTCGCGGGCTTCGGGTCGGCGCTGATCTTCATGCCGCTTGCCACCATCGTCGTGGCCCCGCTTCTGGCGGTGGCAGCCTTCGCCATCGCTTCGCTCAGCGCCATCTTCACCGTCCTGCCGCAGGCCTGGCGCGCCTCGGACCGGCGGGCCACGCTGACCATGCTGGCCGCCGCGCTGGCCGTGCTGCCATTGGGGGTCTGGGTGCTGCGCACCGGCGATCCCGTGATGCTGCGCTGGGCGGTATCGGCGGTGGTGCTGGCGACGCTTGCGGCCCTGGTGACCGGCTGGCGCTACCGGCAAAGCCCGGGCGTTCCGGCGTGGCTGGCGGTGGGCGGCGCGGTCGGGTTCCTGGGCGGGTCGGTCGGCCTGAACGGCCCGGCGATGGTGCTGTTCCAGTTGGGCGGGTCCGACAGCGTCGACCGCACCCGCGCCAACGCCATCGTGGTGCTGACGGTGTCGAGCGCGGCCTATGGTCCGATGATCGCCGCGCAGGGCGCGTTTCCGCCCGAGGCGCTGACCTTCGGCCTTGCCATGGCCGCCCCCTATGGCCTTGGCGCGCTGCTGGGGCGCAGGCTGTTTGATCCCGCGCGCGCGGGCCTGTATCGTCGCGTGGCCTATGGCATCATCGGGGCGGCGGCGCTTCTTGGCCTGCCGCTCTGGTCCTGAAAGGAACCGCGCCCATGCGCCTGACCGAAATCACCTATTCCGAGGCGCGTCCCATCGACGGCTACGGGCCGGGCTTCTTCCGCATCGGCGGCAAGGTCCTGGAAGGGGCGGTGTCGATCCTGCCCGGCGGCATCCGGGCGTGGGGCGGCTATGACGACACCGCGACGCTTGTCGCCGCCGCCGCCGAGATCGACGTTCTCTTCGTCGGAACCGGGGCCGAGATCGCGCAGATCCCTTCGGCCTTCCGCGCCACGCTGGAGGGCGCGGGTGTGGGGGTCGAGATCATGGCCTCGCCCGCGGCCTGCCGCACCTACAACGTGCTTCTTGCCGAAGGCCGCCGCGTCGGCCTTGCGCTGATCCCGGTCTGACGGCGGGGGCGCGGGTGACGGCAGCAACCGGTGCAGGGACCCTCGAGGTCCGCGACCTGACCTGCGCCCGGGGGGGCGTGCCGGTGCTTGCCGGCGTCAGCTTCCGGCTGGACCCGGGCGAGGTCCTTGTGCTGCGGGGGCCGAACGGGTCGGGCAAGACCACGCTTCTGCGCACGATCGCCCGGCTTCAGCCCCCCGTGACGGGCGAGATCCTGGCCCAGCCGGACGCCATCGCCTATGCCGGGCACGCCGACGGGCTGAAGGGCACACTGAGCGTGGCCGAGAACCTGCGCTTCTGGGCGGCGATCTATGGCACCTCGGGGATCGAGACGGCGCTTCGGGCCTTCGACCTTGCCGCCTTGCGCGACCGCGCGGCGCAGAACCTGTCGGCCGGGCAGAAACGGCGTCTGGGTCTTGCGCGGCTGATGGTCACCGGGCGGCCTGTGTGGGCGCTGGACGAGCCCACCGTCTCGCTTGACGCGGCAAGCGTGGGGCTGTTCGCCCGCGCGGTGGACGCGCATGTGGCGGCGGGGGGATCGGCGCTGATCGCCACGCATATCGACCTTGGGATCGAAGCGCGGCTGCTGGACGTGGCGCCCTTCAAGGCGGCCCCGCAGCAGGGCGGCGCCTTTGACGAGGCCTTCGCATGAGCGCGCTTCTTCTGCGCGACCTGCGCCTTGCGCTGCGCGCGGGGGGCGGCTTCGGGCTTGCGCTGGCCTTTTTCCTGATCGTGACGGTGCTTGTGCCCTTCGGCGTCGGACCCGAGGCCGGCACGCTCAGCGTGATTGCGCGCGGCGTGCTGTGGGTCGGCGCGCTTCTGGCCTGCCTTCTGTCGCTTGACCGGATCTTCGCGACCGACCACGAGGACGGATCGCTTGACCTGCTGGCCACCGCGCCGGTGCCGCTGGAGGGCGTGGTCGCCGTCAAGGCGCTGGCGCATTGGCTGACCACGGGGCTGCCGCTGACCCTGGCCGCGCCGGTGTTCGGCATCTTCCTCAACCTGCCCGCGCCGGCCTATGGCTGGCTGGTGGCGACGCTGGCGCTGGGAACGCCGGCCCTGTCGATGATCGGCGCCTTCGGCGCGGCGCTGACCGTGGGGCTGAAGCGGGGCGGGCTTCTTCTGTCGATCCTGGTGCTGCCGCTTTACGTGCCGACGCTGATCTTCGGCTCGGACGCGGTGCGTCGGGCGGCGGCGGGGCTCGACGTGGCGACGCCCGTTCTGATGCTGGCGGGCATCACGCTGGGCTGCCTTGCGCTTCTGCCGTTCGCGGCCGCCGCGGCGCTCCGCGTCAATCTGCGCTGAGGGGCTGACGGCCATGTGTCTTGAGACGGGGCGAAGGGACGGCTAGATACCACGCATGTCGATCTGGGAATATGCCAATCCGCGCCGCTTCATGGCCTTCACCGACCGGTGGATGCCGTGGCTTTTCGCGACCGCAGGCGTGGCGATGGCCCTGGGCCTTGCCTGGGGCTTCTTCTTCACGCCCGACGATTTCCGGCAGGGCTCGACCGTCAAGATCATCTATCTGCACGTGCCTTCGGCCATGATGGCGATCAACGCCTGGATCATGATGCTGGTGGCCTCGCTGATCTGGCTGATCCGGCGGCACCACGTCAGTGCGCTGGCCGCCAAGGCCGCGGCGCCGGTGGGCATCACGATGACGCTGATCGCGCTGGCCACCGGGGCGATCTGGGGCCAGCCGATGTGGGGCACCTGGTGGGCCTGGGACCCGCGTCTTACATCGTTCCTGATCCTGTTCCTGTTCTACGTCGGCTACATCGCCCTTTGGGCCGCGATCGAGGACCCCGACACCGCGGCGGACCTGACGTCGGTCCTGTGCCTTGTGGGATCGGTCTTCGCGCTTCTGTCGCGCTATGCGGTGAACTTCTGGAACCAGGGGCTGCACCAGGGCGCGACGCTGTCGATGGACAAGGAAGAGAACATCGCCGACGTGTTCTGGTTCCCGCTGCTGGTCTCGATCGCGGGCTTCGTGCTGCTGTTCGTGGCGCTGGTCTTTTACCGCACCCGGACCGAGATCCGCGCCCGCCGCCTGCATGCGCTGGAACTGCGCGAGAGGATGGCCTGATGCCGGATCTTGGCCCCTATGCGACCTATGTGACGCTGGCCTACGGCGTGTCGCTTGCGCTGCTTGCCGCGCTTGTGGGGCTCAGCGTCTGGCAGGGCAAGCGGGTGAAGCGGCAACTCGCCGAAGCGGAGGCGCGCAGGAAAGATGGCTAGATTCTCTCCCCTTCTGGCGGCGCCGCCGGCGTTCTTCGCCGGGCTGGCGCTGATGTTCTATCTTGGGATGCAGCGCGAGGATCCCGATGCGCTGCCCTCGGTCAGGATCGGGGCACCCGCGCCGCCCGTGGCGCTGACCCAGCTGGGCGCGGAGGCCCCCTTCACCGACGAGGCGCTGCGCGCGCCAGGGGTGAAGCTGGTCAACTACTGGGCCAGTTGGTGCGCGCCCTGCCGGGCCGAGCACCCGAACCTTCAGCTTCTGGCGGACGAGGGCATTCCCATCTACGGGATCAACTACAAGGACGATCCCGAGAAGGCGCTGGCCTTCCTGGCCGAGCTTGGCAATCCCTACGTGGCGATGGGGGCGGACGAAAGCGGGCGCGTGGCGCTTGACTGGGGGCTTTACGGCGTGCCCGAGACCTATGTGATCGACGGTGAGGGCAATGTGGTGCTGCGCTTCGCCGGACCGATCACCCAGAGATCGCTTGAAAGCCAGATCCGCCCCGCGATCGAGGCGGCCCGCGGCGCGGGCGATTCGTGACGCCCGGGTCTTAAAGCGACCCGGCCATCGCCAGCACGATCATCAGGATCAGAAGACCTGCCTCCATCGGAGGCAGCGATGCGGGAAACCGCCGGGCAAGAACCCGGACCCGCAAGGCAGCTTTCTCGAAACTCATACCAACACCCCATCCCTGTGGGGAAAGTATGCCCGAGTCGGTGTCGCATTGCGAGGAAACAGAGCGTTTGCGGCGGTCGGCCAGTATCCCGTCGAACAGGCTTTGGCCGTGGCCCAGGCCATGGCCGGGCAGGGTGGGGGCGGGCGGTCCTGCCGTCCGCCCCCGGGGACGTCACTGCATGTCGGCTGCGCGGGCGGCGTCGATGTCGGCGCTGACCTGGGCCACGGTCTCGCGCAGGGCGGCCAGCATCTCTTCGCCGCCATCGACGTTCTCGATGAACCAGTCGTAGACCGGGGCCGACGCTTCGAGGAAGGCCTGCTTCTGGTCGGGCGAGGGCACGTAGATGTCGCCGCCGCCGGCCACGAAGTCCTGGTAGGCCTGGATCGACTTGCGCTTCGGCGAGGCGAAGGTCGCCTGCTGCAGCTGGTAGAACCCATCGACCACGACGCGCTTGAGGTCGTCGGGCATCGCCTGGAAACGCTCGTTGTTCATGAACCACAACGCGCCCATGTACGAATGCCCGTCCAGCGTGATGTACTGAAGCCCGGCTTCGGGGAACTTCATGTTCATGATGTCGGTGATGCCGTTCTGCGTGCCCTCGACCACCCGCGTCTGGAGCGAGGTGAACAGCTCGGGCCAGGCGATCGGCGTCGGCGAGGCGTCCATCGAGCGGACAAGGACCTGCGGCAGGTCGGCCTGCACCGTGCGGATCTTGAGCCCGGCCAGGTCGGAGGGCGTCTCGATGCGGCGCTCGGTGTTGGCGAAGTTGCGCCAGCCGCCGGTGTTGCCCACCGTCATCAGCCGGATCGAGCCGCCCGAGGTTTCCAGCACCTTCTGCTGCATCGCCTGCATGAAGGGCGTGCCGTTCGACAGCGCCGCTTCGGCCACGCGGTCGTCGGGCATCAGGTAGGGCAGGTCGAGCACCTGCACGAAGGGGAAGATGCCCGCCGTGCCGCCCGAGGTCGAGATATAGATGTCGATGGCGCCGTCGGCGACGCCCTGCATGCATTCGGCCCCGGTCGAGCACAGCTGCGTCCCGATGAACATCTCGACGGCGATGCGGCCGTTCGAGGCCTGCTCGACGTAATTCTTGAAGACGACCAGACCGTCATAGTCCTCGTCGTCCTCGTTCGAGTTGGCGGTCGCCCGCAGGGTGAAGTCCTGCGCGGTGGCCGCCAGTGGCGCCCCCGCCAGAAGGGTCGCCACCAGAAGCGACCTCGTCAGTCCCGTAAGCATGTCAGTACCTCCCTTTTCGGTTTGAAGCTTTGAGGGTCATTGGACGAACCCGGCCCAGCGCGGGATCGTCATCGAGATGGCCGGGATGTAGGTGATCAGGAAGATCACCAGAACCTCCACGGCCAGAAACGGCAGGATGGCCTTCGAGATGGTCTCGACCCGCTCGCCCGAGACGGACGAGGCCACGAACAGCACAAGTCCCATGGGTGGCGTCGCCAGCCCCACGGTCAGGTTCACGCTCATGATGATGGCGAAGTGCACCGGGTGCACGCCCATGTCGATGAAGATCGGCCCCAGGATCGGGCCAAGGATGATGATCGCCGGCCCGGCGTCGAGGAACATGCCGACGATGAACAAGAGCACGTTGATGAGAAACAGAAGCATCAACGGATTGTCGCTCAGGCCCAGGATGAACTCGGCCAGTATCTGCGGCGCGTATGACAGCGACACGACGGTCTTGAAGGCCATCGCCGCCCCCACCAGCAGCAGCACCACGGCCGAGGTCATCGCCGCGCGCGACAGGACGGCGGGCAGATCGGCCAGCGTCATGGTGCGCAGGATGAAGAAGGCGATTATGATCGCATAGAAGACGGCGATGGCGGCGGCCTCGGTCGGGGTGAAGACGCCAAGAAGGATGCCGCCCATGATGATGATCGGCGTCTGAAGCGGCACGACCGCCTTCTTGCAGATGATGCGGAAATCCGACCCGACCCGCCCGCGCAGCCACATCAGAAGCCCATGCGCGATGGCAAGCCAGAACAGGAACACCGACCACGCGGGCAGCGGCACCTCGGCAACGAGGCCGCCCAGAAGCCACAGGATCGCGGCCAGGTTCAGCCGCAGAAGGACGAAAGAGAACCCGCCTTCGACGGGCGAGATGGTCTGGTTCTTCTGCACGATCCGCTCGGCCTTGGGCAGGTCATAGCGGTCGGCCATGAGCCGGACCATGATCATCAGTCCGATGCCCACCAGAAGCCCCGGCACGATCCCCGCCAGGAACAGCGCAGCCACGCTTTCGCCCATGACATAGGCGTAGATGATCATGATGCCCGAGGGCGGGATGATCGGGCCGATGACCGAGCTGGCCGCCGTGATCGCGGCGGCGAAGCGGCGGGTATAGCCCTGCTTCTCCATCGCCGGGATCAGCATCGACCCCAGGGCCGAGGTATCGGCCACGGCCGAGCCCGAAAGCCCCGCGAACAGGATCGACGACAGAATGTTCACATGGGCAAGCCCGCCCCGCAGATGCCCCATCAGCGCCTGGCTGAACTCGACCAGGCGGATGGTGATGCCGCCCCGGTTCATCATCTCGCCGGCGAGCATGAAGAACGGGATCGCCATCAGCGGGAAGCTGTCCATCCCGTTGTAGACGTTGCGGTACAGCAGCGTGATGTCGCGTTCCTGCCCGTTCAGCCACAGCAGGATCCCGGGCGCGGCGAGCAGCCCGAAGAAGACGGGCAGCCCGATCATCAGGAACAGCAGGAAGACGGGCAGGAACCAGATTAGCATCGCCTTACTCCGCCCTGATTTCTTCGGCGCCGGCCGCGATCGGCGTCAGCCGGTCTTCGCCGCCCAGAAGGGTGATGCACGTCCTCAGGATCAGCTCGAGATTGACGATGAAGAGAAGGACCACGCCGACGAAGAGCGAGGCCATCATCCACGACCGTGGCACGCGGAACCAGCTGTCGAAGGTCAGGCTGGTCGGCAGGTAGAGCGCGTCGGTGGTGAAGCGGCCGCCGAAGCCCGTGATCTCGGCCCAGCCGATGACCACGGCGTACCACAGCACCACGCCCGAGATCAGAAGAAGCAGCAGCGACACGATGGCACCCAGCCGTGGCGGCATCGCGACCAGAACCATGTCGATCGCCACGAAGCCGCCGCGCCGATAGGCCAGCGGCGCCATGAAGCCGGTCATCCACAGCATGAAGAAGCGCGCCGCCTCGTCCGGCCAGGACAGGGCGTTGCCCAGGAAATAGCGGAAGAACACCTGAACGAGGATCGCCACGACCATCAGTCCGATCGCGACGATGGCGATGGCGCGGCCCAGCTTCAGAACGGTGTCGTTCCACAGTTGGATCGGCCACAGCAGTCCAAAGAGCAGCGCCATGCGCCGTCCTCCTCCCCTTTTGCAGCGCGCCCGTTGTCCGGGTCTTCGCGCGGTCAGTCCGTGCCGTCGGGCCAGCCGGTCAGGCCGGGCGGTCAGGCGGCATCCGTAAAGCGTCCGTAAGCCCCCGCCGAGAACACCAGCGGCGCGCCCGGGCGCCAGGCCGCACGCAGGACCCGGCCGACGACGATCAGGTGATCGCCACCTTCATGCACGGCCTCGCGCCGGCACTCGAAGCGCGCAAGGCACCCGTCGATCAGCGGTACGCCGGCATCGCCCATGGTCCAGTCGACGGCCTCGAAGGCGGCTCCGTCGCGGACGAAGGCCTGGCAGACGTCGGCCTGTTCGGCGCCAAGCACGTGGATCGCATAGCGCTCGGCCGCCTCGAAGAACGGAAAGCGCCGTGAGGCGCGCGCCGGCGACCAGAGCACCAGCGGCGGGTCGAGCGAGACGCTGGCAAAGCTGTTGGCGGTGATGCCGACCGGTCCATCGGGGCCGGCGCAGGTGATCACCGTCACCCCGGTCGCGAATTGCCCAAGCGCGTCGCGGAAACTGCGCGCGGTCTCGGGACCGGGGGTGAAGATCTCCATCGTGCTGTGCACTCCTCCGTCGGCCATGGTCAGGCAACCTCGCGTCCAAGGGCAGCCGTGTAAAGCTCGAACCATGTCTGCCGGTCCATAGGAACCTCGAGCGCGTCCGAGAATGCCCGGATACGGTCGAGGCGGTTGGTTCCCATTACAGGTAGGATTCCTGCGGGATGGGCAAGAAGCCATGCCACCGCCACCGCCGCGGGATCGGCGCCGGTGCGTCCCGCCACCTCGCGCAGTTTCGCCTGGACAGCCCCGCCGCCCGCCAGCAGCCCGCCGCCGCCCAGCGGCGACCAGGCCATCGGCACGATGTCGTTTTCCTGCAGGAAGGCCAGATCGCCGTTGGTGAAGGCGTCGTGGCAGGTCAGGCTCAGCTCGATCTGGTTGACCGCAAGGCCGGTCTCCATCGCCGATTGCAGAAGCGACAGGTCCCAGGGCCGGAAGTTCGACACGCCGACCGCGCGCACCTTGCCCGCCGCAACAAGGTCATCCAGCGTTTCGCCGGTCTCGTTGTGGTCCATCAGCGGATCGGGGCGGTGGATCAGAAGAAGGTCGATCCGCTCGACCCCCATGAGGGTCAGCGAGGTCTCGACCGCCGCGGTGATGTGCGCGCGCGAAGTGTCATAGTGTTTTACGCGTGCGTCCGGGAACCGGTCCGAGCGCACGACGATATCGGTCTTGGTGACGATCTCGACCTGTCGGGCAAGGTCGGTGCCCTTCAGCGCCGCACCCAGCAGCGCCTCGGAGGCATAGCCGCCATAGATATCGGCCTGATCGATCGTGGTGATCCCCTGATCGAGGCAGGCTTCGATCTTGGCGCGCACGTGGGCGGGCGAGGTGTCGGCGTCTTCATCGAGCCGCCACATGCCATAGACGATGCGGCTGAAGCTGAGGTCTTCGGTGATCGCGATACGGTCCATCAGCGGCGCGCCCCCACGGCCAGCGGCGTCGCCGGCGGGTCGGCCGGCACCCGGCCATAGGCCTCGGGCAGCGAACAGGTCCTGAGCTGCGGCAGCACCCGCGTGCCGAAGTGGACGGCTTCGTCGATATGCGGATAGCCCGAGAAGATGAAGGCGCGAATGCCCATCTTTTGATAAGCTTCGATCTCGCTCAGGACCTGGTCGGTTGACCCCACAAGCGCCGCACCGCAGCCCGACCGCGCGCGGCCGACGCCCGTCCACAGATGCGGCTCGACATAGCCGAACTTGTCGGCCAGTTCGCGCGCCTTGGCCTGATGCGCCACGCCAAGGCTGATCGAGTCATGCGCCCGGTCGCGGATCAGCTTGCCGTAGTCGTCGTCAAGCTTCGAAACGAGGTGCTCGGCGTAGTCCCTGGCCTCGGCCTCGGTGTCGCGCACGATCATGTGCACCCGCAGACCGTAGTCCAGCGTGCGGCCATACTCGGCCGCGCGGGCATGCACGTCCTTCATGCGCTGGGCGATCGTCTCTTTCGGCTCGGGCCACATCAGGTAGACATCGCAATGCTGCGCGCAAAGATCGAGCGCATCGGGGGAATAGCCGCCGAAATACATCAGCGGCCCGCCGTTCTGCTGATAGGGGCGCGCGGGGTCGGTGGTCACGCCCTTGAAGCTGTAGACCTCGCCCTCGTGGTCGATCGTGTCCCGCGTCCAGGCCTGGCGCAGGATCTCGACCACCTCGCGCGAGCGGCGATAGCGATAGGCGCTGTCGGCGACCTCGCCGGGGAAGTCCGACGAGATGATGTTGATCGTGAGCCGCCCCTTCAGCATGTGATCCAGCGTCGCGATCGTGCGCGCCAGCATGATCGGCTGCATCTCGCCGCAGCGGACGGCGGCCAGGAAGTTGATCCGCTCGGTCAGGGGCGCGCACCCGGCCACGAAGCTCAGCGTGTCCTGGCCTACCTGATAGGACGACGGGCACAGGATGTTGCGGAACCCCTGGCGCTCGGCCTCGAGGACGATGTCGCGGCAATGCTCCCAGCTTGATCTCAGCGCGCCGTCGGGCACGCCCAGATAGGCGTAGTCGTCCGAGCAGAGCGCGGAAAACCACGACACCTCGGCCGCGTCGAGGTCGGCGGAGGTCACGGGAACCACGGTCATGCGAATCTCCTCCCGGTCGCGAATTTTCCCCTTGCGTAGCATCCGCCTTGACATGCATCAATAGTGTATCAATTTTTCCGCGACTCCTCCCATGGCCAACCCGAACGCCCTTCCGATCTATGTCCAGATCGCCGAGATGCTGATCCGCGAGATCGCCGCGGGCAGGCTTCTCGAGGGCGAGCGTCTGCCGCCCGAACGCGACATGGCGAAGGACCTTGCCACCTCGGTCGGCACGCTGCGCAAGGCGCTCGCCGACCTGACCGCGAAGGGGTATCTCGACCGGGTGCAGGGCTCGGGCAACTACGTGCGCCACCCGCCCGAGGCCGCGGGCGTCTATGCCTTTCTGCGCATCGAACTGGCCGACGGCGGCGGCCTGCCCACAGCCGAGGTGCTCGATGTCCGCCGCCTGCCCAAACCCGCGGATTTCCCCGAATTCGGCGCCGCGCCCGAGGGGCACCGCTTCCGCCGCCTGCGCCGGCTGGGCGGGGTTCCCGCCGCGCTCGAAGAGATCTGGCTCGACGCCGGCCATGCCGACCGGATCGAGGCCGGCGACCTGTCGGAATCCCTCTACCTCTTCTACCGCGAGCGTCTGGGCCTCTGGATCACCCGCGCCGAAGACCGCGTGGGGGTGGGGCGCGTGCCCGACTGGCGCGTTCCGGCCTTCCCGCCCGCGCCGGGCAGCCCCTGCGGCTTCATCGAGCGCATCGCCCGCGGCCAGGACGGCCAGCCTTGCGAATATTCGCGCACCTGGTTCGATCCGGACAAGGTGCGCTACATCTCCCGCCTGAAATAGAGGACCAAATGTCGGATATCGTCACCTACGGCATCATCGGCTGCGGCATGATGGGGCAGGAACACCTGCGCAACATCGCCCTTCTGCCCGGTGCGCGCGTCGCCGCCATCTACGAGCCCGACGCGGGGATGATGGCGGGCGCGCTTGCGCTCGCGCCGGGGGCGCGCGCCGCGGCCTCGGTGCGCGAGGTGGTGACCGACCCGGGCGTCGACTGTCTGCTGATCGCAAGCCCCAACCACTGCCATGTCGCCCAGCTCGAGGAAATCGCAGCCCTGCGCAGCCTGCCCGTGCTGGTCGAAAAACCGCTTTACACCACACCCGAAGACGCCGCGCGCATCGCCCGGCTCGACGCCGGGTTCGGCGCGCCGATCTGGGTGGCGATGGAATACCGCTACATGCCGCCGGTCGCGACCTTCCTCGCGCAGTCGGCGGCGGCGACGGGCGGCATCCGGATGCTGACGATCCGCGAGCACCGCTTTCCCTTCCTCAGGAAGGTCGGCGACTGGAACCGCTTCAACCGCCAGACCGGCGGCACGCTGGTCGAGAAATGCTGCCACTTCTTCGACCTCATGCGCCTGACCCTTCGGGCCGAGCCGCTGCGCGTGATGGCCAGCGCCGGCCAGGAGGTCAACCACCGCGACGAACGCTACGACGGCGAGGTGCCCGACATCTGGGACACCGCCTATGTCATCGTCGACTTCGAGGGCGGCGCCCGCGCCATGCTCGAGCTGTGCATGTACGCCGAAGGATCGCGCTATCAGGAGGAACTGTCGGCGGTGGGGCCCACCGGCAAGATCGAATGCCTCGTGCCCGGGCCCGGGCGCTTCTGGCCCGCCCGTCTGGGCGCGCCGCCGGTGCCGCAGGTCATCGTCAGCCCGCGCGAGCCGAAGGGGCCGGTGACGCTCGAGATCCCGGTGGACCCGGCGCTTCTGGCGGCGGGCGATCACAACGGATCGACCTACTACCAGCACGCCAGATTCAACGCGGTGGTGCGCGGCCAGGGGCAGGTCGAGGTCAGCTTGCGCGACGGCGCCCGCGCCGTGGCCATGGGCCTGGCCGCGCAGGAGGCCGCGCGCAGCGGCACGGTCGTGGCCCTTCCCCCGCTCTGAGCGCCCCCCTTGCGCTTCTTCTTGGTCCAAATATCCCCGCCGGAGGCATCGCGCGGGGCCTGCCCCGCGCGATTCCCCCTTGATCCCCCCGCCCGCCCGCGTCTTGGATGCCGGGCATGAGCACCTATGCCACCCCCCCCGGCGGCCTGCCGCCCGAGACGCAGCTTCTGACCGGCCGCGCCATCTTCACCACGGCCTATGCCGTCATCCCGCGCGGGGTGATGACCGACATCGTCACCTCGGCCCTGCCGGGCTGGCACGGCGCCCGCGCCTGGATCCTCGCGCGCCCGCTCAGCGGCTTTGCCGAGACCTTCGCCCAGCTCGTCATGGAACTTGCCCCCGGCGGCGGCAGCGATCGGCCCGAACCCGACGCCGGGGCCGAGGGCGTGATCTTCGTCACCTCGGGCACGCTGTCGCTGCGGCTGGGGGCCGAGCATCACGCCATGGGTCCGGGCGGCTACGCGTTCCTGGCTCCGGGGGCGGACTGGTCGGTGGTCAATCCCGGCACCGTCCCGGCGGGCTTCCACTGGATCCGCAAGGCCTGGGAGCCGGCGGAAGGGATCACGCCGCCGCCGTCCTTCGTCACCCGCGAGGCGGAGGTTGCCCCCATCGCCATGCCCGGCACGGACGGGCGCTGGACGACGACACGCTTCGTCGACCCCGCCGACCTTGCGCACGACATGCACGTCAACATCGTCACCTTCGAGCCCGGCGGCGCGATCCCCTTCGCCGAGACCCACGTGATGGAGCACGGGCTTTACGTCCTGGAAGGCAAGGGCGTCTACCGGCTGAACGGCGACTGGGTCGAGGTCGAGGCTGGCGACTTCATGTGGCTGCGCGCCTTCTGCCCGCAGGCCTGCTATGCCGGCGGGCCGGGGCGGTTCCGCTATCTTCTTTACAAGGACGTGAACCGCCACCCGAAGCTTCGGCCCTTCGGCTAGGTCAGCGCAGCCGGATCGCCACGTTCTTGGTCTGGACGTAGTTCCACAGTGCCTCGCGGCCCTTCTCGCGCCCGTAGCCCGACTTGCCATAGCCGCCGAAGGGGGTTTCGACCCCGCCCGCGAACCATTCGTTGACGAAAACCTGGCCCGCGCGCAGCCGGCCCGCCGCCCGCGTCGCCCGGTCGAGGTCGCGGGTGAAGACGCCGGCGACAAGCCCGTAGTCCGTGCCATTGGCGATGGCGATCGCCTCGGCCTCGTCCTCGAAGGCCATGACCGAGACAACCGGGCCGAAGACCTCGGTCTGGCCGATCTCGCTGGCGGGATCGACGCCGGCCAGCACCGTGGGGTCCATGAAATGCCCCGGAATGTTCAGCCGCCGCCCCCCGGTCACAAGCCGCGCGCCCTCGGCCTCGGCCCGCGCGGTCAGGGCCAGCGCACGGTCAAGCTGCGGCCCCGAGGCCATGGCGCCCATGCCCTTCAGCGGCGCGTCCCGGTCGATGCCCGGCCCCACGTCAATGGACCTGGCCAGACCCGCGATGCGCTCGACAAGGTCGTCGTGGACCGCGCGGTGCACGACGATGCGGCTCATCGCCGAACAGATCTGGCCTGCGTTCATGAAAATGCCCCGACGCACGTCGCCCAGAAAGGCATCGAGATCGGCGTCGGCATGGACGATGGCCGCCGACTTGCCGCCCAGTTCCAGCACGCAGGGCACGATGTTGCGCGCCGCCGCCTGCGCGATGGCCGATCCGGTGCCAACCGACCCGGTGAAGACGATCTGGTTCACGCCCGGGTGCGACGCAAGCGCGGCGCCCGCCTCGTGCCCCCAGCCGGTCAGCACGTTGACCGCCCCCGGCGGCAGGCCCGCGGCCTTGGCCGCCAGCCCGAAGGCGTGGGACGTGAGCGGCGTCATCTCGGAGGTCTTCACCACGCAGGCATTGCCTGTGGCGATCCCGGCCGCGATCGAGCGCGCGGCGATTTCCATGGGGAAGTTCCACGGGATGATCTGGGCCGAGACGCCGTAAGGCTCGAGCACCGTGAAGTCCATGTATCCCGCCCCCAGCGGGATCTGCCGGCCTTCCAGCGTCTCGGCCTGGTTGCCGTAGTACTCGAAATAGCGCGCGGCGTTGCGGATCTCGTTGCGCGCCTCCCACAGGGCCTTGCCCTGTTCCAGCGTCAGCAACCGGGCCAGGTCCTCGTGGTGGTCCAGCAGCCAGGCGCCCATCGCGCGCACCATCCTCCCGCGCTCGACCGGTCGAAGGGCCGTCAACACCCCGCTTTCATGCACGCGGCGTGCCGCCGTGACGGCACGATCCACGTCGGCTGCATCGGCGAGCGCCTGTTCGGCCAGTGCCTGCCCCGTGCCGGGGTTCTCGACGGTCATGCGGCCCGCGCCGCCCTCGGCCCAGGCGCCGTCGATCCAGTTGAGGTAGAGGTCCTGCATCGTTCAGTCCTTCGTCACCACGGTCCAGGGGCTGTCGAACCAGTGCTCTTCAAGGTTCGCGCCCGGCCCGATCCGGTCGACCACGGCGAACAGGCCCGGCGCGTGAAGCGGCGTGAGCACGCCGTGCCAGGTGCCGCGCGCAAGGTTGATGCCCTGACCCGGCGCGGTCAGGAAGGCGCGGGGGCGGCCCGGGCGTCCGCCGTCGTCCGGCGCCACGATCACCAGGAAGGGCGCGGGCGTCATCGGCAGGAAGGCCTGGGTGCCCTCGGGGTGGCGTTCGACCATGTCAAGCCTATAGGGCAGGCGTCGCGGTTCGGCGTCGAACAGGCTGATGCCCGCCCGACCGTCCGAGAAATCCAGCCGCGCGCGATCGTGATAGCGCCCGCAAAGCCCCTGGTTGATCAGCCTGTCGGGATCGCCCGAGGTGTCGAGCACTTCGCCGAAGGGCGCGAAGGCCGTGGCGGTGAGCGGCTCGGTCGCGATCTCGCGGCTCATGGCAGGACGGCCTGAAGGCGCAGTTGGGCGATCCGTTCGACCTGACGGCAGGCCTCGGCGAATTCGGTGTCGTGGTCGTTTCCAAGCCGCGCCCGGAAGGCTGCCAGGATGCCCGCCTTGTCGTGATCGCGCACGGCGATGATGAAGGGAAAGCCGAAACGCTCGACATAGGCGGTGTTGAGGTGCGTGAACGCGTCCCGTTCGGCGTCGGTCAGCGCGTCGAGGCCCGCGCTGGCCTGTTCGGCCGACGAGTCGGCCGTCAGGCGGCGGGCGGCGGCAAGCTTTCCGGCAAGGTTGGGGTGGGCGTTGAGAACGGCCAGGCGTTCGGCGTCCGAGGCCCCGCGAAACACGCGCGCCAGCGCGGTGTGCAGCCCGGCCGCGCTGTCGTGCGCGGGGCCGAGCTCCAGCGCCCAGGCGCGTTCGGCGATCCAGGCCGAATGTTCGAAGATGCCGCCGTAGGCGGAGACGAAGTCGGCCTTCGTCATGTCCGAGGGGCGCGGGCGTGGGGCGGGCGGGTGATGCGCGGCCCAGTGGCGGGCGATGTCGATGCGGCGCGGGAACCAGACGCCTGCGTGGCCCGCGGCATAGTCCATGAACCGCCTGAGCGCCATGATCCGGCCCGGCCGGCCGACAAGGCGGCAATGCAGGCCCACCGACATCATCCGCCCGCCCTCGGCGTAAAGCGCATCGAAACTGTCCTTCAGGTAGGCCTCGAACTGGTCGCCCGCGTTGAACCCCTGCGGCGTGGCGAAGCGCATGTCGTTGGCGTCAAGCGTGTAGGGGATGATCAGTTGATCGCGCCCCGCGACCGTGCTCCAGTAGGGCAGGTCGTCGGCATAGCTGTCGGATATGTACTCGAACCCGCCTTCTTCGGCGACAAGGCGGACGGTGTTCATCGACGCACGGCCCAGGTACCAGCCGCGCGGGCGCGCGCCCGTGACCTCGGCGTGAAGCAGGATCGCCTCGGCCAGATGCGCGCGTTCCTCGGCCTCGGGCATGTCCTTGTATTCGATCCACTTCAGCCCGTGGCTGGCGATTTCCCAACCCGCCTCGGTCATCGCGGCGACCTGCTCGGGGCTGCGGGCAAGGGCGGTCGCCACGCCATAGACCGTGGCCGGGATGCCCATGCCGGTGAACAGGCGATGGAGCCGCCAGAATCCGGCACGTGCGCCGTACTCATAGATCGATTCCATGTTCCAGTGGCGCTGGCCCGGCCAGGGGGCGGCGCCGACGATCTCGGACAGGAAGGCCTCGGAGGCCGGGTCGCCATGCAGCAGGCAGTTCTCGCCGCCCTCTTCATAGTTGATCACGAACTGCACGGCGATGCGTGCGCCGCCGGGCCAGTTCGCCTCGGGTGGGGTCGGGCCGTAGCCGCGCAGGTCTCGGGGGTATCGGGGTGCGTCAGCCATCGCTCTTTCCTTTGCCGCCGCTCCGACTTAGACCGGAGGGGAACAAGGTGACAAGACGGGGCGCGCGCCGATGGCGGAAGGCTTCCTGACGACGCATGTGCTCGATACCGCGCGCGGCATACCGGCCCAGGGCGTGAAGATCACCCTTTACCGCATCTCTGGCATGAGCCACCGCAAGATCGCCGAGGCGGTGACCAACGCCGACGGGCGCACCGACGCGCCGATCCTGCCGAAGGGGACGTTCCGGCCCGGGACCTACGAACTGGTGTTCCATGCGGGCGACTATCTGCGTGCCTCTGGGCAGGCGGGGGACGGGGTGCTCTTTCTCGACGAGGTGCCGATCCGCTTCGGCATGGCCGAAGACACCCATTACCACGTGCCGCTTCTGCTGTCGCCCTTCGGCTACTCGACCTACCGGGGCAGCTGATGGCCGACCTCGCGATCTTCTGGGAATGGCTGGCCTTCGCGGTGCGCTGGCTGCACGTGATCACCGCCATCGCCTGGATCGGGTCGTCGTTCTATTTCATCGCGCTCGACCTGGGCCTGAACCGCGACATCCCCGGCCCGGCCGATGGCGAGGAATGGCAGGTCCATGGCGGCGGCTTCTACCACATTCAGAAGTACCTCGTGGCGCCCGAGGCGTTGCCCGACCATCTGACCTGGTTCAAGTGGGAAAGTTACGCGACCTGGCTGTCGGGGGCCGCACTTCTGGCGATCGTTTATTGGGCGGGGGCCGAGCTGTTCCTGATCGACCCGACGAAGGCCGAGCTGCTGCCCTGGCAGGCGATCGCGCTGTCGGCCGCCTCGCTTGCCGTGGGCTGGGTGATCTACGATCTGCTCTGCAAGTCGCCGCTGGGCGACCGGCCGACGGTGCTGATGCTGCTGCTCTTCGGCGTTCTGGTGGCGATGGCCTGGGGCTATGCCCAGGTCTTTACCGGGCGCGCGGCGCTTCTGCATCTGGGCGCCTTCACCGCGACGATCATGTCGGCCAACGTCTTCTTCATCATCATCCCGAACCAGAAGATCGTGGTGGCCGACCTCAAGGCCGGCCGGGCGCCCGACCCGAAATACGGCAAGATCGCCAAGCTGCGCTCGACCCACAACAACTACCTGACGCTGCCGGTCATCTTCCTGATGCTGTCGAACCACTATCCGCTCGCCTTCGCGAGCCAGTGGAACTGGGTGATCGCAAGCCTCGTCTTCCTCATGGGCGTGACGATCCGGCATTTCTTCAACTCGATGCATGCGCGCAAGGGCCGGCCATGGTGGACCTGGGCGGCGACGGCGATCCTGTTTCTGGTCATCATGTGGCTCTCGACCGCGCCGATGTGGCAAAGCCACGAAGATGCCGAGGCGCGGCCGATGAGCCGGGTCGAGGAGCGCTTCGCCGCGGCCGAGGGCTTTGACGAGGCGCAGGAGATCGTGCTGGGCCGCTGTTCGATGTGCCACGGACGCGAGGTCTTCTGGGACGGGCTGTCGGTGGCGCCGAAAGGCGTCCTGCTCGACACCGCGCCCGACATCGCCCGCCACGCGCGCGAGATCTATCTTCAGGCCGGCATCACCCATGCGATGCCGCCCGGCAACCTGTCCTTGATCACCGACGAGGAACGCGCGGCGCTTGTGCGCTGGTATCGGGCAGGGGCCGGGGCCGGGATGGGGGGCGTGACCGGTGCGATGTCAGGGTCAGGCTCAGGTGCCGGGGCAGGGGGCTAGGCCGCCCGCCCGGGACCAGGCCGCGGGGGCAGTCGCGCCCCGCGCGGGGGCCTGCGGATCAGAAATCCTCCCAATCATCGTCGGCCGTCGCGGGGGCGGCCGTCGCAAGCGCGGGGGCGGTTGCCCCGCGCAGCAGGGGCCGTGCGCCGGCAGCGGCGGTCGCCGGGGCGGGTGGGCGGCGCGACGACTGGACGGCGGCCGGCGCGTCCCCCGAGCGCGCCGAGGTGCGGAAGCGTGCGGTGGTCGCCGTCAGCGTCTCGGCTTCGCGGGCCAGCGCATGGCTGGCCGCGGTGGTTTCCTCGAACATCGCCGCGTTCTGCTGCGTGACCTGGTCAAGCTGGCTCATGGCCGCGTTGATCTGGCCCAGGCCTGCGGATTGCTCCTGCGCCGAGGCCGCGATGGTCGAGACATGGGCCGAAATGTCGCCGACCGAGGCCACGATCCGCTTCAGCGCCGCCCCGGCATCGCCGACAAGCGCCACGCCGCGCCCGACATTCTGACCCGAGGCCGAAATCAGTTCGTTGATCTCGCGCGCTGCGTCCGAAGAGCGCTGCGCCAGCGCCCGCACCTCCGAGGCGACGACCGCGAATCCCCGCCCGGCATCGCCCGCGCGCGCGGCCTCGACGCCCGCGTTGAGCGCGAGAAGATTGGTCTGGAAGGCGATGTCGTCGATCACCCCGATGATCTTCGAGATCCGCGCGGACGAGGCCTCGATCTCGCCCATGGCCGTGACCGCCTGCTCCACGACCCCGCCTGAATCCTCGGCCCGGCGCCGCGCGTCGGCGACGACTTCGTCAGCCTTGCGTGCGCCATCGGCCGCCGATCCGACCGAGGCGGTCAGTTGCGCGACTGCCGCCGCCGTCTGTTCCAGGGTCGCGGCCTGGTGTTCTGTCCGCCGCGACAGGTCGTCGGCCGCCGAGGTGATTTCGGCCGCTTCCCCAAGGATCGACCGCGCGTGGTCCGCCACCGCCTGGATGGCCGTTTCAAGCGTGCCGGCCGCGCGGTTGAAATCGTGGCGAAGCTGGTCGTAATCGGCCGAGAAGGGGGTGTCGATCGTCACCCCAAGATCGCCTTCGGACAGCCGGGCCAGGGCCGCGCGCAGGGCGTCGACGACCTCGCGTTGCTCGGCCGCAAGCCGCAGGCGGTGCGCTTCGGCTGCGGCGATGGCTTGTTCGGACGCGGTGACGTCGTTGCCGATGAGAAGCATGCGGAAGGCCCGGCCTTCGCCGTCAAGGACCGGCAGGCAGCTGCCGTCGATCACCGACTCGCCGCCGTCGTGCCGCCGGACGGTGAAGCGTCCGACCAGGGTCTGGCCCGCGCCGACGGCGGCGGACAAGTCGCTGTCGGCCCCGTTGCCGGGGGTCAGGTCCGACAGTCGCGCCTCTGTCAATTGCTCAGGCGTCCGGCCAATCAGGGTGGCGAAGTTCGCGTTCGCGGCGACGATCCGCCCATCGGTCGTCAGCTCGGCGACGGCCTGATTGGCATGCAGCGCCGCCACCGCCGCGCCGTTCATCCGGCGTTCGGTCACGTCGTCCCATTCGACGACCGCCCCCGCCCGCGCGCCCGTGCCGTCGTGGATCGGGTTCACCACAAGGCTGATCCGCCGCTCGCCACGCAGGATCTCGAGCTGCCAGGGGAAGCCGGCGCCCGACGCAAGGCGTCGGTCGAGCCCGGCAAGTTCCGCGGCAAGGCCTGAAAGGGGACGCCCCGCGATCGCGGTCTCGCCGGACGGATCGCCCGCTGGATCCGCTTGAAGCGCCTCGCGGGCGAGGCGATGGAAGGCGGTGTTGGCGAAGCGGATGGTGCCGGTCGCGTCGGCGAGAAGGAGCGCTGCCGAACTGCCTTCGAACCCCCCGCCCTTGAAGACCGAGTCTTCGGTGGCGGCGCGGGCCTTCGCCAGCTGGCGGCGCAGTTGGTCAAGCTGGCCCGCGATTTCGCCGATTTCGTCGCGCCGGTCCTGCGCCGGGATGGCACGGTCGTAGTCCCCGGAGGCGACCGCCGACATGGCGGCGCCGACCTGCCGAAGCGGCTGCGAGACGCCCGTTCGCAGCGCGACGGCGGCCACCCCGAGAAGCCCCAGGAACAGTCCCGCGGCGATCAGATAGCCCTGGCGGTTGGCCGCGGCGATCCGCGCCAGGGCCGGTTCGGGCGTCCAGACGGTGACGAGCGCGCCAACGATGTCGCCGCCCGCGCCCTGGATCACCGGCACGGCCAGCGCGATGCGGCCGTCATCCGCCCATTGTGTCGCCCCGCCAAGCGCGGCACGCCCAAGGTCGAGCACTGGGTCGCCGTCGTCTGCCGGCCGGCCGGCTTGGGCGAACAGCGTCCCGCCCGCGTCAAGCACGATCGCCCCGGTGGCGATGCCGTCGGCCTGTTCGATGAGGCGTCCGAGGACCTTGACGGCATCCTCGGGCTTGGAAAAGCGGACCGCGCCGCCGATCTGCGTGGCCGCGAAGGGCGTGATGCCCGCGGCAAGCTCGCGCACACCGTCGACCGCCGCGGTTCGCGCGGTGATCGAGGTCTTGAACGACAGCGCCGTCGCGACGATCGCCGTCATGACCGCCACGATCGCGGCGCAGCGCAGGAAGACCGAGAAGACGAGCGGACCGCGTCCGCGCCGTGCAGGATCGTGCATGGGAAACTCCTTGCAGAGGCGGCGCCGGCCTCAGAACAGCGACTCGGCATCAAGGCCGATGGTCATCGCGCCGACGACGGTTTGGGTGACGGGATCGACCAGCGCGATCGAGACCTGGGCCTGGTAGCGCTGGCTCGATTCGTCGAATGCGACCTCGCCGAAGTGAACGGCGCCGGGGCCCTTGCCGAAGGTTTCGGTGAACTTCGCCTCGTCGCCCTGCCAGTAGTCGGACGTCGGTTCGCTGGCCGCCACGTTCAGCCCGTGGGCGTCCATCACGAAGACTTCGGTGATCGTTCCGCCCGCGGCCTCGACCCGCGCGCGAAGGAAGTCCGACGCGGTATTGCCGAGAACCGGGGTGAGGGTCGGCGTCGATCCGCTGCCCACCTCGGCGCGCCAGCTTTGGTCAAGACTGTCGATCTCGGCAGGGGTCAGGCCCGCATGGCGCAGGTTCTGCGCGCGGACCGCGTCGATGATGCGCGGATCCTGCGCCCAGGCCCGGATCTCGGCGTCGAGGTATCGCTGCATGGCAGGGGCGAAGTCGTCGGCGGCGCGCGCGCTGCCTGCCAGCACGAGAACAAGCGCGGCGGCAGGGATCAAGGGCTTCATGGCTGTGTCCTTTGCGTCGAAGAAGGCAGGGGCCTGCCGGAGAGGTCACGGCCCGGACCGGCCATCTGGCCCGGGCGGTCGGGTCAGCAGCTAAAGACACACCTCTTTCGGCCGGTTTAATGCCGCGCCGGAAAATGATGAAAAACGGCGATTTCCCCGAACTGCCGCTAGAGCGCGACGATCGGACCGCCCCCGGCGGCGGCGTCGGCGGCGTCGTGGGTCACCTGAAGAACCGGCAGACGCCGCGCGCGTGCGATGCCGAAGACCAGATCGCGGATCTGGCCGCGCAGCTCGGCGTCGAGCTTCGAGAAGGCTTCGTCCAGCAGCAGCGCGCGCGGGTCGGACAGAAGCATCCGCATCAGCGCCACCCGCGCCCGCTGCCCCCCCGAAAGGGTGGCCGGATCACGCCCGGCGAAACCTTCAAGCCCGATGTCCGACAGCGCCGCGTCGATCCGCGCGCGCCGCGCCGCGCGCCCCTTGACCTGCGGCGAAAGCCCGAAGGCGAGGTTCCCGCCGACCGAGAGGTGAGGGAAGAGCAATTCGTCCTGGAACAGGATGCCGATCCGCCGCGCCTCGGTCGGACGATCGGTCACGTCCTCGCCGTCAAGGCGCACCCGCCCCGTCATGGCGAAGGCCGGTGGCAGCGTCCCGGTGATCGCGGCAAGAAGCGTCGACTTGCCCGACCCCGAGGGTCCCATGACGGTCAGCACCTCGCCCGGGGCGATGCGCGTGTCGATGCCCAGAAGCCGCCGCCCGTCCAGCGCGATGGTGACGCCTTCCAGACGCAGCCCAAGGTCGGTGTTCTCAGCCACCCTGAACCCCCTGCCGGTTGCGCCACAGGATCCGTGGCAGAAGGATCGCCAGAAGGAAGGGGGCCAGCGCCGCCCCGGTCTGTGCCAGGGCATGGATGCCGATCAGGCGGCGGTCCCCGCCCGCGGCAAGGGCCACCGCCTCGGTCGTCAGGGTCTGAACGCGCCCGGCGCCCACAAGAAGCGTGGGCAGGTACTGCCCGACCGATACGGCAAAGCCCACCGCGGCCGCGGTCAGCACCGGGCGCAGCAGCATCGGCAGCCGGACGGCCCAGAGCACGCGGTCTGCACCCGCGCCAAGCGCCCGCGCGACGGTGTCCTGCCGGCTGTCCCAGGCCCGCCACGGATCGGCCAGCGACAGGAAGACATAGGGAAGCACGAAGACCAGGTGGGCCAGGATCACGGCCGCGCGGCCGCCGTCCACACCGGCGCTCAGCGCCAGCGTCTGAAATCCCATGAGGAAGGCCACCTGCGGCACGATGAGCGGCAGGTAAAGAAGCCAAAGCGCCCGGGTGGCCGGGCGCAGGCCGTGGCGATGCTCGGCCTCTAGGCAGGCGATGGTCAGCACAAGCGCGATTAGCGTGACGGCGGCGCCAAGGATCAGCGTCTCGGCCAGCGGCGCGCCAAGGCCGGGGCCGTGGCGGTGCCAGCCGCGCAAGGTGACGTCCGAGGGCAGCGCGTCAGGAAAGGGCCAAAGCCCCGCCACCGACCAGATGGCCAGTCCCGCCAACCCCGCAAAGACTGCAAGCGCCGAGGCGACGCCCAGGCCAAGCGAGACGGCCCTCAGGCCGCCCTCGACCGCCCGATGGCCGCGTCCGCCGCGTTCGATCCATCGGCAGCCCAGCCGGGCAAGGGCGATCTCGGCCAGCCTCCAGAGCGCCAGCGCGCCGATCACCAGGGCAAGTTGCAGCATCGCGCCCGCCGCGGCGCGGAAGCGCAGCGCGAGGTCGGGATCGTTCATCCAGCGCACCACCTGCACCGACAAGGGCGGCGGGGTGTTCGGGCCAAGGATGATCGCGACATCGACGGTCGTCATCGAAAAGGCGAGAACCGCGAAGACCGGCAGGCGGATCTGGCGATAGACCTGCGGAAAGACGGTCTTGAGCCAGCCGGTGACAGGCCGATAGCCCAGCGCGCCGGCCACCAGCCGGCTGCGGCCGGGACGGGCCTGCGCCAGGGCGGCCAGCGTCATGAGCAGAAGGAACGGCACTTCCTTGGCGACAAGCCCCATCACAAGCGCCATGCCCCATGGGTCCTGCACGATGAGAAGGTCGGGGGGCTGGTCCCACCCGGTCGCCCAGGGCGAGACCGCCCGCGCGATCCACCCCGACGGCGCGATCAGGAAGGCCAGGCCGAAGGCGGCGGCGGCATGGGGCACCGACAGAAGGGGCGACAAGGCGCGCTCGATCAGGGCGAAGGCGCGCGTGCCCTGCCACCCCGCCACGATCAACGTGACGATCGCAAGCGACACCAGGGTCGAGACAAGACCCACCCCAAGGCTCAGTCCCACCGCGCGCGGCAGACCGGGCCAGGCGAAAAGCTCGGCCACGGCGCCAAGCCCAAGGCGCGTGCCCCCAAGGGCGGGCATCCAGCCCAGGGCCGGGGCCAGCGTGCCCAGAACGCCTGCCGCCACCGGCCCGAGCATCAGCGCGATCGTCAGCATCGGCGCCCAGGGCAGGAGGCGCCCCGACAGGCGCCGGCGCGCTTGCGGGGCAACAAGCGTCGCAGAGCCCGCCTGGGTCATGCGATCCCTCTCACGCGGTCGCCGTCGTGCAGCGCGGCCGGTCTTCGGCCCTGGTCATTCGCTGACGCCGAAGCGGGCGATCCAGTCGCCTTCGAGCCGGACCATCCAGCTTGGGTGCGGCTCGGGCAGGGGCTGGCCAAGCGCGTCCGGCGGCAGCGTCGCGACGCCCAGCGACAGCGCGTCGAAGCGCGCGCGGTCCTCGGGAGGCAGGCGGTCCATCGACAGCACCGTGCCCACGCCCCAGACGGACGGGTCCTGCATCCGCGCCTGTGCCTCGGGCGACATCAGGAAATTCGCCAGCACCATCGCGCCGGCCTTGGCGGTGGCGTTGTAGGGGATCGCGACGAAGCTGGCGTTGCCGATCGTGCCGGCGTCAAGGACATAGGTCCGCACCGTCTCCGGAAGCTCGGAATTCGCGATCGCGTTCGACGCCTCGTTCGGGTTGAAGCTGAGCGCCAGGTCGATCTCGCCATCGGCCATCAGCTGGATCAGCCGCGGCCCGCTTTGCGGATAGGCCGCGCCGCCGCGCCAGAGGTTCGGGGTCAGCGCCTCGAGAAAGGCCCAGAAGGGGGCGGTCGCGGCGTCGTAATCCGCCTGATCCACCGGCGCCTGCAGGATCGCCGGATCGGGCGTCAGTTCGTAAAGCGCCTGCTTGAGGAAGGTCGAACCCAGGAAGTCGGGTGGCTGGGGGAAGGCGAAGCGGCCAGGGTTGGCGGCCGCCCAGTCCAGCAGGGCCGCCATCGACCGGGGCGGCTCGGGCAGGCGGGAGGTGTCGTGGAAGAAGACGATCTGCGCCATGCCCCAGGGCGCCTCGAAGCCCACGGTCGGAACGGTGAAGTCATAGGCCACCGCGGGGTTCGCGACGGGGTCGACAAGGGCCCAGTTCGGAAGCGCCTCGGCCCAGGGGCCGAAAAGCAGGTCCTGTTCCTTCATCGCGGCGAAGTTCTTGCCGTTGATCCAGATGAGGTCGACCGCGCCGCCCTCGTCCTTGCCGGCGGCCTTCTCGGCGATCACGCGGCTGACGGCCTCGGCCGTGTCGGAAAGCTTCACCTGCTTGACCGTGACGCCGAAACGGTCGGCAACTTCGCCGCCGGCCCAGGCGATGAAGTCGTTGGTCAGCGTCGATCCGCCCCAGGCGTGCCAATAGACCGTCTGGTCCCGCGCTTCGGCCAGGACCGCGTCCCAGTCGGCGGGGTCGGGCGACTGCGCGGTGGCGGCGGACGCCAAAAGAAGGGCGGACAGCGTCGTGGTCAGGCGGCGGAACATCGGTCTCTCGTCGGTCTGCGTCAGGTCCGGCGCAAGCTAGCGGTCGGCGCCGGAGAGGGAAGTAAATTATGCGTTTGCGTCGCCCCGGGTCCAGAGCGGCAGCGCGGCAGGGCCACGCCCCCCGCCGCGCCGATCCCCACGACCGCCCAGGGCGGCTCGGTCCAGACGACGAGGATCACGACACAGGACAGCGCCGGGGCGAAATCGGCCGGACCGCCGAATGCGCCCGCACCTCGCGCCGCAGGCGGTCCCGGAAGGGAAGGCCGCCGACAAGGATCAGAAAGCCCGGCTGGAAGATCGCCGCAAGCGCCACCGCCCCCGCCGAGAGATCGGCAAGGGCCGCGTCGGTCAGCCAGCGTCGGTGGGGGCGACCTCGACGCGCAATCAGCCCGGATGCGCCATCGGGCCGCCGAACGAGGTCAACCCGAGCCTGAGGAAGACGGCCAAGACCCCGGCCGGGGTTCCGCCCGTCCGGGTCGTCCTGCGTTGCTGGTTTTCGGTCATCCGCGATCCGCCTGTGCCTGCCGCAAGGGGCGTCTGTCATCGTCATCTGTCGGACTTCCGACACGGGAAAAGGCCTGCGGGGCTGTGCCGCCCCGCGGGCGCGACGAAACATCGCCCTCGGGTGGAGAAGTCATTTCCCGCAAACGGTTATGCGCTTATTCTTGCCTGCGATGGATATCATTCTTCTCACGGCGATCGTCGCGGCGCTGTTCTTCGTGATCGGCGCGGCCGAGCCCTTTGCGGCACGGCTCAGGCTGCCGTTCAGCGTGATCCTTGCCGCGCTCGGCATCCTGATCGGGGCGGGGTCGGCGTTCTTCCTGCGCACCGAGCTGACCGATGCGCTCAATCCGGTCGCCGAGGCGATCCTCGGCCTGCCGATCCGGTCGAACGTCTTTCTTTATGTCCTTCTGCCGACGCTGCTTTTCCAGGCGACGCTGGGCATGAATCTGCGCCGGATGCTGGACGACTGGGTGCCGATCCTTGTTCTGGCCGTGGTCGCGGTCGTCGTGGCGACGGTGTCGGTGGGCTATGCGCTTTACTGGGCCAGCGCGCTGCCGCTGATGGCCTGCCTGCTGATCGGGGCGATCGTCTCGACGACCGATCCCTCGGCGGTGGTCAGCATCTTCCGCTCGATCTCGGCGCCGCAGCGGCTGGCGCGCATCATCGAAGGGGAAAGCCTGCTGAACGACGCCGCCGCGATCGCGCTTTTCGGCCTGTTCATGGGCTTCGTGATGCTGGGCGTGCCGGATCCGCGGCTGGGCGACGCGTTGGCGAGGTTCCCGCTGGTGATGGCCGGAGGGGCGCTGACGGGCTGGGTCGCAGCGCGCGTCGCGGTCTGGGTCATGGCGATCTTCGAGCGCTTCCAGCTGGCGCAGATCTCGGTCTCGGTGGCGCTTCCCTACCTTGCCTATATCGGGGCCGAGCAGATCGTCGGCGCCTCGGGCGTGATCGCGGTGGTGGCGGCCGGCCTGACGCTGAACCTGACCGGTCCGGCGCGCCTGCCGCCCCAGGCCTGGGGCGAGTTGCGCTATGTCTGGGACCTGCTGGCGCACTGGGCCGGGGCCTTCATCTTCATCCTCGCCGCGCTTCTGGTGCCGCGCATTCTTGAAGGCACGCGGCTGGGCGACGTGCTTCTGATCGCCGTCGTGACGCTGGCCGCCATCGCGGCGCGGGTGGTGATCCTGTTCGGGCTCTTGCCGCTGCTGAGCGCGCTGCGCCTGTCGCCGGTGGTCGAACGGCCCTACCGCGTGGCGATCCTGTGGGGCGGTCTGCGCGGGGCGGTGACGCTGGCGCTGGCGCTTGCCGTCACCGAAAGCCAGGCCATCCCGGTCGAGATCAAGCGCCTGGTCGCGATCCTTGCCACCGGGTTCACCCTGTTCACGCTGATCGGGCAGGGCACGACGCTGCGCTGGGTGATCCGGCGGCTTGGCCTCGACACGCTGTCGCCCATCGACCAGGCGCTGTCGAACCAGGTCATCGCGGTTGCGCTTCAGACCGTGCGCGAGGACGTGGCACGGACCACCGAGACCTACGAACTGACCCGTGAGATCGTGCGGTCCGAGGCCAAGCGCTTTGGCGAAAGGCTGGATGAAGCGGTCAAGGCCGCCGAGGAGAACGCCGAAATCCTCGACCGCGACCGGATCACGCTGGGGCTGATCGCGCTGGCCGGCGCCGAGCGCGACACCATCCTTGCCCGGATGCGCGAGCGCACGATCGCCTCGCGCCTGTCCGAAAAGCTGCTGTCGAACGCCGACCAGCTGATCGAGGCGACGCGGGCCGGGGGCCGCACGGGGTATCAGCGCGCCGCCCGGCGCAGCGTGGGCTACGGGCGCGGGTTCCGGGCCGCGGTCCGGCTGCACGACCGGGTCGGGATCTCCCCGCCGCTGGCGCGGATGACCGCGGACCGGTTCGAGACGCTGCTGGCGCAGCGGTTGATCCTGCGCGATCTTGACGGGTTCATCGACGGCCGCATCCGGCGCATCCACGGCCGCCGGGTGGCGGAGCTTCTGCAGGAACTTCTGGAGAGGCGGCGCGACGCCGTCGACACGGCGCTGGAAGGACTGCGGCTGCAGTATCCCGGCTATGCCGAGGAACTGGAGCGCCGCTTCATCCGGCGCACGGCGCTGCGGCTTGAGGAACGCGAATACGCGGCGATGCACGAGGACGGCCTGATCGGGGATGAACTGCACAGCGCGCTGATGGAGGACATCGCCGAGCTTCGCGCCGCCGCCGAGGCGCGCCCGAAGCTTGACCTCGCGATGCGCCGCGCCGAACTGGTGCAGCAGGTGCCGGTTTTCGCCGATCTCGACGACCGCTCGCTGAGGCGTCTGAGCCGGGCGCTGCGCACGCGCTATGCCGACGAGGGCGAGGTGATCTTGCGCCGCGACGAACCCGCGCGCAGCGTGTTCTTCATCGCCTCGGGCGCGGTCGAGGCCGAGACCGCGGGCCAGGCCACGCTTCTGGGCCGGGGCGAGATGTTCGGACAGCTTGCGATCCTGATGCGCCGGCCGCGCCGGACCGAGGTGCGTGCGATCGCGCCCTCGACGCTTCTGGTACTGGACGAGACGCGCTTCCGCCGGCTTCTGGCGCGCAGCCCGAACCTGCGCGAGGCGGTGCGCGAAAGCGCGGCCAAGCGCGGCATCCCGCCAGAGGCGCTGCTCGAGTCTTCGGCCGTCGCCTGAGGCGCGCGTTGGCGCGGTCCGCAGGCGTCAGACCATCGCGAAGAGATCGGCGTAGGTCTTGCGCATCTCGGCCTTCTGGACCTTGCCCATCGTGTTGCGCGGCAGCGCGTCGACCAGGATGTAGCGGCGCGGGTGCTTGAACCGGGCAAGGCTTTTGCCCACCACGGCCTCGATCGCCGGAATGTCCGGCGCGCGCCCAACCTCTGGCACCAGAACGGCAAGCACCGCCTCGCCGAAGTCGGGATGCGGCACGCCGATCACGGCGCTTTCGGCCACGCCGGGCTGGGCGTCGAGCAGAAGCTCGACCTCCTTGGGATAGATGTTCAGCCCGCCCGAGATGATCAGGTCCTTGCCGCGTCCGACGATATGGACATAGCCGTCCTCGTCGATTTGACCCAGGTCGCCGGTGATGAACCAGCCGTCCGGGCGCAGGTCCTCGGCGGTCTTGTCGGGCATCTGCCAGTAGCCCTTGAAGACATTGGGGCCGCGCACCTCGATCATGCCGATCTCGCCCGGCGCGACCTCGTTTGCGGTGCCGGGCGCGCAGACGCGCAACTCGACCCCCGGCAGGGGCTTGCCCACCGTGCCCGGCCGCCGCGCGCCCGCGTAGGGGTTCGATGTGTTCATGTTCGTCTCGGTCATGCCGTAGCGTTCGAGGATCGCGTGGCCGGTCCGGGCGGCGAACTGGCGGTGCGTCTCCTTCAGAAGCGGCGCCGAGCCCGACACGAACAGCCGCATGTGCGCCACCAGGTCCCGCGTCAGGCGCGCATCGTCCAGCAGCCGGGTATAGAAGGTGGGCACGCCCATCATCGCCGTCGCGCGGGGCAGGGCGGCGACCACCGCGTCAAGGTCGAAGCGCGGCAGGAAGATCATCGCGCCGCCGGTGGCGAGCACCACGTTGGTGGCCACGAAGAGCCCGTGCGTGTGAAAGATCGGCAACGCGTGCAGCAGCACGTCGCGGTCGGTGAACTGCCATTCGCGCGCCAGCGTCTGCGCGTTCGACAGAAGGTTGGCCTGCGTCAGCATCGCGCCCTTCGAGCGCCCCGTCGTCCCCGAGGTGTAAAGCAGCGCGGCAAGGTCGTCGGGCCCGCGCGCGGCAGGCGCGACGTCCGCCTCTGCCGCTTCCCACAGCGCCGGCAGGCTGCCCGTGCCGTCGGCGTCAAGCGTCTCGATCCGTGCGCCAAGGCGCTGGACGACGGGCGCGAGTGCCGAACGGGCGCGACTGTCGGTCACGACCAGCGCGGCCCCGCTGTTGCCGATGAAATAGTCCAGTTCGGCCGGCGTATAGGCGGTGTTCAGCGGGAGGAAGACGAGGCCCGCCTGAACGCAGGCGGCGTAAAGCACCAGCGCCTCGGGCGATTTCCCGACCTGTGCCGCGACACGGTCGCCCGGGACAAGGCCAAGGTCGGTCAGCGCGCGGGCGGCGCGGCCGGCCTGCGTCAGGAACGCGGCGTAGGTCACGCCGCGCCCGTCCGCGAGGGTCAGGAATGGCCGCGCGCTGCCCGCGTGGGGGGCGAAGAGAGTCTCGAAAAGCGGGTTCGTCATGATGGCCCGAGATGTGCCGCATCCCGCCCCTGAAGTCCACGCTGCTTCGGGGCAGGGCGGCACACCGGGCGCGGCCGGTCCATGCGCTGCGGCGCCGTGTGGCGCACCGGTGGCTCGTCCGCCGCGAGTTGCGGGGGATTGGCGCATCGCATCATCCGCGCGGTGCAATCCCCAAACCGGCAGGATCGAAACCCGGGGCGGACACCCGTGGGTCTGGCTGCCCCATCCCCGCGCGAATGGCGGAAAACGAGGGGTCTTTGTCCTAACGGTCAGCGCGGCGACTGCGTTAAAGTCTGACAATGACACAGGAACACACATGTCAGACGGGGCGCCGGACACGCAGCGTGGTGATGGTGACCTACCCGCAGGCGCATGTGCTTGATGTCGTCGGGCCGCTCGAGGTGCTGACAGGCGCGAAGTTCTTCCTTCCCGACGGCCCGGAGCCCTATGCGGTCACGGTTGTGGCGTCGAGCGCCGGTCCCGTGCCGACGACGTCCGGGATAAGCCTGATCGCCCACAGGGCCTTCGCCGAGGCCATCAAGGACACCGACCCGATCGACACGCTGATCGTGAGCGGCGGCCACGGCACCATGGATGCGATCGGGGATGCAGGGCTGCTCGACTTCGTGCGCCATGCCGCGGCGCGGTCGCGCCGGATCGTGTCGATCTGCACAGGCGCCATGATCCTGGCCGAGATCGGCCTTCTGGATGGCAAGCGGGCCAGTACCCATTGGTTCTGGTGCCCGATCCTGGAACAGCGCTACCCGGATGTTGTCGTCGATCGTGATGCGATCTTCGTCCGTGACGGCGATATCTGGACCTCTGCCGGCGTGACCGCCGGGATGGACCTGGCGCTGGCCTTGGTCGAGATGGATTTCGGCCACGAGATTGCCCTGCAGGTTGCCCGCTACAACGTCATGTACATGATGCGCCCCGGCGGGCAGTCCCAGTTCAGCGCGCATCTTGTCGCGCAACGCGCCGAAGACCCGGCGATCAACGCGGCACTCGATCACATCCTTTCCAACCCTCGCGATCCGCTGACCGTGACGGCCCTTGCCGCGCGCGCCGGCCTGTCGGAGCGCACGTTCGCGCGGCGGTTCAGGGACGAGACGGAGATGACCCCGGCCGCCTATGTCGAAACGGCCCGGGTCCAGGCGGCGCGCGTGGCGCTTGAGACGACGACCATCGGTGTCGAACAGATTGCGCGACAAGCCGGATTTCACAACGCCGAGCGGATGCGACGGGCATTTCAACGGCATCTCGGCGTCTCGCCGGCCGACTATCGAGAGCGGTTTCGCGGGTCGCAGCCCGCGCCCCTGATCCGCGACGGCCCCGACTGACCGACGCCCGATCCCAACGCCAATCCAACCCGATGCGTCGCTGACACCGCGTTTGCGCGACCAAGCCCCCATTTCTCACAGTCACAGAGCCCCCTGATGAAACCGATCTGTCTTGCTGTCTTCTTGCCTGCCGTTCTTGCCGCCTGTGCGGACAGTGGCGCCGACTACACGCCGCTTCTCGATGGCCCGCCGAACGCGGCCTTCCAGGCCGATCTCTCGGCGTGTCAGCGCCTTGCCCGCGATCAGCGTCAGTTCGACCAGGAGACCGCCGGCGCGACCGTGCTTGGGGCCGGGGCCGGGGCGCTTCTGGGGGCTGCGGACGACGACGCCGACGCGGCGGGTGGCGCGATCGTGGGGGCCTTGGCCGGGGGCGCGGCGGGCGCCGTTCACGCCAGCGAGCGCCGCGAAGCCATCGTCGTCGAATGCCTGCGGGGCCGCGGCCACCCTGTCGTCGGCTGAGCGGCCATCCTTCCACGTCACGAAAGGACCATGACATGTCCAGTCTTCTCTCTCGTCCCCGCAACCGCCTTGCCGGGTTCCGGGCTCTGTTCGGTCTGACGGTGGGCCGCACGCTTTCGGTCAATCGGTCGCCTTCGCTGCCGACCGCGTCCCGGCTTCGGCGCGATATCGGCTTGCCCGAGATCGACCCCGAGCCGCCGATCCATGCGTTTTTCGGCCGGAGGCTTTGACCTTCGGCGGCGGTCTGCGACCCTATCGATCACGGAGGAGTGCCATGACGACCCAGGCCCTTGCCATTCTCTATGCGGCCCTTGCGGCCCTTCCTGCCGCCATGCACATCGCGCTTGCCGCAGGCGCGCCCCTGGGGCGGTTCACGGTCGGCGGGCGATTTCCGGGCCGCCTGCCACCGCTCTGGCGGGGTCTTGCGCTGGTCCAGGCGGGGCTTCTTGCCGGGATGGCGCTTGTCGTCCTTGACCGGGGCGGTGCCCTGTCCAGCGGGCTTCCGGCGGGCCTGTTCTGGCCGGTCGTGGGTCTGACCCTGCTGACGTTCCTTGCCAACGCCGCAAGCCCGTCGCGCCCCGAGCGGCGGGTCTGGACCCCGGTCACCCTGGGAATGGTCGCAAGCGCCCTCGGGACGGCGTTTGTCTGAACCGACACAAGCGGAAAGAGACCCCATGCAAACCGTGTTCATCGCAGGCGCCACCGGCTATCTCGGCCGTCATCTTTGCGCCGAGTATCGTGCCCGGGGCTGGCGCGTCCGCGCGCTGGTGCGCGACCTGCGTCGGGCGCAGGACCTGCCTGCCCACGAAATGTGTCAGGCCGAGGCGACCCGACCGCAGACCCTTGCGGGGGTCATGGACGGGGCCGATCTGGTCATTTCCGCCCTTGGCATCACCCGGCAACCGGACGGCCTTGGATACTGGGACGTCGACTATCAGGCGAATCTGAACCTTCTGGACGAGGCCCTGCGGGCGCGCGCCGGGCGCTTTGCCTATGTCCACGTCCTGAATGCCGGGCAGATGTCCGATGTGCCGCTGGTCGCGGCAAAGGCGGCTTTCGTGCGCGCCCTGCAGGCGGCCGACATCGCCTCGACGGTGATCGCGCCGTCGGGCTATTTCTCGGACATGGCCGATGTTCTGGCGATGGCGCGGTCTGGCCGGGTGTGGCTGTTCGGGTCGGGCGCGCAGCGGATCAATCCGATCCATGGGGCCGATCTTGCCACGGCCACGGCGGATGCCGTCGACCGCGGGCTGACCTGGCTGGACGTGGGCGGGCCCGACATTCTCAGCCAGAACGACATCGCGCAGGCGGCGATTGCCGCCATCGGCCGGCCGGCGAAAATCACCCGCCTGCCCGACTGGCTGCGCCGGGCCGCCCTTGTGGTGCTGCCGCGCCTGACCCCGCGCCGTATCCATGGTCCGGCCGAATTCTTCCTTTCGGCGCTAGGGCGCGACATGGTCGCCGCCCCGCAGGGGACCCGGCACCTCGATGACCATTTCGCGGAACTTGCGGCGCAGGGGCATGGCTAGGTCAAGGAACAGAACGGAGAGACCCATGACACTTCAACGCATCGGCGGCCTGAGCGCGCTGGTCTGCGGCGCAACCTATCTCGTTGGATTTGCGCTTCTGGTCACACGTTTTGCCTCCCTTGGATACGGCACGGACGAGATCGACGCGCGCGCGGTCGTCGATTTCATCGGCGCGGGCCCCGGTCTTCTGATCGCGTGGAACACGACGATCTACATCGTGAACGCGCTGGCCCTTGCGGTGCTGGTCGTGGCGCTGTCACAGCGGCTGGCCCGGGCGACGCCGGGGTGGTCCGCCGTGACCCAGGGCTTCGGTCTGATCTGGGCCACGCTGGTGCTGGGCGCAGGCATGATCGCCAATGTCGCGATCGAACGCGCCGCGCAGCTTTATCCGTCCGATCCGGACGCCGCCGCCGAGCTCTGGGGCGTTCTGCATGCGGTCGAACTTGGCCTGGGCGGCGGCAACGAGATCGCGGGCGGGGTCTGGATCCTGGGTGTCAGCATCGCGGGCCTTGTCGGACAAAGCCTGGCGCGGCCCGTCGCGATTCTGGGCCTTCTGACCGGGATCGGAGGTCTGGCGACCGTCCTGCCCCCCCTTGGCGAGACCGCCGGCGCGGTTTTCGGCCTTGGCGCCATCGTGTGGTTTCTGGGCGTGGGCGCGGCGCTTTTCGCCGACCGCCGCACGCCCTGACCTGGCAAGGGAGGACAGCGGATGAGACGCGTCGCGACCTGGGCGGGCGGCCTGATCGCGGTCGCCGCCCTGTCCATTCTCGCTCTCTTCATGGCGACGCGGGGCGACTATCCCGTCCCGGTCCTTGTGACCGACGATCCGTCGCTTCCCTTCCTGAAGATCGCCGGGCACAGGCTGCATGCCCGCGTGGTCGATGGCCCACCCGGCGCGGCCACGGTCCTTGTTCTTCATGGCGGACCGGGCGGCGATTTCAGATCGCTGCAAGCGCTCGCCGCCCTGTCCGACACCCATCGCGTGGTCTTCTACGACCAGCGTGGCGCGGGGTTGTCGCAGCGGGTGCCGCCCTCGGCGCTGACCCTGGAGGGGCACCTGACGGAACTGGGCGCGATGATCGACCATGTCACGCAGGGCGAACGGGTCAGCTTGATCGGGCATTCCTGGGGCGCGATGCTGGCCGTTGCCTATCTTGGGCAAGACCCGGACCGCATCGACCGTGCGGTCCTGATCGAACCCGGTTTCCTCGATGCCGCCGGCCGCGACCTGTGGCAGGGGGAGAGCCGCCGATACCTGTCCGCCCCCGCGTTCCTCGGCCCGGCAATCGTGAGCTCGGTCAGGGCGATGCATGTCGATGGGCCGGACGCGGCCGCGCGACAGGATTTTCTGATCGGGCGCATGGTCCACCACTTCGCGAACCATCCTGATAACCCCTATCATTGCGGCAAGGGTTACGGTGCGCCAAGCTGGCGGTTCGGAGCGTTGTCAAGCGAAACGCTGAGCGATGCTCCGGCGTCAGAGATCGACCGGATCGCCATGGGCGCCGCCGCCTTTGACGGGCCGGTGCTGCTGATGGCGGGGGCCTGCAACGACTGGATCGGCGCGCCGCTTCAGGCGCGCCATGCGTCGCGGTTTGCCGATGCGCGCCTGGAGGTGCTGCCCGATGCCGGCCATGATGTGATCTGGGACAACCCGGAGGCAGCCTTGTCCGTGATCCGGACATTTCTCGCCAAGCCCTCCGAAGTCCCCGAGGAGTGACGCCGACACGCCCGGCGGCAATGCTGTGGTTCGGATCGCTACGCCTGACCCGTCCTCGCCCTTCGCCCCGACCCGCGACCGCGCGCTCAGCGACCCGCAACCGGACGGGCAGGAGGGCGCAGGATCAGTCGGGCAGGGCCTCGGACCGATGCACGATGACGTTGAACCCCTCGTCCGGCGACGGCGGAACGAAGTGACGGCCAATAAGATCGAAGGTCCGTTCATCGACGACATAGGCGTGGTCCCCGGACTGGTTCCGCCTGCGCAGACGGGCCTTGCAAACCTCGTCTGGCACATCGAAGACGTGAAGCTCGTGCGCCACATCGGCCTCGGAAACGATGCCTTTCATCCATGCCCGCCATCCGACGGTATTGGCTGGAAAATCCAGAACGACCGACGGTCCGCTTCGCAGGATATCCACCACCAGGGGCTGCATCGCGACGCGCAGTCGCGCCGACAGCCGCACGAAATCCTCGACCGAGGCATTCTCGGTGGGAAACAGGATCGACATCCATCGATCCATGTCGATCAGCACCGTCGACGGCCTGCGGGCCAACGCCCTTGCCCAGGTCGATTTGCCCGAGGCGATCTTTCCGCAAAGAAGGTAGAGTGTCGTCTCGCCGTTGTCCGCCATGGGGTTGTCTCGTCGGTTTGATCCTGTCCGGGGGCAGTGTTCTTGGCACAGGCCGTGAATTCAAGCGCGCACGGACATGGGCGGGGCGCGCGGGCGGCCTGGCCCCGCGCCGCCACCCGGGGGTGGGTCAGGCCGCCTGCGCCTGCGCTTGGGTCATCCACAAAAGCCCGAACAGGAGCAGCGCGGACGACACGACGCAGGCCAGCGTCCGCACGGTGTTCCAGAAGGTCCAGCGCGGCAGATAGCTGCCCGTCCAGTAGGCGCGCGTGGTCTCGGACGTCAGGTCCATGCCGGCAAGCGCGTCGTTCATGGGCACGTTGAAGGCGGCCGTGACGCCGAAGCAGCCGAAGACGTAGACGAGGCCCGCGATCGTCATCAGCAGGCCCGGACCGCCGCCAACGAAGATCCCGCCATAGGCTGCGATCACAAGCGATGCCACCGTCATGCCGAGAAACAGCGCCATGAAGATCCAGCGAAAAACCTCGCGATTGATGACTTGCATGGCCTCGACCCCGCCGATGCCGCCGGTGAGCGACAGCGCCCGCATGATGAAGTCCGAGAAGGCAAGGAAGACGCCGCCGACCAGCGCATAGGCGAGGACGGCGACTTGCATGAGGAGGAAGAAGAAGGGCGACATCGGGCGGTCTCCTTTCGGGTCAGGGGATTTGGCGGGAAGGTGCGTCCGTCCCGCCTGTGGGGGTGGCCGGTCAGCGCAGGGCCACGCGCGTCCGTGCGGGGCGGGGGCCGGCGCGGAAGGCGAACAGGCAGAACACCGCGATCGCGAGTTCCAGCGCCAGCGCCGCGAGGATGCCGGACGACGGAAGTCCGTCCACGGCAAGGCTGACGAGCCGCCCGGCGGGGAAGGCCAGGAAGACCGCCAGCGCGAAGGCGACCGCGACCTGCGCCAGCGCCTGCCGGACGATCCCGGCCAGCATGATCGCGCCCGAGGCCACAAGGCCCGCGCCGGGCGCGCGCAGTTCGCTCAGAAGGCTCGGGTCGGGCCCGAGCACGATCCCGTAGCTTGCGTAGAAGGCATGCGGCGCGGCAAGGATGGCGGCGCCGATGCCGAGTGAGGTCGCGCCGGAAAGGCCAAGCGCAAGTTTCTGGATGCGATTCAATGTCATGTGATCCTCCTTTCGGTGTCGAGGGCGGTGGGTCTCATGCGGCGACGGGCCATGCGCCCGACCGTGCGGCGGCTGCGGCGAAGTCGGAGAAGTCGCGCGGGGGGCGGCCCAGCGCACGGGCCACGCCGTCAGCGACATGGGCGTTGCGCCCGTCCAGAGTCTCGCGCGCGATGGCGGTGAACACGTCGGCCACGAATGGCCCGCCGGACTGGGCGATGTTGGCGTGGAACGCATCGAAACTGATCGGGACATGCCGGATCGGGCGACCGATGGCCGACGACAGTTCTGCCGCCATCGCGGCGAAGGTCATCAGCCGCGGACCCGTCACCTCGTAAAGTGCGCCCCCGTGGCCGTCCTCGGTCAGCGCCGCCACCGCGACGTCCGCGATATCCTCGATGTCGAGGATGGGCTCGGCGATATCGCCACCGGGCATCGGCAAGACGCCGGCAAGGATCGGGTCGCGCAGATAGCCTTCCGAGAAGTTCTGCGCGAACCACGCGGCGCGCACGATGGTGAAGTCGACGCCCGAGGTGCGCACGACCTCTTCGCCCTGGCGGGCATGATGTTCGCCGCGGCCCGACAGCAGGACAAGGCGTTCAACGCCCGCGTCCCTGGCCGTCTCGCACAGGGACTCCAGCTTTTCCACGGCGCCGGGGAATGCAAGATCGGGAAAATAGGTGACATAGGCGGCGCGGACGCCCGTCAGCGCGGGCGCCCAGGTTTCAGGCGCCTCCCAGTCGAAGGGAATGGCCGAACCGCGCGAGCCGCGGCGGACGCGGACCCCCTTGGCGTCCAGCTTTGCCGCGACGCGGCTGCCGGTCTTGCCGGTCGCGCCGATGACGAGGGTGGGTTTCGCTTGCATGGGACAAACTCCTTGGCTGTCGTGTCGATGGCCAAGGGCTAGTCGCTGCCGCCCGCGACGGTATTGACCGGCGTTGCCAGGGTTTTGACCGTGGCTGCCACTTCGGGGCTTAACGGCCCTGCTGCGCCTTGCGATAGCTTGCCGGGGTCGTGCCCACCCAGCGCTTGAACGCACGGGTGAACGAGCTTTGTTCGGAAAACCCGGTCAGGAAGGCGATCTCGGCCAGCGAATGCCGTTCGTCGCGCAAGAGCCCCTCGGCAAGTTCGCGACGGGTTTCCTCGGTCAGGCTTTGGAAATTCATCCCGTGCTCGGACAATCGCCGGTGAAACGACCGCACGCTGAGGCCGAGGCCGCGCGCGATGTCCGCCATCTTCGGCGCGCCTTCGCTGAGCGCCTGCGCGATGGCGTCCTTGGCGCGCGCGACAAGGGGGACCTTGTCCGCGATCTCCAGAAGTTCGGCGTCGAGATGCGAGATCAGGTAGCGCGAGATCCCCTCGTCCCCAAGGATGTTCGGCTGCGCCAGGGACTCGGGCGACAGCAGGATCGCGTCGAGAGGCGCATCGAACCGAACCGGGCAGCCGAACCATCGCTCGTGGGCATCGACCGATTTCGGGGCGGAATGCCGGACGAGGACTTCCAGGGGGGCAAAGGGCACCGGGCAGACCTGCCGGCCGATCGACACCGCACTGGCCAGCGTCGCTTCGTTCGACAGCCGCATGCCAAGGCGTCGTTCACCCGGACGGTGCAGGATGAAAAGCGTGCCCGTCGGGACAGGCCGCAACTCGTAGCCCACCACGCTGGTCCACAGCCGGGCATAACGTTCCACCCGCGCATAGGATGCGCCCAGCGTCGTCGCCGCCTTGAAGGCCAGACCCAGCGCGCCGTATTCGTCCAGCCGCATGGACGCGCCGGTCCGCACCGGAAGATCGGTCACGTCGACCTGCCGGGCGATGCGCTCGAGCATGTCGTAGTAGGTGGCGGCAGGAATCATCGCCTTCGGGTCCCAGGGCCCGTCGGGGTCGATACCCGCCGATGCGAGCAGGGCGGGGGCATCGACCTGAGACCCCGCCGCGGCGACCATCTTTCGCGCGAAGAGTGACGTAACATAGCCCACGCGGGGCAGCTTATCCAAAGATGGGCCAGGTTCCAAACACCCCGGACCGAAACGCCGCGGCGATGGCCCGGCTGCGACCGGGGTATCGGGTCCGGATCGGCTGGACCCGCCGGGCGGCCCGATGCCCAGAGGCTGACTGGTCAAGACAGGACGGATGTGACACATGAACCCGCCGCTGGCCGTAGCCGCGCCCCCGGTGTAGGTCGAAAGAATGAGCACCAGATCGCAGAACCTCATGCCATGGCGTTTGTCCGTGGCCCCGATGATGGACTGGACCGACCGCCATTGCCGGTACCTGCACCGGCTGATGTCGCGGCGCGCGCTGCTTTACACCGAAATGGTGACGGCGCCGGCGCTTCTGCATGGCGATGCCGCGGCGCTTCTGCGCCATGACCCGGCCGAGCACCCCGTGGCGGTGCAACTGGGGGGCTCGGACCCCGACGAGCTTTCGGCCGCCACGCGGATCGCCTGTGCGGCGGGCTACGACGAAGTGAACCTGAACGTCGGCTGTCCGTCGGACCGCGTGCAGTCGGGCTGTTTCGGCGCCGTCCTGATGAAATCGCCCGACCTCGTCGCCGACTGCCTTGCCGCGATGATCGAGGCCTCCAGCGTCGAGGTGACGGTGAAATGCCGCATCGGCGTCGACGAGCAGGACCCGCACGAGGTGCTTCCCGCCTTTCTCGAGCGGGTTCGGGGCGTGGGGATCCGGCGCGTGGCGATCCACGCGCGCAAGGCCTGGCTCGCCGGGCTGAGCCCAAAGGAAAACCGCACGGTCCCGCCGCTTGACTACGACCTCGTCCTGGCGATGAAACGCGCGTTTCCCGACCTGCACGTGTCGATCAACGGCGGGATCGAGACGCTGGATCAGGCCGAGGCGTTTCTCGCGCAGGGGCTGGACGGGGTGATGATCGGGCGGGCGGCCTATCACGCGCCGGCAATGATCCTGATGGATGCCGACGCGCGGATCTGGGGCGACCCGCCCTCGGGCCGGACGGCCGAGGACGTCGCCCGCGACATGCTGCCCTATATTGCGGCCCACCTCGCCGAAGGCGGGCGGCTGAACCAGGTCACGCGGCACATGCTGGGGCTTTTCGCCGGGCGGCCCGGGGCCCGGGCCTGGCGGCGGATCCTGTCGGAAGGGGCGCACCGGCCGGGTGCCGGGCCCGAACTGGTCGAACGGGCGCTGGCCGAGGTCACGCCGCTTGCGGCCTGACGCCCCGCCGCGGCGCGCGGCCCAAGGCGACCGGCCCATCCCCACTGGAGCCTGACCGCCGGGCCGGGTATGCCGCCCGGGCAACGTCTGAAGGATCCCTCCCATGCCCGATCTTGCCCACCTCCTGCCCATGCTGGCCTTCCTCATGGCCGTGGGCGCCTTCGCCGGGGTCATCGCGGGGCTTCTGGGCGTGGGCGGCGGGATCATCCTGGTGCCGGCCTTCTTCTACGTCTTCACCGCGCTCGGCTATGGCAGCGACGAGCTGATGCGGATGTGCCTGGCCACGTCCCTGGCGACGATCATCGTCACCTCGCTGCGGTCGCTGGCCAGCCACAACCGCAAGGGCGCGGTCGACTGGGCCATCCTGCGGGGATGGGCGCCGGGGATCGCGCTGGGCGCGGTGCTGGGCGTGCTTGTGGTGGCCGCGCTGCGATCGACGGTGCTGCAGGGCATCTTCGGCGTGCTGGCGTTAGTCGTGGGCCTTTACCTTGGCTTCGGGCGCGACCGCTGGCGGTTGGGCGACGCGATGCCCACGGGTATCGGCCGGGCGATCCTGTCGCCGGCCGTGGGGCTTTTGTCGGTGCTGATGGGGATCGGCGGCGGGTCCTTCGGGGTGCCGCTGATGACGCTTTTCGGCGTGCCGATCCACCGCGCCGTCGCCACCGCGGCGGGCTTCGGCGTGACCATCGCGCTGCCGTCGGTCGTGGGGTTTCTCTTCGTCCCGATCGCGCCCGAGGCACGCCCGCCGTATACGGTGGGTGCCGTCAACCTTGTGGCCTTCGTGGTGGTGATCGCGATGACGCTGATCACCACCCCCATGGGTGTCGGGCTTGCCCACCGGATGGACGCGCGGCCACTGAAACGGGTCTTCGCGGTGTTCCTGGTCCTTGTCGCACTCAACATGCTTCGGAAGGTGGCAGGCTTCTGACCGCGCCTCGGCCTTCCGCTGCAACGCACTGATCCAAAAGAAAAACCGGCGCGTCGGCGCCGGTTCTCCATACTTGCTTTTCCGGTCGCGGTCAGCCCGCCTTGGCGAGATTGCGCAGCACGTAGTGCAGCACGCCACCGTTCTCGATGTATTCGATCTCGACCGCGGTATCGATCCGGCACTTCAGCGTGATCGTCTTAACCGTGCCGTCGCCGTAGGTGATGGTGCAGGGCACCTCCTGCAGCGGCTGGATCGTGTCGAGGCCGGCGATCGCGATGCTCTCGTCGCCCTTGAGGCCCAGGGACTTGCGGGTGTCGCCGCCGGTGAACTCGAAGGGAATGACGCCCATGCCGACCAGGTTCGAACGGTGGATGCGCTCGAAGCTTTCGGCGATGACCGCCTTCACGCCCAGAAGGGCCGTGCCCTTCGCGGCCCAGTCGCGTGACGAGCCCGCGCCGTATTCGACGCCGGCCACCACGATCAGCGGCGTGCCGTGTTCCGCCCAGGCCATCGCCGCATCGAAGATCGAGGTCTGCGCGCCGTCGGGGCCAAGGGTATAGCCACCCTCGACGCCGTCGAGCATCTCGTTCCGGATGCGGATGTTGGCGAAGGTGCCACGCATCATCACCTCGTGGTTGCCGCGGCGCGACCCGTAGGAGTTGAACTCGCGCGGGACGACCTGACGCTCGGTCAGGTAGCGGCCGGCGGGTGTCGTGTCCTTGAAGGACCCGGCCGGGCTGATGTGGTCGGTGGTGACCATGTCGCCCAGGATCGCAAGGATCCTGGCGCCGTCGATGTTGGCGATCTTGCCGGGCTCATGCCCCATGCCCTGGAAGTAGGGCGGGTTCTGGATGTAGGTCGACGTCGGCGGCCAGTCGTAGGTCAGGCTGTCGGTCGTCTCGACCCCCTGCCACTTCTCGTCGCCCTTGAAGACGTCGGCGTATTTCTTCCGGAACGCCTCGCGCGTGACCGTGGCATGGACGAGGTCGGCGATCTCCTTGTTCGAGGGCCAGATGTCCTTGAGGAACACCGGCTTGCCGTCGGGCGTCTCGCCCAGCGGTTCGGTCGTCAGGTCGATGTTCATGTCGCCCGCGATGGCATAGGCCACCACCAGCGGCGGCGAGGCAAGGTAGTTCGCGCGCACGTCGGGGCTGATCCGGCCTTCGAAGTTGCGGTTGCCCGACAGCACGGACACCGCGATCAGGTCGTTCTCGTTGATCGCCTTCGAGATCTCGGGCTGCAGCGGGCCCGAGTTGCCGATGCAGGTGGTGCAGCCATAGCCGACAAGGTTGAAGCCGATGGCGTCGAGGTCTTCCTGAAGTCCCGCCGCCTCGAGGTATTCGCTGACCACCTGGCTGCCCGGCGCGAGCGAGGTCTTGACCCAGGGCTTGCGGGTCAGGCCAAGCGCGCGCGCCTTGCGCGCGACAAGACCGGCGCCGATCATCACGTAGGGGTTCGACGTGTTGGTGCAGGACGTGATCGAGGCGATCACCACCGACCCGTCGCGCAGCGTATAGCTTTCGCCCGCGACCTTGGCGGTCTTGCGGATGTCGTTCGGAGCGGTCAGCAGGTCGCCCTCGGCCGCCATGTCGCTGGCCGGCGCGCTGATGTCGAGGCCGCGGTATTCGCTCACGACCTTGTAGAAGCCCTCGGCCGATCTGGTCAGCGGCGTGTAGTCCTGCGGACGCTTCGGCCCCGAGATCGCGGGCACGATCTCGCCCATGTCGAGGTGCAGCGTGTCGGTGTAGATCGGGTCGTAGTCCGCCCCGCGCCAGAAGCCGTTTTCCTTGGCATAGGCCTCGACCAGGGCGATGCGGTCCTCGTCGCGCCCGGTTTGGCGCAGGTAGCGCAGCGTTTCCTCGTCGACCGGGAAGAAGCCGCAGGTCGCGCCGTATTCGGGCGCCATGTTTGCGATCGTCGCCCGGTCGGCAAGGGGCAGGCGGTCAAGGCCTTCGCCGTAGAATTCGACGAACTTGCCCACCACGCCCTTCTTGCGCAGCATCTGCACGACCTTCAGCACAAGGTCGGTGGCCGTGGTGCCTTCGACCATGCGGCCGGTCAGCTTGAAGCCCACGACCTCGGGGATCAGCATCGAGATCGGCTGCCCCAGCATCGCGGCCTCGGCCTCGATCCCGCCGACGCCCCAGCCCAGAACGGCAAGGCCGTTGACCATCGTGGTGTGGCTGTCGGTGCCCACAAGCGTGTCGGGGTAGGCGACCGTCGCGCCGGTCTGGTCGGTGTCGGTCCAGACCGCCTGCGCGAGGTATTCGAGGTTCACCTGGTGGCAGATGCCGGTTCCCGGCGGCACGACGCGGAAGTTGTCGAAGGCCGACTGTCCCCACTTCAGGAAGGTGTAGCGCTCCATGTTGCGCTCGTACTCGCGGTCGACGTTCATCTGGAACGCGCGCGGGTTGCCGAACTCGTCGATCATCACCGAGTGGTCGATGACAAGATCGACGGGGTTCAGCGGGTTGATCTTGCGCGCGTCGCCGCCCAGCGCGACGATCCCGTCGCGCATCGCGGCCAGGTCGACCACCGCAGGCACGCCGGTGAAATCCTGCATCAGCACGCGCGCGGGGCGATAGGCGATCTCGCGCGGGTTCTTGCCGCCCAGGCTGGCCCAGTCGGCGAAGGCGCGGATGTCATCGACGGTGACGGTCTTGCCATCCTCGAATCGCAGCATGTTCTCGAGCACGACCTTGAGCGCCGCAGGCAACCGCGAGAAATCGCCCAGCCCCGCCGCCTCGGCCTTGGGGATCGAGTAGTAGTTGATGCGCTTGCCGGCGACGGCAAGGGTCGCGCGGGTTCCGCTTGTGTCATTACCGACGATGATGGGCATGTGCTTCCCTCTGGCTGACGGACTGGCTTGACCGCACCTAGACCGGTCGCGCCCTGTCAGGCAAGGGGGTGGCGAGGGGGTGCGGCAATTTTGTATACCATGGTGCACAAAATGCCCGCAAGGGGGAGCCGTCACTGCCCGGCCACTGTAACGTCGTCTCTCGAAACCTTGATTGGCAACGCCCAGGCGGGTCAACTAACACGAGACGGTCGAAGACGGAGTCTCATCTGCCCATGCGGAACCTGGCGAAAGCGATCCTTGCGTGCTGGCTGGCGCTGAGCATGCCCGCGGCGGCCGACGACAACCTTGTGGTGGTCGAGCTGTTCACCTCGCAAGGATGTTCGTCCTGCCCGCCCGCCGACGACATCTTTGCCGAACTGGCGCAACGGGACGACGTGCTCGCGCTGGCATTGCATGTGGACTATTGGGATTACATCGGCTGGGCCGACGAATTCGCCAGTCCCGCCTTCACCGAGCGCCAGAAGACCTATGCCCGCGCGCACGACAAGCCGTCGGTCTATACGCCGCAGATGATCGTCGGCGGCCGTGACGTTCTGGTCGGGGTCAAGCCGATGAAGCTGGCCGACCTGATCCAGACGCATGAGGGGCGGGCCCCCGGCGTGACGTTGTCTGTGACGCGCGAGGGTGGGCTGATCCGGATCGAGGCGTCGAACGCCGTGCGGCGGGCGCCGCTGGTCGTCGATCTGGTCACCTACATTCCGCGCCGCACCGTCGATATCTCGCGGGGCGAGAATGCGGGCCGCACGCTCGATTACCACAATATCGTGGCGTCCTGGTCCCGGGTCGGCACCTGGGACGGCTCCGGTGTCTTTTCGGCCACGGTGACCCTTGGCGGCAAAGACCCTGCGGCGGTCATCGTGCAGGAGGCAGGACCCGGCGCGATCCTCGCGGCAAGCCGGGTTCGCTAGGGGCCCCCCCCAGGCGTCCGCCGCTAGGGCGTGCTCCAGCGGCGATGCATCCAGAACCACTGTCCGGGCCTTGCGCGGACCTGCCGTTCCAGGCTGTCGTTCAGCGCCTGGGTCATCGCGGCGGGATCGTCGGAATGCGGGACGGGGGTGTCGACGAAGACCTCGAATCCGATCCCGTCGGGCTGCCGGATGCCATAGGCCGGCACAAGCAGGGCGTTGTACTTCACAGCCCATTCCGCCGCCGCGGTCGAGGTCAGTGCGGTGTGTCCCATGAACTGCAGCGGCGCGCCCGAACTGTTGCGCAGGTCGATCAGGATGCCGATCGTCCCGCCGTCGCGCAGGATGCGCACGACCTGGGTGATGCCGCGGCGGTCGGTCGGGATCGGTGGCGCGGCGTAATCCTCGAGCGCCTTGACATAATGCGCGTTGAACAGCCGGTTCTTCATCGGCCGGTAAAGCACCGCCATCTCGTGCCCGGCCTGCTTCAGCGCGACCGCGATCGCCTCGTAGTTGCCGAAATGACCGCTCACGATCAGCACCGCCCGGTCCGACGCGCAGGCGTCAAGCAGCGCCGGTGCCCCCGGCCCGACCATCGGCACCGCGCCGACATTGGCGGCCATCTCGGCGCCGGAATAGGTTTCGATGATCAGACGGCCGCCGTTTCCGGTGGCCTCGCGGCAGATGCGGCGCACGTCGGCCGGCGCCAGGTCGGGCAGGATCAGGGCCAGGTTCTTGCGCACGCGCCGGTTCCAGCCGGTGAGCGGTGCAAGAAGCCGGCTGGTGATCCAACCCATCACCGGAACCCGGCGTCGGTAGGGCAGCAGCCGGCCAAGCCCGATCAGCCCGCGCGCGGCGGCGTCGGTCATACGGTCGGCAAGGGTGGGCCTGGTGTCGGCCATACGGGGGGCGCGCCCTCGGGCAAGGTTGACGTGACCCGAGCACTTAGTGGCTTCGGCCCCCTCCCACAAGCGGCGCGCCCGCGCGCAGGGCGCTCAGGCGTGGCCCCAGGCGTGCGCTCAGCCGTCCTCGGCCAGCAGGAACACCTCGCCCGCGGCTTCCAGCGCGCGGATCACCCGCACGACCTCGACCTTCGCGGCATCGGCCTCGGCCGGCGTCATCGGCGGTGTCTCGGCGGCCGCCTCGCGCAGGGCGTCGGCCATCCGCTGGGACATGTGGCCCAGCAGGAATTCGGCCGTCGCCGAGTCGGCCTCGACCGAGGCGGCGATGGCGCGGGCCAGTGCCGTCTGGTCGATGTCGCGCAGGATCCGGGGCACGTCGCGCGCGTCGATCCGGGCGGGGATGTTGGCGAAGGTGAAGATCGCCCGGCGCACCTTTTCGGCGAAGACGCCGTCGGTCTCGTCGAGGCCGCTCAGCACCTCTTCGCGCGTGGTCGCGGGGGCGAAGTTCAGGATCGCGCCGACTCGGTCGACCGGCCCCTCGGCGAAGGCGCTGGCGCGTTCGGCATCGAGCTGGGCAAGAAGTGCCTCACCGATCCGCCGGACCGTGGCCGGACCGACCGCGCCGGTGCGCGACACCGCGTAGGTGATGCGGCGCGCCCGTTCGCCCGGCAGCATCCCCAGAAGCTCGGCCGCCTTCGAGACCTTGAGCTTCGACAGCACCACCGCCGCCACCTCGACGCTTTCGGAGTCCAGCACGGGCAGAAGGGCGGCGGGGTCAAGATCGGTGATCCGCTCCCACGGGTCGCGGCGGGTGTCGAGGCCGGCCTCGTGCCGGACCCGGGCCGCCGCCGCCTCGCTGATGGAGCCGTCGAGGATGTCGAGCGCGTGGTCGATGCCCGAGGGGAAGGCCAGGCCCAGATGATCGACCTCGTCCACGAATTCGGCGATCACCGCGTCAAGCGTGGCGCGGTCGATCGCCCGCATCCCGGCAAGCTCGTGCGTCAGCGCGATCTGGAGGTCCTGCGGCAAGCCGCCCAGCGGCAGCTTGTGACCCTGGGACAGCAGGAACCGCACCACGATCGCCGCCTTGCGCCGGCGCGACAGGGGCGTTGTCTGCGGCATCCCCTGCGACAGCGTCTGAGCCAACGGCTGCGACAGGGCAGGGGCGGAACCTGCGCCGGACAGAATCAGATCGTTGGGCGGCATCGCTGACATCGGCTTGGGCGTCCTTCCTGCTGCCTGACCTGTGGCAGATCAGGCTTAACGAAGCCCCAACGCCGGTTCAGTAGCCGAAGGTGCGCCCTTCGGAAATCGCCCGCGCCAGCGCGATCTCGGCCCAGCTTCCGCTGCCGCCGCGGGCCTGGATCTCGGCCAGCTGGACGTGGGCGGCCGGGGTGTCGCCCGCTTCGACCAGCGCCTGCCCCATGTAGGACCGCGCCAGAAGGTTGTCGGGGTCCGCCGCCAGCGCCTGCCGGTAGTAGGCCATGCCGGTGTCGACCTCGCCCAGGCGGCGATGGACGAAGCCCAGGTAGGTCAGCACGCGCCCTTCGGTCTGGTCGGTCATCGCGGCCAGCACCGCGAGCGCTTCGTCGTAGCGGCCCGCATAGGCAAGCTCGCGCACCGCGTCGTAGCGGGTGTCGTCGTCCAGACGCGCGTCCTTCGGCGCCACGCAGCTTTGCGCGTCGGCGTCCCAGATCTGACCTTCGGCGCAGCGTTGCGTCGTTTCGGTCGGCGTCGGTGGGCTGGTGCCGTCTTCGGTTCCCACGGCAAGGGCGGCCGAGGGCAGGGCGAGGGCAAGGGCGATCAGGGCAGAACGCATCGAAGGGCTCCGGGATGGGGCATCAGGGATGAAAGGCGCGGCCAAAAGAAAAGGGCGGCAGGACGCCGCCCGATCCGATGGTGGCGGGCAGGTCTCAGCTGCTGGTCACAGGCACGCAGGCCTGCGTCGCCGCGTCCCAGGTCAAGCCTTCGACACAGGACATCGCGGTGGTTTCGTGGGCCTTCCCGGCACTGCACTGGGCGATCGCAAGGCTGGGTGCGGCACTTATGGCCAGAGCGGCCAGAAGCAATTTGATCTTCATAGGTCTCTCTCCTGTTGCACGCATCCGAAGGTAGCACTGCCCCGACAAAGGTCAAAGCCCGTAGATTAGGCAGAAGCGAAACGCCGCCGTCCTGGCAGCCCGCCCCCCAACGCCCCTCTGCCGCCCCGCCGCCACCCTCTCGGGCCCGCCTCCGGCGCGCCGGCCCTTGGCTTCGGCGGTCAGTCCGCGTATACGCGCGCCCTGATCTTCGGCGGAGACGACCCATGCAGGGCAGCGCGAACCTCAACATCATGATCAAGGCCGCGCGCAAGGCGGGCCGTGGCCTTGTCAAGGACTTCCGCGAGGTCGAGAACCTGCAGGTGTCCTCGAAAGGCGCGGGCGACTTCGTCAGCCGCGCCGACATCGCCGCCGAGAAGACCCTGAAGGACGAGCTTCTGGGCGCGCGCCCGAACTATGGCTGGCTGGCCGAGGAAGAGGGCGAAATCCCCGGCACCGATCCCACCCGGCGCTGGATCGTCGATCCGCTCGACGGGACCACGAACTTCCTGCACGGCCTGCCCCATTGGGGCGTGTCGATCGCCCTGGAACACAAGGGCGAGATCGTGTCCGCGGTGGTCTTCGATCCGGCCAAGGACGAGATGTTCGTGGCCGAGAAGGGCGCGGGCGCCTGGCTGAACGAAAGCCGGCTGCGCGTCTCGGACCGCCGCCACCTGATCGAGTCGATCTTCGCCACGGGCCTGCCCTTCGGCGGCCGGACCGACCTTCCGGCGACGCTTCAGGACCTCGCGCGGCTTCTGCCGGCGACGGCAGGGGTGCGGCGCTGGGGGGCGGCGGCGCTTGACTTGGCCTATGTCGCCGCCGGCCGCCTTGACGGCTACTGGGAGCGCGGCGTGCACGCCTGGGACCTGGCCGCTGGGCTTTTGATCGTGCGCGAGGCCGGCGGACTGGCCGAGCCGATCCGGGCCGGGGCCTCGATGCTTGGGGATGGCGAGATCGTCGCCGCGAACGCGCAGGTCTTCGACGCCTTCGCCAAGGTGATCCGCAACGCGTGATCCGCCGGGGGCGCGCGGTGTCAGCCGGGCGTCCTGTCGGAAGGGTGGTTGACCCCGTCGGCCCAGGGGATCGGCCCAAGGTCGCGCGGGTTCACGCCCTCGATCGCGCCCAGGTTCACGCCGTATTCGTTCGGGTTCGACCTTCGGCGGTGGTGGGTATGGGTGCCGCAGACCGCGCAGAAGTAATGCTCGGCCGTCATCGTTCCCCACTGGTAAAGCGTCAGGCGTTCGGAGCCCCGCACCACGCGCAGTCCGTCGAGCGGGGCCGAGACGACGACCGTCCCGCGCCGCCGGCAGTACGAACAGTCGCAGCGCCGCGCCGTGGACAGCCCCGCCGACAGCCGCGCCTCGATCACCACCCCGCCGCAGTGGCAGGTGACGCGGACGGGGTGCGGCTTCGGGGCAGGGCGGTCAGTCATCGCCGGGGCACCCGTGGCACGCCGGTGCGCTGCCAGCGGTAGTGTGCCTCGGGGTGGGCGGGATGTCCCTGCGTCCGCCGCCAGAAGGCCGGGCCGCCAAGGCGCAGCCAGACCGGGAGCGTCAGCAGAAGCCCGGCCGCGAAGCCCCCGGTGTGCGCCCAGTAGGCCACGCCGCCCTCGTCGCTTGGCGCCCCGAGGCCGCCCAGGATCTGGATCCCGAACCACGCGCCCAGCACGAAGGCCGCCGGGATCGGCACCACCCGGATGATCACGACGAAAAAGAACAGCACATCCACCCTCGCCTTTGGAAACAAGAGCAGATAGCCACCCAGAACCGCCGCGATCGCGCCCGAGGCCCCGACCATCGGAATCGTCGAAGCGGGGTCCGCAAGGATCTGGATGGCCGCCGCGCCAAGCCCGCCGGCCAGGTAGAAGGCAAGAAAGCCAACGTGCCCCATGCGGTCTTCCATGTTGTCGCCGAAGACCCACAGGAACAGCATGTTGCCGGCCAGGTGCATGAACCCTCCGTGCAGGAACATCGAGGTCAGCATGGTCCCCGGCACCTCGCCGACCCAGGCCGGGACAAGCCCCCAGGTATAGAAGAATTCGTTCAGCGCCCGGGCATCGCCGAAGAGCGAGACATAGGACAGGAACACCAGAACGTTGAGCCCGATCAGCGCGTAGGTCACCAGGGGCCGGCGCTGCGAGGGGTTGTGGTCGCGGATCGGGAACATCGCTGGTCCGTGGTCTGAAGGCGGGGCACGCGGGGCAGGGCCTTGCCCGGCGCTTCGTCCAGACTTAGCCCCTGAGTCCCTTCTTGTCGCCTCTGATCGCGCGGACTTGACAGCCGCGCGCGCCGTGCCACCCTTTCGGGCATGAAAGCGGTCCTGACGGCTCTTGCCCTTCTTGCCGCCGCCCCGGCGCTGGCCGAGGCGTGCCCCCCCGCGCCGGATATCGCCGCCGATCTCGACAGCCTGATCGACGAGGCGCGCGCGGCGCCCACCGAACGGTTCGCGCGGCCCGTCGCCGAGCGCATGTGGGCGCTCTGGACACAGGCCCCCGACGCCCGCGCGCAAGAAATGCTCGACCAGGGCATGGCGCGCATCCGCAGGGCCGACTACCCCGGGGCGGTCGCGGCGCTGGACGATCTTGTCGCCTATTGCCCGGACTATGCCGAAGGCTACAACCAGCGCGCCTTCGCCAACTTCCTGCAAGGAAACTACCGGCTGGCGCTGGCCGACCTCGACCTGGCGCTCGAGCGGGCGCCGCGCCACGTGGCGGCGATGTCCGGGAAGGCGATGACGCTTTTCGGCCTAGGCGAACTTCGGGCCGGGCAGGAGGTTCTGCGAGAGGCGCTTGAGCTCAACCCCTGGCTCAGCGAACGTGCACTTCTGGACGAGCCGCCCGGTGAAGAACTCTAGCGGCACCGGAGGCCACGGGGCTTGCCACGCCCCGTCCCGCTGACTTACCCACGCCGAAGCGGTTCGCACAGCGCCCGGTCGGGGCGCGCGCCAACCCCGCGCCGTGCGGGCGTGATGGAATCGGTAGACATACCGGACTTAAAATCCGGAGGGGGCAACCCCGTGTGGGTTCAAGTCCCACCGCCCGCACCAAGGGGCCGCGTCTGCAGCCGGGTCGCGCCGGACCTATCCGGCGGCGCGCGCGACGCGGTCGAGAGCCGCCTCGAGCCGGTGCCGGTCGATCGGCTTGGGCAGGAAGTCGTGCATGCCGACGCGGGCGTATTTCTCTTGCGCCTCGTCGCCGACATGGGCGCTGCAGGCGATGATCGGAACGTCGCACATCGGCGCCTCGCCCGCGCGGATCTGTTCGGCGGCACTGACGCCGTCCATGCCCGGCATCATGACATCCATCAGGATCAGGTCGTAGGGCGTGCGCATGGCCGCCTCGACCGCCTGGAACCCGTTCGAGGCGATCGTGACCTTGTGCCCAAGCCCCTCGAGGAAGTCGCGCATCATCGCCTGGTTCAGGATATCGTCCTCGGCCAGAAGCACCGACAGGGGACGCGTGGCGCGTTTCTGCGGGGGCACGGGTTCGGCCCGGTCCGGGGCGGCCGTCGGCGCCAGGGGCAAGGTCACCTCGAAGAAGAACACCGATCCTTCGCCGGGGGTGCTGGTCACGCCGATCTCGGCGTCGAGGCGGCGCGCGATATTGGCGCAGATCGACAGGCCAAGCCCCCAGCCTCCGCGATCCTTGCCGAAGTCGGTCTCGATCTGCACGAAGGGCTTGAACAGGCGGTCGATCTGGTCGGGCGTCATGCCAGGGCCGGTGTCCTCGACCTCGAAGCGAAGGCGCGTCGCATCGCCGTCGCGCGCGACCTGGTCGACCTTCAGCGCGACATGGCCGGTCTCGGTGAACTTCACGGCGTTGCCAAGGAAGTTGTTGAGCACCTGCTGCAACCGGGTCGGGTCGGCCCGCACGAAGCGGGGCAGGGCGCGGTCGACCGTGACCGACAGCTTCAGTCCCTTGTTCTGCGCGCTTGAATGCCACCAGTCGGCGATCTGGTCGATCAGCACGAAAAGGTCGATGGGACGGGCGTCGATGCGCATCCGCCCCTCCTCGAGATGGCTGAGGTCCAGAAGATCGGTCAGCAGGTTCATCAGCACGCCGCCCGCCTTCAGGATCGCGTCGACATGCGAGGTGCGCTTGGCGTCAAGCGAGGACAGCCGCAGAAGTTGCGCGAACCCCATGATCGCGTTCATGGGCGTTCGGATCTCGTGGCTCATCGCGGCAAGGAAGCGCGACTTGGCGCGGCTTGCCTCTTCGGCGGCCCGCGCCGTGCGCACGAGTTCGCGTTCCACGGCCTTGGCGCGCGAATTGTCGAACAGGATCGCGACGCTGTGCAGGTGCCGGCCTTCGGCGTCCGATATCTTCGTGGCCGAGAACAGCATCGGGACAATGGTGCCGTCCTTGCGGCGGGCGTCGAGCGGGACGTCGTGGCAATGCCCGCTTGCGTCGAACCGGGGCGTCCAGGTGGTTTGGCCTTCGCCAAGGAAGGCCGTGCCGGGTCGTCCCAGCATCTCGTCGGGTGTATGGCCCAGGAACGCGGCCCAGAAATAGCTGACGGCAAGGATGGTCCCGTCCGGTGCCAGCACTTCCATGAAGACTGGCGCCGAGGCGAGGAACGCAGGGAACGCCCCGCCGGCGCCCGGGGTCGAGGCCCAGTAGTCGATGAGTTTGTCGGGCACGACCATGATCCGCTGCCGAAATACAATCGGAAGTATAGTGAGTTTAACACCTACAACCCAAGGTAATTCTTCCCGGCGCGTGGGTGGAAGATTGTCGCAGGCGAGGGGCCGTCGGCGACGCTGGCCGATTGTCATCGGCCACGGCTTTGACGCATGATGGGCAGACGTCGTGGGGACCGGCGGCGGCAGGCGCTGAACGTTCCCGGGGGCACGGACGCCCGGAGCTTTGGTTATGTCCGACGACAAGATCTCGCGCGTGATCCGGCAGCGCCCGTCCGACCGGCGGGCGGACGACGACCCGCTGCGCCAGGCGCGCTGGGACAAGCGGCTCGAGGCGGCACGGGCGCGGCGGGCGCAGGTGCTGTCCGAAAAGCGGGCGCGCGGCGAGGCTCCGGGGCAGACCCTGATCTCGCGCCGTCCCTGGGAGGACGAGGGCGCGGGGCCGCTGGGCCCCGCTGCCGATGTTCCCTCGGATGCCGCTCCGCAGCCGAGCGTGCAGGACCCGGTGCAGGTTCCCACGCAGGTCCAGGGGCAACCGCCGGCGCCACCCGCCCAGCCCGCGAGCCGTGTCCTGCGTCTTGTGCCCAGGTCGCCCGAGGCGCTGCCCGACTCCGATGCCCCCGATGCCCCCGACCGGCCCGCGTCAAGCTTCGAGTCGGCGGTCGCGGCGGCCTCGGGAACGCCGCAGACGCAGCCGCCGCTACCGCTGGAGTTCCCGGTGGAGCGCGCGCCCGATCCCGAGACCCAAACGCTTGCCCGCCGGCGGCGGGTCGGCCCTCTTGCGCTTGTCGGAGGCTTTGCCATCGGCGGTCTCGTGGCGCTTGGGGTGCTTTTCATGGGCGGTGAGGCGGGTCTGGGACCTGATGCCGCCCAGCCGTCGGGCGGCGCCGATGCCCCGGTGACGGCACCTACCGCCGCAACGCCCGCGCCCGCGCCCTTGGCCGAGGCGGCCGAGCCGGTGATGACCCCGCCGCCCGCGCCGCCGGTCAGTGCGCCCCCCGCTTCGCCTGCCGCTCAGCCCACCGAAGCGGCCTCTCTTCAGGACGAGGCGACCCCGCAACCCGAGGTCGTGCTTGATCCGCCGCGCGCGATCGACCTTGCGGCGCTGAATGCGATTGCTCTGGGCGCACCTCCCGCAGCCGAGCCCTCGGTCGCCGGAGCGCTGGCCGGCCTGGTCGATGCGCGCGCCCCGCGCAGTTTCGCGCCGCCACCGCTTCTGCCGCCCGATGATCCGGTCCTCGCGGGGCTGGGGGTGCGCGCGCAGGTCAGTGCGCCGTCGGCGCGGCCGGGACCCCAGGTGCCGGACGGAGCAGAGGTCGTGGGCCTTGCCCGCCCTTCAGCCGCCGCGCCGCAAGCCACGCCCACGGGGTCTGCCGCGCTTGTCCCGCCGTTGGCCGAGGCGATCCCGGCCCGGCTGCCCGATCCGGCCGGCGGTGTCGTCGCGGCGCTGGTTCCTGCCGCCTTCGCGGGGCTGCCCGAGGGCGACGCAGCGCCCGAACTTGCACCGCTCACCCTGGCCCTTCCCGCGCCCCGGCCGTTGGCCCTCTCCCCCGTCGCGGCGCCCATCGCCGAGGCCGCCCCCGCGCTGTCGGTCGACGCCCCTGCGCCCCTGCCGACCGCCGCCCCGGCGCTAGTAGATGAGGCCCGGCCAGAGGAGACACAGCCCGAGGCGGTGGCCTCTTCAGCCGCGCCGGACGGGCCCGCCGACACGCCCGCGGCCGCGCCGGCTGCCGTTCCGCCGCCGCGGGCAGATGCAGTGCTTGTGCACATCCTGGTCCCGCGCGACGCGGCGCCGGGTGGGGCAGATGCGGTGCTGGAACGGATCGGGGCGACCGGATACCTCAGCCGCGACCCGGCCCAGGTCGGGGTCACGATCCGCCAGACGCAAGTGCGCTTCTACCACCCCGAGGATGCCGCCGCCGCTGCGCTGATCGCCGATGCGGTGGGCGGGCCCGCGCGCGATTTCACCGGGTTCCGGCCGCAGCCGCCCGAGGGAACCGTCGAGGTCTGGCTCAAGGGGGAACCCGCGCCTGCGCCCGAGCCGGTCCGCGCCCCGGTCGCGGTGCGCGCCGCGCCCGCACCCGCGCCCGCACCGGCGCCGCCTCCGCCGCCGCAGCCCGTTGGCTACTGCTGGCGCGGAGAGCCCGGAACGCCGGGCGCGATCCGCGTTCCGATCGTGGATGGGCGCTGCGCCTGGCCGTGACGTGACGCGGGCACGGTGCGCGCCGTGCCAGGCCGTCTCAGTTGGTTGCGTCCGACGACCCGCCGCCGCCCCCGGCCGCGAGGCCAAGAAGAAGCAGCACGCCAAGGATCGCGCCTCCGCCCCCCGCGGACAGGCCACCGCCGCCGCCGTCGCCTTCGCCGCAGGTCACGTTGAGACGCCCGCCCTCGGCATATTCTGCCGACAGCACCGGGCGCCCCGCGCAGGCGTCGACCGCGCGTGCGCGCTCGAGTGCGTCCTCAGACCCTGCCTGCGCGACCGTTTGCGACGGCATCGCAAGGGCAAGGGCAATGATTGCCAGGCTGCGCCTCATGCCGGTGTTCCCTTCACGTTTGACCGGTCAGGCATAGCACCGGCGGACAAAAAGCCCAAGTCCCAAGCCGGGGTCAGGTCCGCACGCCCGCGAAGCGCGACTGCCAGTCGGCGCGTTCCTCGTCGGTGATCTTGCGAAACAGCACCTCGGGCACGGTGAAGGCGTGGCCCGGGGGCAGCGCGGTCAGCGCCGTGTCCACATCCTCGGGCCAGTCCGCATCGTCGGTCTGCATCGCCGCCAGCATCGCGTCGGACGCGTCGGGGATGAACGGGCGCGAGATCACCGCGTAGAAGCGGATGAGATTGAGCGCGAGCCGCGTGATCGCCGCCGCCCGATCCGGGTCGGTCTTGACCGCCGTCCAGGGCGCGGCGGATTGCAGGTATTCGTTGCCCAGCACCCAAAGCGCCCGCAGCGATGCGGCCGCCTTGCGCACCTCGATCGCCTCCATGTGGCCTTCGTAGGCCGCAAGCTCGGTCTTCAGCCGGTCGATCAGGGCGGCCTCCTCGTCGCCCCACGCGCCGCCCGCCGGCACCTCTTCGCCGAACTTCGAGCGGCAGAACTTGGTCACCCGGCTGACGAAGTTGCCCAGGACGTCGGCAAGGTCCTTGTTCACGCTGGCCTGGAAGTTTTCCCAGGTGAATTCGCTGTCCGAGCTTTCGGGGGCATGGCTCAGAAGCCACCAGCGCCAATAGTCGGCGGGCAGGATCGACAGGGCCTGGTCCATGAAGACGCCGCGGCCCTGGCTGGTCGAGAACTGGCCGCCGTCGTAATTGAGGTAGTTGAACGACTTGATGTAATCGACAAGCTTCCACGGCTCGCTAGATCCGATGATCGTGGCGGGAAAGCTCAGGGTGTGGAAGGGCACGTTGTCCTTGCCCATGAACTGGACGTAACGCACGTCGTCCGCGCCCTTGTCGGTGCGCCACCAGCGCTCCCAGTCGGCGTCGGGGCGGCCCTGTTCATCGGACCATTCCTTCGCGCAGGCGATGTATTCGATCGGCGCGTCGAACCAGACGTAGAAGACCTTCCCCTCCATCCCCGGCCAGTCCGCGTCGCCGCGCCTGACCGGGATGCCCCAGTCGAGATCGCGCGTGATCCCGCGGTCCTGAAGCCCGGCGCCGTCGTCCAGCCACTTGCGGGCGATCGAGGTGGTCAGGATCGGCCAGTCGGTCTTGCTGTCGATCCAGTCCGACAGGTCCCTGCGCAGCGCCGACTGGCGCAGGTAGAGGTGCTTCGTCTCACGAACCTCGAGGTCGGTCGATCCCGAGATGGCCGAGCGCGGGTTGATCAGGTCGGTGGGGTCAAGCTGCTTGGTGCAGTTCTCGCACTGGTCGCCGCGCGCCTTGTCATAGCCGCAGTTGGGGCAGGTGCCCTCGATGTAGCGGTCGGGCAGGAAGCGGCCGTCGGCCACCGAATAGACCTGCTTTTCGATCACTTCCCCGATCAGTCCGTTGTCGGCGAGCCGGCCGGCGAAATGCTGGGTCAGGCGGTGGTTCTGCGGGCTTGACGAGCGTCCGAACTTGTCGAAGCTCAGCCGAAAGCCCTCGGACAGCTCTTTCTGGACCTCGTGCATCCGCGCGCAGTACTCCGCCACCGGCAGTCCGGCCTTCGCGGCGGCAAGCTCGGCCGGGGTGCCGTGCTCGTCTGTGGCGCAGAGAAACAGCACCTCGTGGCCGCGGCCGCGCATGTAGCGGGCATAAAGGTCGGCGGGCAGCTGGCTGCCGACAAGATTGCCCAGATGCTTGATCCCGTTGATGTAGGGGATCGCCGAGGTGATGAGGATGCGTGCCATGGGGCCCTTGCCTGATGCTGACAGGGCGGTTCCTTAGCCCAAGCCGCGCGGCCCGTCACCCCCGCCCGTCACCCCCGACCTTGACCCCTGCCACCCCCCGGCGCCGCGGGCGGTTCGTCGTCCGGCGGCGGGGCGCCGCGGGCGGGCTCTTCCCGCTGGCGGCCCAGCAGCCGGCCGATCACGAACGAGGTCCGCGGCGAATAGACATAGCGCGTGCGCGTCGCGGCCGGACGCTGGCGCATGCGCAGAAGCCCGAAGACGATCAGCAGGAGATGCGCGGCCGAGACGAAGGCGAACATCGCCCCGGGCCCGAACGTGGCGATGAGGCCCGACACCACCAGCGGCGAGGCGATGGCGCCAACCGCGTAGAGGAACATGAGCGCGGCCGAAAGCTCGACCCGTTCGTGGCTTTCCGCGAAGTCATGGGCATGGGCCGTCGCGACCGAGTAGATCGGAAAGGTCGTCGCGCCGAACAACGCGGCCGCCGCGAACACGGGCAGCGTCCCGGCCCCGCTGACTAGCACCGTCACCGCGCAGGATGCGGTTGCCAGGATCGACAGCCAGATCAGCACCCAGCGCCGGTCGTAGGCGTCCGCCGCCCAGCCCGCGGGGTACTGGCTGAGCGCGCCGCCGGCCACGAAGGCGGCAAGGAAGAGGGCGATCTGGTCGGCGCTGAGCCCCACCTCGATCCCGTAGACCGGCCCGACCATCCGGAACGCGGAGGTAGTGACGCCCGAGACGATCACCCCGGCCGACGCCAGGGGTGACCGGTCCCAGGCCAGGCGCGGGCGCAGGCGGGGGGCCGGGGGCGTTTCGGGTTCGCGCACACGGGTCAGCGCGAACGGCAGCATGGCGGCGCAGCAGAAGATCGCAAGCACGTTGTACGAGACGTAGGCGGCCGGTTCGAGCACCCCGATCAGAAGCTGCGCGCCAAGCGAGGCCAGGATATCGACGACACGGTAGGTGCCCATGGCGCGGCCGCGCGTCTCGTTCGTGACGCGGGCCTGAAGCCAGCTTTCGATGATCGTGTAGCAACCCGCGACGCAGAAGCCCGTGAGCATCCGCATAAGGGCCCAGGCATAGGGATCGACGAAGATCATGTGCGTCAGCGTGCCGATCGTGCCGAAGGTGACGAAGGCGGCGAAGGCGCGGGAATGGCCGACATCGCCCATCAGCCGGGGCGCCCACCAGCAGCCCAGGAAGAAGCCCACGAAATGGGCCGAGCCCAGAAGGCCGATCTGCGTCGTGGTGAAGTCGAGCGCGACCCCCGACAACGCGTCGAGCGGCGCGATGCCGCCCACGCCAAGCTGCAGGAGTGCGACCGACAGGAAGAGGGCGGAAAAGGAAAGCAGCAGTCGCATGTGTCGCCGGAAGGTCCTGCGCCCGGTGTGCCCCGGAAGCGCGACCCGGCGCAAGCGCCGCGTTCGGGCGGTCAGCCCGCGGCGCGTTCGATCCGGGCGAGGATGGTCAGGTCGATGCGGTCGCCCACAAGCCCGCCGAAGCCCGCCGCGCCGAAGGCCTGCCGGCTCAGCGCGCCCTTCAGGACGATCGACATCCGGTTGCGGTCGCCCGCCTCGGTTCCCTGCTGTCGGAAGAACTGGGCCTGAAGCTGGATGGGCTGCGTGACGCCGCGGATCGTGATCTCGCCGTCCACCAGCGCGCCGGTGGGCGTCTCGGTGACGCCGGTCGAGCGGAAGCTGATGGCGGGAAACCGCGCGGCGTCGAGCACCTCGGGGCCCTTCATCGCCAGCGTCGCGTAGTCGGGTCCCGCGTCAGCCTGGTCAGCCCGCATCACCGCGGCGACACGGCTGTTCGCGGGCCGGTCGAAATCGAGCACGATCTCCGCGCTTTCCACCGGCATGCGCCCGTTCACCGGCTGCCCGGCCATGACATAGGCGAAGCCGACGGTCGAAAGTTCGGGCTGCAGGCGGTAGGGCACGGGGTCCGCGGCGGCGGCAAGCGCCGTGGAAAGAAGAAGGGCAAGGACGAGGAGCAGCCGCATCGGTGCACTCTAGCGCCGCGGCGGGGCGACGTCGTTCATCTTTCGGTGAGCGGCGCGCGGAGGGGAAAGGGCCGGGGGCGCTGCCCCCGGACCCCCGAGGTATTTTCCGCCAGAAGAAGCCGAGGGCGTTTCGGAAGGTCTTCTGGCCCCAAATACCTCCGCCGGAGGCGGACGGCGCGCTAGGGCGCGAGCTGCAAGCCGTCCGCGCCCCAGCACAGCGTCCAGTCGGCCTCGGGCGCGGTGCGCGCGCGGCGGCGGTAAAGCGCCCAGGCCCGTGCCGCCCGCGTCGTGCCCTGATGGCGGGGGCGGATCTCCCACCGGCTTTCGGCCCCCGCCGCGCCACCCCGACCGGGGGTCAGAAGCAGCCCCAGCGGCACCAGCCCCCCCTCGGCCGCGCCGGTTTCAGCGGCAAGCTGGAGACGGCGGACCGGGGTCAGGGCGGGGGGCGCGGGCAGGTCGGCCACGACAAGCGGCACGGCGCCTGCGCGCAGCGTCTCTTCCATCGACCACAGCAGGTCCTCGGCCCGGCGCGGGCTGACCAGAAGCAGCCGCCCGGGATCGAGGAAGGACAGCACGCCTTCGGGGTTCAGGCGGTCGGGCGTCCAGGCCGGGGCGATCCAGACCACCGGCCCGGTCGTCGCCCGGGCCAGCGCCAGTGCCAACGTGCGTCGGGCAGGGCCGCAGAATTCGTGCACCCGGCCGGGGGCGAGGGTCAGCGCGCCCAGAAGCCGCTGGGCCGGGGCGGCGGCCACCGCCGGATGGCGGGCCGAGCGTTCGACAAGGTGAGGGGCCGCGTGACGGGGCATGACTGGAGGATAGAATGTTCACTTTATGTTCTCAAGTCTTTCCCTTGCCTTCCAGTGTCCGGCCGCTAGGGTCCGCCGCGACCGAGACCGCGACCGCGACCGCGACGCGCAGGACAAGCAGGACACGAGGGACAGCATGAAGACGACGACACTCGGCCGGACCGGCATCGAGGTGACCGAGATCTGCCTTGGCACCATGACCTGGGGCAACCAGACCGGCGAGGACGACGCCCACCGCCAGATCGACATGGCGCTCGATCATGGCATCACCTTCATGGACACCGCCGAGATGTACCCGGTGAACCCGGTCCGCGCCGAGACCGTCGGCGTGACCGAGGCCATCGTCGGGTCCTGGATCGCGAAGACCGGACGGCGGGACGACTGGGTGATCGCGACCAAGATCACCGGCCGCAACGCGGCCTTCGTCCGGCAGGGGCAGGACGTCACGCCGGCGGCTGTGCGCGCGGCGCTTGACGCCTCGCTGCGGCGGCTCAGGACCGACTACGTCGATCTCTACCAGCTGCACTGGCCGAACCGCGGGTCGTACCATTTCCGCCAGATGTGGGGTTTCGACGCGCGCGGCCGCGACATTCCGGCGATCCGCGCCAACATGGTCGCGGTGATGGAGACGCTGAAGGACCTTGTCGCCGAGGGCAAGATCCGCGCCTTCGGCCTGTCGAACGAGACCGCCTGGGGCACGATGGAATGGCTGCGCGCGGCCGGGGCCACGGGCGGGCCGCGGATCGCAGCGATGCAGAACGAGTATTCGCTTCTCTGCCGGCTTTACGACACCGACATGGCCGAGACCTGCCTGGCCGAGGACATCACGCTTCTGGCCTATTCGCCGCTGGCGGCGGGACTTCTGACCGGCAAGTACCAGAACGGGGCGGTGCCCGCGGCCTCGCGCATGGCCACGAATGGCGATCTGGGAGGGCGCAAGACCGACCGCGTGTTCGGTGCGGTCGACGCCTATCTTGGCATCGCGGCGCGGCACGGACTTGATCCGGTGCGGATGGCGATCGCCTGGTGCCTGACCCGGCCCTTCCCGATCATCCCGATCCTGGGGGCGACCACGGCCGCGCAGCTTGCCGAGCAGCTTGGGGCCGAGGCCATGGGTCTGTCGCCCGAGGTGCTGGCCGAGATCGAGGCCGCGCATCGGGCGCATCCGCTTCCGTTCTGACCCGCGTCCGCCGCGCCGTCTCCGGGGGCCCTTGCCGTGGCGCGCCGAATCGCGTTCGCTGCGCGCAGACGGACGACCCGCCTGGGGGGCGTGGAGGACCGTAGATGGGAATCGTGACGCGCGCCCTTGTGCTGGGCCTTCTGGCCCTGGTTCTGGCGTCCTGCCGGTCGGACGATCCGGCGACGACCGCGCCGGGAACCTTCGACCCGAACCTCGCCACCCGCCTCAAGTCCGAATGCGAGGCCGAGGGCGGCCGCTGGGGCGTGGGCGGCAAGTCGGGCGCCTTCGTCTGTTACCGGGTGACGCCCGACGCCAACCAGTTCTGCGCCTCGGACGGCGATTGCAGGGGGCTGTGCCTGGCACGCTCGCGCACCTGTGCGCCGGTGACGCCGTTCTTCGGCTGCCACGAGGTCTTGAATTCGGACGGCGTTGCGCAGACGCTCTGCATCGACTGACAAGGGGAGGGACCCATGTCCCCGTTCCGACCGGCCACCATCCTGTCCGCCCTTGCGCTGGCGCTGCTTGCCGCCTGCGCCAACGTGCAGGGCTTTCGCGATACCAGCGTGCCGATTTCGTCCGTGGCAAGCCTTGACGTCGCGCGCTATGCCGGGCGCTGGTACGAGATCGCCCGCTTCCCCGTGCCCTTCCAGGAAGGCTGCGTGGCGACGACAGCGGACTACACCCCGCGCCCGGACGGCACGCTGGGCGTGCTGAACACCTGCCGCGAAGGGGTCGTGAACGGGCCCGTTCGCCAGATCGCGGGCGAGGCGATCGTGGTCGGCCCCGGCCGGCTTGAGGTCAGATTCGACAGCGTGCCCTTCGTGAACGCGCCCTACTGGGTGCTCTGGGTCGATGCCGACTACCGCACGGCGGTGGTGGGCACGCCCTCGGGACGGGCGGGCTGGATCCTGAACCGGGACCCGGAGATCCCGCCCGACCGGCTTGAGGCGGCGCGCCGGATCCTCGAGTTCAACGGCTACGACCTGTCACAGCTGCGGACGACGCCCCAACCCTGACGCCCCAGCCCTGACGCCCGACCGACGGGAAACGCCTGTCGCAGGGCAGGCGCCCGTGGCAAGAGGCGGGGATGGACGCCTGGATCCCGATCACCATCGCCGCGGCCGCGGCGCAGACGCTGCGCTTCATGGCGCAGCGCCACCTCAAGGCCACCGGCCTGTCGACCTCGGGCGCGACGCTGGCGCGCTTCGTCTTCTCGGCGCCCGCGGTGGGTCTGGGGATCCTGGCCTACGCGGCGGCGACCGGGCAGGCGTTGCCGGCGACCCCGCCCCGGTTCTGGGGCTTCGCGCTGGTCGGCGGGTTGGCGCAGATCCTTGCCACGATGTGCGTGGTGGCGATTTTCGCCGAACGCAATTTCGCCGTCGGCATCGCCTTCAAGAAGACCGAGGTGATGCTGACCGCGCTTGCGGGATTTCTTGTCCTTGGCGACGCGGTGTCGCCGGTCGGGGCGGCGGCGCTTGGTCTTGGCTTCGTTGCGGTTCTGCTTCTGTCCGAGACGCCCGGCGCGACGGGGCGCTGGCCTGCCCGCATCACCAACCGCGCGGCCGCGCTGGGGCTGGCGTCGGGCGTGTTCTTCGCGATCTCGGCAGTGGGCTATCGCGGGGCGGTGCTGGCGCTGCCGGCGGGCGACGTAGCCCTTCGGGCGGGGGTGACGATGGCGCTGGTCACGGCCTTCCAGACCCTGGTCATGGTCGGCTGGATGCGCTGGCGCGAGCCCGGTCAGGTGACGAAGGTCCTTGCCGCCTGGCGCATCGTAGCGCTTGTCGGGCTGCTGTCGGTTCTGGGCAGCTACGGCTGGTTCGCGGCCTTCGCCCTGCAAAGCGCGGCCTATGTCTTTGCCCTCGGCCAGGTCGAGCTGATCTTCTCGATCCTCGCCTCGGTCCTTCTTTTCGGCGAGCGGATCGGGGCGCGGGAAACCGCCGGGATGGCGCTTCTGGCGCTCTCGGTCGTAGTGCTGGTGGCGCTCGCCTGAAGTGCCGGTCTAGGGGGCTGTGCCGCCGATCCGAAGAAACAGGCTTTCCTCGTCGTCGTTGCGGAAGAAGGGCACGGTCGCTGGCGGCCTGAGGTCGGGCAACCGGGCCGCGACCTCGGCCAGCACGACGCGGGTGATGAAGGGCAGGTCGAACCGGCGCGCCTCGGCGATCGGGACCCACTGGAGCGCCGAAAGCTCGTCCGTGGCGCGCGAGAAGTCGTCGGGGTCGCCCCGGACCGCCGAGGCATCGGCAAGAAAGAAGCGCGCGTCGAAGCGGCGCGGGCGGCCTGGCGGCGTGATCGCGCGGAAGACGAAGGACAGTCCCCGTGCCGAGGGCCGGTGGCCGGTCGCGGCAAAGCCGGCCCAGCCGGGTGGCGGCGCGTCCCAGACCCCGGACGCGCCAAGGACAAGGCCGGTTTCCTCCCACAACTCGCGGATCGCGGTGGCCGGCAGGGCCGTGGCCAGGTCCGGCGCGCAGCCGTCGGCCAGCCGCGCCGCGCAGCCCGGTGCAAGCGGCGCGACCAGCGGCACGGCCACGTCGGAGGGATCGAGCGCGCCCCCCGGAAAGACGAACTTCTCGGGCATGAAGGCCGCGGCCTTGCCGCGCTGGCCCATCAGAACAGACGGCCGCGCGTCCGCGTCGCGGACGAGAATCACGGTTGCGGCGTCGCGGACCTCGGTATTGGGCAAGACGGCTTCCTTCCCGCGGGCCTCACAAGGCCGTCTCGCCCCCGAAGCCATGCATGCGTTTGGCCCACTGGAGGCCGACGATCGCGCCCTTCAGGCGCGGCAACAGGTAGAGCGACACCGCGATGCAGCCAACCGAAAGCGAGGTGGCAAGGATCAGGGGATCGGGCTCGAACGAGGTATAGGCGATCTTCAGGACCGGCGCCATGAGATGGCCGACGATCAGGATCGTCAGGTAGGCCGGGCCATCGTCGGCACGGTGGTGGTGGAACGCCTCGCCGCAGACCGGGCAGGTGTCGCGCACCTTGAGATAGCCCTTCAGCAGCGGGCCCTGGCCGCATGCGGGACAGCGGCGCCGCCAGCCGCGCAGCATAGCGGGGCGTGCGCGGCGGGTGTCCGCCTGCGGATCGTCCTGCGCCGGGTCGGCCGCGAGGGCGCGGGTCTCGTCATACATCGGGGGCCTGCCTTTCCAGTGCCGCAGACATATTCATCTGCGCCGCGGGCGAAACCCCGCGAAGTGTCCTTGCGGCGCGATGTCGCAAAAAACTTCGCCGTCGCGCGACGGATTCCCCGGGCTGCCGCGTTTGACTCTTCAGATCGGCGGGCGATGCGCCGCCGGCGATGTCAGTACAGACACTGGAGATGACGATGAAGAAATCCGACATTCTGATGATCCTCACGGTCACGGCGCTTGCCGCCGGAAGCCTGGCCGTCACCGCGGCCTCGGCCGACGACCGGGGGATGATGGGCGGCATGGGGTCCATGGGGGCGATGGGCGATATGGGTGCCATGGGCGACCGGCCCGGCTTCGCCGACTTCGACGCCAATGCCGACGGCATGCTGACCGTCGAGGATTTCGAGCAGCGCCGGGCCGAACGCTTTGCCGCGCTCGACACCGACGGCGACGGGCAGGTCAGCCGCGCCGAATTCATGGCCGAGGCCAGCGCGCGCGCGGCCGAGCGGGCCGGCACGATGTTCGACACGCTCGACGCCGACGGCGATGGCCTGCTGGGCCGCGATGCGCTCGAGGCCCGCGGGAGCGGCCCGAGCGCGCGCATCCTGACCCGGCTTGACGCCGATGGCGACGGTGCGGTCTCGGCCGCGGAATTCGAGGCCATGGCCGATCGCATGGCCGAAATGCGCGAGGGTCGCGGCCACGGCCGCGGCGACGGCAACGGCCGCGGCGACGGCCATGGCGGCTGGTGGCACCGCAACTGAGCGGGACGGCGGCGCGGGGCTGGGGCCGCGCGCTGCCGATTGCGGGAACCGGGCGGACGGGCTACGCAGCGCGGATCATGGTGATGTCCTACGATGCGCTGGACGGGGCGCCCGACGAGGCGCTTCTGGTGGCCTATGGCAACGGCGACGTCGCCGCGGCCCGCGCGCTGACGCTGCGCCTGACCCCGCGCGCCCTGGCCCATGCCGCGCGCATGCTGGGCGACCGGGCCGAGGCCGAGGACGTGGCGCAGGAGGCCATGCTGCGGCTCTGGCGGATCGCGCCCGACTGGCGGCAGGGCGAGGCGAAGGTGACGACCTGGCTCTACCGCGTGGTCTCGAACCTGTGCACCGACCGGCTTCGCCGTTCGGGCCGGACGCTGCCGATCGACGCGATCGCCGACCCGCCCGCGCCCGATCCGGGCGCCCTGGCGCGGCTGGCCGAGGCCGACCGGGCGGCGGCGCTTCAGGCGGCGCTTCTGCGCTTGCCCGATCGCCAGCGCGAGGCGGTGGTGCTGCGGCATCTCGAGGGGCTCACCAACCCCGAAATCGCCGCCGTGATGGACATCGGCGTCGAGGCCGTGGAAAGTCTGACGGCGCGGGGCAAACGCGCGCTTCAGGCGCTGCTCGAAGGTCGCAAGGCCGAATTGGGGTATGACGATGACTGATCGACCGCAGAACGAAGGCGCACCGGGGCCGGACGCGGCGGACCTCGACCACTTCTTCGCCGCCGCGCGCGCGCAGCGCCCCGAACCGGGCGTGGACCTGCTGGCGCGCATCGCGGCCGAGGCCGAAGCGACGGCCGCCGCGCGGGCACGACCCGGGCCGGCATCCGCGCGTGCCAATGGCCGGCAGGGCCGGTCGGGGGTCTGGTTGGGGGACTGGCTGGCGGCGATCGGCGGCTGGCCGGCGGTGGCGGGTCTGGCCACCGCGACGGTCGCGGGCCTGTGGATCGGGTATGCCCAGCCCCACCTTGGCGCGATGACGCTTGGCACCGGGACGGACGAGGCCACCTATGACCTGGGCGGGCTTCTTCCCGGCTATGTCGCCGCCGACGAATGGAACGGATGATCCATGGCCACTGATCCGACCTCGCAGACCGCCCGACAGACCGCCCCGACCGCGCGCTGGGTCAAGCTGGCGCTTGTCGCTTCGCTGGGTCTCAATCTTCTGATCCTCGGGATTGTCGGCGGCGCCTGGCTGTCGCCCGAAGGGCCGCGCAACGACCGGATCGACCAGGCCGCGCGCGACATCGGCGCCACGCCCTTCGTCCGCGCCCTGGAGCCGGCCGATCGCCGCGCGCTGTTCCAGGCCTTTCGGCGCGAGGACGAACCCCTGCGCCAGAACCGCGAGGAGCTGCGCCTGCGCTTCGAGGCGCTTCTGGGCGCGCTGCGGGCCGATCCCTTCGACCCCTTCGCGGTGCAGTCGCTTCTTCAGTTGCAGCGCAGCGCGGCGACCGAACGGCAGATGATCGGCGAGCGGTTGCTGGTCGAACAGCTGGCGCAGATGACGCCCGAGGCGCGTGCCGCCTTCGCCGACCGGCTTGAAGCGTCGTTGCGCCGCGGCCCCCGTCGCGACTCTGACGGCGACTGAGGGCCGCCGGGCCGGCCGGACACGTCCCTCAGGCCGCCTCAGGCCGCCTCGGGACGGTCGGCGGTGACGGTGTTTCGCCCCTGCGCCTTGGCTCGGTAAAGCGCGCGGTCCGCCTTTTCGATCAGCGCGTGCGGCGTCTCGAACAGATCGCTGCCCGGCCCGCCGCCGACGGCCACCCCGATGCTGACCGTGACCCGGACGCTTGCGGCCTGCGCGCCCGCGCCCTGGGCAAGTGGCACCGGCTGGTCGGCCACCGCGCGGCACAGCCGTTCGGCTGCGGGCAGCGCGCGCGCGAAATCGGTCTCGGGCATCACGATCAGGAATTCCTCTCCGCCAAGCCGGGCGACCATGTCGGCGCCGCGCAGCGCGTCGCGGATGCGCGTGGCCACGGTGCGCAGCACCACATCGCCCGCGGCGTGGCCGAGCGTGTCGTTGACGCGCTTGAAGTGATCGAGGTCGGCGAGCATCACGGCATAGGGCTGGCCCCGCGTCGCCGCCTCGCGCGCGACCCGGTCAAGATAGGCCAGCGCGTAGCGCCGGTTGAAAAGGCCGGTCAGCGCGTCGGTGGCGGCCAGCCGCAGGCCATCCTCGACGGTGCGGCGCAGGCGGTCGGATTCGCGCTTGCGGTCAAGCTGGGCGCGCAGGCGGATCGCGATCTCGGCCGGATCGGCATGCACCGGAAGAAGGTCGTTGGCGCCAAGATCAAGCGCCGCGGCGCCCGCGCCAGCATCCTCGTCGCGATGGGCGAAGAGGATCGCGGCGTGCCGCGTGCCCGGGCGGCTGCGCAGATCGGTGACAAGCGACAGCCCGCCGCCCGGGCGGGGCAGGTCCGCGTCGATCACGAAGGCGTCGGCCGCCCGCGCGCGGTCCGCCTCGTCCAGCGCGGCGTCGGGCGACAGCATCTCGACCCGGTCCGGGACAAGGCCGCCAAGCCCGTCACGCCATCTGTCGCCGGTGGCGGCGTCGGCCGCGACCAGCGCGATGCGGCCGGGGTCCTCGAAGGAGGCGGGCGCTTCGGCAAAGCCGAAGCCGGCGGCGGTCTGGTCGCGCCGCCGGGTTTCGCTGCGCGTCTCGCGCACACGCAACAGACTGCGCACCCGCGCCAGCAACGCGGCGTCGAGAACGGGCTTCGCCATGACATCCTCGGCGCCGGCGCGAAGCGCCGCGATCCGGCCCGCGCGGTCGCGGCTGTCCGACAGGATCAGCACCGGAATGTCGCGCAGGCCCGGGTCGGCCTTCATCCGCCGGCAAAGCTCGGCCGCGGGCACATCGCCCAGTGTGGCATCGACGATCGCAAGGTCGGCGGGCGCCGAGGCCAGCGCGGCAAGCGCCTCGGCACCCGACGCGGCCGCGGTCACGTCATAGCGTGCCTCGGTCAGCCGGACGCGCAGGCAAAGCCGCCCGCCGGTCTGGTCGTCGACGATGAGGATGCGGCCGGCCATCGCTTTACCCGATTTGACTCCAATTGATCTGGTTTGCTTCAGCATTTGCTGACAAAGGTTAAGAATGGATTTCGACCGGCGGCACGACCGCCTGGGCCGGAAAGGGGCAGGGCAATGACGCGCGAGGGAGCCGAGACGCTGGCCGCCGAGGCGCTGGCGTGGATCGCGGCGCAGGAGGACCTTCTGGGCGTCTTTCTTGGCGCGACGGGCGCCTCGCCCGCAGACCTGCGCGGCCGTGCCGACACGCCGGACTTCCTGGCCTCGGTCCTTGATTTCCTGTTGATGGACGATGCCTGGGTGATCGGCTTCTGCCGCGCGACGGGACGCGCCTTCACCGAACCGGCCGCTGCGCGCGCGGCGTTGCCGGGCGGCGACAGCGTGCATTGGACATGACCGGCGCGGGGCGCCTTGGCAGGGCGGGGGCCGTCTGATGGTCGAACCGCTGTTGCTTGTTCCCGGCATGATGTGCGACGCGCGTCTTTACGCGGCGCAGATCGCGGCCCTGTCGCGCGAGCGTGCGGTTCAGGTCGCTGCCCTCACCGGTGCCGACACCGTGGAAGCGATGGCCGACCAGATCATCTTTCACGCGCCGCCGAAATTCGCGCTGGCGGGCCTGTCGATGGGTGGGATCGTCGCGATGGAGATCATGCGGCGGGTGCCGATGCGGGTGACGCGGCTTGCGCTGATGGACACCACGCCGCTGAGCGAGACGCCGGTGCAGGCCGCCGCCCGCGAACCGCAGATCGCCCGCGCGAAGGCGGGGCGCCTGGCCGAAGTCATGGCCGAGGACATGAAGCCCGCCTACCTTGCGCCAGGGCCCGGCCGGGCCAGGGTGCTGAAGTCCGTGATGCAGATGGCGCTGGATCTGGGACCCGGGGTCTATGTGCGCCAGTCGCGCGCGCTGCAGCGCCGGCCCGACCAGCAGCGGACGCTGCGCGGCGTGAAGGTGCCGACGCTGATCCTGTGCGGGCGGCACGACGGGCTGTGTCCGGTGCGGCGGCACGACCTGATGGCGGGCCTCGTGCCGGGGGCGACGCTCGAGATTCTCGAGGATGCCGGGCATCTGCCGACGCTCGAGGAGCCTGACGCGACAACCGAGGCGCTGCGACGCTGGCTGTCGGGAACGCTTCTGCTGAAGTAGCGCCGGCGTCGGCGGGACCTCTTGTAATGCCCCGCCAATCCGGGGAAAGCTTTCGCACAATCCTTCGGCGCCGCCACCCTTCGGACGTCATGAAACCCAAGATCCTGAGCACGCTTCCCGGCTATCGGGCGTCGGACTTCGCGGCCGATGTCTTCGCCGGGCTGACCGTGGCGATGGTCGCGCTGCCGCTCAGCCTTGCGATCGCCATCGCCTCGGGCGCGGAACCTGCCACCGGGCTTGTCACGGCGATCGTCGCGGGGTTCCTGATTTCGCTTCTGGGGGGCAGCCGGGTGCAGATCGGCGGGCCCACCGGCGCCTTCATCGTGGTCGTGTTCGGGGTGATCGCCGAATACGGTTATGACGGGCTCGTGCTGGCCACGCTGATGGCCGGGGTGATCCTCGTCGTCGCGGGGTTTCTGAAGGCGGGGCGGCTGGTGAGCTATGTCCCCGAACCGGTCATCAACGGCTTTACCATCGGGATCGCCGTCATCATCGCGACGAGCCAGCTGAGGGACCTTCTGGGCATCGGGGCCGACGTTCCGGCCGAGGTCCTGCCCAAGCTTGCCGCCCTGTGGGAGGCGCGTGGCCAGACCGTGCCGGCGGCACTGGCGGTCGGCCTGGTGACGATGGTTCTGATCGTCGTCTTCCGCCGCGCCGCGCCGCGCCTGCCGGGCCTGATCGTGGCGGTGGGGCTGACCTCGGCCGCCGTGGCGCTGATGGCGCTGCCGGTCGACACCATCGTGTCGCGCTTCGGCGATCTGCCCGCCCGGCTTCCCGCGCCGGCCCTGCCCGAGATCACCCCGGCGCGGCTGGTCGAGCTTTTGCCTTCAGCCCTGATCATCGCCTTTCTCGCCGGCGTCGAATCGCTTCTGTCGGCCATGGTCGCCGACCGCATGATCGACGACCGCCACCGCCCCAACGCCGAGATCCTGGCCCAGGGCGCGGCGAACATCGGCTCGGCGCTGTTCGCCGGCCTGCCCGCGACCGGCGCCATCGCGCGCACGGCCACCAACATCCGCGCGGGCGCACGCAGCCCGGTCGCGGGCATCGTCCATGCGCTTGCGATCCTTGTCATCCTGCTTGTGGCTTCGCCGCTGGCGGGGCAACTGGCCATGCCGGCGCTGGCCGCGCTGCTGATCCTGACCGCCTGGAACATGAGCGAGCCGCACCGCTGGCGCGGCTATCTGAAGGACCGTCGGTCCGATCAGGTGCTGATGGGGCTGACGCTGGTGCTGACCGTGCTGGCCGACCTGACGGTGGCGATCGGCGTCGGGGTGGCGCTGGGCCTTGCGCTGCGTCTGCGCAGGCGGGGCGTTCCGCCGGCGGACTGGACCCCACCGGAACGCTGAGGCGCGCGCCCGCGCGCTGTCAGCCGACGACCTTGAAGGGGCCGCCCCGGCGCGGACCGCCGGAATTGGCGTCGATGAAGTTGAGCACCAGCGGCCGGATGTTGTTTCGCCAGCTGCGGCCGGCGAAGATGCCATAGTGCCCGGCGCCGGGTTCGCGGTGAAACGCCTTCTTCTCGGGGGGCAGGCCGGTGCAGAGGTCAAGCGCGGCTAGGCACTGGCCGGGGGCCGAGATATCGTCCTTCTCGCCCTCGACGACCTTGACGGCGACCGAGTTGATCTTGCCGATGTCGACCTGGTGGCCGGCCACGATGAAGCGGTTCCGGGCAATCTCGCGTTCCTTGAAGATACGCTCGACCGTCGACAGGTAGAACTCGGCGGTCATGTCCATCACGGCGAGGTATTCGTCGTAGAACTTGTTGTGGCGGTCGTTCTCGGACGCCTCGCCCTTGGCGACGCGGACGATCTGTTCAAAGAAGGCCTTGGAATGGGTCTCGGCGTTCATCGATACGAACGACGTCAACTGGGCAAGGCCCGGATAGACCATACGCCCGACGCCGGGGTACTTGAAGCCCACGCGCTGCAGCGCAAGGTGTTCGAGCTGGCCCATGGTCACCCGGCGCCCGAAGTCGGTGACATCCGTCGGGGCAGCGTCGGGGTCGATCGGCCCGCCGATCAGCGTCAGCGTGCGGGGCTGCGCGTCGGGTTCAAGCTCGGCCAGGTAGGCGGTCGCGGCCAGAGCAAGCGGCGCGGGCTGGCAGATCGCGATCACGTGGGTGTCGGGGCCCATGTGGCGCATGAAGTCCATCAGGTAGAGGGTGTAGTCCTCGATGTCGAACTTGCCGGCACTGACGGGAATGTCGCGGGCGTTGTGCCAGTCGGTGACCCAGACCTCGCAGTCGACCAGAAGGCTTTTGACGGTCGACCGCAGAAGGGTCGCGTAATGGCCCGACATCGGCGCCACCAGCAGCACGCGGCGCGGTTTTTCGGGCCGTCCGGTCACGCGGAACCGGATCAGGTCCCCGAAGGGGCGCGACACTTCGGTCTGGATCTGGACAAGGTGATCGCGCCCGTCCTCGCCCACCACGATCGAGACGTTCCAGTCGGGTTTGGCGACCATCCGTTCGAACGCGCGCTCGGTCACCTCGCCCCAGGCGCGCATCAGCTGGAACGCCGGATGCGGCACGAGGCCCGTCGCAGGGTAGGAGGCCATGGCCTTGGCGCTTGCGCCGAGCCATTGATTGGTGTTGCGCATCGACTCCATGAAGTCGTACGTGAGCATGTAGCGCATGGGTCTCCTTCCCGGGACGCCCCGGCGCAAAAGTCGCTTTGCCCCCCGGAAGTCGCGACGGTAAACTCGGGCACCACACATGGCGATCACATATGTGATGCTGCAGGCGCAAAGTAATCCGGAAGGCCGAATATGACAACTGAAGAAACGGGTAAGGTTGACACTTCGGACCCCGGCCACGCCGATCGGCTGGCCGAGAACCTTGTCCTGATCGAGGAACTGTCGCAACGGCTGGTCAATGCGATCGCGCACAAGAAGCAGGTGGACCACAGCCTTCAGGCCCCCAGCCACGACCTGATGATGAAGGCCGCCGCCGCCTACATGGCCGAGATGATGGCCAACCCCTCGAAGATACTCGAGCACCAGATCTCGTACTGGGGCAAGGCGCTCAAGCACGCGGTCGAGGCGCAGCACACGCTTGCGCAGGGCAAGATCGCCGCGCCCGAGGACCGCAGCCCCAAGGACCGCCGCTTCGCCAACCCGCTGTGGGAAACGCACCCCTACTTCAACTACCTCAAGCAGCAGTACCTGTTTTCCTCCGAAGCCATCGCCAACGCCGTGGCCGATCTCGAGGGGCTTGACGACAAGGACCGCAAGCGGGTCGAGTATTTCAGCCGTCAGTTGATGGACATGTTCAGCCCGGCGAATTTCCTGGGCACCAACCCCGAAGCCCTTGCCAAGGCCGTCGAGACCGAGGGCGAAAGCCTTGTGAAGGGCCTTCAGAACCTGGTGCGCGACATCGAGTCGAACGATGGCGATCTGCTGGTGACGCTGGCCGACAAGGACGCCTTCCAGGTCGGCGGCAACATCGCCACGACCGAAGGCAAGGTCGTCTTCCGCAACCGCATGTTCGAGCTGATCCAGTACGCGCCGCGCACCGAGACCGTGCACAAGACGCCCCTGGTGATCTTCCCGCCCTGGATCAACAAGTTCTACATCATGGACCTCAAGCCGCAGAACAGCCTGATCCGCTGGATCGTCGATCAGGGCTTCACGCTGTTCGTGGTCAGCTGGAAGAACCCCGACCCGAGCTATCGCGACGTGGGACTCGATACCTATGTCGAGGAGGGCTATCTGGCCGCCATCGACGAGGTGAAGGCGATCACCGGGGAAGCGAAGGTCAACGTGGTGGGCTACTGCATCGCGGGCACCACGCTGTCGCTGGTGCTGTCGCTTCTGAAGAAGCGCAAGGACAAGTCGGTGAAAAGCGCCACCTTCTTCACCACGCTCACCGACTTCAGCGACCAGGGCGAGGTGGGCGTGTTCCTCGACGACGATTTCGTCGACGGGATCGAGCGCGAGGTGTCCGACCGGGGCATCCTGTCGTCCTTCTTCATGAGCCGGACCTTCAGTTTCCTGCGCTCGAACGACCTGATCTACACGCCCGCCATCCGCAGCTACATGATGGGCGAGGCGCCGCCCGCCTTCGACCTGCTGTTCTGGAATGGCGACGGCACGAACCTGCCCGCGCGCATGGCGATGGAATACCTGCGCTGGCTGTGTCAGGAGAACCGCTTCGCCAGCCCCGAGGGCGTCGACTTCTGCGGCGAGACGTTGCGCATCGGCGATGTCGACGTGCCGCTGTGCGCGATCGCCTGCGAGACCGACCACATCGCGGCCTGGAAATCGAGCTATGACGGCATCCGGCAGATGGGGTCGGACGACAAGACCTTCATCCTGTCGGAGTCGGGCCACATCGCGGGGATCATCAACCCGCCGTCCAAGAAGAAATACGGCCACTACACGAACGACGACCTGACGCTGTCGCATGATGACTGGCGCGCGGGGGCCGCCTTCCACGAAGGATCGTGGTGGCCGCGCTGGGGCGCGTGGCTTGAGGCGCGGTCGGGCAAGCGGGTTCCCGCCCGGCAGCCCGGCGACGCCCGGCACAAACCCCTGGCCGACGCGCCCGGTTCCTATGTGGTCGAGGTTCCGAAGTCCTGATTTCCAAGGGTCCGCAGAGATTTTCTGCACTGCAGCATTTTCCCTCTTGAAATGCTGCGGCGCAGGAGGCATATTCTTCGCAGATGCAGAAACGCGGGCCCGGTCCCGCAGGATCGTGGAGCGAAGACAATGGCGAAGACCCAAGACTACACCAAGATGATGAAGGACATGATGGGCGCGTTCCCGGTTGACATGTCCGCGATGCAGGACGCCTTCAAGACGCAGGCCGCCCTTGCCGACAAGATGTCGAAAGTGGCCTTCGAGGCCGCCGAGAAGTCGACCGAGATTTCCGCGAAGTGGACGAAGGACACGCTTGCCAAGCTGTCGACCGTCACCGCCGTCAAGGAAGAGCCGGCTGACTACGGCAAGGCGATGACCGATTTCGCCTCGGCCCAGGCCGAAATGGCCGCCGAGAACATGGCCGCCTTCGCCGAAGTCGCGAAGAAGGTCCAGATGGAGACGGTCGAACTGATGCTCGCCACCGGCAAGGACATCAGCGAGGACGCGACCGCCGCCGTCAAGAAGGCGACCGCCGACGTGACCGCCGCCGCCAAGAAAGCTGCTGCCGCTGCCAAGTGAGTAGGTGGTGACCAGGATCTGATCGCCGGCCTCCTCCCTGTCGGCATCATCCTTGGGCGGGCTCTCCGAGCCCGCCCTTTCTTTTTGTGCGGGCCGCGCGTAAGCTTCGCTGCACCGCGACAAGAAGGAAGACGGATTTGTCCGACGCCAACGCGCCTCTTCTCATCAAGCGCTACGCCAGCCGGCGCCTCTACAACACCGAAACCAGCGACTACGTGACGCTCGAGGATATCGCCGGCTTCATCCGGGCCGGCCGCGAAGTCCAGATCGTCGACCTGAAGTCGGGCGACGACCTCACCCGGCAATACCTGCTTCAGATCATCGCCGAGCACGAAAGCCGTGGCGAGAACGTGCTGCCGCTCGACGTGCTGACGGACCTTGTGCGCAGCTACACCACGCAGGCGCAGTCGGTGGTGCCGCAATTCCTTGCGATGAGCTTCGAGATGCTGCGCGAGGGGCAGGCGAAGATGATGGAAAACCTCACCAAGCCGATGACCGGCGTGCCCGCCTTCGACGCGATGCGCGCGCAGCAGGAGGCCTTCCTGAAGGCCATGACCGGGGGCATGGCGAACTGGAACTCCGGCCCCGCGGCTGACGACGACGAGGCCGACGCCGCCCCCAAATCGGATGATCTTGGAGAAATCCGCAAGCAGCTTGCCGACCTACAGGCGCAGCTTGCGAAGATCGGCCGTACATAGCGGCCTAGTCCCCCGGCATGCCTGCGTGTTTCGGCAGGTCGTCGGCCAGCCGAAGCCAGGGCAGACGCTCGGCCCAGAAGGTGTGGCTTTGCGGGGTGAATTCCGCCGGATCCTCGAGGCAGGCCGCGTAGAACCCCGTCTCGCCGGGGAACGCGGCCGAGCGATACGCCATGGGTGAGCCGCAGGTGCTGCAGAACATCCGCACGACCCCGGGCGACGACCGGAACTCGGCTGGCTCCGCGCCGACCCAGCGCCAGGCCGTGTCGCGGATCGCAAGCGTGGTGGTGATCGGCGCCGAACAGGCCCTGCGGCAGCTTTCGCAGTGACAGTGCGAGGCGTCGACGACCCCCGCGGGATCGAAGGTGAAACGGACGGCGCCGCACAGGCATCGGCCATGGGTCTGGGGCATCGGGTCGGTTCCGCGTCAGTTCGCGCCGGCAGTCTGCGCGGCGTTGCCGGCCCCGGTCAATACGACTAGCGTGGCGGCGGAGGCAGGCACCGAATGGTCGACACACCGGGCAAGGTCACCCTCTGGGGCATCGAGGTCTTCGCGGCGGCGGTCGAGGAAGGCTCGATCTCGGCTGCGGCGCGGCGACTGGGCGTCAGCCCTTCTTCGGTCAGCCAGCAGCTGAGCAACCTCGAGGCCGCGCTGGGCGCGACGCTTCTCGATCGCGGGGGGCGGCCGCTGATGGTCACGCCTGCCGGCCAGCTTTTCCGCGCCCGCGCCCAGGCGATTCTGAACGAAGCGGCCGAGGCGCGCGCCGAGCTGGCGATGCGCGATCTCGCGCGGCTGTCGCGCTTCAACCTTGGCGTGATCGAGGATTTCGACGCCGACGTAACGCCGGCGCTGCTTTCCGGGCTTGCAGACGACCTGCCGGCCACGCGCTTTCTGCTGGAAACCGGGGCCAGCCACCGGCTTTACGATCTGCTCGAAGCGCGCACGCTTGACGTGATCGTCGCCGCCGATCTTGGCCCCGCGGCCGAGTGGATGGAAGTCCATCCCCTGTTCGAGGAACCCTTCGTCGCCGCCGTGCCGAAGGGCGCCGTGGCGGAAGGGGCGGATCTTCTTGCCACGCTGCAGGCGCTGCCGCTCATTCAGTACACCGCGCGGCACTACATGGGGCGCCAGATCGCGGGACACCTGTCGCGCCAGAACCTGACGCTGAGCCACCGCTTCGAACTCGACAGCTATCACGCGATCATGGCGATGGTGGCCGAAGGCGCGGGCTGGACGATCTTGACCCCGCTGGGCTTCCTGCGGGCGGGGCGGTTCCGCGACCGGGCCGATGTCCTTCCGCTGCCGTTCGCGCCGCTCAGCCGCACGATCTCGCTGACTGCGCGGCGCGAGGTGCTTCTGGACCTGCCTGGGCGCGTGGCCGGGCGCCTCCGGCCGCTGTTGGCCGACCTGATCGTGCGCCCCGCGCTGGGCCGGATGCCCTGGCTAGGCGACAGCTTTCGCGTTCTGTGAGGCGCCCATGACCTCGTCCGCCGCGGCGATCAGCGCCCCGGCAATGGCATCGCAGTCGGCCAGCGTCAGCCGCGCGGGCAGGCGTGCGTCGCAGGCGCGCATCAGCATGGCGCGCGTCCGAGGAAGCTCGGGCAGGGCGCCAAGGAACTGCCAGTTCCAGAAGGCGCGGGCGTTGTCGGTGCTCATCCCGAAGACCTGAACCGGCACGCCGCGCGCCTTCGCGGTCTCCTGGAAGGCCAGCGTGTCGTCGTCCGAGACGCCGACAAGGTTGAACTGGATCGAGTCGGGGGCGCGCTCCTCGGGTGCAAGCTTCTCGGGAACGTGCAGCCAGGGCGAGGTGTTCAGGCGCGCGGCGACGTGGTCGTGGTTGCGCCGGCCGTCGCGGATGCGGCGCGCAAGCTCGGGCAGTTGCGGGCGGATCACTGCCGCCGACAGGTTGTTGAGCCGCGTGTTGTAAAGCGGCAGCCTGTTCTGCCACCGCGCGAAGGCTTCGTGCAGGACCGGGTGCTTCTTCCAGTTATGCTCGTACGCGCCCGACATGATCACCGCGCGCGCCATGAGGTCGGCGTCGTCGGTGACGAGGATGCCGCCTTCGCCCGCGTTCAGAAGCTTGTAGGACTGGAACGAAAAGCAGCCGATGCGGCCGATGGTGCCGATGGTGCGCCCGCCCCAGGTGGTGCCCAAGGAATGGGCCGCGTCCTCGATCACGGGCACCCCCGCGGATTCGCACAGCGCCATGATCGCGTCCATGTCCGAGGTGTGGCCGCGCATGTGGCTGATGAGGACGGCGCCGATGTCGGGGGTCAGTTTCGCGGCGAAGTCGGCCATGTCGATGCGGTAGTTCTCGCCCACTTCGACCAGCACCGGCTCGCATTCGGCATGCAGGACGGACGAGGGCACGGCGGCGAAGGTGAAGGCGGGGATCAGCACCTTCGTGCCGCGCGGCAGGTCGAGCGCCTTCATCGACAAGAACAGCGCCGCCGAACAGGACGCCACCGCAAGCGCGTAATCCACGCCCAGAAGATCGGCGAACTCGCGTTCGAGCAGCGCCACCGGCGCGTCCCCCGGCGCGGTATAGCGGAAGAGGTCGCCCGACTGCAGCAGGCGCTCCACCTCGGCCCGCGCGGCGTCGGGGATGGGTTCGGCGTCGTAGGTGTTCGGCAGGCTGCTCATCTTTTCGATTTCCCGAAACTGTTCTTCGGGAAAAACGTAGCCCATTGCGCCGGCAAAGGCGAAACTTTTGTTGTAACACGTCGATGACGCCGCCGCGCGGCGACGCCCGTCAGGCAAGGGGGAAGAAGGGCGTGCCGGTCAGACGCCCAGGCGGTCGCGCAGGGAATACCATGTCATCGCCAGCGTCAGCAGCGGCGCCCTCAGGGCCGATCCCCCCGGGAAGGGCGGCGTGGGCAGCTTCGACAGGATGTCGAAGCGTTCGGCCTGACCGGCGATCGCCTCGGCCATCACCCGCCCGGCGAACCCCGACAGCGCCACGCCATGGCCTGAGAATCCCGCGGCCGCCATCGCGTTCGGCGCAACGCGCATCACCGCCGGCACGCGCGTCATCGTGATGCCCAGCGTGCCGCCCCAGACATAGTCGATCTTCACGTCGCCAAGCTGTGGGAAAAGCGTGACCATGCGCTCACGCAGTTTCGTGGTGATGTCGCTGGGAAAACCAAGGGTGTAGCTTTCGCGCCCGCCGAACAGGAAGCGGCGATCCTCGGACATGCGGTAGTAGTTCACGACGAACTTCGAATCCGCCACCGCGATGTCGCGGGCAAGGATCTCGGTCCAGCGGTCGCCCAGCGGTTCGGTCGCGGCGATGAAGCTGTTGATCGGCATGACGCGCGCCGAGATCCGGCGCTCGAGGTTCGCGGGCAGATAGCCGTTGCCGGCGAAGATGACGTGCTGCGCCAGCACGGTGCCCCCGGCGGTGTAGATCCGGCTGGGCGTGCCATGCACCACCTCGGTCACGGGCGAGCGTTCGAGGATCGTGGCACCGGCCGCCTCGGCTGCGCGCGCAAGGCCCAAGGCATAGCGCAGCGGGTGGATGTGGCCCGCGCCCCGGTCCAGCACGCCACCCTTGTAGAGCTTCGTCTTCACAAGCGCCTGGATGTCGGATTGCGACAGGATATCGACCTGGTCGTAGCCGTAGGCGCGATGCAGATGTTCGATTTCTGCACGTACCTCGCCCGCCTCGGAGGCCGAGTATTCGCCGTGCGCGACGCCGGGAAGATAGCGCGCCTCGGGCGCGTGCTTCGCCGACAGGTCGCGCACCTGCGCCTTAGCCGCCTCTGCCATGTCCCAAAGTGCGCGCGCGGCGTCACGGCCGACCTTCGCCTCGATCCAGCGCTGGCCCTTGTTGAAGCCCGATCCGACCTGCCCGCCGTTGCGCCCCGAGGCGCCGAAGCCCGCGCGATGCGCCTCGAGCACGGTGACCGACAGGCCGCGTTCGGCCAGATAAAGCGCCGCCGACAACCCGGTGAAGCCCGCGCCGATCACGCAGACATCCGCCGTGACCTCGCCCTTCAGCGATGGTCGCTCGGGCGGGATCTCGGTCGAGGCGGTGTACCAGCTGTCGGGGTATTCCCCGGGTTTGTCGTTGCGGAAAAGGGCAGTCATGGCGCGGGACCCGGCTTTGGCTTTGTTTCGGTGCAGCGCCCCCGCCGCCGGGGCGGCAAGGGCTAGGGGTCAGACGTTCAGCAGCAGATGTTCGCGTTCCCAGGGGCTGATGACCTGAAGGAACTCGTCATACTCGGTGCGTTTCACGATCTCGTAGACACGGCAGAACTCGGGGTCGAGGATCTCGCGGATTTCCTTGGCCTCGGCGAAGAGATCGAGCGCGTCGTGCATGACCTTCGGCAGTTCTTCCTCGCCGCCGTCGTAGGCGTCGCCCTTGAAGGATTGCGTCGGCCAGATGTCGTTCATCAGACCGAGATAGCCGCAGGCGAGCGAGGCCGCGATGCCGAGGTAGGGGTTGCAGTCCATGCCTGCCAGCCGGTTCTCGACACGGCGGCCCTCGGGTTCCGAGATCGGGATACGCAGGCCCGTCGTCCGGTTATCGCGCCCCCAGGCCAGGTTGATCGGGGCGGCATGGTCCTTCACATAGCGGCGGTAACTGTTCACGTAGGGCGCCAGCACCGCGATCACCTGCGGCAGATGCGTCTGCAACCCTCCGATGAAGTGGAAGAAGGCATCCGTCTCGCCGCCCTGCGGCCCGGCGAAGATGTTCTTGCCGGTGGCCTTGTCGACCACCGAATGGTGGACGTGCATGGCGCTTCCCGGTTCGCCCTCGATGGGTTTGGCCATGAAGGTGGCAAAGCAGTTGTGGCGCAGCGCCGCCTCGCGGATCAGCCGCTTGAAGAAGAAGATCTCGTCGGCAAGCCGGACGGGGTGTCCGTGGCGCAGGTTGATTTCAAGCTGCCCCGCGCCGCCTTCCTGCGTGATGCCGTCGATCTCGAGGCCCTGCGCCTCGGCGAAGTCGTAGATGTCGTCGATCACGGGCCCGAATTCGTCGACCGCGCTGATCGAATAGGCCTGCCGCGCCGCCGCCGGTCGGCCGGTGCGGCCCATCATCGGTTCGATGTTCTTGGCCGGGTCGAGGTTGCGCGCCACAAGGTAGAATTCCATCTCGGGCGCGACGACGGGCTCCCAGCCCTGCTTGCGGTAAAGATCGACCACGCGCTTCAGGACGTTGCGCGGCGAGGTCGGGATCGGCCGGCCCTTCTGGTCATAGGCGTCGTGGATCACCTGAAGCGTCAGGTCCGCCGTCCACGGTGCGGCGGTTGCCGTATCCATGTCGGGCTTCAGGATCATGTCGGGCTCGGTGAAGCCGGCGTCGCCCGCCGCCTCGCCCCAGTCGCCGGTGATCGTCTGGTAGAAGATCGAGTTCGGCAGGAAAAAGCGCTTCTGAGTGGCGAATTTCGACGCCGGCATGGCCTTGCCCCGCGCGATGCCGGGCAGGTCGCCGATGACGCATTCCACCTCGTCGGGCTTGCGCCCGGCAAGGTACTCGCGCGTCGTTTCCGGGAGGGTGTCAAGCCAGTCAGACATGGGCGGTCTCCCGGAAGAAGGCGGCGATGCGGTCGGCGACGCGCACGTTGTCGGTGGGCTCGGACAGCTTGGCTTCGGCCGCGTCGAGCCGGGCGTCGGGAACGACGCCCCGGCCCCGGTAGCGGATCAGATCGCCCAGGGTATCGGCAAAGTATTCGGGGTGCGGCTGAACGGTGAAGATGTGGTCGCCATAGGCCAGCGCGGCATAGCGGCAGTTGGGGTGCGTGGCCAGAACACGGGCCTCTTTCGGCGCCTCGACCACCTGGTCCTGGTGCCAGGCGTTCAGCGCCAGCGTGGTTCCGTCGAAGTCGTATTCGGTGCGGCCGACGTTCCAGCCGCCCTCGAACTTCTCGACCCGACCGCCCAGCGCCTGGGCGACGATCTGATGGCCGAAGCAGACACCGACCAGGGGCTTCTTCGCGGCATGGATCTTGCGGATCAGGTCCTCGAGAGGCGGGATCCACGGCAGGTCGTCGTAGGCACCATGGCGCGAGCCGGTGATGAGCCACCCATCGGCGGCGTCCGCATCGGGCGGAAACTCTCCGTCGACGACGCTCCAGGTGCGGAAGGTCAGGCCCCGGCCCCCGAGGAGCTTCTCGAAGAGGTCGGAATAGTCACCGTCGCGCGCACGAACGCTGTCGGGCGCGTGGCCGGTCTGCAGAATGCCGATAAGCATGATACACCAGTGAATTTTGGGTGCCGCCGAGGCTAGCCCAGCGGCAGGATGCGGTCAAACGCTCTCGAGATATAGGGCGTGGCGTTTCGGGACGTCAACGGTGCCGAAGCGCGCAATCTCCTGACGTTTGGTCAGCACGTAGTTGCGGATCAGTTCCGGATGGAAGATGCGGGCCATCTCTTCGCTGGTCTCGAAGTCGTCGATCGCCGCGGCCCAGTCGCGATGCATCTCGGGGGCGTCGACCTCGTAGGCGTTGCCGGCGATCGGGGCGGGCGGTTCCAGCCGGTCCTCGATCCCGTTCAGCGCCGCGCCCAGGACGGCGGCGAAATGCAGGTAGGGGTTCACGCAGCCCCCCGCGACGCGATGCTCGATCCGGCGCGCCTTGGACGACCCGCCCGGGATGCGGATCGCGGCGGTGCGGTTCTCGTAGCCCCAGACGGCATTGATCGGCGCGTGGCTCGATTCCTCGAACCGTGCATAGGACGGACCATGCGGTGCGAAGACCAGCGTCGAGGGGCGCATGGCCCGCAGGCAGCCGGCGACGGCGTGGCGCAGCATGTCGGTGCCCATCGGCCCCTTGTCGTCGAAGATGTTGCGCCCGTCGTCGTCCAGCACCGAGAAATGCATGTGCAGCCCGTTGCCCGCGCTGTCCGAAAACGGTTTGGCAAGGAAGGTCGCGGCCATTCCATAGCGGCGCGCAAGGCCGCGAACCAGAAGCTTGAAGAGCCAGGCGTCGTCGGCGGCGCGCATCGCGGGCCGGTGGTCGAGGTTGATCTCGAACTGGCCGATGCCGGATTCCGACGTGGCCGACTGGGCGGGAATGCCCATCGCCTCGGCCCCGTCGTAAAGCGCGGTGAAGAAGTTGTCGAAGGCGTCAAGTTCGTCCAGGGACAGGATCGCCTCGCCGATGTGGGTGACGGCGCGGCCGGGCGCCGAGGCCGGCGACATCTCGGTCAGGTAGGCGGCCTCGAGCAGGTAGAACTCAAGCTCGGTCGCCGCGATCACGGTCCAGCCGCGCTGGGTATAGCGGTCAAGGACGCGGGCCAGCGCGTGGCGCGGGTCGCCATGAAACGGAAGCCCGGCCTTCCACATCCACATCGGGATCAGTTCGGACTGGCTGTCGAGCCAGGGCATCGGGATCGGGCCGCGCCCGGTCGGCAGGAGCGTGCCGTCGGCATCGCCGCTTTCCCACAGCAGGGGGCTGTCCTCGATATCGGCCCCCGAAACATCGACGTTCAGCGCCGAAAGCGGCATTCGTGCCGATCCGAGAGCCAGTTCGTCAAGCTTGCCGGCGGGCAACCGCTTGCCGCGGGCCTGTCCATTCACGTCGGCTACCGCGATGCGGTAGCTTTGGGCGGGTTTCATCTGATCACCTGAGGTCTGAGCCGCAGCCGACCCCGTTCGGCCTGCGGCAGATGGCGGTTGAGCCGCCGGTTGATAGCGCCGAAAAGCGCGATGATGCCCAAGGTCAGCAGGATGAAATAGCCCGCGACGATGGGGTAGGGAACGAAGGGGTTGAAGGTCTTGTCCGCGAAGTAGCTGGCATAGTAAAGCGCGTCGCCCCGTTGCTGGATCGCCGGGAACCCCGAGAAGAACACAAGCGTCGTGGCGTGGAATAGGAAGATCGCCTCGTTCGTGTAGGCCGGCCAGGCCAGCCGCAGCGTGGTGGGCCACAGGATGCGGCGGAACCGCGCCCAGCCGGTGAAGCCATAGGCGTCGGCGGCCTCGAGATCGCCCTTGGGAACCGAACGAAGCGCGCCGTAGAAGATTTCGCCCGTATAGGCGGCGGTGTTCAGGAACAGCACCACCAGCGCCCCGAGCGCGGCCGAGGTCAGCGGCGCGAAGGCGTCGTTTTCCTGCTTGAGCGTCAGGAACAGGAAGTAGGCGATGAAGAACTGGATGAACAGCGGCGAGCCCCGGAAGACGAAGATGAACCACTCGCAGGGCTTGCGCAGAAGCGGCGTGCGGGCGTTCTTGCCCAGCGCCAGCGCGGTGGCGAGGAAGAATCCCGTGCACAGCGCCAGCACGCCGAAGTAGATGTTCCAGATCATCCCCGACCCGATCAGCACGAACTGCTGGCACAGGCTGATGTCGGCCGTCGGCAGAAGCCTCTCGCCGATCCCCAGCGAGCGCAGCCCATAGGCCTGGAGGGTCTCGATGCAGGTCATGCCCGGCGCAGCTCCTCGCCGGCCATGGTGGCCTGGCCGCGGCTCAGCCGCCGGGTCAGCCGCCCCAGCACGATCTCCGAGACCCGCGTCATGGCAAGGTAGAACACCAGAAGTCCCAGGAAGTACCAGAGCCGCCAGTCGGGATGCGGATAGTCCGAGAAGCGGGCGGTCTTCGAGCCGCCCAGCTCGCGCGCCCAATAGACGATGTCCTCGACCCCCAGCAGGAACAGAAGCGGCGTGGCCTTGATCAGGATCATCCACAGGTTCGACAGGCCGGGCAGGGCGTAGATCCACATCTGCGGGACCAGCACCCGCCGGAACGCCTGCCGCGGCGTCATGCCATAGGCCTCGGCCGTCTCGATCTGGGCGCGCGGTACGGCCTGCATCGCCCCGTAAAGGACGTTTGCCGCGAAGGCGCCGAACACGATCGCGAAGGTGAAGACCGCCAGCGAGAAATTGTAGATCTCATGGAACATCTGCGGCGAGGCCGATTGCGGCAGTTTCGCCTGCGGACAGACCAGGAAGTTGGCGCCCTGGCGGATCGGCTCGGTCCAGTCGGGGCACAGCGCCTGGTGGCGCAGCCATTCGAGCCCCTGGTCAAGCGCGATGACGAAGAACAGGAAGAAGGCGATGTCGGGGATGCCGCGCACCATCGCGGTATAGGTCTTGCCCAGCAGCGACAGCGGCAGGAAGCGCGACCGTGACGCGACCGCGCCGCCGAAGCCGAACAGCAGCGCAAGCGGCGCCGTCAGCGCCAGAAGCAGAAGCACGACCCCGAAGCTGAGGTAGAACTTCATGTGCACGCCCGTGGTCAGATAGCACGACAGCCACCGAAAGGTGTCGAGCTCCGAGGGATTGGCGCAATAGGAGAACATGTTCTGTTCGGGCCCCCCTTCCCCCGGGAAACAGGGGAAGGAGGTAAGGCGGACCCGGCCGGCGACGCGGCCGTGCGGACCTTAGTTGCCGCTGGCCTCGTCAAGGTCATAGACCGTGGCGTCCTCGCCGAACCACTTGACGATCAGTTCGTTCAGCGTGCCGTCGGCCTTCAGTTCGCCGAGGATCGCGTCGAACGTCTCGCGCCGCGGGTCGCCCTCGCGCAAGGCCATGCCGACGCCGCCGCCAAGCGGGACGTCCTCGCCCACGAAGGACATGTTCGGGTCCTCGTCGACGATGGCGACAAGGAAGTCCTTGTCGGCGAAGACGGCATCGGCTTCGCCGTTGCGAACGGCGGCGATGGTTTCGTCGGGGGTCGCGAATTCAAGCAGCGTCGCACCCGAAGCCGCGATATGGGCGGCCTGGATCGTGTTGACCTGCGCCGCGATCACGCCGCCCTCGAGGTCTGCATCGGGATTGGTCGATGCGAAGGCCGAGGCTGCGGGCGGAATGTAGTTCTGCGTGAAGTCCACGACTTCCTCGCGCTCGGGCGTGATCGACATGCCCGCCATGATCGTGTCGTAGTTGGCCGAGGTCAGGTTCGGAATGATCGAGTCCCACTCGTTCGTGACCCATTCGCAGGTCAGGCCCGCGCGTTCGCACAGCAGGTCGCCAAGTTCGCGCTCGTAGCCATCGACCTGGCCCGCGTCGTTGATGAAGTTGTACGGAGGATAGGCGCCTTCGGTCCCCATCCGGACGACCTCCTGCGCGGCGGCTGCGCCGGCAAGAAGCGCGCCTGTCACGGCGAGGGTGGTCAGCAGTCTAGCGGTCATCATGTGTCTCCCCATAAGACGGTTGTCGGGTGATTAGATCAGCTACTTCAGCATTAGTATAGCTACATTCTTTCGGTATTCGCCATCACGGACTGTGCAGGATGAATTGCCGAAGCCGCTCGGACTTCGGGGTCTCGAAGATCTCTTTCGGCGTTCCTTCTTCCTCGACCCGTCCCTGGTGCAGGAAGATGACGTGGTCCGAGACGTCGGCGGCCAGGTTCATGTCGTGCGTCACAAGGATCATCGTGCGCTTCTCGTCGGCAAGATCCTTGATCACCGCCACCACTTCGCGCTGCAACTCGGGATCGAGGGCCGAGGTCGGCTCGTCGAACAGCAGGGCGCGCGGTTCCATGCACAGCGCCCGCGCGATCGCGGCACGCTGCTGCTGGCCGCCCGAAAGCATGGCGGGATAGGCATCGCACTTGTCGCCGATCCCCACCTTGTCGAGATAGCCGCGGGCCGAGGTCTCGACCGCGTCGCGGTCGCGCTTGAGCACCGTCACCGGCGCCTCCATCACGTTCTGCAGGATCGTCAGATGGGACCACAGGTTGAACTGCTGGAAGACCATCGACAGGTTGGTCCGGATGCGCGTGACCTGCGTCCGGTCCGCCGGATGCCGCCCAAGCCCGGATCCGCTCCAGACGATCGGTTCACCCTCGAAACGGATCTCGCCGTCCTGGCTGTCCTCGAGCAGGTTGGCGCAGCGCAAGAGCGTCGACTTTCCCGATCCCGACGATCCGATGAGCGACACGACATGTCCGCGCGGGGCGGTCAGATCCACCCCCTTAAGGACCTCAAGCGCGCCATAGCGCTTGTGGAGATTCCGGATCTCGATAACGGGTGCGGTCGCGTCGGTCACGATCTTGTCGGTTGTTGTTTCCCCGGCGTCACAGTTAGGCGGGATTTGGACGGGATTGCAATCGGCAATGGGCACGACCTAGCGGCAAGTGCCAAAATTCGCGGCAATCGTTTGCGCGGTGCCGGTCCGAGCGCCGGTGAGCGAACACCGGCAGCGTCATCCCTGCCGCGCCTCGACCTTTTGCCGGGCGATGTTGGAGTCGCGGTCGTTCACCCCGAGAAGGTTCGCCACAAGCCGCAGCAGCGCATCCTCGTCGTGGTCGCGCGCGCCATCGGCCAGCACCACCTCCCACAGCGCCTCGATGACGCCGTGCCGGTCCTCGTAGGGCACCGCGTCCTTGATCGCGCGGGTGAAGCGCACCGTATCCGGGGCTTCGGCTTCAAGGGTTTCGGCACGCCCGCGCAGCGCCACCGCCTCGAAGGGCGACAGGCCGTAGCGCAGGGCCAGAATGCGATCGATCCGCCGCATCTCGGCCTCGGCGTAGTGCCCGTCCGAGCGCGCAACGCGCACCAGAAGCGCGGCCAGCGCCAGGCGGGCATCCTCGCTGGGAAGGGGATCGGGCCCGGGGGCGGCAAGGCGTCTTAGGAAATCTCCGAACATGCCCGGCATATAGGCCAAGAGGACCGCGCCGGGAAGGGGAGGGTGGGGGGCCCGCATCAACGCGCGCGCACGATCGCGTCAGGCGGATCCGGCCAGTCGGGCGGTCTGGGCGGCGATGACCGATTCCTCGTCCGTCGGGATCACCAGCACGCGCACCCGGCCCGCGCCGATCTCGGCCGCGCCCCGGGCGTTCGCCGTGCGGTCGAGGGCAAGGCCAAGCCAGTCCATCCCGTCGATCACGCGCTCGCGGATCGGCGCGGCGTTTTCGCCCACGCCGCCGCAGAAGACCAGCGCGTCGAGCCCGCCCAGAACGGCGGCCATCGCACCAAGTTCGCGCCGGATGCGGAAGACGTAATAGTCGATCGCCTCGGCCGCCCCGGTCTCAGGCGATGCCAGCAGGTCGCGCATGTCGCCGCTGATGCCCGACAGGCCCTTGAGCCCGCTCTCGTGATAAAGAAGCTGCGTCAGACCCTCGGCGTCGTAGCCCTGGCCCAGCAGGTAAAGCAGCACGCCCGGGTCGATCTGGCCCGACCGCGTGCCCATGGGCAGCCCGTCGAGGGCGGTGAAGCCCATGGTCGATCCGATGCTGCGCCCGCCCTGGATCGCGCACATCGAGGCGCCGTTGCCCAAGTGCGCGACGACGACTCGGCCGGCGTGAAGCGCCGGATGCTTGGCCGCCAGACGCCCCGAGATGAATTCGTAGCTCAGCCCGTGAAAGCCGTAGCGGCGGATGCCCGCGTCGTAGAACCGCCGGGGCAGGGCGAAGGTGTCGTTGACGAAGGGATGGCCGCGGTGAAAGGCGGTGTCGAAGCAGGCCACCTGCGCGGCCTTCGGAAACCGCGCCTGAGCCGCGTCCAGGGCCGCAAGGTTGTGGGGCTGGTGCAGGGGGGCAAGGGGCACAAGCGCCTCAAGTTCGTCCCGCAGCGCCGGATCGACCTGGGCGGGTCCGCGGTGGCGCACCCCGCCGTGCACGATCCGATGTCCCACCGCGACGATGTCGCTGTCCGGCAGGGCGTCGAGGATCGCGTCAAGCGCTTGGGCATGGTCCACCTGTCCCAGGGTGCGCACGCCATCGGGGCCGCGCAGCCGCGCCTCACCCATCCCGATCCGCTCGACCTGCCCCCCGGTCCGCCGGCTGGCGCCCTCCGCATCGTAAAGGGCGAACCGGATCGACGACGAGCCCGCGTTGAGCGTCAGGATCGCGCTCATCCCGGGGTCTTGGCGCGGGCGTGATAAAGCGCGGCCACCGCGCACGAGGCCAGCCGCGCCTCGTCGTCGTCCGACCGGCTGTTCAGGATGACGGGACAGGACGCGCCGATCACCACGCCCGCCGCCGCGGCGTGGGCGATGAAGCTCAGTTCCTTGGCCAGCATGTTGCCGGCCTCGAGGTTCGGCGCGACCAGGATGTCGGCCTTTCCGGCCACGACCGAGGTCAGCCCCTTGGTGCGCGCCGCCTCGAGGTCGACGGCGTTGTCCATCGCAAGCGGCCCGTCGACCGCGCCGCCGGTGATCTGCCCGCGCTCGGCCATCTTCGACAGGATCGCGGCATCCATGGTCGAGGGGATCGCGAAGTTCACCGTCTCGACCGCCGACAGGATGCCCACCTTGGGCTCCTCGATCCCCAACGCCCGGGCAAGATCGATCGCGTTCTGTACGATGTCGACCTTGGTCTTGAGGTCGGGGGCGATGTTGATCGCGGCGTCGGTCACGAAAAGAAGCTGCTTCAGTCCGGGAACGTCCATCACGAAGATGTGGCTCAGCCGCCGTCCCGCGCGCAGCCCCGTGTCGCTGTCGAGCATCGGGTGCAGCAGGACGTCGGTGTGCAGATGCCCCTTCATGATCGCGTCGGCCCGGCCCTCGCGCACCAGCGCCACGGCCCGTGCGGCGGCAAGGCGGTTCTCGGGGATCGGGATGATCCGGATCCCCTTCAGATCGGCGCCGATCTCGTCGGCCGCAGCCTCGATCCGGGCTGGGTCGCCCAGCAGGATCGGCTCGATCAGGGTATGCGACAGGGCCAGAAGCGCGCCGCCCAGCGACTTGGCTTCTTCGGGGGCGACCACGGCGGTGCGCAGGGGGGCCAGCGGTTCGGCCAGCTTCAGCAGGCGCTCGAAATGCACATGCCGGCGCAGCAGCAGGTCGGGCACGTCCGAGCCGTCGAAGCTTTGCGGGCGGTCGGGGGCGATCACCTCGGCCTCGCCCGACAGGATCAGGGTGCCATCCTCGCGCAGGACCTCGGTCGAAAACCGCGCGAGCCGGCCGTCCCCCTTGGCCAGAAGCGTCACCCGCGCGGTCAGGGTATCGCCCACGCGGGCGGCGGTGTGGGCGGTCAGGGTCTGGCTGCGATACATCGTTCCCGGACCGGGCAGCTTGTTGCCCAGAACCTCCGAGACAAGTGAGGCCACCCAGAGCATCGGCGCGATGCCTTCGGGCACGCCGTCAAGGTCGCCGTCGGCCTCGGGCAGGTGCATCGGGTTGCGGTTGCCCGACGAGCGCGCGAAGACGTAAAGATCGTCGGCCGTGCAGGCCCGCGTCGTCTCGGCGGTGTCGCCGATCGTCAGACGGTCGAAGGGCGTGTTGTCGAAATGCAGCGCCATCGCGCGGGTGTCCCTGGCTTCCTCGGGGCAGCCTAGCAGATCGTCCGGCCAAGCGAAGCGCTCTCATGCCGCAAAAAGCGGAAAGGTGACGCCCAGCGCCCAGGCGAGGATCACGCCAAGGCCAAGGCCCACCGTCGCGGCGGTCGCGCCGCGGCCGGCCCAGCGCCCCATCAGCCCATAGACAAGGAAGAACAGCACGATCACAGGCACCACGATCAGAAGGAAGAACAGCCGTTCGAAGTCAAGCGCCACCGCCAGCGCGAGCGAGGCGAAGAACGCCGCCTTCGCGCCAATCCGCCGCCAGAGCGGGGCCTGGCCCGCATCCGACAGCGTGGTGTCGGCCAACATCGCCGGGATCGTTCCCAGCGCCAGAAGCGCGACGATCCCCCAGCGCGTGCCGGAGGGCCAGAAACTTGCGACATAGCGGTCCAGCGCGCCACCGAAGACCAGCAGGCCCCAAACCAGAAGTGCGGCAAGGGCAAGCGGCCGGACCGGCCCCGGGCTCACGCCCGCCCATCGAAGGACCGCCAGTTGCAGGACCCCCAGGATGAGAAGGTGCACCACCAGGTAGTCGGCCACGAGGACCGGAAGCACCCCGGTGTCGATCCGGGTGGCGATCAGGGGCGCCGCCAGCGCCGGGGCGATCACCGCCAGGGCGAAACGGCCGGGCGGCAGCGGCGCCGTGGGCCGGCGGGCCTGCGGCAGCAGGCGCGACAACGGCCAGCCCAAGGCGACGATCGCGGCCAGCATCGCAAGGATGGCCCCACCCGTCGCCGCTACCGGCGCGGGGTCGGTCGTCGCGCCCTCGCCGCCCAGCCAGTCGCGCGCCTCGCGCAGCCCGGTGGCGCTGTAAAGGACCCCCACATGCTCGACCATGGGGGCCACCACGGCGCGGCGGCGCACCTCGCCGGCCGCCAAGGTCTGGCCCTCCTGACCCGCCGGATCGACCAGCCTGAGCGCGTCGAGGGCCGCGGCGCGCAGATAGGCCTCCCATTGCCCGGTGATGATCAGAAGCCGGCGCGGATGATCAGCGGTCACGGCTTCGGAAAACATCGAGATCGCGACGACATCGGTGATGCGCGGGTCGGTCGCTGCCGTGCGCACGATCACGTCCGAGGCCATCGAGTGGCCAAGGATCGCCACCGGCCCCGTGACGCCGGGCAGGGCGAGGGCGGCGTCGGTCACGCGCCGCGTCTCGTCCACCAGAAGCCGCGTCGTGCCTTCGACCGAGGTGACGTCGCCCGACATCGGCACGGAATTCCGGCCGTGGCCTTCATAGTCAAAGGCCACCACCGCAAGGCCGTTCCGGGCCAGCGTGAGCGACCAGGCTTCCATCAGCTGGCGCGAGCCCGCGAAGCCGTGGCTGACCACGACAAGCCGCCGGTCGCCCCCGGGCAGACGGTACAGCGTGGCGGGCGTCGTGCCGACCTCGAAGCGCAGGATCTCGATCCCCTGCCGCACGCCTTCCAGCCGCCAGAGCGACAGCGCAAGCACCACAAGGGCGAGCGCGGCGACGATCCAGTGAAGGGGGCGAAGGCGGGACATGGGGCGCATATAGCGCGGCCCCCGGCCGCCGTCGCGGTCTATTCCAGAAGCTCGCGCATCGCCTCGCGCAGCGTCAGGTCGGGCTGGAAGCGCCCGGTCCGCAGGAAGTTGAAGGTCTCGGCGATCACGAGGGGGTCGTTCATCATGAAGGTATGCGTGACCGGAAGCACGATGTGGTCGGTCAGCCCTTCGATCCGCGTGCTGTCGACCGAAACCTTGCCGTCGTCCGGCCCTTCGATGATCTGCGAATAGACCGGGTTCAGGGACTTGTCGCCTGCAATGACGCCCAGTTCGAACGTCGGCAGGCCAAGCCTGTTCGGCGCGCTGTCGGGGCCGGTGCCCAGCGCCATTCCCGCCGGACCGTTGAGCCAGGCGAAGGCCTCGAGATCGCCGAAGGTATCGACCAGTTCGGTGCCCTTGTTCGGCGGGGCCAGCATCACGACACGTCCCATCAGCGGCGGGCGGTGATCCTCGAGCCAGGCGCGCAGAAGAATGCCGCCCATGGAATGCGTCACGAAATGCGTCCGCTCGGTGCCGCAGGCCGCGACGGCGGGCGGCACGGCGATCTCTACGAGGTCGGCGAAGGGCATCGTGGTCGAGGGGTAGCCAAGATTGACGACGGTATAGCCCTTCGAGGCCAGCGCCACCTCCATGACTTTGAGCGAGGCCGGCGTGCGCGCAAGGCCGTGCAGCAGCACCACGCAGTCGGCGCGCGCCGGGGCCGCGGTTGCCGTGGCGGCCAGAAGAAGGGCAAGGGCGATCAGCTGTCTCACGGCTTTCATGTAGGGGATGGCGGCGGTTCTGCGAAGTCTGACGTTGCGGCGCGGGGCCCGCGGGCTAGGTTCAGGGGGCAGACGAGGCGGCAAGACGCGGGATCGGGATGCAGGGCAGGACGGCGATCATCGGGGCGGGGCTTTCGGGACTGACCGCGGCCGCGGCGCTGGACGCGGCCGGGCGGGCCGTCACCGTCTTCGACAAGAGCCGCGGGGTCGGCGGGCGGCTGGCCACGCGCCGCACCGGGTCTCCGGCGGGCGAGTTGTCGTTCGACCATGGCGCGCCGTGCGCGACCGGCGCGGACCCGGCGTTTCTTGACTGGCTCGCCGAACTCGGCGCCACGACCCGGGGCGACGCGGCCTGGGGCCGGCCGGGGATGAGCGCGCTTCTGCGGCCTGTGGCGCAGCGCCTCGACCTGCGCGCGGGCGCCGAGGTGGCGGCGATCCGGCCGGCCAGCGGCGGCTGGACGCTGGCGGGGGCGGACGGCGCGGCCCTGGGCGCGTTCGAGGCCGTGATCCTGGCCATCCCGGCCCCGCAGGCGCTGCGCCTTCTGCCCAAGGGCACGGCGGACGCCGCCGCGATCAGCGCCGTGCGCATGGCGCCGGCCTGGACGCTGCTGGCCGCCTTCGAGACCCCGCTCGACACCCCCGATCTGGTCGAGGCCGCAGGCGCGATCGCGCGGGCCGAACGGCAGTCGTCGCGCCCCGGGCGGCCGTCCGGCGACCGCGCCGGGCCGGACGCCTGGGTCGTGCAGTTCACGCCCGCCTTCACCCGCGCGACCCTTGAACAGGAGAAGGACGCGATCTTGCCCGACCTCTTGCAGCAGTTCGCCGACGTGGTGGGCCCGCTGCCTTCCACGGTTCATGCCGCCGCGCATCGCTGGCGCTATGCCCGGACCGAGGTGCCGCTTGGCGCGCCCTTCGCCGGAGACGCCGCCGCGGGGCTTCTGGCCGGCGGGGACTGGGCGCTTGGCCCCGACGCCCTTCACGCCTGGCAAAGCGGCCAGGCGATGGCCCGGGCGCTGCTTTCCGACGCGGGGGAAAGCGGCTAGAGGGGGCGGCATGGCCTACGATCTGCCCCGCCTGTCCGCGCTTCTCGACCACGGGTTCGACACCGTGATCGACGTGCGCTCGCCCGCCGAATACGCCGAGGATCACCTGCCCGGCGCGATCAGCCTGCCGGCGCTTTCGGACGAAGAACGCGCGCGGGTGGGCACGATCTACAAGCAGGACAGCCCCTTCCGCGCCCGCAAGATCGGCGCGGCGCTGGTGGCGCGCAACGTGGCCGCGCATCTTGACGGTCCGCTGGCCGACAAGGACGGCGGTTGGCGCCCGCTGGTCTATTGCTGGCGCGGCGGGCAGCGGTCGGGCTCGGTCGCGACGATCCTGCGCGAGATCGGCTGGCGGGTCGAGGTGCTGACAGGCGGCTACCGGGCCTTCCGCCGCGAGGTGGTGGCCAGCCTCTACGATCGCCCTCTGGCGCATCGTCTTGTCGTGCTTGACGGCAATACCGGCACCGCGAAGACCGCGCTTCTGGCGCGGCTTGCGGGGCGCGGGGTGCAGGTGCTTGACCTCGAGGGGATGGCGAACCACCGTGGGTCCGTCCTAGGGCCGCGCGCGGGCGGGCAGCCCGGGCAGAAGGCCTTCGAGACCGCGCTGGCGACGGGTCTTGCCGCCTGCGATCCAGGCCGGCCGGTGGTGGTCGAGGCGGAATCGAGCAAGATCGGCGCCGCGATCCTGCCGCCCGAGGTCTGGAAGGCCATGGCCCAGGCCCCGAGGATCGAGGTCGAGGCCCCGGTCGCCGCCCGCGCCGCCTATCTGGCGCGCGCCTATGCCGACCTCACCGCCGACACGGAGGAACTGGTCGGCCGGCTCAGGCTGCTGATCCCGCTTCAGGGCCGCGAGCGTGTGGCCCAGTGGACGGCGCTGGCGCAAGCCGGCGCGCACGAGGCGCTGGCCGCCGACCTGATCGAGGCGCATTACGATCCGCGTTACGAGAAGTCCCGTGCCCGTTTCGCTGATCTGCGCGTGGCGACCGTGTCGGCGGCTTCGCTTGACGAGGCCGCGCTTGACGCGCTGGCCGACGAGGTCGCCGCGACGCTGGGCGCTATCGCGCCGTGATCATCGCAGCGTGATCATCTCACCGTGATCCGGGGCGGATCGTCCGTGATCCGGCCGATTCGGGCGGCAGGAACACCGGCGGTGCGCAGGTCCGCCACCAGCCGCGCGGCCTGATCGCCCGGCACCGCCGCCAGAAGCCCGCCGCAGGTCTGCGGATCGAACAGAAGATCGGCGCGCGGGCCCTCGGGCGCGCGCACCCGGTCCTCGACCGCCGCCCGGTTCTGGTCGAACAGCGTCGAGCGGATGCCGCGCGCGGCCAGCGCCTCGGCCCCGGGATGGACCGGGACCGCGGCCAGATCGACCTCGGCGCCCACGCCCGAGGCGTCGAGCATCGCCATGAGATGCCCCGCCAGCCCGAAGCCCGTGACATCCGTCATGGCGTGGGCGCCCGACAGCAGCGCCGCCGCGTCGCCCTGCGGACGCACCATTGCCGCCCAAAGCGCCGCGATGTCGTCGCCCCGGGCCTTGCCCTGCATCTCGGCGGCCAGCAGGACGCCCGCGCCGACGGGCTTGGTCAGGATCAGCACGTCGCCGGGCCGTGCCCCGGCCAGCGTGATCGCCGGCCCGTCGAGAAGCCCGGTGATGGCAAAGCCGATGGTCAGTTCGGCCCCCTGCGTGGTGTGCCCGCCGACGATGGCCGCGCCTTCGGCCGCGAAGACGCCGCCCGCGGCCTCCATGATCTCGGTCAGCCAGCCCTCGCTCAGCCGTTCGCTCAGCGGCGGCAGGATGAGCGAGGCCAGCACCGCCTGCGGCTGCGCGCCCATCGCCCAGACGTCGCCCAGCGCGTGCACGGCGGCGATCCGCGCCATGAGGTGCGGGTCCGACGTCACGGCGCGCAGGTGGTCGGTCGTCAGCACTTGCCGCACGCCGCCCACCCGGACGATGGCCGCGTCGTCGCCCGGGCCGGTCAGGACATCGGGATGCGTCGCGGCCTGCGCCGCCAGCACCCGCGCCAGCGGGGCCGGGGCCACCTTCGCCCCGCACCCCCCGCACAGCGCCTGCCCGCCGTGCAGCGCCTCGGCCACGTCGCGCGCCGCCTCGCGCGGGGGTGGGGGCGGGGCCATGCGGGGCAGGGCGTTCAGTCGGTCCATGAAGCGGCGGTCGATCCGGTCCTTCTGCCGCCAGATCCAGTCGCCGGTCGTCACCAGCCCCCATTTCTCGCCCAGCGCACGCCGGCCGCCCAGCGAGATGAGCTTGAGGTAATCGCGCTGCGGCGCGAAGCGCCTGCGCACCCCGCGTGAGAGGTCCGCACGCAGGTTGTGGGCCAGGATCGGGGCGGCGCGCACCGCGAAGACGCCGGCCTTGGGGCGGGGCGCATGGGCCAGATGCGCGCAGTCGCCGGCCGCATAGATCGCGGGGTCGGAGACCGACCTCAGGAAGGGGTCGACCGTCACGAAGCCGCGTGTCAGGTCCAGGCCCGTGTCCCGCAGCCAGTCCTGCGGCCGCGCCCCGGCCACGCCGACGGTGAAGCGCGAGGGCACCGCGCGCCCGTCGGCAAGGATCACCGCGTCTTCGGTAACGCGGGCAGCAGGCGTGCCCGCCAGCACCTCGATCCCGTGGCCCTGCACGGCCGCCATGAGCTTTGCCTTCGCCGCCGGACCCAGACCCTGCGCGGGGGTCTCGGCCTCGATCACGCGGACCCTCGCGGGCCGGCCGCGCGCGCCCAGCGCATGGGCCATCGCCATGGCAAGCTCCAGCCCGCCGACCCCGCCGCCGATCACGGCGATCTCGGCCGGGCCGTCGCCCTCGCGGAAGACAGCCCACGCATCGGCGAAGGGTCCCAGGGGCTTGGCGGCAATGGCATGGGCGGCAAACCCGGGAAGGTCGGGCAGGTCCGAGGTGATGCCGATGTCGAGCGAGGCGATGTCGTATCCGATCCACCCGCGCCCGGTGACGTGGACGCGCCGCGCCTCGCGGTCGATCGCGTCGACCCGGCCAAGGATGAGCCGCGCGCCGGCGAAGCGCGTCAGCCGAACAAGGTCAATCTCCAACGCTTCGCGGGGGTAATGCCCCGCGACGTGGCCGGGAAGCATCCCGGTGTAGGGTGCCGTGGGGTCGGGGTTGATCACCGTCAGCCGCCCGCCGGGCAAGGGCGTCATCCCCCAGCGCCGCAGCACCAGCGCATGGGTATGACCGCCGCCGATCAGGACAAGCTCGCGGGTAAGGGGCAGGGGCAGGGCGTCCATGGCGCCGTGCCTAGCGCGATTGACGGGACAAGGCGAGGGGGCTCACGGCGCGATCCAGCGCCCTGCAAAACCGTCCGCGCGTTCGAAGCGCGCGCGGCGGTGGCGGTCGCGGCCAAGGTGAAGCGTCTCGATCGCGTCGATCCGAAGGTCGAGGACGGCGAAGCGGTCGAAAGTCGCGCCGGGGCGGTGCTCGGCGGGGTCGGCCAGCGGCGTGCCGGGCGCGGGCGCGCCGCCATAGTTCGTGCGCGCCCCCTCGGGGATGCGCGCCCAGCGCCCGGCGGCGTCTGCGCCCGAAAGGATCGACGCGGTGGCCGTCAGGCGGATCTGGACCTGCGCGCGCGGGTCCCAGACCACCAGCGCGCAGGCGGGATCCGCGGTGACTTCTGCGATCTTGCCGCTTGCGGTGTCGGTGTGCACCTCGATCCGCGCGTTGGCGCGGTCGGCCGCGCGCAGCACCACGACGCGCGCGGCCGCGCCGCCGTTCTGGCCCGCCGTGGCCAGCACCGGGTGACGCGCCGGCGCCCGGCGGTCGGCGACGCCGCGCGCCAGCCGCTGCCAGACCGCGTCGAGCGTTCCGGGGAGCGTCTCGAATGTCTTACTCATAACCCGTCATCTCCAGATAGCCGCGCCCGCCATGGCTTCCGGTGATGCGCACCGGTCCCTCCCAGTATTCGACCGCCGTGTCCATCCAGGCCTGCGGCTGGATCGCCCGCACTTCGACCGCCAGACCGCGCTCGGGCAGCGACAGCGCCCAGGCGGTGGGCACCTCGCGGCCGGCGACGCGCGTCACCTCGAGCGGTTCGGCCCGGAAGGCGCCGTCGGGAAGGGGGGTGGGGGTGCCGTCCGCCGCGATCCAGGTCGCGGCGGTGAAGGGCGCGCGCGCCCGGCTGCGCAGCCGGAAGCCCATCAGCTTTTCGCCGCTGTCGAGATGCAGCGAGAACCAGTCCCACCCGGTCTGGTCGGGCGACAAGGGCTGCGAGGACCATTCGCGGTCCAGCCAGCCGGTTCCCGTCACCGCCACCTCGCCCTGCGGCAGCGTCAGGGTGCCCGCCACGCTGTAGAACGGCTGCGAGTAGTAATGGCTGGCCTGCCCGTCCTGCGACTTGACCGAATAGCCGCCGTCGCCCTGCGGGACGAAGGGGCGGTCGGCCGTGAGGCGAAGATCGTAGGCGAAATCCGTGCCTTGCGCGGTGACGACGATGTCGGACAGCGAGGGGCCCGCCATGGACCAGTCGTCGATCACGGCGGCGAAGGGCTCGGCCGTCACGCCGGCGCTGCCGACGCCGCCTCGGGCGAAGCGTTCGGCGACGTGGTGGCCGTCTGGCGTTGTGATGGCGGCATGGGCCATCCAGACCTGCGGGCTGTCCCAGCCCTCGGCCTCGCCGGGGGCCAGTGCGTTGCGGAAGAGCGTCCACTGGATGCCGTAGTCGCGCCCCCCGGCGTCGGTCAGGTTCGCGGTCAGGTACCACCACTCGATCCGGTAGTCGGGGTGCGCGCCGTGGTCGGCGGGAAACTCGAAGGGGACGCCGCGCTGCGGGATCGAGAAGCCTTCGGCATCCGTGCCAAGGCCCGCGAAGCCCTGCGCCAGCGCGGCGGCGGGAAGAAGCATGGCAAGGGCGACGGCCTTAGCGTTCATGGGCGAAGACCGCGATCAGCCGCGCAGGCGCCATGCGCGACAGGCGCAGCGCGGGCCAGAGGCTTGCAAGGCCGGCCGCCAGAAGCGACAGAAGGCCAAGCCAGACCCAGTCGCGCGGAAACAGGAACATCGGCAGCCGCCAGCCGAAGGCCTCGACGTTGATGACGGCCAGCAAAACCCAGGCCAGCAGCAGACCCACCGGGACTGCGGCAACGAAGGTCAGCACCGCCAGCAGCAGCGCGCGCAGCACTTCGAGCCGCGAAAGCTCTGCCCGCGTCAGCCCCAGCGCCCAGACCGGCGCCAGTTGCGGCAGGCGCATGGCCGCGAGCGTCAGAAGGCTGGTCAGGATCGCGAAGCCCGCGATGCTCAGCGTCAGCACGTTCAGCGCGGCGCTGACCGCGAAGGTGCGTTCGAACACCTCGAGCGAGAAGGCCTTGAGCGCGGCCTGGTCGATCATTTTCTCGTCGGGAATGCCGAAGCCGAGAAGCGCCTGCCGGACCTCGTCCACCCTGCCGGGCGGAACGCGCAGCCCGAAGTCGAGCTTCTCGACGCCGGGGAAGCGCGCGGCAAGCTCGGGCAAGGCGATCAGGACCTGCGCCATGGGGTTGCCGTAGTCGCTGTAGATGCCGCCCACCACCGGCGTCCATCCATCCGGCAGCGACACCGCGTCGCCGGGGGCCAGCCCTTCGCGCCGGGCGAGCTGTTCGTTGACCAGCACCGCCCCGCCGGCGGCCACGCGGTCCCAGACGCCGGGCAGCGCGTCGAGCATCGGCCAGTTCTCGCGGTAGGTGGCGTGATCGGCCACGCCGAAGATCTCGGCCGGGGCCCCTTCGACAGTGCCCTCGACGTTCCAGATCGGCAGGATCGCGTCGGTCATCGGCCCAAGGAAGGCCAGCATCGCCTCGGCCTGTTCGGGCGTTTCGGCTGCCACGTAGAGCTCGGACGCCAGCCGCTGGTCCAGCCAGCCGGTGAAGGTCAGCCGGAAGCTCGAAACCATCGTGCCGACGCCGATGTTGGCTGCCAGCGCCAGCAGAAGCGCCATCAGCGCCAGCGACAGGCCGGGAAGCTGCTGGCGCGTGTCGGCCCAGAACCACTGTGCCTTGGGGCCGGTGCCGCCAAGGCGGGCGCAGGCCCCAAGCGCAAGGTCAAGGACCGTGGGCAGGGCAAGTGCCGCGGCGACCAGAAGCGCGCCAAGCATGACGAAGCCCGCGACAAGCCCTCCGCCCGACAGTCCTGCGCCAAGCGCCAGAAGCGCAAGCCCGCCCGCCGCGCCAAGCTGCGCGCGCCGCGCCGCGCCCGAGGCCATGGCCCAGGCGCGCGGCCGCGCCGGCGCGAGCACCGGCAGGCGCGAAAGCTTCCACAGGCTTCCGGCGGCGGCGACGGCGGTGCCCGCCACCGCGATCGCGAAGCCCGCCGCCCACCACGCGGGCTGAAGCGTCAGCGATCCCTCGACCGTGGCGCCGTAGATGCCGCGCAGCGTGGCCGCCACGCCTGGCAAAAGCGCTGCGGCGATGACATAGCCAAGCCCCACCCCGATCGCGCCCGCGATCAGCGCGAAGGCAAGAAGTTCAAGCGCGACAAGCGCGGTCAGGCGCCGGGCCGACAGGCCCAGGGCGCGCAGGGTGCGGAACACCGGGCGGCGCTGTTCGAAGGCCAGCGCGACCGCGCCGTGGACGATGAAAAGACCCACCGCGAAGCTGAGCAGGCCGAAGGCGGTCAGGTTCAGATGGAAGCTGTCGGTCAGCCGGGCGAGGTCGGCCTGCGCCTCGGGCGCGCGCCGGTCAAGCCCGGGGGCCAGGGTGTCGAGCGCGGGTCGGACGAGGGGCTGCTCTTCAAGGATAACAAGCCGCGTCAGCCCGTCCACGCCCAAAAGCCGCTGTGCCACGGGGATGTCCGCGAAGGCCATGCCGGGGGCCAGCCCCTCGACCGCGGTCACGGGCAGGCCGTTGGCCGCAAGGCGGTCGGCGGTGGCGGGCGCGGCCAGCAGGACGCCGTTCGATCCGAAGAAGGCAAGCGGGTCGTCGCCCAGCGCTGCGCCCGCCGCCGCGGTGCCCGGGGGCGCGGTCAGGGGGTCGAGGCCCAGAAGCCGTACCCGGCCGCCGTCGCCGGCGATCCAGCCTTCGACCACCGGCGCCACGGCCCAACCCGCGCGGCGAAGCGCCACGAAGGTCTCGACCGGAATGGTGCCGCCATCGGCCGCGACAAGCGTGTCAAGCGCGCCGCCGCCCAGCGCCTCGGCCGCCTCGTCGTAGCTTGCCCGCGCCTCGGCGTTGATCGCCTGCACCCCGGACCACAGCGCCGTCGCAAGCGCCAGCCCCAACACCAGCGTCACAAGCTGGAGCGGGCGCCGGCGCCAGTGCGACAGCAGCGCCTGAAAGGCAGCGCGCGTCATCGCAGCCGCCCGTGGCTGAGGTGCAGACGCCGGTCAAGCCGCGCGGCAAGGCGTGCCGAATGGGTCACCATCAGAAGCGCGGCCCCGGTTTCGGCCACCAGACCCAGCATCAGCGCAAGCACGGCGTCGCCAGTGGCCTCGTCAAGGTTGCCGGTGGGCTCGTCCGCCAGAACCAGCGCGGGCCGGGCCGCCAGCGTGCGCGCCACCGCGACGCGCTGCTGCTGCCCGCCCGAAAGCTGCTCGGGAAAGCTTCGCGCCTGCGGCCCAAGGCCCAGCCGGTCGATCAGCGCGGCGCACCAGTCGGGGTCATGGCGTCCCGAAAGACGCGCCTGAAAGGCGATGTTCGCGGTCACGTCGAGCGAGGGGATGAGGTTGAACTGCTGAAAGATCAGCCCGACGGTGCCTCGCCTCAGCGCCGCCCGGGCGGCGTCGTTCATCGTGGTGACCTCGTGCCCGGCGACGCGGACGCGGCCGGCGTCCGCCGTCTCGAGCCCCGCAACCACATGCAGGAAGGTCGACTTGCCCGACCCGCTTTCGCCGGTCAGCGCCAGCGTCTGACCGGAGCCAAGCGTCATCGACACGCCGTCGAGCACGGCCACCGGGCCCGCGTCGCCCGGGAAGCTTTTTCGCAGATCCTCGACGGAAAGAAGCATGTCGTCCCCTTCCGGGCGGGCGCCGGATCAGCGCGCGAGGCGCCCTGCGCGCCCTCCGCGGCGCTGCTTCAGCCGGGCGGCGCGCGCGGGCAGGTCGTCCATGATCCGGCGACGGTCCTCGGGGGAAAGCCGCGTCCAGCCGCCGATCTCGTCGATCGTCCGGTAGCACCCCGCGCAGATCCGCGCTTCGGGATGGATCAGGCAAACCTTGATGCAGGGGCTTTCGATCTCGTCGCGCCGCCAGATGTCGTCGTTCACGTGCGTCTTCCTTCCCGCCGTCCCCGGCACATAGCACGCGCCGCCGCGACCGCCACCTGCGTCACAGCCGCCCCATGCGGTCAAGCGCGCCCTGCAGGATGAATCCCGCCGCGACATGGTCGATCACCGCGCCGCGCCGGCGGCGCGAGGCGTCGGCTTCAAGCAGCGCGCGCTCGGCCGCCACCGTCGACAGGCGTTCGTCCCAGAACGCGATCGGCAGCGCGGACAGCCGCGCGAAGTTGCGCGCGAAGGCCCGCGTCGACTGGCAGCGCGGCCCTTCCGAGCCGTCCATGTTCAGGGGCAGGCCAAGGATGACCCCCACCGCCGCGCGATCGGACAGGATCCGGGCCAGCGCCGCCGCGTCCTGCGTGAATTTCGCTCGCCGGATCGTCTCGGACGGGGTGGCCACCGTGCGGCGCGTGTCCGAGATCGCCACTCCGATCGTCTTTTCCCCGAAATCGAGGCCCGCGACGGCGCCCGAGGCGGGCAGGGCGGCGGCGAAGGTCGCGATGTCGTCGAAGATCATTCGGCGATGCCGGCGCGCTGGCGCGCTTCCTCGATCACCGGTAGCGCGGCGGGTTCCGAGGCGAAGGCGGTCAGCGCCTCGTCGGCGATGGCGCGGGCTTCGTCGGTCCGGCCCAGAACGCCCAGGGCGGTGATCAGGCGCGCCCATTCCTCGGCCGTGCCGCCTTCGCTGGCCAGCCGGTCCGACAGGCCCGCCACCATGTTCTCGATCATCGCCTGGCGGTCTTCGGCCGTCATCTCCTGCGCGGCCTCGACATCTGCGGCCGAGGGGCCGCGCAGGCCCCCACCCGCCATCGGCGGGGGCGTCGGCGCCGGCGGGGTGTAGGTGACGCCGGCGCGCAGGGCCAGTTCCTCGATCTGGGCGCGGACAGGAAGATACCATGGGTCTTCGGGCGTGCTGCGTTCCAGAAGCGGCCGCCAGAGGGCAAAGGCCCGGTCGGGCCGCCCCGTCTGGATGTAGAGAAGCCCGGAATAGTAAAGCGCGGTGCCGTTGCCGGGGTCGCGGTTCAGCGTCTGAAGCAGCGCGTCCTCGGCCTCGGGCGAGACGAAGCCGCCGGCGGCAAGGATCATCAGGTCGGCGAGATCGGCATAGTCGGCCGCGGTCGCGCGGTCGCCCAGAAGCTCGATCACGCGCGCCTGCGCCTTGCGCGCGGCGGCGAAGTTGCCAAGGGCGGCCTCGTTGCGCGTCAGAAGCGTGTAGCCGGTCAGGTCGTCGGGGCGCGTCGCCAGCGCCGCGCGCAGCTGCTCGACCAGTTGCAGGTGCTGCGGGTCGGCATTGGTCACCGGCGGGACGCGGGCGGCGATCTCGGCCTCGGCCGTCTCCTGTGTGGGACGTGCGGCGCGGGCGGCTTCGGCCATCTCGATCCGGGTCGCGAGCGGCAGGTCCGGGTATCCCGGCGCACCGAGCCGTCCGTAAAGCGCAAGTGCTGCGGCCACCACGACCGCCCCAAGCGCCAGCGCGCCCAGCGGGGTCGTGATCGTCGCTGCGGCGGCCACCCCCTGGCCTGCGGCCGCCGTGTCGCCTTCGGCGGCCTTGCGGTCGGCGTCCAGAAGGCGGCGCGAGATCTCGATGCGGACCTGTTCGGCTTCCTCGGGGCTCAGGACGCCGCGCGCAAGGTCGCGGTCGACCTCTTTCAGCTGGTCACGATAGACCTGCACGTCCGACGAGCCCGAGCCGATCCCCGCGCCGCGCCGGGCCCGGATCATCGCCAGCGCCAGAAGCGCGCCCACGCCGATCGCCATCGCCGCCGAAATGATCCAGAACGCCATCCGCCTCTCCTTCGCAGGCTTCATCTATAGCGGCGGCGGCATGGAAGAAACCCCCGCCCGATCCCCTGGGCGATCAAAGCCGCGCGAGAGGGGCGCGGGGGATTGCCGCATGTCGCGATTTGGGCGCGATGTGCCGCAGGTAGCCGTGGCGTCGGCGCGCGGATTTTCCCATAAGGTCGACGGTGAGTCCGACCCAAGCCCCGGAAGGGAATCCGATGCAGCGCTATTCCGTCTTCGCCGTCGCGCGCGAGGCCCTTCGCGGCCACACCGGCTGGGACCGCGCCTGGGGCAGCCCGGTGCCGCGCGACCGCTACGACGTGGTGATCGTCGGCGCGGGCGGACATGGCCTTGCCACGGCCTACTACCTTGGCAAGAACCACGGCATCACCAATGTCGCGGTTCTGGAAAAGGGCTGGCTTGGTGGTGGCAACACCGGGCGGAACACCACGATCATCCGCTCGAACTACCTGCAGGACCCGTCGGCCGCGATCTACGAGAAGTCGCGCAGCCTTTACGAGACGCTGAGCCAGGACCTGAACATGAACGTCATGTTCAGCCCGCGCGGCGTGATGATGCTGGCCCAGACCGAACACGAGGTGCGCGGCTACCGGCGCACCGCGCAGGCCAATTCCCTCCAGGGCGTCGAAACCGAGTTCATCGGCCCCGAGCGCGTCAAGGACCTGTGCCCGATCATCGAGACGCGCGGCCCCCGCTATCCGGTTCTCGGCGCGCTCTGGCAACCGCGCGGCGGCACGGCGCGGCACGATGCGGTGGCCTGGGGCTATGCCCGGGCCTGTTCGGCCATGGGGATGCACATCCTGCAGAAGTGCGAAGTCACGGGCGTGCGCTCCGAGAACGGGCACGTCACGGCGGTCGAGACGACGAAGGGCACGATCGGCTGCGGCAGGCTTGGCATCGTGGTGGCGGGCCATTCCGGCGTGGTCGCCCGGATGGCGGGGTTCCGGCTGCCGATCGAGTCGGTCGCGCTTCAGGCGCTGGTCAGCGAACCGATCAAGCCCTGCATGGACGTGGTCGTCATGGCCAACACGGTGCATGGCTACATGAGCCAGTCCGACAAGGGCGAGATGGTGATCGGCGGCGGCGCGGACGGCTATAACAACTACACCCAGCGCGGGTCCTTCCACCATATCGAGGAAACCGTGCGCGCCCTGATCGAGACCTTTCCGATGATCAGCCGGCTGAAGATGCTGCGCCAGTGGGGCGGGATCGTCGACATGACCGGCGACCGCTCGCCCATCATCTCGAAGACACCGCTTCAGGGCTGCTTCATCAACTGCGGCTGGGGAACCGGCGGGTTCAAGGCGATACCGGGATCGGGGTGGGCGATGGCCCAGCTGATGGCGACGGGCGAAAGCCCGCTGGCCGCGGAATTCGGACTAGACCGTTTTCGTGCGGGCAGGTTCGTGGACGAAAGCGTGGCCGCGGGGGTGGCACATTGACGGTCGTGACCGCCCTGCGCCCCGCCGTCGTGGCCGGGTGGCTAGCGCCAGAACTTCCAGCCGCGCGGTTCGGCGGGCTTGCGAAGCTTCGACTTCGCCTTGCCGGCGCGGTCATCAAGCCCGCGCCACACCACGATACTGGCCGTGACGAGAAGCATTGCGAGCGGAAGGATGCGGATGACGTGAACCATGGGGCCTGCCTTGCTGTTTGCGCTGACATGCGCCTGCCGCGTGCGAAGGTCAACGGGGCGCGCTTGACCTGCGGCGTCATGACCATATCTCGGGGGCGACACGATCCGGAGACGACCCCATGCACGCCCTGCTTTCCCGCCTGCCCGACGCCGACACCTTCCACCGGCACAGGGGCAAGATCGCGGGGCTGGCGGCGGGCATCCTTGTTCCCATCGTCGTGGTCCTTTTCTTCCACGTGCTCTACACCGGATACGGCATCGGCGAGACGCCGGTTCCGCCCGCGCCGATCTATCCAAATCTCTGACGTCGGGCGCATGGCCGCCCGCAAGGGGGCCGCGCCGTGCTGATCCTGACCTGTCCCTGCTGCGGTATTGCCGCCGACGAGACCGAGCTTGCCCCAGGCGGCGAGGCGCATCTGAAGCGCTTCGGGCCGGGGTCGTCGGATGACGACTTCGAGGGGTATCTCTTTCACCGCGCCAACCCCAAGGGCGTCCATTTCGAGCGCTGGCGCCATGCCTATGGCTGCGGCAAGTGGTTCCTGGCCGCGCGCTGCACCGTGACGCTCGAGGTGTTCGGGACCTACCCGGCGCAGACATCGGCGCCACCGCAGGCGATTCTTGACGCGATCGACGCCAAGCGCCCGGGCTGGAGGGCCGGGGCATGAGCGCGCGTCTGCCCCGGGGCGGCCGCCTAATCGACCGCGCCGCGACGGTCGAGTTCACCTTCAACGGCAAGCGGATGCGCGGCTGCCAGGGCGATACGCTGGCGTCCGCTTTGCTGGCGAACGGACAGTTGCTGGTCGGGCGGTCCTTCAAGTACCACCGCCCGCGCGGCATCGTGGCCAGCGGCGCGGAAGAGCCCAACGCGCTGGTGGGCCTGGGCCGCGACCGCCGGTTCGAGCCCAACGCCCGCGCCACCACGACCGAGCTTCACGAGGGGCTTGAGGCGCTCAGTCAGAACCACTGGCCCAGCCTCGAATTCGACCTGGGCGCGGTCAACGGGTTCCTGTCGCGGTTCCTGCCGGCGGGCTTCTATTACAAGATGTTCCTGCATCCCCGGTCGTTCTGGAAACACGTCTACGAACCCTTCATCCGGCAATCCGCCGGTCTGGGCCGGGCGCCCGCGCATCGCGATGCGGATCGCTACGAGCAGATGCACGCCCATGTCGACGTGCTGGTCGTGGGCGGCGGGATCGCGGGTCTGGCCGCGGCGCGCGCCGCTGGCAAGGCCGGGGCGCGGGTGCTGGTGGTCGAGCAGACGGCCCACTGGGGCGGGCGCGTGACGGACGCCGGCACCATCGACGGGATCGAGGCCGCCGCCTGGGTCGAGAAGGTCGTTTCCGAACTAGAAACGATGTCCAATGTCCGGCTTCGCCTGCGCACCATGGGGTCCGGCGTCTATGACCACGGCTATGTGCTTGCGGCCGAGCGTCTGACCGACCACGACCCCGACCGCGGCGGGCCGCGCCAGCGGCTGTGGAAGATCCGCGCCGCGCAGGTGGTGACGGCCACCGGCGCGATCGAGCGGCCGCTGAGCTTCGCCGGCAACGACGTGCCGGGGGTGATGCTGGCCTCGGCCGTGCGCGATTATGTCGTGGATTACGGCGTCTCGCCCGGCGACCGGACGGTCGTCGTCACCAACAACGACGACGGCTACCGCACGGCGCTGGCGCTGGTGGCGGCGGGGCTTCAGGTGCCCGCGATCCTCGATCCGCGCGAGGCCCCCGGCGGCGAACTGGTCGAGGCCGCGCGCGCCGAGGGTCTGCGCATCCTGACCGGCCGCGCCGTGGCGAAGGTCAAGGGCGTGGCGCGGGTCGAAGGCGTGGCGGTCTGCGCCGCGGCGGGCGAGGGCGCGGTGTTGGACGAGATCGCCTGCGACGCTGTCGCGATGTCGGGCGGCTGGTCGCCGGTCGTTCACCTTTGGTCGCACTGCGGCGGCAAGCTTTGGTGGGACGAGGCGCAGGCGATGTTCCGCCCCGACGCCGAGCGCGCGCCGACCGGCGCGGATGGCCAGCCCTTCGTCCGGGCGGCGGGGGCGGCGGACGGCGACCTGACGACCCCGGCGGCCGTGACAAGCGGTCATCGGGCGGGGGTCGCCGCGGCGAAAGCGGCCGGTCATGGCAAGCGTGCCCCGGCGGCGCCAAAGGCCGAGGCACCGGCCGAGGGCCCGATCCTGCCAGTCTGGGTGATGCCCGCGGCCGCGGGGGCCGACCTGAAATCGAAGATGTGGCTCGACTTCCAGAACGACGTGAAGGTGTCCGACGTCGAACTGGCCGCGCGCGAAGGCTATGAAAGCGTCGAGCACGCCAAGCGCTATACCACGCTGGGAATGGCGACCGATCAGGGAAAGCTGAGCAACATCAACGGTCTTGCCGTTCTTTCTCAGTCATTGGGTGAAGCCATCCCGCAGGTCGGCACGACAACCTTCCGCCCGCCCTACACGCCCATCACCCTGGGCGCCATCGCCGGCGAGGCGCGCGGCGCACTGTTCCAGCCGCTGCGGCGCACCGCGATCCACGGCTGGCACGAGGCGCAGGGCGCGCATTGGGAACCGGTGGGCCAGTGGCGGCGGCCCTATGCCTTCCCGCGCGCCGGCGAAAGCGTCGAGGCGGCGGTTCAGCGCGAGGTGCGCAACGTCCGCGACGGCGTCGGACTGCTGGACGCGTCGACCCTTGGCAAGATCCTTGTCAAGGGACCCGATGCGGGCCGGTTCCTCGACATGATGTACACCAACATGATGTCGACGTTGCCCGTGGGCAAATGCCGCTATGGACTGATGTGCAACGAGAACGGGTTTCTCATCGACGACGGCGTGGTCGCCCGGATCGACGAGGACACCTGGCTGTGTCACACCACCACCGGCGGCGCGGATCGTATCCACGCGCATATGGAAGACTGGCTTCAGTGTGAATGGTGGGACTGGAAGGTCTTTACCGCCAATCTGACCGAGGCCTATGCCCAGATCGCCGTCGTCGGCCCGCACGCCCGCGACCTGCTGGACCGGCTTGGCGGCATGGATGTCTCGGCCGAGGCGCTGCCCTTCATGCAGTGGGCCGACGGCACGCTGGGCGGGTTTCCGGTGCGGGTCTTCCGGATCTCGTTCTCGGGCGAGCTCAGCTACGAGATCGCGGTGCCCGCGGGGCAGGGGCTGGCGCTGTGGGAAGCGCTGGTCGCGGCGGGCGAGCCCTTCGGGGTCATGCCTTACGGCACCGAGGCGCTGCACGTGCTTCGGGCCGAGAAGGGGTTCATCATGATCGGCGACGAAACCGACGGCACCGTGATCCCGCAAGACCTTGGGCTTGACTGGGCGGTGTCGAAGAAGAAGGCCGACTTCCTGGGCAAGCGCGCGCAGGAACGGACCCATATGACCGACCCGACCCGCTGGAAGCTGGTGGGGCTTGAGACGATTGACGGCTCGGTCCTGCCCGAGGGCGCCTATGCGCTGGACGCGGGCCGCAATGCCAACGGCCAGCGGAACACGCAGGGGCGCGTGACCTCGACCTATCATTCGCCCACGCTGGGGCGCGGCATCGCCATGGGCCTTGTGCGCCATGGCCCCGACCGCATGGGCGAGGTTCTGGATTTCACCAATGGCAAGGGCGGCACGGTGAAGGCGCGGATCGTCAGCCCCGTCTTCTACGACCCCGAGGGAGAGAAGCAGAATGTCTGATCCCGTCAGCCCGCTTGGCGGCGCGACCTTCGAGGGTCTCGTCCGCATCACGGAACTGCCGCCCCGGGGCATGATCACGCTGAAGGGCGATCTGTCCTCGGCCAAGCTGAAGACGGCGGCAGCGAAGCTGGCCGGGGTGGACTTTCCCGGCCCGCGCGGCGCCGCGCTTGCCGGAGAGAACGGTCTTCTGTGGATGGCGCCCGACGAGGTGATGGTGCTGCTGCCGCGCGCCGAGGCGGCCGGGGGCGCGGCGACGCTGGCCCGCGCGCTTTCGGGCACTCACCATCTGGCGGTCGACGTGTCGGACGCGCGCTGCCTGTTCCGGCTTGAGGGCCCGGGCGCGCGCGAGGTCCTGTCGAAGCTGACGCCTGCCGACCTTCACCCCGACGCCTTCGGCCCGGGCGAGGTGCGGCGCACGCGGCTTGCACAGGTGGCGGCCGCCATCTGGATGCCTGGCCCCGACAGCGTCGAGATCGTCGCCTTCCGGTCGGTCGCGCGCTACGTCTTCGACGTGCTCGCCAATGCCGCCGCCCCCGAGGCCCGGGTGGAGTATTTCTGATGCGCAGCCTCGCCCTTGCCGCCCTGCTTCTTGCCACGGCCGCGCCGGCGCTGGCCGAAACGCTGGACTGCGTGGTCCAGCGGCGGGTCTACGCGACCGAGGCCTTCGGGCGCTTTTCCAATCCCATCCAGGAAAGGATGCGCTTCGAGATCGCGCCCGACGGCGGGTCGGTGCGGGTTCTCGATCCGCTGATCCGCGCGACCTATGGCGGCCCGATCCAGGGCAAGGTGACCGAGAACACCGACGCCAAGCTGGTCGTGACCTGGTCGATCCCGATGCAGGGCTTCAACCTTGCCAAGGCCACGATGACCTTCCGCGCCTCGTTGCAGAAGGCCCCGAACCGGCTGATCGTCACCGCCGTGCCCCTGGGCTTTCAAGAGCGCTTCTTCGCCCGCGGCGGCTGCGCCCGGACTGGCTGAGGGCATCGGCCGGCGGCCCGCGTCGGCGTCGTCCGGGGTTGACCTTGCGGCCCCCACGGCACAGGTATGCGCCAGTCTGACGCCACGCCAACAGAGGGGCTATCACCATGGCTTTCGAACTTCCCGATCTTCCCTATGCCCATGACGCGCTTGCCGGTCTCGGCATGTCGAAGGAGACGCTGGAGTATCACCACGACCTTCACCACAAGGCCTATGTCGACAACGGCAACAAGCTGATCGCGGGCACCGAGTGGGAGGGCAAGAGCCTTGAGGACATCATCACCGGCACCTACCAGGCCGGCGCGGTGGCCCAGAACGGCATCTTCAACAACGCCAGCCAGCACTGGAACCACAACCAGTTCTGGGAAATGATGGGGCCGGGCGAAGCCAAGAAGATGCCGGGCGCGCTTGAAAAGGCGATCACCGAAAGCTTCGGGTCGGTCCAGAAGTTCAAGGACGACTTCGCCGCCGCCGGTGCGGGCCAGTTCGGATCGGGCTGGTGCTGGCTGGTCAAGGACAAGGACGGCAGCCTGAAGGTCACCAAGACCGAGAACGGCGTGAACCCGCTGTGCTTCGGGCAGACCGCGCTTCTGGGCTGTGACGTGTGGGAGCATTCCTACTACATCGACTTCCGCAACAAGCGCCCGGCCTATCTGACGAACTTCCTCGAGAAACTCGTGAACTGGGAAAACGTCGCCTCGCGGATGTGAGGCCCGGCGCAGGACACGGCGCGGCGCGATCCGGCACGCGCGCCCCCCAACGACCCGGAAAGCCCGCCCGCCTGTGGCGGGCTTTCCTTTTCGGTCCGTCCCGGGTTCAGGACAACTGGGCGCCCAGCCGTGAAAGGCAGGCCGCCACGGTGTCCGGCGCCTCGACGAAGGCGCGCAGGCTCGGTTCGGCGAAGCCCGTGGCGATGACGCTGTCGATCAGCCGGAGAAGCGGGTCCCAATAGCCCGCGACGTTCAGAAGATGGATCGGCTTGGCGTGCAGGCCCAGTTGCCGCCAGGTCAGCACCTCGAAGAATTCGTCAAGCGTGCCCGCGCCGCCGGGCAGGACGACGATCGCGTCCGAGTTCATGAACATGACTTTCTTGCGCTCGTGCATGTTCTCGGTGACGACGAAGCGGGTCAGATCGCGGCGGCCCTTCTCGTGGGACAGAAGGTGGATCGGGATTACGCCCAGCGTGTCGGCGCCGCCGGCCTGCGCCGCGTTGGCGACCGCGCCCATCAGCCCCACGTCGCCCGCCCCGTAGACCAGCTGCCAGCCCGCCTCGGCGATCCCGCGGCCAAGGTCTTCGGCGGCGCCGCGCCACGCCGGGTCGCTGCCATAGCGCGAGCCGCAGAACACACAGACGGAACGGGATGCGGTTGTCATGATAAGCTGCTTTCGCCAAAGGGTTTTGACCGGTGATAGCGGGGTTGGTATGGTCGCTCAAGCTTCGGCATGGGGATGGCCGAGGACAAAGGGGGATGCTGCCATGGCCGATGATGCGCCGGCGCAGGGAAAACGCGGGATTGCCTATCTGATCCTTGGCGGTCTGGCGGTCGTGGTTGCGGGGGTGGCGATCTACGGAACGCGCCAGCAGCCGCCGCGGGACCAGGCCGCGCCCGGGGCAGAAATCGCCGCCGTGCCCGAACCGGCAGCGTCAGGGCCCGCCACGTCGGCGCCTGACGCATCGGACGCCGCGACGCCCGGGGAAGCCGCCGGGGACGCCACGGGGGACGCGCCGGGGGACACCACAGGGGACGCCACAGGGCAGAGCGCCGCGGAAACGCCCGCCGTCGAAACGCCCGCCGCGCCCGAAACCGGGGCCGATGCCCGCCCCGAATTCGACGTGGTTCGGGTCGAACCCGACGGCAACGCGCTGATCGCCGGACGCGCCGCGCCCGGCGCCACGGTCGAGGTGCAGATCGACGGCGCCACGGTCGCCACGGCCGAGGCGGATGCGCGCGGCAACTTCGTCGCCATGCTCGACGTCGGCCGGGCCGACGCGCCGCGCGTCATCTCGCTTGCCGCGCCGGACGCGGGCGGCGAGGCCGCGACGTCGGCCCAGACCGTGATCCTTGCGCCATCGCCCGAGGTGGCGGCGGTTGCGGACACGACGCCCGAACCGCCTGCTGCCGAACCATCGGTCGCGGAACCGACGGCGACCGAACCGCCTGTCGCAGAGGCGGCGGCCGCCGAACCGGACGAAGCCGGGGTCGACATCGCAGCGACCGATCCGGCCGAAGATGCGGCAGCCGCGCCAGAAGCCGTGGCGTCGCCCGTCGACGCCGCGTCCGCCGAGGCCGGGCCCGACCAGACCGCGCCGATCGTGCTGCTGGCCGATGCCGACGGGGTGCAGGTGCTTCAGTCCGGCGGCGAAGGCCCCGAGGTCATGGACAGCGTGCGCATCGACTCGATCAGCTACGACGCGGCGGGCGAGGTGCAGCTTGCCGGGCGCGCCACGGGCGAAGGCTTCGTGCGCGTCTATCTCGACAACGCGCCTCTCCTGACCACTCAGGTGGGCGAGGGGGGCCAGTGGCGGACCGAGCTTCCGGACATCGACACCGGGGTCTATACCCTGCGCGTGGACGAACTCGACGCGGGCGGGGTCGTCACCTCGCGCGCCGAGACGCCGTTCCAGCGCGAAGCGGTCACCGATCTTCAGGCGCTTGACGCCGCCGACGGCGCGACGGTCACCCGTCCGGTCGAACTGGTGACGGTTCAGCCCGGCAACACGCTGTGGGGGATCGCCCGCGAGAATTATGGCGAGGGCCTGCTTTACGTGCGCGTCTTCGAGGCCAACCGCGATCGCATCCGCGACCCCGACCTGATCTATCCCGGGCAGGTCTTTACCGTCCCGGACTGACGCACCGCAGGGCCGTGCGGCGCGATCCGTGCGCGAATGCACAGGCGCGCCGCGGGCGGCGCTCTCTGGTCTTCGCCGCGGACCCGCATTAGGGTCGGGGACCGTTTCACCGCAGAAGGCGCACCGGCGCGTGGCAGACACCGATTTCGAGACCGAGGCCCGCCGCAGCGGCTGGCGAACCGTGCGCAGGGTCGCGCCCTATCTGTGGCCCGAAGGCGAAGGCTGGGCCAAGCGCCGCGTCGTGCTGGCGATGGTCGCGCTGATCCTTGCCAAGGTCATCACGGTGGCCACGCCCTTCTTCTACAAGGCGGCGGTCGACACGCTGTCGGGCGAAGGGTCAGCGGACGCGGCCTGGACGCTGGGGCTGGGGGCGGTCGGCCTGACCGTCGCCTATGGCGTGGCGCGGCTGTCGAACGTGGGCTTCCAGCAGTTGCGCGATGCGCTTTTCGCCGCCGTGGGCCAGCGCGCGCTGCGCAAGCTGGCGCTCGAGACCTTCGAGCACATCCACAGGCTGTCGCTGCGCTATCACATCACGCGCAAGACCGGGGGCCTGTCCCGGATCATCGAGCGGGGGGTGAAGGGCGTCGACTTCCTGCTGCGCTTCCTTCTGTTCTCGATCGGGCCGCTGGTGCTCGAGCTTCTGCTGACCGGCATCGTGCTGGCGGTGGTCTTCGACATCGACTACCTGATCGTGCTGACCGTGACGATCGCGATCTATGTCTGGTTCACCTTCAAGGTGACCGAATGGCGCGTGAAGATCCGCAAGCAGATGAACGACCAGGACACCGACGCCAACCAGAAGGCGATCGACAGCCTGCTCAACTTCGAGACGGTCAAGTATTTCGGCGCCGAGCGGCGCGAGGCCGCGCGCTATGACCGGGCGATGGAAGGCTACGAGGCGGCGGCGCTCAAGACCAACTATTCGCTGGCGTTCCTCAATTTCGGGCAGTCGCTGATAATCACGACGGCGCTGGTCATCGTGATGGTGATGGCGGCGATCGGGGTGTCGAACGGCGCGCTGACCGTGGGCGATTTCGTGATGGTCAACGCCTACATGATCCAGATCACCATGCCGCTGAACTTCCTTGGCACGGTCTACCGCGAGATCCGTCAGGCGCTGGTCGACATGGGCGAGATGTTCGACCTTCTCGAACAGCCCGCCGAGGTGACGGACAAGCCCGGGGCGCCGCCGCTGAAAGTCACCGGGGGCGAGATCGTGTTTGACGACGTTCGTTTCGGGTACGACACGGCGCGCCCGATCCTGAAGGGCGTGAGCCTGACCGTGCCCCCGGGCCGCAGCGTCGCCATCGTCGGCCCCACGGGATCGGGGAAGTCGACGATCGGGCGGCTGCTCTTCCGGTTCTACGACGTGGGGGGCGGCGCGCTGCGCATCGACGGGCAGGACATCCGCGACGTCACGCAGGAAAGCCTGCACGACGCCATCGGCGTGGTGCCGCAGGACACGGTGCTGTTCAACGACACGATCTACTACAACATCGCCTACGGTCGGCCCGAGGCCGGCCGCGACGCGATCGAGGCAGCGGCGCGGGCCGCCAAGATCCACGACTTCATCGCCAGCCTGCCCGAGGGCTACGAGACGAAGGTGGGCGAGCGCGGGCTGAAGCTGTCGGGGGGCGAGAAGCAGCGCGTGGGCATCGCGCGCACGCTTCTGAAGAATCCCCCGATCCTGCTTCTGGACGAGGCAACGAGCGCGCTCGACACCGAGACCGAGGCCGAGATCCAGGGCGAGCTCAAGGCCATGGGCGAGGGCCGCACGGTGATCATGATCGCGCACCGCCTGTCGACGGTCGCGGATGCCGACCACATCGTCGTGCTGGAAGCCGGCCGGATCGTCGAGGAAGGCACCCACGAGGCGCTTCTGGCAAGTCAGGGCCGCTATGCCGGCCTTTGGCAGCGGCAGGCGGCCGAGCGGGAAGAGGCGGCGTGACCGTCACTGCGGTGCGCCCGTTCCGGGCGCGCTGCCTTCGTGCGGCGCAGTCCGCGCGGGGCCTCCGGCGGGAGTATTTCCCAAGAGAAGAAGCGAAAGGCCCCGCGCCAGGGCGGGGTCCTTCTTGCTGTCCGCGCCGTCACTCTGCCGCGCGAAGCGGTTTTCCGGGCGCGTCTTCCGCGGGTGCGTCCGTCGGCGGGACGGACACGGGCACCGGTGCCGGTGCGGGCGACGGACCGTCGATTTCCCAGACGATCTCGGGGTCCTTGACCTTGCGCGCGGCCTTATGCAGTGCGAGGTCGCGCGCGGTCTTGCTGCCGCTGCCGTGGGTCAGCGCCCGAAGCCCGGCGATCGAGCGATAGGCCCCCGCGCCGACCCAGACCCGCAGCGCCAGCATGGCCGGGGTCACGATCAGCGTCAGCACCGTGGCGATGCCAAGGCCGAAGACCACCGCGGTGGCAAGCTGCTTCCACCACAGCGACGTCGGGCTGTCGATCGAATAGCCCCCGCCGAGGAAGTCGAAGCTGATGCCCAGCATCATCGGCGTCAGGCCGGCCATCGTGGTGATCGTGGTCAGCAGCACCGGCCGGATCCGCTGTTCGACGGTGCGGATGATCGCCTCGATCCGCGGCATGTAGCGGCTGAACTCCTGATAGGTGTCGATCAGCACGATGTTGTTGTTCACCACGATTCCCGCCAGCGCCACGATCCCCGTCCCGGTCATGATGATCGAGAAGGTCTGGTCCATCACCAGCATCCCGATCAGCACGCCGGCCGTCGACAGCACCACCGCCAGCAGCACCAGCACCGAGTTGTAGAACGAGTTGAACTGCGCAAGCAGGATGATGAACATCAGCCCCAGCGCCCCGGCGAAGGCGGTGCCGAGGAAGGCCTGGCTTTCGGCCTGGTCCTCCTGGTCGCCGGTCCATTCCCAGGTCACGCCGGTGGGGAAGGGGCGCTCGGCCTCAAGCCATTCCGTCAGGTGCGCGATGCGTTCGTTCGCGGTCAGCGGCACGCGGTTCAACGCGCCGCTTGCCACGCGGTCGCTCAGCGCCGGATCGGCGGCAAGCGCTTCGTCGGTCAGCGCCGCCACGACCCGACCCTGGTCGTCGACCAGCGTCACGAGGTCGGCCTCGACCCCCGCCTTGACGTCGAGGTAGCGGGACTGGTCGATCCGGTCGATCTGCGCAAGCTTCGCGACGGGTTCGCGGGTGATGAAGTTCGACAGCGGCACGAGGCCGTCGCTCGTGCGCACCTTGAGCGTGTCGAGTGTCGAGAGCACGCGGTCGTCCTCGGGCAGGCGGACGCGGATCTCGATCTCGTCCTCCGAGCTTGGCACCCGCATCGTGTCGAGCAGGATGCCGCGCGTCACAAGCTGCACCATGCCGCCCACGGTGGCCACGTCGGCGCCGTAGCGGCCGGCTTTCTCGACATCGACGTTGATCTGCCAGTCGATGCCGGGCAGGGGCAGCGTGTCTTCGAGGTCCACAAGTCCGGGCGTCGACTCGAACTTGGCGCGCGCGATCGCGACGGCCTGGGCCAGCGCCGCGCCGTCGTCGCCCATCAGGCGCAGATGGACGGGCTTACTCGAGGCCGGGCCCTGGGCCAGGTTCAGGATCTCGGTCTGGATGCCGGGGATCTGATCCAGCCGGTCCTGCAGGCGGGCAAGCACGAGGTCGCCGTCGAGGTCGGCCGCGGTCACGCCGTCAAGCCCGCGGGCGTAGTCGGGGCGGTCTTCCCAGGGCACAAGCTCGATCTGGACCTGGCCGATGGCGTCGCGCGGACCGCCGGAGCCGCCGGTGTTCTGGTTCAGACCGCCCGAGCCGGCGAAGGCGAAGGCCGACTGCACGCCCTGGGTGTCAAGGATCACGTCCTCGACCTGGCGCACCAGAGCATCCTTTTCGTCCAGGCTGAGGTTGCCGCGCGCGCGGACATAGACGATCGCCTGCTCGGGTTCGCTTTCGACGAAGAACTCGACCCCGTTGTTGTTCCGACTGTAGACGCTGAAGGTGCCCACCACGAAGGCCGCAACCGCGACGATCGTGAGGACCGGCATGATCGGGTTGGCGGTCAGCAGGCGGATGAAATGGCCGAAGGGCGTGCGGCGGTAGCCCGCCTGGATCTGGCCTGCGGTCCGCTCGATCCGGGCGGCCTGAAGCGTGATCGACGAGGCGGCGGCCGACAGGAAGAACAGCGCGACCCCGAACATCCGCGGACCCGCCCCAGTGGCGTCGTCGGGCAGCAGGTAGCCGGGGTTCAGCGCCTGCATCGCGCCCAGGAACATGCCGTACATCGCCACCGGCACCAGCGCGGCCCGGGCCCACCAGGGCAGCACGCGCTTCAGTCCCCCGGCCACGCGGCCAAGGTGGCGGCTGGCGCGGCCGGCGACCCCGCCGACGACGGGCAGGAAAACGATCGCCACGATGAAGGACGCGGTCAGCACGAAGATCATCGTGGTCGGCAGCATCCCCATGAACTCGCCCGCGACGCCGGGCCAGAAGAGCATCGGCAGGAAGGCGCACAGAGTCGTCGCGGTCGAGGCGGCGACCGGCCAGAACATGCGCTTGGCGGCCTCGGTATAGGCGGTCATCGGGCCCGCGCCCTCGCCGATGCGCCGGTCGCCATATTCGACGATGACCACCGCGGCGTCGACCAGCATGCCGACCGCCAGGATCAGGCCGAACATCACGATGTTCGAGATCGTGACGTCCATCACCGCGAACAGCGCGAAGGTCATCAGGAACGAGGTGGGAACCGCGAAGCCGACCAGAAGCGCCGAGCGCGTGCCAAGTGCCGCAAGCACCACGATCATCACCAGCGCAATGGCGGTCAGCACCGACCCTTCAAGCTGCTGGACCATCGAGACGACTTCGCGGCTGCGGTCGTTCGAGGTGCCCACGGTGATCGCCGACTGCAGTTCGGCGGGCCATGCGGCGCGTTCGGCCTCGACCGTCTCGCGCACCAGGGCGGCGGTGTCGATCAGGTTGAAGCCCTTGCGCTTGACCACCTGCAACGCGACGGTGTTCTCGCCGTTGAAGCGCGCGGTGCCCTGGCGATCCTCGAAGGTCAGACGGATGTCAGCCAGATCGCCCAGCGTCACCACCCGGTCGCCGTCGACCTTGACGGGCAGGGTGAAGATGTCGCGCTGGTCGTTGAACGAGGCCGGTATCTTGACCGAGAAGGCGCCGGTCGCGGTTTCGATCTCGCCGGCGGCGATCAGCTGGTTGTTGTTGACCACGACGCCGATCAGTTCGCCCGCGGTCACGTTGTAGGCCTCGAGCCGCAGCGGGTCGATGACGACCTCGACCATCTCGTCGCGCTGGCCGGCAAGCGAGGCGTCAAGCACGGGCTCGAGCCCCTCGAGCCGGTCCTGCAGGCGCTTGGCGACCTGCAGCAGGGTGCGTTCCGGCACCGGGCCGGTGAGGTTGACGATGATGATCGGGAATTCCGAGAAGTTGAATTCGCTGATCGAATAGCGCTCGAACCCTGCGGGAAACTGCGCCTCGGCCGCGCTCATGGCGTCCCGCACGTCGGCGAGCGTCGCGGTCTTGTCCCAGCCGAATTCGAACTCGAGCACGACGTTGGCATAGCCTTCGGCCGCGGTCGACGACATCGACTTCAGCCCGTCGAGATCCGAAAGCTCGGTCTCCATCGGCTTGATCAGAAGCTTTTCGCTGTCCTCGGACGAGATGCCGGGGAACGGCAGCGAGATGACGACGGCCGGCACCTCGATGTCGGGCTCGCCTTCCTTGGGAAGGTTGACGTAGCTGTAGCCGCCGGCGACCAGCGCCAGCACGATGAAGGCGATGACCATCCGGGCGCGCGCGGCGGCCCAGTCGACGATGCCCGTCATTGCGCGGCCTCCTTCAGGGTGACGGCGACGGGCACGCCGTCGGTCACGTATTCCTGGCCGACGACGATCACCTCGATGTCGGGCTCGAGGCCGGTGACCCAGATGCCCTGGGTCGTGTCGCGCACCACCGACACCGGCGCGAAGGCCGCGGCGGCGTCGACCACAAGGCGCACGCCAAGCCGGCCCTCGTCGTTCAGCGTCAGCGCGGATTGCGGCAGCAGGTGCGCCACCTGTCCGTCCGACGAGATGAAGATCTCGGCCGTCTGCCCATCGCCGATGGCAAGATCGCCGTTCGGCGCCTCGACCTCGACCCGGAAGGTGCGGGTGGCGGGGTCGGCCGAGCGCGACAGGAAGGTCACGGTTCCCGGAACCTCGCGCCCGGTGGCCAGGCGCGCGCCGGCGGACGCGCCGACCGTGATGCGGTCGATGGCGACTTCCGGCGCGAAGCCCACAAGCTTGATCGGATCAAGCTGGATGATCGAGGCGCAGACGCTGCCGGGTTGCAGAAGCGATCCGAGTTCGGCCGAGTCGGTTTCGAGAAGGCCGTCGAACGGGGCGCGGATCTCGATCCGGTCGATCTCGGTCTTGGCCGAGGCGATGGCGGCTTCGGCCGCCTGCACGCCTGCCCGCGCCGATTCCGCGGCGGCTTCGGCCGCGGTCAGCCGGGTTTCGGTGGCAAAACCGCCCTCGCTGAGGCGCGAGGCGGCGGTCAGGTTGATTTCCGCGTCGGCAAGCCGCGCGCGCGCTTCGGTCAGGCGGCTTTCGGCTTCGGCAAGCGCGGCGGCGCGGGTTCCGATGTCAAGCCGGCACAGAAGGTCGCCGGCGGCGACGGTGCTGCCTTTGCGCAGCGGTTCGGACACGACAAGTCCGCTGGTCTCGGCCTGCACGTCGATGTTGCGGGCCGCTTCGGTGCGGCCGCGCAGCACCACCGCGCTGTCGATTTCCTGCGCCGTCGAGCGCATCGCCACCACTGGAACGGCATGCGCATTGTGCGCTGCCGCTTCGGCCGGGGTTTCCGAGGCCTCGACCGCCTCGACCACGGTCGGTCCGACGCCGGCCAGGGTCAGAAGGCGGTCGCGATCGAAGACCAGAAGATAGAGGACCGCCACGACCACGGCGGCGGTCAGGATCGGGAAAAGGCGCATGATTGGTCTCGTAACTCGTCCTGTTTCACCCCGCACGTCGTCCACGGCGGGCGACGCCGGGGGCATGGCTTGCGGAGGGGTGTGTCTGCAATCTGTTCGCGTTCAACTGATCTTACGCTAAACCGTTCGGTTCAGATTAGTTTTTTTCGCGGTGCCGCGCAAGAAGGCTGACCGGCCATGTGCGAACGCCCTTTGCAACCGGCGGCAGGGGGCGGTATGAGGTCTTCCGACGGCAAGGAAAGGGTGGCGCGTGGCCAATCAGGACAGCTTCATCGACGAGGTGACCGAAGACTTGCGCCGCGACCGCCTGTTCGCGCTGATGCGCCGCTATGGCTGGATCGCGATTCTTGCCGTTCTGCTGATCGTCGGCGGCGCCGCGTGGAACGAATGGCGCAAGGCGACCGCGCAGGCCGAAGCCGAACGGCTGGGCGATGCCATCATCGCCGCGCTCGAGACCGAGGATCCCGCCGCCCGGCGCGCGGCGCTCGAGGTCGTGGACACCTCGGGGCGGCCCGACCTTGCCGCTCTTGTCGGCCTGCTGACCGCGGGGGCCGATATCGAGGGCGGCGATCTTGCCGCCACCTTGTCGACGCTTGACGCGCTTGCGGCCTCGCCCGAGGCATCGCCGCTCTTGCGGGACCTGGCCGCGCTCAAGGCCGTGATGGCGGGTGGCCCCACGATGTCGCCCGACGAACGGATCACGCGGGTGCAGGGGCTTGCCCTTCCCGGCGCGCCCTACCGTCTTCTCGCGCTCGAGCAGATCGCTTTGGCCGAGATCGACCGGGGCAACGTCGAGGCCGCGCTTGACCGGCTGAACGAGATTTCGGCCGACAGCACGGCAAGCCAGGGCTTGCGAAACCGCGCGACGCAATTGATCGTGGTGCTTGGCGGCGCCCCGGACGGCGCCTGAGATCGCCGGGTCGACGGGAGGACGCGTGATCCGCATCACTTTGGCAAAAGGGGTCATGGCCGCACTTGTTGCGGCGCTTCTGGTCGGGTGCACCGAGCAGGAAGTGATCCTTCCGGGCGAAAGAGAGGACCTGCGCGCCGATCTGTCGGCCCCCGTCGATCCGACCCAGGCCGCACCGGCCGCGCCCGCAGGCCCGGTCAATCGCGCGGCGCGCATCTCGCTGCCCGCGCCGCAGCTCAACGCGAACTGGACGCACAAGGCAGGCTCGGCCGCGCATCGCGTGCCCCAGCCCGCGCTGGGCGCGGTCCCGACCCAGATCTGGTCGCAGGACCTTGGCGCCGGCAACACGCGCCGGCAGCGCCTGACCGTCGACCCGGTGGTGCAGGGCGGGCAGATCTTCGCGATGGATTCGCAGGCCCGCGTCACGTCGCTTTCGACGACCGGGCAGGTCCTCTGGGCCCGAGATCTGACGCGGCCGGGCGACCGGCCCGAGGATGCCTCGGGCGGGGGGCTTGCGGTGCAGGGCAACCGGCTGTTCGTGGCGACCGCCTTCGGACAGCTTCACGCGCTTGATGCCGCAAGCGGCGGCACGATCTGGGTGCAGGAACTCGATTCGGTCGCCTCGGGCGCGCCGACGGTGTCGGGCGACATCGTGACCCTTGTGACGCGGGACAGCCGCGCCTGGGGGATCGACGTGGGCAACGGGCGCGTGCGCTGGCAGACGCCGGGTGCGCGCAGCGTCAGCGGGGTCGTCGGCGGCAGCGCGCCGGCGATCGCGGACGGCCGCGTGATCCTGCCGTTCTCGTCGGGGCAGATCACCGCGCTGTCGCTCAACACCGGCGAGACGCTTTGGAGCACGTCGCTCGCCGGGCAGCGGCTGGGGCCGGTCTTCGCGCGCATCCTCGACATCGGCGGCGACCCGGTGATCGCGGGCGGGCGCGTCTTCATGGGCAACACCTCGGGGCGGACCGTCGCCGTCGACGCCGCGACCGGCGAAAGGGTCTGGACCGTGGAAGAGGGCGCCTTCGGCCCGGTCTGGGTCGAGGGCGGGTCGGTCTTCCTGATCTCGGACCGCAACGAGCTTCTTCGCCTCGACGCCGCGTCCGGCGAGCGGATCTGGGGCGTCGCGCTTCCCCTGTTCGAGCCGGTGCGCCGGGCGCGGCGGCTCAAGGATGTCTTCGTCCACTACGGCCCGGTTCTGGCCGGCGGACGGCTTCTGGTCGCCTCGGACGACGGGCTTCTGCGCAGCTTCAGCCCGGTCGACGGATCGCTTCTATCCGCCGTGACGCTGCCCGAACCCGCCGCGCGGCCCCCCGTCGTGGCGGGCGGAACGCTTTTCATCGTCGGCGAAAGCGGGACGCTTCACGCTTTCCGCTAGGGGGCGAGCGGTGTAGAACGCGCGCTTCGAATCGGGAACCGCCCATGACCTTCACCCTTGCCATCGTCGGACGTCCCAACGTGGGCAAGTCGACGCTGTTCAACCGCCTGGTCGGCAAACGCCTGGCGCTGGTCGACGACCAGCCCGGCGTGACGCGGGACCTGCGCGAAGGCGCGGCGCGGCTGGGCGACCTGAGGTTCACCGTGATCGACACGGCCGGCCTTGAAGAGGCGACGGACGAAAGCCTGCAGGGCCGAATGCGCAAGCTGACCGAACGCGCGGTCGACATGGCGGATGCCTGCCTGTTCGTGATCGACGCCCGTGCCGGCGTCCTGCCCGCCGACGAGGTCTTCGCCGACATCCTGCGGCGGCGGTCGGCCCACGTCATCCTGGCCGCTAACAAGGCCGAAGGTCGGGCGGCGGACGCGGGCGTGCTTGACGCCTATGCCCTGGGCCTGGGCGAGCCGCTGCGCCTGTCGGCCGAACATGGCGAGGGGATGGGCGAGCTCATGTCGATCCTGCGCCCGCTGGTCGAGGCGGCCGAGGCACGGGCCGAGGAAAGCGCCCCCGAGACCGAAGTCGACATCGACGAGGGCGACGAAGACGACGCCGGGCCGCGCGTGCCCACCGCCGAAAAGCCGCTTCAGATCGCCGTCGTCGGTCGTCCGAACGCCGGAAAGTCGACGCTGATCAACAAGATCCTCGGCGAGGATCGGCTGTTGACCGGCCCCGAGGCGGGCATCACCCGCGACGCGATCTCGGTCCGGCTTGACTGGGATGGCACGCCGGTGCGTCTCTTCGACACCGCCGGGATGCGCAAGAAGGCGCGGATTCAGGACAAGGTCGAAAAGCTGTCGGTGGGCGACGCGCTGCGCGCGGTGAAGTTCGCCGAGGTGGTGGTCGTCCTGCTCGACGCGGCGATCCCGTTCGAGCAGCAGGACCTGCGCATCGCCGATCTGGCCGAGCGCGAGGGCCGCGCGGTGGTGGTCGCGGTCAACAAGTGGGACGTCGAGGCCGACAAGCAGGCCAAGCTGAAGGAACTGCGCGAGGCCTTCGAGAAGCTTCTGCCGCAGTTGCGCGGCGCGCCGCTGGTGACGGTGTCGGCGCTGACGGGCAGGGGCCTCGACAAGCTGCACGACGCGGTGCTGCGCGCGTATGACGTCTGGAACCGCCGCGTGCCGACCTCGCCGCTGAACCGCTGGCTGGCGGGCATGGTCGAGGCGCATCCGCCGCCGGCGCCCTCGGGCCGCCGGATCAAGCTGCGCTACATGACCCAGGCCAAGACCCGGCCGCCCGGGTTCGTCGTCATGTGCTCGAACCCCGAGAAGATGCCGGAAAGCTACGAGCGTTATCTGATCAACGGGCTGCGCGACAGTTTCGACATGCCGGGCACGCCGATCCGGCTGACGCTGCGCAGCCAGTCCGACCAGAACCCCTACAAGGACCGCAAGAAATCCACCCCCTCGCGGTTGCGCAAGCACATCCACGGCCGGTCGAAGGACTGACGCGCACCCTTGCCCCGGCAAGGGAATGGGGCCAAAGCTGGGCCTGCGCGAACGACGACACCACGGAGGGACAGGCCATGCGCGCCCAGCCGAACGGCAGCCATTTCGTGAATGGCGCCTATCTCGACGATCCCGCGGGCGAGGTGATCGAGGTCCTCTATCCCGCCACGGGCGAGGTCATCGCGCGGCTTCACGCGGCCACGCCCGCCGTTCTCGACGCGGCGATCGCTTCGGCCGAGGCGGCGCAGCGCCTGTGGGCGGCCGAAACGCCCGCCGCCCGCGGCCGCGTCCTGCGCCGCGCCGCCGAGATCATGCGCGTCCGCAACCGTGACCTGAGCGTTCTCGAGACGCTCGACACCGGCAAGCCGCTGCAGGAGACGCTGGTGGCCGATGCCGCAAGCGGGGCCGATTGCCTTGAATACTTCGGCGGCATCATCGCCGGGGACACCGGCGACTTCATTCCGCTGGGCGAGAACTTCGTCTATACCCGGCGTGAGCCGCTGGGCATCTGCGCCGGCATCGGGGCCTGGAACTATCCGATCCAGATCGCCAGCTGGAAATCGGCCCCGGCGCTGGCCTGCGGCAATGCGATGGTTTTCAAGCCCTCGGAAACGACCCCGCTCAGCGCCCTGAAACTTGCCGAGATCTATATCGAGGCCGGGGCCCCGCCGGGGCTTTTCAACGTGGTGCAGGGGATGGGGGCGGTTGGCGCGGCGCTGGCCACCGATCCGCGCATCGCCAAGGTGTCGCTCACCGGATCGGTGCCGACGGGGCGCAAGGTCTATGCCGCGGCGGCCGCGGGCATGAAGCACGTCACGATGGAGCTTGGCGGCAAGTCGCCCCTGATCGTCTTCGACGACGCCGATCTGGAAAACGCGGTCAGCGCGGCGATCAACGGCAACTTCTACTCCTCGGGGCAGGTCTGTTCGAACGGCACCCGCGTCTTCGTGCAGGAGGCGATCCACGACGTGTTTCTTGCGCGGCTGGGCGAACGGCTGAGCGGTGTGGTGGTCGGCGATCCGCTGGACGAAAGCGTGAATTACGGCCCGCAAGTCTCGGCCCGGCAGTGCGAAATCGTGATGGGCTATATCAAGGCCGCTGTGGCCGAAGGCGCGCGGCTTGTGGCTGGTGGCACCCGGATCGACCGCGCCGGCTACTGGATCGCGCCCACCGTCTTTGCCGACGTGACGGACGCGATGACCATCGCACGCGAAGAGATCTTCGGCCCGGTGATGAGCGTGCTGCGCTTTGCGCAGGAGGACGAGATCGTCGCGCGCGCGAACGCCACCGAATTCGGGCTGTCCGCCGGGGTCTTCACCCGTGATCTTGCGCGCGCGCACCGGGTCGTGGCGCGGCTTCAGGCCGGCACCTGCTGGATCAACACCTACAACCTGACGCCGGTCGAAGCGCCGTTCGGAGGCGTCAAAGCGTCGGGTCTGGGCCGCGAGAACTCGCGCCATGCGCTAGATCACTACAGCCAGATCAAGTCTGTCTACGTGGCCACGGGGGATGTCGTCGCCCCTTACTGAGGGACGAGCGAGGGGGAATGGAAGCCGATTACGTCATCGTGGGCGCCGGCTCGGCGGGCTGCGCCGTGGCCTTTCGGCTGTCCGAGGCCGGGCGGTCGGTGATCGTCGTCGAGTACGGCGGCAGCGACGCGGGCCCCTTTATCCAGATGCCCGGCGCGCTGTCCTATCCGATGAACATGGCGCGCTACGACTGGGGCTTGCAGAGCGAGCCCGAGCCGAACCTGGGCGGTCGCCGCCTTGTCGTGCCGCGCGGCAAGGTGATCGGGGGGTCGTCCTCGATCAACGGGATGGTCTATGTGCGCGGTCACGCGCGCGACTTCGACCACTGGCGTGACCAGGGCGCGGCCGGCTGGGGCTATGCCGACGTGCTGCCCTACTTCCGCCGGATGGAGGATTGGCACGGCGGCGACGCCTCGCCGGTGCGGGGGCAGGGCGGACCGCTGCACGTCACGCGGGGGCCGCGCGACAACCCGCTGCACGCGGCCTTCCTCGAGGCCGGCAGGCAGGCGGGCTATCCCGTGACCGAGGATTACAACGGCCTTCACCAGGAAGGCTTCGGCGCCATGGAGCAGACCGTCTGGCAGGGTCGGCGCTGGTCGGCGGCAGCGGCCTATCTCAAGCCGGCGCTTCGGGGCCCGAACTGCACGCTGGTGCGCGGGCTGGCGCGCCGCGTGCTGGTCGAGCAGGGCCGCGCTACCGGAGTCGAGATCGACCGGGGCGGGCGGGTCGAGACGATCCGCGCGCGTGCCGAGGTCATCCTTGCCGCCTCGTCGATCAACACGCCCAAGCTGCTGATGCTGTCGGGCATTGGCCCCGGCGCGCATCTTCAGTCCCACGGGCTTGACGTGATTGCCGACCGTCCCGGGGTCGGGTCGAACCTTCAGGACCACCTCGAGGTCTATTTCCAGATCGCCTCGCTTCAGCCGGTCACGCTTTTCAAGTACTGGAATCTGCCGGGAAAGGCCTGGGTGGGCGCGCGCTGGCTGTTCACGCGGACCGGGCCGGGCGCGTCGAACAACCTTGAGACGGTGGGCTTCATCCGCAGTGCAGCGGGCGTCGACTATCCCGACATCCAGTACCATTTCCTGCCGATCGCGGTGCGCTATGACGGCAAGGTCGCGGCCGAAGGGCACGGGTTCCAGGCCCATGTCGGGCCGATGCGGTCGAAAAGCCGGGGCGAGGTGCGCCTGAGCGCGCCCGATCCGGCCGCCGCGCCCTCGATCCGGTTCAACTACATGTCGCATCCCGACGACTGGGCCGAATTCCGCAAGGCGATCCGGCTGACGCGCGAGCTCTTCGCGCAAGAGGCCTTCAAGCCCTTCGTCAAGCGCGAGATCCAGCCCGGCACCGACGTCACCAGCGATGCCGACATAGACGCCTTCGTGCGCGACCATGCCGAAAGCGCCTATCACCCCTGCGGCACCACCCGGATGGGCGCCGCGACCGACCCGATGGCGGTGGTCGATCCCGAAGGCCGGGTGATCGGCGTCGACGCGCTGCGGGTGGTCGACACCTCGGTCTTCCCGCGCATCACCAACGGCAATCTCAACGCCCCCGCGATCATGGTGGGCGAGAAGATGGCGGACCACATCCTTGGCCGCCCGCCATTGCCGCCGATGAACGTCGAGCCGTGGATTCACCCGGACTGGCGGAATTCCCAGCGTTGATTGCCGCTTTTTTAGGCAGTGTGGCGTTTCGTGCGGCTACCCGCTTCCCTCTCCCTCGCCAGGCTTGCTAAGTCTGTCGCATGGGACAGTCGAAACCGGCCTATTTCAACGAGATGTTCGAAGGCGACCGCGTGCGGCCGCCCTATGCCGGCATCGAAGCCTGGGCGGCGAACATGCCGGTGGAACTGCGCAGCCTCAAGCAATCCGAGGCCGAGGCCCTGTTCCGCCGCATCGGCATCACCTTCGCCGTCTATGGCGAAGGCGGCGACCCCGACCGGCTGATCCCCTTCGACATGTTCCCCCGCATCTTCGCCTTCGACGAATGGCGCAAGCTTGAACGCGGGATCAAGCAAAGGGCCCGGGCGCTCAACGCCTTCCTGATGGACGTCTACGGCCGGGGCGAGATCATTCGGGCAGGCCGCGTGCCCGCGAAGCTTGTCTACCAGAACGAGGCCTTCGAGCCCGCCGTGATGGGCGTGAAGCCGCCGCGCGGGGTCTTCAGCCATATCGTCGGCATCGACCTTGTGCGCACGGGCGCCGACGAATTCTTCGTGCTCGAGGACAACTGCCGCACCCCCTCGGGCGTGAGCTACATGCTGGAAAACCGCGAGATCATGATGCGCATGTTCCCGCATCTGTTCCGCGAGAACCGGATTGCCCCAGTGGAAAGCTATCCCGCGCTTCTCAAGCGCACGCTGGCCTCGGTCGCCCCGCCCAAGTGCGACCGCGAGCCCACGATCGCAATCCTGACGCCCGGGCATTACAACTCGGCCTATTACGAACATTCCTTCCTTGCCGACATGATGGGCGTGGAACTGGTCGAGGGGCCGGATCTGTTCGTCGAGGGCGATTACGTCTGGATGCGCACCACGCGCGGGCCGCAGAAGGTCGACGTGATCTATCGCCGGATCGACGACGCCTTCCTCGATCCGCTGTGCTTCCGCCCCGATTCGATGCTGGGCGTGCCCGGCCTGATGAACGTCTATCGTTCGGGCGGGGTCACCATCGCCTCGGCGCCGGGGGCGGGGGTGGCCGACGACAAGGCGATCTATACCTTCGTGCCCGACATGGTGCGCTTCTATCTGGGCGAAGAGCCGATCCTGAAGAACGTCCCGACCTGGCAATGCGCCAAGACCGACGATCTTGGCTATGTGCTGTCGAACCTGGGCGACCTCGTCGTGAAGGAGGTGCACGGCTCGGGCGGATACGGGATGCTTGTCGGGCCACGCTCGACGAAGGAACAGATCGAATCCTTCCGCAAGACGCTGATGGCGACGCCCGAGAACTATATCGCCCAGCCCACGCTGGCGCTGTCGACCGTGCCGACCTTCGTCGAGGAAGGGATCGCGCCGCGCCACGTCGACCTGCGCCCCTATTGTCTTGTGGGCGAAAGGATCGAACTCGTGCCGGGCGGGCTGACCCGCGTGGCGCTGACCGAAGGTTCGCTTGTCGTCAACTCCTCGCAGGGCGGCGGCGTGAAGGACACCTGGGTGCTTGCCGAATAGATGCTGAGCCGGACCGCAGAGAACCTGTTCTGGATCACCCGCTACATGGCGCGGGCCGAAACCATTGCGCGCCTTCTCGAGGTGGGCAGCCGGAACGCGCTGATCCCGTCGGTCAGCGGCGGGTTCCGCAACGAATGGGAATCGATCCTTCAGGCCTCGGGCACGGCGGGGGGCTTCGTCGGGAAGTACGGCGACCCGGTCCAGCGCAATGTCGAAAGCTACCTGTTCTTCGATCTCGACAACCCGTCCTCGATCGCCTCGTGCATTTCGCGCGCGCGGGAAAACGGGCGGATCGTGCGCACGGCGCTGACCAGCCAGGTCTGGGACGCCCTCAACACCGCGTTCCAGGAAATGCAGGAGCTTCGGCGCACCGAACGGTCGAAGCTGTCGGTCAACGACCTGATCGACTGGACGATCCGCAACTCGTCCATGGTTCGCGGCGCGATCGAGGATTCGCAGCTGCGCAACGACGGCTGGAGCTTCATGCACATCGGCTACGCGCTGGAACGCGCCGATGCCACGGCGCGGCTTCTGGACGTCAAGTATTTCGTGCTTCTGCCGCAGGTCGATTTCGTTGGCTCGGGCCTCGACAACTACCAGTGGCGCACGATCCTGCGGGCGATGTCGGCGCACCGGGCCTTCAACTGGGCCTACGGCGGCGAGATCACGCCCGCGAAGATCGCCGACTTCCTGATCCTGAACACCAAGTCGCCGCGCTCTCTGATCACCTGCGCGACCGAGGCCAACACCCATCTCGAGGCGCTGGCGCGCGGCTATGGCCGCTCGGGCGACGCGCAGGCGCAGTCCCGCGCGCTTCTTGCGCGGTTGTCCGAGATCACGGTCGAGGATGTCTTCGACGTGGGCCTGCACGAGTTCCTGACCGGCGTGATCGACGCCGTGGCCGGGCTGACGGCGATCATCCACGAACAATACCTCAGCGGCGAGGCGCGCTAGGATGCGGATCACCGTCGATCACACCACGCACTACCGCTTCGACCCGCCCAAGCGGGGCGTGATCCAGTCGCTTCGTCTGACGCCGTCGGTTTTCGACGGGCAGATCGCCGTCGAGTGGACGATCGACACCGGCCCCGCGATGCGCGGGGCGGCCTTCCGCGACGGCGCCGGCGACTGGATCGAGACGGCCAAGCACGTGGGCCCCATCTCCGAGGCCCATATCACCGTGCGCGGCGTGGTCGAGACGGTCGATCTGACCGGCGTGTTGCGCGGCCACCGCGAGGTGATCCCGCCCGCGGCTTACCTGCGCTCGACCCGCGTCACCCGGCCCGATCTGGCGCTGGCCGACCTGGCCGAAACCGCGGTGGCGGGGATCGCGCCCGATCGCGCGCTTGACCGGGCGCATGCGCTGATGAACGCGGTCGCCGACGCCATCGCCTATACCCCTGGGCAGACCGAGCAGGGCACCACCGCGGCAGAGGCGCTGGCCCTGGGCCACGGCGTCTGCCAGGACCATTCCCATGCCCTGATCGCGGCGGCGCGGCTGCTGGACATGCCCGCGCGATATGTCACCGGCTATCTCTTCGCGTCCGAGGACGAGGCCGCGCAGGAGGCCTCGCACGCCTGGTCCGAGATCTTCCTGCCCGATCTGGGGTGGGTGGGCTTCGATCCGTCGAACCGCATCTGCCCCAACGACCGCTACATCCGCATCGGGTCGGGTGTCGACGCGGCCGAGGCGGCGCCGATCCGCGGCGTGGTGCGGGGGTTGGGGGACGAGATCATGGATGTCGTGGTCGTCGTCAATCAGGCTGCGCAGTAGAGGGGGGGGTCGATTGCTCTTCCTCCTGCGGCTGATAGTGTCTTGCGACATCGAGCAAACGAAGTGAGTCGGGCATGACCTATTGCGTGGGGCTTCTTCTGGATGCCGGAATGGTGCTGCTGTCGGACACCCGCACCAACGCGGGGCTCGACAACATCGCGATCTACCGCAAGATGTTCGTCTTCGAGGACCCGGGCGAACGCATCGTCACCATCATGACCGCGGGCAGCCTGTCGGTGACCCAGACCACGATCGCCCGCCTTCAGGAGGCCGCAAGCCATACCGAACCCGACGGCCCGCCCTCGGTGCTGAACGTGCCGACGATGCTTCAGGTGGCCGAGCTGGTCGGGCGCGAGTTGTCCGAGGTTTCGGCCGATGTGCGCTCGAAGATGGAACGGAACGCGCAAAGCGCCACCGCCACGATGATCGTGGCCGGGCAACGCAAGGGCGGGGACATGCGCATGTTCCTGATCTATCCCGAAGGCAACTTCATCGAGGCGACCGCCGACACGCCCTTTCTTCAGATCGGCGAACACAAGTACGGCAAACCCATCCTCGACCGCGTCGTGACCCCGCGCCTGACGCTGGCGGACGCGCAGAAGGTGGTGCTTCTGTCGATGGATTCGACGCTGCGGTCGAACCTGTCGGTGGGAATGCCGCTGGACCTTCTGGTGATCGAGAAGGACGCCTGCCGCGCCTCCTACAGCCGCCGGATCGAAGCGAACGACTCCGGCTTCGCGGCCATGAGTTCGGCCTGGTCGGACGCGCTGCGGCGGTCCTTCGCCGAAATCGCGCTTTAGGCGGCGCTTTCGAACAACTCGACGGCTGCCTCGAGGAAGGGCCCGCGCACCTCGGCCCGCTCCATCAGCAACTCGTGGCGCGCACCGTCGAAGACGGTGAACCGGCTGCCCGGCCAGCGCCGCGCCAGTGCCGCCACGGCGCCGCCGTCGACGACCATGTCGCCCGAGCCAAGGCCGGTCAGCACCGGAAGATCGGGCAGTTCGATCCGGCGGAAGGCCGCGATCTCGGTCAGCGCCTCGTGCAGCCAGTGAATCGACGGGCCACCCAGAGCGAAGCGCTCGTCGTGGCGGACCTGGCGCTGCATGTAGGCGAACTGGTCGGGGCAGGTCGTCAGCGTGTTGCCTTCGAAGGCCGCGGACGCAAGGTAGCTGTTACGCTGCGCGCCGGGGGAATAGACCTCGGCCCGGCCAAGGGCGCGGGCGGTGCGTGGCAGGACCCAGGCCACAGGCCGCATGTGCGGGGCGATCCGGATGCCCCACATGGGCGCGCTGAAGGCGGCCGCCGCGAAAGGGTGGGCGGATCGCAGGACCGCGCGCAGCGCGATCGCCCCGCCCATCGAATGGCCGATCACGAAGTAGGGCTCCGGCAGTCCGGCGGTGCGGGCAGCACCCAGCACGGCGTCCCAGTCGCGCTGGTAGTCCGCGAAGACACCGACATGCCCCATCATCGGATCGCGGCCGACCCGGTCGGCAAGGCCCTGACCGCGCCAGTCGATCGCAACCGTCGAAAACCCGCGCGCGGCCAGATCCCGGGCGAGGCGGCCGTATTTCTCGACCATTTCGGTGCGGCCGGGAAAGACGAAGACCGTGCCGGCAGAACCGGAGGGCCAGAAGGCCGCCCGCAGGCGCACGCCATCGTCCGCCGTCAGCCACAGCGCGTGGCCCCCCGGCGGCCCTTCGGCAAGCTCGCCATGGAATGGGGCGGGCGTCACCGTCAGGACAGGACCGAACCCAGCCGCAGGGCAGCGCCCATGTCGCCGTCGACCTTGAGGCGACCGGTCATGAAGGCGGCGGTGGGGTTCAGGTTGCCGGCGAGGATGGCCCGGAACGTGTCGGTGTCGGCCGTCATCGTGACGTCGGCGGCGTCGTCGCCGGCCCGCGCGCCCGAGGCGTCAAGAAGGATCGCGCCTTCGTTGCGGATCACGAATTTCGCGACCCCTTCAAAGCCGCTTCCGGCCAGCTTTTCGTTCAGCGCGCTCACAGCGGCGTCGATCACGTCGGACATCAGGTCGCTCCCCTGGAATTTACTGGCGCCCCCCTCGCTTTTTCGGGCGCGCCGGTTACATTTGACCCTGATATGTATGGCAAGTTGCCCAATCTCAAACGTGTCGTTGCGGCATTTCTGCTGATCGGCAGCCTTTCGCCCGCCGCCCGTGCGGACGAGGCCGCGCTCGACAGTCTTTTCGAGCAGTTGAAGGCCGCCGATCCCGAAGCCGCCCAGCAGATCGAATCGCAGATCTGGGACGAGTGGTCGCGCTCGGGCTCAGCGGCCATGGACCTTCTTCTGGACCGCGGCCGCGAGGCGATGGAGGCCGAGGACAACGCCGCCGCGATCGAGCATTTCTCGGCCCTGATCGACCATGCCCCCGATTTCGCGGAAGGCTATAACGCCCGCGCCATGGCCTTCTACAGCGAAGGCGACTACGGCGAGGCGCTGGCCGACATCCGCCGGACGCTGGAACTCAACCCCCGGCATTTCGGCGCCCTTTCGGGACTCGCGCTGATCCTTCAGGAGCTTGGGATGGAGGATCAGGCGCTTGAGGTCTGGCGGTCGGTCGCCGATCTCAACCCCAACGCCGAAGGCGCGCAGGAGGCGATCGAGAGCCTCGAGAAATCGGTCGAGGGCGTGTCTCTCTAGCCTGTCCCGGGGCCCTTGTCGCCCCCTCGGGAATTCGCTTTAACCGCGCAGACCGTCACCGAGGAAAGGGACATCCGCCATGTCGCGCCCGCCCGCCCGGGTCACGGCCGTCCTCGGCCCCACCAACACCGGCAAGACGCACTACGCCATCGAGCGGATGCTGGCGCATCGCACCGGCGTCATCGGCCTGCCGCTGCGGCTTCTGGCGCGCGAGGTCTATGACCGCTGCGTCGCGCTGCGCGGCCCGTCGGTCGTGGCGCTGGTCACCGGGGAAGAGCGGATCGTGCCCGAGCGGACGCAATACTGGGTCTGCACGGTCGAGGCGATGCCCGTGGGCATCGGCGCCGATTTCCTGGCCGTCGACGAGATCCAGCTGTGCGCCGATCCGGAACGCGGGCACGTCTTCACCGACCGTCTGCTGCATGCGCGCGGCCTGCACGAGACGCTTCTGCTGGGCTCGGACACCATGCGCGGGGCCATCGCGGAGCTCTGTCCCGGCGCGGTCTTCCTGCGGCGCGAGCGGTTCTCGACCCTGGCCTATTCCGGTTCGAAAAAGATAAGCCGGATGCCGCCCAGGTCGGCCATCGTCGGGTTTTCGGTGGAAAACGTCTATGCCATCGCCGAACTCATCCGCCGCCAGAAGGGCGGGGCGGCGGTCGTCATGGGGGCGCTCTCGCCGCGCACGCGCAACGCGCAGGTGGCGATGTACCAGAACGGCGACGTCGATTACCTCGTCGCGACCGACGCGATCGGCATGGGCCTCAACCTCGATATCGACCACGTCGCCTTCTCCGGCCTGTCGAAGTTCGACGGTCGCCGGATGCGGCGGCTCGAGCCCAACGAACTGGCGCAGATCGCCGGCCGCGCCGGGCGGCACATGAACGACGGCACCTTCGGCGTCACGGGCGAGGCGCCGCCTCTGGACGACGAGGTGGTCGAGGCGATCACCACGCACCGCTTCACGCCGCTCAAGCGGCTCCAATGGCGCAACTCGGAGCTCGACTTCGGGTCGCCCGACCGCCTGATCGCCGCGCTGGAAGAGGCGTCGGACAATCCCTGGCTGATGCGGGCGCGCGCGGCGGACGACCTTCTGGCCCTTCAGGCGCTGTCGGCGCTGCCCGAAGTGCGGGCCCGCGCCTCGACCAGCGACGCCGTGCGGCTTCTGTGGGACGTCTGCCGGGTGCCCGACTTTCGCGGGATCAGCCATGCCGAGCATGCCTCGCTTCTCGAGGCGATCTTCCGCTTCCTGCATCAGGACGGACGGGTCCCCGACGACTGGCTGGCCCGCCACATCGCGCGCATCGATCGGGTCGATGGCGACATCGACACTTTGTCGAAACGGCTGGCCTTTATCCGCACCTGGACCTACGTCGCGCAGCGCCGGGGATGGACGCGGGACGAAAGCCATTGGCGTGGCGAGACGCGCGCGGTAGAAGACCGACTGTCGGATGCTCTGCACGAGCGCCTGACACAAAGATTTGTCGACCGGCGGACCAGTGTTCTGCTTCGGCGGTTGAAACAGAAGGAGGGCCTTGTGGCCGAAGTCAACGACAAGGGCGACGTCAGCGTCGAAGGGCAGCACGTGGGACGCCTTGACGGCTTCCGCTTCAGCCAGGATCCGAAGGCAAGCCCGGACGAGGCGCGCACGCTGCGCGCCGCCGCGCTGGCCGCCCTGACGCCGGAATACACGCTGCGCGCCGACCGGTTCTACAACACCCCCGACACCGAGATCGACTTCACCGAGCAGGGCGGGCTGATGTGGGGCACGCACGCCGTGGGCAAGCTGGTCAAGGGTCCCGAACCGCTTCGCCCGGTGGTGGAGGCCTTCGTCGACGACGAGGCGGGGCCGGATGTCGCCGCCAAGGTGCAACGCCGGCTTCAGCATTTCATCGACCGCAAGGTGGTCACCGCCTTCGAGCCGCTTCTGGCGCTGTCGAAGGACGAGACGCTGACCGGACTGGCCCGCGGCTTCGCCTTCCGCATGGTCGAGAACTTCGGCATCATCCCGCGCGAAAGCGTGGCGAACGAGGTGAAGGACCTCGACCAGGACGCGCGCGGCGCGCTGCGCAAGCACGGCGTGCGCTTCGGGCAGTTCACCGTCTTCATCCCCGCGCTTCTTAAGCCCGCGCCGACGCGCCTGCGCATCGTTCTGTGGTCGCTGGCCGAGGGGCTGATCGAGTTCCCGGAAAGCCCGCCGCCGGGCCTTGTGACCGTTCCCGCGATCGAACCCGTGCGCAAGGGCTACTTCGCGATGTCGGGCTATCGCCCGGCCGGCGAACGGGCGATCCGGATCGACATGCTGGAACGGCTTGCCGACATGCTGCGCGCGAAGGACACCCGCGGCGGTTTCGAGGCCTCGCCCGACATGCTTTCGATCACCGGTCTGACGCTCGAGCAATTCGCCGCGCTGATGACCGGCCTGGGCTATCGCGCCACCCGGGGCGAGCGCGAAAAGGCGCGGCCCGCGCCCGAGACCGTGTCCGAGACGTCCCCCGAGACGGTGTCCGAAACGGTACCCGAAACCGGGGATGAGGTCGTCGCCGAGGCGCCCGCTCTTGAGGCCGACGCACCGGACGCATCGCACTCCACCGGCGACGCAGCGCCTGCGGACGCGCCCGATGCCGGCGAAGACGCCGCGGCGCGGGATGTGGCGCCCGCAGAGTCAGGCGCAGAGTCAGGCGCAGCGTCAAGCGCAGAGCCCGGCGCTGATGCAGACACCGCCGCCGAAGTCGAAGTCGAGGTCTTCTATACCTTTGCCTGGGGCGGACACCGGACCGCGCGCCGCGACGGCGCACACCAGGGCGGCAAGCCCGAGGCTGGCCCGCGCGCCAAGCCCGACGGCCGCGGGGCTAAGCCCAAGGGCCGCGGCAAGCCGAAGGGTGGCGACAAGGGCAAGCCGGGCGGCGGGCGCGACCGCCAGGAGCAGGGCGCGCGCAGCTTCGAGGCACGACCGCCGAAGAAGGACCGGATCGACCCCGACAACCCCTTCGCGGCCGCCCTCATGGGGCTTCGGACCAAGGACTGACCCCGCTGCAGGGCGAAGGGCGCACCCGTCTGGACAAGTGGCTCTGGCAGGCCAGGTTCTTTCGCACCCGCAGCCTTGCCGCCGAAATGGTTGAGGCCGGCAAGGTCCGCATCAACGCCCGCCTCGTGAAGAAGCCCGGTGCGGTCCTGCGACTGGGCGACGTGCTGACGGTGGTGCAGCCGGGCGGGGTTCGCGTGGTGCGCGTGGCCGCGCTGTCGGCCCGCCGTGGCCCCGCCGACGAGGCGCGCGGCCTTTACACCGAGGACGACGCTCCGGAGTGACGATTTCGCCCGTTGCGCGGTGCGGGGCCATGGACGAGGGTCGGCTTGGCCTTAGATGAATGCAAACCGTTCGCTACGGGTTGCGCGGTGCCCGGGCTTGTCCTAGCAAGGCGCCGGAATCGAGAGAAGAGACATGACCTACGTCGTCACCGACAACTGCATCGCCTGCAAATACACCGACTGCGTCGAGGTCTGCCCGGTCGACTGTTTCTACGAGGGCGAGAACATGCTCGTCATCCATCCTGACGAATGCATCGACTGCGGCGTCTGCGAACCCGAATGTCCCGCCGACGCGATCCGCCCGGACACCGAACCCGACATGGAAAAATGGGTCGAGTTCAACCGGAAGTATTCGGAAGCCTGGCCGGTGATCATCACCAAGAAGGACCCGCTGCCCGAGGCCGACGCGCGAGACGGCGAAGACGGCAAGCTTGAAAAATACTTCTCGGAGGCGCCGGGAGAGGGCGGCTGACAGGACGTGGCGACCGGCGCGAATCGGTGCCGGGCAAAACCCCGCCCAACCACAGTGCGATTCGGGCTGTATCCCACTGAATCGCCAGCGGAAATTATGTGTTCCTGACGGCCCCCTTCATTTTCGGGCCAACTTTTGCTATATATCTGTTACGTAAACGACCGCCCGCATCGACGTGTGTCCTGACGGGCGCTGACAAGTCGACATGACAATGACCAGCGACGGGGAAATCAGGGGTTCCCCGCCGTAACTTTGTCGCCTTGTTGCTGGGGATGAAAGGATCAAGTCTGCACATGAGCAACTCGAAGAAGCCGGAATTCCGCCCGAACGACTATGTCGTCTATCCCGCGCATGGCGTGGGCCAGATCATGTCCATCGAAGAGCAGGAAATCGCCGGCATCAAGCTGGAACTGTTCGTCATCTCGTTCGAGAAGGACAAGATGACCCTCCGCGTCCCGACGCACAAGGCGACCGATGTGGGCATGCGCTCGCTCTCATCGCCGGACATCGTGTCGAAGGCCATGTCGACGCTAAGGGGCAAGGCCCGCGTGAAGCGCGCCATGTGGTCGCGCCGCGCGCAGGAATATGAGCAGAAGATCAACTCGGGTGACCTGATCGCCATCGCCGAGGTGGTGCGCGACCTGCACCGCGCCGACGACCAGCGCGAGCAGAGCTATTCCGAACGCCAGCTTTACGAAGCCGCGCTCGAGCGGCTGACCCGCGAAGTGGCCGCGGTGTCGGGCTCGGACGAGATGTCGGCCCAGAGAAAGGTCGACGAGGTTCTCGTGGGCCGCGCGGCCTGAGGCAACGCCCCGCGGCGCCTTTCGAAGATCAGGACACGCCGTCGCGCCCTGCGCGGCGGCGTGTTTCGTGTTCGGGTGGCGCTTCGCCCTCGTTGGCCTCGGCCGCGGGTTTCGCCGGACCGTCGCGTTCGGGCGTGCCGGGGTCGAGCGAGGCGACAAGCGCGGCCTCAAGCTCGGCGTTCAGTTCCTTCGAGCGGGCGATATAGGCGGGGTTGTCCGCCACCGGCACGCCGGGCTGCCACAGATCGGCCAGTTCGCGCAGCGCCTCGCGGTCCTTGCGGTAGAAGAAGCGCTCCATCGAGGCGGCCTCGGCCTCGGAGAGGCCCATGTTCTCAAGTACGTAGCGTCCCGCGCGCAGGCTTGAATCGAACATCTCGCGCACGACGTCGTTGGCGCCGGCGCGGCGCAACTCGTAGGAATGGATGCGGTCGTGGGCGCGCGCGACGATGTGCAGGTCCGGCCGTTCGCGCCGGGCATAGCTGACAAGGCGGACCGCCGCCGCCCGATCGTCAAGCGCCACGACCAGAACCTGCGCCTTGGCCAGCCCGGCCGCGTGCAGAAGCTCGGGCCGGGTCGGATCGCCGAAGAACCCCTTGAAGCCGAAGCGCCGCATCAGCTGGATCGTGGCAAGGTCGTTGTCCAGCACGATCGTGCGGAAGCCCGCCATCTGCACCAGACGGTTGACGACCTGACCGAAGCGCCCGATCCCGGCGATGATGATCGGCTGCTGGTCGTCGATGGCGTCGGCCTCGGGCGTCTCGCCGGCGTCGGCCAGGCGGCGCGACAGAAGATCGTAGGCGATGAAGAACAGCGGTGTGAGCAGCATCGACAGCGCGATCACGAACAGCGCACGTTCCGCAAGCACGGTGGGCAGCACGCTTTGCTGAAGCCCGAAGGCGACCAGCACGAACCCGAACTCGCCCGCCTGGGCCAGGCCCAGGGTGAACAGCCAGCGGTCCCGCCCCTGGACTCGGAACAGCACCGCAAGTCCGTAGAGGATCAGCCCCTTGATCAGCATGATCGCCAGCGTCGCCCCGATCAGCCCGCCGGGGTTCGACAGGAGCGTGGCAAAGCTGATGCCCGCGCCCACGGTCATGAAGAAAAGCCCCAGCAGAAGACCCTTGAACGGCTCGAGATCGCTTTCGAGCTGGTGGCGGAATTCGCTGTTCGCGAGCGCCACGCCGGCAAGGAAGGTGCCAAGCGCCGGCGACAGGCCGACAAGGATCATCGAGGCCGCGATCAGGCAGACGATGAGCAGCGCGAAGGCCGTGTAAAGCTCGCGCAGGCGCGCCATGTGCACGAACTGGAACAGCGGGCGCGAGGCGTACTGCCCGAAGAGCACGATCAGGACCACTGCAAGGACCGTGCTCAGCGTGACCGCCCAGGCCGGCAGGCTTTGCATGAACGAGATCGCGAGTTCCGCCGCGCCGCCCGCTTCGCCTGCAGCGCCGCCATGCGCCTCGGGCGCCGGTGTCCGCCCCGGTCGCGACAGCGCCAGAAGCGGCAGGATCGCCAGCATCGGGATGACCGCCACGTCCTGCGTCAGCAGGACCGAGAAGGACGCCCGCCCGCCCGGTGTCTGCATCAGCCGCTTTTCGTTCAGCGTCTGAAGGACGATGGCGGTCGACGACAGCGAGAAGATCATCCCGATCGCCAGCGCCGTTTGCCACGGGTAGCCAAGCCACAGGCCGAACCCCATGATCGCGAGCATCGTCAGGACGATCTGAAGTCCGCCCAGCCCCAGAAGCTTGTCGCGCATGTCCCACAGCTTGCGCGGGGTCAGCTCAAGCCCGATCAGGAACAGCATCATCACCACGCCGAACTCGGCGAAATGCTGGATGTCCTCGGTGTCCGACCCCGCAAGGTTGACCAGCGGCCCGATCGCGATGCCGGCCAGCAGATAGCCCAGCACCGACCCCAGCCCAAGGCGCGTGGCGATGGGCACCGCAAAGACCGCGGCGGCAAGGTAGATGGTCGCCTCGATCAGAATGGTTTCCATCGGTCCCCGGTCAGATGGGTGGCGGTGTGTCCGGCCTGGCGCGGTCCGAGACGCCAACGGCCGGCGCAGGGCCTGTCCGCCGCAAATCGGGCGGCGCCGTGCCCCGGTCGGTGCGTCGCGGTAAGGCCCCGTGCCCGCCGTGGGCGAAGGATAGCCGGGTGTCGGCGGGAAAGTCCACGCATCCGCCACGGCCAGCGCGCGGAATTCGGCAGCGCGGCCTTAGCCCGAGGGCAGGACCAGCGTATGCTCGCGCCCGCTTTTCACATAGCGCAGCGAGGTGTCGCCGATCGCGGCCACTCGCCCGCCATCCACCCGGTCGCCGACCTTCACGCGCACGAAACGCCCCGAGGGCAGCCGCACCAGCGCGCGGCGGTCCGACGGCGTCCCATAGACGCCGATGAGGTTGACCTGGTTGAGCCGCATCGCGTTCTCGAGCGTCGCCTCGCGCGCGACCTCGGCCCGGGTCGGCAGCGACGGCTGGGCCGAAGCGACGACCTCGGGTTCGGAATCCTCGGCCTCTTCGGCGGTCACGTCGGGGGCAGCGGCGGGGGCCGCGCCCGGCGCGGGCGCAGCCGGGGCCAAAGCCGCGGTCGAGGCGGCGGCGGCGGCTTCGGGCTGCTCGGGGCTGAGAACCGGACGCGCTGCGGCGATGATCGACTCGAAATCCTCGGGACGCGCGCGCGGAAGCGGCGACCGCTGCACCGCAAGGGCGGTCGCCTCGGGATTGACCGACGGATCGGCCTGGGGCGAGGGCGGACGGTCGGCGGGGCGAAGCTCGGCCAGATCCGCGCGCGTGAGGCCGTTGAACCGGGCGCGCTCGGCCTCTTCGACAAGCCCGTCGGGACGCGCGCGCGGACGGTCCGCGGCCGAAAGCGCGGCGGCAAGCTCGGTCGGAACCAGGGCGTCCCCATCCCCGACGGTCCCCTCTACCAGATCAAGCGCCACGGCGCCGGGCGGGATCGCCGGGGGGGTGGTGGGCGCATCCGCGCCCGGCCGCCCTGCCAGGGACGGAAGACGGTCGACAGCGCCGGGCAGCGGCATCGCGAAGGCGTCGGTCGCGGTCGAGACCGGGTCGATCGCCGCGAACTCGACATCAAGATCGGACAGAAGGCCGGGCGCCTGGGGCGCCGCGGGCGGGGTCATCCAGACGCCGTCGAGCAACTCCAGCAGGCGCCCCGCGACCGGCGGCGTGTCCACAAGCGCACGCGGCGGCGCCGCTGCGACGACAGGGGCCTCGGGCACCGCGCCATCCTCGCCCTCGGCCAGCTCTTCGGGCGTGGGGGCGAAGGCCTGGGCGTTCAGGTCCAGGGCCGCGCGGTCGGGCGCATCCGCGTCGTCGATCCCGGCGGTTGCGTTTTCGGGGATCTCTTGCCCGTCCGCCAGAGGCAGGGCTGCGTCGGTCGGCGCAGGCGGGGCAAAGGTCGCCAGCAGCGTCCATCCGCCGGCGATCAGCAGAAGCGCCACGACCGCCGCCAGTACTAGCCTGCGACGCCCGGTCGTGGCTGTCGCGCCGAAGCGATGACCATCGGCCTGGGGCGCGGATGGGGTTGGTGCCGTCGCGCCGGGGGAAGGCGCTGCTGCTGCTGGCGGGCGGGCGGCCGTCGCGCCGGCCCCCCGGTCGGGCAGGGCGTCGGCGGTGAAGCCGGGCCCACTGGTCACGACCGGGCCAGCGACGGCATCCGTGTCGCCGGCCGGTGCGGCATCGGCGGGTAGGTCGCGCGCGGTCACGCCGGCGGCGACGGTGGCGGGCTGTTCGGACGGACGGAAGCGCGCAGCCGTCGCGGCCAGACGCGCGGCAAGCGCCTGCGCATCGGACCCGGCTTCGGTCTTTTCGGCGCGCATCGTCGCGAACGAGGGGGCCGAAGCGGACGGCGGATCGGCGAGGGTCGGTGCCGGGGTGTCCTCGACCGGGGTGTCATTCCCCTCGGCCCCGGCGTCGCTTGCTTCGGCGGCTCTGCCTGGGTGGCGAAAGACCACCTCGCGCGGGAAAAGCTCGGGCTCAGGCAGGGCGGCGAAGCCCCGGACGTCAAGGCCGTGGGCCGCGGCGAAGGCTTCGGCCTCGTCCAGGGTTTCAAGCGCGATCGCGGCGACCAGCGCCATCTGCCCCTCCGCATCGGACCCATCGGGCGCCCAGTCGAAGGTGATCTCGTCCAGGGCATAGGGGGTCCGGCCATCCAGCCCGGCCAGCACCGCTGCCTCGCGCGCGGCGTCATCGGGGCCGGGCGCGTCGACGCGGGTGTAGAGGATCTGCGATTCGGGCAGCACCAGCACCACGGGCAGGGGACGCGCTCCGATGCTGGCGACGAGGGCCTTGAGGCGGGGGGTCAGATCGTCGGCATCGGTCGATATTTCCCCAAGGATTTCAAACTCATCTCCGATCCGCCCCAAGAGGCGGATGTGATCGGGTCCAAGGTCGAGCAGATGGGGGACAGCCATGACACAAAATCTAGCATGCAGGTCGTGCCTCGTCATCAAGGCACGCGCGGGAAACCGCCGATGCCGTGCCCGACCTTGCGCCGTCGCGGACTTCGCCGCAGTCTGGCGCCGACCCCCAACCGGAGCCACCCATGCGCCTGCCTTTCGCCCCCGTTCTTGCCCTCGTCCTTCTCGCGCTGCCCGCGTTGGCGCAGGAGGTCCCGCGCACCATCGTCGTCAGCGGCCTGGGCGAGGTTTCAGCCGTGCCGGACATGGCCTACGTTACCCTTGGCGCGCAGGCCGAAGCCGCGACGGCGGCCGAAGCGCTTGCCGCGACATCGGCTGCGGTGGCCGCGTCGCTGGAGGTGCTGACCGGGGCCGGGATCGACGCCCGCGACATTCAGACCAGCGGCATCAGCCTGTCGCCGCGCATGGTCTGGCCGGAAAACGGCAACGGCGCCCCCCGGATCGAGGGCTATGTCGCATCGAACCAGTTGACGGTGCGGGTGCGCGATCTCGAGGTGCTGGGCGGCGTTCTCGACGCGGTGGTGTCGTCGGGCGCGAACACTCTGGGCGGGGTGTCCTTCGCCCTGTCCGAACCGCGCGCGGCCGAGGACGACGCCCGCCGCGCCGCGGTCGAGGACGCCCGCGCCCGCGCCGCGCTTTACGCCGAGGCGGCGGGCGTCACGCTTGGTCCGGTGCGCGAGATCGCGGAAGAAGGCTTCTCGCAGCCGATGCCGCGGATGATGGCGGCCGAGGCGGCGATGTCGGACGCCGCCCCGCCGGTGGCCCCGGGCGAACTGACGGTCAGCGCCCGGGTCCGTGTGGTCTATTCCATCGCCGATTGACGGCTGAGGGATGGGCGCGTCAGGCGGTGGCGGCTGTCAGCGCCTGATCGAGGTCGGCGATGATGTCGTCGGCATCCTCGATCCCGATCGACAGACGGACCACGTTCGGGGCCGCGCCGGCGGCGATCTGCTGCGCCTCCGACAACTGGCGGTGCGTGGTCGAGGCCGAGTGGATGATGAGCGAACGCGCATCGCCCAGGTTGGCCACGTGGCTGAACAGCTTGACGTTGTCGATCAGCTTGACGCAGGCCTCATAGCCACCCTTCACCGCGAAGGTGAACAGCGCGCCTGCGCCCTTCGGGCAGATCCGCGCCATCCGGTCGTGGTAGGGAGAGCTTTCGAGGCCCGCGTAGGTGACATGGTCGACCCGCGGATCGGCCTCGAGCCACTTGGCCACCTTCACGGCGTTCGCCACGTGCTTTTCCATCCGAAGGCTCAGCGTCTCGATCCCCATCAGGGTATAGTGCGCGCCCTGCGGGTTCATCGTCATGCCGAGATCGCGCAGACCCACGGCGATCGAGTGGAAGGTGAAGGCCATCGCGCCGAGTGCGGGGTGGAAGGCAAGGCCGTGATAGGCGGGTTCGGGTTCGCTGAGCGACGGGAACTTGCCGCTGGCCGACCAGTCGAACTTGCCCGAATCGGTGATCGCCCCGCCGGTGACCGTGCCGTTGCCGGTGAGGTATTTCGTGGTCGAGTTGACGACCAGGGTCGCGCCATGCTCGATCGGGCGGCAAAGCCAGGCCGTGGCCGAGGTGTTGTCGACGATCAGCGGCAGGCCCACCTTGTTCGCCACGCCGGCGACGGCGTCGAGATCGGTGATGTAGCCGCCCGGGTTGGCGATCGATTCACAGAAGATCGCGCGGGTGTCGTCGTCGACCGCCGCCTCGAGGGCCGCCAGATCGTCGAAGTCGACGAATTTCGCCGACCAGCCGAAGCGCTTGATGGTCTGGCTGAACTGGGTCACCGTTCCGCCGTAAAGGCGTGTCGACGCGATGATGTTCCGCCCCGGGCCCATCAGCGGGAACAGCGCCATGATCTGCGCGGCATGCCCCGACGAACAGCAGACCGTGCCGGCGCCGCCTTCCAGCGCGTTGATCCGGTCGGCCAGCGCCGAGACGGTGGGGTTCGTCAGGCGCGAATAGATGTAGCCCACTTCCTGCAGGTTGAAGAGGGCGGCCGCATGGTTGGCGTCACGAAAGACGAAGGCCGTGCTCTGGTAGATCGGCACCTGGCGCGCGCCGGTGGCGGAATCGGGGCTTGCGCCGCCGTGGATCTGAAGGGTGTCGAACCCCTGGGGTCTGTCGGACATGGTGCGTTTCTCCCTGACATGCGTCCTTGCGCCGGGACGCTAGTCGAAGTCCGGGGCGGTCACAACACGGCGCCGGCTGCCGACCCGCGCGGCACCGGCCGCCCTAGCGGCCCGTCATCCGCATGACCACGACATAGAAGGCGTGGCCGCGGTGCTGGGTCGCGCTGACCGTTATCGCGACACGCTCGATCAGGCCGGCCTTCGGCAGAAGCTCGACAAGCTCCAGGGTCTCGCCGCGCGCAAGCACCTCGGTGGGGGTCATCCGCAGGTCAAGCGCGATGCCGGTGGCACCGTGCAGGGTGATCCCGCAGGCGCAGCTGCCGGACGTCTGGGCGAAGGTATGGCGCGCGGCGCGGTTGCAGTAGCGGACGACCTGCGCATCGTCGAGCACGAAGACCGGGTCGAGGATCAGGTCAAGCCCGGCACGGAAGGTATTCTCGGGGATGGCCATCACCAGAAACCCGGTGACGCGGGTCAGGCCGTCGTCGTAAAGCGGCACGACCAGCCGCTGCCAGGTGCGGACGAACAGTTCGCGCGGGGGCTCGTGTTCGGAAAAGACCCATTCACCGCGTTCGGCGGTGGCGCGATAAAGCGCGCCGAAGAAGGCGCCGATGTAGCCGCCATGGTCCTCGGGCGTCGTTCCGGTCTGATCGCCGCGCGAGCCATAGGGCAGAAGGTTCTCGCCCACGAAGCGATAGCGGAAGGGGCCGTCGGGGCCGTCTTCGGACAAGAGAAGTGTCCAGCGTGACAACTCGCCCAGGGTTTCGGACCGCAGGTCGGATGCCCGGACCCGGCCCAGATCGTCGGCCACCGCCCGGATGCGGCGCACGAAGGCGCGGATCAGCGGCTCGGTCAGTTCGCCATCGGCCGGCGACCACAGCACCAGGGGCGGCCGAACGCCCGCGGCGTTGAAGATGCGGCGCAAGGCGAGTTCGGGTTCGGTGCGTCCGGACATGCCAAGCATCTTCGCATCGAACGCCGTTTTCGACGCCCCGTCAGCCATTTGCCCCTCGCTTTTACAGAACCACGCGAAAAGCATATCACATGATGCAAGCGTCAGGAACGCCTGATGCGGCGGTCCGGTCGCGCTATCGCAGCCAAAGCCCCTCGCGCCGAAGCCGGTTGCGGATCTGCGCCTCCTTGCGGGGCAGCGCCGCCCGGTCGAACAACGCGCGCGCCTGTCTGCCCTTGCCCTGATAGACCATGCGCCGGATCGGTTCGTACTGCTTGAGCACCTTCTTGACCGCGTTCGGCGCGGCGACCTGTTCAAGCACCTCGACCACGCGGTCGCTTTCGCGCGCATACAGCAGCGGCAGCGCGCGATAGTGGCAACTTGCCCCGCCGTCGAGCGCGTCAAGCTCGGGCCCGGGCCGTCCGCCGCCGAAGCCGTGGATCACCAGCGGCAGCGCGACCTGGTCAAGCCAGGGGTCAAGCGACTGGCCAAGAAGTTCGGGCGGCGGGTCGTCCCGGATCGACAGCATGATCTCGATCATCCGGGCGGCGAAGGCGTGCGGGGCGTGGTGGAAGAACCAGCCGGCGTTGAAGTAGAGATACCGCTCCCAGTGGCCGTCGGGCTGCGAGAGGTCGAGAGAGCTTTCGAAGTCGAGCCCGAAACGCTGGTGAAGCGCCCGCCAGATCGCGGTATGGCCCGGTCCGTAAAGCTCGATCACCGGCCAGGTGCCTTCGCGCCGCATCGAGGCCGAGGGCCGGTCGAAGTCGAAGGCGATGGCGTCGAGGGGGCCGGTGACCAGCGTATCGGTATCGAAGAAGACGAAGGGTTCGGTCTGGGGCAGGGCGAAGAGGGCCTCGACCTTGTTGCCATAGGGATAGCTGTCGCCGAAGTGACGGCTTTCAAAGGGCACGATCTCGGCGCCGAAGCCTTCAAGCAGGCCCCGCGCGCCCGCGTCGCCCATGCGCGGATCGCGCGACCAGAGCGGCCCGGGCTGCGGCTCGGCCACGAACAGGCGGCCGGCGAATCCGGGGCTTGCGGCCCGAAGCGACGCCGCGAACAGCACCGCCTCGTACATCAGCCGGCCCTGCTGGCCCACGATCAGGATGTTGAACTGCCCGCCCATGCCGCCCCTGCGCTTTGGCGCGGACCATAACGGCGCGATGCCGGGCCGGAAAGCCCGTCGGGCCGGACGTCAGAGAAGGTTCGGCGGCGTCTCGCCCCGGAAGAAGGCGTCGATGTTGTCGAGCGCGAGAAAGCCCATGGCGTCGCGCGTCCGCACGGTGGCGCTGCCCACGTGCGGCATCATCACGATGGACTCATGCGCGGCGAAGGCCGGGTTGCCGCCCGGTTCCTCGCGGAAGCAGTCAAGACCGGCGGCGGCCAGATGCCCGCTTTCGATCGCCATCAGTAGGGCGGCCTCGTCCACGAGGGTGCCGCGCGCGACGTTCACAAGGATGCTGCCCGGCGGCATCTGGCGGAAGCGCTCGGTGGTCATCAGCCCGGTCGTCTCGGGCGTGGCCGGGCAGTTCAGAGACAGGAAATCGGCGACCGGCAGAAGCGTGTCGAGGCTGTCGTGATGGATCGCGCCCTGTTCCTGTTCGGGCGGCAGGCGGCGGCGGTTGTGATAGTGGATTTCCATGTCGAAGCCGCGCGCCTTGCGCGCCAGGGCCCGTCCGACGCCGCCCATGCCGACGATGGCAAGTCGCGCCCCCGTCACCTGCTTGCCGACAAGGAAGGCGGGCGACCAGAAATCCCAGCGGCCGGTGCGCACCAGCCGGTCGCCCGTCACCGCGTGGCGCGCGGCCCCGAGCATCAGCATCATCGCAAGTTCGGCGGTGGCGTCGGCCAGCACGCCGGGCGTGTTCGTGACCGCGATGCCGCGCGCCTTCAGCGCGGGCAGGTCGCAATGGTCGGTGCCGACGGAATGGTTCGCGACGATCTTCAGACGGGGGTCGAGGCGCGCCACCACGGCCGCGTCGAAGCGTTCCGAATGGCAGGGGATCATCGCGTCGACGCGCGCGCTCATCTCGACGATCTGGTCGGCGGTTCCGGGGGTGTCGGCCTCGTTCAGGATCACCTCGTAGTCGCGCCGCGCGCGCGCGAGGGTCGCCTCCGACAGCCGGCGCGGGATCCAGACGACGGGTCGTGCCATGACGCGCTCAGTTGTCCGACTTGCGGCTCGAGGTCCAGAAGTCGTAGGCGACAAGCGCGATCGTCAGCAGGATGATCGCCTTGAGGTCCCACTGCATCACCTCGAAGGTCAGGATGCCAAGGAAGCCCGCGAAGACTGCGAAGGCGAAGATTGCGATGAGCCGGTCCATGTCGGTTCTCCCTGTCAGTCCTGTCCGTCGGCGAAGCGGTGAAGCCAGTTCGCCGTGCGCAGAAGCCGCGCGTCGTTGTGTCGTGCGCCGACAAGCTGAACGCCCATCGGCAACCCGTTCGAAGCCGTCAGCAGCGGAAGCGTGACGGCGGGCGTGCCGCACAGTGTCCAGAGCCCGTTGAAGATCGCGTCGCCGGTCGATTCCAACCCCTTCGGCGCGGGGCCGGTCGCGGCAGGGCAAAGGATCGCGTCGCAGCGTTCGAAAATTTCGTCCAGCGCACTGTTCAGCACGGGCCGCCAGTCGAGCGCGGCCAGATAGTCGCGCGCGGGGATGGCGTTGCCTTCCTCGATCGCGGCGCGGGTCTCGGGGGCAAGGACATCGGCGCCGTCGCGCCCGTAGCGGTAATAGTACCGCGCCATTTCGGCGTAGTTGATGCGCTTGCGTTGTTCGGCGGCCTCGCCGAAGACGCCGGGCAGGGGAACCTCGAAGACCTGATCGCCCAGCGCCTCGACCAGTTCCTCGAACGCCGCGTGAAGCTCGGGCGCGGCGGTTTCCCACCCCGGCGGGCGGACGAACGCGAAGACCGGCCGCAGCGGCGGCGCCTCGCGCGCGATGTCGAGAAGGCGCGGGGCGGGCGCAAGCGTCGTCGCGCTGTCGGCGCCGTCATGGCCGTAAAGCGCATCGGCCAGAAGCGCGGCGCCCAGCGGATCGGCCGCGAAGACCCCCACGGTATCAAGGGTCGGCGACTGCATCAGGATGCCGCGCCGGGAAATGGCGCCGTAGGTCGGCTTGAACCCGGTGACCCCGCAGTAGGACGCGGGCCGGATCACCGAACCGCCGGTCTGGGTGCCGATGGCCAGCGGCACCATCCCGTCGGCCACCGCCGCCGCCGACCCCGAAGACGATCCGCCGGGCGTGTGGCCCGGGTCATGCGGGTTGCGCGTCTTGCCGGGGTGCAGAAAGGCCAGTTCGGTGCTGACCGTCTTGCCCATCACGATGGCACCGGCCTGCTTAAGACGCTCGACCACGTGGGCGTCCTGCACCGGCACCCGGCCCCGGTCCAGCGCGCAGCCGTTCTCGGTGGGGATGCGTGCCGTGTCGACGATGTCCTTCAACGCCACCGGCAGCCCGTGCAGGGGGCCAAGCGCGCGCCCCGTGCCGCGATAGGCGTCAAGCCGCCGCGCCTGATCCAGCGCGTGGGCGGCGTCGAACCAGGCCCAGGCCTGCACCGTCTCTTCCCGCGCCGCGATGCGGGCGATGCAATCCTCGACAAGGGCCACCGCCGTCAGGCTGCCCTGCGCGATGCGGTCACGCAGGGCCACCGCGCCCAGAGCGGCCAGCGGCGTGGCCGCCGGCCGGGCGCGCGGTGCGGCCCTGTGCCTGGCCTCAGCTGCCATAGAACAGCTCGGGCAGGTAGAAGACGATCTGCGGGTAGGCGTACATCAGAACCATCGAGATGATCACGCAGACGAGGAACGGCATGACCCCGGCGAAGATCTGCGTCAGCTTCACCTCGGGCGGGGCGATCCCCTTGAGGTAATAGGCCGACATCGCCATGGGCGGCGTCAGGAAGCTGGTCTGAAGGTTCAGCGCCACGAGGATGCCGAAGAACAGCGGGTCGATCCCGAAGAAGGCCAGGAGCGGCAGGAAGATCGGCACGAAGATGATGATGATCTCGGACCACTCGAGCGGCCAGCCCAGCAGGAAGATGATGAGCTGCGCCAGGATGAGGAACTGCCAGGGCTCAAGGCTGAGGCTCTGGACGAACTCCGAGATGACGTGTTCGCCGCCAAGATACGAGAACACCGCCGAGAAGGTGTAGGAGCCCACGAAGAGCCAGCACACCATCGCCGTCGTGCGCACCGTCAGATAGACGCTCTCGCGCATCCGTTGCCAGGTCATCGCGCGATAGAGGAACGCCAGCAGGATCCCGCCCAGCGCCCCGATCGAGGCCGCCTCGGTCGGCGTGGCAAGCCCGAACAGGATCGATCCCAGCACCGCGAGGATCAGGAAGGCCAGCGGCAGGAAGGACGTGATGATCATCCCGATCAGCTTGGCGAAGGGCACGTCGGGCACCTCGCCCGGGCCCGGGCGGGGCGCGACCGACGGCTGAAGGATCGCGCGGCCCACCACGTAGATCAGGTAGAGGCCGACCAGCGTCAGACCGGGCAGAAGGGCCGCTGCGTAAAGCCGCACGATCGACACCCCCGAGGCCGCCGCATAGACGATCAGCATGATCGACGGCGGGATCAGGATGCCCAGCGTGCCGCCGGCGCAGATGATGCCGCTGGCGAAGGACGCATTGTAGCGCGCCTTCAGCATCTGCGGCAGCGCCAGAAGTCCCATCAGCGTTACCACCGCGCCGACGATGCCGGTGGCGGTGGCAAACAACGCGCAGGTGACGAGCGCGGCCACGCCCATCGACCCCGGAACGTTCTTCGAGGCGATGTTCAGCGTGCCGAAAAGCTTGTCGACGATGTTCGACCGCTCGACGATGTACCCCATGAACAGGAACAGCGGCACCGCGGTCAGCACTTCGTTCGCCATGACCGTGTAGGTCTGGTTCACGAAGAGGTCGAATATTCGGTTGTTGAAGAAGCCTTCGACCCAGAGACTGAAACTCTCCCAGCTTCCGGCGGTCTCGTCGAGCCGGTCGAAGGCGCGCCACATGCGGCCCTCGTCGTAATAGGCGTAATAGCCGAAGCCGATTCCCATCGCCATCAGCGTGAAGGCGATCGGGAAGCCAAGGAAGACGAAGACGATGAAGAGCCCCAGCATCAGCAGGGCAACTTGGGGGTCCGTCATATGTGGTGGTCCCTTTCGGCCTTCGCGGCCTGTTGCATCAGCAGGTCTTCGGTTTCGAAGACGTCCTCTTCGGCGGCCAGCCATTCGTTGGTGCGCATGGCAAGAATGCAGCGGCAGACCTGCGCGATGCCCTGGATGAACAGAAGGATGCCGGCGGCGACGATCACGCTCTTGAACTGGTAGATCGGGATGCCGGCCGGGCTGTTGATCGACACCTCGCCATAGCCCCAGGACCGCGAGGCATACTTCCAGCCTGCAAGGATCAGGGCCGTGACGCCGGGAAAGAAGAACAGGATGTACAGGACAAGGTCCACCTTGGCCTGCGTGCGCGGTTGCCAGAGGCGATAGATGAAGTCGCCCCGCACGTGGCCGCCGCGCGACAGCGTGTAGGCGCCGCCCATCATGAAGAGCGAGCCGTACATGATGAACGACACGTCCAGCGCCCAGGCGGTCGGGCTGTTCAGCACGTAGCGGACAAAGACCTCATAGCCAGTGCCCACGGCCATGAGAACGATCAGCCAGGCGAACGCCTTGCCGAACCATGCCGACAGACTGTCGGCGAAGCGGATAAAACCGATCACGGTGATCCCCCTTGTCGTGCGGAAGCGGTCGCACAGCGCGACCCCGGCGGTGGTGCCGCCGGGGTCTGTCCGTCAGAATCCGGGTCTCAGAGCTTCAGACGGCCCGGGAAGTAGTGCTCGTAGGCAAGCGCATAGTCCGGCGCGTTCATCAGTTCGTAGAACGTCACGCGCTCGACCCACTCGCGCTGGCTGTCGAGGGTCTTCTTCATGAACGGATCGGCCTCGAGTTCGGGGATCAGCGCGTCCCACGCGGCGATCTGCGCGTCGAGGATCTCTTTCGAGGTCCGGTGGACGGTGACACCCGACTCTTCCTGCAGCTTCCGCAGGTCGGCCGAGTACTGGTTCATCGCCTTCGCCGTGTTGGCGGTCGACGCGGCTTCGACGCCGTACTTCAGGATCGCCTGGAAATCGGGCTCGAGGTCTTCGAGGAAGGTCTTGTTGAACAGGAACTCGAAGCTCTCGGACGCCTGGTGGTAGGACGACAGGTAGTAGTTCTTCGCCACGTCCTGGGCGCCGAAGCGGCTGTCCGAGGTCGGGTTGTTGAACTCGAACGCGTCGATCACGCCGCGCTCCATCGCCGGAACGATCTCGCCACCCGGAAGCTGCGCGACCGACATGCCCAGTTTCTGCATCAGGTCGGCCGCAAGGCCCACCGTGCGGTACTTGAAGCCCTGAAGATCGGCGACGGTGTTGACCTCGCCCTTGAACCAGCCGAAGGGCTGGGCGAACATCGGGAAGCCAAGGTAGCCCTTGACGTCAAGCCCCATGATCTCTTGCGTCAGCTCGTCATAAAGCTGTTCGCCGCCGCCGGCCCAGAACCAGGCAAGCATGGTCGTGGCCGACCCGCCGAACACCGGACCCGTGCCGAAAAGCGAGGCGGCCTTGTTCTTGCCGTACCAGTACACCGGCACCGAATGCGCCGCGTCGAGCACGCCGTCGTTGACCGCGTCAAGCACCTGGAAGGCGCCGACGACCGCACCCGCGGGAAGCACGTCGATCGTCATCCGGCCACCCGACATCTCGCTGACGCGCGTGGCATAGTCTTTCGCGAATTCGTCCCAGATGTCGGACGCCGGCCAGGACGTCTGCATCTTGATCACGAGCGGTGCCTGCGCGAGCACCGCGGGGGCCGCAAGGGTCGTCGCGGCTGCCGCGCCGCCGCTGGCCAGCGCCGTCTTCTTCAGGAACGAACGCCGGTTGAGCCTGGTAGTTTCGGTCATGTTTTTCCTCCCAAATCGCCCCGGGTTTGCGAACGGTGACGCACGCGGCCTCCCCAAGCCCCGGAACCAGTTTGCCTAGAGTAGCCTGCGTTGCCGGGAAGGCAAGCATTGGAAAAGCTGAATATGTATGGCAACCTGTGAATGTTCGCGCTAAAGGCCAGCCCCGGCCAGATGTCGGGTTGTAAGGAGTTATCTCCAAAGCCCTGAAATCAAATCGGAAACCTGCCCGTCAAGGTGCAGCCGGCGGATCGCCTCGGCAAAGAGCGGCGCCGCCGAAACACTGTCGATTTTCGATCTGTTTCCGGGTTCGGCGCCACGGGACGGGATGCTGTCGGTCACGTGCCAGCCGTCCACGGCCGGATCGGACAGCGCCTCGGCGCCGGACGTGAAAAGGCCATGTGCCGCCAGCGCATGGACCGAAGCCGCGCCCGCCGCCTTCAGCGCCGCCGCGGCGCGCCGCATCGTCCCGCCGCCCGCGATCAGGTCGTCGACGACCAGAACGCGCCGCCCGTGGACATCGCCGGCCAGGAGAGAGCCGCTGACGACCCCGGCGCTGCGACGCTTCTCGAGAAAGGCAAAGGCGACGGACCGACCGATTCGCGCCTCGAGCGCCTCGCGGAACAGTTGCGCCCGCTTGACGCCGCCGGGATCGGGCGAGGCGACGGTCACCGGGTCCCCGCCCGCCAGCGCGGCCGCCCGGGCGATCATCACCCCCCTGAGATCAAGCGCCACCACCTCGATCCGGAAGGCGTTCTGAACCGCCGCAAGATTGTGCGGCTCGAACGTCAGCACCCTGCCGGTGCCCATCGCCTCGATCAGTCGGGCGACATAGCTCAGGCTCAGCGGGTCGCGCGGCTTCGTCTGTCGATCCTTGCGGGCATAGGCGAGGTAGGGGATCACCGCGGTTGTCCGCGCCGCTCCGTTGCTGCGCAGGCAGCCCAGGAAGAACAGAAGCCGGACCAGCTTGTCGTTGGGCGACTGGCCGGGGTCGTCGTGCAGGCCCTGGATCACGTAGGCGTCGCAGCCGCGCACGCCGACAAGGGGTCGGGCCTTGTGCTCATGGTCCTCGAACTCGCGCTCTTCCATCGGGTCGAGTGGCCGGCCCATGGACAGGGCCACGGCCGCGCCGAAGGCGGCCGAGGCCTTCGGGGCGAAGATGCGCAGCCGCTCAGCGTCCGAATCGGCCATGAAGCTCGGCATGGTCCAGCTCGTAAGGGCGGGCAAGCGCTTCGACGTCGGCACAGCGGGCCGCGTCCCCCGGCGCAAGGCGGGCCGACAGCGCCGCGACGCGGAAGACATAGCGGTGCGGGCGGTCGCCGCGGGGCGGGCAGGGGCCGCCATAGCCCGCGCGCCCGAAATCGTTGATCGCGGCGTCGCCACCCGTATCGCCCGCGGCAAGCCCGGTGGCGGACGCGGGCAGGTTGCAGACCGCCCAATGCCGGAACATGCCACGCGGTGCGTCGGGGTCGGCGCAGGTCACCAGAAGGCTTGCCGCGCCTTCGGGCACGCCCGACCAGACCAGCGGCGGCGACAGGTTGGCGCCCTCGCAGGTGTGATCGACGGGGATCGTCCCGTCCGGCCCGAAGGCGGTGGACTGAAGGGTCATCGGCATGGCGGCCTCCGTCGTTGACAGAACATCTCTAGGGGACTCGGGCAGCGCGGCGCCTTGACGGGGGTCAACGGGGGCATCGGCCGGGCAAGCGCCTGCCGTTGCCCGCGGTCAATGCAGGATGGCCCCGTGCGGGGCGACAAGCCACCCGACCCGACCGGAGAAGCCAGACAGGGACGCCTTGCCATGCCCGACCGCCCAAGCACCGAAATCATCCTTGCCGCCTTGCACAAGGAGTCGCGGCTTGGTCCGCACTTCCGGCCCGAGGTCGTCGCCTTCGCTCCCGACGGCAGCCTGATCCTTCAGGGCGACGTCGCCGATGTCGCGCAGAAGAAGCTGGCCCTGCGTCTTGCCGCAGCGCTTCCCGGGGTGACCGGCGTCGTCGACCGTCTTCGCGTGACCCGAGGAGAGCGGGTGTCGGACGCAGGGATCCGCGCCCGTCTGCGACGCGACTTCTCGGCCGAGCCCGCCTTCGCGGGCTTTGCCCTGCGCGAGGCCGAAAGGCCGACCACGCCGCCCGAGTTCGTGCAGGTGGCCGGCGATCCGGCGACCGCGCGCGGCCGCATCGACGTCGAGGTGCGCGACGGCGTGGTGATCCTGAACGGCGAGGTGCCCGGCCTTGTGTCAAAGCGGCTTGCGGGTGCCTTGGCCTGGTGGGCCCCCGGGGTGCGCGACGTGGTCAACGGGCTCGAGCCCGTCCCGCCGGAGGAAGACGCCCCGATCCGGATCGAGGAGGCGGTGCGCGCGGTGCTTGACCGCGATCCGATGATCGACGCCGCGCAGCTGCGCGTCGGCGTGCGCCACACCACGGTGCGGCTGACGGGGCTTCTGCGGAACGCGGCGCACCGCCGGATCGCGGTGGCGGATGCCTGGAGCGTCCTGGGCGTCGACGAGGTTATCGACGAGATCCAGACCGCGCCCTGAGCCTGCCCCCCGCATGCGGTTTCCTTGCGCGCGGTCAATGTGCGCGCTCTTGGGCTGGCGCAGGTTTCGTCCGACCCATGAGTCGACCCAGACAAGACGGGAGGCCCGGACATGCAGCGCGATCCGATCATAACCTGGCACCAGATCCCGCCGTCGCCAGCGGTGGAAGACATCGTGATGACCCGCATCGCGGCGATCGAGCGGCTGGCCCCCGAGGCGGTGGGCTGCCGCGTGACGCTCGAGCCGTCCGAACACCGGAAGCGCACCGCGCAGGGCTTCGACGTGCGCATCCACCTCGAGATGCCGGGGCCGGATGTCGACGTCTCGAAGGCGATCCGGCAGGGCCATGCCTCGGACGACCTCGTGCTGGCGGTCAACGCCGCCTTCGGCGCGCTCGAGCGGCGGCTGAAGGACGCAAGGCAGCAGATGCGCGGGCGCCACGTCAAGCAGCACCCGCCGATCCTGCATGGCGAGATCGTCGAATTCGAACCCGAGCTTGGCTGGGGGGTGCTGCGCGCCGACGACGGGCGCGAGGTCTATTTCCAGAAGGATGGCCTTGTCACCGGCGACTGGGCCGAACTCGCGCGCGGCAGCCGCCTGAAGTTCCGCGAGATCGAGGGCGAAAAGGGCCCCTTCGCCACAGACGTATCGCCGGCGTGAGGCCAGCCGACGACGTGCCGGCCACCGGGTTCGTGAAGCATGGTGGCGGACCCGCGCGACAGCAACACCGCCCTTGGTCCGGGTTTCGCTGCAAACAGCGAAGTCGCAGGAGTATCGGGTCAATCGGGGTCCAAGGGCGCCGATCCGCCGTGGAGTGCGCGGGCAAGGACATCGGGTCGAAGCCACCTTAGGTCCCGCCTGAACTTTCGCGCACCGGTGGGGGTGCGTGGCAGCCCGCGCCGGCCCTTGGCGACCGTTCCGCCTTGGCTTGCCGCGCTGCAGCGTCTATAGCCGCGTGTAAACCTGGACCCGCCGCCTGAGGCGGGTGGCTCTTCCGGCCGCCGATCCGCCGGACAACGACAGCGGGACAGATGCCCTCAGCCGGTCCGCCGCGCCGCCGGGCACGAAGCATTTGCATGATTTCCTTTGACGCCTACCGTCGCCAATGGACGGACAACGTCCGCGGCGACCTTCTTTCCGGTCTCGTCGTGGCCCTTGCGCTGATCCCCGAGGCGATCGCCTTCTCGATCATCGCCGGTGTGGACCCCAAGATCGGACTTTACGCCAGCTTCTCGATCGCGGTGATCACCGCGATCACGGGCGGCCGGCCCGGCATGATCTCGGCCGCCACGGCGGCGACGGCGGTGCTGATGGTCACGCTCGTGCGCGACCACGGGCTGGAGTACCTTCTCGCCGCGACGGTGCTTGCCGGGCTTCTTCAGATCGGGGCCGGGGCGCTGAAGCTCGGCTTCGTGATGCGCTATGTCTCGAAGTCCGTCATGACGGGCTTCGTCAACGCGCTCGCGATCCTGATCTTCATGGCGCAACTGCCCGAACTCGACCCGCGCGAGGTCACGTGGATCACCTATGTCCTCGTCGCGGCGGGGCTTGCGATCATCTATCTGTTCCCGCGCCTTACCCGTGCGGTGCCGTCGCCGCTTGTCACGATCGTCGTTCTGACGGCGTTGGTCTGGGCGCTTGGACTCGACGTGCGCAGCGTGGGCGACATGGGGGCGCTTCCCGATACCTTGCCGGTCTTCCTGATCCCCGACGTGCCCTTCACCTTCGGCACGCTGGCGATCATCTTCCCGTATTCCGTGGCCGTCGCGGTCGTGGGCCTTCTCGAAAGCCTCATGACCCAGAACATCGTTGACGACCTGACCGACACGACCTCGGACCGGAACCAGGAATGCATCGGGCAGGGTCTTGCCAACACCGCCACGGGCTTTATCGGCGGGATGGCAGGCTGCGCGATGATCGGGCAGTCCATCATCAACGTGAAGTCGGGCGGGCGCGGGCGGCTGTCATCCTTCACGGCGGGCGTGGTCCTTCTGATCCTCGTCGTGGGCCTTGGCGATCTTGTCAGCGTCATCCCGATGCCCGCGCTAGTCGCCATCATGATCATGGTGTCGATCGGGACCTTCTCGTGGTCCTCGATCGGCAATCTGCGCACGCACCCGAGATCCTCGTCGATCGTGATGATCGCGACGGTGGCGACCGTGGTCTATACCCACAACCTCGCCATCGGCGTGCTGGTGGGCGTGCTTCTTTCGGGCATCTTCTTCGCGGCCAAGATCGCGCAGCTCTTCCGCGTCACGTCCGAGATCAGCGCGGACGGCCGCGTCCGGACCTACCGGGTCGAGGGTCAGCTGTTCTACGGGTCAGTCGAGGACCTGATGCGCGCCTTCGACTTCCGCGAGGTGCCCGAGCGCGTCGTGATCGACGTGAGCGCGGCGCATATCTGGGACATCTCGTCGGTCCAGGCACTCGACATGGCGGTGCTGAAGTTCCGCCGGGACGGCGCCGAGGTCGAAATCGCGGGCATGAACGAAGCGTCCGAGACGCTGATGGACCGTCTGGCCGAGCACGACAGGCCCGGCGCGCTTGGCCGGCTCATGGCGCATTGAGGGAGGGACGCACATGACCCAGAAGATCATCGCCTTCGTGGATGGCTCGGTCTATTCGGCCAGCGTCTGCGACCATGCGGCCTGGGTGGCCACCCGCACCGGCTGGGCCGTCGAGATCTTGCACGTCCTCGGCCGGCGCGAGGGCGCGGCCCGAACCGACCTGTCGGGGTCCATCGCGCTTGGCGCCCGGACGGCGCTGCTGGAAGAACTGGCCGAACTCGACGCGCAGCGGGCCAGGCTGGTGTCGCACCGCGGCCGCGCCATTCTCGAGGATGCGCACGCCCTCGTCGACAAGGCGGGCGTGACCGAGATCACCACGCGCCTACGTCAGGGCGACATCGTCGACACGCTGGCCGAACAAGAGGCGGGGGCGGCGTTCGTCCTCATAGGCAAGCGGGGCGAGGCCGCGGACTTCGCCAAAGGGCACCTCGGGTCGAACCTCGAACGGATCGTGCGGGCCAGCCACCGGCCCATCCTCGTGGCCGCGCGCGCGTTCCGGCCCATCTCGCGGATGCTGGTCGCCTATGATGGGGGCCCCTCGGCCATGCGGGCGGTCGATCACATCGCGCACTCCCCGCTTTACCGGGGGCTTTCCGTGACGGTGGCGACGGTGGGAACCGCGACGGATGCCGTGAGGACGGGTCTCGAGGAGGCCCGCGCCATGCTGGCCGCGGCCGGCCTGACCGCCGCGACAGAGGTCCTGTCGGGCCAGCCCGAGACGGCTCTTGGCGAGCTGGTGGAAACGGCGCCCTACGACCTTCTGGTGATGGGCGCCTACGGGCACTCGCGCATCCGCAGCCTGATCATCGGCTCCACGACGACCGCGATGCTCCGGTCCTGCAAGGTGCCGGTGGTTCTGGTGCGGTGATCGGATGGCGGCAAGCGGCCCGGCGAGTGTTGGTTCCCTCGTGCCCAAAGACACCTTGACGTGCCCGCCCTTGCGGGCGGGGTGGCGATCAACCCGCAGAGGGAAGCGGAAGTCGATGATGCCAGGCCGGCAAGTGCACAGGTCGGCTGGCGGGCTGAACCAAGACCGCGGTCGCGCGGCGCATCGTCCCGGGCGGTATCCCAGCGGTGCGGCTCCTGAACGCCCTTGAGATCGGCGCCCGGATCCTGAATGCGAGAGAGAGAAGATCAAGAACAGACCTTCCACCAGCGCCGCTTTTGGAACCAATGCGCTGCAGCCAAATCTGAACCAGAAACCCAACCGGAGCCTTCCCTCACAAAGCCACTCAGGTCTCGAGCAAACTCTGACGACGGACACCATTCGGGCGCCTGCCGAAGGATGGGTGGCAAAGGCCGGCGTCCGGGCAGGGACCCAAAGGTCAACTGGCCGCCTTCGTGGACAGCAGCAAGTTCGTTTCGCTGGTGCTGACCCCATCGAACTGGCGGATTCGCGCGAGAACGGCGTCGAGCGCCTCGAGCGTCGCGGTCTCGATCTGAACGATCAGGTCCCAGCGGCCATTTGTGCTGTGGATTGCGCGCACTTCGGGCAGGCCCTGAAGCTGGCGGATGATGCGCGTGGCGCCGCGGCCTTCGATTCCGATCATCATCAGCCCTCGCACGGCCGCGGTCGCGACGTCGGCCTTGGTCAGCACCGTGAAGCCGACGATCTGCCCGTCGCGCTGAAGACGCTCGATCCGCGCGCGAACGGTGGTGCGCGAGAGACCAAGACCTTGCGCAAGATCCGACAGCGAAGCGCGCGCGTCCACGCGGAGCGCGGCGATCAAACGTTCGTCCGTTTTGTCCATATTGCCCTTCGTTGCGGCGAATTTGTGTTCTTTCTGATCGAAATGATCCATGGAATGCAATCCAAATCGGAAGGATGCATGAGGCGACTGCACCATTCGGAGCCCTTGATGACACCCCAGACCTGCCTTCTGATCGGCGCGCCCGTCGATAGCGGCCAGCGCTGCCCGGGCTGCCTCATGGGGCCGGACGCCTACCGGACGGCCGGACTTGCCACGGCGCTGCGCGAACTCGGGCACGCTGTCGAGGACCACGGCAACCTGACGCCCGTGCCGCTCAACCGCGATCTCGGCGACAGCCGCCTGCACGCCCTTGGCGAGACGATCGGCTGGACGCGCACCCTCGCGGCCGCCGCAGAGGCGGCGGTGGCCAAGGGCCTTGCGATCTTTCTTGGCGGCGACCACAGCCTGTCGCTCGGTACGGTCTCGGGGGTCGCGGCGCATGCCGCGGCGGTCGGGCGTCCGCAGTTCGTCCTCTGGCTCGACGCGCACAGCGACTTCCACACGCCCGAGACGACGACCTCGGGCAACCTGCACGGCACGCCGCTCGGCTACGTGACCGGCCGCCCGGGGTTCCACGGGTTCCCGCCGCTGCGTGCGCCGGTGCCCGAGGAAAACATCTGCGTGATCGGCCTGCGTTCGGTCGACCGGGCCGAGCGCGAGGCGCTGTCCCGAAGCCGCATCCGCCGCCACGACATGCGCGAGATCGACGAGCAGGGCATCGAACGCCTGATCGCGCCCTTCCTCGACAGGGTGTCCGCGGCGGGGGGCATGCTGCACGTGTCGCTCGACGTCGATTTCCTCGATCCCGGCGTCGCGCCGGCGGTGGGCACGACCGTTCCCGGCGGCGTCACCATCCGCGAGGCGCACCTCGCGATGGAGATGGTGAGCGACAGCGGCCTGATGACCTCGCTCGACCTCGTCGAGTTGAACCCCTTCCTCGACGAACGCGGCCGCACCGCGCTTCTCATGGTGGACCTCGCCGCTTCGGCGCTGGGCCGCCGCGTCTTCGACCGACCGACAAGGGCCTACGCATGACACCACTACCTTCCGGACGGGCCCTCGTGCCCTTCGTCTCAGTCGACCACATGATGCAGCTCGTTCACCGGATCGGGCTCGAACCGATGCTCGTGGGCCTCGCCCACAGGATCGAGGCCGACTTCCTGCGGTGGGAGAGCTTCGACAAGACGCCGCGCGTCGCGTCGCATTCGGCCGAGGGCGTGATCGAACTGATGCCGGCCTCGGACGGCGAGGTCTACGGCTTCAAGTACGTCAATGGCCATCCGAAGAACACGCGGTCGGGGCTTCAGACCGTGACGGCCTTCGGACTTCTGGCGGACGTGGGGACCGGCTACCCGGTGCTCCTGTCCGAGATGACGCTGCTCACCGCGCTGCGGACGGCGGCAACCTCGGCCATGGTGGCGAGGCACCTCGCGCCGCGTGACGCCCGCACGATGGCGATGATCGGTAACGGCGCACAGTCCGAGTTCCAGGCGCTGGCCATGAAGGCGGTCTGCGGCGTTACCGCCGTGCGACTTTACGACATCGACCCTGCGGCAACCGCGAAATGCGCCCGCAACCTTGCCGGAACGGGCCTGTCCGTCACCGTCTGCCGCAGTCCCGAAGAGGCGATCGAGGGGGCACAGATCCTGACGACCTGCACGGCCGACAAGCAATACGCCACGATCCTGACCGACAACATGGTCGGCGCGGGCGTCCACATCAACGCGATCGGCGGCGACTGCCCCGGCAAGACCGAGATCGCGGCCGAGATCCTGCATCGGTCGGACATCTTCGTGGAATACACGCCGCAGACCCGGATAGAGGGCGAGATCCAGCAGCTTGCACCCGACCATCCGGTGACAGAGCTCTGGCAGGTGCTGGCCGGCCGCGCGCCGGGCCGCACGTACGAGCGGCAGATCACGCTTTTCGACGGCGTGGGTTTCGCGGTCGAGGACTTCAGTGCGCTCTGCTACGTGCGCGAGCGCATCCGGGGCACTGGCCTCTACATTGACCTCGACCTTCTCGCCGACCCGGACGATCCGCGCGACCTGTTCGGCATGGTGCAGCGGTCGACACCAGTCGCCGCCTGACCCCTATCCCTGCGAGGCGAGATAGGCGGCCATCGCCGCCGCCAGCCGGCCCGCGCGCTCGAGGTGAGCGGGATCGGACAAAAGGAACTCCGAAACCAGTGCCTCGATGACGGCGAGCGCGGGCAGGGATGAGGCCGACAGGACCGGGTGCGGCGATGGCGCCAGGAGAAGGTCGTCGGCCACCGCAGCCAGCGGCGAGACGACGGAATCGGTCAGCGCGACGATGCGCGCCCCGGCCGCCCGAGCGGCGCGCGCCAGTTCGGTCACGTCCGCCGAATAGCGCGGGAAGGTCAGGGCGATCACGACATCGCCCGGACCTGCCGACATGAGCCGCCCGGCCGCGACCTCGTTCCCGCCGTACTGCACCACGTTCACCACTCCGTCCCGGTAAGGCTGAAGTCCCAGCGCCAGCATCCCGGCGAGGTGCGCGGACAGGCCGAAGCCCATCACCCAGACCTGGCGCGCGTCCTTGAGGCGATGCGCGGCGGCCCGGATGCTGTCTGCCGTGCCCGGACCTGCCAGGGTCTCGACGCTGTGGACGGCAGCTGCAAGGCTCGCCTCGGCCGGCGCGCGGTCGGGGTCGGGCCTCGCCATCCGTTCGCCGAGTTTCGCGACCGGCGCGATCAGGGAATGCACCGTCTCGCCCACGCCCGCGCGAAACTCGGCGAAGCCCGCGAACCCGAGGTCGCGGACATAGCGGCTGATCGTGCTGGCCGAGATTCCCGAGGATCTTGCGAGATCCTCGATGCCGTGCGTCGCCACGAAGACCGGGTCGCGCAGGAGGAACTCGGACAGCTGCCGCTGAGACGGCGAACCGGTCGAGAACAGCGCAAGAACCTGCTTGCCAAGCGCCGACGAGGTGAAGCGGCGATCGGAGTCGGGCGACCAGGACGCCGATTGCGATGACGTTTTGTTTTTCATGTGTTGACCAAATGAAAATCTATTGCCATGAATCGCCTCGGAAGAAAACATCCTTCAGGAGAGGATTCCCGATGCGTTCCACCCTTTTCCCGGCCCTCGTGGCCGCAGTCTTCAGTGCGTCCATCGCACATGCCTCTGACGCCATTCGAATCGGCGTCGAAGGCAACTACCCGCCCTTCAGTCAGGTCGCTGCGGACGGCACGCTGTCCGGCTTCGACATCGACATCGCCAATGCGCTCTGCGCCGAAATGCAGGTGACCTGCGAGATGGTCCAGCAGGAATGGGACGGCATGATCCCGGCGCTGAACGCCAGGAAGTTCGACATGATCGTCGCCTCGATGTCGATCACCGACAAGCGCAAGGAAGTCGTCGATTTCTCGAACCCCTACTATGACGTGCCCTCGCGCTTCATCGCCAAGGACGGCGCCTTCACCGGGTATACGCCCGATGAGCTGAAGGGCAAGACGATCATCGTCCTGCGCAACAGCCCGCGCGCCGACTATATCGCCGCTACCTATCCCGAAAGCCCCACGCTCCTCGTCGACAAGGAGACGGCCGTCTACCTCGAACTCGCGGCCGGTCGCGGCGACATCGCCTTCGGCTCGTCGGTTGTGTCGGGCGAGTCCTTCCTGAAGACGCCGGAAGGCGAAGGCTTCGTGCAGGTGGGCGAGCCCATGTTCCTGACCGCCGTGTCCGACGGCGGCGTCGGCATCGCGCTGCGCAAGAACGAGGAAGAGCTGAAGACGCAGATCAACGACGCGCTGGCTGCGATCATGGCCGACGGCACCTATGCCGCGCTGGCCGACAAGTACTTCGACTTCGACGTGACGCCGCAGGGCGTCGGCAACTGACGCCGCGTCCCGGGGAGGGTCTTCCAATGTTCCATGGCTACCTGCCGATGATCCTTGACGGGCTGCGCGTGACGCTTTCGGTCGCCGCGGTCTCGCTTGCGGTGGCCTGCGTCTTCGGGATGATGGGCGCGCTGGCGAAACTGTCGGCCTCGCCCGTCCTGCGGGCGATCGCCGGGACTTACACGACCGTCGTGCGATCTTTGCCGGACCTCCTTCTCATGCTCGTCGTGTTCTACGGCGGGCAGATCCTGCTCAACCGCGTCGCCGAGGCGCAGGACTGGGGCTACATCGACGTAAACGCCTTCGCCGCCGGCACGCTGACGCTGGGCTTCGTCTTCGGCGCCTACCTGACCGAGACATTCCGGGGCGCCATCCTCGCCATCCCGCGCGGCCAGATCGAGGCCGGGCAGGCCTGCGGGTTGAGTGGGGGCCAGGTCGTCCGGCACATCCTCGTGCCGCAGATGATCCGCCACGCGATCCCGGGCTTCACCAACAACTGGCTGGTCATGCTGAAGGCGACCGCGCTCGTCTCGGTCATCGGGCTTGACGACATGGTCCACCGCGCGGGCCTTGCCTCGGCCGCGACCCGCGCGCCGTTCACCTTCTATGCGCTGACCGGCGCGCTCTACCTCGCGGTCACCACGGTCTCGATCCTCGCGCTGTCCGCGCTCGAGCGGCGGTTCTCGCGCGGCGTCCGGCGGGAGCAGGCGTGATGATCGACTGGACCATCATCGCCGAGACGTTGCCTGCCTTCCTGCGCGGGGTGCAGGTCACGCTGATCCTGCTGGTGATCTCGGTCTCGACCGGGCTTCTTCTGTCGATCCCTCTGTCGGTGGCCCGCGCCTCGCGCAATCCCTGGCTGCGCACCCCGGTGTGGCTTTACACCTACGTGATCCGGGGCACCCCGCTTCTGGTGCAGCTCTTCATCATCTACTACGGCCTGCCGCAGTTCGACGCGCTCCGCGAAAGTGCGCTTTGGCCCCTCTTCCGCAGCCCCTGGTTCTGCGCGTGGCTGGCCTTCACGCTGAACACGACGGCCTACACGACCGAGATGTTCGCGGGCGCCATCCGCGCCACCCCGGCGGGAGAGATCGAAGCCGCCCGCGCGATGGGCCTGACGCCACTTCAGGTCTTCCGCGACGTCTTCTGGCCGGGGGCCTGGCGGCGCGCGCTGCCGCAGTACGGCAACGAGGTCGTGCAGATGATGCACGCGACGGCTTTGGCAAGCACCGTGACCATCGTCGAGATCCTGCGCGTCGCGAAGGACGTCTACACCAACTATCTTGTCGTGCCGGAAAGCTTCGGCACCGCAGCGGTCCTTTACCTCGCCCTGACGATCCTGCTGACCCAGGGCTTCCGCCGCCTTGAACGGCACTACTTGCGCCACCTTCGCCCGAGTGAGAGCGCGACGCCCCTGCCGACCGGAAAGGTTCACATCGCCGATGCGTGAGACGACCATCACCCTGCCGGGCTTCGGCCCGGGAACGACCCACGCGCTGACGGTTCTGGCTTTCGGGGATCCCGACGCGCGACCCCATGTCCACGTTCAGGGCGGGCTTCACGCCGACGAGGGGCCCGGGATGCTTGCGGCGCGAATGCTGGCCGACCGGCTGGCCGAGGCCGAGCGCGAGGGGCGCCTGACCGGCTGCGTCACCGTGGTGCCGGCCGCCAATCCCATCGGGCTTGGCCAGTTCGTGCTGGGCGACCATGCCGGGCGGTTCGACCTCTACGACGGGCGCAACTTCAACCGCGACTACCCCGACCTTGCGCGGGAGGTGGCCGCGCGCGTCGGTCCGTCGCTTGGCGACGATCCGGAGGCGAACCTGCGGCTGATCCGCTCTGCGCTGGCCGCGACGGTCGAAGCCCGCAAGGGACCGACGCCGTCCGATGCACTGCGCCTGGCACTTCTGCGATTGGCCGCCGGGGCGGATGTGGTGCTGGACCTGCATTGCGACGGAGAGGCCGAGGTGCATCTTTACACCTGTCCCGCCGCCCTCGACCGGATCCTGCCGCTGGCGGCGCTGACCGGGTGCCGGGCCGTGCTGGTGGCCGAGGTGTCGGGCGGCAATCCCTTCGACGAGGCGCTGACCCGGCTCTGGTCCGATCTTGGCCGGGAACTGCCCGACCACCCGGTGCCGCACGGCTGCGCAAGCTGCACGCTCGAACTGCGGGGGCGGTCGGACGTGTCGCGCGAGCTTGGAGCGCGGGATGCGGCGGCGCTTTTCGACTATCTCGTCCACATGGGGGCCGTGGCCGGCGACGTGACGCTTCCGCCGTTGCCTTGCGATCCCGCGCCGCTCGCGGGCTCCGAGGCGCTGACGGCCCCGGTTCCGGGCCTTCTGTCCTATGCCGTCGCGGTCGGGACCGAGGTCTCTGCCGGGGATGTCGTGGCCGAAATCACCGATATTGGCACGGGCCGCGTCAGCGCGGTCCGCGCGACCACCTCGGGCGTGTTCTACGCCCGACCTGCCACCCGCATCGCCGAGGTCGGAAAGCGCCTTGGCAAGATCGCCGGCGCGGTGCCGTTCCGTGACGGCCTGCTGCTCAGCCCGTGAGGACCCGACCATGACCGAGATGCTGACCGCCACCGACATCCACAAGTCCTTCGGGGCCGTCGAGGTCCTGAAGGGGATCGACCTGTCGGCCCGCCGGGGCGACGTGATCGCCATGATCGGCTCGTCCGGGTCGGGCAAGAGCACCTTCCTGCGCTGCCTCAACTTCCTCGAGCGGCCGACCTCGGGCACGATCCGGCTGGACGGGCAGGAGCTTGTCTGCCGCCGCGACCGCGCGGGTCACCTGACGGTGGCCGATCCTGCGGCCCTGCGCACCTACCGCGCCCGGGTGACGATGGTGTTCCAGCAGTTCAACCTGTGGTCCCACATGACCGCGGTCGAGAACGTGATGCTTGGCCCCATCCGTGTCCACGGCCTGTCGCGGGCCGAAGCGTGCGAACGGGCCGAGGCCTATCTTGCGCGCGTGGGCCTGTCGCACCGCAAGGACGCCTATCCCGGCTTCCTTTCGGGCGGAGAGCAGCAGCGCGTCGCAATCGCCAGGGCACTGGCGATGGAGCCGGAACTCATGCTTTTCGACGAACCGACAAGCGCGCTTGACCCCGAACTGGTGGGCGAGGTGCTGCGGGTGATGCGCAGCCTCGCCGAGGAGGGGCGCACGATGATCGTCGTCACCCACGAGATGAACTTCGCGCGCGAGGTGGCGAACAAGGTCGTGTTCCTGAACAAGGGCGTCATCTGCGAAGAGGGCGATCCGCGCGAGGTGCTGCGGACGCCGCGGACCGAACGGCTTCAGGCCTTCCTTGCGGCGCAAGCAGCATGAGCCCGCTCGACCTGTCCGACATCCGGATCGAGGAGGACAGCCTCGGCACGATGGTCCTGCCGCGCGACTGCCTCTGGGGCATCCACACCGCGCGCGCAATGGCGAATTTCCCGATCTCGCACATTCCCCTGTCGCACTTCCCCGAGTTCGTCCGCTCGCTCGCCTGGGTGAAGACGGCGGCCGCGCGGGCGAACCGCGCGTTGGGCGTGCTCGATCCCGCGAAGGCCGAGGTGATCGAGGCGGTCTGTGCCGAGATCATCGCGGGGCAGCATCACGAGAACTTCCGCGTGGACATGATCCAGGGCGGGGCAGGGACCTCGACCAACATGAACGCCAACGAGGTGATTGCGAACCTCGGGCTTCTCCGGCTGGGCAGCACGCCGGGCGACTACGCGCGCCTGCATCCGAACGACGACGTGAACCGCTCTCAGTCCACGAACGACGTCTATCCCACCGCGATGCGGCTAGCGATCGTCAGCCAGTGCGCGGCCTTCCAGGACGCGCAGCGGCGCCTGTCGGCGGCCTTCGCGGATCGGGCGACGGCCTTTGCCGGGGTGCGCAAGATCGGGCGCACGCAGCTTCAGGACGCCGTGCCGATGACTCTCGGGCAGGAATTCGGAGGCTTTGCCGCGACCATCGACGAGGACGTCGAGATCATCGGACGGCTGTCGCGCCTTCTCCTCGAGGTCAACCTTGGCGGAACGGCCATCGGGACGCGCGTGAACACGCCCGAGGGCTATCCCGAGCGCGCGGTGGCCGAGCTTTCGGCGGTTTCGGGCTTCGAGGTATCGCTGGCCGCGAACCTGATCGAGGCCTCGTCGGACGCGGGCGCCTACGTCACCTTCTCGGGCGTGCTGAAGCGGATCGCGGTGAAGCTTTCGAAGATCTGCAACGATCTCAGGCTGCTGTCGTCCGGCCCAAGATCCGGCTTCAACGAGATCCGCCTTCCGCCGGTGCAGGCGGGCTCTTCGATCATGCCGGGGAAGATCAACCCGGTTATACCAGAGGTGGTGAACCAGGTGGCCTTCCAGGTCATCGGCAATGATCTGACGGTGACGATGGCCGCCGAGGCGGGGCAGTTGCAGCTTAACGCGATGGAGCCGGTGATCGTGCTGAACGTGCTGCAGTCGATGCGCATCCTCATGAGCGCGATGGACACGCTGGCCGAGCGGTGCGTGACCGGGATCGAGGCCAACGTCGAGGTCTGCGAGGGGGCGCTCGAAAACAGCCTTGTCCTGGCGACGATTCTGGTGCCGACCATCGGGTACGCCCGCGCGGCGAAAGTCGCGAAGGCCGCGCTTGACGGCGGGCTCGGCGTCGCCGACGCCGCGGTCGCCCTTGGTGTGGCGACGCGGGACGAGATCGAGGAGCTTTTCAGAACTTTTGCGGAAGCGACGCCGGAACGGCCTTAGGCACACCCTGCGGTGTCGTCGTCGGTCGGGTCCGGGGTCTGCTCCGGACCTGCCACGTCGGACGTGATCTGCCCGACCTGGCACTGGCCGCTCTGCGACGCCGCGTGGTCGGGCCGCGCCTGCCGGACGGGTGAAGGGCATCCCAGTCGACGACGCCCTTGTCATCATCGTCATCTCCGCCGAAAGGGCAGCGGCGCGTGAGACCGGGTGGGTGACGCGCGCCGGGCGGACGACGGCATGTCGACGGCGACGCCGGACGCCCGGGGCAGAAGCCGCCCCCGGCGTTTCCCTTTGACATCGCAGGGCCAACGCATAGCTTCGATTTTGGGACCTTCACGGGCGGCGATGCGCACACCTTCCGACATCGAGGCGCTGATCGCGCGCGTCGCGCTTGGCGACAGGGCCGCCTTCGCGGCGCTTTACGACGCGACCAGCGCGAAACTCTTCGGTGTCTGCCTCCGTGTATTGAACGATCGGCACGAAGCCGAGGATGCCCTGCAGGAGGTCTTCGTGCGCGTCTGGCACAAGGCGGGCCGCTATTCGGCGAATGGCTTGAGCCCGATGACCTGGCTCATCACGCTGGCGCGGAACATCGCCATCGACCGGCTGCGTGCCCGCAAGGCGCCGGCCGACGGGCTTGACGCGATGCCCGAACTCGCCGATGCGGGGCCGACGCCCGAGGCGGCCGCCATCGCTGCTTCGGAAAGCGCCCGGATCGCCGGCTGCCTTGCCGAACTCGAACCCGGCCGGGCCGATGCGGTGCGCCGTGCCTATCTCGACGGGGCCACCTACCAGGAACTCGCCGACCGATATGCCGTCCCCCTCAACACGATGCGGACCTGGCTGCGCCGAAGCCTTCTGAAACTCAGGGAGTGCCTCAGCCGATGACGGACGCGACCGACAGCGACGAGGACGACGTGCTCGCGGGGGAATACGCGCTTGGGCTGATGGAGTCCGACGCGCGTGCCGCCTTCGAGACCCGGCTCGCGCGCGACCCGGTCCTGCGCGGGCAGGTCCGCGCCTGGCAAGAGCGATTGGCGTCGCTGGCCGCAGAGGTCGACCCCGTCGCACCGCCGCCGCGCCTGAAATCGGCAATCGAGGGGCGGCTCTTCGGGAACGCGCCGGCGACGCGCCCCGGACGCTGGAGCTGGACCCGGTTCCTCGGCGGGGCGTTGACTGCGATCGCGCTTGTCGTGGCGCTCCTGCTCTGGATCGGACCGCCCGCACCGGGTCCCGCGCTCACGGCCGAGGTCGCGGCCGAGGACCGCTCGCTTGTCTATGCGGTGCGCTTTGAACCTGCGCAGGGTCGCCTCGAGGTCGCGCGCATCGACGGCGCGCCGGCCGAGGGTCGGGTCCACGAACTGTGGCTTATCGCCGAGGGCGCGTCCGCACCGGTGTCGCTTGGGGTGCTGCCCGGGGGCGACCGCATGTCGCTTGCCTTGCCGGAAACCCTCGCCGCGGCGATGGCCGGCGGCACTCTGGCCGTGTCGGACGAGCCACCCGGCGGGTCGCCGACCGGCCAGCCCACCGGCGCGGTGCTTGCGCTTGGAACCCTTCCGGCCGGCTAGGCATCTTTTTCGCGCGCCCGCTGAAACTCTTTCCTGCCTTGCCTCGTGGCTTTGCATGTCTTCGGGCGTGACCCGGACGATGCAACACAGGAGTCAGACATGACCTTCACCAAGACTGCCACCGCCGCCCTCGCGCTTTTCGCCGTCGCCGGCGCCGCGCTTGCCGCAAACCCCATGGTCGGCGGCGCCCCCATGCTGGAAGAGCGCAACATCGTCGAGAACGCAGTGAACTCCGCCGACCACACCACACTCGTCGCGGCCGTTCAGGCGGCGGGCCTAGTCGAGACGCTCCAGTCGGATGGCCCGTTCACCGTGTTCGCGCCGGTCAACGCCGCGTTCGAAGCCCTGCCGGCGGGAACGGTCGAGACCCTTCTGATGCCCGAGAACAAGGGCATGCTGACGAAGGTGCTGACCGCCCACGTCGTCGCGGGCGACTGGTCGTCGGCGGACATCGCGCGCATGGCGCGCGCCAGCGCGGACGGCTTTTACCACTTCAACGCCGTCTCCGGCGATGCCTTGTCCGCACAGGCGCGGGGCCAGAACCTCTACATCTACGACGAAAGCGGCAATGCGGGACGCATCACGATCTCCGACGTGAAGCAGTCGAACGGCGTCATTCACGTCGTGGACATCGTGCTTGTTCCGAAGTGACGCCCGTGCCGCCCCGTATCATGGTCGATCCGGGGCGGCCCTCACACCGTTAAGGGGGAACCCGCATGAACCGCCGCCAGATGCTTCTCGGATCGGCCGCTGCCCTTTGCGCGGCAGGGTCGGCCCGTGCAGGAAACGAGACCTTCCAGATCCAACGCAGCGAGGCCGAATGGCGCGCCCTGCTGTCACCGGCCGAATACGAGGTCCTGCGGGAGGAAGCGACCGAGCCGCCGGGCTCGAGCCCCCTGAACGGCGAGGCGCGGACGGGGACCTACCATTGCCGCGGCTGCGATCTTCCGCTTTATCCGTCCGCGGCCAAGTACGACAGCGGCACTGGCTGGCCAAGCTTCCATTCCGCCCTCCCGGGCGCGGTGGCGACGCGCGCGGACCGGAGCTTCATCTTCCAGGTCCGAACCGAGGTGCACTGCAGCCGGTGCGGCTCGCACCTTGGCCATGTCTTCGACGACGGCCCCGAACCCACCGGCAAGCGCCACTGTCTCAACGGCCTGGCGCTTGTCTTCCGGCCGACCTGAACGCACGGATCGCGACTGACCCGTGCACGAGTGCAGGAGGCCGTGGACTGCGCCCACCGAGTGGTCCGGTTTGGGTGTCTCTGCATGATAGGCCTGGGACCCATCGGCATCAGGGTTTCGCGGGCCGGCGGGCGAAGGCGGAGGGCGCCGAGCGGCCGGAGCTGGAAAAGCATCCCGGGGGGACGTGACCCCCGGAATCTTGCCGGCAGGAAGACGAAAGCTTCCACTGGTGTGTTCGCTTAGATGCCGTGTGTCGCCGGGCGGAGCGCAGGAGGCGCTTTTTCCCACCGGGGGCCCGGACCCTGTCTGGCCACCCAAGGATAACCAATTGCGTGGGAAGTGGTGGGCGACCCTGGAATCGAACCAGGCATGGGTCTCCCCGGCGGAGTTACAGTCCGCTGCCGCACCTTGCAGCTCGTCGCCCTCATCGCGCCTCGCGGCCCGATGCGGGCGGTGGATACGCGGCAAGGCCGGGGCCGTCAATGCCGAATCGAAACGCGGCCGATGCGGGGCTGGCCCGCCCCCCGCGCCGCCGACCCTTGCATCCCGAAGGCGCGCGGGGCAGGGTCGCGCGCGGCCCTGGAAGGGGCCGCGGGGCGGGCACGATGACGGGCCCCGGGAAGGGCCGGAGGGTGCGATGCAGAAGCCGAAATGGGTCGTCGAGAAGGAACAGGCCCGCCGCAAGGCCGCGGCCGAGACGGTCTGGCTGTTCGGTCTGCACGCGGTGCGCGACGCGCTGCTCAATCCCCGGCGCGAGAAGCTGCGCCTGATCCTGACAAAGAACGCGGCCGACCGTCTGGCCGACGCCGTCGCCGCGGCGGGGATGACGGCCGAAATCGCCGACCCCCGCAAGTTTCCCGCACCCATCGACCCCGACTCGGTGCATCAGGGCGCCGCGCTCGAGGTCCGGCCGCTGGACTGGGGCCGGCTCGAGGATCTGGCCATGGCCGCGACCGGGGACGGCGCTGAACGGCGCGCGCCCGTGATGGTGCTGCTTGACCGGGTGACCGATCCCCACAACGCCGGCGCCATCCTGCGCTCGGCCGAGGTCTTCGGCGCGCGCGCGGTGGTGGCGCCGGCGCGGTATTCCGCGCCCGAGACCGGCGCGCTTGCCAAGACCGCGTCGGGCGCGCTCGAGCGCCAGCCCTACCTGCGGGTCAAGAACCTGTCCGACGCGATCGGAACGCTGAAGGACATGGGCTACCGGGTCCTTGGCCTTGACGGCGAGGCAGAGCTCGCGCTGGGCGAGGCGCTGGCCGAGGCGACGGACCGGCCCGTCGCGCTGGTGCTTGGCGCCGAGGGGCCAGGCCTGCGCGAGGGCACCAAGGCGGCCTGCGATGCGCTGGTGCGGATCGAGGCGGCGGGCGAATTCGGGTCGCTCAACGTCTCCAACGCGGCCGCGATCGCCCTATATGCCACGCAACGGCGCTGAATCGGCGCGACGAGCGGAGAGAGCATGCCCCACCGGAAGATCGCCACCTGCTGCTATTGCGGCGCGCGCGCGGCCCTCGTGCTGACGGGAACCGCCCGGCACGAACTGGCCTGCGCGGGGTGCGGGGCGCCGCTGCATGACCTGAAGATGCTGAAGGCCGATCACGTCGAGGACCGTCGGACCGTCAAGCCGTCGCCGCTGCACGACTGGCAGGGCGCGCCGGACGGACGCCCCGCCAGACCCAGGCCAGGACCGCGCAAGGCGAAGCGCCGCAAGGGCTTCGGGCGACGGCTGTTCGAGGAAGCCTTCGACCTGATCGAGGACATCTTCGACTGAGACGGGGCAGGGGTGCTGGGCGCACGCTCTGTTCACTCCCTGTTCACAAGTCTATTACATCCTCTTTAAACGCAGGAGGGCCTGCCTACCTTCTGTTCACGAAGCGCAGGTCCGGAACACTTGCGTTTCACTTCACTGTCCCTCGTTCCGTGACTGGCGCCCGTGCTTTGCACCGGGCGCCTTTTTCTTGGGAATGCGGCGCCCAGCGGCGGGCGGCGCGGGGGCGGCCGGCGCCTCAGCCGCGCGATGCCTTTTCCGCGATGCCCGAGGTGCCTTCCCGGCGTTCCAGTTCCGCCAGAACGTCGGTCAGGGTCACGTCCCGCGCGGCCAGCATCACCAGCAGATGATACAGCACGTCGGCGGCCTCGGCGGTCAACCGGTCGCGGTCGCCCTTCACGGCCTCCACGATGGCCTCGACGGCTTCCTCGCCGAATTTCTCGGCGCATTTCTCGGGGCCCTTGGCCAGAAGCTTCGCGGTCCACGACGTGCCGGGGTCCGCGCCCTTGCGGGCGGCGATGGTCGCGGCAAGGCGGTCGAGCGCGCTCATGTCAGGCGCACCGGGATGCCGGCGGCGGCCATGTGGGCCTTCGCCTGGCCGATGGTGAAGTCGCCGAAGTGAAAGATCGAGGCGGCAAGCACCGCGCTCGCGTGGCCCTCGGTCACGCCCTCGACCAGATGATCGAGCGTGCCGACGCCGCCGCTGGCGATGACCGGCACCGACACCGCGTCGGCGACCGCGCGCGTCAGGGGAATGTTGAAGCCCGCGCGCGTGCCGTCGCGGTCCATCGAGGTCAGCAGGATCTCGCCCGCGCCCTTTTCAGCCACGGTCCGCGCGAACGCCACCGCATCGATCCCCGTGGGCCGGCGGCCGCCGTGGGTGAAGATCTCCCACCGGCCGGGTTCCACGGTCTTGGCGTCGATGGCCACGACGATGCACTGGCTGCCGAAGCGGTCGGCGGCGCGCGCGACGACGTCGGGGTCGGCCACGGCGGCCGAGTTGAAGCTGACCTTGTCGGCGCCCGCCAGCAGAAGGTTGCGCACATCCTCGACCGTGCGCACGCCGCCGCCGATGGTCAGCGGCATGAAGCACTGTTCGGCCGTGCGGGTGGCCAGATCGTACATCGTGCCCCGGTTCTCGTGGGTGGCATGGATGTCGAGGAAGCACAGCTCGTCCGCGCCGGCCTCGTTATAGGCGATGGCGGCCTCGACCGGGTCGCCGGCGTCGACGAGATCGACGAAGTTCACGCCCTTCACCACGCGGCCGTCGGCCACGTCGAGGCAGGGGATGATGCGCGTCTTCAGCATGCGGCGCGTGATACTGGGGAAAGCGACGCGGGGGAAGCGGGTTTTGCCTTTCCGGCCCCCGGCCCGCCGCGCTAAGGGGGCGGGATGGACGCCCCGTTTCAGATCTTCCTCGCCACCCAGCCCGGCCTCGAGCCGTTTCTGGCCGACGAGGCGCGCGAGGCGGGGTTTCAGGGCGTGGCCGAGACGCCGGGCGGCGTCACCTGCACCGGAGGCTGGACCGAGGTCTGGCGTGCGAACCTGACCCTGCGCGGCGCGGGCCGGGTGCTGGCGCGCGTGGCCGAATTCCGCGCCCTGCACCTGGCGCAGCTCGACAAGCGTTCGCACAAGGTCGACTGGTCAACGCTGCTGCGCCCCGACGTGCCGCTTCGCATCGAGGTCACGACGCGCAAATCCCGGATCTACCACGCCGGCGCCGCCCGCGACCGCGTCGCGCGTGCGATCGCCGAAACGCTGGGCGCGCCGATTGCCGAGGACGCGGCGCTGCGGCTCATGGTGCGCATCGACGACGACCTCGCCACCTTCAGCCTCGACACCAGCGGCGAGCCCCTGCACCGACGCGGCCTGAAACAGGCCGTCGGCAAGGCCCCCCTGCGCGAGACGATGGCCGCGCTGTTCCTGCGCGCCTGCGGCTATACCGGGACCGAACCCGTGCTTGACCCGATGTGCGGCTCGGGCACCTTCGTGATCGAGGCGGCCGAGATCGCAGCGGGTCTCGCCCCCGGCCGCGCGCGCCGTTTCGCCTTCGAGGATCTCGCGGGCTTCGACGCCACCGCCTGGGGCGCGATGCGCGCGGGCCTCTCCGCGCCCCGGACGACCGGCCTGCGCTTTCACGGCGCCGACCGCGACGCGGGCGCGACCCGGGGCGCGGCGGAGAACGCCGAACGGGCGGGTGTGGCGGGCCTTTGCACGTTCGAGCGCCGGGCGATCGGCGACCTCGTCCGCCCCGAGGGCCCGCCCGGCCTGATGATGGTGAACCCGCCCTATGGCGCGCGCATCGGCGAGCGGAAGCTTCTTTTCGCCCTCTACGGGGCGCTGGGCGCGGTCACGAAAGAGCGGTTGTCGGGCTGGCGCGTGGGGCTTGTCACGTCGGACGACGGGCTGGCGAAGGCCACGGGCCTGCCGTTCCTGCCGCCAGGTCCGCCGGTCGCCCATGGCGGGCTGACGGTGAAGCTGTGGCAGACCGGCCCGCTGCCCTGAGGCTCAGCCCCTGAGCGCCGCCAGCGCCTCGGCCAGGTCGATCGCGCCGTCGTAGAGCGCCCGCCCCGAAATCGCGCCGGCGATCGCGCCGGTGTCGCGCAGCGCGATCAGATCCGCCAGACGCGACACGCCGCCGCTTGCGATCACCGGGATCGTCACCGCGCGGGCCAGCGCCTCTGTCGCGGCGATGTTCGGCCCGCCCATCGCGCCGTCGCGGTCGATGTCGGTATAGATGATCGCCGCCACGCCCGCGTCCTCGAAGCTGCGCGCAAGGGCGACGGCGTCGACATCCGTCTCTTCCGCCCATCCCCGGGTCGCGACCTTGCCGCCGCGCGCGTCGATCCCGACCGCGACCTGCCCGGGAAAGGCCCGCGCCGCCTCGCGCACCAGGGACGGGGTCTCGACCGCGACCGTGCCCAGGATGACCCGCGCCAGCCCCTTCGACAGCCACATCTCGATCGTGGCCATGTCGCGGACGCCGCCGCCAAGCTGCGCAGGGACCGAGACCGCGGCCAGGATCGCTTCGACCGCCGCGCCATTCACCGGCGCGCCGGCGAAGGCGCCGTTCAGATCGACAAGATGCAGCCAGTCGCAGCCCGCGGCCTCGAAGGCGCAGGCCTGCGCGGCAGGATCGTCGCTGAAGACGGTGGCCGCCTGCATCTCGCCGCGCAGAAGCCGCACGCACTGCCCGTCCTTGAGGTCGATCGCGGGGTAAAGGATCATCGCCGCCTCCGTCTTTGGCGCGGCCCTCTTGCCCGGCCGCGCGTTGCAGGGCAACCCCGTCCCTCCATCGACCTGCAAATATCCCGGGGAGGTCCGGAGGGGCTGGCCCCTCCGGTCCGGCGGGTCTGTCCCAACGTCACGCTTGCGCGATGGCCCGGCGCGGCCCCACTCTCCGCCGCGATCAGGGAGGAGGATCCATGAAACACCTTGCCACGCTTACCGTTGCGGCCCTCTGTCTTGCTGTGCCCGCCCTTGCCGCCGATCCGGTCGAGGGCCTGTGGAAGACGCGCCCGGACGACAACGGCAACTTCGGCCATGTCCGCATCTACGATTGCAGCGGCGCGCTGTGCGGAACGATCGAAAAGGCCTTCGACGCCGCCGGAACCGAGGTCGCCTCGCCCAACATCGGCAAGCGGATGATCTGGGACATGAAGGCCACCGGCAACGGCGCCTATTCCGGCGGCAAGATCTGGGCGCCGGACCGCGACAAGACCTACAATTCGAAGATGTCGCTGTCGGGCAGCACGCTAAGCGTGGCGGGCTGCGTCGCGGGTGGCCTGATCTGCCGCGACCAGGCCTGGACGCGGGTCGAGTAGGGCCGGATCAGGGCGCCCAGCCCAGGAAATTCGCGATCAGCCGCAGGCCGGCCGCCTGGCTTTTCTCGGGGTGGAACTGGGTGCCCACCATGGTGTCGCGTCCGACGATGGCGGTCACCGGGCCGCCATAGTCGCAATGCGCCAGAAGGCTTGAAGGATCGTCCAGAACCATCTGGTAGGAATGGACGAAATAGGCGTGGTCGCCGGTCGCGATCCCGTCGAGAACGGGGTGTGCGCGGTCGATCACCAGGTCGTTCCAGCCCATGTGCGGCACCTTGAGCCGCGCGTCCGACGGCCGGATCGCGACCACCTCGCCGTCGATCCAGCCCAGCCCGGGCGTCTCGCGGTATTCGTGGCCCGTCCGCGCCATGAGCTGCATGCCCACGCAGATCCCAAGGAAGGGCCGGCCCCTGACCTCGACCGCCTCGCGCAGCGCCTCGTGAAGGCCGCCGCGCCCGGTGAGCGCCGCGTGACAGGCCGGAAACGCTCCGTCGCCGGGCAGCACGATCCGATCCGCCCGCGCCACGACCTCGGCGTCCGAGGTCACGACGACCTGGCCCGCGCCGGTTTCCCGCGCCATGCGCTGAAAGGCCTTCTCGGCCGAGTGAAGATTGCCCGACTCGTAGTCGATCAGTGCCGTCAGCATGCCCGCCTCAGAGACTTCCCTTGGTCGACGGGATCTCGTCGGCCTTGCGCGGATCGGTCTCGACCGCCATGCGCAGGGCGCGGGCCACGGCCTTGAACGTGGCCTCGGCGATGTGGTGGCTGTTGACGCCGGCCAGCCGGCTGACGTGCAGCGTGATCCCGCCATGGGTCGCGAAGCCCTGGAAGAATTCGCGCACCAGCTCGGTGTCGAAGCTGCCGATCCTGGGCGCGGTCATCGGCACGTCCCAGACAAGGAAGGGCCGCCCCGACAGGTCAAGAGCGGCGCGCACCAGCGTCTCGTCCATCGGCAGGTGGCATTCGCCATAGCGCCGGATGCCGCGCTTGTCGGCCAGCGCCGCGCTCAGCGCCTGGCCCAGCGCGATGCCGGTGTCCTCGACCGTGTGGTGGTCGTCGATGTGCAGGTCGCCCTCGGCGCGCACGCGAATGTCGATCAGCGAATGCCGCGCCAGCTGGTCGAGCATGTGGTCGAGGAACCCGACCCCGGTCACGTTGTTGTAACTGCCGCTTCCGTCCAGGTCGATCTCGACGGTCACCTCGGTCTCGGCGGTCTTGCGCGTGATCTTCGCGGTGCGCATGGGCGTGCTCCGGTTGCTGCGCGCGCCTTATAGGGCGGCCGGGCCCGGGGGGGAAGCCGGAGGCCGTCATTTCGCCGCCCGGCGCGGCGGGCGTGCCTCAGGTCGCCCGGGCCGACGGGCGGTGTCGGGGAGGGGCCAGCGAGGGGCCAGTGCGCTGCAGAAAAAGAAAAACCGGCCAGAGGCCGGTTTCCTGGATGTTGGAGCGGGCGATGAGATTCGAACTCACGACCCTTACCTTGGCAAGGTAATGCTCTACCCCTGAGCTACGCCCGCGTCCTTGGGTGAGGCGTCAGATAGCGACTCGGGCCGGGGGCTGCAAGGGGTTTTTCGCGCTATTGCGCAGCCTCGGCGACGGGCTTTTCCGGCGTCTCCTCGGCAGCCCCGCCGAAGCTGCCCCAGTTGGTCACGACCTCGACATTGCCCTGTCCGTCGCCGCGGGCGAAGCCGACGCAGCCGGACAGGACCAGAAGGGCGAGAAGGGCGGAAACGCGCATGATGCGACCCTAGAATGCCTCCGGGCGGTTCTGCAAGCGCGCCGACCGTGCTAGGCTTGCCGCAACAACAAGGACCGGAGGCACAGCATGCGAGCATTCATCATTCCGACCCTGGCGCTGGGTCTTGCGGGGCTTGCGCTGGCCGCCTGCGTGCCGCCGCCCTCGGAAGGGGCGGGGCGGGCCGATTTCCAGGCGCTTTGTGCGTCCTGTCACGGCGACGGCGGGCGGGGCGACGGGCCGGTGGGGCAGGACCTGTCGCCGCCGCCCGCCGACCTCACGCGGCTGGCGGCGCGCAACGGCGGGGTCTTCCCGACGGTCGATGTCATGGCCCGGGTCGACGGCTACACCCACGGCACGGGCGCCATGCCCGAGTTCGGCGCGCTTCTGACCGGCGAGACGGTGCTGTTCGAAACCGCGCCGGGGGTGATGACGCCCACGCCCCTGCGGCTTCTGGACCTCGCGCTTTACATCGAGTCGCTTCAGCGCTGAGTTGACGCGCATCAAGGCGCGGCGCGCGGCGCTGCGGCAGGCTTGATCCGCGGGCACGGGGCGCGTTCACCGGAGGATGCGATGCGGCGGATGATCGGAATGGGCGTTGCGGCGCTGCTACTGGCACTGGGTGTGCCGGGGCCGGGCAGGGCGCAGGACGCCGAGTTCGGCGGGCAGTTGTTCGCCTCGTTCTGCGCGGCCTGCCATGGCGCGGACGCGACGGGCGGGGGCGAGTTGTCGGCGATCCTCGCGCTGCATCCGCCCGACCTGACGCAGCTTGCGGCCATGAACGGCGGGGTCTTTCCCACCGCGCGCGTCGCGCGTCAGATCGACGGGCGCGACCCCGAACTGGTCCATGGCGGCGTCATGCCGCTGTTCGGGACCTACTTCGACTTTCCCGACGCGGCGATCCCGGCCGAGGACGGCCAGCCGATCCTGACCGCCGCGCCCATCGCCGACCTCGTGGCCTGGCTTCAGGCGGTGCAGCAGTAGCGGGCCGACCCGGCGACAGACAGGAAAACGGGCGGCGCATCGCTGCCCGCCCGTCGGTCGTGTCGTGCCGCTGTGACGCCCCGGGCGGTCACTTGATCTTCTTGCCGGCGATCACGGTGCCATCCTTGCCGAGGTTCGAGTTGGCGGTGGCCAGAACCTTCGGCTTTTCCTTCTTGGGCTTCTTGGCTTCCTTGTTGCCGCGGCTTTTTTCCTTGGACATGGGGTCTCTCCCGTCGCTGGTTCCCGGGGGCGGAATGCCGGCCCGGGCCGATGCTTTGGGGGGTGTCAGGGTTGCCCGAGCGGGCGCGACAGCCGCGCATCGTCGGGGCGATGATCCCTTTGGCAGCAGGGCGGCGCACCGCGCCTGCACGGGGGAATCTATGGGGGCGCGGGGTGGCGTGCAAGGGGGAGGGGGTTTGGGGCCCTCAAAGCCCGAGCGCCTTGCGCAACGCGGCGTTGGCCCGCGTCTGCCAGCCGCGCCCGTCCGCGCGCAACCGCGCCAGCACATCGCGGTCGAGGTAAAGCGTCACCTGCAGCTTCCGCTGATCCTCGGGCAGGGGCAGTCGGCCGAGCTTGCAAGCCTTGCGGAGGATTTCGGCCAACTCACGGCTCAAAGTCGATCCCAACCCCAGCCCTCAGGTGTCGAAAAGGTCAGGTTGATAACTTCTGCTAAACCTCTTCTCGAAGAGTTTCTTAAACTGAGAAACATTGTCCGAGATCTTCATTAGCGTCAGGACTTCCTGAACTTGAATCTTTAATTTCTGAAGTCCATAGCCTTCCGAAAGATGTTGGTGAAACCTAGCGCGGCGGTTTCCATTTTTTCCAAACTTCGGATTAATTCGGTCGAGTTCCTCAAGAACTGCGCCATTCTCAAGCGGATGATAAACGTAGCTTCGTGTGAACTTCGCAAAGTGTTGTGGACGGTTCTGCACTACCCGGCCAGACTTAGTGTGAGTCAGCCTCTTGCTTCCAAATATTCGATTAAGCTCGTCATAGTAGTCGTCCGGGAATTCCTTGGCCCACTCCCGCTTCTCTTCTTCAATGTATTGATCGACCAAAAGGCGCAAGGCATCCGGGTGACGAATCTCTTGGAAGCCAGTCGCCTCATCAATAAGTGCTGTGACGCCAACCTTTGCAAAGGCGTTTAGAAGGACTCTAGCTTGTTCTGCCAAAGGTTCTTGTGCAGAGGTTAGGTTTCCGTTTTGCTGGGCGCGCATGATCGCCTTGCAAACTTCAACCAGAATCTCCGCGTCGTAGCCGTGAGCAATGTCACCATTCAACGCACGAAAGTAGAATGGATTGTCAATTTTCTCGGCAAGTTCCCGGTCGATTTGACTAGAAAGCCCCTTCCGCTGAATGGTCTTGACGAAGGCATTTCCGCCAGCGGAGCGCATACCAAGAGCCCGCGCCATGCCGCGTTTGTGAAACACTCTCCTGCCGTCAGCGAGGACATAGCAGTCAAGTGCGAGCCCTCCGAGATTCACGCTTCCTTGGTGTGTGGCGACCGGCAGCTCCGTTTGATCCGGAACGTCATCCTTGCCTTCCCATCGCGCGGCCGCCGCCTTTCGGGCAATTTCCGCCCGTTTCTGGGGATCGAGTGCCTTTGCGCGGGCTTCCCCGCCCATACGTTGAGGTGATCTTTTCAAGGCAAGCATCCTTCTTCCGAATCCGTCGCCAATGCTGCTAGCATGCTTGCAGACGCTTAGCAAGCATTGCGCCTATGTGCGCCCGGACTTTGATGAATTTATGCTTGCCTAAACATCCAGCTCCTCGACGAACCTCGCGTTCTCCTGAATGAACTGGAACCGCAGTTCGGGCTTCTTGCCCATCAGACGCTCGACCAGGTCCTCTGTCTCACCCGGGATCTCGTCGCCCACGGTCACGCGGATCAGCTTGCGCGTCGCGGGGTTCATCGTGGTGTCCTTGAGGTCCTTGGCGTCCATCTCGCCCAGGCCCTTGAAGCGGCTGACATCGATCTTGCCCTTGCCGCCAAGGCCCTTGGCCATCCACGCGGCCTTCTCGGCCTCGTCCAGGCAATAGACCCGTTTCGCCCCCTGCGTCAGCCGGAACAGCGGCGGGCAGGCCAGGTAAAGGTGGCCCGCGTCGATCATCGGGCGCATCTGGGTGAAGAAGAACGTCATCAGAAGCGAGGCGATATGCGCCCCGTCGACGTCGGCGTCGGTCATGATGATGACCTTCTCGTAGCGCAGGTCATCCAGCACGAAGCGCGACCCCAGCCCCACGCCCAGCGCCTGGCCAAGGTCCGCGATCTCCTGGTTCTGGCCCAGCTTCGAGGACGCCGCCCCAAGCACGTTCAGGATCTTGCCGCGCAGCGGCAGAAGCGCCTGGGTTTCGCGGTCGCGCGCCATCTTGGCCGACCCGCCCGCGCTGTCGCCCTCGACCAGGAAGATCTCGGTCCCCTCGCGGGTCTGGCGCGAACAGTCGACCAGCTTGCCCGGCAGGCGCAGCTTCTTGGTCGCCGTCTTGCGGCTTGTTTCCTTTTCCTGCCGGCGGCGGATGCGTTCCTCGGCCCGCAGGACGAGGAAGTCGAGGATCGCCCCGGCCGACCGCGTGTCGGCCGCCAGCCAGTTGTCGAAATGGTCGCGCACCGAATTCTCGACCAGCCGCGCGGCCTCGGTCGTGGCCAGCCGGTCCTTGGTCTGGCCCACGAACTCGGGCTCGGAGATGAAGCACGACACCAGCGCGCAGCCGCCCGTCAGCAGGTCCTCGCGGCTGATGTTGGCGGCCTTGCGGTTGTTGGCAAGCTCGCCGTAGGCACGGATGCCCTTCAGGATCGCCGCCCAGAAGCCGGCCTCGTGCGTGCCGCCCTCGGGCGTGGGGATCGTGTTGCAGTAGGACTGGATGAAACCGTCGCGCACGGGCGTCCAGTTGATCGCCCATTCGACCTTGCCCGGCACGCCGAAGCGCTCGGCGAATTCGACGGTGCCGGCGAAGGGCCGGTCGGCATAGGTGGTGGCGCCTTCCAGCGTCTCGCCCAGGTAATCCGACAGGCCGCCGGGGAAGTGGAACGTCGCCTCCATCGGCGTGTCGCCGTCCTCGATCGCGGATTTCCACCGGATCTCGACGCCCGAGAAAAGATAGGCCTTCGAGCGCACCATGCGCAGAAGCCGCGCGGGCCGAAAGCGGTGATGGCCGAAGATCTCGTCGTCGGCGTGGAAGGTCACGGTGGTGCCGCGCCGGTTCGGGGTGGGGCCGATCTTCTGGATCGGTCCCTGCGGCAGCCCGCGCGAGAATTCCTGGGCGTAAAGCTCGCGGTTGCGGGCGACCTCGACGCGCAGATGGTCGGACAGCGCGTTGACCACGCTGACGCCCACCCCGTGCAGGCCGCCCGAGGTCTGATAGGCCTTGCCCGAGAACTTGCCCCCCGCATGCAGCGTGCACAGGATCACCTCGAGCGCGGACTTGCCGGGGAACTTCGGGTGCGGGTCCACTGGTATGCCGCGCCCGTTGTCGCGCACACTGACGCTGTAGTCGGCGTGAAGCTCCACCTCGATCCGGGTGGCGTGGCCGGCGACGGCCTCGTCCATCGCGTTGTCGAGGACTTCGGCCACAAGGTGGTGCAGCGCGCGCTCGTCGGTGCCGCCGATGTACATGCCCGGCCGCTTGCGCACGGGCTCGAGCCCCTCGAGCACTTCGATCGACGTGGCGTCATAGGTGTCTGCGGCGGCGGAAAGAAGGTCGTCGGCCATGGGCTGCTCGGATGTTGTTGTTGGTTGCGCGCAGGATAGGGCCGAAGGCGCCGTCTCGGCAATGGCCGTGGCGGCAGGCCGGGGAAACGCCGGGCAAGGGACAGGAAAGGGGTATGGGCGGGCGGCGAGTCGCTGTTTCCATATCGAGAACGCACTGGTTCGCGTTTGAGGCCTGCTTGACCCTGGGGAAGGTGCGGCGCCCCATTCGGATGTAAGTAACTGACAAAGAACGTTTTTCGCTTCAGGATTGCGCGGGCGGGCGCCGCGGTCGCGGCCACAATCCGACCACATTTTGGGCGACTTTTGGCCAAGAAACAGGGAGACTCGCACTTCACGTTCTGTTAACTTGTCGGGGAAGTGATCGCGTGTGGCGGCGCTTGGGTAACTTGTGAGGGAAAAGATGAAGAGAGCAATTTTTGGTGCAACCGCTGCGGTGGCGCTTCTTGCGGCCGGTGCCGTGTCGGCGGCCACGGTCAATCAGCAGGTTTTTGCCAGCGGTGATTATGCCGGCGCAAAGGCGGCCGAGGCTGCCTATCTGGCGCTGATCGCAGGAACGAATATCAAGACCGAGAATTTCGAGTCGCTGCCGATCCAGAGCAACACCACGATCTCGACGGCCGTGGGTACGTTCGAGCAGACGGTTGCGGGTCAAAAGGCCGGGGGGCTGCGCATTCTTGACGCCGGGACCTCGCCGTTCCTTGGCCGCCGCGACATGACCAACGCGGACAACTCGGGTCAGTGGCTGGACAGCAACGACAGCAAGGAGGTCAAGTGGACACTCAACTTCACGCAGACCGTGCTGTCGCTGGGCTTCTTCATGACGGACATCAACGACGTGTCCGCGTCCATGACCGCGACGTTCGCCAACGGTGACTCGACGGTGCTGAGTTTCGGCGGTGCGGGCGGTGCTGCCAATAACGGCGAGATCAGCTACGTCACGGCCTTCTTCGACATGGGCGTGAAGTCGGTGACGTTCAACGTTGACACCCGGAACGATGGGTGGGGTATCGACGATATCACCGTCAGCGCCGTTCCTCTGCCGGCCCCGGCGCTCATGCTGATCGGCGGTCTTGGCGCCCTCGCTGCGGTCCGCCGCAAGCGCAAGTCGGCCTGAGCCAGGGCCGCAGCCACAAGCGAAACACGAAAGCCCCGGCCATCGCGCCGGGGCTTTTTCTTTCCGGCCCGCAGGCCCCACTTGCCGCCGCCACGCCGCAGGTCTAGAGCCGGCGCATGGCCCGCATCGCCGATCATACGCCGCCCGGCCCCGAAGCGGGACACGCCCGCGCCCTTCTGGTGCTGGGTCTGCCGCTGATCGGCAGCCATCTGGGGCAGATCGCCATCCACACCACCGACACGGTCATGCTGGGCTGGTACGGCGTGACCGAGCTTGCCGCGCTGGTGCTGGCGGTGCCGCTTTACTTCGTGCTGTTCGTCGTGGGCTCGGGCTTCGCCTGGGCGGTGATGCCGATGGTGGCAAGCTATGCCGGATCGGGCGAGGGGACGCAGGTGCGCCGCGTCACGCGGATGGGCCTGTGGCTGTCGATCCTGTTCGGCGCCGCGGTGACCCCTGTGCTCGTCTGGTCCGAGCCGCTTCTGCGCCTGATGGGCCAGGATCCCGAGGTCAGCCGCCTTGCCGCCGTCTATCTGCGCATCGCCGCCATCGGCTTCATCCCCAGCCTTCTGGTCATGGTGCTGAAAAGCTATCTTGCCGCGCTTGAGCGTACGCAGGCCGTGTTCTGGATCACCGTCGCAACGGCGGTGCTGAACGGGCTTCTGAACTATGCGCTGATCTTCGGAAACTGGGGCTTTCCCGAACTGGGCGTCGCGGGCGCGGCCGTCGCCTCGGTCACGCTTCAGATCGTGAGCCTTGCCGCACTTGCGGTCTATGTCGCGCGGGTGACGCCGGAATTCGCGCTGTTCATCCGTTTCTGGCGTCCCGACTGGGAGGCGTTCCGCGCCGTCTTCCGCCTTGGCTGGCCGATCGGCATGACGAGCCTTGCCGAAACCGGGCTTTTCGCGGGCTCGTCGCTTCTGGTGGGCTGGATCGGCACGGTCGAACTGGCCGCCCACGGCATCGCGATGAACGTGGCCTCGATCACCTTCATGGTGCACATCGGCCTGAGCCAGGCCGCGACGATCCGCGTGGGCCAGTTCCACGGGCGGCAGGACCCGCGCGCGTTGCGCGGCGCGGCCTTCGCCGCCTACGGCCTGTCGGGGCTGATGGTTGCCGCGACGATCGCCGCCTTCCTGACGCTGGGCGCGCCGATCGTGGGCCTTTTCCTTGACCCGTCCGATCCCGCGCGCCCCGAGATCATCGCCGTTGGGGTGACGCTTCTGGCCATGGCCGCGCTCTTTCAGCTGATGGACGCGGGGCAGGTCATGTCGCTGGGCGTCCTGCGGGGCATCCAGGACACGCGGGTGCCGATGATCCATGCCGCGATCAGCTATTGGGGGGTGGGGATGCCCGCGGCCTATGTGCTGGGCTTCCCGCTGGGGTTCGGGGTCGTCGGCGTCTGGACCGGCCTCGTCATCGGGCTGGCCTTCGCGGCAGGGCTTCTGTTCCGGCGCTTCTGGACGCTGGCCGGCCGCACCCCGGCGCCCGCCTGAGGCGTCAGGACACGCCGCGCAGCCACTCCATCACCGCGGGACGAACGCTTTGCACGCCCGAGGCGCGCGCCTCTTCGATAACGGCGCGGGCCTGCGTCAGGTCGACCCGCCGGAGCAGGTTCTTGACCGGGCCGACCGAGGCCGGCCGCATCGACAGCGCGCGCAGTCCGATCGCCGCGAAGCAGACGGCCTCGACCGGGCGGCCGGCATCCTCGCCGCAGAAACTCAGTGGCGTCCCGGTTTCGGCGCAGCGCTGCACGATCTGCTCGATCAGCGACAGGTAGCTGACGTTCAGCGTGTCGTAGCGGCGGCGCACGCGCTCGTTCTCGCGGTCGGCGGCGAAGAAGAACTGCTTGAGGTCGTTGCCGCCGATCGAGATGAAATCCGCCAGTTCATAGAAGCGTCGCGGCGCGAAGGCCATCGACGGCGTCTCGACCATCGCGCCGATCTCGACGCGGGACGGCAGGACATGGTCGAGCCGGCGTTCGCGCTCGATCTCGTCCACAAGATGCTGGCGGGCCTCGATGAATTCGTCGAGCTGGGCGACGAAAGGAAACATGACCGTCAGCGGCCGCCCCGCCGCGCCGCGCAGAAGCGCCTGAAGCTGCATCCGCATGACGCCCGGCTTGTCGAGGCCCACGCGGATCGCGCGCCAGCCCAGCGCGGGGTTCGGCTCGTCCTCGCGCTTCATGTAGGGCAGCACCTTGTCCGACCCGATGTCGAGCGTGCGGAACACCACGCGCCGGCCCCGTGCGGCATCCATGACGCGCCCGTAAAGCGCGGCAAGCTCGTCGCGCCGGGGCACCTTGTTGCGCACGAGGAACTGCAGCTCGGTCCGGAAAAGACCCACGCCCTCGGCGCCCGAGCCTTCGAGGCTGGGCAGGTCGGCCATCAGGCCCGCGTTCATCTGAAGCGAGATCCGCTGGCCGCAGAGCGTCTCGGCCGGAAGGTCGCGCAGCCCGGCATAGCGTTCCTGCGCCTTGGCCTGCATCGCGATCTTGTCTCGGAAGGCCGAGACCACGGTGTCCTCGGCGCGCAGGTGCACGATGCCCTGTTCGCCGTCGAGCATGATGTGGTCGCCGTTCAGCGCCTCGTTGATGATGCCGTCGGCATGGATGATCAGCGGGATCGCCCAGGCCCGGGCGACGATCGCGGCATGGCTGCCGACCGAGCCCTGCTCGAGCACGACGCCCTTGAGCGCCCGGCCGTATTCCAGAAGCTCGCCCGGGCCGATGTTGCGCGCGACGAGGATCGGGTTCTGCGGCATCGCCGCGCCGGTGTCGCGGCCCTGACCGGTGAGGATGCGAAGAAGCCGGTTCGACAGATCGTCAAGGTCGTCGAGACGTTCGCGCAGATAGGTGTCGGGCACCTGCGCCATGCGCGCGCGGGCGGCCGACTGTTCCTTTTCGACGGCGGCCTCGGCCGACAGCCCGCGGCTGATGTCCTCGACCATGCGGCGGATCCAGCTGCGCGAGTTGGCGAACATGCGGTAGGCTTCGAAAATCTCACGCTGGTCCTTGTCGCCCGCCGCGGCCGCCCCTTCGAGCAGGTCGTCGACCGAGACGCGCAGCTTCTCGACCGCGGCGTGCAGGCGCGCGATCTCGGTCTCGGGGTCGTCGGCCACCGGGTTCGTGACGACCACGCGGGGATCGTGCAGCCAGACATGGCCTTCGGCGGTGCCTTCCTGGCCCACGGCGCCGCGGAACATCACCGGCTGCTTGTGGCGCGCGGCCATCGCCGAACCTTCGCCCACGAAGGCGCCAAGCTCGGCCATCTCGGCCAGCACCATGGCCACGACCTCGAGCGCGTAGACCTCGTCGTCGGAGTATTCACGCGCCTGCTTCGACTGGACGACAAGGACCCCCAGCCGTTCGCCCAGCCGCTGGATCGGCACGCCGAGGAAGGACGAGAAGATCTCCTCGCCGGTTTCGGGCATGTAGCGGAAGCCCGTGGTCTGGGGGGCGTTGGCGGTATTGATCGGGGTCGCGGTGCGCGCGACGCGCCCGACCAGGCCTTCGCCCACCCGCATCCGGGTCTGGTGCACGGCCTCGGGCTTGAGGCCTTCGGTGGCGCACAGCTCGAGCGTGTCCTTGTCGCGGAAAAGATAGATCGAGCAGACTTCGGTGCCCATCGAGTCGGCGATGATGTGGGTGATTCGATCAAGCCGCACCTGCCCGGCGGTGCTGGCATCCGCCATCGTCTCGCGCAGGCGGCGCAGAAGCTTGCGGCTTTCGGTCTCGGCGCGATCGGGCATCGGCGGTCGGGCGTCTCCGGCTGAGGGCGCGACCAGTCCGCGCCGAGGTCAGCTTAGAGCATACAACTGTCGGAAACGAAACGGTCTTGGGGGCTCTGCCCCCGTCCCCGCCGGGGCGGGGACTCCCCCGGGATACTTGACCCAAGAAGAAGGACCGTGGTCCGGTGCACGCCCGGCGATCAGGCGGCGCGGTCGAGGCCGAAGGCGTCGTGCAGCGCCTGGACGGCAAGTTCCATGTACTTGCGGTCGATCAGGACAGAGATCTTGATCTCGGAGGTGGTGATCACCTTGATGTTGATCCCCTCGGCGCTGAGCGCCTTGAACATCTGGCTGGCGACGCCGGCATGGCTGCGCATGCCGATGCCCACGACCGAGACCTTGGCGACATCGGTGTCGGCGACGAGGCTGGCGAAGTCGATCTCGCCCTTGGCCTTGGCTTCGGTCATGGCCTTTTCCGCGCGGGGAACCTGGTTGACCGGGCAGGAGAAGGTCATGTCGGTCAGCCCGCCGTCCGAGATGTTCTGGACGATCATGTCGACGTTGACGCCCGCGTCGGCCAGCGGCCCGAAGATCGCCGCCGCGATGCCGGGGCGGTCGGCGACCGCGGTCAGCGTCATCTTGGCTTCATCGCGGCTGTAGGCGACGCCGGAGACCACATTGCTTTCCACGATATCCTCCTCAGCGCAGACGAGGGTGCCCGCCTCGTCGCCGTTGTCTTCGAAGCTCGAGAGCACCCGCAGCTTCACGTTGTAGCGCATGGCAAGTTCGACCGACCGGGTCTGCAGCACCTTGGCGCCGAGCGAGGCGAGTTCGAGCATCTCCTCGAAGGCGATGCGATCGAGCTTGCGCGCCTTGGCGCTGATGCGCGGGTCGGTGGTATAGACCCCGTCCACGTCGGTGTAGATGTCGCAGCGTTCGGCGTCGAAGGCGGCGGCGAAGGCCACGGCGGTGGTGTCCGACCCGCCCCGTCCCAGCGTGGTGATGCGGCCCTCGGGGCTGATGCCCTGGAAGCCCGCGACGACGGCGACCTTCATGCCCTCGGCGAACTTGGCCATGATGTGGTCGGTGGGGATCTCGACGATGCGCGCGGCCGAATGGGCCGAGGTCGTCCGAAGCGGCACCTGCCAGCCCTGCCAGCTGCGCGCGGGGATGTCCATTTCCTGAAGCGTCAGCGCCATCAGGCCCGCGGTCACGTTCTCGCCCGACGAGACGACGGCGTCGTATTCGCGGGCGTCGAAGAACTTCGACGTCTCTTCGACCCAGCCGACGAGTTCGTTGGTCTTGCCGGCCATGGCCGAGACGATGACGATCACGTCATGGCCGTTGGCGACCTCGCGGCCGACACGTTTCGCGGCCCGCTTGATGCGGTCGGGCGTGGCGACCGAGGTGCCGCCGAATTTCATCACCAGGATTGGCATGGCCCGCGGTTCTGTCCCTGTCCCGTTCCTGTTGCGCCTTGCAACTGGCGGGCTTTTAGGGAAGGCCCGGGGCAAGGGCAAGAGGCCGTGCCGTGCCGCGGGTGGTGGACATTGCGCGCCGGGCTTGCAAGATGTGCGGACGCGGACCCGGTCGGGGCCGCGGCAGTGGGCAGGAATGGGACGGCACGGCAGGCAATGAGGATCGCGACACTGGTCTTGTGGACGCTGTCGGGCGTTGCGCTTGCGGGATGCAACCGCGGGCCGGACATCATGAGCCTTGTCCAGTCCCCCGCCGAGTTCGCCTGCCGCGCCGCGGTCGCGGAGGCGTCGGGGTCGGGTGGCCTGACCACGCTGGCCGTCGCGCCCACCGAGGCCGGCGTGCGCGTGCAGATCAGGGACGACCGCGACGGCAGCTTCTGGACCTGCATGGCCACCGAGGGCGGCGCCCTCATCAGCGTCACCCGTTCGGCCATGGGCCGGGCGGCGGGGTGACCGGCTAGTAGGGGATCGGCCGACCGTCCCAGGTCTCGAAACAGCCGGAATTCTCGGGCGACAACGCCGCGAAGCGCGCCAGAAGTCCCTCGACCGAGGTCTGAACCGGGATGTCGGCCCCGGGTCCGCCCATGTCGGTCTGCACCCAGCCCGGATGATAGATGCCCACCGCGATGCCGTCGCCGCGCAGGTCGGCCGCAAGGTTGCGGCCGAGGTTCAGCACCGCCGCCTTCGAGGCGCGGTAGATGTAGCTGTCCCCCGGCGCCCGCGCGGTCGAGCCCATGTGGCTTGACAGGATCGCGATGCGCGCACCCGGGGCAAGCCGCAGGTTCGGCAGAAGCGTCTGGATCGTCAGGAAGACGCCGGTCACGTTGGTGGCCAGCACCTCGGCCCAGAGCGCGGCCGGATAGCCGGTGTCGAGCGTCTCGTCCCCGTCAGGATAGACGCCGGCGTTGCAGACCAGAAGATCGACGGGCGCGCCGCCAAGGCGCTTGGCGAGGGCCGCGAACTGCGCGGGCTGGGTGACGTCGAGGGCGACAAGATCGTCCGTCCCGCCGCCCCGGCGCGAGGTCCCGGTCACGCGGTGGCCCTGGGCGCGGTAGCGGTCTGCGAGGGCGGCCCCTATTCCGCGCGAGGCGCCGGTGATGGTCACATGCATGCGGGTTGCTCCCCCCTTGGTCGTGGCGGCTGGTGCGCGGTCAGTTCGTCCGGGATCGCGGCAGGAAGGGCAGGGGCGCCACAGGCACGCCGTCCTCGATGAGCTTCTTCGCCTCGTCGAGCCGCGCCTCGCCATGGATCGAGCGGGCAGGCGCGGTGCCTTCGTGCATGGCCCGCGCCTCGGCTGCGAAGTTCAGCCCGACATAGTCGGAGGTCGCCTCGACATGGGCACGCAGCGCCGCGAGGGCACGTTCACGCTCGTCCGCGGGGGTGGCCAGTGGCCCGGCCTGCGGGCCCGCCACCGGGGGCGCCTTCGGGCCGCGCGCCGCGGTTTCTTCGTCAGGCATGGTGGCGCGGCGGCGGGCGGGCCGGACCTGCGGCGCCATCAGCGATTTCTCGATCCGGGTACCGCCGCAGTCGGGACAGGTCAGCATGTTCGTCCGCGACAGGCTGTCGAAGCTGTCGGCCGACTGGAACCAGCTGTCGAAGTCGTGCCCTTCGGCGCATCTGAGCGTGTAGCGGATCATTCCCTGCGACCCCGACGTTACCCCCGGCCCGCGGCACGGGCCGGCCCGGACAGAGGTAGGCATCCCCGCCGCAATGTCAAAGCCCCGCGCGGTGAGGTCGCGGTCACTCGGCGTGCACCGCTTCGGGCGGCACGAAGGTTTCGAGCAGGTGCTTGAGCTCGGGCTCCTCGACCAGTTCGGCGGCTTCGGCCTGGCTCACCCAGCGCCGGGTGCGCCGACGCATCTCGGGCCACTTCTCGGCGACCTGCGTGACGTGAAGCGCGAAGACGGCCACGACCACGGGCTGCTTGCGGCGGCGCCCGCCGACCTTCTCGTAGCTGTAGATGCCAAGCGAGATGGGGTGGATCACGCCCGTGACGCCGGCCTCTTCCCAGGCCTCGTTGGCGGCGGCGCGTGCCGCCGTGGTGCCGCGCAGCGGCCAGCCCTTGGGGATGATCCAGCGCCCGGTGCCGCGGCTGGTCACCAGCATCATCTCGACCTCGCCCTCGCGCAGGCGCCAGCAGATCGCGCCGAACTGCGTGCGCAGGTCGCGCTTGCCGAACGACATCAGATGCAACGGGCGATGCTTGATCCGTGGCTGGTTCATCCTGACTTCGCTTTCCGCTCGACCGCCGTCCCGGGACGTCTTCGCGTCCACTTCGGCGTTGTGATTGCGTCAAACCTAGCATTGCGCCCGGCAACTTGAAAGGCCGCCCTCGCCAGATAGTGTTGAAACCGTGGGATTTCCCCTAGATCCTGCAGCAGTCAGGAGGCGAGCATGCGCAACACTCTGATCGTGGCGGCGGTGGTTTCGGCGATGGGTTCGATGGCGGCGTCGGCGGCGGGCGGGCCGGCGGCCACGCCCGACCGGTTCGTGTTCGAGTCGATCGACGGCGGGCAGATCGACCTTGCCGCCTTCTCGGGGCGGCCCGTCCTTGTGGTCAACACCGCTTCGCAATGCGCCTTCACGCCGCAATACGATGCGCTGCAGGCGCTTTACGACCGCTACCGCGAGGCCGGCCTCGTCGTGCTGGCCGTGCCCTCGGACGACTTCGCGCAGGAACTCGACACCGAGGATGCGGTCAAGGAATTCTGCGAGGTCAATTTCGACCTCGATCTGCCGATGACCGAGATCACCCACGTGCGCGGACCCGCGGCGCATCCGTTCTTCCGCTGGCTGGCCGAGGATGCGGGGTTCTCGCCGCGCTGGAACTTCAACAAGGTGCTGATCGGCCCCGACGGTGCGGTGGTGGCGACCTGGGGCTCGACCGTGGGCCCGACCTCGGGCCGCGTCACGCGCGAGATCGAGGCGCTTCTGCCGTGACCATTCGCGCGGAGGCGCTGTTCCTGGGGTCCGAGATCTATCGCGGCGCAAGCTACGGCGCCTGGCATCCGCTGGCCATTCCGCGCGTCTCGACCGTGATCGACCTTGCGCGCGCGCTGGGCTGGCTGCCGCCCGAACGCTTTCGCACAAGTCCACGCGCCAAGGCGGCGGCGCTGACCGCCTGGCACACGCCCCGCTACATCGCGGCGCTCGAGGCCGCCGAGGCCGCGCAGCAGGTGGACGATGCGATCCGCGCCCGCCACGGGCTTGGCACCACCGCGAACCCGGTCTTCCCCGAGATGTTCCGCCGGCCCGCGACGGCGGCGGGCGGATCGATCCTGGCGGGCGAACTGCTGGCCGATCCGGGGGTGGTCTTCAATCCCGGCGGGGGCACGCATCACGGGATGCCGGACCGTGCCAACGGCTTTTGCTATCTCAACGACGCGGCCCTCGCCATCCTGTCGCTTCGGCGCGCGGGCGCGCGGCGGGTGGCCTACGTCGACATCGACGCGCACCACTGCGACGGGGTCGAACACGGGTTCGCCAAGGACACTGACGTCACGCTCGTCTCGGTGCACGAGGAACGGCGTTGGCCGTTCACCGGCGCCCTGACCGACCGGGGTGCGGGCAGGGTCTGGAACCTGCCGGTGCCCCGGGGCTTCAACGACACCGAATTCACGGCCGTGCTCGACGACCTGATCCTGCCCGTCGTGGCCGAGGCACGGCCCGACGCGATCGTGCTGCAATGCGGGGCCGACGCGGTCGAGGAAGACCCGTTGTCGCGGCTCGCGCTGTCGAACCGCAGCCATGTCCGCGCGGCGGTCGCCCTGCGCGCGCTGGCGCCGCGCCTTCTGGTGCTGGGCGGCGGAGGCTACAACCCGTGGTCGGTGGCGCGCGCCTGGACGGCCGTATGGGGAGCGCTCTCGGGGCAGGAGGCGCCCGACCGGCTGCCGCCCGAGGCCGCGCAGGTGATGGCGGCGCTGCCCTGGCCGCGCAAGCCCGGCTTCGTGCCGCCCGCACCCTGGGTGACGACGCTGCTCGACCCCCCGCGCGAGGGTCCGATCCGTGACGAGGTGCGGGGCCGGATCGCCGCGCTGCGCGCACGCGCGGCGGCCTGGGCATGAGGCGGCTGTTTCTGGCTGTCGATCTGCCCCCGGAGGCGATCGGCGATCTGGTGCGGCTTCAGCGCGGCCTGCGCGCGGGCCGCCGGGTTGCGCCCGAGAACCTGCACCTGACGCTGGCCTTTCTGGGCGAGGTCGACGACCCCCGCGCCGAGGCTCTGGCCGAGTCGCTTGAGTCCGCCCGCCTCGACGGCGCGGGGGTGACGATCCGCGGCACTGGCCATTTCGGCGGCGACCGGCCGCGCATCGTCTATGCCGGGGTCGAGCCCGCGCCCGATCTCGCCCGGCTCGAAAGCCGTCTGACCCGGCTGGCCCGCGAGGCCGGCATCGCCGTCGAGGCCCGGCGCTTCGTGCCCCATGTCACGCTTCACCGCCTGCACGGCCTGCGCGAGGATGCCGGCCCGGTCGCCGCCTTCGAAGCCGAGACGCAACTGTTCCGCCTCGACCCGTTCCGACCATGGGCGGTGACGCTCTACCAGTCGCACCTCCACCCCGAGGGCGCGCGCTACGACCCGCTCGCCGCCTTCCCGCTGGCCTGACCCGCTGCCGCGCGGGCCTTCTTCTCTTTTCAAATACTCCCGCCGGAGGCGTCGCCCCGCAGGGGCGCAACCGGACATCTCCCCGCAGGGGCGCAACCGGACATCTCCCCGCAGGGGCGCAACCTGGCACCGCGCCGCCTCATGCGGCGGCCTTGGGGCTGGCGCAGGGGCGCCGAAGATGCCATTCCCGAAAGCGGTCGCGACCGCCCGCACCGGCGCAATTGAAGAGGCAGGCATGTTCACGAAAGACGAGCTTCACGCCGCCGCGGCACTGGTCGGCACCCAGATGCCGCCGACCCCGCAGTATGCCTGGCCGCTCCTGCGACAAAGGCTTGGCGCCGAGGTCTGGGTCAAGCACGAGAACCACACCCCAACCGGCGCCTTCAAGGTGCGGGGTGGAATCACCTTCATCGACTGGCTGAGGCGGTCGCAGCCCGACTGCCCCGGCATCGTCACCGCCACGCGCGGCAACCACGGCCAGTCGCAGGCGCGCGCCGCCCGCGCGGCCGGGCTGCGGGCGCTGGTCTACGTGCCGCACGGCAACTCGGTCGAAAAGAACGCCGCGATGCGCGCCTTCGGGGCCGACCTCGTCGAACATGGCGCCGATTTCGACGAGGCCCGTCTCGAGGCCTTTCGCGTGGCCGAGGCCGAGGGCCTGCACATCGTGCCGCCCTTCCACCGCGAACTCGTGCGCGGCGTCGCCACCTACGCGCTCGAACTCTTCACCGCCGCGCCCCATCTGCACACCGTCTACGTGCCGATCGGCTGCGGCTCGGGCATCTGCGGGGTGATCGCGGCGCGCGACGCGCTGGGGCTGAAGACCAACGTCGTCGGCGTCGTCAGTGCGGCCGCACAATGCGCGCGCCTTTCGGTCGAGGCGGGTCGCCTTGTCGAGACCCCGACCGCCCGCACCTTCGCCGACGGAATGGCCGTGCGCGTTCCCGTGGCCGAGGCCTTCGAAGTCTATTCGACGGGCGCCGAGCGGATCGTCGCGGTGTCGGATGCCGAGATCGCCGAGGCGATCCGCGTCTACTACTCGGACACCCACAACCTGGCCGAAGGGGCAGGGGCCGCGCCGCTCGCGGCGCTGATGCAGGAACGCGGGCGCATGCAAGGCCGCGCCGTGGGCGTCATTCTGTGCGGCGGGAACATCGACGCCGGTTGGATGCGCACCGTGCTTTCGGGCGGCGTGCCCGAAGTCTGAGCCCGCGCCCGCGCCGGCGGGGCATGATCGGGGATCGCGCGCCGAGACGGTTATTGTTCCGAAAGCGAATCCGTGCATGATCCTGGGAAAGAGGTTCGTGTCAGCGGGGGCGTGTCATGAGCACAGTGTCTTGGGTCGGCTATGTTGCGATCGCGATGTGCACCGCGACGGTGATTTTCGGCGGGGCATAGCGCCGGCAAGGGACGGCGACGCCAACGCGGCGTCTAGCGGACTTGTTCGATGGCAAGTCACGGTCTTGGGCCGTGTCGCCCGCCCGGATGATCACGGCGCGCGGCGGCCGCGCGAGAGAAGCCCATCTTTGTCGGACGCGATCTGTCCCGAAGCCCTGGACCGCGAAAGACTGGCGGCGAGCGATCACTCGAACCGGCGCGCATAGATGAGAAAGACGTGGCATCTATCTGAAAATAAATGTCAAGTTGTCCAGAGCCTGACCTGTTTTGGCCGGAACAGACCGTGAATGGTCAGAGGCCGAAACAGGGTGAAGCCCACCCAAAAATGGCCCGAATCCCCCTGTCTTCTGGTCCGGACAAGACCCGTCCCAGACCGCCAGGTGGACCGACCGATGCTTCGCATGATCCTGCGCGCCCTGCGCCGTTCGCGCCGACCCGATTACCCGATGCCGAGCGCGCCTGCGCCGACGCCGAAGCCGAAGGTCGTGCACCTTCCACCGAGGAAGGTCCAGGATCCGCCGAAGCCCGACCGGACGCCGCCGACGAATGTGCTCAAGGGGAAATGCCGTGTCGTGGACGGCGATACGATCATCATCAGCGGAACCTCGATCCGCATCGCCGGGATCGACGCGCCCGAGCTGCACCACCCCTGGGGCAAGAAGGCCAGGTTCGCGATGATCGACCTATGCAAGGGAAAGGTGGTCACGGCCGTGATCCTTCCGGAGGTGTCGTACGACCGGATCGTGGCGCGGTGCTATCTCGAGGATGGCACAGACCTTGCGGCCGAACTGGTCAAGCAGGGCCTGGCGCTGGACTGGCCGAAGTTCTCGGGCGGGGCCTACCGGCATCTGGAGCCCGAGGGCATCCGCAAGAAGCACTGGCGGGCGGCGGCGAAGCAGCAGGGCCGGCTGCCGGCGTCAGAGATGTAGTCCACGCCGCCAGACCGTCATTCGATGGGGCATGAAGCTGCGGCCAGGGGCGCACGGATGTCGCTTACCCGGCGCGCACCTTCAGACCGCGCACAGCCTGGGTCGGACGGGGCAAGGCGTGGCCGGCCTCGCCCCGTCCGAACGCAGGTCACAACGTCAGCAGCCAGCCGCCCCCGAAGATCACGACCATCATCACGGTGAAGACCAGCCAGTGCAGCAGCAACGAGCGCGTCACGCCGGTCGCAGCGGCTTTCCGCTCGCAGATGGCGCAGACGCGTTCGCCGTTGGGGATGCTTGTCCCGCATTCGGGACAGGTGCCGTCGGGCCGTTCCTTGCGAGGCCGGGCTGCCGCCTTCATCGGCGGCGGAACCTCGATGGGCTGCGGCACGACGGACCTGGCCGGGCGGGGGTCGGAAGGTTTGCGGAACAGTCGTCGGGTGCCCTGTATCGTCAGGGCGACGGCGCCGGCAAGCGGCACAAGGCTCGACAGAGCCGAGAGTGTGGTGGGCATGTCAGGATCCTCAGGGAATAGTCCTGCGCCCCGCCGGACGGAGCGCCGAAAATCACGCGATTAACCAAGCGATGGCGGCGGCGCGCGGGCCTCGGCGACAAGTCCGGAAAGGTCCGGTCCGGACAGGGGTCCGGCCGGTGGAAGTTGGTGAAGGACGAAGACCTCCGAGGCAACTGGCCCCGGCGCAACGACAAGCGGCGGCGGGGCGTCGCGCTCGGCCCCGCCAGGCGCGGCCGGTCGGATGCGTTCGGACGCCATCGCGACCGCATCGACCGCCCCGAGGGCCGCGACGACGGCGTTCCCGTCGGTCAGGACCGTGGGGCCGCTTCGGGCGACCATGACGAGGCACGCCGCCATCAGCAGCCCGAACACGAAGGAGCGACCCAGGCGCCACATCACACGGCGACCCTTTCGCCCAGTTCCACCACGCGGTCCCGCGGAAGCCGGTAATACTCCGAAGGATCGGCCGCCAGGCGATGCAGAAGCGCATAGGTCCTGTCGAGCAGCCGCCTTGGCCCCGGCGGATGGGTCACGACCGGCCGTCTCCGGCCAAGGAAGAAGCTCGTCTGCATCACGTCGAACTTCAGTCCCGCGCGCCGCGCATGCACAAGCGCGCGCGAAACGTTGGGCGTTTCCATGAAGCCGAAGCGCAGCACCAGACGGCCGAAATGCGGCCCCAGGACTTCGTAGCTTACCCGTTCCTCGGGCCCGGCGATGGGCACCCGGACGGTCTCGATCGTCAAGACGACGGTTTGGTCGTGCAGCACGCGGTTGTGCTTGAGATTGTGCAGAAGCGCCGAGGGGACGGCGTTGGCCTCGGGACTGAGGAAGAAGGCCGTTCCCGGCACGATGTGCACCGAACTCCGCGTCATCGAGCGCGCGAAGCCGTCAAGCGACACCGCCTGCCGATGCGACCGGGCGAGGAAGGATTGCGTTCCGCGCCACCACGCCACCATGACAAGTGCGAGTGCGAGGGCGATGAACACGGGCACATAGCCTCCGTCCGCGAACTTCGACAGGTTCGAGGCAAGGAACACCGACTCGATGGCGAGGATCGGCAGGACGATGGCGATGGCGACCGGTTGTGGCAGCCGGCCCGACCGGAAGAGATAAAGGCAGGCAAGCACGCTTGTCACGATCATCGTGCCGGTGACGGCGATGCCGTAGGCGGCGGCCAGCGATTCGGAATTGCCGAAGGTCAGCACAAGCAGGACGACCCCCGCCAGCAGCATCCAGTTTATGCTGCCGATGTAGATCTGCCCGCTCTGGTAGGCCGAGGTGTGCCGGATCGCCATCCGCGGCAGGAGGCCAAGCTGAATCGCCGATCGTGCGATCGAGAAGGCGCCCGAAATGACGGCCTGCGCGGCGATCACCGTCGCCGCCGTGGCCAGGGCGATGAACCATGGCAAGGCGTCCGGCGGCACCATCGCGAACAGCGGGTTCGCGGCGGCGGCCGGATTGGCCAGAACCAGGGCGCCCTGCCCGAGGTAGTTCAGCACCAAGGCCGGAAAGACGACTGCGAACCAGGCCGCCATGATGGGCTTGCGCCCGAAATGGCCGAGATCGGCGTAAAGCGCCTCGGCGCCCGTCACGGCAAGGAACACCGCGCCGAGCACGGCGAAGGCGATAAGCCTGTGTTCCAGAATGAAGCTCGCGCCCCAGACCGGGTTGAACGCGGAAAGGACGGCCGGAGCCGCGGAAATGTGCCAAAGGCCCAACCCGCCGAGCACTACGAACCAGAGGGCGGTCACCGGGCCGAAGGCCCCCGCGACGGCGCCCGTTCCGGACCGCTGGAGCAGAAACAGCGCAACGAGGATGCCAAGCGCCACCGGCACGACCAGGTGCCCGAGCGCCGGAACGACAAGGCCCGCGCCTTCGACGGCGGAAAGGACCGAGATCGCCGGGGTGATGATCGCGTCCCCGAAAAACAGCGCCGCGCCCACGATGGCAAGGGCAAGCACGGGGATCGAGCGATGGCCAATGGCGACCCGCACCATGGTGTAAAGGGCGAGAATGCCGCCTTCGCCGCGGTTGTCGACCCGAAGAAGGAACAGAACGTACTTGATCGTGACGATCAGGATCAGCGTCCAGATCAGCAGCGACAACAGCCCCAACACCTCGGGCGGCGTCGGCGCGCCGTCGTCGGCCACCGGACGCAGCGCCTCGCGGAAGGCATAGATGGGGCTCGTTCCGATGTCGCCATAGACGACGCCGACGGCCCCGATCATCAGGGCGGCAAAGGTCTTTTCCTGCGGAAGGGCCGGCGGTTCCTCGCTGTCTTCCCGAAGGTAGTCAGATATGTCCAGTTCTGCCTCGCTCGCGAGGGCGAACGGAACCCCATCCCGGTCGGCCGGGACGGTGGTGCGTGCTTGGGTCATGGCTGTGTGGGACGACGCCCGATCCGCTTCGACCGGTTGTTCGCCGCTCGCATTGGTGTCCTGGCCGGACACCGTGCATGCTCCCGATATCACCGCTCACACGCGGCGCTTATATACTAGGGGCTTCGGCGCGCTGTCGCAATGGGCGGGCAGGGGGGGGTGCCGGAAGGCCGGCCCCTGCCGGACGCGGAACGCCCGACGACCCCGCGACGACCATCGGATCGGGGCCGCCAAGGGGGCCCAAGTGGCCCACGACCGCAGGGTCGGCATCCAAGGTCGCCGCGGCCCGCTGTCACCAAATGTGGAGCCCCAACTGGGGGGAGAGGGAAGGACCGCCTCCAACCCACTCCGATCCTTGCGTCGCCGGCGGCAGGAGGCTTTGCGGCAGTAGTCGGCGCCCTGTCGGCAGTGAGGGTGCCATGCCGGCAAGCCGTTCCGCAGGGTGCATTCGTCGGGCCCGGCGGGACGCCGCGCTGGCGCAAATGAGAGTGACCGGGCAGTCAGAACGCCCGAGTCGACGCCGCGACTTGCGAACAGAACAAAAACAGAAGGGTCAGACCGGAAAAACCCAGTCGCAGTCAATGCACCAAGTCATTGAAAAGGCTTGGAGGCGAGTGCCGGAATCGAACCGGCGTGCACGGATTTGCAAGACTAGGCATCTCACGGAAAACAATAGGGAAAATGTCTAGACCTTGGTCCGTTCTGGCGAGAACGGACCAGGAAAGTTTAGAGGCCGAAAGAGGGTAGCCTTCACCCCAAAATGGCCCGAATCCTCCTGTCTCTTAATCCGTACAAGACCCGTCCAAGACAGCCAGGTGGACCGACGAATGCTTCGCATGATCCTGCGCGCGCTGCGCCATTCGAGCCGACCGACGCCACCGAAACTGGTCGAGCTGACGCCGACGCCGACTCCGAAAGCCGTTCACCTTCCGCCACGGAAGGTCGACGATCCATCGAAGCCCGACAGGACGCCGACGACGACCGCCCTCAAGGGGAAGTGCTATGTCGTGGACGGTGACACGATCACCATCAGCGGCACCATGATCCGCATCGCCGGGATCGACGCTCCCGAGCTGGACCATCCTTGGGGCAAGAAGGCGAAGTCCGCGATGATCGAGCTCTGCAAGGGGAGGGTCGTCACGGCCGTGATTCAGCCCGGCCTGTCCTACGACCGGACCGTGGCGAAGTGCTACCTCGAGGATGGCACCGACCTCGCGGCCGAGATGGTCAGGCAGGGCTTGGCGCTCGACTGGCCGAAGTACTCGGGAGGGGCGTACCGGCATCTGGAGCCGGAGGGCATACGGAAGAAGCACTGGCGGGCCGCGGCGAAGCAGCAGGGGAGGCTGCCGGCGTCCGAGGTGTAGGTGGACCTAACCTGCATTGCCGCTCTGTCCACATCACGACAAGAGCGCCTTGTATAACGCGCCGCTCTGGACCAAAGGAACGTCCTGCTTAAAGTGGACGAACTCTGATGCAGCCCCGGAAGCCTGGCGTGATTTGACCGTAACCAAATCCAGCTCTCTTAGGGCTGAGAATACTTCCTGCCACTCAGAATGGGTCACAATGCGTCTTCCCTGCGGATCGGTGTTGTCTTCATCGGTACGTAGCCAAAAGCCCCGATAGCGATCAATTCGACCCAATAGCTCTGCTAGCTCGGGTGGCCAACTAAGCACGTTTTCTCCTTCTGCCATATCTCTGGGTGCGAGGAGTGCTTCAATGTCCCTTGGATGCACTGTAGCTCCACCCGGATGTACCAACATTTGAGGACGTGGAATACTGGCAGGCAGGCGGGATTTGCGATCGATCTCAAGGGTAGAAATTGTAACTCCATCGCGGAACTGCACCTCTCTCAGATCTGAGCTGGATGCGTGCAGAATACTTATTGCGGTATCGCGAATGGCGATGCCCTTGGGCGCAGCAAAAGGAAAGAACATCTCGCCTATTCCGAGACCCTGTATCTCAATCTCCGCATCATCAGGTGCCGTTGCGCATGCAGCAGCAACACCGAGAACCGCCAGATTAGAGTTTGTCCGGTCGCGTGAAGTCTTGGCGAGGAGTATGCGAACCTGACGGAGAAAACGTGTTGCCTGCTCTTGACGCCCCCTCGCAACGTTGCCGAACACCTCGATGTCGTCCCGCCCGAAAGGGTTGCGTCGAATGTAGCGAGGAGTCTCCCCGTCGCCCACGGATCGAAGCGCCTCCCTTGCAAGAAAATGCATGAGAAGTTGCTCATGGGCGAAGCGAACATGGCCTGGACGCAAATCGTTCTCAAGAAAGACTACTGTCCTAGCCCTTTGGACTACCGCCGGCACTTGATCATCAGGCAGAATGCCATCTGCGGCAACTGTAGCGAGCAAATCCAGCGCATCGTCGGCAATTGCCTCAGATTGGTTCTCGGACATATCGCGCGCGACTTCCTCAAGAAATCTTGCCACATAGCTAGCGTACACATTTCCGGCTAGGTTTCCCTCGGGAGGGTCGAGCCTTTCAACAAACTTCTGCGCCTCCCTCTCAATCATTACGTCGGCGAGGTAGCTCAGTAGGTCCGGGGCTGGGGGTGAATCGCTTGCTAGCGCGATTGGTTCCTTGGCGACAACATCAAGAAAAAACGGGCGTAGGGCATAGGATCCACTGTCAAATATTGGGTCAACAAATTCCTTCTTTAGAAGCGTGCTACTCCAACCCTCCTGCTCTAGGAGCCAACCTCTCGCCTGATCAGGTGTAGGGTCCCCCAAAGAAAGGGCAGCCATGCGATCTGTTCTCGCGACGGACGTCAACTGTCTCAATATCGTTTCTGTCGATAGAAATGTCTCTCTTCCCGCTAGTAGAAACGCCGCCTCTCCACGGGCGCTTGCGATTAGGTTGTTCAGCCCGCTCCACGCGGTTTCAAAACCACTTGGGTCTGATAGCTCATCAAATCCATCGATGGCCAGCTGAACAAGGCCATGCCTCATTAGAGTTCTCAATTGCCCAATCGTTAGGTTTGATCGAACATCCTGTAGAGCAAATGCGATAAGGTCCGAAATGTTTTGAAGGACTCGACCTCGGCTAGCTATCTGGAAGATAAGTGCTGCTGAGCCGTCATAGTTTTCAGCGCGCAGCAGAGAGGTTTCCTGAACGACCGTTGTCTTTCCGACGCCAGCTGGGCCATCAATCAACAAGAGATCTGTTGTGTTGTTATCCTGGGAGGCCTTTAGATCACGCAACCACTGGTCAAGTGCATGCCAAGGAGTAGTTGTTGTGGCAAAGGCGGGTATATTTCCTTGAACGCCTATCATGGTTGTAGAGATCGGTACAGGGCGACGCGTCATCTTGTGCCGCGATAGAAGTATGGCTTGATTTCGTGCAATTCTGCTTAGGTCGGCGAAGATGGGATCTGCGAGCAATAGGCTTGCGCTGGAAAATTCTCGCACATATCCATCAGGAGCCTGCATTATGTAACCGGTGCCCAGCGGCTCAATACTTATAAATTTGCCATTCCGACTTAACCGATATCCGGCATCTGAAGTCTCAAGTCCTGTGCCGAGGTCTGTAAACGGCGCAAGATCTTGTTCTGTTAGCTTTATCTCCGACATATCAAGTCCGTCATCTTTGGGTTGCTGTTACTTATGCCGCCACGAGCCAAGAAAATAACGCGACGATCGGTACCTTGGATTAGACCTTCGGCAGTCAATATTCCGGGAATCAGGTCGGCATCCTGCCCAACCACGACGAGCCAACTCTGATCGTCTTCGGCAGCAAGAAAGATGAGGTCCGACACCAATGCTGTGTCTACCATCTTTTCTCCGGGAGTGCCGGTGCGGTCTACTTGCAGCGTACTCGGAAGGTGATGATCTAGCGCTTTGCCGCAAAGCCTAGTGTCTCTTGCACCTGCCAAACGATCACCGAATTCCAACTGCCGAATGACCTGTGAGGCGCGCGGCGAGTACTCAACGAGCCCACGATCCTCCGGGTTCTGAGGGTTGTACACACGCGCCGCCTCCAAGGCCATTCGTCTTTGTGTGGGTTCGAAGCCCCGCCGCCAACCATGATAGACCCTCAGGAACAGGAAGAATGTGTCCGTTGCAGCCTGTTCGTGCAGCAGCTTCCCGACACGACGACATACCTGTTTCAGGGCTTGCCGAGCCAACTCGGGTCCATCATTGATCGGCGACCGTTGCAGGGCGCGTAGTTCACTATTCCAATCGATTAGGACGTGAATGGGTCTTGGCCGCCTGGGCTTCATGCCGAAGTTTACCGAACGTTGAGTACATAGTCGACGTAGATGAGATTTCACATACGTACACCATTACCGTTGCAGGCGTTGTAAGTCGCCTTCAACAATAAAATCGTCATTCGATGCACGGTAGCTTCATAGATGGACAGGTCGTGGGGACCAAAGTGCTTCTACCTCTGGCCGCACGTCTCATGACAGTCGCAGCTCGTCGTTCTTGCTAGCGTAGCTAGCGCTAGGGAACGAGGTTTCCATTGACTGCAACCTGCACTTTCGGACCCGCCCTGCTTTCAGCTCAAGGCTAGCCAACGCTTTCTGCCTGGGGCTGAGTGAGAATGAGGGAGATGCTGGTTACGATCTAGAAGCACTTACTGACTTGCAGCCGAGCCCGTTCGCATCTTCTGTGCTCGTGCAGCCCGAATCCTTTGCCGCACCTTCTTCGTATAGTGCTGCACCATCGCCGGGCTCTGCCCCGTCACAGCAGCGATCAATTCATCCCCGCAGCCCGCCTCCAGAAGCTCGCAAGCGGCGTTGTAGCGCCAGCTGTGGATGTCGTAGTCCACCGCGCCGATGCGCTCCCTGACGTTTCTGACGGCCTGTGAAGCGCCACGGTAGGACCAGCGGTTGGTTCCCCTCTCGTTGGTGAGGATGAACATCGAGTGCCGGCTGGCGGCGTCCAGAGCCGCTTGCAGGTCGGACAGGATAGGCACCCAGAGCTCCTTACCTGTCTTGTTCTGCCTGACGACGAAGCCGCCGTTCTGGATATCGGACCAGCGCATCTCGAGCACGTCGCCGATCCGCTGGCCTGTGCCGACGCAAAGCTCCATCACAAGGCGCTCGCGCGACCCGATGGGGCAGGCGGCCCGGTAGGCGTCGAGGAGCTCCTGAGGCCAAGGCTCGCGCGCCGTCTTTTCGGTCCGGAGCTCGGGAACCCCCTTGGCGGGGTTCGTCTCACGCCAGCCCAGGTCGACGCAGTGCTCCATCAGGATGCGCAGGACCCGGAGCGAGTAGTTGGCGAAGTACGCCTTCTCGGCGTTCGCGTCCCGCAGGCGGATCACATCCTTACGCTTCATCGCGACGGGGTTTGCATCGCCCATGATCGAGCGGAAGAAGTCGAGGAACTTGTCGTAGTCCAGAGCCGTGCGCGGCTTGAGGCGCTTGTAGCGTGGCGACTTCCTGTAGTCGTCGATCAGCGCAGCGAAGCTGCGCGACGTAACGCGGGAAGGTTTGGCTTCGCCTGCGAGGATGTCGGCGTATTCCTTCCAGAACTCTGGAGTGCCGAACTCATGCGCCAGCTTCTGGGTCGGCCAGCCCCGGCGCTGGAAGTACAGGCCGTTGCGCTGACGGTAGACGTGCCTGGGGAGTTCACGCTTTGCCATGGCGCATGTCGATCCTGTCGAATTCGTCGTGAGTCTGGCCCTTTGCGAGTTCGATTTCAATCCGGCGTCCGTCAACGACGATCCGCGCGACCGCCTTACCAGCCCTCTCGAAAGCATCGAGCAGTTTGAGTGCTTGCTCATGTTGGTTTCGCACAGCCATGTCCTTGCACCTTCGCCGTTCTGTCGTTCGGTTTGCGCGCCCTTCGGACGAATGAGGCTATGACCTCATGCAAACACTCTTCAGATAAACGGCTAGGCAGAGGGGGCAGACGCGACAACCAAAATTTCTGAGCCGTGTCACTAAACGCATACCCTTTTTGTAACAATTCGTTACCGGATTTGGCCGCTCACGCGGCCCGTGACACAGATCTTGGTCGCTCCTGCAGTCCCGGCATGGCGCGATCACGTCGCGCCTTGGTGAAAGCAAGATGGGGATGCTGCTTCCAAGCTCGTGTCACTAAATGCATACCCCAACAAGGAGAGGGAGGGGGAGGGACCGCCTCCAGCCCCCTCCGATCCTTGCGTCTTCGGGGGCAGGAGGCTTTGCGGCAGCTGTGGGCACCATATCTGCGGTGAAGGCGCCATGCAGGCGAGCCGTGCCTGAGGGTGCATACGTCCGGCACGGCGAGCCGTCGCCTTGGCGCAATTGATGATGCCCGGGCAGTCGGAACGTTCGAGTCGAGGCCGCGCCTTGCGAACGGAACAAAAACAGAATGTTTAGACGTTTGTTTAGACCCGGGTAGAGCCCGGTTGCCGTGGATGCGCTAGGTCTTTGAAAAGATTTGGAGGCGAGTAGGAGAATCGAACTCCTGTGCACGGATTTGCAATCCGCTGCGTAACCACTCCGCCAACTCGCCGTCGGCCGGGTCTGACTAGGATCTGCGCGAAGGGGCGTCAAGGACGATGTGGGCCGGCCACGCCGGCGCGCTTCCGCGTCCGCGTCTGGTGGGCCGGTCCCGCGCCGACCGGGCGGGACCACGCCACAAGGCGCGCGACATGGGCGGTCTGCTGCCGAAAGCCGGGTCGTCACCACATTCGCGCCACGAATCGACCCGCTTAAGGTCCAATTCTTCCTGTTGAACCGATGTGTCCGGACCAGAAGCCTGCGCCATGCCCCTGACCGCTGCCGAACAATACCTGCTCGAACTCGTCAACCGTGCGCGGCTTGATCCGCTGGCCGAGGCCGAGCGCTATGGGATAACGCTCAATCAGGGCCTGTCGGCCGGCACCATCGACGCCACCGCAAAGCAGGTGCTTGCGCCCAACGAGCTTCTGAACCAGGCCGCCGCCGACCATTCGTTGTGGATGCTGGCGGCCGACGTCTTCAGCCACACCGGATCGGGCGGATCCTCGGCCGGACAGCGCATGCAGGCGGCGGGCTATGCGTTCACGGGGTCCTGGACCTGGGGCGAGAACCTCGCCTGGACGGGAACGACCGGGACGATGAACCTGAATTCGGCCATCGACCAGCATCATCGCGGTCTCTTCCTCAGCCCCGGGCATCGCACCAACCTGATGAACGAGACTTTCCGCGAGATCGGGATCGGTCAGGAGGCGGGGAAGTTCCTGTCGAACGGGACCAACTGGAACGCCTCGATGCTGACCGAGAAGTTCGCCAAATCGGGATCGAGCGTCTTCGTGACCGGCGTCGTCTATGACGATCTCGACGGAAACGACTTCTACACCATCGGCGAAGGGCGGGGCGGGGCGGTCTTCCGGATCGGCGGGCTGTCGGACACGACCGAGACCGCAGGCGGCTATGCCCTGAAGATCGCGCCAAGCGCTGCGGCGCTGGTCGAGATCTCCTACGGCGGCTTCGACGGGGTCGTTGCGCTGGACGTGTCGGGCGGAAACGGCAAGGTCGATTACGTCGTGGGCGGGCCGGTTCTGCTGTCGGCAAGTGCCACCCTCGTCTCGGGGGTCGAGCACGCGCGCCTTCTTGGCGTCGACGACCTTGACCTGACGGGGGACGGCGCGGCGAACTGGCTTGAAGGCAACAAGGGCGACAACCGCATCGAGGGCGGCGCGGGCGACGACACGCTGATCGGCGGCGAGGGGGCCGACACGATGGATGGCGGCGACGGCTCGGACGTGTACGAGGCCGACGCCTTCGACTTCATCGAGGACAGCGGCACCTACGGCTTCGACCTGGTGCGATTCTCGGGCGACGCCGCGGTGGTGATGAACCTTGGCCTTGTCGGGATCGAGCGTGTCGTGGGCGCGGACGGCAACGATCTTCTGGACGGATCCGACATGCTGGCGGACCTGGCGATCAGCGGCGGCGGCGGCGACGACCAGATCGACGGCGGCGGCGGCAACGACATGCTGATGGGCGGCGGCGCGACCCTTGCCCCCGAGGATATGGCGGCGCTTTCGGCGCAGATGGCCTGGGTCGCCGCGGCATTGCAGGATTTCGGTGACAGCGACGGGTTCGCATTCCTCTGAGAGCGGCCGCGACGGTTCTTCCGGTTGCCGCAGGTCACGCTTTGTGGCAGAGGTCGCGAAGGCAATTCTGAACCAATGAGTCCAGTTCATGTCCGACTACGAGACGCGGCGGATCACGATGGTCGACACCCAGGTGCGTCCGTCCGACGTGACCAAGTTTCCGATCATCGACGCGATGCTGACCGTCCCGCGCGAGCTTTTCGTGCCCCAGGGTCTGCGCGAGGCCGCCTATGCCGGGCGCAACCTCGACGTGCGGCCGGGGCGCGTGCTTCTTGAACCGCGCACGCTGGCGAAGCTTCTCGATGCGCTCGACATCGAACCCGATGACCTGGTCCTCGATATCGGGCCCTGGCTTGGCTATTCCGCCGCGGTCATCGCGCGGCTGGCCGAGGCGGTGGTCGCGGTCGAGGATGACGCCGGACGCGTGGCCGACGCCGAGGCGCTTCTGGCCGAGATCGGTGCCGACAACGTGGCGATGATCGAGGGCCCGCTGGATGGCGGCGCGCCGAAGCACGGGCCCTACGACGCGATCGTCCTGGAAGGCGCGGTCGAGTCGGTGCCCGAGGCGATCATCGACCAGCTGAAGGATGGCGGGCGGATCGGCGCGATCTTCATGGAGGGCGCGCTGGGCGTGGCCCGCGTGGGCCACAAGTCCGGCGGCCGGCTGTCGTGGCGGTATGCGTTCAACGCCGCGGCCCCGACGCTGCCGGGCTTCGAGGCCGCGCGCGACTTCGTGTTCTGACGCCCCGTCAGGGGCCGAACGGTGAAAAGAGGGAAAGAAGGCATGGGACGGCAGACCTACAGGCAGTGGATTCTGGCCGCCGTCGCCGCCGGTTCGCTTGCGGTGGCGGCAGGGTCCGTGCGGGCGCAGACGCTGGCCGACACCCTGGTCGCGGCCTACACCAACAGCGGCCTTCTGGAACAGAACCGCGCCCTGGTGCGCGCGGCCGACGAAGACGTGGCGCAGGCCGTCGCGCGCCTGCGGCCGATCATCAACTACGTGGCCGAGGCGGGCTATGCCTACAGCACCGCCATCCCCGGCGGCGGGAATGTCGCGTCGAACTTCTCGCTTGCGGCAACCTGGCTGCTTTACGACTTCGGCCAGTCGCAGCTGCGCATCGACCTGCAGAAGGAAGTGGTGCTTGCCACCCGCGAACAGCTTCTGGCGATCGAGCAGCAGGTGCTGCTGCGCGCCGTCGCGGCCTATGTGTCGGTCCTGCAGGCCGCGGCCCTCGTCGACCTGGCCGAGAACAACCTGCGCGTGCTGGGGGAACAGCTGCGCGCCGACACCGACCGATTCGAGGTCGGAGAGATCACCCGCACCGACGTTTCGCTGACCGAAAGCCGCGTGGCCGCGGCGCTCTCGCAGCTCGAGGCCGCGCGCGGCCAGTTCGAGCTTGCGCGCGAGGAATACCGCTCGGCCACCGGCATCGACGCGACCAACCTTGCGCCGCCGCCCGGACCGCCGGCCATTCCCGCCACCCCGGACGAGGCGCTGGCCATCGCCCGGCAGCGGCAGCCGCAACTGCGGCAGGCCCAGCGGCAGGTCACCGTCGCCGAGATCGGCATCCAGCTTGCCCAGGCGTCGATGCGGCCTTCGCTGAACCTTTCGGCCCGCGCTTCGGTCGATGACGATTTCGAGCAAAGCTCGTCGCTGGGCATCCAGTTGTCGGGGCCGATCTACCAGGGCGGCCAGATCGCGTCCTCGATCCGCCGGGCGCAGGCGCAGCGCGATGCGGCGCGCGGCGCCCTGATCAACACGCAGTTCCTGACCGATCAGGCGGTGGCGAACTCCTACGTCAACCTGAACGTGGCCAACGCGCAGATCACCGCGATCGACGCGCAGGTCGAGGCCTCGCGGCTGACGCTTGAAGGGGCCCGGGAAGAACAGGCGCTGGGCGCGCGCACCACGCTTGACGTCCTGATCTTCGAACAGGACCTGCTCAACGCCCAGACCGATCGCGTCACGGCCACGGCCGACCGCTTTACCGCCTACTTCCAGGTGCTGACGTCGATCGGGCTTCTGACGGTGCAGAACCTTGGCCTGAACGTGCCGATCTACGATCCGGCGGCCTACTACAACGCCGTCCGGAACGCGCCCACGACCTATGTCAGCCCGCAGGGCGAAAAGCTCGACCGGGTGCTGCGCAGCATCGGGCGGAACTGAGGGCGCGGCGGGCATTGTCTGGGCGGGCGTCTTTGGGGTACCATTTCTTCGGGGGCAGGAGAGCAGCACGATGACAAACTCCGCATCCGAACCCGGCGGCGAGGACGTTCTTGCCTCCATCCGTCGTCTGATCCTCGCGACACCTGCGCCGGGGGGGGCGACAGCGGCATCGACAGGCGCCTCGTCGCGGGCCGCGTCCGAGCCCGCCCTGCCGGCGGGCGACAGGCTGTTGCTGACGCCCGCCCTTCGTGTCGCCGAGCCTGCGCCCGCCAGTCCGGCCGCGCCGCGCGGCCTCACGCTGGAAGATCGCATCGCCGAGCTTGAGGCGGCCGTCGGCAGCCAGGTCCAGGAGTTCGAGCCCGACGGCAGCGAAGTGGCCCATGTCCGCCCGCCCGAGGATCTGATCCGCGCGGTCGAAGATCTGCGGATCGAAACCGCCGAGGCGGATGGCGACCTTCCCGGCTTGGCCGGGGACGACGCGCCCGGCAGGACCAGCCCGACAGGCGCCGAGACCGAGGCCAAACCGGCCGCAGCGCCCGAAGTCCGCCGCGGGCTTTTCCTTGCGGTGCCGCCGCAACCCGAACCGCAGCCCGAGCCGCCGGCCGAGGCCCCAGCCCGGGCCAGCGACGCGCCGATGCCCGCCGGCCTGTTCTTCACCCGGCACGACCGCGCCGCCGAGGAGCATGCCGAGGAGCACACGGCCGAAGATCACACGGCCGAAGACCAGATGGCCGAAGACCACGCCGCAGAAGAGCAGAGGGCCGAAGACCAAAGGGCCGAAGAGCACAGGGCCGAACAGCACGGGGCCGAAGACCACGCGGCCAACGATGCATGGGGCACGAACGAAGAGGCCGACACGGCCGATGCCAGCGCGCCCGAGCTGCAGCCGACGGCGGACCCCGACGCAGGCAAGGCAGCCGATGCCCTTGACGAGGTGCCCGACGCCCCCATCCACGCCGGCGATGTCCACGAGGCCGCGCCCTTCCGCGAGGTCGAGACGCCGGACGCCGAGGCCGATCTTGCCCAGTTCCGTCCCACCTTCCGTCATGCCGCACACCTGCCCGGACCTGTGGTCGGTCCCACTGTCGACACGACTGAGATCGCGCCAGAGGCGAAGGTCGAGGCCGAAATCGGGGCCCGGCCGGAAGGGGACTGGCGGGGAAGCGAACCTGCGGACGCAGCCGAGGTCGCCCTGACGATCGACGACGCGCAACTGCGCGCACTTGTCGCCGAGCTTCTGCATCAGGAATTGCAGGGCCCCCTGGGCGAGAAGATCACCCGCAATATCCGCAAGCTCGTCCGCCGCGAGATCGAGCGCGCGCTGGCCGTCCGCGACTTCGACTGACCGGCGGGAAACCTGCCGTTTCCGGATCCAGCAGGCGCTCGCCGCATTTCTGTAACAATCTTCCGATAGTTGTGGCAGGCCGCGGCGATGTTCGCCGTCGGCATGTTGAGTGAAGAAGGCCGACCCCATGTTGGGGATCGCCGGGTAACGAGTGAGGTGCACCATGCGTGCCAGCCTGTTGATTGCCGTCGCGCTGACGGCCCTCGCCGCGTGCGACATGCCGCAGGATGCGGCGTCCCGCTTCCATCCCGACCAGGACTATTACGAGGCCGCCGGTCTCAGCCAGATCGGCCGCAAGTTCCGGCGTGAGACGCCGTTCTTCGTCGATCTCGACGCCGATGCGCAGCTTTCGTCCGACGCGATGGCGCGCCTCGACGTGCAGGCGGGCTGGATGGACGACTTCCCCGCGACGCGGTTCCTTGTCGTTGCAATGGGGCAGGGCGACGGCGGTGCCGTCCCCGCCACGGACCCGGCCCATGGACGCGCCGAAAGCGTCGTCGCCTATCTCCTGGCGCAGGGTATCTCGGCCGACCGCATCCGCGCGCGGGTTATCCCGGTTGGCCCCGTCGAGGTGGAGTTCGATCCCCTGCAGCGGGTGACCACCCTTGTCGACGACCAGCCAAGGTCCCCGATCGCGATGATCCTGGCGGCGCTTAACGGAAATGATTTGCAGCAGGGCGAGGTCGTCGCCCCGGGCCAGGATGCCGGCGACGTGGGGTTTCCCGTCGGCGTCAGCGGCGGTCCGTCGGTGCCGGATGGGGGCACCGACGGACCAGCCGCAGCCGAAACGGACCCCCAACCGACCGGGGCGGGGACGACCTCGCAAGGGCCGGTTACGGGGGGGCCGATCCCGGGGGGGCCGACGACGGGCGTGCCTGCGCCCGGTGCCCCGGTGGCCTCCGATCCCGCGCCGACCGCGCCCGGCGGCAAGAACGCCGCCAAGCGCGAGGCAAACTCAGGCCGGGGCAATGGGGACGAGGCGGGCGATCCGGGCAACTCGGGCGGCCGCAACCAGGGCGGCGACGAGGTGATCTGACGACATCGCTGTCCGGAAATGCGAAACGCGCCCCAGGGGGCGCGTTTTCGTTTGGCCGGTGAGGCGGGCCTCAGGCGGCTTCGCGTTCGGCCGCTTCGGCGGCATGACGGCGTTCGCTTTCCTCTCGCGACAGCGCGACCGAGGTCCGCACCCCGGCGGCCACAAACTTCATCAGCCCCTGAACGACGCGTTCGTTGGGATCGATGCCGGCGCAGGTCAGAACCTCGCGGCCGTCGCGCGACCGCGCCCAGCGGGCGATCTGCTCGGGGCCGTTGCCATATTTCTTGTCGTCGGCGATCGCATCGTCAAGCGCGGCAAGGACGACGGCGGCGAACAGTTTTCGCGCCCGGTTGCCTTGCTCGTTGTTGAAGGCGGTGCCATCAACGAAATCAGTCATCTCGTTGTCCTTTGTTCTTGCTTTTGCTGTTTTTCGCGGCGTGCCGCCCCTTATGGACGCTTGAGCGGCGATTCTGTCATTCTTATTTCGAATGGCTGTCATGCGCATAGCGCATAGCTGCCGGTCGTCCTCCGCCAAATCTCCCGCCTTGTCGGCCGGTGTTTGGGCAGATATAGGGGCGGGCGATCCCTCTTCAACCAGTTCAGACGGTAGGAACATGCCGAAGATCAACGGAAACGAAATCCGGCCCGGAAACGTGCTCGAGCACAACGGCGGGCTCTGGGCGGCGGTCAAGGTCGACCACGTCAAGCCCGGCAAGGGCGGCGCCTTCGCGCAGGTCGAACTGCGCAACCTGCGCAACGGCACCAAGCTGAACGAACGCTTCCGCTCGGCCGACAAGGTCGAACGCGTGCGCCTTGAACAGAAGGATATGCAGTTTCTCTACGAGACCGACGGCATGCTGGTGTTCATGGACACCGAAACCTACGACCAGATCGAGCTTCCGGCCGAGATCCTGGGCGAACGCCGGCCCTTCCTTCAGGACGGCATGACCATCACGGTCGAATTCCACCAGGAAGAGGCGCTGAACGCGACGCTGCCGCAGAAGGTGACCTGCACCGTGGTCGAGACCGAGCCGGTCGTGAAGGGGCAGACCGCCGCCAACAGCTTCAAGCCCGCGATCCTCGACAACGGCGTGCGCATCACCATCCCGCCCTTCGTCGGCACCGGCGAGCAGGTCGTGGTGAACACCGAGACGATGGAATACTCCGAACGCGCGTGACGCGCGGCGCGATGGCGCATTCCGGACGCGTAGGACGCGCGTCCGGGGCCTCCGGCGGAGGTATTTTCAGCCAGAAGACGGCCGGGGCACGGCGCCGGGCGTCGCCGGGTCGGCCCCGTCCCACAGGACGCGGGCCGTGCCGGCCTGCATCGGTCCGCCGGCGCGGTCGAAGCGCAGATGGGCGATGGCCCTGCCGCCGGCCTGCGTGAAAAGCGTGCCCGCGGGCCTGCCGTCGGCGGTGATCTCGGTGCCCGGGGGGGCGGCGCCCTCGACCGTCACGGTGACAAGGCCCTTGCGCAGGTCGGTCTTGTGCTTCATCCGCGCCGTGACCTCTTGCCCGACATAACAGCCCTTGCGGAAATCGACGCCGTGCAGCCGTTCGAAGCCGGCTTCCAGAATGTAGGTGTCGTTCGGGATCAGCTCGATCCCCGTTTCCGGGAGGCAGAGCGCGACACGCAGCGCCGTCCAGTCGGTATCGTCGCTGCCCCGCGTCGCGCCATAGGCGCGCCAGCCAAGCGCGGGATGGCGCGGGTCGGGCAGGGCGCCCTCGGGGGCGGGGCCGGTCCCGCGGGCGACCGTCAGGTCGGTGGTCTCGATCGCGACCTTCGCGCGCAACCGATACATCGAAAGCCGCTGGGCAAGGCCTGCGGCGAAGGGGGTTGCGACGTCGATCAGCACGTCCTCGCCCCGGTCGAGGACGAAGAAATCGGCAAGGTACTTGCCCTGCGGGTTCAGGAGTGCCGCGTAAAGCAACGCGCCCTTCGCACGCGCCATATCGTTGGTGATCAGGCCCTGAAGGAAGTCCCGGGTGTCCGCGCCGGTCAGGCGAAGAACGGTGCGGTCGGAGGTCTTGGTCATCGCGCGAGTTTCCCTTGCGGTCCCAAGCCTATATAAGCCCGGCACAGCGCCAGACCCAAGAGGCCCCATGCCTGCGCCGATCTCGGCCGTGATCGCGACCCGCGATGCCGCTCAAACCTTGCCCGGCTGCGCCGCGGCCTTGATCGAGGGCCTGTCCGAAGGCCTTCTGCGCGAACTTGTGGTCAGCGATGGCGGGTCCTCCGACGCGACGCTTGCCATCGCCGCGGCCCTGGGCGCCGTGGTGGTCGAGGGGGCCGGCGCGGATCGGGAGGCACGGCTCGCCCGCGGCGTCGCCGCGGCCCGCGGCGCGTGGCTGCTGATCCTTCCCCCCGAGATCCGGCTTCCGCCCGGCTGGAGCGCGCTGGCCGAGGCGCACATGGCCGCGGCGCCGGGACAGGCGGGGTATTTCGCCCGTGCCGGGCGCGGCGCGGTGGCGGCGCTGGCGGACCGCTGGCCGCGCCGGTTCGTGCCGTCCTGCGCCGACCGCGCCCTGCTTCTGCCGCGCGACGGACTGCCTGCGCCGGGCCGGCGGGTGCGGGCGATCCCGATGCGGGCGGCCTGAGGGGGCAGGGCGGCAAGGGCCGGCGCGGTTCAGGCGCTCGCGGCGTCGTCCTCGGGGTCGCGGAACTGCATCTGATAGAGCGCCGCGTAAAGGCCGCCGCGGGCGAGAAGCTCGTCATGGGTGCCCTGATCGACCACGCGGCCCCGGTCCATGACGACGATCTTGTCGGCCTCGCGCACGGTGGACAGGCGGTGCGCGATGACCAGCGTCGTGCGCCCTTCCGACAGAACGTCAAGCGCGGCCTGAACCGCGGCCTCGCTTTGCGTGTCAAGCGCCGACGTCGCCTCGTCCAGCAGCAGGATGGGGGCGTTGCGCAACAGCGCGCGGGCGATCGCCACGCGCTGGCGCTGCCCGCCCGACAGCGCCGAGCCGCGCGGGCCCACGCGGGTGTCGAGGCCCTGCGGCAGCCGGTCGAGGAAGGTCACCTGGGCGGCGGCAAGCACGCGGGCAAGCGTCGCCTCGTCGACATCCGAGCGGCCGAGAAGGATGTTCTCGCGCACGGTCTCGTCGAAAAGGAGCGATTCCTGCGAGACGACCGAGAAAAGCCCGCGCAGTTCGGGAAGGTCGACCTTTTCGATCGGCTTGCCGCCCACGGTGATCGTGCCCGCGTCCTTGTCCACGATCCGCGTGAGAAGGTTGAAGACGGTGCTTTTTCCCGCCCCCGAGGCGCCGACGAGGGCGGTGGTCTTGCCGGCCTCGGCGACGAAGCTCACACCCTGCAGGACCGGCGCCTCGTCATAGGCGAAATGCACGCCGTCGAAGACGATGGTGACGTCGCGCGGGGCGGGTTCGGCATCCAGCGCCGAGACGATGGTGGGTTCCTCGTCGAAGACCTCGCGGATGCGCTCGAGGCTGGTTGCGGCGACCTGGATGGTCCCGATCATCGCCGAAAGCCGGCGCAACGGCTGGAAGGCAAGGCCCATCGCGGTGAAGAACGACATGAACTGGCCCACCGACTTTTCGCCGGCGACGATCTCGCGCCCGGCGAACATCAGCACGCCGAACATGCCGATGGCGGTGACGACGTCGATCATCCCGGGCATCGCCGCCGCCCCGGCCGCGGCCTTGACCTGCGCGCGGCGGATCCGTTCGACCACATTGGCGAAGCGGTTGTTCTGATAGGCCTCGAGCGAGTTGAGCTTGATCGGATTGATGCCGTGAAACACCTCGTCCAGGCGGGTCGAGCGTTCGCTCGCGGTCTCGCGCGTATAGTGCGTCTTCTTGCGGATATAGCGCTGGACCGTCATCGTCGGCAGCACCAGAAGCGGGATGCCGACCACCGCGGCCAGCGTCCAGACCGGATCGATCGCCACGACCACGATCGTCAGCGACACCAGCGTGACCGCGTCGCGCCCCACGCTGCGGATCAGCGTCTGCCAGACGCCGCTGACCGCCGCGGTGTCGCCCTGCACCCGCTCCATCAGCGCCCCGGGGGAATTGCGCTGGAAATACATGCTGTCCAGTCGCAGAAGGTGCCCGACAAGGTCGATCTGGATCTCGGCCGTGGTGGTGTTTGCCACGTAGGACATGATCACGCTTTGCGCCACGCCGGCGATCCCGCGCAGGATGAAGATTGCTGCGAACAGGCTGGCCACGAACCACAGCGCGCCGACATTGCCGCCGACGAAGACGCGGTCGAACAGCGGCTCGATCATGTAGCTCATCACGCCCAGCGCCGAGCCTTCGACCACCATGAGCGCGAAGGCCAGCGCAAGCAGCGCCCAGTGACGCTTGAGATAGCCCTGCCAAAGCCAGGCCAGCAGCGGGCCGGCTTTTCCGGGCAATTTCCTTGCGGTCTGGGCCACGCGCTTGGGTCCGTCCGGCTGCTTCGGGTCGCGCCAGACCTAGACGCTGGAGGGGCGGGTTACAAGCGCCGGACGCGGCCGGACGGCGCGCGAGGCCGCCCCCGGGGCGTGCCCGCAAGTCGACCCGATTGACGCTGTGCCGGGGTCGGTCTAGTCGGAGGGCCTGTCGTTCCAAGGACCCGCCGATGAGCCTCCAGCACGGTCGCCCCTATCTTGCCATTCCCGGACCGTCGGTCATTCCCGACCGGGTCCTGAACGCCATGCACCGCGCGGCGCCCAACATCTATCACGGCGAACTGGTCGAGATGGTCCCGGGCCTCATGCGCGATCTCAAGTCGGTGGCGCGGACGCGGGCCGGACACGCCGCGATCTATATCGCCAACGGCCACGGCGCCTGGGAGGCGGCGGTGGCGAACGTCTTTTCGCCCGGCGACCGGGCGCTGGTGCTGGCCACCGGCCGCTTCGCCCATGGCTGGGCCGAGATCGCCCGGCGCATGGGCGTTGGGATCGAGGTGATCGATTTCGGCAAGCGCGCGCCTGTGGACCTGGCCCGGGTGGCCGAAGCGCTGGCCGCCGACCGGGCCCATGCCTACAAGGCGGTGATGCTGGTTCAGGTCGACACCTCGACCAGCGTTCGAAACGATATCAAGGGATTGCGCGGCGTTCTGGATGATCTGGATCACCCTGCGCTCTTGATGGTCGACTGCATCGCCTGCCTGGCCTGCGACGCCTTCGAGATGGACGACTGGGGCGTCGACGTGATGGTCGCCGCCTGCCAGAAGGGGCTGATGACCCCGCCAGGACTTGGGTTCGTGTTCTACAGCGACAAGGCCGATGCAGCGCGCGAAACCGCGCGCTGCGTCACCCACTACTGGGACTGGCGTCCGCGCAGCGACCCGTCCGAGTTCTACCAGTACTTCGACGGCACGGCGCCCACGCATCACCTCTATGGTCTGCGCGCCGCACTCGACATGATCGGCGAAGAGGGGCTCGACGCCGTCTGGCGGCGTCACGCCGTGATCGCGCAGGCGGTCTGGGCGGCGTTCGAGACCTGGGGGCAGGAGGGGCCGATCCAGCTCAACATCGCCGATCCGGCCCTGCGCAGCCATGCCGTCACGTCGGTGCGCGCGGGCGGCCCCGAGGGCACGGCGCTGCGCACCTGGGTCGAAGAGAAGGCGGGGCTGACGCTGGGGATCGGCCTTGGCATGGCAGAAAGGGGCGATCCCGCGTGGCACCACTTCTTCCGCGTGGGCCACATGGGACATGTGAACGCCCACATGATCATGGGCGCGCTGGGCGCTATCGAGGCGGGGATGGTGGCCTGCGGCCTGCGCTTCGCGCCGGGCGGTCTGGGCGCGGCGGCAGGGGTTCTGGCGCGCGCCTAGCGGCCGCGCCCGAACGCCGCGTCGGCGGAGGCCGGCAGTGTTTCGCGCCGGCGGCGTTCGATCCGGCCAACAAGAAGGTGGCAGATCAGCGCGCCTATCACCACGCCGGGCAGGCCGAAGACGATATAGACCAGAAGCACGTCAACCACGACGGCAAGGGACAGTCCGAAAAGGAAAAGGGGGTCGCGCGGCGCCATCTGTCGTCCCTGCTGTGCCGGGCGGGCCGTGGTGGCCGCGCCTCGTTCTGCAGAAGATACGAGGTCAGTCGCCCTGCCGGATCACTCACCCGGGAACCGGGGCGGCGTTCAGTAGCCGCGTTCGGCCAGCCAGGCGCGCATCCAGGCGATTTCAGCCTCCTGCGCGGCGATCACGTCCTCGGCCAGCTTGCGCACTTCGGGATCGCTGCCGTGCTCGAGCACCAGCCGCGCCATCTCGGTCGCGCCTTCGTGGTGCGGGATCATGCCGCGCACGAAGTCGACGTCGGGATCGCCGGTCAGTTCGATCGCCATGCCGGCATGCATCCTGTCGTTGATCGCCGCCCAGTCGGCGGCAAGGGGCACCCCGCTCATCTGGTCGTGGGCGCCATGGCCCTGGTGATGTTCATCGCCCGATTGCGCCCAAAGGGGGGCGGCCAGCAGAAGCGGGGCGGCAAGCAGGATCGCACGAAGTCGGGGCATGTTCGGTCCTCTGGAAGTCATTGACGCCGTTGAAAAACAGCCCTCCCCCGCAGGAGGGCAAGTCACGTCAGCGTGAGCGCGCCGCACGCGCCTCGGCCAGGGCCGCGGGAAGTGCCGCGGCAAAGGCGTCAAGGTCCGCGTCGGTGCCGCAGCCCACGCGGATGCAGCGGTTCTGGGGCGCGGCGAAGGGCATGCGCACGAAGATGCCGCGCGCGACCAGCGCGTCGAGCACGGCGCGCGCGAAGGCGCCGTCGCCGCCGCAGTCGACGGCCACGAAATTCGTGGCCGAGGGCAGCGAGGTCAGCCCGTTCCCGGCGGCGATCGCAGCGATGCGGGCGCGGGCGTCCGCGACGCGCGCCACGACATGGGCCAGCCAGTCCTGATCGGCCAGCGCCGCCAGCGCGCCTGCCTGGCTGATCCGGCACATCCCGAAATGATTGCGGACACGGTTGAAGGCGTCGATGAGATCGGGATGCCCCAGCGCGTATCCCACGCGCGCCCCGGCCATCCCGTAGGCTTTCGAGAAGGTGCGCATCCGGATCACCCGCGCGTCCCCGGCCCGAACGGGTGGCAGAGCGCCCGGGGGCGCGAAATCACCGTAGGCCTCGTCCAGCACCAGAAGCGCGCCCTCGGGCAGCGCCTCGAGGGCGGCCTCGATCGTCGCCGCGTCGTGCCAGGTGCCCATGGGGTTGTCGGGATTGGCCAGATAGATCAGCGTCGCGCCCACCTCGGCCGCCTTGGCGACCAGCGCCTGCGGGTCTTCGCGGTCGTCGCGATAGGGCACCTTGTGCAGCGTCCCGCCGTAGCCCGCGACATGGTAGTTGAAGGTCGGATAGGCGCCCTCCGAGGTGACGACCGCGTCGCCCGGAGCCACCAGAAGCCGCACCAGAAAACCCAGAAGCCCGTCGATCCCTTCGCCGATCATCACGTTCGCGGGCGCCACACCATGGTGGGCGGCGATCGCCACGCGCAGGTCATGGCTTTCGGGGTCGCCGTACATCCAGACCTCGCGCGCCGCCGCCTGCATGGCCGCGACGGCGGCGGGGCTTGGGCCGAAGGCGCTTTCGTTCGCCCCGATCCGCGCCACGAAGGGCCGCCCGCGCGCGCGCTCCTGCGCCTCGGGGCCGACGAAGGGCACGGTGGCGGGCAGGCTGTCGGCAAGGGGCGTCAGTCGGGGGCCGGTCATGGCGACAAGCGATAGGCGAGGGGGCCGGTCCCGCGCAAGGGGGCAGGACGATCGGCCGGGTCGCCGGTCAGGGCAGATCGTGCACCACGACCTCGCGCCCCGCCGCGACCAGCGTTTCGTCAAGGATCGCCTCGACCTCGTCCCAGGTGCCGCCCGCCAGACCGCAGCCGATGCGCGGCATGTGGATCGCCGCCGCCGGATCGGCCTGCGCATCCAGCGCCTCGAGCGCCCGGTGCAGCGCTTCATAGCGGATCGGCGGAATGCCGTTCCGCGCCCGGATGTCGTGCTGGGCGATCATGTTGGCGACCTGCAGCCCGGGCGCGACCGTGACCAGTTGCACCGCGCCAAGCTCGAACCCGTCGCCCGAGGCATGCCAGTCGCGATAGGCGCGCTCGGGCGCGTCCCAGCGGCGCGACAGCGCCAGCACGAACCCCGCGCCCCAGCCGCCCACGTCGTTGCACACATGCGCGATGACCGCCGGCCGGCCCTCGGGCGCGGTCGCGTCGCCCGTCACGTATCGAAGGCGCCCGCCCACGCGGCCTCCCCCCGCTCAGGCCACTTCGGCCAGGCGGTCAAGGGCCTGGCGCAACTGCGCCTCTTCCTCTTCCTTCGCGGCCAGCGCCTCGCGCGTTTCGTCGACGATGTCCTCGGGCGCGCTTTCGACGAACTTCGGGTTCGACAGGCGCCCGCGCAGCCCGCCCAACTCCTTGCCCAGCTTCTCCAGCGCCTTCGCCAGCCGGTCCTTCTCGGCCGCGATGTCGATCAGGCCCTCGAGAGGGATGCCGAAGGTCGCGCCTTCGGTCGCCACCGTCAGCGTGCCCTTCGGCATGACGTCGGTGGCCTTCAGGCTTTCGATGCGGGCAAGCCGCGTGATCAGCGTCTCGTTGCGGTCCCAGGCGCCCCGGGCGGCCTCGGACAGGCCGGTGTGCAGCATCGGCACGTAAAGCCCGGCCGGCACCCGCAACTGCGCCCGGGCCGAGCGCACGCCCTCGATCACGCTGATGGCCCAGCCCATCTCGGCCGAGGCCGCGGCGTCGACAAGGTCGGCGGCCGCGTGATCGGGCCAGTCGGCATGGACAAGCATCTTGGCGCGGGTTCCCGATAGTGCCCAGATCTCTTCGGTGACGAAGGGCATGAAGGGGTGCAGAAGGATCAGGCACTGGTCAAGCACCCAGCCCATGACGGCGCGGGTCTCGGCGATCAGGGCGTCGTCCTGCGATCCGAAGAGCGGCTTCGAGAACTCGACATACCAGTCGCAGACCGTGCCCCAGACAAAGCCGTAAAGCGCGCCGGCCGCGTCGTTGAAGCGATAGGCGCCAAGCGCCGCGTCAACCTCCTCGCGCACCTTCGCCGTCTCGCCCAGGATCCAGCGGTTGACGGTGGCGGTGGCCACGGGAACGCCTTCCGGCCGCGCCGCCTCGAAGACGCCGTTCATCTCGGCAAAGCGCGCGGCGTTCCACAGCTTCGTGCCGAAATTCCGATATCCGGCAATCCGTTGCGTCGACAGCTTCAGGTCACGCCCCATCGCCGCCATCGAGGCCAGCGTGAAACGCACCGCGTCCGCCCCGAACTCGTCCACAAGGTCCAGCGGGTCGAGCACGTTGCCCAGCGACTTCGACATCTTCTTGCCCTTCTCGTCGCGGACAAGGGCATGGACATAGACGGTGTGGAACGGAACCTGGTCCACCACGGCAAGCTGCATCATCATCATCCGGGCGACCCAGAAGAAGATGATGTCGAAGCCGGTGACAAGGACGTCGGTCGGGAAGTATTTCCGCAGTTCCTCGGTGTCCTCGGGCCAGCCGAGGGTGCCGATGGGCCAGAGCCCCGACGAGAACCAGGTGTCGAGGACGTCGGCGTCGCGCGCAAGCCGCGCAAGGTCGGTGCGGGCGGCCTCGATCGCGGCATCGGTCATGCCCTTGGCCTGACGCAGCTCGTCTGCGATGATCGCCTCGCCCGCCGCATCGTAATGCGCAATGGCCTTGTCATAGGCGCCGTCGCGGGTCGCGGCGCAGAAATGCGCGCCGTCCGGCCCATACCACACCGGAATCTGATGCCCCCACCAAAGCTGGCGCGAAATGCACCAGGGCTCGATGTTCTCAAGCCAGTGAAAGTACACTTTTTCATGCTGTTCCGGCAGGATCTTCGTGCGGCCGTCGCGCACCGCGTCAAGCGCGGGTCCGACGATCTTCGCGGTGTCCACGAACCACTGGTCGGTGAGATACGGCTCGATCGCGACCTTCGAGCGGTCGCCATGCGGCACCATGTGGCGGTCGGCGTCGATCCCGTCGAGCCAGCCCTCCTCCTCGGCCACCCGCACGATCCAGTCGCGCGCCTCATAGCGGTCGAGGCCATCGAGCGCCTCGATCAGCCGCGCCACCCCGTCAGCATCCGCGCCGTCCGCGAAGTCGCTGTTTTCCCGCAGGAACATCGCCGCGCGGGTCGTCATCACGTTGATCGCGCGCAGGCCCGCGCGTTCGCCCACGCCCCAGTCGTTGAAGTCGTGGGCCGGCGTGATCTTGACCGCGCCCGTGCCCTTCTCGGGGTCGGCATAGGCGTCGGCGACGATCGGGATCGACCGCCCCACCAGCGGCAGCCGCACCGTCTTGCCCACCAGATGCGCATAGCGCCGATCGTCGGGGTGCACGGCGATGCCGGTGTCGCCCAGCATCGTCTCGGGCCGCGTGGTGGCGACCGTCAGGTAATCGCGCGTCTCGGTCGCGGTGACGTTGCCGTCCTCGTCGAACTCGATCGGATGCTCGTAGGTCTCGCCACCCTCCAGCGGATAGCGCAGGCGCCACATGTGGCCGTCGACCTCTACCTGCTCGACCTCGAGGTCCGAGATCGCGGTCTCGAAATGCGGGTCCCAGTTCACCAGCCGCTTGCCGCGATAGATGAAGCCCTTTTCGTACATCTCGACGAAGACGCGGATGACGGCGTCGTGGAAGTTGCCCTCTTCGCCCGCCGGCGCGCCGGGGGCGCCAGACATGGTGAAGGCCTCGCGGTCCCAGTCGCATGAGGCGCCAAGCCGCTTGAGCTGGTTCTTGATGTTGTCGCGGCTCTTCACCTTCTGCTGCCAGACGCGGGCCACGAAGGCCTCGCGCCCCATCTCGCGGCGGGTGATGTTGCCTTCCTTGGCCAGTTCGCGCTCAACCACCATCTGCGTCGCGATCCCGGCATGGTCGGTGCCCGGCTGCCAGAGCGTGTCGAACCCGCGCAACCGGTGCCAGCGCGTCAGGATGTCCTGCAGCGTGTTGTTGAAGGCATGCCCCATGTGCAGGCTGCCGGTCACGTTCGGCGGCGGGATCATGATGCAGAAGGTCTCGGGCCGGCGGGCATTGGCCCCGGCGCGGAAGGCGCCCGCGCCCTCCCAGGCGGCATAGATCCGCGGCTCGGCCCCGGCGGCGTCGAAAGTCTTGTCCATCGTCATGGCGTCGGCATCCTGATGTTCCGCGCCTCGTTTAGCGAAGCGGCGGGCGAAGGAAAACCGGGGAAACGCGCCCGGGGCCGTTCTTCTTGGATCAAATATCTTCGTGGGGAGGGCCGCCGCAGGCGGACCCGGGGGGCAGACAGCCCCCCGCCACGGCTTTCGGCCGCGCCGCAGGCCGGCCTGTCAGCTTCCCCGGTCGATCTTCGTCGACAGGTGGATCAGGCTTTCGCTGTCGGTCACGCCGGGCACCGCGCCGATGGCGTCAAGTGCGCGGTCAAGCTCTTCGGTCGACCCCGCGGCCACGACCAGCGCCAGGTCGAAACGCCCGCTCGTCGAATGCGCGCGGCGGACCTGCGGCAGGGCCTTCAGTCGCTGCAGGACGGTGGCGTTGGCGCGCGGCTCGACCTGCAGAAGCACGGTCGCCCGGATCGTCCCGGCCGCGGCGGCAGCGCCAAGGCGCAAGGTATAGCCCGCGATGACGCCCGTGCGTTCCAGCCGTTCGAGCCGCGCCTGCGCCGTCGACCGCGCGATGCCCAGCCGATGGGCGAGCGTCGCGACGGGAAGCCGCGCGTCGCCCGACAGTTCGGCCAGCAGCCTGCGGTCAAGATCGTCCGGAGTGTAGCGTTGATCGGTCATGATGGCTGAAAATATACGGCAATCCGTCAGATCGCCAGTGCAAATACGCAAGGTTGCACGGCATCCTGTAGGGGCGAACAGGCACAAGGACCCCCAGGATGAGCCGCCAACCCGCCCTCTGGCCAAGCCCCGCCGAAGCCCTGCGGGCCGAGACGCCCGACCAGCCGCTTCTGTGTTTCTCGCCGGCCGTGCTGCAGGCGACCTTCCGGCGGTTCCGCGACGGCTTTCCGGGCCTCGTGACCTATGCCGTCAAGGCCAACGACGCGCGCATGGTGATCGAGAACCTCGTCGCCGCCGGCATGACCGCCTTCGACGTGGCCTCGCCCGACGAGATGCGGCGCGTCCGCGACGTGCTGCCGGGCGCCGTGCTGCACTACAACAACCCCGTCCGCTCGCGCGCCGAGATCGCCGAAGCCGTGGCGATCGGCGTCGCCAGCTGCTCGGTCGACTGCGAAACCGAACTCGCGAAACTCGCCCAGGGCGGGCTGCCGCGCGGCACCGAGGTCTCGGCCCGTCTGCGCCTGCCGGTCAAGGGCGGGGCCTATGACTTCGGCGCCAAGTTCGGCGCCGATCCCGCGGCCTGCGCGGACCTTCTTCGCGCCATCGTCGCGGCCGGCTATTCCCCCGCGATCACCTTCCACCCCGGCACCCAGTGCGCCGACCCCGAGGCCTGGCGCGCCTATATCGAAGCCGCGGCCGCCGTCGCGCGCGACGCAGGCGTCAGGATCGGCCGGCTCAACGTGGGCGGCGGCTTCGCGGCGCGCCGCGTGGGCGCGGGCCCCGACATCAAGGCCGCTTTCGCCACCATTGCCGACGCCACCCGTCGCGCCTTCGGCCCCGACGCCCCGGCGCTGGTCTGCGAGCCCGGGCGGGCGATGGTCGCCGACTGCATGACGCTGGCCACGCGCGTCAAGGCGGTCCGCCGCGACGGCACGGTCTTCCTCAATGACGGGATCTATGGCGGTCTGGCCGAGATGCCGGTGATGGGCATGACCGACCGCCTATCGATTGTCGACGCGCAGGGCCGGCCGCGCCAGGGCCCGCTGCGCCCCCGCATCGTCTTCGGCCCGACCTGCGACAGCCTTGACCGGCTGCCGGGCGAGGTGCCGCTGCCCGCCGACATCGTCGAGGGCGACTACCTGCTGGTCCATGGCATGGGCGCCTATTCGACCGCGACGCTGACGCGGTTCAACGGCTACGGCGATCTTCGGGTGGTGACGGTCGAACAGGCGGGCTGAGCCCGCCCCGAACAGCGCGTTGACCGAGGTCAAGTCGAACGGGCGCGGCGACTGCTATCCTGCCACCCTCGGGATCAGGAAAGGCAGATCGATGAACGCACCCCACGCTGACGACGGGCAGCAGGACCTCTCTGATTCGTCGCTCGTGCCGTTCCTCGGCCTGAGCTTCGGGATCGCCTGGGGGGTCTTCGCCCTTTTCGCCCTGTTTCCCAGACCGATCACGGCGCTTCTCGGCGCGCCGAGCGGGCATCATCCCCTGTTCATACTTGCCGTCTATGCCCCTGCGATCGCAGCACTTTTTCTGGTGTGGCGCCGGGCGGGCGGGTCCGGCCTGCGGCGGTTCCTGTCGCGCATCCTGCTGTGGCGGATGCCGGCGGTCTGGTGGGCCGTCCTGATCCTGGGGATTCCGGTGGTCTTCGCCATTGGCGCCGCGATGAAAGGCACGCTCTGGCCGCCGACGGTGTCCTTCGATGGCGCGGGCGCGCTTCTGGGCGCGATCGCCTTCATGCTGGTCCTCGGCCCGGTCGAGGAACTGGGCTGGCGCGGGCTGATGCTGCCGGTTCTGCAACGGCGCATGGCCCCGGTCTGGGCGGGTCTAGCCGTCGGCGCGGTCTGGGGCCTGTGGCACATGCCGGCCTTTCTTCTGTCGGGAACCCCGCAGGCGGCCTGGGGCTTTCTGCCCTTTGTCGTGGGAACCACCGCGATCAGCGTGATCCTCACGGCCATGTTCAACGCCGCGCGGGGCAGCCTGCTGATCGCAGGGCTGTTCCACTTCCAGATGAACAATCCACTCTGGCCCGACGCGCAGCCCTACGACACCTGGGTCTTCGTCGCCGCGGCGCTTGCCACGGTCTGGATCTGCCGCCGGTCGATGTTGGGGCGCGATCCGGCGCGGACGGGGGCCGTCACGCGGGTCCTGCCGGACTGAGGGTCAGGGCGCGGGTCAGGCCACGTGCTCGAGCGCGATCTCGGGCAGGACGCCCAGCGCGCGGGCCACGTCGCGTGTGAGGTGCGGCTTGTTGAGCGTGTAGAAATGCAGGTGCTCGACCCCGCCGTCGATCAGATCGGAACACAACTCGGTGCACAGCGCGGTCGCCAGAAGCTCGGCCCGCCCGTCGCGGTCGGCCGCGGCGAAGGCCTCGTCCAGCCAGGCGGGCACATGGGCGCCGCAGCGTTCGGCGAAGCGGCGCACGCCGGTCCAGTTCTCGATCGGCAGGATGCCGGGAAGGATCGGCGCGTCGATGCCGGCCGCGACGCAGGCGTCGCGGAAGCGGAAGAAGGTCTCGGCCTCGAAGAAGAACTGGGTGATCGCGGAGGAGGCGCCGGCATCGATCTTGCGCTTGAGCCAGTCGATGTCGGCCTTGGCGCTTGGCGCTTCGGGGTGCGGGTCGGGATAGGCGCCGACGCGGATCGTGAACTTGCCCGTCTCCGCCAGCGCGGCGATCAGCTCGCAGCTGTCGGCGAAGCCGTCCGGGTGGGGGCGGAACGCGCCCGCGCCCTTCGGCGGGTCGCCGCGCAGGGCCACGATCTCGGTCACGCCGGCCTCGGCATAGCGGTGGGCGATCTCCATCGTCTCGGCTTTCGTCGCGCCGACGCAGGTCAGGTGCGCCGCGACATTCAGGCCGGTATGCGCGCCGATCGTCGTCACCGCCTCGTGCGTGAGCTGCCGCGTCGTGCCGCCCGCGCCATAGGTGACAGACACGAACTCGGGCCGGAGCGGGGCCAGCGCCTGCACGGTGTCCCACAGCCGGAACGAGGCTTCCAGCGACTGCGGCGGGAAGAATTCGAAGCTGAGGCGGGGGGGCGTGGGCATTGCGGACTCCGGTTGCGAATGGCCGCTTGTCCCATGTCCGGCGAAATGAGACAAATTCATAATGCTCATCACCATTATGAGTCGATCCGCGATATGCATATCGAATTCCGCCACCTTCGCACGATCCGCGCCATTCACGAGGCCGGCGGTCTGGCGCGCGCGGCCGATCAGCTCAACATCACCCAGTCGGCGCTGAGCCACCAGGTGAAGGGGCTGGAAGAACAGGCGGGGGTCGAGCTGTTCGTGCGCCGGTCGAAGCCGCTCAAGCTGTCGGCCGCGGGCATGAAGCTTTTGCGCTTGGCCGAACGCATCCTGCCCGAGATCGACGCCCTGGAAGAAGAGTTCGAGGGCCTGCAATCGGGCAAGTCGGGGCGGCTGCACATCGCCATCGAATGCCACGCCTGTTTCGAATGGCTCTTCCCCGTGCTCGAGGAATTCCGCAAGGCCTGGCCCGATGTCGACGTCGACATCCGCCCGGGCCTTGCCTTCGGCGCGCTGCCCGCGCTTCAGCGCGAAGAGGTGGACCTTGTCGTGTCGTCCGATCCCGAGACGCTGGACGCGGTCGAGTTCGCGCCGCTTTTCGACTACGAACCGGTCTTCGTCGCCGCCTCGCAGCATCCGCTGGCCGCGAAACCCTTCGTCGTGGCCGAGGATTTCCGGGACGAGACGCTGATCACCTATCCGGTGGAACGGACGCGCCTTGATGTCTTCAGCCAGCTTCTGACGCCCGCCAAGGTCGAGCCGCGGGCGATCCGGCAGGTCGAACTGACGGCGGTGATCCTGCTTCTGGTCGCCTCGAACCGCGGGGTCGCGGTGCTGCCCGACTGGGTCGTGCGCGAGGTGCGCTATTCCTCGGACTACGTGACGCGGCCGCTGACCGAGACCGGCATCACGCGCAGACTTTACGCCGCGATCCGGACCGAGGACGCGTCGAAGCCCTTCATGGCGCATCTGCTGCGGCTGGCGCGCACGATTCCGGTCAAGCTTCAGCGGCAGGGGCAGAAGCCGGGGCAGAAGACCTAGGACCTGGCGTCCCCGAACACCCGCGCGAAGATCGTGTCGACGTGCTTGGTGTGGTAGCCAAGGTCGAACTTCTCTTCGATCTCGGCGGGGCTGAGCGCGGCGGTCACCTCGGGGTCCGCCTTCAGTTCGGTCAGGAAGTCCTTGCCGTCCTCCCAGACCTTCATGGCGTTGCGCTGAACGAGGCGATAGGCGTCCTCGCGGCTGACGCCGGCCTGGGTCAGGGCCAGAAGAACCCGTTGCGAATGAACCAGTCCGCGGAACTTGTTCATGTTCCGCATCATGTTTTCGGGATAGACCACAAGCTTGTCGATCACGCCCGTCAGCCGCGCCAGCGCGAAGTCGAGGGTCACGGTGGCGTCGGGACCGATCATCCGTTCGACCGAGGAATGCGAGATGTCGCGCTCGTGCCAGAGCGCCACGTTTTCCAGCGCCGGCGTCACCATGCCGCGCACCAGCCGGGCAAGACCGGTCAGGTTCTCGGTCAGGACCGGGTTGCGCTTGTGCGGCATCGCCGACGACCCCTTCTGCCCCTTCGAGAAGAATTCCTCGGCCTCCAGCACCTCGGTCCGCTGCATGTGCCGGATCTCGATCGCGACGTTCTCGATCGAACTGGCGATGACGCCGAGGGTGGCGAAGAACATGGCATGGCGGTCGCGCGGGATCACCTGGGTCGAGATCGGCTCGGGCACCAGGCCCATCTTGCGGCAGACGTGCTCTTCCACGCGCGGGTCGATGTTGGCGAAGGTGCCGACGGCCCCGGAAATGGCGCCGGTGGCGATTTCCCTTCGCGCGGCTTCAAGGCGTTCGCGGTTGCGCGTCATCTCGGCGTAGAAGCGGGCGAAGGTCAGGCCCATGGTCGTGGGTTCGGCGTGGATGCCGTGGCTGCGGCCGATGCGGACGGTGTCCTTGTGCTCGAACGCCCGGCGCTTGAGCGCCGCGAGAAGCGCGTCGAGATCGGCCAGCAGGATGTCGGCGGCGCGGGCAAGCTGGATGTTGAGCGTGGTGTCGAGCACATCCGACGAGGTCATGCCCTGATGGACGAAGCGCGCCTCGTCGGCCCCCACGATTTCCGACAGGTGGGTGAGAAAGGCGATCACGTCGTGCTTGGTGACGGACTCGATCTCGTCGATGCGGGCCACGTCGAATTCGACGTCGCGGGCGCGCCAGACGGCTTCGGCGTTCGCTTTCGGAATCACGCCCAACTCGGCCATTGCGTCGCAGGCGTGGGCCTCGATCTCGAACCAGATGCGGAACTTCGTCTCGGGCGACCAGATGGCCACCATTTCGGGCCGGGAATAGCGGGGGATCATGGGCGGGCGGCCTTTCCGGAATTGTGAAGCGCGCGGGGGCGTCTTAGACTCGTGACGTGTGGACGGCAAGGACAGGGATCGACAGGCAAGGGCGGGCAAGGACGGGAGAGCGGCCATGGGGGCTCCGGCATCGCTTTGGGCATTCGAGGGGCGCTGGCGCATCGACCGGCGGATCGACCATGCCTCGGGCCAGGGCAACGGCGCCTTCACGGGCGAGGCGCGCTTCACCCGATCGGGCCAGACGCTGATCCACGACGAGGCGGGCGTGCTCACGATCGAGGGCGCGGGGCACGGCCTTCAGGCCGAGCGCCGATACCTCTGGAGGGCCGAGAAAGGCTGGATCGCGATTTCCTTCGAAGATGGCCGTCCCTTCCACGCCTTTCCGATGGGCGTGCCCGATCCAGAAGCCACGCATCTGTGCGCCCCCGACCGCTATGAGGTGCGCTATGACTTCGCGCGCTGGCCCGAATGGACGGCGGTCTGGCGCGTGACCGGGCCGCGCAAGGACTATGTCATGACCTCGCAGCACAGCCCTGCGCCCTGACGGGCGGGCCATAGGGGGCGACAAGGGCGCGCGCGGCGAAGATTCTTGCGCGGCGCAGGTGGCTGGTGCATTACGGGCCCGACAGGGTTTTCAAGGAGTGAACCGCCGATGGGCACGTCAATGAGCACCGCGACCGACAGACGCGTTCTGACCGAGATCTTCGGCCCCTCCGAGGGCGCCGCCCGGCTGGTCAAGCAGATGGTGCTGGTGGCGCTGGGCGTGGCTGCGCTGGCGATCGCGGCAAAGATCCGCGTGCCGATGTGGCCGGTTCCGATCACCATGCAGACCTTCGCCGTTCTCACCATCGGCGCAGCCTATGGGGCGCGGCTGGGCGGGGTGACGCTTCTGGCCTATCTCGCGTTGGGCGCGCTGGGCATGAACGTCTTCACCGGCACGGGCGAGGGCGCCTCGGGTCTGGCCTACATGGCGGGGCCGACGGGCGGCTATCTTCTGGGCTTTCTTTTGGCGGCCGTCGCCATGGGCTGCCTTGCCCAGCGCGGCTGGGACCGCTCGGTCGCCACGATGGCCGGCGCGCTGCTGATCGGCAACGCGATCATCTATGCGGTGGGCCTGCCGTGGATGGCGCATCTGTTCGCGGCCGAAAAGGGCATGGCCTGGGTCGTTCAGTGGGGCATGACCAACTTCCTGCTGGGTGACGCGCTGAAGCTGGTGCTGGCCGCGCTTCTGATCCCGGCGGCGTGGAAGCTGGTGGGCGACGCCCGCCGCTGACCCCGGCGACGTAACACCAACAGGGCGCGGGGCCAGTTCCCGCGCCCTTTTCATTGGCAGGTCGGGCCAAGGCGGGCCAAGTCAGGCCAGAGCGGGCCGGGGCGAGTTCAGTCCCCGTCGGTCCGGGTCTCCATGCGCGTCTCGATCCGGGCGCCGCTTTCCAGCGTCCGGTGAACGGGGCAGCGGTCGGCGATCTCGAGAAGCCGCGCCCGCTGGCTGTCGTCCAGCTTGCCCTCAAGACGGATGGTGCGCGTGAAGCGGTCGATCTTTTCGCCGCCGCCGCCGTTGGCCTGGCCGGCATCCTGGGCATGGACCTTGTCGTGCGTCACGTCGACCGAGACATGGGCCAGCGGCCAGCCCTTGCGGCGGGCATACATCCGGATCGTCATCGAGGTGCAGGCGCCAAGGCCCGCCGCCAGAAAGCCATAGGGCGACAGGCCGCGGTCGGTGCCGCCATAGCTTTCGGGCTCGTCCGCAAGAAGGTGGTGATCGGGGCCCGCGCTGATGTCCTGCAGAAACCCGTCGGGGTCGGATTCGCTGACCCTGACCACGCCTTCGGGCGCGCCGGGCGGCGGCGCGGGGCTTTCCAGCCGCAGATAGCGTCCGGCCCAGGCGGCGATGACCTCGGCGGCATAGTCGGCGTCGCGCGGGTCGGTGATGAGGTGGTCGGCGGTGTCGAGGGTGACGAAGCTCTTGGGGTGTTTCGCGGCCTGGAAGATGCGCGTGGCGTTGTCGATGCCCACGACCGCGTCGCGCGGCGCATGCAGCACCAGAAGCGCGCGTTTCAACCCGGCGATGGCCGGGGCCAGCTTTTCGGCGGCGACGTCCTCGACGAAGGCGCGGCCGATCCGGAACGGCCGACCGCCCAGGCGCACTTCGGCCGACCCGTCGGCGCGGATCTTTTCCAGCGCGTCGCCGAAGTTGTGGGTCACATGCTCGGGATCGAAGGGCGCGCCGATGGTCGCGACCGCCTTTGCCTGCGGGATGCGCGCGGCCGCCCGCAGCACCGCAGCCCCACCCAGCGAATGGCCGATCAGAAGGTCGGGCGCCATGCCGTGGCCCCGCAGATAGTCCGCGGCCGCGACAAGGTCGTCCACGTTCGAGGTGAAGGTGGTGTTGGCGAATTCGCCGCCCGAATGCCCAAGGCCGGTGAAGTCGAACCGCAGCACTGCGATCCCCATCGAGGCAAGCCGCGCGGCGATCCGGCGCGCGGCATGCAGGTCCTTCGAGCAGGTGAAGCAATGCGCGAAGATCGCCGTGGCGAGATGCGGCCCCTCGGGCAGGTCGAGGCGCGCGGCCAGCGTATCGCCGCCGTGACCTTCGAATGTGATGCGATCCATGCCCATGGTGCGGCCTTTCGGTTCGGGCTGACAGGCCCCAAGCATGTGGCGCTCGGCGGCCTGCCGCAACCCATCGTGTCAGTGCGTCACGCCTTGGTGAGAGGGCGTGACGCCGCGGGATCACAGGGGGCCGCGTCGAGCGGGCCCTCGCCCCCGGCGGGCTTGATCGCGCGGCCCGGGATGCTAGGCAGGCGGTCGAGTTCTTCCGCAAGGCCGCGCCCCCTTGACCCGCCCGACTGCCCCGATCCTGCACACTGCGCTTGCGGTCGATCCCCGCGCCGATCCGCGGCTCGCGCGGCTGCCCGGCGTCCTGCCGCTTGATCCGGCCCGGTGGCTGCGCGTGGACGAGGCCTATGCCGCCCAGATGGCCGAGCGCGAGCGCCTGCTGGCCGAACGCCCCGGCGACGTGCTCGCCTGTCTGCCCGAGGGCCGCGAGGCGGCCGGGGAACTTATGGCGCTTGTGCTGGACGATCTTGCCACGCGTGAGGGTTTCGTGGTGGGGCGGGACCATGTGCGCCGTCCCGACGGGGTGACTGTCGGGGTCGACGCAGAGGCGCCGCTGGCGACGGTGGGGCGACTTGTGCAGGGGGACTTCTGCCTGCTGGCGAAGCCGGGGGGCGCGGAGGAACCCGGGGAGGAGCCCGGGAAGGGGGCCGGCGAGGGGGCCAGCAAGGGGCTCGGGGAAGGGGCCGAGCATGTCCTTGTCGCCGCCGTGCTGTGCTTTCCGGCGCGCTGGACGCTTGCCGAAAAGATCGGGCGGCCGCTTCTGCGCATTCACCGCCCTGTCGCCTCTTACGATCCGGCGATCGCGATGCGCGTGCAGCGGCTGTTCGACGGGGTGCAGGCCGGTCGGCCAATGTGGCGGGCTAACCTTCTGTCCTACCACGATCCGGCGCTCTTCCAGCCCCGGCGCGAGGACGACCCACCCCTGCGGCACGAAGGCCCCGCGGGCTACGTGCGGTCCGAGTTCCAGACGATCCGTAGATTGCCGCGAAGTGGCGCGGTCGCCTTTGGCATCCACACCGTGGTGGTCCGGCGCGAGGATGCGGTGGCGCGCCCCGACGACGGGACGCGCCCCTGACGCCTCAGATGATGCCGAAGATCGCCGTTCCAGAGCCGGCGGCGGCCGACAGCGCGATGGCAAGGCCGGTCAGCGCGATGGCGTGGGCCGTGGTGCGCAGGTTCTCGCCGCCCAGGATGTTGAACACCAAAAGCGCGAACCCCACGGGGAAGGCCATGACCATGAGCGTGGCGTTCAGCGCATAGACGGTCAGCCTGGCGACATCGCTCTTGGTTTCCTCGCGATGCGCGAAGCGGGTTTCTTCGTCGACGATCGCGTCCGACCGCATCTCGATCCCCACGAAGGCGCGGCGGGGCGCGGCGGGCGCGTCGGCGGGCGCAAGCGCAGGCAGGCGCTCGGCGGCCGACAGCGGCGCGGGTGCCCGGCGCCGGGCTGGCCGCTTCGGGCGGACCGCTGCGGCGGGGGCATGCCGGCCCATCCTGGCGGCGGCCAGGCGAAGGGCGTCTGCTGCGGCTTTCCGGGTCGGCAGGGCCATGGGGGGCGCCTCGGGGATGAAGGTATCTGTCAGTGTCATGTTTTTTGTTCCTTGCTGCTCGTCCCTCGAAGGTGGCCGACGAATGAGGAAAAAGTTGGGCCGAAGCCGAAGCGCATCGGTTCATTGATGCACCAGGCGCGACGGTCGCGGCGTCATCTGAGGATTGTCGAAGATGGCGAGACAAAAACCGGCGGGCTTCCGCGCATCCGCGCCCGGGGCGGGCGGCGATTGAACCGGTCGGCGGCGCCGGGCGACTCGGCGCGACTGACGCCGGGCCTGCCGAACCGGGACCCGCCGAACCATGACCTGCCGACAAAAAAGGGGCGCCCGAAGGGGCGCCCCAAGACAAGCTGCCAGGGAGGAGATCAGCAGCTGTAGTACATCTTGTATTCGATCGGGTGCGGCGTGTGCTCGTAGGCGTAGATCTCTTCCCACTTGAGCGCCATGTAGCCCTCGATCTGGTCCTTGGTGAAGACGTCGCCCTTGAGCAGGAAGTCCATGTCGGCCTCGAGCTCTTCCATGGCTTCGCGCAGCGACGCGCAGACGGTAGGGATGCCTTCGAGTTCCTCGGGCGGAAGATCGTAAAGGTCCTTGTCCATGGCTTCGCCGGGGTGGATCTTGTTCTGGATCCCGTCGAGGCCGGCCATCAGCAGCGCCGAGAACGCGAGGTAGGGGTTCGCCGACGGATCGGGGAAGCGGGCCTCGACGCGCTTGGCCTTCGGGCTTTCGGCCCACGGAATGCGGACGCAGCCCGACCGGTTGCGGGCCGAATAGGCGCGCAGCACGGGGGCCTCGAAGCCCGGGATCAGGCGCTTGTACGAGTTGGTCGAGGGGTTCGTGAAGGCGTTGAGCGCCTTGGCGTGCTTCAGGATCCCGCCGATATAGTAGAGCGCCTCGTCCGAGAGGTCGGCATACTTGTCGCCTGCAAAAAGCGGCTTGCCGTCCTTCCAGACCGACATGTTGACGTGCATCCCGGTGCCGTTGTCGCCGGCGATGGGCTTGGGCATGAACGTCACCGACTTGCCATAGGCGTGGGCCACGTTGTGGATCACGTACTTGTACTTCTGGATCTCGTCGGCCTGCTTGGTCAGCGTGCCGAAGATCAGGCCAAGCTCGTGCTGGCACGAGGCGACCTCGTGGTGGTGCTTGTCGACCTTCATGCCGATGCGCTTCATCGTCGAGAGCATTTCCGAGCGAAGGTCCTGCGCGTCGTCGATCGGGGGAACCGGGAAGTAGCCGCCCTTGACGCCGGGCCGGTGGCCCATGTTGCCCATCTCGTACTCGGTGTCGGTGTTCCAGGCGGCGTCGATCGCGTCGACCTCGTAGGACACCTTGTTCATCTTCACCGAGTAACGCACATCGTCGAAGATGAAGAATTCGGCCTCGGGGCCGAAATAGGCCGCGTCGCCGATGCCGCTGGACTTCAGATAGGCCTCGGCCTTCTCGGCGGTGCCGCGCGGGTCGCGGTCATAGGGCTCGCCGGTGTCGGGCTCGACCACGGTGCAGTGGATCGCCAGCGTCTTTTCGGCATAGAACGGGTCCAGATAGACCGACGCGGTGTCGGGCATCAGTTTCATGTCGGACTGGTCGATGGACTTCCAGCCGGCGATCGACGAGCCGTCGAACATGAAGCCGTCGTCCAGGAAATCCTCGTCGACCTGATCCGCCATGACCGTGACATGCTGAAGCTTGCCGCGCGGGTCGGTGAAACGGATGTCGACGTACTCGACGTCTTGGTCCTTGATCGTCTTGAGAACGTCTGATTTGCTCATCTGAGACCTTCTTCCCTTCTGGTATGTAGTGTCTGTTTGACTGTCAGAGCGCGTCTTCGCCGGTCTCGCCGGTGCGGATGCGCAGCGCCTGCTCGACGGGGGTGACGAAGATCTTGCCGTCGCCGATCTTGTCGGTCTTCGCCGCATCGACGATCGCCTCGATCGCCGCGTCGACCTGATCGTCCGACAGGACGACCTCGATCTTCACCTTCGGCAGGAAGTCCACGACGTATTCGGCCCCACGATAGAGTTCAGTGTGGCCCTTCTGGCGTCCGAAGCCCTTGACTTCAAGCACGCTCAGGCCCTGCACGCCGATCTCCTGAAGCGCCTCCTTGACCTCATCAAGCTTGAACGGCTTGATGATCGCCTCGACCTTCTTCATGGCATCTTCTCCCTATGGCGCGTCCTTCGGGGTGAGACCACTTCCCGCGACCGGCGACAATTCGCTAGGCTGGCGGGGCCGGGCGGCGAAGGAGGATTCCGCGCGGTATGCACAAAAATTGTGCAATGCGGCGCGAAACCGCGCAGATTTGGAAGAAGGGGCCGAACATGTCCGATCCGTTGACCGCCGCGCAGATGCGCGCCGTCGAAAGGGCCGCCATCGAAAGCGGCGCGGTGACCGGGCGCGACCTGATGGAGCGTGCGGGGCAGGGCGTGGTCGACGCCGTCCTTGGCGCCTGGCCCGCGCTGGCGCGCGCTCCGCGCCGGGCGCTTGTCTTCTGCGGGCCGGGCAACAATGGCGGCGACGGCTTCGTCGTCGCGCGGCTTCTGGCCGGGCGCGGCTGGACGGTCGACGTCTATCTGCTGGGCGACCCCGCACGCCTGCCGCCCGACGCGAAGGCCAACCACGCCCTCTGGGCGGCGCTTGGGCCGGTGCACCCGCTGTCCGAGTTCGAGGTGCGGCGACGCTGGGACTGCGACCTCGTGGTCGATGCCCTGTTCGGCACCGGCCTTGCGCGTCCGCTTGACGATCTGGGCGACGTGCTGTCGAGCCTGGCCGATGCGGTGCTGCTGGACGGGGCGGCGGGGACGCCGAAGGTCGTCGCGGTCGACCTGCCCTCGGGGCTCGATGCCGATACGGGCCGGGTGCTGACGCCCCAGGGCGGCGGACAGGGCGCGGCGGCGGCGCATCTGACGGTCACGTTTCACCGCCTGAAGCGCGGACACCTGGCCGGCGAGGGGCCGGCGCGCTGCGGCAAGGTCGTCGTCGCCGACATCGGCCTTGCGCCCTGGGACGGCGCGGCGGGGGGCGACGATGATGAAGTCTGAGGCACGCGTGATCGAGGGCGGCCCCGCCCTGCGCGACCGTCTGGCCAAGCGGCCCGAGGCGCACAAGTACGACTACGGCCACGCCCTTGTCCTGGCGGGCGGTCCGGGCCGGGGCGGGGCGGCGCGCCTTGCCGCGCGGGCGGCACTTCGGGTGGGGGCGGGGCTTGTGACCGTCGTCTGCCCCGTGGCCGCGCTGGCGGAAAACGCGGCGCGGCTTGACGCGGTGATGCTGCGCGGGGTCGCGGACATGGACGACCTGGTCGAGGAACTGGCCGATCCGCGGATCACCGCGCTTTGCCTTGGGCCGGGCCTTGGCACGGGGGACGAGACGCTGGCGCAGGTCACCGCCTGCCTTGGCGCGGAACGGGCCTGCGTTCTTGACGCCGATGCCCTGACGGCCTTCGCCGACGCCCCCGAGACGCTGTTCGCGCAACTGCACGAAGACTGCGTGCTGACCCCCCACGGCGGCGAGTTTCGCCGGCTGTTCCCCGATCTTGCGGCCGGACTGGAGGCGGGGGCCATGTCCAAGGTCGCCGCCACGCGCGAGGCGGCCGCGCGCGCCGGATGCACGGTGCTCTTCAAGGGCGCCGAAACGGTCATCGCGGCCGCGGACGGCCGGGCATGGATCAGCGATGCGCGCGGCGACCGCGGCGCGCCCTGGCTGGCGACCGCAGGGTCGGGCGACGTGCTGGCGGGGCTCGTGGCCGGGCTGCTCGCGCGCGGGCTGGCCCCGCACGAGGCCGCCGGCACCGCCGCCTGGCTGCACGTCGAGGCGGCCCGCGCCTTCGGGCCCGGCCTCATCGCCGAGGACCTACCCGAGGCCCTTCCCGCGGTCTTTCGCGCGCTGGGGCTTCAGGGCTGAAGCATCGCCCCTTCCCAGCCGCGCAGCAGGGCGCGCGCCGGACGCATCGCGTCGGCCTCGGCCAAGTCGGGGAACAGCGCAAGGATCTCGTCGCGAAGCGCGGCGTCGAGGCCGTCGATCGCGGCCGGCCCGGGACGAAAGCTTTCCGCCTCGAGCCCGTTTGCGAAGACCACCTCGTGGTCGTCGAACATCAGGTGGACATAGATCACCGACGTCACGTCGCAGGCGATCTTGACGCCGCCGCCGTCCACCAGGTGGCGCGCGGCCACCAGCACCTCGCCCTCGCCGAACAGCAACTCGGCCCGCCAGCCCGTCATCAGCAGGCGGTGCTGCTGGGACAGAAGCGTGTCGCGTGCCGGCGCGCCGGCGCCGAAGGCATCCTGCCGGATGCGCACGGGGCGAAACGCCGGCGCGGCCGCCAGGCGGTCCGCGTCGACGCGGGTGACGCCGACCCAGCGCAGGATCTGCGCGCCGTGGTCGCGCGTCAGCACCGCATCGCCGGGGCGCAGCGTCTCGACCCGGCGATCGCCCGCAGGCGTGGCGATGCAGGTGCCGGCGCCGAAGCAGATCGGGAAGGCCACGTTGCCCGCGTTGATCGCCGGAATGCCGCTGCTGCCCGGACCCTCGCTTGCCGAGACGACGACCAGCGGAACGCCGACGGGCGGAAACCCGCCCTGACCCCCGACGAAGGCCAGCCCCTCGATCGTGGCATAGGCCGGGCTCGAATTGTTCACGTTGTAGCCGATGGCCCGATAGGTGATCCCCGTCGACGGGTCGCGCAGGGTGATCAGGTACTCGGCCTCGACGATCGTGTTGTTGGGGTAAAGCACGCCATTGATCGTCTGCGCCCCCTGAAGGCGCTGGCTTGTGTCGTTGTCGTCGAAGTTCGGGTCGTTGTCGGCGATCTGCGTCTCGATCCAGTCGTTCGACAGAAGCGTGATCGTGCGGCCGGGCAGGTGCGAGCCGTCACCCTGCGTGATGCCGTCGAGCGATCCGCCGCCGGAGACGGCGATGTTGACCTTCTCCAGCATCCAGATGGTATAGGCCATGCGGCGCCGTCCCGTTCCGTTTCGCCTGTCCTACATAGCAGGTGACTGCGATGGCGTTAACGCGGAAAAGCGGCGTCTTTTTGCCCTCGCATCCCCCTATGGCCTTTGCTAGAAGGGCGCGGATTTCGAGGGCGGCGCCGATACGCAGGCGCCTTGGGCCGCCTTCGCAGGTTCGCGGGTGTGGCGAAATTGGCAGACGCACCAGATTTAGGTTCTGGCGCCGCAAGGCGTGGGGGTTCAAGTCCCTCCACCCGCACCAGACAGGAAAAGGACGACGGACACGATGCAGGTCACTGAAACGCTGAAGGACGGGCTGAAACGCGGCTACCAGATCACGGTCTCGGCGGCCGAGCTTGACGCGAAGGTCACCGAGAAGCTGACCGAGGCGCAGCCCGAGATCGCCATGAAGGGCTTCCGCAAGGGCAAGGTGCCGCTGCCGCTTCTGAAGAAGCAGTATGGCCAGCGCCTTCTGGGCGAGGCCATGCAGGAAACGATCGACGGCGCGATGAACCGCCATTTCGAGGACAGCGGAGACCGTCCGGCGCTGCAGCCCGAAGTGAAGATGACCAACGAGAATTGGAAGGAAGGCGACGACATCGAGGTCACGATGACCTACGAGGCGCTGCCCGAGATCCCCGAGGTCGATTTCGCCAAGATCAAGCTTCAGAAACTGGTGGTCGAGGCCGACGAGGCGGCGATCGACGAGGCGCTGAAGAACCTGGCCGAAAACGCGCAGACCTTCGAGGACCGCAAGAAGGGCTCGAAGGCGAAGGACGGCGACCAGGTCGTGATCGACTTCAAGGGCTCGATCGACGGTGAGGAATTCGACGGCGGCGCGGCCGAGGACTATCCACTTGTTCTTGGCTCGGGCAGCTTCATCCCCGGCTTCGAGGAGCAACTGGCCGGTGTGAAGGCCGGCGACGAGGTCGAGGTCAAGGTGACCTTCCCCGCCGAATACGGCGCCGCGCATCTTGCCGGCAAGGACGCCGTCTTCGCCTGCACCGTGAAGGCCGTGAAGGCCCCGGCGGCGGCGGCGATCGACGACGAGCTGGCCAAGCGCTACGGGGTCGAGGATCTGGCCACGCTCAAGACCCAGATCGCCGAGCGTCTGGGACAGGAATACGCGGGCGCCGCGCGTGCGGTGATGAAGCGCGCGTTGCTTGACGCCCTCGACAAGGCGGTGTCCTTCGAGCTTCCGCCTACCCTGGTCGAAGCCGAGGCCAGCCAGATCGCCCACCAGCTGTGGCACGAAGAGAATCCCGACCACCACGGCCACGATCACGACACGATCGAACCCACGGACGAGCACAAGAAGCTTGCCGAGCGCCGCGTGCGCCTTGGCCTGCTTCTGGCCGAGTTGGGCCGCAAGGAAGAGATCACCGTGACCGACGCCGAGCTGACCCAGGCGGTGCTGACCCAGGCCCGGCAATATCCCGGGCAGGAGCGCCAGTTCTTCGAATTCGTCCAGAAGAACCCCCAGATGCGTCAGCAGCTTCAGGCGCCGATCTTCGAGGACAAGGTCGTCGACCACGTCTTCGGCCTTGCCAAGGTGACCGAGAAGACGGTGACGAAGGACGCGCTGCAAAAGGCCGTCGAAGCGCTGGACGACGCCTGACGCCGGCCCACGCGCAGCGTTCGCAAGAGATCACGAAGGCGGCCCCCTTGGGCCGCCTTTTCATTTTTCACTCAAAGATTTGCGGGCGTTTCTTCCGGCAGTGGCCGGCGGCGACACCCGGACCCTGACCGCAGGAACGAAAACGGGCCGCCTCGGTCGAGGCGGCCCGTCGTGGTCCTGAACGGTTCGGTGCGATCAGCGGTCGTCGCGGTCGTCCGCGGGGGCGCGATCGTCATCCTGACCGGCCGCGCCGATATCGTCGAACAGCTCGGCGATCTCGAACTCGGCCGCGGCCTCTTCCTCGGCGGCAAGCTCCTGAATGGATTTGCCGGCGGCCTGAAGGGCGGCCTCTTCCTCGCTGCGGGCGATGTTGAGGATGATCTCGACCTCGACCTCGGGGTGAAGCGTGACACCCAGCGCGTGAAGGCCCAGTTCCTTGATCGGCCGCAGCATGTTGATCTGCCGGCGGTCGATCGTGAAGCCCGCGGCCTCGGCGGCGTCGGCGGCGTCACGGGTCGTGACCGAGCCATACAGCGCGCCGGCGTCCGAGGCCGAGCGAATCACGACGAAGCGTTGCCCGTCGAGGGTCGCGGCCAGGGCCTCGGCCTCCTTGCGGGTTTCGAGGTTGCGGGCTTCAAGCTGCGACTTCTGCGATTCGAAGGCCTTGATGTTGGCCTCCGACGCCCAAAGCGCCTTGCGCTGGGGCAGAAGGTAGTTGCGCGCGTAGCCGTCCTTGACGTTCACGACATCGCCCATCTGGCCAAGCTTGGCGACACGTTCGAGTAGAATGACCTGCATGTCGGTCTCCTTACTTCACGGCGTAGGGAAGCAGAGCGAGGAACCGGGCGCGCTTGATGGCGCGCGCGAGTTCACGCTGCTTCTTGGCCGAAACGGCGGTGATGCGCGACGGCACGATCTTGCCACGCTCGGAGATGTAGCGCTGCAGAAGGCGCGTGTCCTTGTAGTCGATCTTCGGCGCGTTATCGCCCGAGAACGGACACACCTTGCGGCGGCGGAAAAACGGTTTGGCTGCCATGGTTTATGTTCCTTTCCCTATCTCAGCGCCGACGGTCGCCGCGGTCGCCCCGGTCACCCCGGTCGCCGCGATCACCCCGGTCTCCACGATCACCCCGGTCACCCCGGTCGCCGCGATCTCCGCGGTCACCACGATCGCCGCGATCACGGTCGTCGGACCGGCGCATCTGCGCCGAGGGGCCTTCCTCGTGCGCGTCGACCTTGACGGTGAGAACGCGCATGACGTCCTCGTGCAGACGCATCAGACGCTCCATCTCCTGCACGGCCGGCGCGGGAGAATCGGTCTTGAGGTAGGCGTAGTGGCCCTTGCGGTTCTTGTTGATCTTGTAGGCCATCGTCTTGACGCCCCAGTACTCGCTCTCGACGACCTTGCCGCCGTTGTCCGCGAGGACGGTGCCGAAATGTTCGATGAGCCCTTCGGCCTGCGCGTTGGAAAGATCCTGGCGCGAGATAAAGACATGCTCGTAAAGCGGCATGTGCACTCCACTTCTATCAGGGCGCGCTTCATAGGACGGGCGTTTCACCTTCCGCTTCCCGTCCACGAGAGGGCGCGCCGATCCAAGGATCAGCGGAAGGACGGGGCCTTATACACGGCCTGCGCGGCGATGCAACCCGTGGCGCGGCCCCCGCGCCGACGCCGGCCGGACCTTCGCCCGCCCCCCGTCCTGGCCCGGAAAATGATATCTGTCGGTCAAAATCTGGACACCTTCTGCGCGCTTGATGGGGGAGTGCGTAGACGGGGTAAGGCGATGAACGCGATGAGCGACGCCCGGGTACAAGGCGCAGATGCGCCAGCGACGCTGACGGTGACCGAGACCTACTGGGGATACATCATCCGCGAGCGCGACCCCGCGACCGACCGGCGCGCCCTGCGCGACTGGATCCTCCTGTTCCTGGGCGCGATCCTGCTTGCCGCAGCGCTGGGGCAATGGCTGTTTCCCGGGGCGATCTTCTCGCAAGAGCTTCTGTCCATTAAGATCGCGCTGACCGCGACGATGGCGGGGCTGGGTCTGGCCTGCTTTCATGGCGTGGCGCGCACCACCGCGGTCGAGGTTCAGGTCGACACCGTCAAGCGCGAGCTGCGCATGGTCGAACGCGACCGGCGCGGGTTCGAGCGCGTGTCCGATCGGGTGCCGATGCGCGACATCGACAGCGCCTACGTCAAGCGTGGAACGCGCGCGGCGTCGGGGGGGCATCTTCTGCTGCGCGTCGCCGGGTCCGAGGCGCCGCTGCATTTCGCCTCGGGCAGCGAGCGCGAATTGCGGCTGCTGCACGACCGGCTTCGCAACGACCTGCGGCCGGCGCGCGAACGCGTCGAACGCCGGCTTCTTCGGGAAGCGGCGCAGGCGATGCCCGCCAAGCCCGGCGGGCTTTCGCAGGGGCGCAAGGCCTCGGCCTGACGACGCCGCGTTCCTTCCGTGCAGGATCGAACAGACCCTGTGGGCACCTGTGCAATTGCGTCTGAAGGCGTCGTGTCGATGTTGCGGGCATCGAAACCCGCATCAGGAGCGACCCCGAATGAAAGCCCTTCTTCTGACCACGGCCCTTGGCCTTGCCGCCGCCGCCACCTCTGCCACCGCCGACGCGGTGCGCTTCGACCTTGACCCCAGCCACAGCCAGATCGTCTTCACCTACGACCACTTCGGTTTCTCGACGACTTATGGCATGTTCTCGGGCTTCGAGGGCCGCATCCAGTTCGACGCCGACGCGCCCGAAGCCTCGTCGGTCGAGGTGTCGTTCCCGGTGACGACGATGCTGACCGGCTGGGAAGAGCGCTTCCAGCACTTCATGTCGCCCGACTTCTTCGCCGCGACCGAGGACGAGATGGTCACCTTCGTCTCGACCGGGATCGAGGTCACGGGCAAGGACACCGCGCTGATCACCGGCGACCTGACGCTGAACGGCGTCACGAAGGCGGTCGTGCTCGACGCCCGGCTGAACGCCGCCGGCACGAACCCGATGACCCAGACCGAATGGCTGGGCTTCGACGCCACGACGACGCTTCTGCGCAGCGACTTCGGCCTTGGCCTGTTCGCTCCGGCCGTGTCGGACGAGGTCGAGGTGCGCATCTCGATCGAGGCCGGCATCGCCGCCCAGCAGGACGCGCGCCTGGACTGATCGCCACGCCGGACCATGCTGCCAAGGGGGCGGCCAGGCGGCCGCCCCCTTTCTTGTGCAAGATCAAGGCCGAAGCGCGGAAAGGTCGATCCCGACGCGCACCGCGAACCCCAGCGTGCTTTCGTCGACCAGGGTCTGTCCGACACCGAAATCACGACGGTCAAGCGTGACTTCGGCCTGCACCGTGGCGCGTTCGCCGTCGGGGCGGAAGGTGAAGGGAAGCTCGACCGGAACCGCGACACCGCGAAGCGACAGGGTGCCCATGGCAAGATAGCCGTCGCCATTGGGATGCTCTGTGATCACGGCCGAGAAGGTGGCGCTTGGGTGCGCGGCGGCATCCAGGAAATCAGGACCAAGCGCCTGCGCGGTCACGCTGCCAAGGGCGAGCGAGTCAAGCAGGATCGTCGCCTCGACTTGGCCCTTGATCGCGCCTTCGGTGGCCGGGTCGAAATCGACGGCGGCGATCCAGTCGGCGAAGCTGCCGGTGACTTCGGCGCCAAGCTGGCGGACGGTGATCGACACCGTGCCCTCTTCGATCAGCCATTGGCTGCTGGCGGCGGGGGTCTCGAACGCAGTCGCGGCCTCGTCGTGCGGCCAGCCAAGAGCGCTGCCCCCGGCGATCGCCGCAAGCCAAAGCGCGGCCGCCACCGCCACCGGGGCGCGGCCTTCGCGGTGGGCCGGCACGTCGACCTCGCACCGGCCCGAGACCATGCGCACCAGCGTGGCGTCGCGGTCGATCAGCGCGTGTTTCAACGCGCCCACGACGTGCAGGACGATGGCGGCGGCCAGCACCTTGGTGAAGACCCAGTGCCAGGCGGCAAAGAACTCGGCCACGCGGAAGTCCACCGGCACGAAGGGCAGCGACTGGCCGAAGGGCCACCAGATCGGCGCGAAGCCCGTGGTCGCGGCGTGGTGCAGCCAGCCCGACAGCGGCACGAGGACGAGGGCGGCATAAAGCGTCCAGTGCACCGTGGCCGCCGCGAAGGTCTCGGCCCGCCGGTCGGGGTGAAGCGCCACGGGGCGCGGCTGCACCACCGCCCAGAGGATGCGCGCAAGCGCCACGAAGAAGGCGGTGACGCCCACGGTCTTGTGGATCGAGAACAGCAGCGTCTTCTGCGCCACCGCCGCGTCGCTATCCAGCGGGATGGCGTTGGCCACAAGGCCCAGCGGGATCGCCGTCAGGATCAGAAGCGCGGTCAGCCAGTGAAACGTCCGCGCCACCGCGCCGTAATGCGTCGTCGTGTTCGCCAGTGCCATGCTGTCCGTCCTTTCATCGCCGTGTCGGGCGACACTTATCCGTCGCGGGGCCGCGATCAATCGCCGATGCCGCGCGGCGGCTGTGCATGACCGCAGGGGGGCTGCGCGCCTTGTGCGGTGGGATGGCAGCCGCTAGAGGAAGGAAAACCACGCGACGAGGGAGAGCAGGGCATGGGCCGCGCGTTCGTATTTCCGGGGCAGGGGGCGCAGACGATCGGCATGGGCCGCGATCTGGCCGACGCCTATCCCGAGGCGAAGGCCGTCTTCGACGAGGTCGACGACGCGCTGGGCGAAGCGCTGTCGGCGCTGATCTGGGAGGGCGACGCCGAGACGCTGACGCTGACGCAGAACGCGCAGCCCGCGCTGATGGCGACTTCGCTTGCCGCGATGCGGGCGCTTCAGGCCGAGGGCGTCACCATCGCCGATGCGGCGTTCGTGGCGGGGCATTCGCTGGGCGAATACTCGGCGCTGGCCGCCGCCGGCGCGCTGAGCGTGGCCGACACCGCGCGGCTTCTGCGCGCGCGCGGCCGGGCGATGCAGCAGGCCGTGGCCCCGGGCGTGGGCGCGATGGCCGCGCTTCTGGGCCTTGATTTCGCGACCGCGGCCGAGGTCGCGGCCGAAGCCGCGGGGGGCGAGGTCTGCGTCGCCGCCAACGACAACGATCCGGCGCAGGTCGTGGTCTCGGGCCACGCCGCGGCCGTCGCCCGCGCCGTCGAGATCGCCAAGGCGCGGGGCGCGAAGCGGGCGGTGATGCTGCCGGTCTCGGCGCCGTTCCATTGTCCGCTGATGGCGCCCGCCGCCGATGTGATGGCCGAGGCGCTGGGCAACGTGACGATCGTGGCGCCGGCGGTTCCGGTGGTCGCCAACGTGCTGGCCCGGCCGGTCAGCGATCCCGCGGAAATCCGCGATCTTCTGGTCACGCAGATCACCCATTCCGTGCGCTGGCGCGAGTCGGTCGAATGGATGGCGACCGAGGGCGGCGTCACCGAGTTCTGGGAGATCGGCGCCGGCAAGGCGCTGTCGGGCATGGTGCGGCGCATCGCGAAGGAGGCGGGCACGCTTCAGGTCGGTTCGGCCGACGAAGCAAGGGCGGCGGCCGCCGCGAAGGAAGGAAACTGAGATGTTCGATCTGACGGGAAAATCCGCACTTGTGACCGGCGCCTCGGGCGGCATCGGCGCCGAGATCGCCAGGGCGCTGCACGGGGCGGGGGCCACGGTCGCGCTGTCGGGAACGCGGGTCGAACCGCTTGAGGCGCTGGCCGCCGACCTGGGCGGGCGCGCCCATGTCCTGCCCTGCAATCTTGGCGACGCCGCCGCCGTCACCGCGCTTCCCGGCCAGGCGGTCGAGGCAATGGGCGCGGTCGACATCCTTGTGAACAACGCCGGCATCACCCGCGACAACCTGTTCATGCGCATGTCCGACGACGACTGGGCGCAGGTGATCGACGTGAACCTCACGGCCACCATGCGGCTGTGCAAGGGCGTCATCCGGGGCATGATGAAGGCGCGCTGGGGCCGCATCGTCAACATCTCGTCCGTCGTGGGCGCCACCGGCAACCCGGGGCAGGCGAACTATGCCGCCTCGAAGGCGGGGATGGTGGGGATGTCGAAGTCGCTGGCCTACGAGGTGGCCAGCCGGGGCATCACGGTGAACTGCGTGGCGCCTGGCTTCATCACCACGGCGATGACCGACAAGCTGACCGACGACCAGAAGGCCGCGATCCTGACCCAGGTTCCGGCGGGCCGGATGGGCGAGGCGTCCGAGATCGGCGCGGCGGTGCTTTACCTTGCCAGCCCGGAAGCCGGCTACGTCACCGGGGCGACCTTGCACGTCAATGGCGGAATGGCCATGATCTGAGGGCCGCGCAAATGCGTTTGCCTTCGTTAGGCGATGTGCTATAGGCGCGCTGACTTCGGCGGGATGGAATGTCCCGTCCAGGCATCGCCCCTTGTCTGGCGACTGAATCAGAGGCCCCCGAGGCCCGAAACCGAGACGGGCGAAGACCCCGAGGAACTGTGAGGAACTGATATGAGCGACATCGCCGATCGCGTGCGGAAGATTGTGGTCGAGCATCTGGGCGTCGACGAGGACAAGGTGATCGAGAACGCCTCGTTCATCGACGACCTGGGCGCCGACAGCCTCGACACCGTCGAGCTGGTCATGGCCTTCGAGGAAGAGTTCGGGATCGAGATCCCCGATGACGCGGCCGAGACGATCCAGACGTTCGGCGACGCCGTCAAGTTCATCAAGGAAGCCTCGTAAGGCCTCCGACCCTTCCGCAAGGAAGACCTGACGGCGCCCTTGGGGCGCCGTTTTTCATGTGATGGGGCGCGGTGGTCAGGCCAGTGCGCTCCAGATCAGGCGGACGGCAAGGATCGTCAGAAGCACGAGCACCAGCCGGTCGAAGGCCACGGGCGGAAGGCGGCGCGCCAGCCAGTTGCCCACGGGCATGAACCCCAGAAGCGGGATCAGCGCCGCAAGGCTGAGCAGGGCCCTGTCCCAGGTCAGAAGGCCAAAGCCGATCAGGGCGGGAACCTGCACAAGGCTCATCCCCGTGAACAGCGACGAGATGGTCACGATGAAGGCCTCGCGCGGGATGCGCAGGGCGTTGAGGAAGCTGACCGAGACCGGCGCCGACAGCCCGGCCGATCCCTGCAGCACGCCCGAGACCAGGCCGACCGGCCAGACCAGCCGGCGCGCGGCCTCCCACGGGATCTTGAAGCCGGGGCGGGCGATGCGCAGCAGGATATAGGCGACGACCGCGCCGGCGATGATCAGGGTCAGCGCCTCGACCGGAAGCGTGGCAAGGATGATCGTGCCAAGGAAGGTGCCGGTGCCGCCGCAGATGGCGTATTTCAGCGCGAAGCGGTCGGGCAGGTGTGCGGCATGGTACTTGCGCAACTGCATGATGTTCATCACCACGCCTGGAATCGCCATCATCACCACGGCGAAGCGCACGTCGTAGAAGGCGGCCATGACGGGAATCGCGATCACCGGCGCCCCCGCGCCGGTCGCGCCCTTCATCGTTCCGCCAAGCGCGAGCGCGGCGAAGATGACCGCGAAGGTCAGCGGGTCGTAGTCAAGCACCGTGCCGGTCATGGGGGATGTCTGCCGGGCGTCAGCGGGATTTCGGGCGCGCGACGCTTCCGCGTTCGATCAGCTTGACGGGCAGGATCGTCGTGGTCGGGATCGGGGCCTTGGGGTCGTTCATCATCTTCATCAGCAGCTCGGCGGCAAGCCGCCCGACGTCGAACTGCTGGACGCGGATCGTCGTCAGGCCCGGCGGCACGAGGTCGAGGAAGGGCAGGTCGTTGAAGCCCGTGACCGAGACGTCGCCGGGGCAGGCGATGCCGCGCTTGTTCAGCATGTCGAGCGCCCCCAGCGCAAGGCGGTCGTTGGCGCAGAGGATGGCGGTGAATTTCCAGTTCTGCCGCAGCAGGTGGTCGGTGCAGCGGCGGCCTTCCTCTTCGTCGAAGCGCGCGGCAAGGACCGTGGCCTCGCGCGGCAGGTCGAGGCCAAGCTCGCGCGCGGTCTGCTCGAAGGTGTTCAGGCGCAAGAGGCCGGTCGACAGCGACTGGGGGCCGGCGATGTGGGCGATGCGGCGGTGGCCGTGGTCGTGCAGATGCCGCAACATCACGCGGATGCCTTGGGCATCGTCGTTCACGACCGAGGGAATCGCCGACCCGTCGATCTGGCGGTTGACCGTCACGATCGGCACGCCCTGGCGCGACAGCTCGACGATGCGCGGGTCCGACCGGTGCGCGGCGGCGTCGATGATGCCGTCGACGCCGCGCTCGAGCAGGACCTCGACCAGCTTCGTCTCGCGGTCGGGGTCGCTGTCGGTGTTGACGATGATCGAGGCATAGCCCTTCGGCTCGAGGATGCTTTCGACGCCCCGGACGATCGGCGGGAAGAGGGTGTTGGTGATATCGGGCAGCATCATGCCCACCGTCATGGTGCGCTTGGTGCGCAGGCCCGACGCCAGACGGTTGCGTCTGTATCCCATGCGTTCGGCGGTGACGCGGACACGTTCGACGACCTCGTCGGTCAGGGACTTGTGGGCATCGGGGTCCAGCGCGCGCGACACGGTGGAAACGTGCACGCCGGTCTCGCGCGCGATGTCCTTGAGGGTGACGGTCTTGCTCATGTCCGCGGTCGTCCCGTTCCTGTTTCGCCTGATACTAAACCGAGTGGGGCCTGACATGCAATCGGTTGCGCGAACGCGCTTGACCACCCCATGCGGCTGGGCTAGTCTCTCGCAAACGTTTGCGCAAAGTGTTGCGAAACGGCGTGCGAAGCAGCGCGAAGGGGACAGCAGTGGAGAGCGACCAGTGTCATCCGTCGGCCGTCAGGCAAATGGTGCTTGGGGCCTCCAGCATGGCCCGCGCCGACCGTTTCCGGTCGATATCTCTCGGGGCGATCGGGGTAGCGGGGTGTGTCGGGCCCGTGGTGGATGCCATGCTCGCCGGACCTGGTCGGGTGCGCCACGCTTTCGTGCGAACGTTCGCACAAAACTGTCAATCAGACTGGAAATAGGCGGCTGACCCGGGCGGGCGGTGCGCGAAAGTCGTTGTGGAGGAAGACGAGATGAGCAAAGTCAAGGTCGGTTGGGTCGGCATGGGGCGCATGGGATATCCCATGGCCGAACGTCTCGTGAAGGCGGGCTACGACGTCTACATCTGGAACCGGACCCGGTCGAAGGCCGAGCCGCTGGCCGCGAAGGGTGCGACCCTGGTCGACAGCCCGCGCGACCTGGCCCATGTCGACGTGCTTGGCACCATGGTGTCGACGGGCAAGGACGTCGAGCAGGTCTACTTCGGGCCCGAGGGCGTGCTGTCGGGCAACGAGACGCCGGCCATCTTCCTTGACTGTTCGTCCATCGCGGTGGACCACTCGGCAGCGCTGCGCGCCCGCCTGGCCGAGCGGGGGGCCGAACTTGTCGCCTCGCCCGTCAGCGGCAACGGCAAGTGCGTGAAGGCCGGCAAGCTTTCGGCCGTCGTGTCGGGCCCGCGCGCGGCCTTCGACCGGGTCGAACCGATCATCGCCACCATCGCCGGCAACGGCGTGTCCTACGTGGGCGAAGGAGAACTGGCGCGGTTCTGCAAGATCGCGCACAACGTCTTCCTTGGCGTCGTGACCCAGAACCTGGCCGAGATCACCGTGCTGGCCGAGAAGGCGGGCGTGCCGCGTCGGGCCTTCCTCGACTTCATGAACAACTCGGTCATGGGCTCGATCTTCACGCGCTACAAGACCAACGCGCTTGTGAACCTTGACTGGACGACGACCTTCACGCCCGAACTGCTGCGCAAGGACCTTGACCTTGGCCTGTCCTCGGCGCGCGCGCTTGACGTGCCGATGCCGGTGACGGCGGCCACGCGCGAGGCGCTGCAGGCGCATTTCGGCGCGGCGACGCTGAAGGACGATCCCGAGGCCTATCTTCAGATGGACTTCGCCGCGATCCTTGAAACCGTCGCGCTTGGCGCCGGGCTCAAGCTTGAAAGCGAGAATTCGCCTTACCCCACGGGGCTTGAGGTGCCGCAGGCCGCCGAGTGACGGCCTGCGATCCGGGGCGCGCACAACAAGAACGATAACACGCGCGCCCAGAAGACCGGACCGGGACGGCACCGCCCCGGCCCGACCTGAACAAAGGGAGAGAGACCATGAAACTTCATGCCATGCTTGCAACTTCGGCAGCGGCGGCGCTTGTGGCGTCCGGCGCGATGGCCGAGATCAAGATCGGGGCCTCGCTGCCCCTGACCGGCGCCTTCTCGGTGTCCGGCTCGAAGCACGAGAAGGGCTATCAGCTGTGCGTCGACCTCATCAACGAGCGCGGCGGCATCCTGGGCGAGCAGGTCAATATGATCACCTCGGACAACCGGTCGGATCCGGCGACGGCGATCAACCAGTACGAACGCTTCATCAACGTCGACCAGGTCGACGCGGTGTTCGGCACGTTCTCGTCGCGCCTGACCTTCCCGGTCGCCAACATCCTTGAGAAGAACAACTTCGTGCACCCGGTTCCCGCGGGCGGGGCGCTGCGAATCTATACGCAGGGCCACAAGAAGCTGTTCTACTTCCAGCCGAACGCGGCCGAATACATCGGCTCGTCGCTGCGCGACATGGTGACCGACCTCATCCCCGAGGCCGACCGCCCGAAGACCGCCGCCGTGGTGGTGGCCGACGACTTCTTCGCCAACGCCGTCGAGGCGGGCCTTCTGGGCACGCAGGTCACCGACCCCGGTGACGGCAGCCTCGTCGAGGACATGGCTCCCGGCTATCTGTCCGAGCTTGGGATCGAGGTCGTCTATTCCGAGAAATGGCCCGAGGAAGGCTTCAACGACTGGCTGAACCTCGCCAACTCGATCAAGCGGTCCGAGGCCGAGCTTGTGATCGCGCTGACCGCGTCCGCCGAAGAAGCGGTGCAGCTGACGCGCGCGCTCAAGACGGTGCAGGCGACGCCCAAGATGGTCTATTACAGCCAGGGCACGCAGGCCGAGTTCTACGAGGGCACGCAGGAAGCCTCGGAGGCGATCCTGATGCACACCTCGTGGCACGCCGATGCGCCCTTCGAGGGCACGCTGGGCGGCCAGCCCTTCACCAACCAGGACTTCGTGGCGGCCTACCAGGCGAAGTTCAACGAGTTCCCCGACGAAGACGCGGCCATTCCCTTTGCGGTCTGTCAGGGGATCGAGCAGGCGATCGCCGGCGCGGGATCGGCCGATCAGGACGCGATGGCCGAGTGGCTGCGCGCGCGCTCGGCGGACGATCCGGTGCGTACGATCCTTGGCCGCTTCTCGTGGGACGAGCGTGGCCTGCCCGTCGACAAGCCGTTCCTGATGTCGCAGTGGAACGGGGGGCAGCTGCAGTTCGTCTATCCGACGAACGAGTTCGAGACCTCGCCGATGGCTTATCCCAAACAGGGCTTCTGACCCTGACCCGACCGGCCGGCGACCACCGCCGGCCGGTCGTCCGCTTCGAAGAACAAGACCAAGGGGGAGGGCGCCCATGCTCGAGGTCAAGGGCCTTTGCAAGTATTTCGGCGGCATCAAGGCCGTCGACGATTGCAGCTTTCGTGCCGAAGCCGGCCGGATCACCGCGCTGATCGGGCCGAACGGGGCCGGCAAGACGACGGCGTTCAACTGCATCAGCCGGACGATGACGCCGACCAAGGGCGAGGTCTGGTTCGACGGCGAGCGCATCGACGGGATGCGGCCGCACAAGATCACCGCCCGCGGCCTGTCGCGGACCTTCCAGATCTCGCGCAACCTTGCCGACATGACGGTGCTCGAGAACGTCATCTGCCAGTCCAAGATCCGCGGCTGGCGCGACCTGATGAAGCCCGCGATGAGCAAGGAAGAGATCGACAAGGCCCTGGGCATCCTTGATTTCCTCGGGATCACCCGGATCGCGCACGAGGATGGCTCGAACCTCAGTTATGGCCAGAAGAAGCTGATGGACCTTGCAGCGCTTCTGATGAGCGACCCCAAGATCATCCTTCTTGACGAACCGGCGGGCGGCGTGAACCCGACCCTGCTGGAAGAGATCATCGGCCATATCCGCAAGCTCAACGAGCAGGGCCTGACGGTGCTGATCGTCGAGCACAACATGGAACTGATCATGCGCCTGTCGCACCGCGTCGTGGTGATGGCGCAAGGAACGGTGATCGCGGATGGCACCCCCGACGAGGTGCGCGAGGATCCCAAGGTCCTCGACGCCTACCTTGGCGGCGCGCTGGAGGAGGCGGCATGAGCGGACTTCTGGAAGTGACGGGCGTCGTCGCCGGCTATGGCGACGGCCCGGCGATCCTGAACGGGGCGAACCTGTCGGTTCAGCCCGGCAAGGTGCACTGCATCATCGGCCCGAACGGGGCCGGCAAGTCGACGCTGCTGAAGGCGATCGTCGGCATGCTGAAGGTCCGCGAGGGCGACGTGCGCTTCAAGGGCAAGAGCCTGAAGGGCCTGCGCCCCGACCAGGTGCTGCGCGAGGGGATCTGTTTCGTCCCGCAGGAGCGCGCGCTGTTTCCGAAGATGACGGTGCGCGAGAACCTGCGCATGGGCGGCTTCTCGATGCCCGACAAGTCGCTCCTGGAGCGACGCATCGACGAGATCGAGGAACGCTTCCCGATCCTGCGCGAACGCCGCGACCAGCACGCCGGCACCATGTCGGGCGGTCAGCAGCAGTCGCTGTCGATGGCGCGCACAATGATCCTGAAGCCCGAGATCGTGATGCTGGACGAACCCTCGCTCGGCCTTGCGCCGAAGATCGTCAAGGAGATCTTCGAGATCATGCGCATGATGACCGAGGAAGGCATTACCATCCTTCTGGTCGAGCAGAACGCGCTCATGGGGCTGAAATACGCGGATTGGGGCGTGGTCCTCGACCTTGGCAAGACGCTCTTCGAGGGGCCGGCCAAGGAGGTGCTGGGCGACCCGCGCATCCAGGAACTCTACCTCGGCGGAAAGAAGGCGGCATAGCATGGCGGACCTTTTGCAGATCCTGATCCTTGGCCTTGCCCTTGGCGGCGTCTACGCGCTGATGGGCGCGGGGCTGAGCCTTGTCTTCGGGGTGATGCGCATCGTGAACCTTGCGCATCCCTCGCTGATCATGATGGGGGCCTATGTCGCCTACTGGGCGTTCCGGCTTTACGGCATCGACCCGCTGGTGATCCTGCCGGTGGCGATGATCATCCTCGCGGCGACCGGCGTCATCCTCTACAAGCTCGTCTTCGAGCGCGAGGCCAAGTCGGCCCGCTATTCCGAGATGACGGTGCTTCTGACCTTCGCGCTGGCAATGGTCATCGAGGGGGCGCTTGGCACGGCGTTCTCGAACACCCAGCGCGTGACTTCGCCCGACTATGCGACCGAGGCCTTCTTCCTGGGCGACGTCTTCATTCCCAAGGGGCAGCTTTACGCCGGGATCGTCTCGCTTCTGATCATCGGCGCGCTGGCGGCCTTCCTGAAGTTCTCGCGCTTCGGCTACGCGATCCGCGCCACCACGCAGAACCGTGACGCGGCCGAGCTTCTGGGCGTGAACGTCAACTACGTGGGCCTGGTCAGCTTCGCGATCGGGCTTGCGCTGGCGGGGGCGGCCGGGGCGCTGGTTTCCTTCGTCTTCTCGTTCTTCCCGTCGAAGCACTGGGAATGGATCGCGATCCTGATGTCGCTGGTGGTCCTTGGGGGCATGGGGTCGATCCTTGGCACCGTTCTGGCATCCTTCATCCTGTCGGTCGTGGCGGCCTTCGTGGGCTTCTACTTCGGCGCAACGTGGTCGACGCTCACGTTCTTCGTGTCGCTCTTCGTGGTGCTGCTGGTGCGGCCGCAGGGTCTGTTTGGCGAAAAACCGGAGTTGGCGTGATGGCAAGTCTTGACACATCCGACGTGATCGCGGCGCGGCGCGCCTACAACGCCTCCATCGCGGCCTCGGTCGACAAGGAGCGGGTCACCTGGTTCCCGATCGCCTTCCTGGCGGTGCTGATGGTGCTGCCCGCGTTGCAGTTCGCGGGCAACTACAACTACGTCATCCACCTTGTCCTCTTCACCGCCTCCTACGTGGTGATGGCAGCGGGCTGGAACATCCTGGGCGGGTTCACCGGCTATATCTCGCTGGGCCACAATGTGTTCTTCGCCATCGGCGGCTACTTCGCGGGGATGATCTTCGCGCGCTACGGCATCTCGACGATCGTGATGGCCCCGCTTGCCGGTCTTGTCGCGGGCATCGTGGGGTATCTCATCGGGCTGATCACGCTGCGGGTGCGGGGGCCGTCCTTCATCATCTCGTCGCTGGCGCTGGTGATGATTTTCCGCATCTTCTTCGAGAACTGGCACTTCGTGGGCGGCGCGGCGGGCGTGTCGCTGAAGGCCAACGACCTGCCGGTGCAGTGGGCCAAGCTGCCCTACTACTACGCCTTCGTGATCATGGCGGCCTTCGCCGTCTGGGCGTCCTACCGGATCAAGCATTCGAAGTTCGGGCTTGGGCTGCGCGCGATCTCGAAGGACGAGATCAAGGCCGAAAGCGCCGGCATCGACACGCGCTTCTACAAGACGCTCGCCTTCGCCATCTCGGCCTTCTTCGTGGGCATGGCGGGCGCGGTTTGGGGCGAATACCTGACCTACATCCGGCCGAACATCTATCTGGTGATCCTGATCTCGGTGAACATGGTGCTGATGTGCATTCTGGGCGGGAAGGGCACGATCGCCGGCCCGGTGGTGGGGGCGATCCTGATCGTCGCCTTCAACGAGCTTTTCGTGGCCACCCTGGGTGCGTCCGAGATCAACATCCTTGCGACCGGCCTCATCATGATGCTGACGCTGATGTTCTTTCCGCTGGGCATCGTGGGCACGCTCGCGCGCCACAAGAAGCTGCCGCGCTTCCTGAACTGGGACTAGGGGGATGACCGCGTTCGTCCTTTACAACGCGCCCCAGTCCACCTGCAGCCAGCGCGTGCGCTACGCGCTGCACGCCAAGGGGCTGGGGTTCGAGGAACACAAGCTCGACCTTTTCGCGGGCGATCAGCTCAGGCCCGAATACCTGGCGATCAACCCCAATGGCGTGGTGCCGGCGCTGGTCCATGACGGGGTGCCGGTGATCGACAGCGCGGTGATCCTTGAATACCTCGAGGACATCCTCCCCGAGGTCGCCCCGATGCGGCCGACGGACCCGCGCGAGGTGGCGCGGATGCGCGCGATGATGCGCTTCGTGGACGAGGTGCCGACACCCGCGATCCGGGTGCCGTCCTACAACCTGGCCTTCCTGCCGCATTTCCAGGCGATGACCGAGGCCGAGTTCCAGGCCTTGTGCGACAGCAAGCCCTTGCGGCGCGAATTCCTGATGCGCATGGGGCGGACGGGCTTTCCGCAAGCCGACATGGACGAGGCCCTGGGCCGGCTGCGGCGAGGGGTTGAGCGCATGGCGCGCTGGCTGGCCGACGGCGGCGGGCCCTGGCTGATGGGCCCGGACCTGAGCCTGGTCGATCTGGCGATCATGCCGGTGATCGTGCGGATGGACGACATCAACCTTCGCCATCTGTGGGACGACCACCCCGAAGTCCAGGCCTGGCTCGACCGGATCCGGGCAAGGCCCGAGTTCGCGCGCACCTTCTATCACGGGGCGCTTCTGACCGAGAAGTATCCCCATCTCGCGCAGGCGAAGGCCGCGCGTCCGGCGCAGGCGGCGGTCTGACATGCAGCTTCTTCCCTACATGTTTGCCGCGATCGTCGTGGGGGTGCTGGTCTCGGCGCAGCCGCCGCTCAACGCGATCGTGTCGCGGTCGGTCGGCAGCGCCTTCGGCGCGACGGCGATCCAGATCTTCGTGGCGCTGTGCTGCGCGCTGCTGGTCATCTTCGTCACAGGCTCGGGCGAGATCAGCCGTCGCACACTGAGTGCGGTGCCCTGGTGGGCCTATCTGGCGGGCGTCTGCGGGGCGATCTTCGTGGCCGCGGGCGTGGTGGTCGCCCCGGTGACGGGGGCGATGGTGTTCTTCGTGTGCATCGTCGCGGGGCAGCTTCTTGGGTCGATGCTGGCCGACCACTTCGGCGCCTTCGGCCTTCAGGTGCGCGAGATCTCGCTGCCGCGCGTGATCGGACTTGCGATGGTGCTGACGGGCGCGGTTCTGGTGAGCCGCTTCTGATCTGACGCGCAGAGAATCGGCTTGTCTGACAAGCCGACAGATGCTAGCAGACTTCCCAACAAGCGCCCCGGTGCGGCGCTGTCGCAGGGAGAGAGTTCACAGATGTCCTTGACCAATTTCGTGCCGACCCCGGACTTCGACGAGTACAGCGCCCGCTTCAGGGAGCACTACATGATGGATCGCCGTGACGACGGCGTCCTTCTGGTGCGCGCCCATACCAATGGCGGCCCGATCCAGCTGTCGGTGCAGAACCACCGATCGCTGGGTCAGATGCTCAAGACCGTGGGCGCCGACCCGAAGAACGAGGTGATGATCCTGTCGGGTTCGGGCGACGAGTTCATGATGGACAGCGATCCCGAAGGCTTCGCGCTGGAGGACGAGGGCCTGCCCTACTGGGCCTACGAATACGCCTACAAGGACGGGCGCATCAACGTCAGCTCGCTGGTCTTCGACCTCGAGATTCCGACGATCGGCGTGCTGAACGGGCCGGGGTTCCATTCGGAAATCTGCCTGATGTGCGACATCACGATCTGCACCGAGGACACGACGATCTTCGATCTGCACTATGACATCGGATCGGTGCCGGGCGACGGCATTCACACCTGCTTCCAGACGCTTCTGGGCGTGAAGCGGTCGGCCTATGCATTGCTCACGGGCGAGGCGATCACCGCCGAGAAGGCGCTGGAATACGGCATGGTTAACGAGGTCGTCCCGCGCGGGAAGGAAATCGAGCGCGCCTACGAGATCGCCGACCACATCATGACCCAACCGCGCACCACCCGGCGGCTCACGACGCAGATCGTGCGCCGGCCCTGGAAGCAGGCGGTGGTCGACAGCCTGGACGGCGGCTTCGGCATCCAGATGTTCGGGCATGTCGCGGCGGAACACTCGATCCACGGGCGCAAGGCCATCGCGCAGACCGTCGATTACGTCCGCAAGGGCCGCAAGAACAACTTCGACAAGGGATGAGGCCCGATGCCTGACGGCGATGCAAGGCTGTCGAATTTCGCCCGGACGCTGATCGAGCTGGGCGAGGCGGACGACCGCGTCGTCGTCCTGGCGGGCGATCTGGCCCGGTATGTCGAGGTTTTGCCCTTCGCCGCGCGCTTCCCCGACCGGTTCCTGAACCTCGGGGTGGCCGAGGCGAACATCATCGGCATGGCCTCGGGGCTGGCCAAGACCGGCTTCCGGCCCATCGTCGCCACCTACGGGGTCTTCATCACGCGCCGCGCCTATGACCAGGTGGCCATGGCGCTCACCACAGGACCCACGCCGGTGACGCTGGTGGGGGTTCTTCCCGGCATCACCTGCCGGTTCCGCGCGACCCACCAGCCGGTCGAGGACATGGCGCTGATGGGGGCGCTGCCCGGCATGGCCGTGATCGACCCCGCCGACGACCGCGAGATGGCGGCCGCCCTGAAGGGCGGCGTCGCCGCCGATCACCCGACCTTCATCCGCGCGCTGCGCGGCGACCGGGCGGACGTGCCGGGCGCGCGCGCGCCGGGGGCGGGCCCGCTCGATCCGGTCGAATTCGGGGATGAAGGTTCGTCCGTCGGGATGATCTCGACCGGTCTTGGCACCGACTGGGCGATCGAGGCCGCGACGATCCTGCGCGGGCGCGGGCATGGCGTGCGGCATCTTCATGTCCCGCGCATCAAGCCCTTCGACACCGCCACGGTCGCCAGGTTCTGCCGCCGCTTCGGCCATGTGGTCACGGTCGAGAACCACGTGGCGCACGGCGGGCTTTTCGCGGCTGTCGCCTCGGTCGTGGCGCAAGGCGGGATGGGTGTGCGGGTGACGCCCTGCGCGATTCCCGACGAATGGCCGCCCAGCGGGACGGTCGAGTTCATCCGGGGCGAGATCGGGCTGGACGCGCCCTCGATCGCCGCCGCCGCCGAACGGGGGCTTTGAGCATGCGCAACACGTCACGCACCGCCCGCCGCGCCGCCGAGATCCGCATGATCGCGACCGAAGTCGCGGCCCACAGCGGGCAGGCCTATATCGGGCAGGCGCTGGGCACGGCCGACATCCTGGCCTGCGTCTTCGAGATCGGACTGACGCGGCCGGGCGACCGGTTCGTCCTGTCGCCGGGGCACTACGGCCTGGCGCTTTATGCCGCGAACGCGCATCTTTACGACCGCGACGAGCTTCTGACCTATGGCATGGACGGATCCGAGTTCGAGCAGAGCCCGCTCGAAGGGTTGCCGGGGGTCGAGATCACGGGCGGGTCGCTGGGGCAGGGGCTGAGCCAGGCCGCCGGCATGGCCATCGGACAGCGGATGAAGGGCATCCCCGGCACCATCTTCTGCCTTCTGTCGGACGGCGAGATCCAGGAAGGCCAGGTCTGGGAGGCGATGATGACCATCGGCCACCACCGGCTGTCGAACCTGTGCGTCATCGTCGACCGCAACGGCATCCAGGTCGACGGTCACACGACCGAGGTGCTTGACCTCGAACCCCTGGCCGACAAGTTCCGCGCCTTCGGCTTCGACACGGTCGAGGTCGACGGGCATGACCTGACGAAGCTGGAAGCGGCGGTCGAGGCGGCGTTGTCGGGGGCCGCCGGCCGGGCCACGGCGATCATCTGCGATACCGTGATCGGCAAGGGCGTGCCGGCTTTCGAGGCGCATCCCTATCCGCACTACATCAATGCCGAACGCGCGGTCTGGGACGAGGCGCTGCGCCACCTGCACGCGGTCGCGCCCGAGGCATGACGGGGATGAGCATGAGCCAGACCCTTGGACTTGACGATCGCATCGCGCGGCCGAACGTCTATCAACTGGTCGCCGACCGTCTGACCAGCGAGATCGCCGACCGGGGCCTGAACGAAGGCGACCCGGTCCCGACCGAGAAGGAGCTTTCCGAACGCTTCGGCGTCGGGCGTTCGTCGGTGCGGGAAGGGTTGCGGATGCTCGAATCCCACGGCGTGATCCGCCTGTCGGGGCGCGGAACCTATGTCGTGGGATCGCGGCAGGCCGCGATGGCGCGGGCGCTGACGATCCTTCTAAACCTCGGCGAGGTCACGCTGATCGAACTGCACGACCTGCGCCGCCCGATCGAGGTGGAGGTGGCCGGGCAGGCGGCGCTGAAGCACGACGTGGGCGACCTTGCGGCGCTGCGCGCGGCGCTTGACGCGATGCGCGCGGCCGGCGCCGACCGGACTTCCGCGCTCGAGGCTGACCTGGCCTTTCATCTGGCGATGGCGCGGGCCACGCACAACGGCGCGCTGATCGCCGCCGTCCTGGGCGTGCGCGAGGTTCTGCGCGGACTGATCGGGGAACGTGTCGTCGACATGAACGAGGCGATCCGGCAGCACGAAGAGATCCTGTCGCGGATCGAGGCCGGCGACGCCGACGGCGCGCGCGCGGCGCTGGGGCGGCACATGAGCTGGATTTCCGGCACGCTCGAAGGCGGTGGCGGGGCAGGCTGAACGGGGGCACGTCACGGGCGCGCCCCGCAACGGGATGAGGACGACAATGACGAAACCGGTGATCGGATGGATCGGAATGGGGCGCATGGGCTATCCCATGGCCGAGCGCGTGGTGAAGGCGGGCTACGAGGTGCGGATCTGGAACCGCACGCGGGCCAAGGCCGAACCGCTGGAGGCCAAGGGCGCGACGCTGGTCGACGCCCCGCGCGACCTGGCCGGCGTCGACATCCTGATCACCATGGTCTCGACCGGCAAGGACGTCGAAACGGTGCTGTTCGGACCCGATGGCGTGTTGACCGGCGACGGCGTGCCGGGCGTTTTCGTCGACAGTTCGTCGATCTCGTCCGAGCAGTCGGCGGCGATCCGCGACAAGCTGGCCGCGCGCGGCGCGACGCTGATCGCCGCGCCGGTCTCGGGCAACGGCAAGTGCGTGAAGGCGGGCAAGCTGTCGTCGGTCTGTTCGGGTCCGCGCCCGGTCTTTGACACGGTCGAGCCGGTGATCGCCGCCTATGCCGCTGCGGGCGTGTCCTACGTCGGCGAGGGGGAACTCGCACGCTTCTGCAAGATCGCGCACAACGTCTTCCTGGGCGTCGTGATCCAGAACCTGGCCGAGATCACGATCCTTGCCCAGAAGGCCGGCGTGCCGCGGCATGCCTTTCTCGACTTCATGAACAACTCGGCCATGGGATCGGTCTTCACGCGCTACAAGTCGAACGCGCTGATCAACCTGGACTGGACGACGACCTTCACGCCCGAGCTTCTGCGCAAGGATCTGGATCTTGGGCTGACGGCGGCGCGCGCGCTGGAGGTGCCGATGCCGGTGACGGCGGCCACGCGCGAGGCGCTTCAGGCGCATTTCGGCGCGGCCAGTATCCAGGACGATCCCGAGGCCTATCTTCAAAAGGACTTCGCCGCGCTGATCGAAACGGTGGCGCTGGCGGCGGGCCTGACGCTGGAGCCCGAGAACGTGCCCTATCCGACCGGGCTGGAGGTGCCGCAGGCCGCCGAATGAGGCCCGAAGCAAGGGGCGCGAGCGGACGGTGACGCAAGACCGGCCCACGGGCCGCGAAGACCCTGAATTCTGTCAACCTAAGGGAGGAGAAGACAGATGATGACGAACCGCAGACAAGTGCTTGGCGGCATGATCAGCCTGACCGTGCCGGGCGTGATCAGCACCCGCGCCTTCGGCCAGGAAACGATCAACCTGACCATCAGCGCAAGCCATCCGACGACGATCGCCTGGGTCGCGCCGCTGCAGACGATCGTGGTGGCGAAGTCGAACGAGCTTCTGGAGGAGCGCGGCTCGAACTACCGCATCAACTGGACCGAGGCCTTCGGCGGCGCCCTTTACGACTTCAACGACACGCTCGAGGCCGTCAGCCAGCAGCTGACCGACATGGGCTGGATCGGCGCGCTGTGGGAACCCGCCGCGCTGCCGCTGCAGAACATCATGTACTCGCTGCCCTTCACCACCCAGACGGTAAGCCAGGCGATCAACACGATGAACCGCCTGAACGCCGACGAGCAGGCGATGAAGGACGAATGGGCGCGCCAGAACATCAGCTTCTTCGGCTCGTGCGTGTCGGATGGCTATCACCTGTTCACCAAGAAGCCGATCGAACAGCTTTCGGACCTTGAAGGGGTCAAGCTGCTGGGCGCGCCGGTTCTGGCACCCTGGGTCGAGCCGCTGGGCGCGACGCTGGTCAACACCGGCATCCCGGCGATGTATGGCCAGCTTCAGACCGGGGTCGGCGACGGCACCCTTCTGATCGGGACAGGGGCCTATCCGCTCAAGCTGCACGAACAGGCGCCCTTCGTCACCCGGGTGAACACCGGCCCGCTGACCTTCGGCGGCTTCGGCGTCAACACCGACACCTTCAACGCACTGCCCGAGGACGTGCAGGCCGTGATCGCCGAACTGGGCGCTGCCTATTCGGTCGAGAACGCCCGCCTGATCGAAGAGCGCGAGGCGATCTTCTTCGAGAACTTCGTCAAGGAAGGCGCGACCGTCAGCGACATGCCGCAGGAGCAGCGCGTCGAGTGGGTCAACCGGCTGCCGGATCTGGCCAAGCTCTGGGTCGACGCGCAGGAGGCCAACGGGGTGCCGGGCGCCGACATCCTGACCAAGTTCATGGCCGTCGTTCAGGAAGAGGGCGCCGTCCCGCTTCGCGACTGGACTGCCGGCCTCTGATCGTCGCTGCATAGTGCACCCTATCGACGACACACGCCAAACGCTGTCGGCCGGGCTTCTGGGCCCGGCCGACGCGCTGCTTGCGCGCCTTTCGGGCGCGTTCTCGGGGATCGCCTCGACCACCATCATGGTGTTCATGCTGCTGATCACCGCCGACGTGCTGATGCGCAACCTGTTCTCGGTGCCGATCAACGGCGTGTCCGACTACGTGGCCTATGCCATCGGCGCCTGCGTGTTCATCCAACTTGGCAGCACCATCCGGGGCGACCGGATCATCAAGGCCGACTTCCTGATGGGCGGCTGGGAGACCGATCGCCCGGTTCTGGCCAACGGCGCGAAAACGCTGTTCTACGGGGCCGCGGCCGTCGTGCTTGCGCTGGCCGTGCGCTGGCTTTGGGACGACTTCCACAAGTCCTGGACGACAAGTGAATTCACCGGTGCCGTCGGCGCCTACCAGATCCCGCTCTGGCCGTTCAAGCTGGCGGTGGTCCTGGGGGCGGCGCTTTGCACGGTCGAGACGGCGCGGATCGCGCTGATCCGGGGATGGGCGTTCTTCGGGGCGCTTTTCTCAAGCAAGGGCGACCGGCGCGGGCTTTGGGGGTTCGCGATCCTGCTGGGACTTGTCGCGCTGTTCCTATCGGTTCTGATGGGCGGCGCACTGTCGCCGGTTCAGGTCGGCCTCATGGCCTTCCTGGGGCTTTTCTTCCTTGTCGCCTGCGGCATGCCGGTGGCCTTCGCGCTGCTCGCGATGTCCTTTCTGGGGGTCTGGCTCACGCGCGACAACTTCAACGTGGCCAACAATGCCCTTGGCATCGCCGCCTCGGGGGCGGTGAGGTCCTTCGAATTCGGGGTGGTGCCTCTTTTCGTGACCATGGGGTTGGTGCTTGACCGGGCCGACGTCGGGCGCGACGCCTTCCAGGTCGCGGTGGTGGCGCTGCGCCGGCTGCGCGGCGGGCTGGGCGTGGCGACGGTCGCGGCCAACGCGGTCTTCGCGGCGATTACCGGGTCCTCGATCGCCTCGGCCGCGGTCTTCAGCCGGGTGGCGGTGCCCGCAATGGACGAGGCCGGCTATACCCGCAGCTTCTCCACCGGTGTCATCGCCGGAAGCTCGGTCCTGGGGATGCTGATCCCGCCCAGTCTTCTTCTGATCATTTACGGGCTTCTGGCCGAGGTTTCGATCGGTGCGCTTTTCATCGCGGCGATCGTGCCGGGGCTGATCCTTGCCTTTGCCTTCGCGGTGCTGAACGTGGCCCTTGCGACCTGGTTTCCCGACTTCGTCGGCCGGCCCGACGAGACGAAGACGGAAGAGATGGCGCTGGGGCCGATGCTGATCCGGCTGGTGCCGGTGGCCTTCATCATCGCCCTGGTGATGGGCGGCATCTACGGCGGCTTCTTCAGCCCGACCGAGGCCGGCGCGATCGGCGCCTTTGGGGCCTTCCTCGTCGCGGCCGCACGCCGCAAGCTGGACTGGGCGACGATCAAGTCGATCGCGCTCGAGACCGGGTACATCACCGCCTCGATCCTGTTCCTGATCATCGCGGCCAATCTTTACGCCCGGATGCTGACGCTTTCGACGATCCCGATGCAGGCGACCTCGCTCATCGCGTCGTTCGAATTGCAGCTCGTGGCCTTCGTGCTTGTCTATATCGTTCTGGTGATCCTGCTTGGCATGATCCTGGATTCGGTCTCGATCATGCTGGTGATCCTGCCGATCGCCATTCCGGTGGTCAGCGCGCTGGGCGGCGACCTGATCTGGTTCGGCATCATCTCGATCATCGCGATCGAGATCGGGCTTCTGACGCCACCCTTCGGGCTGTCGGTCTTCGTGGTCAAGGGGGCGCTGCCGCCCGGTTTCGTCACTCTGGGCGAGATCTTCCGGGGGGCCGCGCCCTTCGTGCTGGTGATGCTGGCGGTGACGCTGCTTCTGGTCTTCGTCCCCGCGCTTGTCCTTTTCCTTGTCTGACGGGAACGCGCCGATGACCCGCACCCTGATCCGCAACGCGACGCTTCTGCCGCTCGACCCCAGCGTTCCCGAAGGCCCCGGCGACATCCTGGTCGAGGGCGGGCGGATCGCGCGGATCGGGCCGGGCATAGACGCCGGGGACGGGGTCGAGGTGATCGAGGCCGCGGGCATGATCGCCATGCCCGGTTTCGTGAACGCCCATATCCACACCTGGCAGACCGGCCTGCGCGGGATCGCGGCGGACTGGACGCTGATGGGCTATCTCAGGGCGATGCACGCGGGCCTTGCCACCCACTTCCGGCCCGAGGACATCGCCATCGCCAACGAGGTGGGGATGCTGCACCAGTTGCACGCGGGCGTCACCACGATCGCTGACTGGTGCCACAACAACCCCACGCCCGACCACACCGATGCCGCGGTCGCGGGGCTGAAGGCCGCGGGTGGACGCGCGGTGTTCCTGCACGGCTCGCCCAAGCCCGACCCGAAGCCGGGCCAGCCGCACTTCAGCGAGGTTCCGATGCCACGCGCCGAAGTCGCGCGGCTGCGCACAGGCGCGCTGTCCGACGACGCCGCGCTGGTGACACTGGGGCTGGCGGTGCTTGGCCCGCAGATGTCGGTGGCCGCCGTGACCGAGGCCGACCTGCGACTTGCGCGCGAGATGGACCTGCTGGCCTCGATGCATGTCTCGGGCGGCGCGTTCCTCTGGCCCGAGGGGTTCGAGGCGCTCGACCGGATGGGGCTGCTTGGCCCCAGGGTCAACGTGGTGCATGGCAACGCTCTGGACGATGCCGCGCTCGACCGGCTGGTGGGGGCGGGGGTAAGCTTTTCGGCCACGCCCGAGGTCGAGCTTCAGATGGGCTTCGGCGAGCCGCTGACCAACCGCGTGCTTGGCCGAGGCGGCGTGCTCAGCCTTGGGTCCGACATCGAATCGGGCATGGCGGGCGAGATGTTCTCGGTCGCGCGTTTCGCGCTTCAGGCCGCGCGGCACGAGCTGACGCGCGCCGCCCGCGCGGCGACCGGCAAGCCGCCCGAGGCGATCGGCCCCACCGTGCGCGAGGCGCTGGGCTGGGCGACGATGGGCGGCGCGCAGATGCTGGGGCTGGCGGACCGGATCGGATCGCTGACGCCGGGCAAGGCGGCCGACATCGTGCTGATCGACGCGCGCGGGATCAACCTGCGCCCGGTGATGGACCCGGCCGCGTCGGTCCTGTTCCACGCCGGCCCGCGCGATGTCGACACGGTCCTTGTGGCCGGCCGGGTGGTCAAGCGGGGCGGGCGGCTCACGCGCGCCGATCTGCCCGCGCTTCTCGACCGGCTCGAGGAGAGCGGCCGCAGGATCATGCGGGATTTCGGCGCGGCACGGCCGGCGCACTGACAGGAGGGCGGGACGATGGCAGAGAAGGATCCGAGGGTCGCCTCGGCGGCGGCGCACTGGTCGCACCGGCTGGTGGCCAATGGCGTGCCCCTGGCCGATTTCCAGGACGTGACCAACGGCATCGACGCCTGGGACGACTGGTGCGCGGCCTGGATCGCGCGGGGTGATGTGCATCTTGCGCTGGGCGAAGCGTCGCTGGCCGAAGGCCACCGGCTGAGCGCGGGCGAGCATTTCACCACCGCCGGGGCCTGCTATCACTTCGGCAAGTTCCTGTTCGTCCACGACATTCCGCAGATGCGCGCGGCGCATGAAAAAGCCGTTGCCGCGCGGATGCGGGCGCTGCCCCTGATCGACCCGCCGGGCGAGCGCGTGGCCATCCCCTGGGAGGGGTCGACGCTCTACGGCATCCTGCGCAAGCCCCGTGGGGTGGCACGACCGCCCGTCGTCGTGATGGTGATGGGCCTCGATTCCACCAAGGAAGAGATGCACACGAACGAGCAGGTCTTCCTCGACCGGGGCATGGCGACGCTGGCCTTCGACGGACCGGGGCAGGGCGAGGCCGAATACGACCACGGCATCCTGCCCGAGTACGAACGACCCGTCGCGGCGGTGGTCGACTGGATCGAGACGCGCGGCGACCTCGACGCGGGCCGGATCGGCCTGTGGGGCGTAAGCCTTGGCGGCTACTACGCGCCGCGCGCCGCCGCCTTCGAGTCGCGCGTGAAGGCCTGCGTGTCGCTGACCGGCCCCTTCGATTTCGCCGAGGCCTTCGACCGCGCCCCGGGCCTGACGCAGGCCGCGGTCGTCGCGCGCACCCGTGCCGGCAGCGAAGAGGGCGCGCGCGCCGTGGTGCGGCGGATGTCGCTGGCCGATGTCGCCCATCGCATCGCCTGCCCGATCTACATCGTGGCCGGTGCGCTGGACCGGGTGATTCCCCCCGATCATCCCGAACGGCTGGCCGCGGCCGTATCGGGCCCTGTCATATTGAATATCGTGGCCGATGGCGGCCACGTGGCCAACAACCGGCCCTACAAGTACCGCACCCAGGTGGGCGATTGGATGGCCTCGTGTCTCTCAGTTTGAGAGAAGATCGAGGAAAAGATGTCCATTTTGGGAAAAATATGATGTGCGAACGATTGCACAGCCGCTATGATAGGATAAAGAAGAGCGGACAGAATCCTGCCGGCACGGGCCGGCCATCGGCTTTCAGGAGGATCCCGAGATGAACCAGGCATTGAACCCGCGCATCCTGCAGCCCGGCGACATGGACCCGAACTGGCGGTGGGAGGGCAGACTTCCGGCCTGGGGCCACACGTCCGTCGATTTCGAGCGCCGCATCGATCACGACCGGCTGCGCCGCTATCGCCTGAGCCGCGCCAAGGATGCGCTGAAGAAATCGGACTGCGGGTCGCTTCTGCTCTTCGACGTCAACAACATCCGCTACATCTCGGGCACCAAGATCGGCGAATGGGAGCGGGACAAGATGTGCCGCTTCTGCCTGCTGACGGGCGACGACGAACCCTTCGTGTGGGACTTCGGCTCGGCCGCGGTGCATCACCGCAAGTATGCCGACTGGCTGAACCCCGAGCACATGCGCGCCGGCGTGGTCGGCATGCGCGGCACGATCCCGCCGTCCTTCGGGCTGATGAAGCGCTATGCCGAGGAAATCGCCGGCCTGATCCGCGACGCGGGCATGGCCGGGATGCCGGTGGGCGTCGACTATGCCGAGACCGCGATGTTCCATGCCCTGCAGGAAGCCGGGCTGAACATCGTCGACGGCCAGCAGATCATGCTGGGCGCGCGCGAGATCAAGAACTGGGACGAGATCCAGCTTCTGACCCAGGCCGCCAGCATGGTGGACGGCGTCTACCACATGATCTGGGAAGAGCTGAAACCCGGCGTGCGCGAGAACGACATCGTCGCGATGGCCAACAAGATGCTCTACGAGATGGGCTCGGACGACGTCGAGGCGATCAACGCGATCTCGGGCGAGCGCTGCAACCCGCATCCGCACAACTTCACCGACCGCTACTTCCGGCCCGGCGACCAGGCGTTCTTCGACATCCTGCAGTCCTACCAGGGCTACCGGACCTGCTATTACCGGACGTTCAACATCGGTCGCGCCACGCCCGCCCAGAACGACGCCTACGTCAAGGCGCGCGAATGGCTTGACCTTGCGATCGACCGGATCAAGCCGGGCGTCACCACCGACAAGGTGGCCGAGGTCTGGCCGACGGCGCAAAGCCTGGGCTTCCCGGACGAGCTGTCGGCCTTCGGGCTTCAGTTCGGCCACGGCCTTGGTCTTGCCCTGCACGAGCGGCCGATCATCAGCCGGGCCGTCAGCCTCGAGAACCCGATGGTGATCGAGACGGGCATGGTCTTCGCGCTGGAAACCTATTGCCCGGCGAAGGACGGCTATTCGGCCGCCCGGATCGAGGAAGAGGTCGTGGTCACCGACACCGGGTGCGAGGTCATCTCGCTGTTCCCGGCCGAGGACCTGCCGATCGCGAACAAGTACTGAGATCTCCCCGACTGATCCGGCCCGTCGAAACAGCGGGCCGGGTCCCTTTCGGGACAGGACATCGAGGACCCCATGGCACGCAAGCCCAAGACCAATGCCGAGGACTATCTTCGGATGTACCGCCAGATGGTGCGGATCCGCACCTTCGAGGACAATGCCAACCAGCTTTACCTGTCGGCCAAGATGCCCGGCCTCACGCACATGTATTCCGGGCAGGAAGCGGTCGCGGTCGGGATCTGCGAGGCGCTGACCGACGAGGACCGCATCACCTCGACCCACCGGGGCCACGGCCATTGCGTGGCCAAGGGCGCCGAGTTCAAGCAGATGTTCTGCGAACTTCTCGGCAAGGCCGAAGGCTATTGCCGGGGCAAGGGCGGGTCGATGCACATCGCCGACCAGGCCCATGGCAACCTGGGCGCCAACGCGATCGTCGGCGGCTCGATGGGCATCGCCACAGGTGCCGCGCTGTCGGCGAAGCGGCTGGGCAAGGAGTACGTCACCGTCTGCTTCTTCGGCGATGGTGCGACGGCGCAGGGCCTCTGGTACGAGGTGATGAACATGGCGGCGCTCTGGAAGCTGCCGGTGATCTACGCCTGCGAGAACAACGGCTATTCAGAATACACCAAGACCGACGAGATCGCGGCAGGCTCGCTGATCGCCCGGGCCGAGGCCTTCGGCATCGAAAGCCACCTTGTCGACGGGCAGGACGTGCTGGCGGTGAACGATCTGGCGCAGAAGCTGGTGGCGCGGGCCCGCAAGGGCGAGGGGCCGTTCTTCGTGGAACTGAAGACCTACCGCTACCACGGCCACCATGTCGGCGACATCAACCGCGGCTACTACCGGTCGAAGGAAGAGGAAGACTACTGGAAGAACGAGCGCGATCCGATCGTCAACTTCGGCAAGTGGCTTGAAGGGCAGGGGATCGCCACTGGCGACGAGCTTGACGCGATCCGCGCGGGCATCGAGAAGGACGCCGAAGAGGCCGTGGCCTATGCGCTCGACGCGGCCTATCCGCCGGCCGAGGAAGTGACCATGCACGTCTTCGCGGAGACCGCGGCATGAAGGATACCCTGACGAAGGAGGGCGCGATGCGCGAGATCACCCTGTCGAAGGCGGTGAACGAGGCCATCGCCGAGGAGATGCGCCGCGATCCCACGATCTTCCTGATCGGCGAGGACGTGGCCGAGGCCGGCACGCCCTTCAAGGTGCTGTCGGGCCTGGTCGAGGAATTCGGCCCCGAGCGGATCATCGACACGCCCATTTCCGAACCCGGGTTCATGGGCATGGCGGTGGGCGCGGCGATGACCGGATCGCGCCCGATCGTTGACCTGATGTTCGGGGACTTCCTGTTCCTGGTCATGGACCAGTTGTGCAACCAGGCGGCCAAGACGCATTACATGTCGGGCGGCAAGCTGAAGGTGCCGCTGGTGCTGCGCACCAACCTCGGCGCCACGCGGCGTTCGGCGGCGCAGCACAGCCAGTCGCTTCATGCGCTGGTGGCGCATATTCCGGGGCTGAAGGTGGCGATGCCGTCCTCGGCCTACGAGGCGAAGGGGCTTCTGAAGACCGCGATCCGGGACGACAACCCGGTGGTGATCTTCGAGGACAAGCTGATGTATCAGGACAAGGCCCTGGTGCCGGAAGAGGAATACCTCATTCCCTTCGGACAGGCCGCGATCCTGCGCGAAGGCACGGATGTGACGCTGGTCGGCACCTCGTCGATGGTGGGCGTCTGCCGCAAGGCGGCCGAGATGCTCGAGGCCGACGGGATTTCGGCCGAGGTGATCGACCCGCGCACGATCGTGCCCCTGGACGAGGCGACGATCCTTGACAGCGTGCGCAAGACCAGCCGCGCCATTGTCGTGGACGAAGGCCATCAAAGCTATGGCGTGACCGCCGAGATCGCCAGCCGGATTTCCGAGAAGGCGTTCTATCACCTTGACGCGCCGGTGCAGCGGATGGGCGCGATGGACGTGCCGGTGCCTTTCTCGCCCGCGCTCGAGGACCTGACGGTTCCGACGCCCGAGGGCGTGGCCGACCGGGCGCGCCGTCTGGTGCGCGGGGAGATCTGAGATGGCCCACGAAGTCACGATGCCCCAGTTGGGCATGGCGCAGGATAGCGGCATCATCGTCGCCTGGCACAAGGCGCCCGGCGACAAGGTCGCGAAGGGCGAGATCCTGTTCGAGGTCGAGACCGACAAGGCCGTGATGGAGGTCGAGGCCGCGGCGGCGGGCGTTCTTCTGGAACTGCGCCGCGCCGAGGGCGACGACGTCCCCGTGGGTGAGGTGCTGGCCGTGATCGGGGCCGAAGGCGAAGCGGTGAAGGCCGCCCCCGCCAAGGCCGAAGCCAAGGCCGAGGCGCCGAAGGTCGAGACAGTCGCAGCCGCCGCATCCGCACCGGCGCCCGCACCGGCCCCCGCACCGGCCCCTGCAGCGGCGCCCGCACCTGCTGCCGCGACGCCGGCGGCGGGTGGCAAGGTGCTTGCCTCGCCCAAGGCCAAGGCGCTGGCCGCCGAGCAGGGGCTTGACCTCGGCCGCCTTGCGGCGGCGGGCCACCCCCAGCCTTACCGCGTGGCGGACCTCGAGATGCTCAAGGCGATGCCCGCCGCGGCGGCATCGGCGGCAGGCGGCGCGCCCGCGGCCATTCTGGCGCGCGCCCGTGTGCCGGCGGCGGCCTTCGACGGCTTTCTTGGCTGGCTTGGCGGCGAATCCAAGGCGGATGCCGGCGCCGTGCTTGCGGCTTTCGCGGCGGGCGCCTTCCGCGCGGCGACCGGGGCTGGTTCCGTGACCGTGCGCCTGTCGGCCCCGCGTGAGGCGACCGTGGTCTATGCCGACCCCGACCGCGCCGGCATCGGTCGGATGACCCCGGCCGACGGCGGGGCGCCCGACCTGATCGTGCACGATCTGACGCGCACGCGTCTTGCCCATGTCGAGCTTGGTGCCACGGCGGCGCCCACGCTGAGCGTCGCGCGCGAAGGCGACGTGATCGTGGCCACTCTTGCGGTCGCGGCCGGAACGCTGGACGATGACGCCGTGATCGCCTGCCTCGACGGCTTCGCCGGGCGGCTTGACGAGCCGCTGCGACAGCTTCTCTGACCTTGAAGGACCCCGACCGATGAACAAGCCCGTTCTCAACATCGACGCGCAGCAGTTTCTGACCGATCTGTGGATCGACGGGGCCTGGCGTCCGGGCGGCGACGGACAGCGCTTCGACGTGCTGAACCCCGCCGACGAGACCGTGCTGGCCTCGGTCGCCTCGGCGACGATCGCGGACGCGGACGCCGCGCTTGACGCGGCGCAGGCCGCCTTTGCCGACTGGGCCGGGCGCACGCCGCGCCAGCGGTCCGAGGTCCTGCGCAAGGCATGGGAACTGATGACCGCGCGGCTTGAGGAGTTCGCGCGCCTGATCACGCTGGAAAACGGCAAGGCCCGTGCCGACGCCATGGGCGAGGCGACCTATGCCGCCGAATTCTTCCGCTGGTTCGCCGAAGAGGCGGTGCGCGCGGACGGGCTTCTTACCCATGCGCCGTCGTCCGGTGCGCGGATCATGGTGCAGCACAAGCCCGCCGGCATCGCGGTTCTGGTGACGCCCTGGAACTATCCCGCCGCGATGGGCACGCGAAAGATCGCGCCGGCGCTTGCCGCGGGTTGCCCGGTCATCATCAAGCCCGCCTCGGAGACGCCGCTGACGATGCTGGCGCTGATGCCGCTTCTGGAAGAAGCCGGGGTGCCGAAGGGCGTGGTGAACGTGCTGCCGTCGCGCAACACCGGCAAGCTGGTCGATCATCTTCTGCACGACCCGCGGGTGCGGGTGGTGTCCTTCACCGGGTCCACCCAGGTCGGGCGCACGCTTCTGCGCGCCGCTGCCGATCAGGTGCTGAAGCCCGCGATGGAGCTAGGCGGCAACGCGCCGCTTGTCGTCTTCGAGGACGCCGACCTCGACGTGGCCGTGCAGGGCGCGATGCTGGCCAAGATGCGCAACCTGGGCGAGGCCTGCACCGCCGCCAACCGGTTCTATGTGCACGAGGACGTGGCCGAGGCCTTTACCGAGAAGTTCACCGCCGCCATGGCCGCGCTCAAGATGGGCGACGGGCGCGATCCGTCGGTCGACGTGGGTCCGCTTGTGAACGCCCAGACCCGGGACGATGTCGCGGGTTTCGTCGAGGATGCCGTGTCCAAGGGCGCCGAGGTGAAGTTGGGCGGGCAACTGCCGAATGGGCCAGGGTTTTTCTATCCGCCAACCGTCCTGACGAAGGTGCCGGCCCATGCCCGCTGCGTCAAGGAAGAGATCTTCGGTCCGGTCGCCGCGATCCAGACCTTCCGCGACGAAGAGGACGTGATCGCCCGCGCCAACGACACTGAATACGGCCTTGTCGCCTATGTCTTTACCGAGAACATGAAGCGCGGGCTTCGGGTCTGCGAACGCCTGGATTACGGCATGGTCGGCCTGAACCGGGGCCTTGTCTCCGACCCGGCGGCGCCCTTCGGCGGCACTAAGCAGTCGGGCCTTGGCCGCGAGGGTGGGCACGAGGGGATGCTCGAGTTCATGGAAACCCAGTACATCTCGACAAGCTGGTGAGGGCATGATGGCCGAGGTGATCGCCAGCCCCGCGGTGCGCGCCCTTGCGGCGCGACGGGGCGTCGATCTTGACGCGCTGGCCGCCCGCCTGGGCCGGCAGACGATCGCGCGCGAGGATGTCGAGGGCACCGCGTCGGGAGGGGCCGCGGCCGTTGCCGCTGGCGGCGAGGACCCGCGCGTCTTCTGGGCGGTCGATCACGCGCAATACGGGCCGGTGACGGAAGAGCCCTTGTCCCGGGTTGCGCTGGTCGCGGCCAAGAACCTTGCGGCGGCGAACGCGCTGATCCCGCAGGTCACGCATCACGACGAGGCCGATGTGTCGGCCATCGAGGCGTTCCGGGGATCACTGCGGCGCGAGGCCGCGGCGCGTGGCGTCAAGATCACCGGACTTGCGTTTCACGTCAAAGCCTTGGCGGCCTGTCTTCAGGCCTTTCCGCGCTTCAATGCCTCGCTGTCGGCTGATGGACAGAAGCTGATCCTGAAGCACTTCGTCCACATCGGCATCGCGGTCGACACGGCCCATGGGCTGGTCGTTCCGGTCGTTCGCGACGCCGATCGCAAGGGCCTGTGGGAGATCGCCGCCGAGATCGCCGATCTGGCGGCGCGGGCGCAGGCGCGCAAGACCCGCCCGGACGATCTGGGCGGGGCGTCGATGACGATCACGAACCTGGGCGGAATCGGCGGGACGGGGTTCACCCCGATCGTGAACCCGCCCGAACTGGCGATCCTGGGCATCACCCGGACCGAGGTGAAGCCGCGCTGGGAAGGGACGGCCTTCCAGCCGGTGCCGATGGTGCCGCTGGATCTGTCCTATGACCACCGGGTGATCAACGGCGCGGACGCGGCGCGGTTCCTGGTTCACTACGCGCGGCTCATCGCCGAGCCGCAGCGACTTCTGATCTGACATCGAGGCAGCGCATGGGCAGGATTACGTTCAATCTCAATGGCTCCAAGGTCGAGGTTGACGCCTCGGACGAACTGCCGCTGCTGTATGCGCTGCGCGACGAGCTTGGCCTGAAGGCCACGCGATTTGGCTGCGGCGACGCCGCCTGCGGCGCCTGCACGGTGATCGTCGACGGTGTGGCGCGGACCAGTTGCGATTTGCCGGTGTCGGCGGTGGCGGGATGCCGGGTCGAGACGGCCGAGGCGCTTGATGTCGATCCGGCGCATCCGCTTCTCGAGGCGATGCTGGCGCATCAGGCGGGGCAGTGCGGCTATTGCCTGTCGGGCATCGTGATGGCGGCCAAGGCCTATCTGGATGCAGGCGGCGGCGACGACCGGGCGACGATCGCGCAGGCGCTTGACGCGAACCTTTGCCGCTGCGGCACCCATGCCCGCATCCTGGATGCGGTCGAAGACGCCGCGCGGCGGATCGCGGGAGGCGCGGCATGAACGCGCCGAAGCTGCCTGCGCCGCTTGAAACCGCGCCCCGGATCGCGGATTGGTTGGCGGTGTCGCCCGACGGCGCGATCACGATCCTGACCGGGCGGGTCGAGCTTGGGCAAGGCAGCCTGACCGCGATCCGGCAGATCGCCGCCGACGAGTTGAACTGCGACCCGGAACAGCTTGAAATCCATGCCGCCGATACCGGCGCGACGCCGGACGAGGGGTTCACCGCCGGCAGCGTGTCGATCCCGCTGGGCGGCGGCGCGGTGCGCTGGGCGGCCGCGGCGTTGCGGCAGGCCATCCTTCAGGCCGCGGCGGCGCGGATCGGGGGCTCGGCCGACGATCTGGCATTCGAGGACGGCCAGATTTCAAGGGACGGCGTCCCGACGGGGGTAACTCTGGGCGAACTGGCGGGCGCGCTGGACCTTGCCCGGCCGGTGGCCGAGCTTGGCCGGCCGAAACCGGCCGGCGCGCGCTGGAGCCGGGGGCGGGATGTCGGCGGGCGGATCGACCTGCGCGCGCGGATGGTCGGCGCGCCCTTCGTCCATGACCTCGAGATGCCGGGGATGCTGCATGGCCGGCCGGTGCATCCGCCTGCGCCGGGGGCCGAACTTCTGGACCTTGACCTCGACGCGCTGAAGGCGCGGCCCGGCGTGGTCGAGGTGGTGCGCGACGGGTCCTTCGTCGGGGTCATCGCCGAGACGCCCCATGCCGCCGTGCGGGCGGCGCAGTGGGCGCGGGCGAATGGGCGCTGGTCGTCGGGGGCGGTGGCGCCGAACGACGAGATGCAGGTCATCGCCGCGTCCGAGGAACCGGCGTCGGTTTCCCATTCGGCGGGCGATGTGGCGGCGGCCGAAGGCGAGGTCTTCGAAACCGAGGTGTCGCGGCCCTATCTGTTCCACGGCTCGATCGGGCCCTCGGCGGCGGTCGCCGAATGGGAAGGGGACGAGATCCGAGTCTGGACCCACAGCCAGGGCGTCTATCAACTGCGAGAGGCCTTCGCGATGGCGCTGGACCTGCCCGAGGACAGGTTCCGGGTCATCCATACGCCCGGTGCGGGCTGCTATGGCCACAACAGTGCCGACGACGCGGCCTTCGACGCCGTTCTGATGGCGCGTGCCGTGCCGGGGCGGCCGGTCAAGGTTGTCTGGGCCCGGATCGACGAGTTCCGAACCGGGCCGATGGGGCCGGGGATGGTGACGCGGGCCAAGGCGACGGTCGGCCCCGACGGGCGGATCGCGGCGGTGGAGGTCGTGGTGAACTCGGCCCCGCACGCCAACCGGCCGGGACGGAACGGCGCGCCGAACCTGGCCGCCGCACCCTATCTGGCCGATCCCAGGCCGCACGCCCGGTCGACCGACATTCCGCTGGCGCGGGGCGGCGCGGCGGATCGGAACGCGGTGCCCTACTACACGATCCCCAATGTCGAGGTGACGAAACGGCTGGTGCATTTGTTGCCCTATCGTACGTCGTCGCTGCGCGCGCTTGGGGCCTATGCCAACGTCTTCGCGATCGAGACCCTGATGGACGACATCGCGGTTGCGCGGGGCGAAGACCCGGTGGCGTTCCGCCTGCGGCATCTGGACGACCCGCGGGCACGGGACGTCATCGAACGGACGGTCGAACTTGCCGCGCCGCTGCGCGGGACGGCCGAGCCCGACGGCGCGGGCTGGGGCATCGGGTTTTCGCGCTACAAGAACTTCTCGGGTTATTGCGCCGTTCTGGCGCGGGTTTCGGTCGACGAGGATGTGCGCGTGACCGACGTGATCTCGGTTTCGGATATCGGCGAGGTCGTGAGCCCCGATGGCGCGCGGAACCAGATCGAAGGCGGCATCGTGCAGGCGATCAGCTGGGCCACGAAAGAGGCCGTGCCCTTCGAGGGCGCCGGCGTGGCGGTGGAAAGCTGGCTTGACTATCCCGTGCTTCGCTTCTCGGAGGTGCCGCGGCTGAAGGTCGAGATCATCGAGCGGATGGATCAGCCCCCGCTGGGCGCGGGCGAGATCTCGCAAGGGCCGACGGTGGCCGCGGTCGGCAACGCGGTGCGCGCGGCGCTTGGCGTGCGGGTGCGCAAGCTGCCGCTGAACCGCGCGTCGATCTTCGAGGCGCTGGTCTGACGCCGCCGGCCCGGGGCCTCTCGGCCGGGCCACGGCCATGATTGCACCCCCGGCCCGGGGATAGTATCTGGATCGGAACGCCGAACAGAACGAAACGGGGGCGAGCCAATGCGTCGAGTGGTGATCACGGGTCTTGGGATGGTGACTCCTCTGGCCTCAGGGGTCGAGGAGACGTGGAGCCGCCTTCTGGCGGGCAAGTCCGGGGCGCGCACCATCACCCGTTTCGACGCGAGCCATCTTGCCACGACCTATGCCTGCGAGATCCCGCGCGGCGACGGCACAGACGGCACCTTCAATCCCGACGACTGGATGGAGCCGAAGGAACAGCGCAAGGTCGACGAATTCATCATCTATGCGATGGCGGCGGCCGAACAGGCGGTGCGGGATTCGGGTTGGGCGCCGACCGACACGGCCGGCCAGGAACGCACGGGCGTGATGATCGGGTCGGGCATCGGCGGGCTTCAGAGCATCGCCGAGACGGCGGTCACGCTGAAAGAGCGCGGGCCGCGGCGGGTGTCGCCCTTCTTCATTCCCGGGGCGCTGATCAACCTTGCCTCGGGCCAGGTGTCGATCCGGCATGGCTTCAAGGGGCCGAACCATTCTGTGGTGACGGCCTGCGCCACGGGCAGCCACGCGATCGGGGACGCGGCGCGGCTGATCATGCTGGGCGACGCCGACGTGATGGTGGCGGGCGGCGCGGAAAGCCCGATCTGCGAGATCGGGATCGCGGGCTTCAACGCCTGCAAGGCCCTGTCGACCAAGCGCGGCGACGCGCCCCAGACGGCCAGCCGGCCCTATGACGCGGACCGCGACGGCTTCGTGATGGGCGAGGGCGCGGGGGTCGTCGTGCTTGAGGACTACGAGCACGCGAAGGCGCGGGGCGCGAAGATCTATGCCGAGGTGCTGGGCTATGGCCTGTCGGGCGATGCCTATCACATCACCGCGCCGTCCGAGGACGGCGAGGGCGGCGCGCGGGCGATGGCCGCGGCGCTGCGCCGGGCAGGCCTTGAGCCGGGCGCGGTCGACTACATCAACGCGCACGGGACCTCGACCATGGCGGACACGATCGAATTGAAGGCCGTGGAGCGGCTGATGGGCCCCGAGGCGGCGGCGAAGGCCACGATGTCGTCGACGAAATCGTCGATCGGGCATCTTCTTGGGGCCGCGGGCGCGGTCGAGGCGATCTTCTGCACGCTGGCGATCCGCGACCAGATCGCGCCACCGACGATCAACCTTGACACGCCCGAGGTCGAGACGGCGTTCAGCCTGGCCGCGAACGCCGCCGAGCGCCGCAAGATCGACGTGGCGCTGTCGAATTCCTTCGGGTTCGGAGGCACCAATGCCTCGCTCGTGCTTGGACGGGTGTCGGGCTGATGTGGCGGCATTTCGCGGCCAACGCGCTGACGCTTCTCATTGTCGGGCTGATCGCTGCGGCGGGCATTGTGGCCTGGGCGCAGTCGCAATACCGCGGGGACGGCCCGCTGGCCGAGGCGATCTGTCTGCGGGTGCAGTCGGGATCGAACATGCGGCGCGTCGCCGACGAGTTGTCCGAGCGTGGGGCGATCACCAATGCCTCGATCTTCCGGCTGGGGGCCGAGTATTCGGGCAAGTCCGATCAGCTCAAGGCGGGATCCTTCCTGATCCGCGAAGGCGCCTCGATGGAAGAGGTCGTGGACGCGATCACCCGCGGCGGACGCAGCACCTGCGGGACCGAGGTGGTGCTGCGGATCGGCGTGGCGACCCAGGAGATCGAGGTGCGCCAGCTTGATCCCGAAACCGAGCGGTTCGCGGTGGTGGCCGAGTTCGATCCGGCGGCGGAGGCGGCTGCCGAGGATTACATCGCGGTCCGAGACATGGACGACACGCGGTTCCGGGTGTCGCTGGCCGAAGGGGTGACGAGCTGGCAGGTGGTCGAGGCGATCAATCGCGCCGATTTCCTGTCGGGCGAGGTTCCGGCCATTCCGGCCGAGGGAACGCTTGCGCCGGAGAGCTATGAGGTGGCGGCGGGTGCTGACCGCAGCGCGTTGCTGGCGCAGATGGCCGAGTTGCAGGCCGATCGCCTGGCCGAAGCCTGGGCGAACCGGGCCGAGGGCCTGCCGTTCGACACGCCGGAAGAGGCGCTGATCATGGCCTCGATCATCGAGAAGGAGACCGCGCTTCCCGAGGAACGGCCGACCGTGTCGAGCGTGTTCAAGAACCGCCTTGAACGGGGGATGCGGCTTCAGACCGACCCCACCGTGATTTACGGCGTGACCGAGGGCCGGGGCGTGCTGGGACGCGGTCTGCGGCAAAGCGAACTGCGCGGCGCGACGCCCTGGAACACCTATGTGATCGACGGTCTTCCGCCCACGCCGATCGCGAATCCGGGGCTTCTGAGCATCGAGGCCGCGCTGAACCCGCTTGAGACGGACTACGTGTTCTTCGTGGCCGACGGCACGGGCGGACATGCCTTCGCGACGAACCTTGCCGATCACAACGCCAACGTCGCGCGCTGGCGCGAGATCGAGCGTGAGCGGGAGCGGGCGGCCCAGGAGGCGGGCGAGGACGCGGGCGAGTCCGATCAGTGAGGTTCGCCGGCGTTCACCACGTCGCGGTGATCTGTTCGGACTATGACCGATCCAAGCAGTTCTACACCGAGGTTCTGGGCCTGCGGGTGATCGACGAGAACTTCCGCGCGGATCGGCGGTCCTGGAAGCTGGACCTTGCGGTGCCGGGCGGCGGGCGGATCGAGCTGTTCTCGTTTCCCGAGCCACCGGCGCGGCCATCTGCGCCCGAGGCGACCGGCTTGCGCCATCTGGCCTTCGCGGTGGATGACCTGGGTGCGGCGGTGGCGGGCCTGGAGGCTGCGGGCGTCGCGGTCGAAGCGGTGCGGATCGACCCGCACACCGGAGCGCGGTTCACCTTTTTCGCCGATCCCGACGGGTTGCCGCTTGAGCTTTACGAGACGTCCCCCGGCGGCGCGGAGTAAGGTTTCGGTAATCCCGCCGCGCGCCATGCGATACAACCGGAGATTTAGCGCTTGACTTTGAGAACGCCCTAAAGTATAAAACATCCAAGCTAGAAGAAGTGGGTAAGCGGCCCGGGGCAATGCCTCGCGGTCGCTTTTCTGTTTCGCTCGTGCGGAGACGTATGAGAGGCAGGTTTCAACCACATGGCATTGATCACTCCCTTTCGGGACGAGGGGGCGGCCGACGAGATCTTCGCGGTCGCCGAGAGGCATTTCGAACGATCGCTTCTGGCGCTTGATGCGCTGGTCACCGAGGTCGAGGCACGCGCCGCGACGGCTGGTGGCCCGGAGATAAGGCGCGCCGCGCAGGATATGCGCGCGGCGATGCAGGCCCTGTTTGAGGAGAGGAAGAAACTTGAGACCGTCCGAAACAAGGAGGCCGGACTTGTCCATGGATTCGCCTTCGACCTTCATGCCGCACGGGCTGAGGTCGGGGGCCTCCTGGATCGCCTCAGAGCCGCCCGAGGTGCAGGCGGCGTTTCTTGACGCGATGGGGGAGGGGGCGCTTCATGCGCTCCCTTTCCTTTTCGACTTCTGGGCGATGCCGCATCAGCTGCCGCCCGAGGGGGACTGGACGACATGGGTCATCATGGGGGGGCGCGGCGCGGGCAAGACCCGCGCGGGCGCCGAATGGGTGCGCGCCGAGGTCGAGGGGTCGCGGCCGCTTGATCCCGGCCGGTCGCGTCGGGTGGCGCTGGTCGGCGAGACGATCGAGCAGGCAGTCTCGGTCATGATCGAAGGCGACAGCGGCATCCTTGCCTGTTCGCCGCCCGACCGTCGGCCGGTCTGGCAGGCGACGCGCAAGCGGCTGGTCTGGCCGAACGGGGCCGAGGCCGCAGTGTTTTCCGCCCATGACCCCGAGCGACTGCGGGGCCCGCAATTCGACGCGGCCTGGGCTGACGAACTGGCCAAGTGGCGCCGGGCGGAAGAGACCTGGGACATGCTTCAGTTCGGGCTTCGTCTGGGCGATCATCCACGGCAATGCGTGACCACGACGCCGCGCAACGTGGGCGTGCTGAAGGCGATCCTGGCGAACCCTTCGACCGTGGTCACGCACGCACCGACCGAGGCGAACCGCGCGAACCTTGCGGCATCGTTCCTGGCCGAGGTGCGGGCGCGGTACGCCGGCACGCGCATCGGGCGGCAGGAACTGGACGGTGTCCTGCTTGAGGATGCCGAGGGCGCGCTGTGGACCCAGGCCACGATCGAGGCCGCGCGCTGCGAGGCGGCGCCCGAGCTTGACCGGATCGTGGTGGCGGTGGACCCGCCGGTGACGGGGCACGGCCGGTCGGACGCCTGCGGGATCGTCGTGGCCGGCGTGCGCATGGGCGGCGCCCCGACCGACTGGCGGGCCTTCGTGCTGGAGGATGCCAGCGTCTCGGCGGCCTCGCCCCAGGTCTGGGCCGAGGCGGCGGTGGCCGCGCGCGAGCGCTATGGGGCGGACCGGATCGTGGCCGAGGTGAACCAGGGCGGCGATCTGGTCGAGGCGGTGATCCGCCAGGTCGACCCGCTGGTCCCGTATCGCAAGGTTCATGCCAAGCGCGGCAAGTCGATCCGGGCCGAGCCGGTGGCCGCGCTTTACGAGCAGGGGCGCGTGAAGCACCTGCGCGGTCTGGGCGCGCTTGAGGATCAGATGTGCCGGATGACGGCGCGCGGCTTCGAGGGCGCGGGAAGCCCCGACCGTCTGGATGCGCTGGTCTGGGCGCTGCACGACCTGATGATCGACCCGGCGGCGCAGTGGCGCCGGCCGAGGGTTCGGGCGCTGGCCTGAGCCCGCGACTTCATCCGACCACCAAGGAGCATGTCCGCATGGTGTTTGACTTTCTGAAGAGGCAGGCCGATCCGCCCGCGCCGGCCGAGACCAAGGCCTCGGCCGCGGGGGCGGTGATCGCCTATCATGGGGCGGGTCGTGCGGCCTGGAGCCCGCGCGACACGGTCAGCCTTATGCGGAACGGCTTTGCCGGGAACCCGGTGGGGTTCCGGTCGGTCAAGCTGATTGCCGAGGCCGCGGCGGCGCTGCCGCTTCTGTGCCAGGACGCGGCGCGGCGGTATGACGACCATCCGCTGCTGCGTCTGATCGCGCGGCCGAACCCCGCGCAGGGGCAAGGCGAGTTGTTCGAGGCGCTGTATGGCCAGCTTCTGCTGAGCGGAAACGCCTATGTGGAGGCGGTGGCGGGCCTGCGCGGGACGCCGGAGGAGCTGCATGTCCTGCGCTCGGACCGGATGAGCGTGGTGCCTGGCGCCGACGGCTGGCCGGTGGCCTATGAGTACGCCGTGGGCGCGCGCAAGCACCGTTTCGCGGTGGGCGAGGGGCCGTCGCCGGTCTGCCACATCAAGAGCTTCCATCCGCAGGACGACCACTATGGGCTGTCGCCGCTTCAGGCGGCGGCGCAGGCGATCGACGTGCACACTGCCGCCGCGCGCTGGTCGAAGGCGCTTCTGGACAATGCCGCGCGGCCCTCGGGGGCGATCGTCTATCGCGGGGCGGACGGGCAGGGCAGTCTGACGGCAGATCAGTACGACCGTCTTCTGCAGGAGATGGAGGCCCATCACCAGGGCGCGCGCAACGCCGGGCGGCCGATGCTTCTGGAGGGCGGACTGGACTGGAAGCCGATGGGTTTCAGCCCCTCGGACATGGAGTTCCAGAAGACCAAGGAAGCCGCGGCGCGCGACATCGCGCTGGCCTTCGGGGTTCCACCGATGCTCCTGGGGATCCCGGGCGACGCGACCTATGCCAATTACCAGGAGGCCAACCGCGCCTTCTACCGGCTGACGGTGTTGCCGCTTGCCGGGCGCGTGGCCTCGGCCATCGGACACTGGCTGAGCGGGCAAATGGGCGAGGAGGTCGTGCTGAAGCCCGACCTTGACCAGGTGCCGGCGCTGGGCGCCGAGCGCGAGGCGCAGTGGCGGCGCGTGGCCGGCGCCGATTTCTTGACGGACGCCGAGAAGCGCGGGCTTCTGGGCCTGCCGCCCTTGCCCGAGGAGGAGGCGTGATGACCGGGACCACCCAGATGCTGGAACACAAGTTCGCGGGCTTCGGCGGCGACGTGACCGTGGCCGACGGCCGGGTGATCGAGGGCTATGCCTCGGTCTTCGGAAAGGTTGACCAGGGCGGCGACATCGTCGAGCCGGGGGCCTATGGCAAGGCGCTTGAACGGCTGAAGGCGCGCGGCGGGTCGGTGAAGATGCTGTGGCAGCACGACCCGGCCGAGCCTATCGGCGTCTGGGACGAGGTGCGCGAGGACGCGCGCGGTCTTTACGTCAAGGGGCGGCTTCTGACCGATGTCGCCCGGGCGCGCGAGGCTGCCGCGCTGATCGCGGCGGGGGCGATCGACGGGCTGTCGATCGGCTATCGCACGCTGAAGTCGACGAAGGACGGCAGCGGCCGGCGGCTTCTGTCGGAGCTGGAGCTTTGGGAGGTGTCGCTGGTGACCTTCCCGATGCTTCCCGATGCGCGCGTCGGTGCGAAGGGCGAAAGCCCCGAGGCCGCGCTTTTGCGCGACATGGCGGCGGTCGTCGACGAGGCCCGCCGCATTCTGGCCCGCGACTGAGCCGGCCGCACCAAGCCAAGAGAGGACCATGCGATGAGCACGACCGAGACCAAGTCCCGGTCCGCTGGCGCCTTGCCGGATGACGGCGGGCCTGCGGCCGAACTGAGGACCGCGCTTGCGGGCTTCATGGGCGACATCACCGAACGACTTCACAAACAGGAAGAGCGACTGACCATGCTGGATCGGAAATCCACCCTTTCGCGCCGCCCGGCGCTGTCGGCCCTGGCCGAGACCGAGGCCCCGCACCAGAAGGCCTTCGCGGCCTATCTTCGGTCGGGCGACGACGATGCGCTGCGCGGTCTTGAGATCGAGGGCAAGGCGCTGTCGTCCGCGGTGGCCGCCGAGGGCGGATACCTTGTCGATCCGCAGACAGCCGAGACCGTGAAGAGCGTGTTGAAATCGACTGCCTCGCTTCGGCAGATCGCCAATGTGGTGAACGTGGAAGCCACGTCCTTCGACGTGCTGATCGACCACACCGACATCGGGTCCGGCTGGGCGAGCGAGACCGGCAGCGTCGCCGAGACCGACACCCCGCAGATCGAGCGCATCTCGATCCCGCTGCACGAGCTGTCGGCGATGCCCAAGGCCTCGCAGCGCCTGCTGGACGACAGCGCGTTCGACATCGAGGGCTGGCTTGCGTCGCGCATCGCCGACAAGTTCGCCCGCGCCGAGGCGGCGGCCTTCGTGATTGGCGACGGCATCGACAAGCCACGCGGCTTCCTGACCCGTCCGACGGTGGACAACGCGGTCTGGGCCTGGGGGTCGATCGGCTATGTGCCCACCGGCACGAACGGGGCCTTCGATTCGGTGGCGCCGGCGGATGCGATCGTCGACCTTGTCTATGCGCTGGGTGCGCAATACCGGTCGGGCGCGACCTTCGTGATGAACTCGAAGACCGCGGGCCAGGTGCGCAAGATCAAGGATGCCGACGGCCGCTTCCTGTGGTCGGACGGCCTTGCCGCGGGTGAGCCCGCGCGGCTTCTGGGCTATCCGGTGCTGATCGCCGAGGACATGCCGGACGTCGCCGCAGGCGCGGACGCCGTTGCCTTCGGCGATTTCTCGGCGGGCTACACGGTGGCGGAACGCCCCGACCTGCGCATCCTGCGAGACCCGTTCTCGGCCAAGCCGCACGTTCTGTTCTACGCCACCAAACGCGTGGGCGGCGACGTGAGCGACTTCGCCGCGATCAAGCTGCTGCGGTTCTCGGTCGCCTGATCGGTGACCGGGTCGACGGTTCGGGTGGGATTTGGGCCCGGACCGTCGGCATGGACGCGCGTCGACAGACCCCGCGTTGTCTAGCTGCTTCCCCTCCGTCCGAGCAATGCGGCGGCGCGCGTCCATGTCCATGACCCCTCGCCCGGACGGGCGCGGGCGGGAACGGGTTTTCGGAGAGAATTCATGATACTAGTCGAGCAGGCCACGGTGCCCGCGGCGGCCCTGCCGGTCGCGGAGTTCAGGGATTACTTGCGTCTGGGGACCGGGTTCGCGGACGCCGCCGAGCAGGACGGCGTCCTGGAGACCTGCCTGCGCGGGGCGATCGCGGCAATCGAGGCGCGGACCGGCAAGGCGGTGCTTCGGCGCGCGTTCCAGTGGTCGGTGACGGCCTGGCGGGACCTGTCGCGGCAGGTGCTGCCGGTGGCGCCGGTCGCGGCGATCACGCGTCTGGCCATCGTCGAGCGGTCCGGGACCGAGGCCGAGATCGCACCGTCGCGCTATGCGCTGGAGCGCGACACGCATCGTCCGGCGCTTGTGGCGCAGGGGTTCCTGTTGCCGTCGATCCCGCTGGGTGGGAGCGCCGAGATCACCTTCGAGGCCGGCTATGGCGCGGCCTGGACCGGGGTTCCGGCGGACCTGCGCAAGGCGGTCTTCGCGCTGGCGGCAAGCTATTACGAGAACCGCCACGGGGCGACGGACGGCGCGGAGGGATTTCCCGCTGAGGTCAACGCGCTTCTTGTGCCCCATCTCAACCTGCGTCTTTTCGGCGGGGGGCGGCGATGATCCGGCCGCGGCTGAACCGGCCGCTGGCGCTTGAGGTTGCCGAGCGCCTGCCCGACGGCGCGGGCGGGTTCGTCGACAGCTGGAGCGCGCTTGGCACGCTTTGGGCCGAGATCCGGCCCGGTGCCGGCGACGAGCGGGCGCAGGACTTCGCGACGCTGAGCCGGGTGAGTTGCCGGATTCTGGTGCGGGCGGCACCCGTGGGCGCGCCGTCGCGTCCGCGACCCGAGCAGCGGTTCCGGGACGGTGGCCGGGTCTGGCGCATCCTGGCCGTGACCGAGAGCGACGCGACGGGCGCCTATCTGACGTGTTTCGCGCGCGAGGAGGTGGCGGCATGAGTTACGGCATGGCGGCCGCCCTTCAGGCGGCCATCTATCAGCGGCTGTCCAGCGACCCGGGCCTGACCGCGCTGGTCGGAGAGGCGATCTATGACGTGGTGCCCGCGGGCCAGTTGCCCGGCACCTACGTGAGCCTTGGCCCCGAGGAGGTGCGCGAGCGGTCCGACAAGACCGCGCGCGGATCGGACCACCTGTTCACGGTGAGCGTGGTCACGGACGCGGCAGGCTTCCAACACGCAAAGGCGGTGGCCGGCGCGGTGTCGGACGCGCTGGACGGCGGGGCGCCTGCCATGGCGCGGGGGCGGATCGTGTCGATGCACTTTCTGCGCGCCCGCGCGCTTCGCGTCGCGGCCGCACGGAACCGCCGCATCGACCTGACCTTCCGCGCGCGCGTGGAAGACGAATGAACCTCTAGCACGGAGCAAGCGTCATGGGTGCGCAGAACGGCAAGGATCTTCTCATCAAGCTCGACATGACCGGAGACGGCCAGTTCGAGACGGTCGCGGGGCTGCGTGCCACGCGCATCAGCTTCAACGCCGAAAGCGTGGATGTCACCAGTCTGGAAAGCACGGGCGGCTGGCGCGAGCTTCTGGGCGGGGCAGGCGTGAAGTCGGCCACGATCTCGGGCTCGGGGGTGTTCAAGGACGCCGATACCGACGAACGCGCACGGCAGCTTTTCTTCGCGGGCGAGACGCCGGGATGCCAGGTCATCATCCCCGACTTCGGGATCGTCGAAGGCGCGTTCCAGATCACGTCGATCGAGTTCGCGGGAAGCTACAACGGCGAGGCGACCTACGAGATGGCCTTCGCCTCGGCCGGGGCGCTGAGCTTTACGGCGCTTTGATGGAAAATCCCTGGGCGGGCGAGGCGGCGCTGGTCATCGGCGGCGAGCGTCAGGTGCTGAAGCTGACGCTGGGCGCCCTGGCAGAGCTTGAGGCGACGCTTGAGGCCGGCGATCTGATCGCGCTGATCGAGCGCTTCGAGGGCGGGCGGTTTTCGAGCCGCGACGTGCTGGCGCTGATCGTGGCGGGGCTTCGGGGGGGCGGCTGGCGGGGCACGGCGGCCGACCTTCTGAGCGCCGAGATCGAGGGCGGGCCGGTCGAGGCCGCGCGGGTGGCGGGCCTTCTGCTGGCGCGGGCCTTCGCCTTGCCTTCGGATCCGCGGAAATGAGCCGCTTCGACTGGGCCGGGCTGATGCGCGCAGGGATGCAGGGGCTTCGGCTGCGACCGCGGGATTTCTGGCAGCTCACGCCGGCCGAGCTTCTGCTGATGCTGGGCCCGGATGCGGCGGGGACGGGGTTCGGGCGCTCGCGCCTGGAGGAACTGTCGCGGCAGTTTCCGGACGAACAAGGGGAAGGGACCGATGGACGAGATTGATGGTTTGACGGCGCTTGACGAGCAGATCGTTGCGCTTGAGCAATCGCTGGGCGGCGCGCAGACGGTGGCGGCGGCCTTCGACGGACAGGTGCGCCGCATGAGCCTGGCGATGACCGACGCGGGCGGCGACGTGGGCCGCCTGTCCACAGGCATCAGCCGGAGCCTGCGGCAGTCCTTCGACGGGCTGATCCTTGACGGGAAGAAGCTGTCGGATGTCCTGGGCGGTCTTGCCCGTTCGATGGTCGAGACGGCCTATTCGGCCGCCATGCGCCCGGTGACCGACAGCCTGGGCGGTCTGGTGGCGAGCGGGATCGAAGGGCTGGTCGGCGGCATGCTGCCGTTCGCACGGGGCGCCAGCTTCACCCAGGGCCGTGTCATGCCCTTCGCGCAGGGCGGGATCGTTTCGGGGCCCGTGGCGTTTCCGATGCGGGGCGGCACCGGCCTGATGGGCGAGGCAGGTCCCGAGGCGATCATGCCGCTGACCCGTGGCGCGGACGGACGGCTGGGCGTGCGCTCGGACGGTGGCGGACGGGCGGTGCAGGTTGTGATGAACATCTCGACCCCGGACGTCGAGGGGTTCCGCCGGTCACAAAGCCGGGTCGCGTCGCAGCTTGGCCGGGCCCTTGGCCGCGGCCAGCGCAACCGCTGAGGAGGGCGACATGGGATTTCACGAGATCCGCTTTCCCGCAAACCTCAGCTTCGGCTCGATGGGCGGGCCCGAGCGGCGCACGGACGTGGTGACGCTTGCCAACGGCTTCGAGGAGAGGAACACCCCCTGGGCGCATTCGCGCCGCCGCTATGACGCGGGTCTGGGCATGCGCGCGCTTGAAGACCTCGAGGAGGTGATCGCCTTCTTCGAGGCCCGGCAGGGGCAGCTTTTCGGTTTTCGCTGGAAGGATTGGGCGGACTTCAGGTCGTGCCCCGCCCCGCGTGCCCCCGGCTTCGAGGATCAGCTGATCGGCGAGGGCGACGGGCAACGCCGCGTCTTTCAACTGGTGAAGACCTATCGTTCGGGCGCGTTCACCTATGTGCGGCCGGTCGCGAAGCCGGTGGGGGGAACCGTCAGCGTCGGCATTCAGGGCGACCTGAAGACCGAAACCATCCACTATGAGCTGGACGACACGACCGGTGTGGTGACCTTCGCCGATCCACCGGACATCGGAGCGCGGGTCACCGCGGGCTTCGAGTTCGACGTCCCGGTGCGCTTCGATACCGACCGCATCCAGATCTCGGTGGCCAGCTTCGAGGCGGGCGAGGTGCCTTCGGTGCCGGTCGTCGAGGTGCGGTTGTGACGGATGCCGCGGCGGCGCTTCACGCGCATCTTGCGGGCGGGATCACGACGGTCGCGCGCTGCTGGGCCCTGACGCGGCGGGATGGGCGGGTGCTGGGCTTCACCGACCACGACCGGCCGCTGTCCTTCGCCGGCCTGAGCTTCGCCGCCGATGCCGGGCTGAGCGCGCGGGCGCTGCAGCAGGGCACGGGACTTGCGGTCGATAACAGCGAGGCGGTGGGCGTGCTGTCCCATGCCTCGATCCGCGAGGAGGACATCCGCGCCGGACGCTTCGACGGGGCCGACGTGCGATGCTGGCTGGTGAACTGGCGCAACGTCGAAGAGCGCAAGCTGCTGTTTCGCGGCAGCATCGGCGAGATCCGAACCAGCGCTGGCAGTTTCACGGCCGAATTGCGCGGGATGACGGAGGCGCTGAACCAGTCGTCGGGCCGGAACTTCCAGAAACCCTGTGGCGCACGTCTGGGCGATGCGCGGTGCGGGGTGGATTTGAGCGGGGACGCGTTCCGCGCGATCCGCACGGTGCTGTCGGCGGAGGACAATCGCAGGCTCGACCTGGGTCTGCTGGCGCCCTACGCCAAGGGATGGTTCACCCGGGGAACCCTGCGGGTCCTCGATGGTGAAGCCGAAGGGCAGGCCGCGGTCGTCAAGGACGACCGCGAGGCGACCGGTGGGCGCCGGATCGAGCTTTGGTCGGATCTGCGCGCCACCATCGCGCCCGGCGACCGGGTCGAGATCACCGCAGGCTGCGATCGCATGGCAGAGACCTGCCGCGTCAAGTTCAACAACTTCCTGAACTTCCGGGGATTTCCCCACATCCCGGGCGAGGACTGGCTGATCAGCTATCCAACGCGGTCGGGGCGCAACGACGGCGGGCGGCTGACATGACGGACGGCATCGGCGGGCGCGCGGTCGCGATCGCCCGGGACTGGATCGGGACGCCGTATCAGCACCAGGCGTCGTGCCGGGGCGCTGGCGCGGACTGTCTTGGACTGATCCGCGCGGTCTGGCGCGAGCTTTACGGCACAGAGCCCGAGGCGATCCCCGCCTATACCTGGGACTGGGCCGAGGCCGGTGGTGCGGCCGGCGGCGAGGAACGCCTGTGGGCGGCCGCGCAGCGTCATCTTTCCCGGCGTCAGCCGGGGTCGGCCCGTCCTGGCGACGTTCTTCTGTTCCGCATGGCGGAAGGCAGCGTCGCCAAGCATCTGGGCCTTCTGTCCAGGGGCGGGGCGGCCCCCTCGTTCATTCATGCCTATTGCGGCCACGGCGTCGTGGAAAGCGCGCTGAGCCTTCCCTGGTCACGACGCGTGGTCGCGTGTTTTGCGTTTCCCGAAAGGATCTCCTGATGGCGACGATCGTACTTTCCGCCGTGGGTGCGGCCATCGGTGGGGCCGTTGGAGGCAGCGTTCTGGGGATCGGCAGCGCCCTGATCGGCCGCGCGATCGGCGCGACCATCGGTTCGGTTATCGACCAGCAGATCCTGGGCGCGGGAAGCCAGGCCATCGAGACCGGAAAGGTCGACCGGTTCCGGCTGACCGGCGCGGGAGAGGGCATTCCCGTAGCGCGGCTTTACGGTCGCACGCGGATCTCGGGGCAGGTGATCTGGGCCTCGAGGTTCCGCGAGAGCGTCTCGACGACGGGGGGATCGGGGAAGGGAGGGGCCCCGGGCGGTCTTGAGATCACCAGTTATTCCTATTCGGTGAGCCTTGCGATCGGGCTGTGCGAGGGTGAGATCACGCGCGTGGGACGGATCTGGGCCGACGGCATCGAGATCAGCCGCAACTCGCTTAACCTTCGTGTCTACCCCGGGTCTGAAACCCAGATGCCCGATCCCAAGATCGAGGCGATCCAGGGCGCGGGGAAGGCGCCGGCCTATCGGGGACTGGCCTACGTCGTCATCGAGGACCTGGGGCTTGGGCGCTTCGGAAACCGTGTGCCGCAGTTCAGTTTCGAGGTCACCCGCGCCGACCAGGGGACCGATCTGGAGCAGCCGGTTGACGTCACGCGGGCCGTCCGGGCCGTCGCTTTGATGCCAGGCACCGGGGAATACTCGCTGTCGACCAGGCGTGTGTACTACCGCGACGCGCTTGGCCGCACACGTCCCGCGAACGTCAACACGCCGGGCCGGGTGCCGGATCTTCGCGCCTCGGTCGACGCCCTGTCCGAGGAACTGCCGAACGTCGGCGCCGCGTCGCTGATCATCTCGTGGTTCGGAGACGACCTGCGCTGCGGGGTCTGCGAGATACGCCCCAAGGTGGAGCAAAAGGAGATCGACGCTTATGGTCTGCCGTGGAGCGTCTCGGGCCTGACGCGCGAGAGGGCGCAGACGGTTCCCTATCTTGAAGGCAGGCCCGTCTATGGCGGCACGCCGACCGACCTGTCCGTGATCCAGGCGATCGAGGAGTTGCGTGGCCGCACCGGGGCGGTGATGTTCTATCCCTTCATCCTGATGGAGCAGCTTGCCGGCAACGGCCGTCCCGACCCCTGGAGCGATGCCGCCGATCAGCCGGCCCTGCCGTGGCGGGGCCGGGTCACGACATCTGTCGCTCCGGGACGGCCGGGCAGCCCGGACAAGACCGCAGCCGCTGCCGCCGAGGTCGCCGCCTTCTTCGGGCAGGCTGGCGTGGGCGATTTCCGGGTGACACCGGAGGGGGTGGCCTACTCGGGGCCGGCGGAGTTCTCCTACCGGCGCTTCATCCTTCATTACGCCCGTCTTTGTGCGATGGCCGGGGGGGTCGACGCGTTCTGCATCGGGTCGGAAATGCGCGGGCTGACCCAGATCCGCGATGGCGACGGCGGGTTCCCGGCCGTCGAGGCCCTGCGCGCCCTAGCCGCAGACGTGCGCGAGATCCTTGGACCTGATACGCGGATCGGTTACGCGGCCGACTGGTCGGAGTACTTCGGCTATCATCCCCAGGACGGGTCGGGGGACGTGTTCTTCCATCTCGATTCGCTGTGGGCCGATCCCGCGATCGATTTCGTGGGGATCGACAATTACATGCCGGTCTCGGATTGGCGCGAGGGGTATGACCACGCCGACGCGGGCTGGGGCGACATCCACGATATCGGTTATCTCCAGACCAATATCGCCGGCGGCGAAGGCTTCGACTGGTACTATGCCGATCCCGAGGCCGCAGATGCGCAGCAGCGCACACCGATCACCGACGGAGCCTATGGCGAGGACTGGGTTTTTCGCTTCAAGGACCTTCGCGGCTGGTGGTCGAACACGCATCACAACCGCCCGGGCGGCGTCCGGGACGAGAACCCGACCGCCTGGGTTCCGCAGTCGAAGCCGATCTGGTTCACCGAGATCGGCTGTGCGGCGATCGACAAGGGAACCAACGAACCCAACAAGTTCCTTGACCCCAAGTCGTCGGAGTCCGCGCTTCCGCGATTTTCGAACGGGCGCCGTGACGATCTTCTTCAGGCGCAGTTCCTGCGGGCCTCGGCCGATTTCTGGACGCGGCCCGCGAACAATCCGGTCTCGGAGGTCTACGAGGCGCCAATGCTTGACTGGTCGCGCGCCTTCGTCTGGGCCTGGGATGCGCGCCCCTATCCGGTGTTTCCCACCAGTCTCGACGTGTGGAGCGACGGCGAAAACTATGCACGCGGGCATTGGCTGAACGGACGGACGACAGGTCGGACCCTGGAAAGCGTGGTCCGCGAGATTTGCCGTGACGCGGGCATCGTAGACCCCGATACCTCGGCCCTGTTCGGTTTTGTCCGCGGGTTCACAAGTTCCGACGGTGCGAGTGCGCGGGCGCTTCTGCAATCGCTCATGCTTGGCTATGGCTTCGATGCGATCGAACGCGACGGCGCGCTGGTCTGGCGGTCGCGAAACGGTCGCGAGACCGCGGAAGTCGACCTGACCGGCCTTGTCGACAGCCCGGAAGTGTCCGGGCGGCTTGAAGAGGTGCGCCTTCCCGAAGCCGAGGTTTCGGGGCGCGTGCGACTGACCTTCGTGGAGGCCGATGCGGATTTCGAGCCCCGGGCCGTCGAGGCGGCCTTTCCCGAAGACGATGGCACGGCCATCTCGCAGTCCGAACTGAAGCTGGTTCTGACGCAAGCCGAGGGCCGGGCGATCGCCGAGCGCTGGCTGACCGAGGCCCGGGCCGCGCGTGACCGCATACGTCTGGCCCTTCCGCCATCGCGGATCGGCATTGGAGCGGGAGACCTGCTTCGTCTTGGCGAGGCACCCGATCTGTACCGCGTCGACGCCGTCGAGACCGCCGCGTGGCAGCAACTTGAAGCCGTGCGGGTCGAGCGGTCGGCCTATGTACCGGGGCCCGAAATCGGGGACATCGCATCGCCCCGACCCTTCGTCGCGCCGTCTCCGGTTCTTCCGGTCTTCTTGGATCTGCCGCTGCTGTCCGGCGACGAGGTTCCGCATGCGCCGCGGCTGGCGGTCGCGGCCGACCCCTGGCCGGGCCCGGTCGGTATCTTCTCGGCCATCGGCGAGGGCGGGTTCGCCTTGAATGGCGTGATCGAGAGGGCCGCCATCGTCGGAGTCACCGAAACCCCGCTTTTCGCCGCGCAGGCAGGGTCATGGGACCGGGGCGCGCCGCTGCGGCTGCGCCTTTCGGAAGGTGCCTTGAGTTCGGCCGAACCGGCCGCGGTCTTGGGGGGGGCGAATGTCGCGGCCATCGGATCGGATGACGGCGAGGATTGGGAGGTCTTCCAGTTCGCACGGGCCGTGCTTGTGGCGCCCGAAGTCTATGAGGTGTCTTTGCGGCTGCGAGGTCAGGCGGGGACCGATGCCCTGATGCCGGAGGAGTGGCCCGCCGGAAGTCGCGTTGTTCTTCTCGACGAGGCGGTGCGGCAGGTTGACCTGCCGTCCAGCCTGCGGGGCGTATCACGGCGATACCGGATTGGCCCGGCGTCCCTGCCGCTTGACGATCCGGACTTCATCGAGACGGACCGGTCGTTCGCTGGAGTCGGGCTGCGCCCCTATGCTCCCGTTCACCTTACCGCGTCACGCGGCTCGGATGGCGGGGTTCGTCTGTCCTGGATCAGACGCACGCGGATCGACGGCGACCTTTGGGACGGCCTCGACGTTCCGCTGGGCGAAGCTTCGGAATCCTACGTTGTGCGGATTCTCAAGGCCGGTCAGTTGCTGCGCGAGGTGACGGTCGGGGCCCCGATCTTCACCTACAGCCTTGCCATGCAGCTTGCCGACGGGGCCGACGCACCGTTCGAGGTTGGGGTGGCGCAGATATCGGATCGCTTCGGTCCGGGACTCTTCAGAAGGATTTCGGTTGATGACTGAGACGACAAGGTTGGGATTGCCGCTGGTTCAGGCCGCACAGGCGCAAAAACATGTGACCGTCAATTCCGGGCTCGAGCGGCTTGATGCGCTGGTCAAGCTTGTCCTGACATCATTGGACGAGACCGTGCCCCCCGAACAGCCGGACGGCATGTACGCCGTGCCGCCAGGTGCCCTGGGCGCCTGGGAGGGAAAGGGGGGCATGGTGGCCTTCGCGGCGAACGGGGGATGGGATTTCGCAAGCCCGCAGCAGGGTTGGTCGGCCTGGATCGCAGATCTTGGGGCCGCGGCCATCCATGATGGGTCAGAGTGGATCCCCGGCGCCGTGACGCTGTCTTGGTCGGGTGCCGGGATCAGTCTGCGCACGGTCGAGACTGACCATGTTGTGACCCCCGGCCCGGCGTCGAGCACATCCGCGGTGATCCCGGCGCAAAGCGTCGTCTACGGCGTCACGGGCCGTGTTCTAAGCCAGATCGGCGGCGACGCGACGGCGTTCGATCTTGGCATCGCCGGGGAGGCTCCGGACCGCTACGGCACAGGCTACAGTCTGAATGCGGGGTCCTGGCTTCGCGGGCTCACCTCGTCGCCGCTGGCCTACTATGCGCCGACCGCGCTGACCCTGACGGCAGTTGGCGGAAGTTTCACGGGCGGAAGCGTCCGTCTGGCGGTTCATCTGGCCGAACTGCGCGTGCCCGGGTCCTAGAATGCGTCCGCCGCTTCACGGGGACGCGGTCGCGCTTGCCATCGTCCTGCGGCGCGCGCCGCGTCCGAGGCGCGACTGGGTGATGCACCGGGTGCTTCGCGAGGCGGACAGGGCCGCGGACCTTGCCAGGGCGGGCGCCGGCGGTCATCCGCTGTGGGGGGATGGAAGCCTGATGGCGGCGGCCCTCCGGCGCGGTCTGTCATCCGAGCCGGCGCTTGAGGAACGCGACTATTGCCGGTGCCTGGCCAGGGTCTATGCCGCGCTCGCCGAACGGTGATGCCCGGCGCCCCCTTTCAACTTGGTCGGACCCGCCTATTTGGTGTATGGAAAGACACGCAGCGAGCAGCAGGAAGCATCATATGGCCGAGCGTCGTCAGAAAATCGCCGCCATCGACCCCGTGTGGTCGGAGATCACGGCCGAAGCGGAAGAGGCCGTGCGGGCCGAGCCGCTTCTGGGCGGGCTCATCCATTCGAGCCTTCTGCACCATCCGACGATCGAACGGGCACTGAGCTACCGTATCTCGCTCAAGCTGACGTCGGGCGAGATGTCCGAGCAGATCCTGCGCGAGATCGCCGACGAGGCCTTCGCGTCGGATCCGCGTCTGGGCGAGGCGGCGCGCGCCGATCTTGTCGCGGTCTATGATCGTGACCCGGCGTGCCATCGGCTGTTGCAACCGATCCTGTTCTTCAAGGGATATCAGGCGGTGCAGTCCTACCGGATCGCGCACTGGCTTTGGCAGGAGCGGCGCCACGACCTTGCCTATTTCATCCAGGCCCGCACATCCGAGGTCTTTGGCGTCGACATCCATCCCGCGGCACGGATCGGGAAGGGCATCATGATCGACCATGCCCATTCCATCGTGATCGGCGAGACGGCTGTGGTCGGCGACAACGTCTCGATGCTGCATTCGGTGACGCTGGGCGGCACCGGCAAGGAAGACGGCGACCGGCATCCGAAGATCGGCGATGGCGTGCTGATCGGCGCCGGGGCCAAGGTGCTGGGCAACATCCACGTGGGCCACTGCAGCCGGATCGCGGCCGGTTCGGTCGTGCTGAGCGACGTTCCTCCCTGCAAGACCGTTGCGGGCGTGCCTGCGCGGATCGTCGGCGAAGCGGGATGCGACCAGCCATCTGTCACGATGGACCAGCTGATCGAGACCGGTCAGGACAACTGATCGTAGGCTTCGAGCGCCTTGACCCCGTACATGTAGGCCGGACCACCGCCCATCATCACCGCGACCGAGATCGTTTCGGCGATCTCGTCACGGGTCGCGCCGTGCTTGATCGCACCCTGAACGTGAAACCCGATGCAGTCGACGCAGCGGGTCGAGATGCCGATGGCCAGGGCCAGAAGCTCTTTCGTCTTCTTGTCGAGCACTCCGTCGCCCATCGAGGCGCGGTGCATCGCCGTGAAGGCATGGCCGGTCTCTTCCTGAACCTTTCGGAACGCGTTCAGGTTGTCGCTTGTTTCCTTGAGATGCGCCTTCCAGTCCATCACCTGTCCCCGTGCAAGTCACGCGAAGCGGTAGGGCCGGGAAGGACACCCCGCCTTGAGGCAGATCAAGCCAGCATGCCCATCGGGTTTTCGAGGTTGCCCACGATCGCCTCGAGCAACTCGGCCCCGAGCGCGCCGTCGATCACGCGGTGATCGACCGAAAGCGTCACGCTCATCACCGTGGCGACCGTGATCTGGTCGTCGGCCCCGACGACCGGCTTCTTCACGCCCGCCCCCACGGCAAGTATCGCCCCGTGGGGCGGGTTGATGACCGCATCGAAGTTGTCGATGCCAAACATCCCCAGGTTCGAGATCGCGAAGCTGCCGCCGACGTACTCGTGCGGGGCCAGCTTGCGGTCGCGGGCGCGCGCGGCGAGGTCCTTCATCTCGGCCGAGAGGGCCGAAAGCGATTTCGTCTCGGCGTCCTTCAGGACGGGCGTGAAGAGGCCGCCCTCGACCGCCACGGCCACCGCCACGTCCGAGGGCTTGAGACGCAGCATCCGGTCTCCGGCCCAGACGGCATTCGCGTTCGGCACCTGCTGAAGCGCCAGCGCGCAGGCCTTGATGATGAAGTCGTTGACCGACAGCTTTACGCCGCGCGCCTCGAGCTGCCTGTTCAGTTCGGCGCGGAAGGAAAGCAGCGCGTCGATGCGGATGTCGCGCCGCAGGTAGAAATGCGGGATCGTCTGCTTGGCCTCGGTCAGGCGGGCGGCCACGGTCTTGCGCATCCCGTCAAGCTTGATCTCTTCGTAGGCGCGGCCCTCGTACATCTTCTTGACGGTCTCCGCGGCCGGACCCGACGGCATGGCGGTCGCCGCAGCGGTGGTCGCTGGGGCGGGGGCAAGGGCCGCAGCCGCGGACTGGCCGGGTTTCGCCGCTTCGACATCCGCCTTCACGATCCGTCCCTTGGGCCCGGTTCCCTTGATCTGGCCGAGGTCGAGGCCCTTCTCCTTCGCGATGCGCCGCGCCAAGGGCGAGGCGAAGACGCGGTCACCCTCATGGGTCACGGGGGCGGGGGCCGCCGCAACCGGCGCGGGCGCGGCCTCTGCCTTGGGCGCCGGCGCGGCTTCGGGCTTTGCGTCGGCCTTCGCCGCCAACGAAGTTGCGGCCGTATCGGCGCTTTCGCCTTCGGCAAGCAGGACGGCGATGGGCGAATTGACCTTCACCCCTTCGGTCCCTTCGGCGACCAGGATCTTGCCGATCACGCCTTCGTCCACGGCTTCGAATTCCATGGTGGCCTTGTCGGTCTCGATCTCGGCCAGAAGGTCGCCGGATTTCACCGCGTCGCCTTCCTTCACAAGCCACTTGGCCAGCGTGCCTTCCTCCATCGTGGGGGACAGCGCGGGCATCAGGATTTCGGTGGGCATGGGGTCACTCCTCCGCCAGAACCATGGCATCGAAGGGCGCCTTGGGGCGGCCCGTTCCATCGGCCAGGGTCTTCAGTGTCGTCTCGATCTCTCGCCGGTGCCGGGCGATCCAGTCATAGGCGGTGGCATGGCCGTGGCCGCCCACAAGCGGCCCGCGTGCCATCACCGCCTCGGGCAGAAGCCCGACGACGCGCCGCCCGCCGTGGTCGATGGCGACCCGGTAGGCTTCGTTCGCCGCGTCTCGGCCCAGCACCTCCATCGTCTCAGCGATAGGTCACGGTCTTGACCGCGTCGATGACTTCCTTGGTCGTCACCAGCGCAAGCTTCTCGAGGTTCGCCGCGTAGGGCATCGGCACGTCCTTGCCGGTGCAGTTGATGACCGGCGCGTCGAGGTAGTCGAACGCCTGCTGCATCAGCACCGACGAGATGTAGTTGCCGACCGACCCCTGCGGGAAGCCTTCCTCGACGGTCACGCAGCGGTTGGTCTTCTGCACCGACCGGATGATGGCCCCGGTGTCCATCGGGCGCAGCGTGCGCAGGTCGAGGACCTCGGCGCTGATCCCGTCCTTGGCCAGCGCATCGGCGGCCTCGAGCGCATAGGTCATGCCGATCCCGAAGCTGACGATGGTCACGTCCGTTCCCTCGCGCCAGATCCGGGCCTTGCCGAAGGGCACGGTCCAGTCGTCCAGCTTCGGCACGTCGAACGAGCGGCCGTAGAGGATTTCGTTCTCAAGGAAGATCACCGGGTTGGGATCGCGGATCGCGGTCTTCAGAAGCCCCTTCGCGTCGGCGGCCGAGAAGGGCATCACCACCTTCAGGCCGGGGATCTGCGAATACCAGGCGGCATAGTCCTGGCTGTGCTGCGCGCCCACGCGCGCGGCCGCGCCGTTCGGGCCGCGGAACACCATCGGCGCGCCCATCTGGCCACCCGACATGTAAAGCGTCTTGGCCGCCGAGTTGATGATCTGGTCGATCGCCTGCATGGCGAAGTTGAAGGTCATGAACTCGACGATTGGCCGCAGTCCGCCGAAGGCCGCGCCTACGGCGATGCCGGCAAAGCCATGCTCGGTGATCGGCGTGTCGATCACCCGCTTCGCGCCGAATTCGTCCAGCAGCCCCTGGCTGATCTTGTAGGCGCCCTGGTATTCGGCCACCTCCTCGCCCATCAGGAACACGTGGTCGTCCCGCCGCATCTCTTCGGCCATCGCGTCACGCAGGGCCTCGCGCACCGTGGTCTGCACCATTTCGGTCCCGGCCGGAATGTCGGGCTCGGCCACAGGCGCCGTGGCCACCGGGGCGGCGGGCGCCGCGGGGGCAGGGGCGGCAGCAGCGGGGGCGGGGGCCTCGGCCCTGGCGTCCGGGGCGGCAGAGGCTGCCGCACCGGCATCCTCGCCCTCGTCCACGAAGACCGCGATCGGCGTGTTCACCTTCACGCCCTCGGTGCCCTCGGCCACAAGGATCTTGCCGACGATGCCTTCATCGACGGCCTCGAATTCCATCGTGGCCTTGTCGGTCTCGATTTCGGCGATGATGTCGCCGGATTTCACCGCGTCGCCTTCCTTGACCAACCATTTGGCCAGCGTGCCCTCTTCCATCGTCGGGCTGAGGGCGGGCATCAGAACTTCGGTTGCCATGGCGTCGTCTCTCCCCCTCAGGCGTCGGCGTAGATGTCGGTGTAAAGCTCCGAGACATCGGGCTCGGGGCTTTCCTTCGCGAACTCGGCCGCCTCGTTGACGATGTCCTTGATTTCCTTGTCGATCGCCTTCAGGTCATCTTCCGTCGCGTGGTTGCCCGTCAGCAGAAGCTGGCGCACGTGCTCGATCGCGTCGCGCTTCTCGCGCACCTCCTGCACTTCCTCGCGGGTGCGGTACTTGGCGGGGTCCGACATCGAGTGCCCGCGATAGCGGTAGGTCTTGACCTCGAGGATGTAGGGCCCGTTGCCTGCGCGGCAGTGCGCCACCGCCTTTTCGCCCGCGGCCTTGACGGCCAGCACGTCCATCCCGTCGACTTCCTCGCCCGGGATGCCGTAGGCGGCGCCGCGCTGCCACAGCGACGGCGACTTGGTCGACCGCTTGACGCTCGTGCCCATGGCGTACTGGTTGTTCTCGATGACGAAGATCACCGGAAGCATCCACAGCTCGGCCATATTGTAGGTCTCATAGACCTGCCCCTGGTTGGCCGCGCCGTCGCCGAAGTAGGTGAAGGTCACGCGGCCGTTGCCAAGATACTTGTCGGCGAAGGCAAGGCCCGCCCCGATCGGCACCTGCGCGCCGACGATCCCGTGGCCGCCGTAGAAGTGCCGCTCTTTCGAGAACATGTGCATCGAGCCGCCCTTGCCCCGGGAATATCCGCCTTCCCGACCGGTCAGTTCGGCCATCACGCCCTTGGGGTCCATGCCGCAGGCCAGCATGTGCCCGTGGTCGCGGTAGGATGTGACGCGCTTGTCGCCTTCCTCGGCGGCGGCCTCAAGGCCCACGACGACCGCTTCCTGCCCGATGTAGAGGTGGCAGAAGCCGCCGATCAGGCCCATGCCGTAAAGCTGGCCGGCCTTTTCCTCGAAGCGGCGGATGAGAAGCATCTCGCGGTAATAGCCGAGAAGCTCGTCCCTCGAGATGTTCGGCGTCTTCGTCGTCGTCCTGCGTGCGGCCATCGTGGCAGATCCTCCCCCGCGGCAAGAAAGTAGTTCAGCTTTAAACTACCTCTTACCCCAGGTCGTGGGCAAACGCACGCCAAAATGGCCCGGCCCCGCGTGAAAGCAGCTATGCGCCGGATGCAAGAGTTGACGGGCTGAAAGCGGACGGCCGGCGCCGGGGTTCAGCGTAGGACCACCTCGTCCGACCGGACAAGGCCCAGCACGTTGCGTGACTGTTCGTCCAGAAGGTCAAGGTCGAGGTACTGGTCCGACAGGCGCCGGGTCTTGTTGCCAAGGGCCTCGGCCTCGGCGCGCAAGCGGTCGCGTTCCTCGGCCAGCGTGCGCGCCTCGGCGTCGATCTGCACGCGGCGGAACAGCCCGTAGTCGCCCTGAACGCTGGCATAGGTGAAGTACATGCCAAGGCTTGCCATGACGCTCAGATAGATCAGGGCGCCAAGGGGGGCGCGTCTTCGGGAACCGCTCATCGTTCTGCCTTGCCTTCCGCCTCTCGCGGGCGGTGCGGGCACAATGGCACAAGCGATTCGCGCTGTGAATCCCCTTTTTCAGGGCCGTTCGCGAAAAAAGCGCCGGTCAGCGCGCGGGGCCCCCGCCAGCCGCGGCCCCCGCATCCCGGACCCGGTCGACACCGGCCGCGGGCCTCCGCGACCTAGCCCGCGATCGACGCCCGATAGATTGCGTCGATCGTCGCGCCGAGGGCGGCGTCGAAGTCGGCGTCCGACTGCTGCGCGCTCAGCCCTTCGGTCAGGGCGCGACTGAAGCTGGCGATGACGCCCGCGTTCCGGGACAGAATCGCGTTCGCCTCGTCCCGGGAATAGCCGCCCGAAAGCGCCACAACGCGCATCACGCGGGGATGGTCGACCAGCGGCTTGTAGAAATTCGCCTGGCTGGGAAGCGACAGCTTCAGCATCACCTCGCTGCCCTGGGCCAGGGTGTCGAGGTGCTTCAGGATCTCGTCGCGCAGGATCGCCTCGGCCTCGGCCTTGTCGGCGATCGAGATCGTCACCTCGGGTTCGAGGATCGGCACAAGGCCGTGCGCCAGAACCTGCCGTCCCAGCGCGAACTGCTGGTCGACGATTGCCGCGATCCCCCTGGGGTTCGCCGCGTTGATGACCGACCGCTCCTTCGTGCCGAAGATGCCCGCCTTGACAGCGCGCGAAAGGAGGTCGTCAAGGCCCGGGATCGGCTTCATCAACTGGACGCCGTCCGCCTCGGCCTCAAGGCCCTTGTCGATCTTGAGGAACGGCACGACGCCGCGCTTTTCCCACAGGTAGGTGGCGGTCGGGATGCCGTCGATCGCGCGGTCCATCGTCTGTTCGAACAGGATCGCGCCCACCACCTTCTCGCCGATGAAGGCGGGCGACTTGATGATCCGTGTCCGCATCTGGTGGATCAGGTCGAACATCTGCTCTTCGGTCGACCAGGCCTCGTCGCCGATCCCGTAAAGCTTCAGCGCCTTGGGCGTCGAGCCGCCCGACTGGTCAAGCGCGGCGATGAAGCCCTTGCCGTCCGTCATCTGTTTGGCCTGTGTCGCGTTGGGCATCGGTCCCTCCACCAGTGTTGATCCGCTTCGGCGCCCCTTCTAGGCAAGCGGGCGCCGACACGCAATCGCGCGGGCGCTAGCGCTCGCCCGCCGCGACCAGGGCCGCGACCCCGGGCAGGGTCTTGCCCTCCATCCATTCGAGAAACGCGCCGCCCGCGGTCGAGACATAGGTGAAATCCTCGGCCGCGCCGGCGCGGTTCAGCGCCGCCACCGTGTCGCCGCCGCCCGCAACCGACGTCAGCAGCCCCGCGCCCGTGCGCGCGGCGGCGTGCCGGGCTGCCGCGACCGTGGCCGCGTCGAAGGGCGCGATCTCGAAGGCGCCAAGCGGGCCGTTCCAGATCAGCGTGCGCGCATGGTCGAAGGCGGCGGTGATCTGCGCCACCGTCTGTGGGCCGGCATCAAGGATCATTGCGTCCGGCGGGCAGGCGTCGACCGGCAGCGTCTCGCTGTCTGCGCCTTCGCGGAACTCGTGCGCCACAACGATGTCCACCGGCAACAGGATCTCGCAGGCCGCTTCGCCGGCCGCCGCCAGGATCTCGGACGCGGTGCCGGTCATGTCGTGCTCGGCCAGCGACGTGCCGATCTCGACACCCTGCGCGGCGAGAAACGTGTTGGCCATGCCGCCGCCGATCACCAGCGTGTTCACCTTGCGCACAAGGTTCGACAGAAGCTCGATCTTGGTCGAGACCTTGGCCCCGCCCACCACTGCCACCACTGGCCGCTCGGGCGTGCCAAGCGCGGCCTCGAGTGCGCGAAGCTCAGCCTCCATCAGCCGCCCGGCGCAGGACGGCAGCAGCCGCGCCAGCGCCTCGGTCGAGGCATGCGCCCGGTGCGCCGCCGAGAAGGCGTCGTTGACGTAGACTTCGCCCAGCGCGGCCAGGGAGGCCGCGAACATCGGGTCGTTCTTTTCTTCCTCGGCGTGGAAGCGGGTGTTCTCGAGAAGCAGGACCTCGCCCGGGGCAAGGGCCGCCACCGCCGTCTTCGCCGCCACGCCGATGCAATCCTCGGCGAAGCGAACGGGCACGCCCAGACAGTCCTCGACCGTGCCGCGGATATGGCCCAGCGACATCTCGGGCACGACCTTGCCCTTGGGCCGGTCGAAATGCGCCAGAAGCACGGGCCGCCCGCCCTTCGACAGGATGTCCGTCACCGTCGGCCGGATGCGGTCGATCCGGGTGGTGTCGGTCACATGGCCGTCCTCGACCGGCACGTTGATGTCGACGCGCACCAGCACCGTCCGGCCGTCCAGGTCCATGTCGTCAAGCGTCTTCCAGGCCATCAGGCACCTCGCAAGTGATCCGCGCCCTTTCCATCCCATCGCCGGCGTTGCGTCAACCGCTTCGGGCTTTTCCTTCGCCGCGCGCCCCGATAGGGTCGCCCCGAGACCGAGCACAGGAGGCCCCGATGGCCGAGATCAAGGACCCCGAGAACACCATTCTCATCGAACTCAAGGACGGCACCGTCACGATCGAGCTTCTGCCCGACATCGCGCCGGCCCATTGCGGGCGGATGAAGGACCTCGCCCGCGCGGGGGCCTATGACAACGTGGTCTTCCACCGCGTGATCGACGGCTTCATGGCGCAGACCGGCGACGTCGCGCATGGCAACTTCGAAAAGGACTTCAACATCCGCAGGGCGGGGACCGGCGGCTCGGACCTGCCGGACCTGCCGGCCGAATTCAGCCGCATCCCGCACGATCGCGGCACCCTCGGCGCGGCGCGCTCGGCGAACCCGAACTCGGCCAACAGCCAGTTCTTCATCAACTTCAAGGACAACCATTTCCTCAACGGTCAGTACACGGTCTATGGCCGCGTGATCGGCGGGATGGAGCATGTCGACAAGATCGTCCGGGGCGAACCGCCGATGAATCCCGACCGGATGCTCAGCGTGAAGGTGGCCGCCGATGCGTAGCTCGACCCTTGCCGCCTGGGCGGTCTTCGCCCTGGGCGTTTGCGCGCTGGGCGCCTATTACGTTGCCACGCTGCCCGGGCAGGCCAACGCGCAGGAAGTCGTCGACGGCCCGGGCCCGAACCTTGTCATCACCGTGGCCGGCGAAGCGAACGGCGAGATCGTCATCGACCTTCTGCCCGACGTCGCCCCCGCCCATGTCGAACAGATCGTCGCCCTTGCGCGCGAGGGCGCCTATGATGACGTGGTCTTCCACCGCGTGATCGACGGCTTCATGGCCCAGACCGGAGATGTCGAGTTCGGCAAGTCCGGTGGCGACGTCCGCATGGCCGGCCGCGGCGGGTCATCGCTGCCCGATATCCCGGCCGAGTTTTCGGACATTCCCTTCGACCGTGGCGTCGTCGGCATGGCGCGTTCGGCAAGCCCCGATTCCGCCAACAGCCAATTCTTCATCATGTTCGAACCCGGCTATTTCCTGAATGGCGAATACACGGTCTTCGGCCGCGTGGTTTCGGGGATGGAGGTCGTCGACGCGATCAAGCGCGGGAACGAGGCGCAAAATGGCGTCGTCGCCGACACCCCCGACCGCATGGTCTCGGTCCGGGTCGACGGGTGACGGCCGGCGTCTGACGGGGCAGGGGCGGCCGTTCACCGGTCGCCCGCGCCGCGAAATTTGGGGTAAAATAATACCTTAATCGCAAGCAATTGTTTTGGAACAATTTATTCTTTCTGTGTCCGCTTGACTGCGGCCGGGAAACCGTTAGAACCCGCCCATCCGAATTCCCCCGAACATGGGCAGAACAATGAAGACCTTCACCGCTACTCCGGCGGACATCGACAAGAAGTGGGTCCTGATCGACGCCGAGGGCGTCGTTCTCGGCCGGCTTGCCTCGATCGTCGCCATGCGTCTGCGCGGCAAGCACAAGCCAAGCTTCACGCCCCACATGGACATGGGCGACAATGTCATCGTCATCAACGCCGACAAGGTGCAGATGACGGGCAACAAGCGCGCCGACAAAGTCTATTACCGCCACACCGGCTACCCCGGCGGGATCAAGTCGCAGACCGCGGCGCAGATCCTCGAAGGCGCCCACCCCGAGCGCGTGGTCGAGAAGGCCGTGCAGCGGATGCTGCCCGGCAACCGCCTGAGCCGTCAGGTCATGACCAACCTGCGCGTCTATGCCGGGGCAGAGCACCCGCACGAGGCGCAGCAGCCCGAAGTTCTGGACGTGAAGTCCATGAACAAGAAGAACACCCGGAGCTGATCAGATGGCCGAAGAAATCAAATCGCTCGAAGAGCTGAACACCCTGACCGGCGCGGCCGATGTCGCGGTGGCCGAAGTCGACGTGCCGAAAACGCCGGTGCGCGACATGCTGGGTCGCTCCTACGCGACGGGCAAGCGCAAGAACGCCGTCGCCCGCGTCTGGATCAAGCCGGGTTCCGGCAAGGTCGTCGTCAACGGCAAGGAAATGAAGGACTACTTCGCCCGGCCGGTGTTGCAGATGATCCTGCGGCAGCCCTTCACCGTCGCCGGCGTCGAGAACGAATTCGACGTGATGGCGACCGTGACTGGTGGCGGCCTGTCGGGCCAGGCCGGTGCGGTGAAGCACGGCATCTCGAAGGCCCTGCAGCTTTACGAACCGTCCCTGCGCTCGCCGCTCAAGGCCGCAGGCTTCCTCACCCGCGACAGCCGCGTGGTCGAGCGCAAGAAGTACGGCAAGCGCAAGGCGCGTCGGAGCTTCCAGTTCTCCAAGCGCTGATCCAGCCGGATCATGGATACCGGAAGGGGTGCGGGGGTTTCCCGCGCCCCTTTTGCTTGCCGGCCTCGCCCGTCACGCAGTCGCGTGACATGCAGGTCTGCCGGTCCATCCCCATATACGCCGGGCTCCACACCGGGGTAGGACCATGCCGATTTCAGAACTGACCTTCTATGCCGCGACCCTTGGGTCGCTTCTTTGGGCGCTGATCAGCGCCGAAACCCGGGGCAAGGCCGCTGAGGCGGCCTGAGGGTCGCCCTGCAACCCGTCGTTTCGGCCGGTCTTGCTGTCAGAAATAGCGGGCCAGACCCAGGCGAACCACCCAGGCGTCGTCGATTTCCACCCGGTCGGTCGCACCGTCGGGCGAAAATCCCCAGTATAGCGCCTCGCCCCGCCAGGCCCATCGTCCGGCCAGCCGCCGCTCGAGGCCCCAGCCAAGCACGTATCCCGTGTCATACGACCGGCCCGTGGAAACGGTGTCGGAATAGCCCAGCCCCGCCGTCCCATAGACCAGCGTATCCTCGGCGACATAGCCCATGCGCCCGCGCAGGCTTGTCATCCAGTCGACCGCGGCCGTCCGGCTGCCGACCTCGACGCGGTCGCCGAACACGTAGTCGCCGCCGATGTTGACGGTCAGGTCGTATTCGACCCCGAAGACAAGCTGCCCGCGCGCCCAGACGAAACCGGTGTAGACCGAGGTCTCGCGCCCGTCCTGTTCCCCCCTGGTCCCGCCCGGACCTTCAAGATCCGACCCGCCATATCCCAGCGTGAGGCCCGCATAGGGCCCCGACCAGAGAAATTCGGTCGACCCCGACGACGGCGCTTGCGCAGCCGCCGCGGACGGCGTCCCAAGCGCCAACGTCAGACCCAGAAGTCGCATCGCACCGCTTCGCATGACGCCACCCATTGCGCGACGCAGGGTTCCGAAGTCCGAAGATGCCGGCGTCATTGTGCAGGCGTTCAGGTGCCCATCACTCGTCTGGCGGGATAAGCCCAAGTCCGCGCAGATAGATGCCAATCCCCGACTCCAAAAGCTCTTCCGGCGGAAAGGGGGACTGTCGCCCCGGTGCCCCGCGTGCGAAAAGTTCTACCACGCCGTGGCTCATCGCCCAAATATGTGCGGAAAACATCTGGGGTGGGGGGCGTTTTTCCCTTGGAATGTGTTCCGAAAGCGCCACAGCCGCCCGTTCCAGAACCTGCGACGCCCGGGCCGCGGCCATCGCCAGTTCCGGCGTCCGGTTGATCGAGATGCCGGACTCGAACATCGCCACGTAGTGCCCCGGGTACTTTCGCGCGAAGGCCAGATACGCGCGGCCCGTCGCCTCGAAGCTGCGCAGGGCCGACGGTTGCCCGCTGTCATAGGCGTATTGCATGAGGTCGGCGAAGATTTCATAGCCCTGCAGCGCCGCCTCGGCGATCAGGTCCTCGCGGCCCTCGAAGTGGCGATAGACGGCGGCCGGCGTCACGCCGGCGCTCTTGGCCGCTTCGGAAAGGGTGAACCCCTGCGGTCCGCGCTCTTCGATCAGCTCGAGTGCGGCCTCGACAAGCGCTTGCCTGAGGTTTCCGTGGTGGTATCCGCGCTTAGCCATGCCAGATGTCTGGACCGCCGCAGACCTTCGGATCCGGGGCCGCCACATCGCCCTTGCCGGCATAGTCGATCCGCCCAAGCAGTGCCCGGATCGCGGCAAGCCGGGCGCGGTACTTGTCATCCGACCGGATCACCGTCCAGGGCGCGACGGCACTGTGGCTGCGGTCAAGCGTCTCGCGGATGGCCGCCGAGTAGTCGTCCCATTTCTTCAGGCCCTCGACGTCGATCAGGCTCAGCTTCCATTGCTTCAGCGGGTCCTTCTCGCGGGCCAGGAAACGGCGCAGCTGCTCCGCCCGCCCGACGTTCAGCCAGAGCTTCAGGAAGGTGATCCCCTCGCTGACCAGCATGTCCTCGAACTCGGGCAGCTGGCGGAAGAAACGCTCGCGGTCGGCGTCGCTGCAAAAGCCGAAGACCTTCTCGACCACTCCGCGGTTGTACCAGGACCGGTCGAAAAGCACGATCTCGCCCGCGCTTGGCAGATGCTCGATGTATCGTTGGAAATACCACTGGCTGGCTTCGGTCTCGGTGGGCTTGGACAGCGCGACCACGCGCGCCCCGCGCGGGTTCAGGTTCTCGCGCACGCGCTTGATTGTGCCGCCCTTGCCGCTGGCGTCGCGCCCCTCGAAGACCACGACCACGCGCTTGCCGGACTGCCGGATGTCGTGCTGCATCCGCACAAGTTCGAGCTGGAGCGCGTCCATCTCGGCCTCGTAGTCCTTCTTCTTCATCCATCGGTCATAGGGATAGGTCGGATCGAGGATGTCCTTGTCGTCGCCCTCGCGGATCGTCTTGCGAACCTCGTCCGGGGCCTCGTCCTCGTAATACCTGCTGATCGCGCCGTCGAAGGGCAGATCCATCCGTGCCTCCCTCAAAGTGGGCAAAGCCTAGGGCGCGGGCCGGCCTAGCGCAATCCGGCGCGCGCGGCGGCGCGGTCGATTGCCGCGATCACGGCCTTGGGGTCGGCGTGGTGCGGCATGTGGCCCACGCCCTCCAGCCGCAGAAGGTTCGCGCCCGGCACCCGTTCGGCCAGCGGTTCGGAATGGATGGCAAGCGGCACGATCTGGTCCTCGGTCCCGTGCACGATCTCGACCGGCAGGTCGAGCGTCGGGTATCGTTCGGACATGCGCACGATATGCGGCCGAAGGGTGTTCACCTGCCGCGTGTTCGCCCGCAAGGTCGACCTGCGCAGGGACAGCGGCACGCCGAAGTGGTCGGCATAGCCCTCGGGCACGGCCTGCGGCGCGAAAATACGGGCCAGGATCGCGTCGACGGACCCGTTCGGCGGGAAGGCCGCGACCACGGGCACCACCGCCGCGCCGCCGATGGCCGAGCCGCCGATGACATAGCTTGGTCCCAGGCCGCCCGGCCAGGGATGCGACACGCCCGAGACGACGACGACCGCCGCGGGGTCGTGGTTCAGCGCCCAGGCCAGCGCCACCGCGCCCCCGAAGGATTGTCCCATCACGATCGGGTCGCGCACTCCGATCTGCGCGGCGGCCTTCGCAAGAAAGGCGGCCTGTTCCTCGGGGCCCTCGGCCAGGCGCGTGAAGGCGGCCTCGTAGGCGGGATCGGTCTGCGCGGTGAAGCCATGGCCGGGACGGTCGAAGACGATGACGCGGTAGCGGTCCTTCACCCGGTCGACGAAGTCGAACGTATAGTCGCGCAGGTTTCCGCCCGCGCCGTGGATGATCACAAGGTCCGGCCCCTGGCCTTCGACCAGCACATGCACTGGCCGTCCGTCGACCTCGACGATGCGCCCGATCGGGGGAAAGCGCGCCTCGGCCTCGGCTTCCATGCGGGTCGCGCGCCCGTCGAAGGCCGCGCCGCACCCGCCAAGGGCGACGACGGCCACGGCCAGGCTTGCGAAGGTCTGAAGCGTGCTCACGTGCGGGATCCCGACTGCCTCTGCCCCATGATCTAGAGGGAACGCGCCGCCGCGCCAGCCTGCCGTGCCGTCAGGCGCGCAGGTCGGTCGAGGACTGGCCGATCTGCGCCATGTCGAAGGGCGTGGTCAGGTAGATCTCGCTTACCCAGTTGCCGTAAAGCAGATGCGCGTGGCTGCGCCAGCGGTTCTGCGGCATCCGCGAGGGATCGTCGTCGGGGTAGTAGTTGCGCGGCACGTTGATCGGCGTGCCGTTCGCCACGTCGCGGTCGTATTCTTCCTTCAGCGTGCCGCTGTCGTATTCGAAGTGGTTGAAGATATAAAGCGCGCGGTGGCCCGCATCCTCGACCAGACAGGGGCCGACCTCTTCGGACCCCAGCAGGATCTTCAACCCCGCCGCCGCGATCTCGTCCGCGCGCATCTCCGTCCACCGGCTGACCGGAATGACGAAATCGTCGGAAAATCCGCGCAGGTAGGGCGAGGACGGCGTGAGGTTGCGGTGCCGGAAACAGCCGAAGGCCTTTTGGTCCAGCATGTGCTTGGGGATGCCGTGGAAGTGATAGGCCATCGCCATCCCGCCCCAGCAGACGCCGAAGGTGGAATGCACGTTGGTCTGGGTCCAGTCCATGACCTCGGTCAGCTCGTCCCAGTAGGTGACCTCTTCGAAGGGCAGGTGCTCGATCGGGGCGCCGGTGATGATGAGGCCGTCGAACTTCTCGTCCTTCACGTCCTGGAACGGGCGATAGAACTCGGCCATGTGCTCGGCGGCGGTGTTCTTCGTCTCGTGCTCGGTCATCCGGATCAGCTGGAAGTCGATCTGAAGCGGCGTCGCGCCGATCAGCCGGGCGAACTGCGTCTCGGTCTGGATCTTCTTCGGCATCAGGTTCAAAAGCCCGATCCGGATCGGCCGGATGTCCTGATGGCTGGCCAGGTCCTGCGCCATGACCATGACGCCCTCGTTCCTGAGGACTCCAAAGGCAGGCAGGTTCTGCGGCAGCGTGATCGGCATTTGCGGGCGTCCCAGGCAGGCGGAGACGCTGACTTAGGCGGTTTTCCGTCGCGCCTCAAGGGGATGAAGGCTTGCGCGAAGACGGCGCTGCTATAGCCTTCGACCAGGATGTCCAGGGGGGCCGGAATGAGGCGTGCACTTCTACTGCTTGCGGCGCTTGTCGCCGGAACGTCCGCACAGGCACAGGAAGAGGACCCCGAGATGGTCCTTCAGCGCTGCGTGTGGTCCTGCCTAGCCAATTCGAAGGGCGCCGACGACCCGGCCTACCGGGCCTGTGTCGACGCCGTCTGCGTGCCGGCGGCCGGGGAACAGTCCGCGGCATCCGCGCAGCCCGCCCCACCTCCCGGGGCGCCTGCCGTCCTTCCCGATGCGATCCGCGAGTTCGCCGACGAGAACATCCGCTTCTGCAAGGAAGTCGGCGGCACGCCCAATTTCTCGGGCATCGACATGCCGGGGGCGGGTCGCGCCGCCGACGGCACGCCGCCCTTCATCACCGAAGTCGACCTGAACGCCGACGGGCGGCCCGACTATGTCACCGACCTTGCAGGCCTTGAATGCGTGAACGCCTGGAGCCTGTTCTGCGGCTCGGCCGGCTGCCCCGTCACCGTCTGGGTCGGCTCGGCCGCGGGTCACGAAGTCGCCTGGGGCGGCAGCGCGCAGGCCTGGCGGCTTGACGGGCGGGACGTCGTCCTGTCGCTCCACGGTCAGCTGTGCACGCCGCCCCGCGTCGGTGCCGACGGCTGCGAAGAGGTCGTCCGCCTGGGCGCCGCTCCCGATCCGGGGACGGACGCGGGACCTGAGGCGGGCGGCGTGGCGTCGGCGGCCCTTGCGCCCGAGGCCCTTGCGCCCGGGGCCTCGCCGCGTCCGGCCGCCCGGCCAGCCGACGGTGCGGCCGCCGCATTCCCTGCGCCCGCGCCCGAAGCACCGCAGCCACCATCGGCCGCCGCGCCGGCCGCGCCGCCCCCGGACTCGCCCAGCCTGCCGTCGCTCATGGGCGAACCTGCCGCGGGCTGGCAATACGCCCAGACTGCCGATTTCAGCGGGTGGTACGCAGGCACGAAGGACGCCGACACCGGCGCGCGGCTGGACTGGCTTTGCGGCAAGGGGCGGCCGTCGCTTCTGGCGCTGTCGCCCTACGCCGGGAACGGGCGCATCGCGATCGACGTGGACGGCCGTGTGCAGGACTTCGCTGTGACGACCGAAAACGGCGTGGCCTACGCCCCCATCAGCATTGGCGATCCGCTGTTCCTGCACATCGCCTCGGGCCGGATGCTGACCATCTCGGACGACGCGGGGGGCCCGATCGGGCGCTTCTCGATGGACGGCGCGCCCCTGGCGATCGGTCAGGCGGAAGGACGCTGCCGGGTCTGAGGCGCCTCAGCGCGCCGAAAGGGCATGGGCGATCAGTTCGACCATGTCCTCGGCCGTCCGGACCCGGGCGATGTCCGACGCGGCGACGGTGACGCCCCAGTTGCGCGCCAGCGCCGCATAGCGCGGCTGGCGATGCGCCAGCGCCCGCGAATAGGCCCAGCGCACGAAGGCGTCGGGATCGACCCTGTCCTCGGCCTCGCCGGTCGCGGCGCGATACTCGGACCAGGCCGCCTGCAGGAATTCGGGGCGGTAGTACATGGGCTTGGGATCGCGGTCGAAACGGCGGATCAGCTCTTCGGTATGGGCCTCGGTGCCCTCGATCCAGACCGGCAGCAGAAGCTGCGTAACCGCCGAAAGCACCGGGTCGGCAGGGTCTTCGGGGTTCACGACCTCGACGATCGAGCCCGAGCTGTCGCAGACGAAGTGATCATAGCCGTAAAGCAGCTTCGCCCGCTCGATGAACTGCGCGGTGTCGAGCATCGCCGATTTCTCGGCCTCGGCGTGCAGCGCCTGCCGGCGCATGTATTCGCCGAAGGGAAGCCCGCCCTTCGCCGGATCGCCGGGCTTGCCCAGATAGGTCGACAGCGGCGCGAGGTTGTCGAAGGTGATGTTCGACGCGACATAGATCGAATCCGTTCGCAGAAGCTGCGCCAGGAACGGCACCTTCATGGCCTCGGCCTTGAAGTTGTCGGCGATATGCTCGCCCATGTAGCGGGTGCCGATCCGGTAATCGACCGAATAGTGGAACCAGCCGCCGGTCTCGCGCAGAAGGGTCGAGACATGGGTCTTTCCAAGACCCGACATGCCGAACAGCATGATCCGCTTGTTCGGCGCCTTGCGCCAGTGGTCTGCCGATCCGTAGATCATCGTTCGCCTCACCTCCGCGTCCGGCGCTTGTCCTAGCGGGCGTGTGGGCGCGAGGCCAGCGTTAAGTCGAACGCCGGGCGCGCAAATACCGGACGGCCCGGCCGTCGAGGATCAGAAGCCCCGCCGCAAGCAGCCCGAAGCCCGCGAAGGCGCCGGCGTGCAGCGCTTCGCCCCGCACCGCGGCCCCCAGAAGGATCGCCACCGGCGGAATCATCAACGTGCACAGCAGAAGGTTTCCCGACCCGGCCATGCGCAGCACGCGGTAGTAAAGCAGATAGGCAAGCGCCGTCGACACCAGCGCATAATAGGCCACCGCCGCGAAGGTCACGGGCGATCGCGGCCAGGCCGGCGGGCCATCCACGGCAACCGCAAGGGGCACCATGACGACCGCGGATCCCGTCAGCATCCCGGCCGCCGCCACGATGGGCGACAGCTCCGACAGCCGCGCCCGCGCCCAGGTCCCCGCCAGCGCGTAGGACAGCGTGCCAAGGATCACGGCAAGCTGCGCCACCGACCGAAGGTCAAGCGCGGCAAGGCTGTCCACCCCGATCGCCACGGCGACCCCGGCAAAGCCAAGCGCCACGCCAAGGGCCTTGCGCAGCGTCAGCCGCTCGTCAGCGAAGACCAGTGCCGCCACGATCACCCCCCAGATCGCCGTCGCCGCGTTCAGGATCGAGGTCAGGCCGGTCTCGATATGAAGCTGCGCCCAGGCCATCAGCGTGAAGGGAACGACGTTGTTCAAGAGCCCCATCACCAGGAAGGCGCCCCACAGGCGCGGATCGCGCGGCAGGGGCAGGCGGCGCAGCGCGACGACCAGCCAAAGCGCGACGGCAGCCCAGACGACGCGATGCGCGACCGAGGTCATCACCGGGATCTCGTCCAGCGCGACGCGGATCGACAGGAACGAGGCGCCCCAGATCAGCGAGAGCGCGGCGAGTTCCGTCCAGGCGCGGGGAGAGAGTTCCTGTTGGGTCATGCCGCGCATCCTGACGCGGCCGCGCGCGCCCGGCCACCCGGAACCTGCGCAAACGAAACGGCCCCGCGCGCTGCGCGGGGCCGTCCGGTCGGGCGATGGCCCGATGTCAGAAGGTGTAGCCGATCCGGATGCCCGCGCCCCAGGCCGAGTTGCCGCTGAAGTCCGAGGCCGGAAGGCCCGAGCCACCCAGCGTCGTCTCGGCGTCGCCGATGTCGGTATAGCTCACGCCCCCCGAAATCTGCGTCTGGCCCACGGTGTATTGCGCGGCGAGCGCCACCGTCGTCTGCCCGTCCGTCGGCCCGAGGTTCGACGAGAAGCCGCCCGTCGGGTCTTCGTACGCGACCCGGCCCGACACCGACCACTGCTCGTTGATCCGCCGGCCAAGGCCCAGCACGTAGGTGGTCGTGTCCGAATCGTAGGACACAAGCGATGCCCCGCCGGTCAGCAGGCCGTAGTCCTCCGGGCTGATGTCGAATTCCGACCAGTCCACCCAGCGGACGGCCGCGAACAAAAGCGTGTCGGCCGCAATACCGGTCTGGAAGTCAAGGTTCACCGACTGCGGCGTCTCGATCGTCGTCACCGAGTTGGACAGCCCGAAGAACGAGGACTCGGTGGTGTCGAGTTCGTGCTCGATCGACGAGTTGTAGGTCAGCGCGACGCGCAGCGCGATCTCGGGCACTTCGTAGGCCGCGCCGATCAGCCAGCCGAGGCCGCCATCGCGTTCCCCGTTCACCTGATAGGGCGGGGTGACCCCCGGCACAGGCGTGACGAAGGGAATGAAGGCATTGGCGGACAGCGTCTGATAGCGCAGACCGCCATAGATGTCGTAGTTGCCGGCGAACTGATAGCGCAGCACCGCGGTCAGCGCGTTCGAGTCAAGCTCGGCGGTCGAGCCCTGGGCGAAGTACCCGGTCCCCGCGGGATAGCTGACGTCGGCGCCATAGGGCTGGTCGAAGATCACGCCGAAGGACAGCTGGTCGTTGATGTTCATGCGGAACGCCGCGCCCGCCAGCGAATAGGCCTTCACCATGTTGCCCGAATTCGCGCCCGGCGTGGGGCTGAAGGCTGTCGCCGTGCCCGAAACCGACGGATCGACATAGCCGAACGAAAGTTCGGCATAGGTGCCTTCCTGAAAGATGATCCCGACGACCTGGTTGGTCCGCTCGATTCCGCCGGCGAATGCCGTTCCGGCGCAAAGTGAGACCGCGGTCGCCGTCGCGACAAGTCTGAATGCCATGCTGTCCTCCCCAATGCACCTGGACGTGCACTTATGAAAGAAAGTCGTAGTCGGCCCACGCTTCGCCGGTCAACAATTTACCCAGCGTAAGGAACCGGCCGTGCCGCAGCGTCACAAATCCGTTACCCAGCCGGCGCCCGGCGCGTTTCGGTCCAGATGTTGAGGTAGTTCGCACCGAAAATGACGAGGGCGCCAAGAACGACCCAGGCATCGAGCGGCTCGCCGTAAAGCAGCATCCCGATCACCGCGATCGCGGGCAGGCGGGCGAAATCCATGGGCACCACGACCGAGGCCGGCGCCACGCTCAGCGCGTTGGTCAGGCACAGATGCGCCATCAGGCCGGCGCAGCCGATCGCCAGAAGCCAGGGGGCCGTCCTGGACGAAGGCAGGGCGATGTCGCCGTCCCAGCCCGCGGTGAGCAGCCCCAGACCCGCCTGCATGACCGTCAGCCAGACAAGGATGCAGGTGATCGTCTCGGTCCGGGTCAGCCGCTTGGTCAGCAGGATCGAGCCCGCGAAACACAGCGCCGAGGCCGCCGCGGCGGTGACGCCAGGGCTCAGATCGCCCGCGCCGGGACGGGCCACCATCAGGATGCCCAGAAAGCCGAGGACCGCCGCCAGAAGCCGCATCCGCGTCAGCCGCTCGCCCAGCACCAGCGGCGCCAGCAGCGTCACCCAGATCGGCGACGTGAATTCCAGCGCGAAGACCTGCGCCAGCGGGATCATCGTGATCGCCCAGAACCACAGGTTCTGGCCGGTGAAATGAAACAGGTTGCGCACCCCGTGGACGTGGAGGTCGCGCGTCGTGACCTCGCCCAGCCGTCCCAGAAGGCCGGCCACGCCGATCACCAGCACCACACCCACGAAGGACCGGTACATCATGATCTCGAAGGTATCGAGTTCTCCGCTGACCGCCCGCCCGGCCACCGCCATGAGCGAGAAGGACACGATCGCCCCCGTCATCCACAGCGCGGCAAGCCCGGGGCGCGCGGCTGGCGACGCCGTCGTCATTGCCGGCCGTCAGCGCAGAAGGGGGGCAAGGTCGCCGCCATCGGCGCCCACAAGCGTCATCGCCGAGAAGACGCCGGCCCGCGCAAGATTGGCGGGCCATTTCAGCGCCTCGAGGATCAGCGCCCCGGTGTCGGGCGCGGCCTCTTCGGGCTCGGCCGAGTACAGGGTGATGTCGTGCATTCCCGCCCAGCGGAAGCTGGCCCAGGCCCGGGGCAGGTGAAAGCGGTTTGTGACCAGGATCACCGGGGCATCTGCCGCCTCGCCAAGCACCTCGCGCACGAACAGCGCGTTCTGCAGGGTGGAATGGCTTTCGACCTCGACCCGGATGTCGCCCACCGGCACCCCGGCCGCGCGGGCCGAATCCGCCATCAGCGTGGCCTTCGCGGCCGGCGCGCCGGCCCCGCGCCCCCCGGACATGACCAGGATCGGACTTTCACCCCGGGCCACAAGGGTTTGATAAAGCGCGATTCCCGTGGCCGTTCTTTCGGCCGTGACGGCATCCATCTGGCCGCCCTCCGTTCCCGCCGACAGCACCACGACATTGGCGCCTGCCGGAAGCTCGGCCGGGCGCGTGTAGAAGAACGTGTAGGCGGCCACACCCGCCAGGGCCGCCCCGCACAACAGCACGACCAGCGCCAGAAGCCTGCGGATCACTCCCATTCGATGGTCCCCGGCGGTTTCGAGGTGATGTCGTAAGTCACCCGGTTGATGCCCTTGACCTCGTTGATGATCCGCGTTGCGGTCTCGCCCAGGAAGTCGTGGCTGAACGGATAGTAATCCGCCGTCATCCCGTCGACCGAGGTCACCGCCCGCAGCGCGCAGGCATAGTCGTAGGTGCGCCCGTCGCCCATCACGCCCACAGTGCGGACGGGCAGAATGGCGACGAAGGCCTGCCAGATCTCGTCGTAAAGGCCATGCCGGCGGATCTGGTCGATATAGACCGCGTCGGCCTTGCGCAGGATGTCGAGTTTCTCGCGCGTGATCTCGCCGGGGCAGCGGATCGCCAGGCCGGGGCCGGGGAAGGGGTGGCGGCCGATGAAGCTGGCCGGCAGGCCAAGCTCGTGACCCAGGGCCCGGACCTCGTCCTTGAAAAGCTCGCGCAGGGGCTCGACCAGCTTCAGCCCCATCTTTTCGGGCAGTCCGCCGACGTTGTGGTGGCTCTTGATCGTGACCGAGGGCCCGCCCGAGAAGCTCACCGATTCGATCACGTCGGGGTAAAGCGTGCCCTGGGCCAGGAACTCGGCGCCATCGATCTCGTTGGCGTGCTTCTGGAAGACGTCGATGAACAGTCTGCCGATCGTTTTCCGCTTTGTTTCCGGATCGGAAACGCCTTCCAGCGCCGACAGGAACAACTCGGATTCGTCGGCATGGATCAGCGGGATGTTGTAGTGGTCGCGGAACATGCCCACGACCTCGTCCGCCTCGTTGAGCCTCAAGAGGCCATGGTCGACGAAGACGCAGGTCAGCTGGTCGCCGATCGCCTCGTGGATCAGCACGGCGGCGACCGAACTGTCGACCCCGCCCGACAGCCCGCAGATCACACGCTTGTCGCCGACCTGCTCGCGGATCTTGCGGATCGCCTCGTCGCGGTAGGCGCCCATGGTCCAGTCGCCGGTGAAGCCGGCAAGGCGCACGAAATTCTCGTAAAGCGTCCGTCCGTTCGGGGTGTGGTGCACCTCGGGGTGGAACTGCACGGCATAGAACCGGCGGGCCGGATCGGCGGTGATCGCGAAGGGTGCGCCGGGCGAGGTGCCGAAGACCTCGAATCCCGGGGCGATGGCGGCGACGTGGTCGCCGTGGCTCATCCAGACCTGTTCGCGTCCTTCGAGGAACCAGCCGTTCAGAAGATCGATGCGCCGGTCGGTATGGGTGACATAAGCGCGCCCGAATTCCGCGGTGCCGTGCCCGCGCTCGACCCGCCCGCCCAGCATCTGCATCATCACCTGCTGGCCATAGCAGATCCCCAGGATCGGCACGCCCAGGTCGAAGACCGAGGACGGCGGGCGCGGGCTGCCCGCGTCGATGACGCTGGCGGGCCCGCCCGAGAAGATCACGGCCTTCGGCGCGAACCGGGCAAGGAAGGCGTCGGTGACCTTCTGGTAGGGGTGGATCTCGCAGTAGACGTTCAACTCGCGCAGGCGCCGCGCGATCAGCTGCGTCACCTGGCTGCCGAAATCGATGATGAGAAGCCGGTCGTGGGAAGGCGTTGGGGTCATGCCCCCGCTCTAGGCAGGAGCCGCGCAACTTGCAAGCGGGGAAGGGGGCTCTGCCCCCGCCGCGCGGTGCGCGCGGCCCCCCCGGGATATTTCTTCCAAGAAGAACCGCGACGGGCGGCAATGTCGTTTTCGCCTGCGGAAGGGCGCAAACGGAAAGCTGGGCCGGGCAAGGACAGTTATGACGGGACAGGGACGGCCCGGTCGGAGGACGCGGAATGACGGTGGACGTGAGTGAACGCAGGCGTGGAGGCGGTGGCGCGGCGCGGCGGGCCGAACGGACGGCCGTGCGCTTCGAGGCGGCGCGCTTTCTCGAGCGCAACATTCCCGACCTCGAGATCCTGACGCCCGAGGCGATCGAGATCATCGAGGCGAACGCCGAGACCGTTCTGTGGGAGATCGGCGTCAACTTCATGGGCAACGCGCCTGCGCTGCAGCTGTGGAAAGAGGCCGGCGCCGAGGTCGAGGGCGAGCGCGTGCACATCCCCCGCGGTCTTGCCCGCAAGCTGTGCGCCACCGCGCCGTCAAGCTTCGTCCAGCACGCCCGCAATCCCGACCGCAACGTCGTGATCGGTGGCCGGAACCTTGTGCTTGCGCCGGTCTATGGACCGCCCTTCGTGCGCGACGCCGCCGGCGGACGGCGCTATGCCACGCTTGCCGACTTCCGGAACTTCGTGAAGCTCGGCCAGATGTCGAAATGGGTCCACCATTCGGGCGGGACGGTCTGCGAGCCCACGGACATCGCGGTCAACAAGCGCCACCTCGATATGCTGCTCGCGCACATGACCCTGTCGGACAAGCCCTACATGGGCTCGGTGACCGAACCCGAGCGCGCCGCCGACAGCGTGGCGATGTCGAAGATTCTCTTCGGCGACGCCTTCGTCGAGGCGAACACGGTGATGACCTCGCTCATCAACATCAATTCGCCGCTCACCTTCGATTCGACCATGATGGGCGCGCTCGAGGTCTATGCCCGCGCGGGCCAGGCCGCGATCATCTCGCCCTTCATCGTGGGCGGCGCCATGGCGCCGGTCAGTGTGGCCGGCACGCTTACCCAGGTCCTGGCCGAAGTCCTGGCGGGCGTGGCCTATTCCCAGCTTGTCCGCCCCGGTGCGCCGGTCATCTTCGGCGCCTTCGTCACCTCGATCGACATGAACTCGGGCGCGCCCACCTTCGGCACCCCCGAGGCATCGCAGATCACCAACGGCGCGGGGCAGCTCGCCCGGCGGCTGGGGCTGCCCTACCGCTCGGGCGGGGCCTTCTGCGGCTCGAAGCTGCCCGATGCGCAGGCGGCCTATGAAAGTGCGAACTCGCTCAACGCCGCGCTGCTGTCGGGGGTGAACTTCATGCTGCACGCCTGCGGCTGGCTCGAGGGCGGGCTGGTCGCGTCCTACGAGAAGTACGTGATGGATGCCGACCAGCTGGGCGTCCTGCACCGCTTCGCCGCCGGCGTCGACGTCTCCGAGGCCGCGCAGGCCATGGACGCGATCCGCGAGGTCGGTCCGGGCGGTCACTACCTGGGCTGCGCCCATACCCAGGCCCATTTCAAGGACGCCTTCTGGCGCACCGGCCTGCTTGATTACAAGCCCTTCGAGACCTGGGCCGACGACGGCAGCCGCGATACCCAGGCGCTGGCCTCGGAAAAGGTGGCGCGCATGCTGTCGGACTACGTGGCGCCCCCCATCGACGAGGCCGTGCGCGACGGCCTCGAAGACTTCGTGGCGCGCAAGAAGGCCTCGGTCCCCGACGCCTTCGTCTAGGCGCCTAAAGCGCGGTCTCGCGCCGGGGCAGCAGCCGCGCCTCGCCCATGATCGCGATCAGGAGCTCGACGTGCCGCGAGACGCTGTAGCCGGCCGTTTTCGCCCGTCGCACCGTGTCGATCGCCGCCTCTTCGTCGATCAGCCGGCCAAGCGCGCATTCCGGGCTGGGCGGTGCGTCCGCGCGGATCAGGCGGCGCAGGTCGCGGCTGCGGTCGTAATCGGTCAGCCCGAAGCGCGCGGCGCGGATCAGAAGGCGTGGGCGACGAAGGGCGGCAAGGGCGGCGACTGGGTCGGTCATGGACGGGGGTCTCCTTTGCAGACCCCTCCAAGTTACACAACCCAAGGTAGAGTTGCGCCAGCGCCCATTCCTGCGCACGCTGCCTTCCCGTTCTCTTCAGTCCTGTTGCGCTAGGGTCTGACGGTCTCGCGACGTTAATGAACTGGTAACGAATACAACTTTAGGTTGATAAACTGGAGGACTTGGCCGGCGGTGGAGGGCACTTTGGCGGACAAGGGGGCAAAGGACACGACCCGTCCCCGGTACCCGGGCTGGGTTCCCGCGGACGCATGCCGCTACCTCACCCATGTCGAGGGTGGCGTGTCGATCCGCGCTCTGGCGCGGGGCGCCGGTTGCCACGCGTCGACCGTGCTGCGGCAGGTCCGCAAGTTCGAAGCGCGACGCGACGACGTTCTCATCGACCATGCCTTGCGGCGTCTCGTCGCCCGGCACGCCGCCCCCGCTGCCGGGGCGAAGGATCAGCGAAAGGAGCTTCCGTCCATGACCGTTTCCGCTCAGTCCTGTCCCGCCGGATCCCGGTCCGCCGCCCCGGGCGACGCGCCGAAGGCCGCCCCCGACGACGCGACCGTGGACCGCGAGGCCCGGCGCATCCTGCGCCGCCTGAACGAGCCCGGATCCTGCCTTGCGGTGGCGCTCGACATGGAGAAGGCGGTCGTGGTGCGCGAAACCGGCGACGGCCAGACCCTGCGCACCGGCATCGTCGAGCGCGCCGTGGCCGAAGCTCTGGCGCTCAAGGACTGGATCGCCTGCCAGCCGTCCGCCGACGGCGCCCCGCAGGGCAGGGTGACGCGCTACCGCATCACCTCGACCGGGCGGATCGCGCTGAAGCGCATGATCGCGCAAGAGGACCAGGCCCGCGCGGGGTTTTCCGACGCCGGCGCGGCCTTCGGCCACCAGCATCGCGACTTCGCCGCGCGCGATGTCGCCGGCGGCGACGGGCAGCCCGGCCGCCGGCTGCGCTATAACGCCGCCGAAAGCCCGCTGGTCACGCTGGCCCGGCGGCGCGAGAAGGACGGCACCCCCTTCCTCTCGGACGACCTCGTCGCCGCGGGGGAACGCCTGCGCGAGGATTTCGAGCTTGCCCAGATGGGGCCGCGCACCACGCAGAACTGGGACAAGTTCCTCACCGGCGGCACCTCGCAGGGGCCCGCCGGCAGCGATGGCGGGCGCGCCGAGGGCCCGAAGGCCGCGCGCGACCGGGTCAGCGCGGCGCTGGCCGACCTCGGCCCGGGGCTGGGCGACGTGGTGCTGCGCTGCTGCTGCTTCCTCGAAGGCATGGAAGCCGCCGAACGCCGCATGGGCTGGTCGGCGCGCTCGGGCAAGATCGTGCTGCGCATCGCGTTGCAGCGGCTCAAGCGCCACTACGACACCCGCGGCGGCTGGTCGCCGCTGATCGGCTGAGGCGCGCCGCCCCTCGGGCGTTCTTCTTGGCGCAAGTATCCCGGGGTCCGGGGCAGAGCCCCGGGTCCCTGTCCCCGTTGCACCGCGTGCAACCCCGCCATGCCGGGCCCCGGCCGGGTTGGACAAGCCCGCGCCGCCGCTGTAGAGAAAGGGCAACCCGGCAGCGCCCGACGGAGCCAGACCCATGAGCCCCCGCGACCTTTCCATCCCCGGCCAGCGCCACCCCGAGAAGGCGCATCGCCCCGACAACGCCCAGCCGAAGAAACCCGACTGGATCCGCGTCAAGGCGCCGGTCAGCGAGGGCTACAAGAAGACCCGCGACATCATGCGCGAGAACCGCCTCGTCACCGTCTGCGAAGAGGCCGGCTGCCCCAACGTCGGCGAATGCTGGAGCCAGGGCCACGCCACCATGATGATCATGGGCGAGATCTGCACCCGCGGCTGCACCTTCTGCAACGTCGCCACCGGGCGGCCCGACGCGCTTGACGCCTTCGAACCCGGCCGCGTCGCCCACGCGGTCGAGAAGCTTGGCCTCCGGCATGTCGTCATCACCTCGGTCGATCGCGACGACCTCGCCGACGGCGGGGCCGAGCATTTCGCCCAGACGATCCGTGCCGTGCGCCACCGCAGCCCCGAGACCACGATCGAGATCCTGACCCCCGATTTCCTCAAGTGCCCGCCCTCGGCGCTCGAGACGGTGGTCGAGGCCCGCCCCGACGTCTTCAACCACAACCTCGAAACCGTGCCCGCGCTCTATCCCACGGTGCGGCCCGGCGCGCGCTACTTCCACAGCCTTCGCCTGCTGCAGAAGGTCAAGGAACTTGACCCCGCGATGTTCACCAAGTCGGGCATCATGGTCGGCCTTGGCGAGGATCGCCAGTCGGTGCTGCAGGTCATGGACGACATGCGCTCGGCCGATGTCGATTTCCTGACCATCGGCCAGTATCTCCAGCCCACGCCCAAGCACCACCGCGTCGAGCGTTTCGTCACGCCCGAGGAATTCGCGAGCTACGAGAAGGCGGCCTTCGGCAAGGGCTTCCTGATGGTGTCGGCCACGCCGCTCACCCGGTCGAGCTATCACGCGGGCGACGATTTCGCCCGGCTCCGCGCGGCGCGGCTGGCGAAGCTCGGCCGCGGCTAGGCCCGCACCGTTTCCCGATCGGAAACAGGACGTTTACCCCGGCCCGTGTGACGTGCGTCACAGGTGGGGCCGCGGTCGGTGTGCTTCCTTTGCGTCAACCGAATGCAAAAACCGACGGGGGAACGCAGATGAAGACCGGTCTATTCGCCTTGGCGCTTGGCGCCACAGTGCCGGGGCTTGCCCATGGCGCGACGCTCTACAATGCCGCCGCTCTGGAATTCGAGACCGGCGAACGGCAAAGCGCCTGGGGGGCCGGCGCGGCCTCGCGCATTGCCGACGTGATTCCGGTCGGGCCGGCATGGAACGTCAGCGACCAGGTCGGCGACATCGTCGGCAGCGTCAGTCGCGGCAGCGTGCCGAACCCGCGCCGCCTGGCCTACAATGCCTGCCGGCTGATCCCGGCCATCGTGCGGCCAGATTGCGGATCGCGCCCGCCGGCCACGCTTCCCGTCGTCCTCGACACCCGCACCGGCGCCGAAGGCACGGTGGCAAGCTCGGGTCGGGTCGGCCTCGACATCGGCTATGCGCTTGACGCGGGCTCGGTCGCTGCGCGCCTCGAATTCGACGCCGGCGCCGATCTGGCGCCCGGTACGATCGTCAGGCAGGGCGAGGCCTTCCGGCTTCAGACGACGTCGGTCTTCGCCGACGGCGAGATGGATTCGCAGTCGCCAACCGCCGAGGCGTCGATCGACGTCGTGATGCAGGCCAACCTCTCGGTGTCGGGCCAGGCCTGTCTGGCCCTGGCCGGCTGCGTCAGCGACACGGTGACGCTGCTCGACATCGACGAGGTGCGCGAACTGATTTCGGTCGACCCGGTCGCGGTGCGCTATCTCGACGGCTTCCTGCCCGATTTCGTGGAGCTGACGACGCCGCTTTTGGACTACAGCGTGTCGCTCGAGGCGGACCTCGTGACCAAGAAGCTCGAGGTCTCGCAGCAGAACAACGTCACCGGCCAGACCCAGGAGATCACCCCGGTCGACGGCGGCCCGGTCGAAAGCGGCATCAACATCGAGCTGGCCAACATCAACGTCCAGGCGCCGCTTCTGGCGCAGTCGACCACCAAGGAGGCCGGCGAGAATCACCTCGCGCTGTCGGGCCAGGCCGACTTCGTCAGTCTGCGCGCCGACCTCGACGGGCTTCTGACCTATGCCAACGCCCTGCCGCCGCTGGGCGCGCGGGTGGATATCCTTGACGCGGTCTCGGGCTCGATCGATCTGATCGACGCTGAATTCGGCCCCTCGATCGACGTGTTCCAGGAATTCAAGGTCACGCCGAAGCTGATGGTCGACCTTGCCTTCGACCGCGCGGTCGAGATCGACGGCGTGCTGCGCAACAGCTTCTTCGGCGAATGGGGCGACCTGCCGGAGTTCACGCTGTTCGGCGACACCCTCTTCACGCCGACCTTTTCGGTCCTGGCGATGATGAAAAGCACGACCGGCCTTCAGTTCGGGCTCGATTTCGACGTCGATGTGCTGAAGGCACAGCTCTCGGTCGGCTACGGCGGGATCAGCTTCTTCAACGCGGCGCTGGGTCCGCTGGCGGAATTCGACCTGCCGTTCGACCCCGCCTGGGCGCGCATCGCGATCTTCGACGACACCTTCGCGCTGGGCGGGTTCAACACCGTCGCGGGCGAAAGCTTCATGATCTCGGCGACCCCGGTGCCGCTTCCGGCCGGTGTCTGGCTGATGCTTGCGGGCCTCGGGTCGCTGGGGCTTCTGCGCCGCTATTCGGCGGGCGGCAGGGCCTTGACGTAGGCCGCGACTGCGGCGCGATCCTCAGCCGTCAGGCGGGCCATGTTGCGGACGACCTCCGCCATGTGCCCGCCAGCGCTGTCGAAGCCGGGCGTGAAGCCGCTTTCCAGGTAATAGGCGATGTCCTCCGCGCTCCAGTCAAGCTGGCCGGGCGTCAGGCCGGGGATGCGTCCCTGGCCCGAGGGGTTGGGCGCCCCGGCCATCCAGCGCGCGGTGTCAAGTCGGCCAAGGCCGTCCCGGGGGGTGTGGCATTCGCCGCAATGGGCCAGCGCTTCGGCGATATAGCGGCCGTGCTCCAGTTCGGGCGTGCCGGCGGGCATCACCCACCCCTCGTCGCCCAGAGCCAGCGCCTTCCAGACCCCGAGGCCCGCGCGAAGGCTGAAGGGAAAGGCCAGTTCATGCGGCGCGCTCGGGGCATCCGAGGCCGGCAGCGTGTCCATGAAGGCCTTGAGGTCGGCCACGTCCTGCAGCGCCATCAGCCGGTAGGCGGCATAGGGAAAGGCCGGATAGTAATGCCGGCCCTCGGGCGACGTCCCTTGCGTCAGCGCCGTCGCGAACTGGGCCAGGGTCCAGCCGCCGATGCCGGCCTGCGCGTCGGTCGAGATGTTGGGGGCCACGAAGGTGCCGAACTCGGTGACGAAGCGCTGCCCGCCGGCCAGAACCAGCTTGTCCTCGCTTCCCGGGGCGGCATGGCAGGACGCGCAGCCCGACGCCCAGAACACCCATTCGCCCCGCACCGCGTCGCCGCTCAGGCCCGCGGTCGCCGCGGGGTCAAGCGCACGCGGCCGGGTGATCGCCCACCCGGCCGCCGCGATCACGATCACGGCGGCGGCCCCCAGGCCCAGAAGCCGTGCGGCCGTCGCCATGAGGGGGTCAGTTCTCGGGGGCGCGATAGGCCTCGTGGCAGGCCTGGCAGGTGCCGCCGACCGCGCCTAGGGCCGGCCCAAGCGCCTCTTGCCCGGTGCCGGCCACGGCGGCGAGGCCTTCGGCCGCGGTCCCGAGGGCGGCCCATTTCGCCACAACGTCGTCGAGGTTGTCCCAGATCGCGGGCAGGGCGCGGGTGCCCTCGATGCTCATGTTGTCCGAGCCCTCGGGCCAGTTGAAGGTCTGTGCGATCCGGCTGACCGCGACGATGTTGTCGGCCGCCTGCTGCGCCATCGCGGCGTCGTAGGGCGTGTTGCCCCGCGCCATCCCGCCCAGAACGCCGATATTGAGGGCAAGAATGTCGAACTGGCCCTGCCGGGCGGCAAGCTGGCCGGCAAAGCCGTCCTGTGCGATCGCGGCGGCGGGAACGAGAAGGGCGGCGCCAAGGGCGGAGGCGAGAAGTCTGCGGATCATCGGGGATATCTGCCTTCAAGTTTGGTTGAACGAATATACCTGAGGATAGCGTTGCCGCGGACGTTGACCACTGTCGTTTTTTGCGGGGATATCTGCGATCCATGCACAGCGAGAACTGGGACGACCTGAGATACGTGCTGGCGGTGGCGGACCTGGGCTCGGTCTCGGCCGCCGCGAAGGCGCTGGGCGTCAACCACGCCACCGTGCTGCGCCGGGTCGCCGCCTTCGAGACGCGCAGCGGCGCGCAGATCTTCCACCGGGGGCCGCGCGGCTATGTCGTGCGCGCCGAACAGCGCCGCCTGATCGAGGCCGCGCGCGAGGTCGAGGCCGGCTTCGGCGCGCTGGACCGGATGATGCGCGGGGCGCAGGCGCCGCTTGCCGGCGTGGTGCGCGTCACCTCGACCGACAGCTTCACCAGCGTCGTCCTGCCCCCGATCGTGGCGCGGCTCATGGCCGACGAGGCGGCGCTGCGGATCGAGCTTCTGACCGGCAACCAGCACAGCGACTTCGCCCGCCTCCAGGCCGATGTCGCCGTGCGCCCGGCGCAGAGCCTGCCCGACGACCTGCGCGGCGAGGTCGCGGCCGACCTGGGCTTCGCCGCCTATGCCCGCGCCGACACGACCGAGGGTCCCTGGCTGGGGCTTTCCGGCGTGCTGGCGCGCACGGTGGCCGCGAAATGGTTGGACGAGGCCGGCGTGGGCGACCGCGTCGCAGGCCGCGCCGACAGCTTCGTGACCCTGACCGCGCTGGTCGGGGCAGGGGCGGGCAGGGCGGTCCTGCCCTGCATCCTGGGCGACCGCGCGCCCGGGCTTGTGCGCCTGGGCGACGGCCGGCCGCTGGCCAGCGTGCCGGTCTGGGTGGCCTGCCACGCCGACCTCGTCGAGGCGCCGCGCCTGAAGGCCGTGCGCGGCGCGCTGGCCACGGGCCTGGCCGCGATGGCCGCGCCGCTTGCCGGGACCGGTCTCAGCCGGTGAAACGCACCTTGCCGATGAAGGGCAGGTTGCGGTTGCGCTGGGCATAGTCGATGCCGTAGCCCACCACGAATTCGTCGGGGATCTCGAACCCGGTCCAGGTGGCCCGGATCTCGACCTCGCGGCGCGACGGCTTGTCGAGCAGCGCGATGGTTTCCAGCCGCGCGGGCTTCTTTGCATCGAGGAAGGCCAGCACATGGGTCAGCGTGAAGCCGGTATCGACGATGTCCTCGACCACCAGCACGTCGCGGCCCGCGATCTCGCCCCGAAGGTCCTTCAGAACGCGCACCTCGCGGCTTGATTCCATGGCGTTGCCGTAGGACGAGACCTCGAGGAAATCGACCTCGAGCGGCAGGTCGATCTCGCGCACGAGATCGGCGATGAAGACGAACGAGCCGCGCAGAAGACCCACGACGACCAGCTTGTCGGTGCCCGCGAAGGCGACCCGGATCTCGCGCGCAAGCGCTTCGACGCGGGCCGCGATTTCCTTGGCCGAGATCATCTGGTCGATCACGTATGGACGGCTCACCCGGACGCTCCCCCTTGATTTCCTGCCCACAGTCTACGTATTCGGGCGGAACTGTCACCAGCCACAGCGACCGATGCCGACGCATTCCGAGACCAAGACGCTGCCCTACACGCCCCGGCAGATGTACGATCTGGTGGCCGATGTCGCGCGCTATCCCGAATTCCTGCCCTGGTGCGCGGCGGCACGGATCCGCTCGCGCCGGCCGCAGGGCGAGGCCGAGATCATGGAGGCCGACCTCGTGATCTCGTTCAAGGTGTTCCGCGAACGCTTCGGCAGCCGGGTGACGCTGTTTCCCCACGAGATGCGGATCGATACCGAGTATCTGGACGGGCCGTTCCGGTACCTTGAATCGAACTGGCGCTTCCGGCCGGCCGAGGGCGGCTCGGACGTCGAGTTCTTCGTGGATTTCGAATTCCGTAACAAGGTCTTGCAGGGCGTGATCGGTGTGGTCTTTCACGATGCCATGCAGCGCATCGTGCGGGCCTTCGAGCGCCGCGCGGCCGAGCTTTACGGCTGACCCGCCGGGTGCAGGGTCCGGGGGGCCAGCCCCCCGGACCCCCGGGATATTTCCGCCAAGAAGACCTCAGGGCCGCAGCGCGTCCAGAAGCAGGCGCAGCGCGTGGTCGCGGGCCGCCGCGCGCACGCGGTCGCGGCCGAGCGCCCCGAAATCGACGGTCTGCGAGGTGACGCCTTCGGCCCTGGCCAGCCCGAAGCAGACGCGCCCCTCGGGCTTGGTCTCGGACCCGCCCGGGCCGGCGATCCCGGTGACCGAGACCGCGAGGCGGGCATCGGATCGCGCGATGGCACCTTCGGCCATGGCGCGCGCCACCTCTTCCGAGACCGCGCCGTGGCGATCGATCAGTGCGGGGTCGACCCCCAGCATCGCGGTCTTGGCGGCGTTCGAATAGGTGACGAAGCCGCGGTCGAAGATGCGCGAGGAGCCGGGGATGTCGGTGATCGCGGCGGCCACCATCCCGCCCGTGCAGCTTTCGGCCGTGGCGATCATCGTCGCCGAAGATCGCGCGGTTTCAACAAGATCCGCGGCAAGGCTCATGTCGCGATGACCAGATGGGCAAAGACCGCCGCGACGGCCACCACCATCGCCGCAAGTCCGCCCGCCACGATGTCGTCGAGCATGACGCCCGTGGGCCCCTTCTGCCGGTCGGCCAGGCCCACCGGCCCCGGTTTCCAGATGTCGAAAAGGCGGAACGCCAGGAAGGCAGTCAGGATCCCGGGCCAGAGCGCGGTAAAGCCTGTTCCGGCCATCGCCGCGCCGACTGAGACCGGCCAGAGCGCGATCCACTGGCCGGCGACCTCGTCGATCACGATCTCCGACGGGTCCTGGTCCTCGGCGCCGGCGATCTCGACCGCCGTGGCCCACCAGCCCACCGCCGCGACCGCGAGCGTGGCGGCGATCAGAAGGATCGGACCGCCCATCGCGTGAACGGCCCAGGCCGCCGGCAACGCGGCCAGCGATCCCCAGGTGCCGGGCGCGGGTTTCAGAAGCCCCACGTACAGGAAGGTGGCGATGATCCGGCTCATGCGCGCACCAGCGTCGCGGTGGCCAGCGCCGCGATCCCTTCGCCGCGGCCGGTGAAGCCCAGCCGTTCCGAGGTGGTGGCCTTGACGCTGACGCGGGCCGGATCGACACCCATGATCCGGGAAAGTTCGCCTTGCATCTCAACGGCATGAGGGCCGATCTTCGGGCGCTCGCAGATCAGCGTCACGTCGCAATGGGTCAGGGTGAAGCCCTCGGTCCGGGCGAGGTCGGCGGCATGGGCCAGGAAGATGTGGCTGGCCGCCCCCTTCCACTGCGGGTCCGAGGGCGGGAAGTGCCGGCCGATGTCGCCCATGGCCAGCGCGCCGTAGATCGCGTCGGTCAGGGCGTGCATGCCGACGTCGGCGTCGGAATGCCCCTCGAGGCCCCGGTCGAAGGGCAGGCGCACCCCGCAGAGGGTGACGTGGCCGCCGGGCCCGAAGGCGTGCACGTCGAAGCCGTTTCCGGTGCGGATGTCCATGGTCCCTCCCAGGAAGGTTGCGGCGCGGGCGAAGTCCTCGGGCGTGGTGATCTTGAGGTTGCGTTCCTCGCCGGGGACGATGGCGACCGCGATCCCGGCGGCGCGGGCCACCTCGACGTCGTCGGCGGCCTCGCCCGGATGCGCGCGGTGTGCAGCGAGGATCGCGTCATAGGGAAAGCCCTGCGGGGTCTGCGCGCGGCAAAGCCCGTCGCGCGCCACGGCGCCGGTCACCTCGCCGCCCTGGCCGCGCCAGAGCGCGTCGGTGACCGCAAGCGCCGGCGCCGCGCCCCGCGCGCTGCCCGGCCCGGTGTCGATCGCCGCCAGAACCGCCGTGATCGTGGCGGCGCGCGTCAACGGCCGCGCCACGTCGTGGATCAGCACGCGCGCGATCCCCTGGCCCTCCAGCGCCTCGAGGCCGGCCAGCACGCTGTCGCGCCGGGTCGCCCCGCCGGTGACGACCGTCACGGCCGGCGGATCGGCGAAGGCGGGCGCGCGGTCCATGTCGTCGGGGTGCAGCACCAGCACGATCCTCTCGATCCCCGGATGGTCGCGGAAGGCGTCGAGGGTGCGCACCGCCACCGGCCGCCCGCCTAGATCGCGCCACTGCTTCGGCACGCCGCCGCCGGCGCGAAGTCCGCGCCCGGCCGCCACGATCACCGCCGCGTTGGTCATGCTTGCCTCCGGTCTGCCGGGCCCTGTCTAGGCGTTGCCCGGGGCAGAGACAATGCGCTGCGCCGTCACCCCCGTGCTGCCCAAAAAAGCGGCAGGTTACGTCTGGCCCACCTGTTGTGTCCGTGGGCATTTGCCATTCGTCCTCTGGCGCGATACCTGAGGGCCATGTGCACAAGGAATGAGCAACTGACCATCGAAGTGGCAGGCGTGCCTCTGGACAGCCCCGTGCTGCTGGCGCCGATGGCCGGAATCACCGACCTGCCGTTTCGACGGGTCGTGCAGCGATTCGGCGCGGGCCTTGTCGTGTCCGAGATGGTGGCGAGCCAGGAGATGGTGCAGGCCAAGCCCGGCGTGCGCGAGAAGGCCGAGCTTGGCCTTAACGTCGAAGGGACCGCGGTGCAGCTTGCCGGGCGCGAGGCGCGCTGGATGGCCGAGGCCGCGCGCATGGTCGAAGGCATGGGCGCGCGGGTCATCGACATCAACATGGGCTGCCCCGCGAAGACGGTGACGAACGGTCTGTCGGGTTCGGCGCTGATGCGCACGCCCGATCACGCGCTTCGGCTGATCGAGGCCGTGGTTGGCGCGGTGACGGTGCCGGTCACGCTGAAGACGCGCCTCGGCTGGGACGACGCGACGCAGAACGCCCCCGAGATCGCCCGCCGCGCCGAGGCCGCCGGCGTGCGGATGGTCACGATCCACGGCCGCACGCGGTGCCAGTTCTACAAGGGCGCGGCCAACTGGGCCGCGATCCGGGCGGTGCGGGCGGCGGTGCGCATTCCGGTCATCGCCAATGGCGATATCGTCGATGCCGCCACGGCGCGCCGCGCGCTGACGCAGTCGGGCGCTGCGGGCGTCATGGTGGGGCGCGGTGCGCAGGGCCGGCCCTGGGCGCTGGCGCAGATCGCGGCGGCGCTGGCGGGGCGGGGGCGCCCTGCGGCGCCTGCGGGCCGCGCGCTGGCCGATCTGGTGGGCGGCCATTTCGAGGACACGCTCGCCTTCTATGGCGCGGCGCTGGGGTCGAAGGTGATCCGCAAGCATCTTGGCTGGTACATGGACGCGGCCGGAACCCCGCCCGCGCTGCGGCGCGAGGTGCTGACCTCGGGTGATCCGGCGCGGACGCTTTCGCTTCTGGGGCTGGCGCTTGACGGCGTGGCGGAGGCGGCATGAAGTCCTTCGGCGAAACCCTGTGGAATTCGTTGCCGATCCCGGCGTTCCTTCTCGATCCCGGGGACATCATCTCCGAGGTGAACCCCGCGGCCGAGCTGTTCCTGAATGCCTCGGTCCGGTCGTTGCGCGGTCAGCCGATGTTCGACACGCTGGCGATCGACGCCCCACTCGAAGATGCGTTTCGCCGCGTAAGAACCGACCAGTCCTCGCTTTTCATCAATACCGCCGACGTCGGATCGGGCGAGCGGCCGCCGGTGCAGTGCAACATCCAGATCGCGCCGATGATCGGAATGCCGGGCTTCGTCCTGCTGATCATGGAGCCGCGCCAGATCGCCGACCGGCTGAACCGGGCGCACTCGGTCAAGAGCGCCGCGAAATCGGCCATCGGCATGGCCGAGATGCTGGCGCACGAGATCAAGAACCCGCTGGCGGGCATCACCGGGGCGGCGCAGCTTCTGTCGATGAACCTCTCGGGCGAGGATCAGGAAATGACCGACCTGATCGTGGCCGAGACGCGGCGCATCCTGAAGCTGCTCGAACAGGTCGAGCAGTTCGGCAACCTTCGTCCGCCCGAACGCCGGGCGGTGAACATCCACGATCTGCTCGACCGCGCCCGCAAGACCGCGCAGGTGGGCTTTGCCGCCAACATGCGCGTGGTCGAGGACTACGACCCGTCGCTGCCGTCGACCTGGGTCGATGGCGACCAGATGCTGCAGGTGTTCCAAAACCTGTTGAAGAACGCCGCGCAAGCCGCGCGCAACGAACGCGGAACGATCACCATCCGCACGTTCTACGACACCTCGCTGCGCCTGCGCCGGAAGGACGGCACCGCGGCCCTTCCGCTTCAGGTCGAGATCGTGGATGACGGCCCCGGCATCCCGCCCGAGATCGCGTCAGAGATCTTCGAACCCTTCGTCTCGGGGCGCGAGAACGGCACCGGGCTGGGTTTGGCGCTGGTGTCGAAGATCATCTCGGACCACGACGGCTGGGTCAGCGTGAACAGCGTGCCCGGGCGCACGGTGTTTCGCATCTCGCTGCCCGTCGCGCCCAAGGACGAGGGCGTCGAGGTCCCGAAAAGTTCAGGAGAAGGCTAGGCAATGGATGGCACGGTTCTGGTCGCCGACGACGACCGCACGATCCGCACGGTTCTGACCCAGGCGCTGACGCGCGCCGGCTGCAAGGTGCATGCCACCTCGTCGCTGGTCACGCTCATGCGCTGGGTCGAAGAGGGCAAGGGCGATCTGGTGATCTCGGACGTGATCATGCCCGACGGCAACGGGCTCGAGCAGCTGCCGCTGATCTCGAAGGCGCGGCCGGGCCTGCCGGTCATCGTGATCTCGGCGCAGAACACGATCATGACCGCGATCCAGGCCGAAGAGGCCGACGCCTACGACTATCTTCCCAAGCCCTTCGACCTGCCCGACCTGATGAAGCGCGCGGCCCGCGCGCTCGAGGTCAAGCGACGGGCGGGCGCGGTCGCGCGCCCGACGACCGACACCACGGTCCGCGGGCCCCAGGACGAACTGCCCCTTGTCGGCCGCACGCCGTCGATGCAGGCGCTGTACCGCCTTGTGGCGCGGGTCATGAACACCGACCTGCCGGTTCTCATCACCGGGGAATCGGGCACCGGAAAGTCGCTGATCGCCCGGGCGATCCACGACTTCTCGGACCGGCGCACGTTGCCCTTCGTCGTCGCCTCGGCCGCCGACCTGGCCGCGATGGAGGGGCCGGCCACGCTGATCTCGCGGGCGCGCAACGGCTCGATCCTGTTCGACGAGGTCGGCGATCTGGGCGACGAGGCGCAGGCGCGGGTGGTCCGCATGCTCGACAGCTTCACCGACAACGCGCCCCGGGTCATGGCCACCAGCCAGGCCGACCTGTCGCGCAAGATGGAGTCGGGCGCCTTCCGCCAGGACCTGTTCTATCGCCTCGGCGGCGTCACGATCAGCGTGCCCAGCCTGCGCGAGCGGGTCGAGGACATCCCCCTTCTGGTCGAGCATTTCCTGGCCCGGGCCGAGCGGGACGGCGCGCCCGAACGGCGCTTCGATGCCGGGGCCATGGACCTTGTGCGCGCCTACAGCTGGCCCGGCAACGTCCGCCAGCTCGAGAACACGATCCGGCGCATCGTCGTCACCGGCACCGAGGAAGAGATCACCCGCGCCGAGGCCGAGGCCGTGCTGGGCAACCAGCCGGCGATGGAGCCCCTTGTCGGCGGGGGCGAGGGCGAAAAGCTGTCGGCCTCGGTCGGCAAGCACCTCAAGCGCTACTTCGACCTGCACGGCGGCGTGCTGCCGCCCCCAGGCCTCTATCAGCGCATCCTGCGCGAGGTCGAGGGCCCGCTGATCGAGATCGCGCTCGACGCCACCGGCGGCAACCAGGCGAAATGCGCCGATCTGCTGGGCATCAACCGCAATACGCTGCGCAAGAAGATCACCGATCTCGATATTCGCGTGACACGTCGCCGCAAATTGATGTAAAACCGCAACAGGAGAGTGGCCGATCCGCCGCAGCGGACCAGAAGCCACCCGATATGGCGGTCGCGGCGGTCTTGCTGCGCATCAGGTAGGAGTGTCCCCGTGACGGGACGCGTTCGACAGGCAACGCTCGAGCGGGTTGCGCGCCTTCGGCGTCAGCGCCGGTTCCAGAACTGGGCGACGCTTGGCGTGGTCATCCTCGGGCCGCTTCTCGCGCTTGCCACGTTCCTTGTGCTTGGGCCGCTCGACGCCGGGGCGTCGGCGCTCGAACTGCGTCTCGTGCTGCTTGCCGACCTTGTCTATGTGCTGGTGGTGGCCGCGCTGGTGATGGGGCGCATCGCCACGATGATCGCGGCGCGGCGGGCGAAATCGGCCGGCTCGCGCCTGCACCTGCGCCTTACCGGGGTCTTCGCGGCCATCGCGCTTGTCCCCACGGTCATGGTCGCGATCTTCGCGGGGCTCACGATCAATGTCGGTCTGGAAGGATGGTTCTCGGACCGCGTCCGGCAGGTGGTGGGGGCGTCGATCTCGGCCGCCGAAGCCTATCGCGAAGACCAGCGCAGCGACCTTGTCGCCGATGTCGAGACTCTGGCCGACTATCTCGACGCCGCGCGCCGCGCCAATCCCTTCATCGGCGAGGGCGAACTGCGCCAGCTTCTGAGCCAGGCCCAGCCCCTGGTCCAGCGCGGCCTGTCCGAGGCCTACGTCATCAACGGCGTGGGCCAGATCCGCGCCCGCGGCGACCGGTCCTACCTCTTTTCCTACGAAATGCCCGCGGCCGCCGACATCGAGGCCGCCCGCGCCGGAACCGTGGTGATCGAGGATCTGGACGTCGGCGAATTCCGCGGCCTGGTGGCGCTGGCCGCCTATCCCGACCGCTATCTCTATGTCAGCCGCGACGTCGACCTGCGCATCCTGACGCTGCTTGACGACGCCCAGGAAACCGCGCGGCTTTACACCCAGCTTGAAAGCGAACGCGGGCGCCTCGTGTTCGAGTTCGGCCTTCTCTACCTCGGCTTCGCCGTCATCCTGATCCTTGCCGCGATCTGGCTGGGCCTGTGGTTCGCCGAACGCCTGTCGCGGCCGGTGGGGCGGCTGGCCGGCGCGGCGCAGCGGGTGGGCGCGGGCGATCTGGACGTGCGCGTGCCGGAAGAGACGGGCGACGACGAGATCGCCATGCTGGGCCGGGTCTTCAACCAGATGACGCGGCAGCTCAAGGGCCAGCGCGACGCGCTTTTGCAGACCAACCGCCAGATCGAACGGCGCCGGCGGCTGTTCGATTCGGTGCTGTCCTCGGTGACGGCGGGCGTCATCGGCCTTGACGATCGCGGCAACGTCAGCTTCATCAACCGCTCTGCCGCGACCCTGCTTGGCACGGTCGCGGCGGAAGGCGCGGCGATTTCGACCGAGCTGTCCTCCGAGCTTCCCGCCGAGCTCCCTCTGGGCCGCGCCGCACCCGAATTCCTGCCGGTCTTCGACCGTCTGCGCGACAGCGGCCGCGAGACGGCGCAGGAAGAGGTCAGGCTGATCCGCAACGGCGCGCAGGAAACGCTGCTGGTGCGCATCTCGACCCGCCGCAACGAGGCGGGCAATCTCGAGGGCTACGTGATCGCCTTCGACGATGTCTCGGACCTTGTCTCGGCGCAGCGCATGGCGGCCTGGGGCGACGTCGCCCGCCGCATCGCGCACGAGATCAAGAACCCGCTGACCCCGATCCAGCTGTCGGCCGAGCGGATCAAGCGCAAGTTCCGCGCCTCGGCCGGCGACGAGGCCGAGCTTCTCGACCAGTACACCGACGTGATCGTGCGCCAGACCGGGGATCTGCGGCGGATCGTCGACGAATTCTCGAAGTTCGCGCGCATGCCCCAGCCGACGCGGCGGACCGAGAACCTTGTGACGCTGGTGCGCGACGCCGTCGTGTTGCAGGACGCCGCGCAGGAGGACATCGCGATCGCCGTGGACCTGCCCGAAGGGCCGGTCTTCTGCGACATCGACGCGACGATGATCGGCCAGGCCCTGACGAACCTGATCAAGAACGCCGGCGAGGCCATTGAAACGCTGCGGGAAAAAGGCGCCCCCGCCGGCCATTCAGGACGCATCAGCGTCGCGCTGACGGTCGACGGCGACCAGGCGCGGATCCTCATCTCGGACAACGGGATCGGCCTGCCCGAGGATCGCGCCCGCCTGTTCGAGCCCTACGTGACCACCCGCGAGAAGGGCACCGGCCTTGGCCTGCCCATCGTGAAGAAGATCATCGAAGAGCATGACGGAACCCTCACCCTTGCCGATGCCGAGCCGCTCGACGTCTCGGGCCAGATCGGCGCACGGGCCGAGATCTTGCTGCCGCTTGCACAGGCGGGCGGCCAAACGGGCGACGTGAAGGTCGCCGAATAGGAGGTTGTATTCATGGGCGATATTCTGATCGTGGACGACGAGCGCGACATCCGGGAACTGATCGGGGACATCCTGCGCGACGAAGGCTACACGGTGCGGCTGGCCGGCACCTCCGAGGACTGCGTGGCCGAACTCGAGCGCGAGCTTCCGTCGCTGATGATCCTCGACATCTGGCTGAAGGACTCGAAGCTCGACGGGATCGACATCCTCAAGAAGGTCAAGCGCGAGACGCCCGAAGTGCCGGTGATCATCATCTCGGGCCACGGCAACATCGAGATCGCCGTCGCCGCGATCAAGCAGGGGGCCTACGACTTCATCGAAAAGCCCTTCAACATCGACCAGCTCATGGTGGTGATCGGCCGCGCGATGGAGACGTCGCGTCTGCGGCGCGAGAACATCGAACTGCGGCGCAAGGACGTCACCGCGGCCGACATGATCGGGAACGGCGCCGCGATGCGGGCGCTGCGGGCGCAACTCGACAAGGTGACGAATTCGAACGGCCGGGTGATGTTCTCGGGGCCGGCCGGGTCGGGCAAGGAAATCGCCGCGCGCTATGTCCACGCGAATTCGAACCGCGCCTCGGGCCCCTTCGTCAGCGTCAATTCGGCCAGCGTCGAGCCCGACCGCATGGAAGAAGTGCTGTTCGGCCGCGAAAGCGCCGAACGCGGGATCGAACCGGGGCTTCTGGAACAGGCCCATGGCGGCGTCATCTTCTTCGACGAAGTCGGCGACATGCCGCTGGGCACCCAGTCGAAGATCCTGCGCGTGCTGACCGACCAGCAGTTCCAGCGCGTCGGCGGGTCGGACAAAGTGCACGTGGACCTCCGCGTGATCTCGTCGACGAACCGGGATCTCGAGGCCGAGGTCGATGCCGGCACCTTTCGGCGCGAGCTGTTCCACCGCCTGAACGTCGTGCCGATCCGCGTGCCGGGCCTCGAAGAGCGGCTTGAGGACATTCCCGAGCTTGCCGAGCATTTCATCGCCGATTTCAACCGCACGCAGGGCCTGCCGCTGCGGCGCCTCAGCGACGAGGCGGTCGCGCTTTTGCAGACCATGCCTTGGCCCGGAAACGTGCGGCAGTTGAAGAACGTGGTCGAGCGGGTGCTGATCCTGGGGGCCGAGCGCGGAGATATCACGGCCGCCGAACTGCCCCAGCCGGGCCGGGGCGGCGAGGATGGCGAGGGCGAGCGCATGGTGCTGGCCGCAAGCGTCGCCATGCTGCCGCTGCGCGAGGCGCGCGAGCTGTTCGAGCGCGAGTACCTGCTGACCCAGATCAACCGGTTTGGCGGCAACATCTCGCGCACGGCGACCTTCGTGGGCATGGAGCGCTCGGCGCTGCACCGCAAGCTCAAGTCGCTGAACGTAGTGACGACGACGCGTTCAGGTGCGCGCGTCGCCCAGTTCAGCGACGAGGACGATGCCGATCAGGACGAGGGGCCGATGCAGGCGCGCGCGGTCTGACGCCGGTCAGCCGGCCGCCTCGGGCGCCGACAGGCGCGCCGCGGCCCGGCGCAGCAGGTCCAGGCCCGTCGCGCCGGCGTCCGCCTCGGCGGCAAGCGCGGCCGAGGCCCGCGCATAGGTCGCCTCGTAGAGCCGCCGCCCCCTGGTCCAGTCCAGAAAGCCCATTCCGGGCAGGGGGCTGACCGGCACGAAGATGTCCGACCCGGGGTCGATGTTCGCCAGCCGGCGTTCCGAGTTCACGATCATGCTGCGCGTCATGATCGACGAGATCCCGGGAAAGCGCACCCGCTTGACCAGCGGCCCCAGAAGCGCGCCGGCAAGGGCGCGGCCGCGCCCGGGAAGGGCGTCGTAGTCGGACATCACGCGCCAGTCGCGCTTGCCCTCGAGGCTCAGCACAAGGTTCGGCCCGGGCTTCAGGCCGCGCATCGTCTCGACCGGCACGTTGTCGATATAGGCGCCGTCGATGAAGACCTCGCCGTCGGGGGCGACCAGTGGCGGGAACACCGCCGGGATCGAGCTGGACGCCCGCACCGCCCGCCACAGCGCCCCGCGCCGAAGCACGGCAAGGTCGTTGCGCGTCAGGCTGGTCGAGACGGCATAATACGGGATCGGCAGGTCCTCGATCGCGATTTCGCCGTAGTGGCGGCGCAACTGGTCGTCGAAGTAGCGCGGGTCGAGGATCGAGTGTTTCGGCACGGTCAGCCGCTTCATCGCGCGCGACCGCACGAAGATGTCGTCGCAGCGGTCCAGCACCTCGTCGGGACCAAGGCCCATGGCCACCGCGCCGCCCATGGCCGCGCCGACGCTGGCGCCGCCCACCATGTCGATGGTGACGCCATGTTCGGCAAGCGCCTTCACAAGGGCCAGATGCGCGGTGCCGAAGGCTCCGCCGCCGCCGAAGACCGCGCCGAAGGCCCGCCCCCGCAGGAACCGCGAAAGCCGCGCGATGTCGGCGGCGTTGTCCATGCCGACGTGGTGGTGAATCCCCGGGGCGCGCCCCTCGAGCGCCTGCGCGGTGCCGTCAAGACGCGTCGTGCCCGGCGCGTGCAGCAGCGCAAGGTGCACACTTTGCGGCAGGAAGGTCGCGGCGATCTCGGCCTCGAGCGCCGAGGGACCGGGCGCCGCCCCGCCGTGCCGCCGGTCAAGCACCAGAAGCACGGTGTCGGCGGTGTCGAACACCCGGCGCGCGGCCTCGGGTTCGGCCGAAGGGTCGGCGCAGGACAGGACCACCGTGCGGCCCGCCAGCCCACGCTCGGCAAGGCGCGCGCCCAGCCCGCCGTCCATGGCCGCGCCCACCTCGTCGGGGCTCAGCGTCACCACCGACCCGTCGCGGCCAAGCTCGTCGCCGAGCGCGGCGAGGAACGCGGGATCAAGCCGCCCGCCGCCCGCCGGCAGGATGCCGATCACGTCGCCCGGACGGGGTTTCAGGCTGGCGGTCGCCGGCACGCTGCGGCGCAGGCGTTCGGCAAGCGCCGCGATCACCGCCTCGGGCAGGCCCGGCACCCTGTCGCAGAGCGCGCGATAGCTGTCGCGGGTGATCCGCAGGACCTGTCCGGCGCGTCCGGCCGTCACCGTCGCGGTGCGGCTGCCGCCCGCGAAGAACGCGATCTCGCCGATCGGTTCGCCGGCGGCGATCTCGGCGATGGGGCGCGCGCCGTGAAAGACGATGAACCGCCCGTTGAGGACGATGAAGAAGGCATCCGCCGCCGAGCCTTCGGTGACCAGCACCTCGCCCCGCTGAAGGGTCTGGGGGGTGCCGGCGCCACGCAGGGCGTCGATCAGGTCGGGCGACAGAAGCGCGCCGGAGGGTCCCCCCGCCGGCGCCGTCCCGTCCGCTGCCACGGTGCCCTTGAAGGCGCCAGGGCCCTCGGTCCTCGTCGTCATGTCGTCCCCCATCGTGCATGTATGGCCCGGATGTGTCCGGGCGCCTTTTTCTTCAGAACCTTAAGTCGATCGGTCGCGCTCTGCCTAGGCCCGCGTGCAGGCCGCCGGCCCTGACGTCACGTCGCCGGAGCGCACCAGCGGACCGGGCCGGAACCTGACCCGCAATTGACGCGGACCGGGGCTTCTGCCACTTCTGAGCGCCTCACGAGGCGGCGACCGGGGCAGTCATGAAGGTCATCATCTGCGGAGCAGGGCAGGTCGGCTGGCAGATCGCCCGGCAGCTCTCGGGCGAACGCAACGATGTCACCGTGGTCGACAGCAACGCCGATCTGGTGCGCCGGGCCACCGATACGCTGGACGTGCAGGGGATCGCGGGCTTCGCAAGCTATCCCGACGTGCTCGAGCGGGCGGGCGCGCGCGACGCCGACATGGTCATCGCCGCCACCCATTCCGACGAGGTCAACATGGTCACCTGCCAGGTGGCCCACTCTGTCTTTGCCGTGCCGCGCAAGATCGCGCGGCTCAGGGCGCAAAGCTACCTGACGGCGATCTATTCCGACCTCTACCGCCGCGATCACCTGCCGATCGACGTCGTGATCAGCCCCGAGCGCGAGGTGGCCGAGGCCGCGCTGCGCCGGCTGGCCGCGCCGACCGCCTTCGACACCGAGATGTTCCTCGAGGGCCAGGTCCAGCTTCTGGGCATCCAGCTGGACGAGGACTGCCCGGTGCTGAACACGCCGCTGCGGCAGCTGACAGACCTGTTCTCGACCCTGCGGGCGATCGTCGTGGGGGTGCGCCGGGCCGGAAACCTTTTCGCGCCCGAACCGGGCGACCAGCTTTACGACGGCGACCAGATCTATGTCTCGACCCATGTCGACGACACCGCCCGCACGCTCGAGATCTTCGGCAAGCCCTTCACCCGGCAGGAGCGGATCGTGATCCTTGGGGGCGGCAACGTGGGTCTGGCGGTCGCCCGCGCGCTGGAAGGCCGGGCCGAGCGCGTGCGCTCGAAGGTGATCGAGAAAAGCCGCGCCGCCGCCGAACGCGCTGCCGACGCGCTTGAACGCACGGTCGTGCTGCACGGCGACGGGCTGGACATGGAGCTTCTGTCCGAAGCCGGGATCGACCGCGCCGATGCGATCCTTGCGGTGACCGACGACGACAAGACCAATCTTCTGGCCTCGGTACGGGCGAAATCGGCAGGCTGCAAGATGGCGATCGCGCTGGTCAACGATCCCACGCTTCTGCCGCTGATGGAGCCGCTGAACGTCGACGCCTACATCAATCCGCGCGCCACCACCGTCAGTTCGATCCTGCGCCACATCCGGCACGGGCGCGTGCGCGGCGTCTATTCGATCGGCGACGGCGAGGCCGAGGTGATCGAGGCGCAGGTCCTGTCGACCTCGCCCATCGCGGGCCAGGCGATCCGCGACATCGACTTTCCCGAAGGCGTGCTGGTTGCGGCGGTCCAGAAGGGGGGCAAGGTGGTGCGCCCGACCGGCGGCACCCGCATCGACGAGGGCGACGTGATCGTCGTCTTCTCGCTGGCCGCCGACGTCCCCGAGGTCGAGCGCCTCTTCCAGGTCTCGATCGACTTCTTCTGATGCGCGCCTGGTTCGCAGGCCTGCCGTTCATCGTCCTCCTGATGGGGATCGGCGCGCTGTCGATGCTGCCGGTCTCGGTCCATGCCTATCTGGTCCGCGACCTGCCCACGGCGCGGATCTTCCTGTATTCCAGCCTGATCTTCCTGGTCCTGTTCGCGATGATCGCGGTGGCCACCGCGAACCGCGTCGTGCGCCGCCAGGGACGAAGCCACCTGCTGTCGCTTCTGGCGGCCTACACGCTGCTTCCGCTGATGCTGGCCTTCCCGCTTTACGAGGCGATCGGAAACACCGACTTCCTCAGCGCCTACGTCGAGATGGTGTCAAGCTTCACCACCACCGGCGCCAGCTTCTTCGAGCGCGGGCGGCTTCAGCCGTCGCTGCACCTTTGGCGCGCGCAGGTCGGCTGGATGGGGGGCTTCTTCGTCTGGGTCACGGCCGTGGCGGTCTTCGCGCCGCTGAACCTTGGCGGCTTCGAGGTCGGGTCGAGTTCCGAGATCGGGCAGGGGGCGCTGCCGGCCTCGCAGATCCGGGGGGTGGCCGACACCTCGGTGCGGCTGCGCAAGTTCGCCGTCCTGCTTTTCCCGGTCTACGCCGGGCTCACGCTGCTGTTGTGGATCCTGCTTCTGTCGGCGGGGGATCCGCCGCTGGTGGCGCTGGCCCATGCGATGGCGATCCTGTCGACCTCGGGCATCTCGCCGGTGGGTGGGCTTGCGGGCAGCACCTCGGGCGTGCTGGGCGAGGGGATGATGCTTCTGTTTCTCGTCTTCGCCCTGTCGCGCGTGACCTTCTCGAAGTGGGAGCGGCCCGAAGGCCTGCGCAGCGTCTGGACCGACCCCGAACTGCGCATCGGCCTTGCCATCGTCGCGGCGGTGCCGGTGCTTCTGTTCCTGCGCCACTGGGTCTTCGCGGCGGGCGACGACGTCGGGCTGGCCGATGGTCTTTTCGGTCTGTGGGGCGGGTTCTTCACGGCGCTGTCGTTCCTGACCACGACGGGCTTCCGAAGCGCCGGCTGGGACGAGGCGCAGCTGTGGTCGGGCCTGCAGACGCCGGGGCTGGTGCTGATGGGTCTGGCGGTCTTCGGCGGCGGCATCGCCACGACCGCGGGCGGGGTCAAGCTGTTCCGGCTTTACGCGCTTTACAAGCATGGCCAGCGCGAAATGGAAAAGCTCGTGCAGCCCTCGTCGGTGGGCGGCTCGGGGCAGCGCGCGCGCCATATCCGCCGTCAGGGCGCCTATTCGGCCTGGATCTTCTTCATGCTGTTCGCGCTGTCGATCTGCGCGGTGACGACGGCGCTCAGCCTGACGGGCCTTCGTTTCGAAGAGGCCCTGGTGCTGACCGTCGCCGCGCTGTCGACGACCGGGCCCCTGACCCAGATCGCGATGGAAACACCCATCGATCTGCTGATCCTCAGCCCCGCCGCCAAGCTGATCTTCACCGCCGCGATGGTGATCGGGCGGCTCGAGACGCTGGCGATCATCGCGCTGATGAATCCCACCTTCTGGCGCAGCTGATGCAACGTAAGCGTGTGTAATTGCGTAACGATCTGATTTTTGGTCTGGAATCTCCTTTCGCTCCGCTACATACTGATATCCGGACGTTTGAGAATGGCCCTGGCGCGGGGCAACAAGAAAGAAAAAGGGCTAGAACTTCATGGCATCCGACCGTCAGAATTTGCAGGACGCCTTCCTGAACCATGTCCGGAAGACCAAGGTCCCGGTCACGATTTTCCTGATCAACGGCGTCAAATTGCAGGGCGTCATCACCTGGTTCGACAACTTCTGCGTGCTGCTGCGCCGTGACGGCCAGTCCCAGCTTGTCTACAAGCACGCGATCTCGACCATCATGCCATCGCAGCCGATCAGCCTTTACGAAGGCGAAGACTGACCGTGGACGAGGCCGCGACGGGGGCCATGCGCGCCCTCGTGCTGCACCCCGATATCCGCACCGAACCCGCGCGGCGCGAGCCCGCAGCGGCACTGGACGAGGCCGTGTCGCTTGCCGTGGCTCTGCCGGGACTTGACGTCGTGGGCGCCGAGGTCGTGCGCCTGCCGCGCGCCCAGCCCGGCACGCTGTTCGGGTCGGGCAAGATCGAGGAGATCGGCCAGCGCCTGAAGGCCGACGAGATCGGGTTGGTGCTGATCGACGGCCCCGTCACCCCGGTCCAGCAGCGCAACCTCGAGCGCGAATGGAAGGTCAAGCTTCTCGACCGCACCTCTCTCATCCTCGAGATCTTCGCCGACCGCGCGCGCACCCGCGAGGGCGCGCTTCAGGTCGAGATGGCGGCGCTGAGCTATCAGCGCACGCGCCTTGTCCGCGCCTGGACCCACCTCGAACGCCAGCGCGGCGGCCTTGGCTTCGTCGGCGGCCCCGGCGAAACCCAGATCGAGGCCGACCGCCGCGCCATCGACGACCAGCTTGTGCGGCTCAGGAAGCAGTTGTCGAAGGTGGTCAAGACGCGCGCCCTGCACCGCGCCGCGCGCGCCAAGGTGCCCTATCCGGTGGTCGCGCTGGTGGGCTATACGAACGCGGGCAAGTCCACGCTGTTCAACCGCCTGACAGGGGCCGAGGTGCTGGCGAAGGACATGCTGTTCGCCACGCTTGACCCGACGATGCGCGCGGTCCGCCTGTCGACCGGGCGCGACGTGATCCTGTCGGACACGGTGGGCTTCATCTCGGACCTGCCGACCCAGCTTGTCGCGGCCTTCCGCGCCACGCTGGAAGAGGTTCTGGCCGCCGATGTCATCGTGCATGTGCGTGACATCGCCCATGCCGAAACCGATCTTCAGGCCGAGGACGTCGAGACGGTGCTGGCCGAACTGGGCGTCGCCGAGGACACGCCGAAGATCGAACTGTGGAACAAGGTCGACCTTCTCGACCCCGAGGCCCGCGCCGCGGTCGAGGCGCGCGCGGCGCGCACCGAGGGCGTCTTCACCGGATCGGCGCTGACGGGCGAGGGCCTGCCCGCGCTGCTTGAGGCCGTGACCGAGGCGCTGGACGAGGCCCGCGTGACCGAGACGATCGTGGTGCCTTTCGCCGCCGGCCGCCAGCGCGCCTGGCTTTACGAGCAGGGCGTGGTCGAGGACGAGGCGCAGACCGACGCGGGCCACCGCCTGACCGTGCACTGGACGCCGCGCCAGCGCGCCGCATATCTCCGTCTTTAGGAGACGTGCCCATGCAGATCGCGATCCTTTACGCCTCGACGGCGGTGATCTTTCTCGTCCTCGACGCGGTGATGCTGTCGACGGTGATGAAGCCGCTCTTCCAGCGGCACCTGGGCGAGGCGCTGGTCGAGCCGATCCGCCTGGCCCCAGCGGCGGCCTTCTACCTGTTCTACGTCGGGGTCCTGCTGTGGCTGGTGACGATCCCGGCGCTCGCCACCGGCCCTTCGGGCAAGGTCGCGCTGAACGCGGCGCTTCTGGGGGCCGCGGCCTATGGCACCTACGAGTTCACCAACTACGCCACCCTCAGGGACTGGACCTGGGAGATGGTCGCGGTTGACCTGACCTGGGGCACGGTCCTGACCACGCTTGCCGCCATGGGCGGGCTCTGGGTCACGCGGGCGGTCACGGGGTAGGGGGCTGCCACCCCGCGCAGAGGTATCTTGCAAGAAACGTGCCGCTCTTGAAACGCGACGATCAACCGTCGAGACTCATGCCGTCTTCTTGATGCAGGCGACAGCAATGTGCGAGTTGGACAACATGAAGTTGCCAAGTCCCGAATTCGGTCTTCGCGTTGGAACGATGGCGTATTGTTCCGAATTCTTCGAGATCACGTCGAAATCGTTGAGCAGCGAATACGGATACCACCAGCCATCTCCTTCGGAGTAGCCTTGGCGTCTGAAACCCAGCCTGACGTAGGTGAACGCCGAAAGCAGATTGGCTGCATAGAGGCCAAGCCGCAGTTTTCGCGCACCTCTCGACCCAAAGGAAAAGTTGTTGTGATCGCTTATCAATACGCCGAACCGGCTCACGCGAAATGCTTCGGTCAGGACCTGCTTTGGGAACTCGACGTGGTGAAGGACACCTGTGATCGTTACGAGGTCGAAGGAGCCCTCCGCGAAAGGAAGCGACTCTCCGCTCCCTTCGACAATTTTCGCACTCGGCACTTTCTTGCGCGCGATCTCTGCAAGTGCCGTGGACGGCTCGACCCCCGTAAGGTCCACTTTGGCCTTGCGTTCACTGAAATGGCTGGAAAGCCATTCAAGCGCGCGGCCCGTCCCGGTTCCGATGTCGAGGACTGACGACGCCTCCGAGAAATATCTGGGGACAAGCAGTTCCAGTGCCCTCGTGTGCTCGACAACCTTGTCGTTGCCGAGCGTCTTGTCGTACTGAGCTGCGGTAAGATCATAGTGTTTTTTGGTGTTTTCGTTCGCTGTCACTTGGAAAACTCCGTGCACGAATTCACATGGGACGATCGCCGGAATGAGCTCTACGGTAAAATATTCATAGCCTGCCAGAATCACGACACGGGTCAAGACGCTGTCGCCACCCGAAAAAACGTCTTATGGCGGCCGGCGGAAGCGGGTGGGGTGGTTGTGCAGGAACCCGGCGCCGGTCGGGCCCCACCAGTAGGCAGCGCGGAATGGGGGCGATCCCTGCGGCGGAGAGGGCCAGGCGACGTGTCGCTGCCGAAAAAGAAAGAGGCCGGGCAGGGCCCGGCCTCTGGATCTTTTCAGGTGGCTGCGCGGATCAGCCCGCAAGCTGCCGCTTGCGCCGCGAGGCCCAGCCAAGGGCGCCCACACCGGCCAGCAGAAGCGGAAGCGCCGCCGGCACCGGAACCACGCCGACCTCGAGGCCGGCCGCCGTGATGTTGGCGTTGCCGTCGTCGTACGGGCTGACCCCGCCCGCCCGGAACCGCACGACATCGGCCAGAAGCGACAGGTCCTTGGCAAAGGCAAGGCCGACCGTGTTGAACAGGTTGTTGTCAGTGCCGGTGCCATACGGGTCGTTGTCGTCGTTGATCGCGCTGGCGAAGACCGACGAGAACGTCGCGCCACCGTCCTTGGAGTATTCAAGGACCACCGTCTCGGTGCCATCGCTTTGGCTGTCGTCGTAGGTCAGCATCCCGGCAAAACCCAGGATCTTGACGAGGCCGCCGAACTTGACCTGGACGTATTCGTTCTTGTTGACCCCGTTGCGCATGCCGTCGACTTCGTTGTCGTTTCCACCGCCCTGCACGCCGAAGCCCACGTCGAAGCGATTGTCGACCGCATCGCACGTGAACTCCCAGGCTTCACCGGTGCAGCCAACATTGGTCTTGTGCGTGGCGTCGGTCAGCGTGCCCGACCCGGTGATCTCGTAGGTTCTGTTGGCGGCGGACCCCGTGGTGTTGCCGGTGCCGATTCCGCTGGTCGTGAAATCCAGGACCGTGGACGCGGCGGCCGGAGCGGCCAGCGCTGCCACGAAAGCCGTAGCAATAATTGTCGTCTTCATAATGATTTCCCCCTTGCCGCACGTCGCGGCGGTTACGGACTACACAGGGCAGCAAGAATGCGTGAACGGCGGGGAAATTTCAAGCAAGAACATGCCCTTCCCCCCGGGGGTTCGGCGCGCGCGGATAAATATCGTTAAGTTTCGGCGCGTTGGGCCGCGCTGGTCCGTCACGGTCATCGTTTCCCCGGGCTTGCCGATACGCCCCACACGGCGGATCGTTGCGCGACGAAGGTCAAATGACGCCGGCGCCGGCGCCACGGGCCACCGCCCTGGCCGGAGGTGCCATGGCCCGCGCCCAAGCTCAGTGCGGCCCGCTCCCCGGGCTTAGCGCGCGGGCAAGATGGCGGATCCGCAGCGCGCGGTTGAATTCGCCCCCGAAGATCAGGATCAGCGCCCCGAGATAGAGGAAATAGAGGGTCGCGACGATCCCGGCGAGGCCCGCATAGTAGCTGGCGTAGACCGCGAAGCTGCGCAGGTAATAGGAGAAGACCGTCGCAAGGATGGTCCAGAGGGCCAGCGTGAACAGCACCCCGGGCCAGATATGCGCGAAGGCGGTGCGCCGTGCCGGCAGGAAGACATGCGCGACAAAGAGCGCGGCCATCAGGATGACCGCCGCCGACGGATACCGGATGAGACCGATGGTCACCGAGGCCGGGTCGAAGTCCGGCATCAGACGGTGCAGCAGCGATCCCACGCGCGGGGCCAGAACCAGAAGGTAGCCGACCACCACAAGCGCCAGGGCGGCGACGACCACCACGGCCACCTGCACCAGGAAAAGCGTCAGCGTCGTGCGCGTCTCGCGGATGCCGTAGGCCCGGTTGAGACCGACCCTGACGCCGTCCACGCCCCCCATCGCGAACCAGATGGTCAGCAGGAAGCCGACGCTCAGAACGCCGCCGCGCGGGACGGTCAGCACCTTCTTCACCTCCGAGACAAGCGGGTCGACCAGTTCGCTCGGGACGATGGCGATCAGGAACTCGGTCAGGTTGTCGGCCATCGACCGGTCGCCGATGAAGGCGGCCATCGAACTTGTGAAGATGAGAAACGGAAAGACCGCGAGAAGCGCCCGGAAGGCGACGTTGCCGGCCAGTCCGAAGGCGTCGTCGCTCCACAGGCGCAGACCCGCTTCGCGCAGCACCGCCACGGGGGCGCGCCACCCGGTGCTGTGAAACAGGTTCTCGGGGTCCGACGTCTGGATGCCATGGCTCAGGATGGTGTCCCGGCCCTGATCGTGATGCGACTCGGCGTTCATGCGGCCATACTACAGCCCGAACCGCGCAATGGCGGAAGGTTCCTCTGCGGCCGCGAGGCGGCGATGCTACTGGCCCACAGGCTCGGGGTCCGTTTTCGGCACCAGCCGCGTCACGCCGACCGCCGCCGCCCGGGCAAGGTCGGGATCAAGGCTCATGGGAATGTATTCGCCGCGCCGCCACAGCTCGCCCAGGTCGTCGTAATGGCGGGACAGGGGATGGCCCGACTGCCCGGTCGCGATGATGAAGACCGAACTGTCGGGATCGGCGAAGTCGTAGACCCCGCGATAGCCTGCGCCGTGCACGTTCAGGAACGGGTCGGGATCGACGCCCGAGGTGCGCCCGCGCATCAGCGTCTGGTCGCCGCCGCTGGTGGACTGGCGGATATTCACCAGCCAGCGCAGCACCGGAATCTCGCCCAGAACCTCGTGGTCGTGCCGCGCCTCGTGCGCGTCGCCCCAGCGCAGCGATTCAAGCTCGCCGCCGTACTTCTCGCTGATCCAGACCAGCGCGTCGTCCAGCGCCTGGCGGGCGATGTCGGTGCAGGTCTCGACCGGGGCCGACTGCACCACGTCGCACCAGACCGAGGCGCCGTCGATGTCGCGGAAGACGCGTTCCAGAAACAGGGGCTCGACATGGGGAAACTCGGCCGCCAGCACCGGGCCCAGCTCGTCGCGGATCAGCCGATCCTGAAGCGCGCGCATCCAGGCGGCGTAGATCAGCGGCTCGGGCAGGTGCTCGTTCATCTCGCCGTTCCATTCCGCCAGCAGCAGAAGCGCGCGCTGGCGCTGGCGCTCGGGCGTGCCTTCGGGCGCGGCCTCGCCGGTGAACCACAGGTCGGCCGCGATCAGGGGCAGCAGCGACCGCGCGGTGTAGCTGACGGTGTCGAGTTGCGCCTCGATGAAGCTTTCGCGGGTGTGCACCTCGCGGTTCTGCATCAGGAACTGCCAGCGGAACACGCGCTGGCTGTCGCCCCAATCGAAGCTCAGGTGGTTGGGGAAGGGGCGGTCGACGGTCTTGTTGTTGGTGTTGCCCAGGATCCCGCCCGGCGGATCGACGAAGCGCGGGTTGTCCGAGGCCGGGAAACGACCCTGCCAGCGGTTCTCGACCCGCCAGCCGGGCGCGGGCACGCGGCCCAGGCTTTGGTGGCGCGCGTCGCGGCGGGGCATGGCGCCGATCACCGCCATCGCGATCCGTTCGCCGTCGACCACGGTCAGGTTCTGGCTGGGAGCGATGTAAAGCTCGGAGGCTTCAAGCGCTTCGTCCAGCGTCTGCGCCCGCATCAGCCGCAGCGAGGCGGTCATCGAGGTGTCGTTGGGGCTGAGCGCCGTCCACCCCAGCGCGGCGACATGGCCGGGCGGCGTGACCGCGCCCAGATCGAACTGGCTTCCCGTCAGGATCGGGCCGTTTTCCGACCAGCGCAGCGTGATCGTCACCGGCGCCTGGCCGGCGATGTTGATGATCGACGGGCGCGTCGTGACCGGCGTCCAGCCCTCGGGGGTCAGCACTTCTTCGGGGTTGTCGGGGTTGAGCTTCTCGATGAACACGTCCTGGTCGTCGAGGTAGGACGAGGTCACGCCCCAGCCGATGCGTTCGCTGCGTCCGATGACGATTGCCGGCATGCCCGGGATCGTGGCCCCGATCACCCCGCCGCTGGCCAGCTCGAGCCGCGCGAGATACCAGATCGTCGGCGCCGCGAAGCCCAGATGGGGATCGTTGGCCAGCAGCGTGCCGCCCGCCGCCGACCGGTCGGGCGCCGCTGCCCAGGCGTTCGAGGCCCCGGCAAGCCCGCGCTCGGGCGCGGGCCAGAAGGGCGGCTGCGCGCGCTTGGGCCAGGCCAGGGCGTGGGTCCGGTCGATGCCGGGAAGCAGCGCGGCATAGTCGGGCAGGGCGGCGATGCCCGGCCCCGGCGCCTCGGGCAGGATGTCGAGAAGCCGCTCGCCCGGCAGCGCAAGCGCCACCCGGGCGCGCAGAACCTCGTTGGCGACGTGGTCCGACAGGCGCAGCGACATCAGCTTGACCACGGCCAGGCTGTCGGCGGGCTGCCAGGGGGCGATCGTCGGTTCGAAGATCCAGAACTCGGGCGCGCCCCGGCCCCGCGCGCCGGCGTTCACCGCGACCAGCCAGGCGTTGACCCCGTCGGCATAGGCCTGAAGCGCGGCCTTCGTGTAGTCGTCCTGCACCTCGACCGATTGCGCCGCCGCCCCGTAAAGGTCGAGCCGCCTCAAGAGGTCGTCGGTCTCAAGCGTGCGCGGGCCGAACAACTCGCTCAGCCGGCCCTGCGCCACGCGCCGCAGCATCAGCATCTGCCACATACGGTCCTGTGCATGCACAAGCCCCAGTCCGAAATAGACGTCGCGGTCGCTTTCTCCGAAGATGTGCGGGACATTGGCGTTGTCGCGCACGATCTCGACCGGGGCCGCAAGCCGCGCCACCTCGATCGTCTCGTCGTAGTCGGGCAGGGACCGCGTGGCGAACCAGAACAGGCCCGCCGCCGACAGTGCGGCGAGGACGAACGCCAATGTGGACAGGCGCAAGAGCCAGCGGAAGATCGTTGCCATGGAACCTGAGTTGACGCGCCGAACCGAGCCGTTAGGTAGGGGCAGGTCTTAGGCGATTTGGCAGGGGGAGGAAAGCCATGGCGAAGGTCGCGTTTCTGGGTCTGGGGGTGATGGGCTATCCGATGGCCGGGCACCTTGCCAAGGCCGGCCACGAGGTCACCGTCTTCAACCGGACCGCCGCCAAGGCCAAGGCATGGGTCGCCCAGCACGGCGGCGCGATGGCCGAAACGCCGGCCGGCGCGGCGAAGGGCGCCGATTTCGTGATGGCCTGCGTGGGCAACGACGACGACCTGCGCTCGGTCTGCCTGGGCGACGCCGGCGCCTTCGCCGGCATGGCGAAGGGCGCCGTTTTCGTCGACCACACCACGGTGTCGGCGGCCGTCACGCGCGAACTTTACGGCAAGGCGGCCGAGGCCGGCCTCGCCTTCGTCGACGCGCCGGTCTCGGGCGGGCAGGCGGGGGCCGAGAACGGCCAGCTTGTCATCATGTGCGGCGGCGACGAGGCGGCCTATGCCCGCGCCGAACCGGTGATGCAGGCCTATGCCAAGCTGGCCCGTCGGCTGGGCGACAGCGGCGCGGGGCAGCTCACCAAGATGGTCAACCAGATCTGCATCGCGGGCCTTGTCCAGGGGCTGTCCGAGGGGCTGCACTTCGCCGAGAAGGCCGGCCTTGACGGCCGCGCGGTGGTCGAGGTGATCGCGGGCGGCGCGGCGGGGTCGTGGCAGATGGTGAACCGCCACGCCACGATGATCGACGACAAGTTCGACCACGGCTTCGCCGTCGACTGGATGCGCAAGGACCTTGGCATCTGCCTGTCGACCGCCGACGAAACCGGCGCCTCGCTGCCGGTGACGGCGCTCATCGACCAGTTCTACAAGGACGTGCAGAAGATGGGTGGCGGCCGCTGGGACACCTCGAGCCTGATCAAGCGCCTGCGCGCCATGGGCTGAGGATCGGACCGGGGTGCCTTGCCGACCTGCCCGTGCTGCCGCGACCGTGACCGGGGACGTGGCCGGGGCCCCACGGGGCCCGTCCGGCTGGCGGGATCTTGGAACAACCTGAGCGGGGGCGCATGTCGGTCACGGTAACCAGGGTCCGCACGCCAGAGCAGATCGCGTCCGTGCGCGCCCTTGTCTGGGAGTTCTTCGACGTCCTGCGGGCGCGCTATCCCGACATGCACGACGAGATCGACGCCTACATCGCGCAGAAGGATATTGCCGGGCAACTGGGCGCCTTCGCGGAGCATTTCCTTCCGCCTGCCGGCGAATGCTTCCTTGGCCTGCAGGACGGCACGCCGGTGGGCATGGTGATGATGATGCCGAAAGGCGAGGGCGACGGCGAGGTGAACCGGATGTACGTCCGCGACGCGGCCCGTGGTCAGGGGCTTGGACGCAAGCTTGCCCTGGCCGTGGTCGACGAGGCCCGCCAAAGGGGGATGGGCGCGCTCTGGCTCGACGCGCTGTACCGCCATGTCGAGGCGATCCCGCTTTACGAAAGCCTTGGATTCGTGCGCTACACCGACCCCGACGCCTTTGGGGCCGGCGACGACCGCATCATCCACATGAAGCTGTCGCTCTGACCGAGGGCAGGGCCGTTCGGTCCGTCATTCCGATCCCCGAGGTCACGCCCGACGACGGTGCCAAGGGACCGGGCGATCGGTCACGACCCGCGCGCGGGGACGCCGGCCTCCGGCGACAGGTCTTCGGCGTCTGCGTCGGCGCGGCCTCAGTTCTGCGCAAGAATCGCCGCCGAGGCCGGCGCAAGCGCCACCGAGGCCGCACGGTTGCCCAGAGCCCACTCGGTCAGCGCGGCGAGCGTGGCCGGCTCGGCCCGGCCGACAAGAATCACGGCGCCTTCCTGGCGGGCGCGGAACGCCGCCTGATCCAGCGCGCGGCGGATGTCGTCGCCGCTTTGGCCCTCGCCGTCGATGTCGCGGAAGACCAGCGCGGCGGGCACCCCGTCGCGCCGGGCGATCTGCTGGGCGGTGTTCAGCCCGCGCGGGAAGGTGACAAGGCCATGCCCGGACGCGCCTGCCGCCGCCACGACCTGCGCCACGGCGGTGCGGTCCGACTGGAAGCTGGCGCCCGGCCCGTCGATGAAAGCCACGGCCTCGGGCACGGCGGCGAGGTTCGCCTGAAGCGCCACTTCGACGTCCGATGGGGTGGCCCCTTCGGGAAGGCTGGGGATCAGCAGTAACTCGCGCCCCGCCGCGCGCAGCGCGCGCGCCGTCTCGCCGGCGTCGGGGGCGATGGCGTCGATCGCATAGCTTGCCGGGAAGGGCAGCGCCGACAGGGTCTCGACCCCGACCTCGGAGTTCGCGGGCACAAGCAGCACGACCGACAGCAAGGGGCGGTCATCGGTGATCTCGAAGGGCGTGCTGAAGGCGGCAAGCGCGGGGGCCATACCGGCGGCCGCACCGGGGGCGGCGGCGACGGCGGCGGGCAGCGCCTCGGGGGCCTCGGGCGCCTCCGGGGCCGCACCGGCCCCGGGGTCGCCGGCGATCCCGGGCAGGGGCGCCGCGCGCTGCCCCGGCATGGCCGAGGCGACGGCGCCAGGCACCGAGGCCGGCGGCGCATCGCTTTCGGGGGGCGGCGCGGCGTCGGCTTCAGGTGCCATCTCGGGAGCAGTTTCCGGGGAAGTTCCCGTGCCACCTTCGGGGGCGGCATCGCCCACCGAGGGGTCGGGCTGCGCCGCCTCGCGCGGGGCCTCGGCAACGGGCGGGGCTGTCGGCGCCTCGGGGCTGACCGTCGGGGGCAGGGCCGCGATCTCCCCTTCGGGTCCCTCGGCGGGCGTCCCGGCCCCGGAGGCTTCGGGGACTTCCGGCGCGGGCGGCGCCGGCGGCGCGGGGGCCTGAAGCCCCGCGACCAGCGGCGCGTCGCTGCCCGGTTGGTCCGGGGCGGGCACGTCGGCGGGGTGCGGCGCCTCGACCGGCTGCGGCGCGCTCGCGACCAAGGGGGCGGGCGCCTCGGTCGGCGGTTCGGGGGCGGCGGGCGCCGTCGCCGCCGTGTCGGGGGCGACAAGCGGCGTCTCGTCGGGCGTTGGCGTGGCCTCGGCGGCGGGCGCGGCGACCGCGGGCGCCTCGGCGATGTCGGCCGACCCGCCGGGCGCGGTTTCCGCCGCGGGCAACTCGGGTTCGGCCTGCTCGGTCACGGTGTCGAATTCGCTGGCGTCGGGCGCTGGCGTCGTCTCGGCCCCGGCGGCGGGCTGCGGCAGGACCGGGTCCTGCCGGTCCGCGATCAGCGTGGCGGTCAGGAAGATGAACGCCCCGACCACGAATCCCCAGAACGTCCCCGAAACGAACCCGCGTGCCATGCCCGGTCTCTCCGCCTGTTCTTTTGCCTCTTGGGTGCCTTGACCCCCGGCGGCACCTCTGACCAAGTATACCCGACCCCGGGGGGCGGACCAGCCCCCAATCCGCTCAAGGCTGCAAGATGCTGCTTCTCATCGATAACTACGACAGCTTTACCTACAACCTCGTCCATTACCTGGGCGAGCTTGGCGCCGAGGTGCTTGTGCGGCGCAACGATGCGCTTGACGTGCAGCAGGCGATGGCGCTGCGCCCGGCAGGCATCGTGCTGTCGCCGGGGCCCTGCGATCCCGCGCAGGCCGGCATCTGCCTGGCGCTGACCCAGGCCGCCGCCGAGACGGGGACGCCGCTTCTGGGCGTCTGTCTTGGCCACCAGACCATCGGCGAGGCGTTTGGCGGACGCGTGGTGCGCGCGGGCCAGATCGTGCACGGCAAGCTTGGCACCATCCACCACGAAGGCCGCGGCCTGTTCCGCGGGTTGCCATCGCCGCTGAAGGCCACGCGCTATCACTCGCTCATCGTGGAACGCGAAACACTTCCCGAGGTGCTCGAGATCACGGCCTGGCTCGAGGACGGGACGATCATGGGCCTGTCGCATCGCGAAAGACCGATCCACGGGGTCCAGTTCCACCCTGAATCGATCCGGTCCGAACACGGCCACGCGATCCTGCGCAATTTCCTCGACCTCGTGGCGGTTCCGGCATGAGCGACCGGCTGAAGCCCCTCATCGCTGCCGCCGTCGACCGGCCGCTGACGCGGGACGAGGCCGAGACGGCCTTCACCATCCTGTTCGACGGCGAGGCGACGCCCAGCCAGATCGGCGGGTTCCTGATGACCCTGCGCACGCGGGGCGAGACGGTGGGCGAATACGCCGCCGCGGCGGCCGTGATGCGCGCCAAGTGCCGCAAGGTGCGCGCGCCCGAAGGCGCGATCGACATCGTCGGCACCGGCGGCGACGGCAAGGGCACGCTGAACATCTCGACCGCCACCGCCTTTGTCGTGGCGGGCGCGGGCGTGCCGGTGGCCAAGCACGGCAACCGCAACCTCAGCTCGAAATCGGGTGCGGCGGATGCCCTGACGCAGATGGGCGTCAACGTGATGGTCGGGCCGGAAGTCGTTGAAAAGGCGCTGAAAGAAGTGGGCATCGGCTTCATGATGGCGCCCATGCATCACCCCGCGATCGCCCATGTCATGCCGACACGGGCCGAACTTGGCACGCGCACGATCTTCAACATCCTCGGGCCGCTCACCAACCCGGCGGGCGTGACGCGCCAGCTGACCGGCGCGTTTTCGCGCGCCATGATCCGCCCCATGGCCGAGACGCTGGCAGCGCTGGGCTCGGACGAGGCCTGGCTGGTCCACGGCGAGGACGGCACCGACGAGCTGTCGATCGCCGGGCGCACCCATGTCGCGGCCCTCAGGCACGGGATCGTCGAGGAATTCGAGGTCCACCCCGAGGACGCCGGCCTGCCCGTGCACCCGTTCGAGGCGATTCTCGGCGGCACGCCGGACCAGAACGGCGCCGCCTTCCGCGCGCTTCTCGACGGGGCGCCCTCGGCCTATCGCGACGCGGTGCTCTTGAACGCGGCGGCGGCGCTTGTGGTGGCCGGCCGCGCGTCGAGCCTGAAGGCAGGCGTCGAGATCGCGGCCGAAAGCCTCGACAGCGGGGCCGCGCGACAGAAGATCGAGGCGCTGGCGCGGATCACCTCGTCCGCCGCGTGACGAAGACACCCTCACCGCACGCCGGGGCTTTTTTCCGCCGCCCGGATTGCCTAAGAGACGGCCCTAGAGGCAGACGATCACAGCGCGGGCGACCTCAGCGACCCGGGGGCCGACATGGGCGACACCATCATTGAACGTTGCGAGGCCAAGGGCCTGCGCCTGACCGGGCAGCGGCGCACGATCGCCACCGTTCTGGAAGAGGCGCAGGACCATCCCGATGTCGAGGCGCTTTATGCCCGCGCCTCGGCCGTCGACCCGCGCATCTCGCTGGCGACGGTCTATCGCACCGTGAAGCTGTTCGAAGAGGCGGGCATTCTCGAAAAGCTCGAGTTCGGCGATGGCCGCGCCCGCTACGAGGACGCCGAGCGCGAGCACCACGACCACCTGATCGACATCCAGTCGGGCGAGGTGATCGAATTCGTGGACGAAGAGATCGAGAAGCTGCAGGAGAGGATCGCCGAGAAGCTGGGCTACGAGTTGCGTGGCCACCGGCTTGAGCTTTACGGCGTGCCCAAGAAGCGCGCGCGCTAGATGCTGTCGACCGCGCTGGCGATCGCGCCGGTCTTCGTGATGATCCTTGCCGGCTACGCGCTGCGGCGCGGGGGCTTTCCGTCGACCGAGTTCTGGAACCTCAACGACCGGCTGGTCTACTGGGTGCTGATGCCGGCGCTGTTCTTCCGCCAGATCAGCACGGCCGACCTGTCGGGCGCGCCGCTTGGCCCCTTCGCCGCCGTCCTGTGCGGCGGCTTTCTGGCCGCGACCGCCTTTGGCTGGGCCGCGGGCCGGCGGGCGGGCTACGAGGCGCCGCTGGCCTCGACCGTGATGCAGGCCTCGGGGCGGTTCAACACCTTCGTCGGCCTCGCCATCGCCGAGGCGCTGTTCGGCGTCGAAGGCCTGGCGCTGGCGGTGCTTGGCGCGGCGCTTCTGGTGCCGGTGGTGAACGTGACCGTGGTCACGGTGATGACGTTGATGCTGTCGGACGACCGCGGGCGGCTGCCGCTGACGGTGCTGCGCGACCTTGCGCGCAATCCGCTGATCCTGTCGATCGCGTTGGGGACGGCTGCGAACCTTTCGGGCCTCGGCGGGCTGCCGGTGATCGATGAGACGGCGGCCCTTCTGGGCGCCGCCGCCCTTCCGGTGATGCTGCTCAGCGTGGGTGCGAACCTCAAGCTGCGGGGGCTGACGGCCAGCGCCGGGCCGCTGGCGCTGTCGGCGCTGGGCAAGCTTGCGGTCTTTCCCGCCGCGACGGTTGGGCTGATCGCGGTGTTCCAGCCCGGACTTCTGCCGGCGCAGGTCGCGCTGATCTATGCCGCGCTTCCCACGGGGGTGGCGGCCTACACGCTGGCCCGAGCCATGGGCGGCGACGCGCCCACGATGGCCGCGATCATCACCTTCCAGACGCTTCTGAGCTTCTTCACCATCCCGCTGACGCTGGCGCTGGGCGGCTGGATCGTCGCGCCATGACCGGGAAGTCCACCGCGGCGGCCGAGAACCGGCGCGGCATCCTGTGGATGGTCGCGGCCATGGTGGGCTTCGCGCTTGAGGATGCGTTCATCAAGCTGGCCGCCGGCGCGCTGCCGCTGGGCCCGGTGGTGGCGGTCTTCGGTCTGGGCGGGTTCGTCATCTTCGCCGCGCTGACGCGGGCGCGCGGCCTGCCGCTGTTTCCGCCCGAGGCGCGGTCGCGCCCGATCGTCCTGCGCGCGGTCTTCGAGGTGATCGGCCGCGCGGGCTACTTTCTGGGCATCACGCTTACGCCCCTGTCGAACGCCTCGGCGATCCTGCAGGCCTCGCCTCTTTTCGTCACGCTCGGCGCGGCGCTCTTTTTCGGCGAGCGTGTGGGCTGGCGGCGCTGGACGGCGATCGGGGTGGGTTTCGCGGGCGTGCTCATCGTTCTCCGTCCGGGGCTCGAGGGGTTCACGCCGGCCTCGATCTTCACGCTGATCGGCACCATCGGCTTCGCGGCGCGCGACCTGGGCACGCGCGCGGCGCCGCGCGCGCTGTCGAACCTGCAACTGGCGACCTACGGCTTCGCGGTTCTGATCCCCACCGGGCTTGCCATGAGCCCCTTCACCGGACCGATGGGCCTGCCCACGCCGCAGGCGGCGGCCTTCCTGGGGACGGCGATCCTGGCCGGGGTCGCGGGCTATTATTCGATCACCGCCGCGATGCGCCTGGGCGAGGTGGGCGTGGTCACGCCCTTCCGCTATACACGGCTTCTGTTTGCGACGGGGCTTGGCATGGCGATCTTCGGAGAACGGCCCGATGCGATGACCCTTCTGGGCGGGGCGATCATCGTGGCCTCGGGTCTTTACACCATCCTGCGCTCGGCCCGCGCCGCGACCCACCCGGGTGGCGCGCGATGAACAACCTGCGCGGCATCCTGCTGATGATCGTCGCGATGGCGGGCTTCACGCTTGAGGACGCCTTCGTTAAGATGGCGGCCGCGACGCTTCCGGTGGGCCAGATCCTTCTGATCATCGGGGTCGGCGGAACCGCGATCTTCGCGGCGCTGGCGCGGGCGGGCGGGGCGCGGCTGATCACGCCGGTGCTGCTGACGCGGCCCGTCATGATCCGCAACCTGGCCGAGATGCTGGGGACGATGGCCTTCATCTCGGCCATCGCGGTCACGCCGCTTTCGACCGTCTCGGCGATCATCCAGGCCACGCCGCTGGCGGTGACGCTGGGCGCGGCCCTGTTTCTTGGGGCCACCGTCGGCTGGCGGCGCTGGACGGCGATCCTGGTGGGTTTCGCGGGCGTGCTGCTGATCGTGCGTCCGGGCGGGGCGGCCTTCGACCTTGGCGCGCTGCTGGCGGTCTTCGCGGTCTTCATGCTGGCGGCGCGCGATCTGGCGACGCGGGTCGTGCCGGGGCGGATCTCGTCGATGGTGCTGGCGACCTACGGCTTCGCCACGGTGATTCCCGCCGGCGCGATCCTTCTGGTCTTCTCTGGCGGGGCGGTGATGCCCGACCGCGGCGCCTGGCTCGCGCTTCTGGGGGCGCTGGCGGTGGGGCCGGTGGCCTATTACGCGATCATCGCCTCCGTGCGGGTGGGCGACATCGTCGTCGTCACCCCCTTCCGCTATACCCGGCTTCTTTTCGCGCTGGTCGTGGGCGGTCTGGTCTTCGACGAACGCCCCGACGCGCTGATGCTGACGGGCGCGGCGATCATCATTGTCTCGGGGCTTTACACCTTCGTGCGCGAGGCGCGCCTTGCGCGCGGCCCAAGGCCCCTTCCGCCAGAGGCCCCGGGCGGGTAAACAGCCCCGAAGGATCACCCAAGAGACAAGGGAACCACCCCATGAGCACCATCATCGACATCCACGCCCGCGAGATCCTCGACAGCCGTGGCAATCCCACGGTCGAGGTCGACGTGATCCTCGAGGATGGCACGCTGGGCCGCGCGGCGGTGCCCTCGGGCGCCTCGACCGGCGCGCACGAGGCGGTCGAACGGCGCGACGGCGATGCCGGGCGCTATATGGGCAAGGGCGTGCTCGAGGCGGTGGCGGCCGTGAACGGCGAGATCGCCGAGAACCTCGTCGGCTTCGACGCGACCGAACAGGAAGCCATCGACGCCCTGATGATCGAGCTTGACGGCACCCCCAACAAGGGCCGGCTGGGCGCGAACGCGATCCTCGGCGTGTCGCTGGCAACCGCGAAGGCGGCGGCCGACTATGTCACGCAGCCGCTTTACCGCTATGTCGGCGGCACCGCGGCGCGGGTTCTGCCGGTGCCGATGATGAACATCATCAACGGCGGCGAACATGCCGACAACCCGATCGACATCCAGGAATTCATGATCATGCCGGTCAGCGCCGAGAACATCCGCGAGGCCGTGCGGATGGGGTCGGAGATCTTCCATACGCTGAAGAAAGAACTGTCCTCGGCCGGACTGTCGACCGGCATCGGTGACGAGGGCGGCTTCGCTCCGAACCTGTCGTCGACGCGTGACGCGCTGGACTTCATCCTCAAGGCGGTCGAGAAGACCGGCTATGTCCCGGGCGAGGACATCATGCTGGCGCTCGACTGCGCGGCGACCGAATACTTCAAGGACGGCATGTATGTGCTTTCCGGGGAGGGGAAAAGCCTGACCTCGGACGAGAACGTCGCCTATCTCGAGGCGCTGGTGAACGACTATCCGATCCTGTCGATCGAGGACGGCTGCGCCGAGGACGACTGGGACGGCTGGCAGGTGCTGACCGACGCACTGGGCGACCGGGTGCAGCTTGTGGGTGACGATCTGTTCGTGACGAACCCGGTGCGGCTGGCCCGCGGCATCGCCGAGGGCGCGGCGAATGCGCTTTTGGTGAAAGTCAACCAGATCGGGACCTTGTCGGAAACTCTTGAAGCGGTCGACATGGCGCATCGGGCGCGCTTCACCTCGGTCATGTCGCACCGCTCGGGCGAGACCGAGGACGCCACCATCGCCGATCTGGCGGTGGCCACGAACTGTGGACAGATCAAGACCGGCAGCCTTGCGCGCTCGGACCGGCTGGCGAAGTACAACCAGCTGATCCGGATCGAGGAGATGCTGGGCGACAGCGCGCGCTACGCCGGACGCTCGATCCTGCGCGGCTGAGGGCGGAAACCGCCGGGCCCCTAACCCGGCGGCGCCTCCGGCGGGAGTATTTGGCAAGAGAAGACACCGGGACGCGCGCATGGCCGAAGCCGACCGCATCATCGCCCGCCTGGGCCTTCAGCCGCATCCCGAGGGCGGCTGGTACCGCCAGACCTGGGTCGCGGCGGCCGGTCCGGGCGAGCGGCCGGCGGGCACCTGCATCCATTTCCTGCTGAAGGCGGGCGAGCGCAGCCATTGGCACCGGGTGGACGCCGACGAGATCTGGCTGTTCCACGCGGGCGCGCCGATCGAGTTGCGGATCGCGGATCGGGCCGAGGCGCCGGCGGCGGCCCACAGGCTTGGTCCGGACGTCCTGACGGGCGAGGCGCCCCAGGTGCTGGTGCCGGCGGGCCACTGGCAGGCGGCGCGAAGCCTGGGCGACTGGACGCTGGTCAGCTGCGCCGTCATCCCCGGGTTCCGCTTCGAGGGGTTCGAGCTGGCGGCGCCCGACTTCGACATTCCCGCCCTCGAAGAGCGCGGCTGAGCGCGCGTCACATTCCGTGATGGTCCACCGCTGAAACCGTGATTGGACCTGGCGCGCCGGCTCTGGCAGAGGGCGCGGGGAACGGGAGACACGGCATGGCCAGCACCAACAGCCCCGCCACGGATGGCGGCGACAGCCTTGGCGGGTTCCTATACGCGCTGGCCGCCTATCTGATGTGGGGGGTCCTGCCGCTGTTCATGAAGGCGGTGGCCCATATCCCGCCGGTCGAGGTGCTGGCGCATCGCGTGGTCTGGTCGGTGCCGATCGCGCTTGCCGTGCTGCTGGCGCTGGGTCGCACGGCCGATCTGCGGGCGGCGCTGACCACGCCCCGGGTGCTGGCGATGGGGGCGGTGACGGCGGCGCTGATCTCGGTCAACTGGGGGATCTATGTCTGGGCGATCGGCACCGGGCACGCGCTGGACGCCGCGCTTGGCTATTACATCAATCCGCTTTTCAGCGTGTTCCTGGGCGCGGTCCTGCTGCGCGAACGGCTGTTGCCGGCGCAATGGGCGGCGATCGCGCTGGCCTCGGCCGCGGTGCTGATCCTGACGGTCGAGGCCGGCCGCCTGCCGGTGGTGGCCCTTGGCCTGACGCTGAGCTGGGGGCTTTACGCCTATTTCAAACGCTCGCTTCCGATCGGGCCAAACCAGGGCTTCACGCTTGAGGTGCTGCTTCTGCTGGGGCCGGCGCTGGGATACATGGTTTGGCTGCTGGCGCGGGGCGAGGGGCACTTTCTTCAGGCCAGCGCCACCGATACCGCGTTGCTTCTGTCCTGCGGGCTGGTCACGGCGGTGCCGCTGATGGTCTATGCCAACGGCGCGAAGCGCCTGCGGCTGACCACGATCGCCATGATGCAGTACATCGCGCCCACCATGATCTTCCTGATCGCCGTCTTCGTCTTCGACGAGCCGATGGGTCGGGGGCGGATGATCGCCTTTCCGATGATCTGGGCGGCGCTGGTGCTGTTCAGCGGGTCGATGCTGCGGCGTCCGCGCGCCTGATCGGACGCGACGGCCCGCTATCGCGCGGGCGTTCCGGTCACGAAGGGGGCCAGGGCGGCCACCACCGCCCGGTTCGCGGGCACGGCAAGGCCGTGCGACTGCGCAAGTTCGACCACGCGCCCGCTGAGCCAGGGCATCTCGATCGGCTTGCCCGCCTCGAGGTCGACCAGCATCGAGGATTTCTGTTCGTAAGGTTGATCGCGAAACAGCGCGATCGTGGTTTCCACGTGGGCGTCGGGAAAGCGCAGCCCTTCGGCGCGGGCCACGGCAAGGTTTTCGCGCAGAAGGTCGCGGAAGAGGCCAAGGGTCGCGGGTGTCTCATAGACCCGCCCGATCGGGCTGCGGGCGATCGACGTCACCCCGGCGAAGGCGGCGAGGTTCACGAACTTGCCCCAGACCATCTGCCGGGCGTCGGCGTCCGGCAGGATGTCGAGGTCGGTCAGGCGGTCGTTCAGCGCGAAGAGCGCCGCCATGACCGGATCGCCGGGCGAGGCGTCGGCGCGGGCCAGGTGCACCCCGCCCGGATGCCAGATCACGCCCGGTTCGCGGATATAGGCGGCAAGATAGATGATGCCTTCGGCCACCCGCCCGGCGCCGACCTGCCGCTCGAGGATGGCCTTGCTGTCGATGCCGTTCTGAAGCGTCAGGATCCGCGTCTGCGGTCCAAGCAGCGGGGCCAGGGCGCCGGCCGCGCCCTCGGCGTCGGCAAGCTTGACCGTGAAGAGCACAAGGTCGACCGGACCAACCTCGGCCGGGGCGCCCACCGCGCGGACCTCGGGCAGGCGGACGGTGCCTTGCGGCGTCTCGATCGTCAGGCCGTTGCGGCGCAGGGCGTCGAGATGCGCGCCCCGCGCGATCAGCGTGACCTCGGCGCCGGCCTCGGCCAGGCGTCCCCCGACATAGCCGCCGATGCCACCGGCCCCCATCACTGCGATCTTCATGCAAATCTCCCAGTCGTTCCCCGAAAGGATAGGGCAAGCGGCCTGCCAAGTCTTGCCGTCAAGGCCGGCTGATCCGGCCGCCGCCGATCGCCGCGGGCACGCCGGTCGTGCCGGGGGCCGAGGTCGGCAGGCCGCGCTGCACGCGCACGGCGAGGAAGGCGAAGGCCTGGGCTTCCAGCATGTCGCCGTCAAGCCCGACCGCCTCGATCGGGCGCACGGGGCAGCCAAGGCCGGCCGCGAGCATCTCCATCAGTACGGGGTTGCGGCGGCCGCCGCCGGTGACGAGGATCTCGGCCGGCGCGACCGGGCAATGTTCCACCCCCCGCATGACGCTGGCCGCCGCGATCGCGGTCAGCGTGGCCGCGGCATCGGCGTCGGGCAGCGGGGCCACGCGGTCGAGGAGATCGTGAAAATCGTTCCGGTCCAGCGATTTGGGGGGCATCTTGTAGAACCAGGGCAGGGCCATCGCCGCCTCGAGGAGGCCCGCGTCGACCGTGCCCTGCGCCGCAAGCGCGCCGCCCGCGTCGAAGGCCCGCCCTAGCCGCGCGGCCACCAGATCGTCGATGGGCGCGTTGGCCGGGCCGGTGTCGAAGGCCAGAAGGGCGCCCGGCGCCTCGGGCACCTTCGCGCGCGGGTCGATCCATGTCAGGTTGCCGACACCGCCGAGGTTCAGCATGGCCAGCGGCCGCTCGGCGCCGATGTGGCGGGCCAGCGCGAAGTGGTAGAAGGGCGCAAGCGGCGCGCCCTGTCCGCCCATCTGCACGTCGGCGCTGCGGAAATCCCAGACCACCGGAAGTCCCAGCGCCTCGGCCAGGATCGCGCCGTCGCCGATCTGCCGTGTGCCGCGCCCGCCGGGGTCATGCGCCACGGTCTGGCCGTGAAACCCCACGAGGTCGGCCCCGGCGAAGCGCGCAAGAAGTTCGGCGTGGACGGTTTCGACCACCTCGGCGGCGTCCTCGGCCCCGTCCCACTGTCCCAGCGCCGCGCGCAGGATGGCGCGTTCGGCGTCGGAATAGGGGCGATAGCCGGTCGGCCCGAAGTCGAGGATACGCTCGCCGTCGGTCAGGATCATCGCCGCGTCGACCCCGTCGAGCGAGGTGCCCGACATCGCCCCGAGCGCCCAGAGGGGAGCTGTCCCGCTCATGCCTTTTCCTTGCCTCTGCCCCCGGCTATAGAGCGCGAAGCCCCGAAGGGATGCAAGCCAGATGACCTATCGCGTGAAATCCGATTTCCTCTCCGTCGTGGTCGAGCGGGGGTTCCTTGCCGACTGCACCGACCTGCAGGGCCTCGACGAGGCGCTGCTGGCGGGCGTCGTTCCGGCCTACATCGGCTATGACGCCACCGCGAAGTCGCTGCACGTGGGCCACCTTCTGAACGTGATGCTGCTGCGCTGGTTCCAGAAGACCGGCGGCAAGCCGATCACGCTGATGGGCGGCGGCACGACCAAGGTGGGCGATCCGTCGTTCCGCAGCGAGGAGCGCCCGCTTCTGACGCCGCAGGCCATCGACGACAACATCGCCTCGATGCAGCGCGTCTTCGCGCGCTACCTCGACTACGGTGAGGGGGCGACCGGGGCGCTCATGCTCAACAACGCCGAGTGGCTTGACGGGCTCAACTACCTCGACTTCCTGCGCGACATCGGGCGGCATTTCTCGGTCAACCGGATGCTGTCCTTCGAAAGCGTGAAGTCGCGGCTCGACCGCGAGCAGTCGCTGTCGTTCCTCGAATTCAACTACATGATCCTGCAGGCCTATGATTTCCTGGAGCTTTACCGCCGTTACGGCTGCCTGCTGCAGATGGGCGGGTCGGATCAGTGGGGCAACATCGTCAACGGCATCGACCTGACGCGCCGGGTGCTGGAGCGCGAGATCTTCGGCCTGACGACGCCGCTTCTGACCACCTCGGACGGGCGCAAGATGGGCAAGTCGGCCTCGGGCGCGGTCTGGCTGGATGCCGCGATGCTGAGCCCCTACGAGTTCTGGCAGTTCTGGCGCAACACCACCGATGCCGACGTGGGGCGCTTCCTGAAGCTTTACACCGAACTGCCGGTGGCCGAATGCGACCGGCTGGGGCGGCTTGACGGGGCCGGGATCAACGAAGCGAAGATCGTGCTGGCCAACGAAGTGACCGGGCTTTTGCACGGGCCCGAGGCCGCGGCGGCGGCCGAGGCCACCGCGCGCGAGGTTTTCGAGAAGGGGGGCGTGGGCGAGGATCTTCCGACGCTGGCCTTGTCGGCGGCCGAGGTGGGGGACGGCATCTCGGTGGTGCAGCTGATCGTGCGGTCGGGTCTGGCGGCCTCGGGCAAGGAGGCCAAGCGCCTGATCGCCGACCAGGGCGCGCGTCTGAACGATGCGCCGCTGACCGATCCGGGACTGATGCTGGATGCCGCGGCGCTGGCCGAGCCGGTGAAGCTGAGTGCGGGCCGCAAGCGCCACGCGCTGGTGGTGCTGGCGGATCAGTGAATCGCGGGCCGTCCCGGCCCGCGATGCCTCCGGCGGGGATATTTGTCCCAAGAAGAAGGGGTTGGGCGCCGTTCCTTCAGCGGTTGCCGTCGCCCGCGAAGGCCCCGGCCTCGGCCGCGGCGGTGCGGATCGCGCGGGCCTTGTTGACGGTTTCCTGGAACTCGGCCTCGGGGTCGCTGTCGTAGACGACGCCGCCGCCGGCCTGGATGTAGAGCGTTTCGTCCTTCAGCACCGCGGTGCGCAGGGCGATGCACATGTCCATGTCGCCGCCCGCGCCGAAATAGCCCAGGCCGCCGCCATAGACGCCGCGTTTCTCGGGCTCGAGTTCGTCGATGATCTCCATCGCGCGGACCTTGGGTGCGCCCGAGACGGTGCCGGCGGGCAGGCCGGCGAGCAGGGCCGAAAGCGCGTCGTGCTCGGGCGCGAGTTCGCCCACCACGTTCGAGACGATGTGCATGACGTGGCTGTAGCGCTCGATCACGAATTCCTCGGTCGGGCGCACGGTGCCGATCTTCGCCACACGCCCCACGTCGTTGCGGCCGAGGTCGAGAAGCATCAGGTGTTCGGCCAGTTCCTTTTCGTCCGACAGCAGGTCGGCCTCGTTCGCGCGGTCTTCCTCGGGCGTCTTGCCGCGCGGCCGCGTGCCGGCGATGGGCCGGATGGTGACCTGGCCGCCGAAGACGCGGACGAGGATCTCGGGGCTGGCGCCGATCACCTGGAAGCCGCCGAAGTTGAAGAAGAACATGAAGGGCGAGGGGTTCGTCCTTCTGAGGCTTCGATAAAGCGCGAACGGCGGCAGGGTGAAGGGCTGCGACCAGCGCTGGCTGGGCACGACCTGGAAGATGTCGCCCGCGCGGATATAGTCCTTGGCGCGTTCGACCGCCGCGAGATAGCCCGCGTGGGTGAAGTTCGACACCGGCTCGGGCGGCTGCGCCGCATCGCCCAGGGCGCGGTCTTCGCGCGGGAGCGCGCGTTCGAGATCGCTCACCGCGTCCATCACCCGTTCGGCCGCCTGCGCATAGGCCGCGCGCGCCGACAGGCCCGAGGCCGCCCAGACCGGCGAGACCACCGTGACCTCGCCCTTCACCCCGTCGAGCACCGCCACGACCGAGGGCCGCAGGAGCACCGCGTCGGGCAGGCCAAGGGGGTCGGGGTTGACGTCGGGCAGGTGTTCCACAAGCCGGATCATGTCATAGCCGAGATAGCCGAAAAGCCCGGCCGAGGCCGCGGGAAGCCCCGCGGGCAGGTCGATCCGGCTTTCGGCGATCAGCGCCCGGATCGCGTCGAGCGGGTTGCCGTCCATGTCGTCCCAGGCATCGCGGTCGAAGCGCGCGGCGCGGTTCACGCGCGAGGTGTCGCCGCGGCATTCCCAGACCAGGTCGGGCTTCATTCCGATGATCGAATAGCGCCCGCGCACCTCGCCGCCGGTGACCGATTCCAGCATGAAGGCGTCGGCGCGCGCGCCCGTGAGCTTGAGCATCAGCGAGACCGGCGTGTCGAGATCGGCGGCCAGCCGGGTGTAGACCACCTGGTTGGCGCCCGCCTCGAAGCCGGCGCGGAATTCCTCGAAGGACGGGGTCAACGTCATGGGATCAGGGGAACTGCGCATGGACCGCGTTGATGGCGGTCTGGTCGATCTGGACGCCCGACTGCGCGATCACGCCGTTGGTGAAGGCGGCAAGGATGTCGCCGGCGATGTCCTGCGCGGCCTGCTGGTTGAAAAGGCCCCGCAGCATGGCGTTCTGCGGATCGGCGGGATCGGCCGCGCGCACCGCGTCAAGGCGCAGCACGAAGGCCGCGCCGTCGCCTTCGATTACGCGCAGTTCGCCCGGCGCCATCTCGAAGGCCTGGGTCACGAAGGTGCGTGGCGTGGTCAGAAGCTCGGTGTCGCGCGTCAGGCCGCGCTCCATCTCGATCGGGAGGCGGATCGCGGCCATTTCGCGGCCCGCGGCGATCTCGTCGGCGACGGCCTGCGCGCGCTCGGTCACGCGGCGGGTCAGCTCCTGCATTTCCCAGCCCGCGATCACCGCGTCGCGCACGTCGTCGAGCGGCTGCAACGCGGGGGCACGCACCGCGTCGAGGCGCAGGGCGAAGATGCCCCCGTCCTCGAGCGTCAGGACCTCGGGGAAGTCGTCGGTCGTCACGGCCGCCGCGGCCTCGCGGAAGTCGGCATAGGCGGCGATGCCGTCGTCGGTGGTCGCGCGCCAGTCGATCTGGCCCAGCTCCATCTCGGTCTCGGCGGCGATCTCTTCCAGTGTCGCGCCGCCGGCCAGAAGGTCGTCGATCTCCGAGATGCCGTCGTCGATGACGCGGCGGGCGCGGTCAGCGGCCAGTTCGGCGCGCAACTCCTCCTCGGCCTCGTCGAGCGTGGTCTCCTGCGCCGAGAGAATCGCGTTCATCCGGAACAGCGCCGGCCCCAGCGGCGACGGCAGGGGGCCCGCGACGCCGGGTTCGGTCAGCGCGAAGACGGCCGCGCCCGCGTCGCCCAGATCGGCCGGCGTCGTCTCGCCCAGATCGACATCCTCAAGCGTCAGGCCACGCGCGGCGACGAGATCGTCGAAGCTGGTCTCGCCCGCCTCGATCGCGGCGGCGGCGGCGGTGGCCTCGTCCTCGGTGCCGAAGACCAGCCGCTCGACAAGCCGCCGCTCGGGGCGGACGAAATCGGCGATCCGCTCCTGGTAGCGGGCTTCAAGCGCGGCGCGGTCGATCTCGACCGTGTCGCGGATCATGTCAGGGGTCAGCCAGGCGTAGGTGATGACCTTGGTTTCGGGCAGGGTGAAGGCGGCGGCGTTCGCCTCGTAGAAGGCCTGCAGATCGGCCTCGGTCGGTTCGGGCAGGGGGTCGGTCAGGACATCCGGCGTCACCCGCGCCCAGGTGACGTCGCGCTGTTCCTGGAGATAGCCCAGAACCGTGTCGACATAGGTCTGCGGCGGCGCGACGGCGCCGACCACACCGGCCTGGACCAGCGAAGCGGCGGTTTCCGCGCGCACGCGGTCCTCGAATTCGGCGACCGACAGGCCCGCGCGTTCCAGCGTGAAGGCATAGGCCTCGCGGTCGAACTGGCCGTCGATGCCGCCGAAGGCCGGGATCGCCAGAATCTCGCGGCTGACCCGCTCGTCGCCGACGGACAGACCCAGAAGGGCTGCCTCGTTTTCCAGGGCCGCCTGCGCGACGAGGCGCTGCAGCACCATCTGGTCGATGCCGGCGTCGCGCGCCTCTGACAGGGTCACGGCGCTGCCGCGCTGCGCACCCAGCGCGCGCAGTTCCTGATCCAGCGCGCGGGCATAGGCGTTCACGTCGATCTCGGTGTCGCCGACGCTGCCGACCGACCGGACCGAACCGCCGAAATTGGTGGCGCCGAACCCGGCGAGGCCCACGATCAGAAGACCCAGGAGGATCCAGACAAAGATGTTCGAGGTCTTGGCCTTTGCCATGGGTCTGCGGTCCCCTTTTCGCGTTCCGCGCCTGTCTATGCGAGGCGTCGGGCCGGCACAAGTCTTGGGCCGGCGCGTGCCCTTCGGGCGTCAGGTCCGGCGCGGCCCCGTCACGGCGCCAAGGCGCGACAGGAACTCGGCGATGCCCGCGCCATCGATGTTGGCGAAGGCGATGCGCAACTGCCGCGCCCCGGCCGGATCGTCCGGCGGCACGAACATGGTGCCCGGCAGAAGCAGCACGCCCGCGTCACGCACAAGCCGCCTTGCCAGCGCGTCCGACCGCTCGGCGAAGGGGTGTTCGGCGTAGGCGAAATAGGCCCCGATCCCCAGAAGCCGCCAGCCGTCGAGGGCGGCGAACCCGCTCTGCATGGCGGCGCGGCGGGCCAGGATCTCGTGCCGTTCGCCGGCCAGCCAGTCCTTGAGATTGCGCATCCCCCAGAGTGCTGCGTGCTGGCCCAGCTGTGCGGGGCAGATGGTGACGGTGTCGAGGAACTTCTCGACCTCGGCCAGGACGCGCGGCGCGGCGACCATGGCGCCGACGCGGTGACCGGTCAGGCGATAGGCCTTCGAAAAGGAATAAAGCTGGATCAGCGTGTCGTCCCAGGCGGGATCTGCGAACAGGTCGTGCGGCGCACCCGTCCGGCTGTCGAAGTCGCGGTAGGTCTCGTCCACGATCAGGGCCAGCCCGTGCGCGCGCGCCAGGTCGCGGAAGGCGGCCAGCGTCGCGGCGGGGTATTCGACGCCGGCGGGATTGTTCGGGCTGACAAGGACGATGGCGCGGGTGCGCGGCGTGACCAGCGCCCGCGCCCGATCGGGGTCGGGGACCAGGCCGTCGCCGGTGGGCAGGGGCACGGTCTTGAGCCCGGCCATCGTCAGCCACATGTGGTGGTTGAAATACCAGGGGGTGGGCAGGATCACCTCGTCGCCGTGGCTGGCAACGACGCTGATTGCGGCGGCGAAAGCCTCGTTGCATCCGGAGGTTATGGCGACCTGTTCAGGCGTCACCTGACCTTCGTAGGCTGCGCACCACTGCGCGGCCACTTCGGCGCGCAGCTCGGGCAGGCCCAGGACGGGGCCGTAAAGATGCACGTTCGGGTCGCGCCGCACCAGATCGGCCATCGCCTCGCGCAGGGGCTCGGGCGGCGGCGCCACCGGCGCGGCCTGGCTAACGTTGATGAGCGGCCGCTCGGGCGGGAAGCTCACGCCGTCAAGCCAGCGCCGTGCCTCCATCACCGGGGGCGCGTCGGTCGCGGTCATCGCGCGGTTCAGGGTCAGGCTCATCGGCGCGTCCTTGTCGCAGGGGGCAGGGCGACCTCAGTCGGACCCCGATTCCCCGGCCGGCGCAAGCCCACCCTGCGCGGCCGTCCGGCGCGCGCGGTATTCGACAAGCGTCAGGGCGATCACGACCGCGTCGAGGACGGTCAGCGCCACAAGCGCCCAGGACGGCGCCAGGAGAAAACGGTGCACCTGATACAGGATGAAGCCCGACAGGACCGCCACCGCCAGCGGGTAGGCCCAGAGATAGCCGCGCACCAGCAGCAGCACCACCGCCAGTTTCAGCAGGCCATGCCCAAGAAGGTAGACGGCATAGAAATCCTGCGTCGAGATCGACATCGACTGCGCGGCGTCCATGAGGTGCCGCGCGATCAGGTCGTTCGGGTCCTCGGTCAGTTCATGCGTGGTAAGCCAGCGCACCGCCCCGGTGATCGCGGCCCCCGGCACAAGGTAAAGCGCCAGTCCAAGCAGCGCCTCGGACGCGGCGAAGGCCCCCTTCAGCAGAAGACTGGCTTCGAAGGCGTCGTGCAGAACCCGCGCGCCCTTCAAGCGCGCGCCCGCCATCGCGCCCTAGTCCTTGCCCCGGTAGGGCTCGACGTATTGAAGCGCCATGTCCCAGGGGAAGAAGATCCAGGTGTCCTGGCTGACTTCGGTGATGAAGGTGTCGACCAGCGGCCGGCCCTTGGGCTTGGCATAGACCGTGGCGAAATGGGCCTTGGGATAGAGCTTGCGCACCAGTTCCAGCGTCTTGCCGGTGTCGACAAGGTCGTCGACCACAAGGATGCCTTCGCCGTCGGTGCCCATCATCTCGGGGTTCGGGGCCTTGATGACCTGCGGTTCGGTCTGGGCCTGGTGGTTGTAGCTTTTCACGCTGATCGTATCGACCGTGCGGATGCCAAGCTCGCGGCTGACGATCATCGCGGGCGCCATGCCTCCACGGGTGATCGCCACCACCCCGCGCCAGGCGCCGCCCTCGAGCGGTCCCTGCTTGTCAAGCCGCCACGCCAGCGCCCGGCTGTCGCGGTGGATCTGGTCCCAGCTGACGTGGAAGCCCTTTTCGTGGGGAAGCCGGTCGGTCATTCTTTCTTCTCGTAGGTCATGTCGGGCGCGTCGAGGGCCTTCATGCCCACCACGTGATAGCCCGAATCCACGTGCACGACCTCGCCGGTGACGCCCGAACTCAGGTCGCTCAGCAGATAAAGGGCCGAGCCGCCCACATCGTCAATCGACACGTTGCGGCGCAGGGGCGAATTGTATTCGTTCCACTTCAGGATATAGCGGAAATCGCCGATGCCGCTGGCGGCCAGCGTCTTGATCGTGCCGGCCGAGATCGCGTTGACTCGGATGCCCTGCCGGCCCAGATCCTCGGCCATGTAGCGCACGCTGGCCTCGAGCGCGGCCTTCGCCACGCCCATGACGTTGTAGTGCGGCATCACCTTTTCGGCGCCGTAGTAGGTCAGCGTCAGGCAGGATCCGCCGTCGGGCATCATCTTTTCGGCCCGCTGGACCACCGCCGTGAAGGAATAGACCGAGATGTCCATCGACATCGTGAAGTTGGCGCGGCTGGTGTCGACGTAGCGGCCGCGCAATTCGTTCTTGTCGGAAAAGCCAATGGCGTGGACCAGGAAGTCGAGCTTGCCCCAACGCGCCTTCAGTTCGCTGAAAAGCGCGTCGATCGAAGCCTCGTCGCCCACGTCGCAGGGCAGCACGATGTCCGATCCCAGTTCAGCCGCAAGCGGGTCGACCCGCTTCTTGAGCTGCTCGCCCTGATAGGAAAACGCCAGCTCCGCGCCCTGCGCCGCGACCGCCTTGGCGATGCCCCAGGCGATCGACTTGTCGTTGGCAAGGCCCATGATCAGCCCGCGCTTGCCCTCCATGAGCCCCTTGGTCATCCGCCAATCCCCGCGTCATCTTGTCAGTGACGTCTGGTAAGCGATTGTAACGTAACCATCAAGTGCGCGGTTTTCCGCTGATGGGGGCTTGTCGCGCCCGAACCGACCGCGTAGGGGGGCGTTTCGAAATCTCACGGACAGACCGATGGCAGAGCGCAGCGGCATCTTCGCGGGGGACGACCCGTTTCAGCTGGCACGGGACTGGATGGCCGAGGCCACCCTGCACGAGCCCGCCGACCCCAACGCGATCGCGCTGGCGACCTGCGGCGACGACGGGCTGCCCAACGTGCGCATGGTCCTGCTGAAAGAGATCGAGGACGACGCCTTCGTCTTCTACACCAATTACGACAGTGCCAAGGGCCGGGAACTGACGGAAAACCCCCGCGCGGCCTTCGTCCTGCACTGGAAATCCATCGCCCGGCAGGTTCGGGTGCGCGGCCTTGTAAGCCGCGAAGAGGGCGCCCGCGCCGATGCCTATTACGCCTCGCGCGCGCTGCAAAGCCGGCTTGGGGCCTGGGCCTCGCAGCAGTCGCGGCCGCTGGCCTCGCGCGAGGCGCTGATGGCCGAGGTGGCGCGCATGGGATTGACCCACGGCACCGCGCCGGCGCGCCCGCCGTACTGGGGCGGTTTCCGCCTGCGGCCCCTTGAAATCGAGTTCTGGGCCGATGGCGCGTTCCGCCTTCACGACCGTTTCCGGTGGCGGCGTGCTGATCCGGACGCACCTTGGGAAATTCAGCGACTTAGCCCCTGACGTCGCGAGGAATTGGTGCTAGTGTAGACTTGGGGGCGGATCCACTTTGATAGACGAGGCTTTTCTGTCAGAGTTGCAAGAAAAAGAGCGCAAGGCTCATGGGGATGAAGTGATCGCGATGCGAGACGCGAATGAAGGTGATACCCGCGTTGTGGGTATCGTGAAGTGGTTCGATCCCGCAAAGGGGTTCGGATTCGTCGTGGCCGAAGAAGGTGGCCCCGACATTCTTTTGCACGCCAACGTCCTGCGGAATTTCGGACAGAGTTCCGTGGCGGATTCGGCCGGCATCGAGATCATCGTGCAAAAGACCGCGCGCGGGATGCAGGCGGTCGAGGTTCTGCGGATCGATCCGCCGAAGACGGTCGACGTCACCGAAGGCATCGCACGGGAACCCGGCGGACTTGACGAACCCGTGGACATGTCCCTTCCGCTCGAACCGGCGCGGGTCAAGTGGTTCGACAAGGCCAAGGGATTCGGCTTTGCCAATGTCTTTGGCCGGCCCGAGGACGTCTTCCTTCATGTCGAGGTGCTGCGCCGGTCGGGTCTGGCCGACCTTCAGCCGGGCGAGGCCGTTGCGCTGCGCGTGGTCGACGGCAAGCGCGGGCGCATGGCGACGCAGGTCACCACCTGGGAGGCCGCGCTTCGGGACGACGCGTGATTGCCCGCGTCGTGACGGCGGCCGTTCTGGCCGCGTGGCCGGCCTTTGCCTTTGGCCAATGCGATCCCGCGAAGGTCGATCTGCGCGGCGACTGGGGGCAGGCGCGGTTCTCAGTCGAGATCGCCGACGACCCGGGTGAACGCGCGCAGGGTCTGATGAACCGCGAAAGCCTGCCGCGTTCGGCGGGCATGCTCTTTGTCTACGAGGCCCCGCAGCGGGCCGTCTTCTGGATGAAGAACACACTGATCCCGCTCGACATGATCTTTCTCGATCAGACCGGGACCGTGACCCATATCCACGAGAACGCGGTGCCGCTGGACGAGACCGGGATCGACGGCGGTCCGGGGGTTGTCGCGGTGCTCGAGATCAACGGCGGTCTGTCCCGCCAGTTCGGACTGGACGTGGGCAGCGAGCTGCGCCACCCCGCCTTCGATCCCGCCGTCGCCGCCTGGCCCTGCGACTGACCCTGCCACTCCCCTTGCAATCGCCCCTGCGATCCCCGCAGCGACCGGCGGGGCTTTTCAGCGCCGCCGAGGCGGGGTAAGACCAACGTCGTCGGGGCGTAGCGCAGCCTGGTAGCGCATCTGTTTTGGGAACAGAGGGTCGGGAGTTCGAATCTCTCCGCCCCGACCATCCACCGGACAGCCATCGGTCGGACGCCCCCTGGGCGGGGTCGGGTCGTGTCCGCGTCCGGCCCTGCGCGGGCCCGGCGGCGTGGCGTTCGCCGCCCAAGCGGCCCACGGGCTTGACGCGTGCTGTCACCTTCGGTGGCTATCTTCCCCTGCGTAAACCGGAAATTGCCGTCGTCCCGCGCAGCGGCGGCGTGACCGCCGGGAAGAAACCCGTTGTGGATGAATCAAAAGGTTAATTTTCCGGAACGCGGGATGCCGGTCACGTCAACGACAAAAAGTAACAACAAGGTAACTTTTTCCCGTTGACGGGATGCTCACATCTACGTCACCTTGTGTGGGCTGACCCGGGACACCACAAGATTTAGTGGATTGGGTCAGACGAAGGGACTGCCACCACAGAACCCGCCGCTTCGGCGCCGGGGACGGGCGCGGCGCAGCTGAAGGGCGCGGCGGGGGTGTCTTTTCGTCTGATCCGCATCCGGGGGCAGCGCACGGAACAGGGGATCCGGGCTTCAAGACCCGGGCGACATCACGGCGAAAAGAACGGGGCACGGAATGAAGATCGAACGCAAATTCACCGAAGCAGGCAAGGACGCCTATGCGGCGCTGACCTTCACCACGACGGTGTCGGAGATTCGCAATCCGGACGGCAAGGTCGTCTTCCGGCTCGACAAGGTCGAGGTCCCCGAGGGCTGGAGCCAGGTGGCCTCGGACGTGATCGCGCAGAAGTACTTCCGCAAGGCGGGCGTGCCGGCGCGGCTGAAGCGGGTGCGCGAGAAGGGCGTGCCCGAGTTCCTGTGGCGCTCGGTCGCCGACGAGGCGGCGCTGGCCGAGCTGCCCGAGGACGCGCGCTATGGCGGCGAAACCTCGTCGCGGCAGGTCTTCGACCGGATGGCGGGCGCCTGGACCTATTGGGGCTGGAAGGGCGGCTATTTCACGTCGGAAGACGATGCGCGCGCCTATTTCGACGAAATGCGCTTCATGCTGGCCACCCAGCGCGCGGCGCCGAACTCGCCGCAGTGGTTCAACACCGGGCTGCACTGGGCCTATGGCATCGACGGCCCGAGCCAGGGACACTTCTACGTCGACCACAAGACCGGCAAGCTGACCAAGTCGGCGTCGGCCTATGAGCACCCGCAGCCGCATGCCTGCTTCATCCAGTCCGTCGCCGACGATCTGGTGAACGAAGGCGGCATCATGGACCTGTGGGTCCGCGAGGCGCGCCTGTTCAAGTACGGATCGGGCACCGGCACCAACTTCTCGAGCCTGCGCGGCGAGGGCGAAAAGCTGTCGGGCGGCGGCAAGTCGTCGGGGCTGATGGGGTTCCTCAAGATCGGCGACCGCGCGGCGGGCGCGATCAAGTCGGGCGGCACCACGCGGCGGGCGGCCAAGATGGTGATCTGCGACATGGATCACCCCGATATCGAGGCCTTCATCAACTGGAAGGTGATCGAAGAACAGAAGGTGGCCAGCCTCGTCGCCGGCTCGAAGATGCACGAGCGGCACCTCAACGAGATCTTCGCGGCGATCCGCGAATGGGACGGCGCCGAAGCCGACGCCTATGACCCGACGAAGAACGCCGGGCTCAAGGCTGCGATCCGCGCCGCCAAGCGCTCGGCCATCCCCGAGACCTACATCAACCGCGTTCTTCAGTATGCGCGGCAGGGCTACGCCTCGATCGAGTTCCCGACCTACGACACCGACTGGGACAGCGAGGCCTACGCCAGCGTTTCGGGCCAGAACTCGAACAACTCGGTCCGCGTGACCGACGCCTTCCTGACGGCGGTGCGCGAGGACGCCGACTGGGAGCTTCTGCGCCGGACCGACGGCAAGGTCGCGAAGACCATCAAGGCGCGCGATCTGTGGCAGCAGGTGGGGCAGGCGGCCTGGGCCTGCGCCGATCCGGGCATCCAGTACCACGACACGGTGAACGCCTGGCACACCTGCCCGGAAGACGGCCCGATCCGCGGCTCGAACCCCTGCTCGGAATACATGTTCCTCGACGACACGGCCTGCAACCTGGCGTCGATGAACCTGCTGACGTTCCACAAGGACGGCGCCTTCCAGGCCGAGGACTATGTCCACGCCACGCGCCTTTGGACGCTGACGCTGGAAATCTCGGTGATGATGGCGCAGTTCCCCTCGAAGGAGATCGCGCAGCTGTCCTACGACTTCCGCACCCTTGGCCTGGGCTACGCCAACATCGGCGGGCTTCTGATGAACATGGGTCTGGGCTACGACTCGAAGGAAGGCCGGGCGCTGTGCGGCGCGCTGACCGCGATCATGACCGGCGTGGCCTATGCCACCTCGGCCGAGATCGCCAAGGAACTGGGCACCTTCCCGGGCTACCAGCGCAACGCGCAGCACATGCTGCGGGTCATCCGCAACCATCGCCGCGCCGCTTATGGCGAGGCGTCCGGCTATGAGGCGATGAACGTCGCCCCGGTGCCGCTTGACGCCGCGAACTGCCCCGACGCCCGCCTTGTGGCGCTGGCCAAGGCCGCCTGGGACGAGGCGCTGACCCTGGGCGAGAAGCACGGCTATCGCAACGCCCAGGCCACGGTGATCGCGCCCACCGGCACGATCGGCCTTGTCATGGACTGCGACACCACCGGGATCGAGCCCGACTTCGCGCTGGTGAAGTTCAAGAAGCTGGCCGGCGGCGGCTACTTCAAGATCATCAACCACTCGGTGCCGGCCGCGCTCGAGACGCTGGGCTACGGCCCGGCCCAGATCGAGGAGATCGTGTCCTACGCCGTGGGTCACGGGACGCTGGGCAATGCGCCCGGCATCAACCACACCGCGCTGATCGGCCACGGCTTCGGCAAGGACGAGATCGACCGGATCGAGGCGGCGTTGCCGCAGGCCTTCGACATCCGCTTCGTCTTCAACCAGTGGACCCTGGGCGAGGCCTTCTGCACCGACGTCCTGGGCATCCCGGCGGTCAGGCTGAACGATCCCTCGTTCGACCTGCTGCAGCACCTCGGCTTCTCGAAGAAGGACATCGAGCGGGCCAACGACCACGTCTGCGGGACGATGACGCTGGAAGGCGCGCCGCATCTGGACCCGGCGCACTACCATGTCTTCGACTGCGCCAACCCCTGCGGCAAGAAGGGCAAGCGCTTCCTGTCGGTCGACAGCCACATCCACATGATGGCGGCGGCGCAGTCCTTCATCTCGGGCGCGATCTCGAAGACGATCAACATGCCCAACGACGCCACCATCGAGGATTGCCAGCGCGCCTACGAACTGTCGTGGAGCCTGGGCATCAAGGCCAACGCGCTTTACCGCGACGGCTCGAAGCTGTCGCAGCCGCTGGCGGCCGCGCTGGTCGAGGACGACGAAGAGGCCGAGGAAACGCTCGCCACCGGCACGCCGGCCGAGAAGGCGCAGGTCCTGGCCGAGAAGATCGTCGAGAAGATCGTCATCAAGGAAATCGTCAAGCGCCACCGCGAGAAGCTGCCCGAACGCCGCCGGGGCTATACCCAGAAGGCGATCGTGGGCGGGCACAAGGTCTATCTGCGGACCGGCGAATACGCCGACGGCTCCCTGGGCGAGATCTTCATCGATATGCACAAGGAAGGCGCGGGCTTCCGGGCGATGATGAACAACTTCGCCATCGCCGTGTCGGTGGGCCTGCAGTACGGCGTGCCGCTGGAGGAATTCGTAGAGGCCTTCACCTTCACCCGGTTCGAACCGGCCGGCATGGTGCAGGGCAACGAGGCGATCAAGAACGCGACCTCGATCCTCGACTACATCTTCCGCGAACTCGCGGTCAGCTACCTCGACCGCACCGACCTTGCCCATGTCAAACCCGAAGGCATGACCTTCGACGACATCGGCCGCGGCGAGGAAGAGGGCAAGCGCAACTTCCGCGAAGTGCCCGAAAGCGCGGGGTCCTCGGCCGTCGAGGTTCTCAAGCGCGTGGCCTCGGCCGGCTATACCCGCGGACGCCTGCCGCAGGAACTGGTGGTCTTGCAGGGCGGCGCGATGCAGTCGGTGGCCTTCGCCGGCCCCTCCGACCCCTCGGGGGCGTTGCAGACCATCGTCGCCGAAACGGCCGGCGTCGCGACCGTGGTCGCGTCCTCGACCGCGATCGACGCCGCCACCAAGGCCCGGATGCAGGGCTACGAGGGCGATCCCTGCGGCGAATGCGGCAACTACACGCTGGTCCGCAACGGGACATGCATGAAGTGCAACACCTGCGGCGGAACCAGCGGGTGCAGCTGACGAAACAGGGTGGGGCGGCGCTTTAGCCCTTCCCACTCTCTCACGGGGCGGGTGCGCTCGCCCTTGATGCGGATCAGGCCGCAGGCAGAAACCGGGCGGTACAAACGACGAGCCTGATCAGCAAGACTGGGGTCCCTTCGGGGACCCCGTTTTCTTTTCACGCCTCGGTTTTCCTTTCGAACCTCAGTCCGCCCGACCCCCCGCTACCTGCAAAAAGCGCGTACATGCGGCGAGGCAACGGTCGCGGTCATGGCCCTCGGCAAGGTCCGCGACGCTGCCGTCCGGAAGCGACAGGCGCGCGCGAAAGTAGGGACTTCCCTCGTCGTCCTCACCCGCCACGAGGGCCGGCATCGGCAGGGCCCCGGCCGCAAACTGCTTGCGGACCACGCGATGCGGATAGCGCAAGACGACCTCGACCCTGCCGTCCGGTCCGACCGCGACACGGACGACCGGCCGGCTCAGCGCGAAGCCAAGCAGTCCCGCCGCGCCGATCCAGAAGACGGCCATGGCCAGAAGGACGATCTGGGGCGGCTGACCGTCCGGGGGGCCGTCGCGCAGCAGAACAGCGGTGAAGATCACCAGCATCCCGATCCAGACGCAAGTGAACCCCCAGGCGAAAACCGCCATGCGATTGGCAAAGACCGTGCCGTCCCGTGTCATGGCGCGGAATCTGGCAGGGATTTGCGGCACCGATGTGACAGCTGAACAGGCGGCACGCGCGCAGACCGTCAAGCCCCCCGCCCGGCCGGGCCCACCACGCTTTCGTGAGTGCGGGTGAGGGCGATCACGATGCGGGTCGGACTGTCCTTCCGGTGACGTCTGGCAAACCCCGGACGCCCTCGCGCCGCGCCCGCAGGGCAATCGCGCAGCCAGGGGAAGGGGGTGTCAAGGCGCCCTCGCGATTCTGTGAAGTATCTGTTATTATTATGGAAATTACAGAAATGCACAGGCGACCTGCGGCTTTCCGGGGATGCGGAACGGGCCGGGCAGTGACATCTCTCGGCCATCGGCAGCACAGCCTGCCTGATCGAAATTGAACCACGACCCTCAAGGAGAGACACCATGAAAGCCTTCACCCTGACCCTCGCCGCGGCGATCCTGTCGACCACCGCCGCCGTCGCCTCGACCAGCCTGGCCGACTTCGACACCAACGGCGACGGCTTCGTCTCGCAAAGCGAGATCGAGACGGTCTTCCCCGACTTCACCCGGTCCGACTTTCGCACCGTCGACAATAACAGCGACAACCGGATCAGCGCCGTCGAGCTTCAGAACCCCGACATCCGCGCCGTCATCGGACGCTACGAGGCCTCCGGGCGTATGGTCGAAGGACTGGCCGCCCTCGACACCGACGGAAACGGGTTCGCCTCGTTTGACGAACTGGCAGTGGCATACCCGAATCTGAGCGCCACCGACTATCGCCTGATCGACACCAACCGGGACAACCGCGTGAGCTTCTCCGAGCTTTATACCCTCGATGCGCAGGTCGCCCTGGCCCGCGGCGCGGCCACGCCCACGACGATCGCGGATCTGGCGGCGATCGACGCCGACGGCGACGGCTTCGCGGACTTCGGCGAGCTTCAGGCCGCCTTCCCGGGTCTCAGCGCCTCGGACTTCCGCGCGCTCGACCTCAACGGGGACAACCGCCTGGGTGCGACCGAGCTCTACACGCTCGACACCGGCGTCGTCCTCGGCCGCTCGGGCTCGTAACCCCCGGCCTTGCGGCAAACACGAAAGAGAAGGGCCGCCGGATCGCTCCGGCGGCCCTTTCACTGTAGGCGCCCGGACCGGCGGGCTCAGGCCTCGCTGCCCCGCGACAGCGCCGCGATGCCGGTGCGCGCGACCTCGCGCAGGCCCAGCGGCCGCATCAGTTCGGCGAAGGCGTCGATCTTCTCGGAGGTGCCGGTGATCTCGAAGACGAAGCTCTGCAGCGTCGAATCGACCACGTTGGCGCGAAAGATCTCGGCCAGCCGCAGCGCCTCGATCCGCTTCTCCCCGGTACCGGCCACCTTGAACAGCGCCAGCTCGCGCTCGACGGCGGGGCCCTCGACGGTCAGGTCGTGCACCTCGTGCACCGGCACGATCCGGCCAAGCTGGGCCTTGATCTGTTCGATCACGCTGGGGGTGCCGGTGGTCACGATGGTGATCCGCGACCGGTGCCCGGTGTGATCGACCTCGGCCACCGTCAGGCTTTCGATGTTGTAGCCGCGTCCCGAAAAAAGGCCGATGACCCGCGCCAGCACGCCGGGCTCGTTCTCGACCAGCACCGCCAGCGTGTGCCTCTCGATGCCTTCGGCGTGGGGGTCGCGCAGGTCGTAGGCCGAATGCCGCGACGAGCCTTTCTTGATGTTGAGAGGGGACATGTTCTTCTTCTCTTTTCAAATACTCCGGGGGGCGAGGGGGGGGGCCGCGCCCCCCTTTGGCCCGCGCTCAGACCAGGACCGAGCCCTTGGCGTCGATCACGCCCTGGGTCTCGGCCTCGCCCAGAAGCATCTCGTTGTGCGCCTTGCCCGAGGGGATCATGGGGAAGCAGTTCTCGTGCTTTTCGACGAGGCAATCGAAGATCACCGGCCCGTCGTAGGCCAGCATCTCGTGGATCGCGTCGTCCAGATCGGCGGGGTCGGAACACCGGATGCCCTTGGCGCCGAAGGCTTCGGCCAGCTTCACGAAGTCGGGCAGGGCCTCGGACCAGGAATGGGAATAGCGCTCGCCGTGCAGCAACTCCTGCCACTGGCGCACCATCCCGAGGCGTTCGTTGTTCAGGATGAACTGCTTGACCGGCAGGCGATACTGGATCGCGGTGCCCATCTCCTGCATGTTCATCAGCCACGACGCCTCGCCCGCCACGTTTATGACCAGCGCGTCCGGGTGCGCCATCTGCACCCCGATCGAGGCCGGGAAGCCATAGCCCATGGTGCCAAGCCCGCCGCTCGTCATCCAGCGGTGCGGATCCTCGAAGCCCATGTACTGCGCGGCCCACATCTGGTGCTGGCCGACCTCGGTGCAGATGTAGCGGTCGGGGTGGTCCTTGGTCAGCGCCTCCAGACGGGCCAGCGCGTGTTGTGGCTTGATGGTCTTGGCGCCCTTGGCCTGGGTGAAGGCAAGGCAGTCGACCTTGCGCCACTCCTCGATCTTCGCCCACCACTTCTTGACGGCCGCCGCGTTGGTCTTGCGCCCGCGCGACTTCCAGATGCGCAGCATGTCCTCCAGCACATGCGCCACGTCGCCAACGACGGGCCAGTCGACGCGGATCACCTTGTTGATCGACGAGGGGTCGATGTCGACATGGGCCTTGCGGCTTGTCGGGCTGAAGTCGGCGATGCGCCCGGTGATGCGGTCGTCGAAGCGCGCGCCGATGTTGATCATCAGGTCGCAGCCGTGCATCGCGAGGTTGGCCTCGTAAAGCCCGTGCATGCCCAGCATGCCCAGCCAGTTCTTGCCCGACGCCGGATAGGCGCCGAGGCCCATCAGGGTCGAGGTGATCGGAAAGCCCGTCGCCTCGACCAGTTCGCGCAGAAGCTGGCTGGCCGCCGTGCCCGAGTTGATGACGCCGCCGCCGGTATAGAAGATCGGCCGCTCGGCGGTTTCCATCGCCTCGACCAGCGCGGTGATCGTGGCGATGTCGCCCTTCACCTTGGGCTGGTAATGCGACACCCGCGCCTTGGCGGGCGGCGTGTAGGTGCCGGTGGCGAACTGCACGTCCTTGGGGATGTCGATCAACACCGGGCCGGGCCGGCCATGGGTCGCGACGTGAAAGCCCTGGTGGATGATGTCGGCCAGCCGGTCGGTGTCCTTCACCAGCCAGTTGTGCTTGGTGCAGGGCCGCGTGATGCCCACGGTGTCGGCCTCCTGGAAGGCGTCGGTGCCGACCATGAAGGTCGGGACCTGCCCGGTCAGCACGACGATCGGGATCGAATCCATCAGCGCGTCGGTCAGGCCCGTGACCGCGTTGGTGGCGCCCGGTCCGCTGGTGACCAGCACGACGCCCGGCTTCCCGGTCGAGCGGGCATAGCCTTCGGCGGCGTGGACCGCGCCCTGTTCGTGACGCACAAGCACGTGGCGGATGTCGTTTTGCAGGAAAATCTCGTCATAGATCGGAAGCACGGCGCCGCCGGGATAGCCGAAGACCACCTCGACGCCCTGATCCTTCAGCGCCTGCACCACCATCTTCGCACCGGTCATGGTGTCTGTCTTGCTCATCGTCCGCTCCGCTTCGCCGCGCAATAAAAAGCCCCCGGGGGTCAGTCGGGGGCGCATGGGGGTCCGTAAGGGTGTCCGTTACCGGCCCATGCGCCACTGTCCTACAAGGATTACAAGACCCGTCATCGCCCAAGGCTCCATCGTTGTGCGCGGGACATTAGGAGTGCGGCCGGGGGGCGTCAACCGCGAACGGCGTGAATTTTATGTCGCTGGGGCGAATTTCCGCGACCTTTTGTTGCGCAAACGGGCCTTGGTGCGTAACGCAGGCCAGAACGGCCAGCGCCCGCGGCTGGCCGTCGAGGCGCCGTTCCCCCTCAAAGGCCCGTGCCGAGCAACCCCAGATAGGCGCCGTATCCCGCCAGAAGTCCGATGCCGCCCGCCCGGGTGACGGCGCCGCGCCACAGCGACAGGCCCAGAAGCGCAAGCGTCGTGGCGACCATCACGGGGATGTCGATCTGCAGGAACCGCCCCTCGACCGGGATCGGCGTGATCAGCGCCGTGATCCCGAGAATCGCGAGGATGTTGAAGATGTTCGAGCCCACGATGTTGCCAAGGGCCATGTCGCGCTGGCCCTTGATCGCCGAGGCGACCGAGGCGGCAAGCTCGGGCAGTGAGGTGCCGACAGCGACGATGGTCAGCCCGATCACCGCCTCGGACACGCCGAAGGCGCGTGCGAACGTGGTGGCGCTGTCGACCAGAAACCGGGCGCCGATCATCAGAAGGGCAAGCCCGATAACCACGAACAGGGCCGCGCGCCAGATCGGATCCTGCACCGGCAGCTCCAGCGCGTCGTCTCCGCCCCGGCGCAGCGACAGGACCAGATAGACCACCAGCGCTGCGGCCAGAAGCGCGCCGTCGAGGCGCGTCACCTGCCCGTCGATCATCGCGGGCACCGTCGCCAGCGCGGCCGCCAGCATCCACAGCATGTCGGGACGTAACGCGCGCCAGGGCGCGGCGATCGCCCCGAACAGGGCCGTGAGACCGAGGATGAGCAGGATGTTGGCGGTGTTCGATCCCACGACGTTTCCGATCGCCACGGCGGGAACGCCAGCAAGCGCCGCCTGCACCGACACCAGAAGCTCGGGCGTCGAGGTGCCGAAGCCCACGACCGTCGCGCCCACCACGAAGGCGGGGATTCGGAAGGCCAGCGCGATGGCTACCGCGCCGCGCACAAGCCAGCTTCCGCCCAGGAACAGAGCCCCAAGTCCAAGGGCGAAGAAAAGCGCAGTCATCTGGTCCCCCGTCAGGTCACAAGCCGGGCAGATGGCGTGATAGGGCGGCGGCTTCAATGGGGGCCGGCAAGGATATTTTCGGGCCGGGCCGGCCGCGGCGGCCGCGTTCGTCGTTTCCATTCAGGAAACGGCGTCTATTTGTGCAAACCCATGCAAAAAACCGGGTTCCCTCGTCCCGGGCCTCTGTGTAAGTTCCGTTCACTTAACGATCCGCCCGCTTGAAACAGGGTGGGCTGAACCACGGGAGGTACTTTATGGATCGTCGTTCCTTTCTGAAGACGTCTGCCCTTGCGGGCGGCGCCGCGGCCGCGACCACGCTTGCGGCTCCGGCGATCAGCCAGGGCCGGGAGCAGCTCACGATGGTCACCACGTGGCCGCGCGGGCTGGCGGGCGTCTGGGATTCGGTCGAGCGTGTGGTGAACAACGTCGCCGCGCTGACCGACGGCACCCTGACCATCGACGCAAAGGCCGCGGGCGAGCTTGTGGGCGCGTTCGAAAGCTTCGACGCCACCTCGTCGGGACAGGCCGACATGTATCACGGCGCGGATTACTACTGGATCAACCAGAACCCCGCCTGGGCCTTCTTCACCGCCGTGCCCTTCGGCATGACCGTGCCCGAGATCATGACCTGGTACTACGGCGGTCAGGGCATGGCGCTGCACCACGAGATCGGCGAGATCTTCAACGTGCGTCCCTTCATCGCCGGCCAGACCGGCGCGCAGGGCGGCGGCTGGTTCCGCAACCCGATCACCTCGGCGGGCGATCTTCAGGGCCTCAAGTTCCGCATGCCGGGCCTTGGCGGCGAGGCGCTGACCAAGGTGGGCGTTTCGGTGCAGGTGCTTCCCGGCGGCGAGATCTACCAGGCCCTGTCGACGGGGGCGCTGGACGGCACCGAGTGGATCGGCCCCTGGTCGGACGAGCGTCTGGGCCTGCAGGAAGTCTGCAAGTACTACTATCCCGCCGGCTTCCACGAGCCCGGCGCGGCGCTGTCGGTGGGCACCAACCTCGAGCGCTTCAACGCGCTCAGCCCGTCGCACCAGAAGGCCATCGAAATCGCCTGCGCCGATGCGCACCAGCACAACTATGCGCTGTTCACCGCCAACAACGGCCCGGCGCTTCAGCGTCTGCTCAGCGCGGGCGTGTCGACGAACGTCTTCCCCGACGATGTCTGGGACGCGTTCGCGACCGGCGCCAAGGAAGTGCTGGGCGGCTATCGCGGCGATCCGATCTACGACAAGGTCTACGACAGCGCGATGGCGTCCATGCGCGACACCACCGGCTGGCTGTCGCTGGCCGACACGCCCTACGTGGCCCAGCGGACCCGCGTCCTTCAGGACATGTGATCGGGACGGCATGAACCTTGCGGCAGCGCGGCGGGTCCGCGCTGCCGGTCAGGCCGACGGCAGGGGGACAGGTTGGACGCGATTCTCTGGCTTTTGAACGGCATCTGGTCCGGCATCGCCGGGCCCGTGCACGTGTTGATGAACCTGGGCACGGTGTTCGATTTCTCGGACCCCGAAAACCTGATGCGCGTCATCTACTATGGCGCCTCGGCCCAGATCTTTTTCTTCTTCTTCAACGTCGCGGTCGTCGTCTTTCTTGTCGGCCTCTGGCGGCGCGAGTTCCTGTGGGGCGTGGTGCGCGGGCTTGAGGGCTTTGCCAACGTGGTCGGCCGCACGGCCGCCTGGGCGGGGCTTCTGATGGTGCTGCAGCAGATCATGGTGATCTTCCTGCAGTCGATCTTCCGCGCCTCCGACATCTCGGTCGGGCCGGTGGGCGTCGATCTCACGCAGACCGTCGCGTGGTATTCCGACAGCCTGAAGTTCTACAACGCGATCATCGTCTGCATGTGCGTCTCCTACACCTTCGTGCAGGGCGGCCATGTGCGGGTCGACCTGTTCTATGCCAGCTTCTCGCACCGCGCGAAGCGCGTGGTCGACATGTTCGGTTCGCTCTTCTTCATGATCCCGGCGACCGCGCTGACCTGGTATTACGCCTGGTACTTCCTCTGGCGGCACCTGATCACGCCGCCGGTGAACGCCTCGGACACGCTGGACCGGACGCTGGCCAAGGCCCGTGCGGTGCGCTGGAACATCGAAACGACCGGTTTCAGCCCCAACGGCTTCAACGCCTACTTCCTGTTCAAGGTGCTGATCCTGATCTTCTGCGCGATGGTATTGGTGCAGGCCATCGCCTTCTTCTACCGCTCCTACCTCGAATACGTCGAAGGCGAGTCGAGCGCGGGCAAGTACCTCGACAAGGACAAGCTGGGCGACGACGACGCCGAGCTCGTGGCCCAGATCCACTGAAAGGGGCGGGATAGTGCTGTTCGGACTGGACGGAATCGAGATCGGGCTGATCATCGTGTTCCTGACCCTTTTCGCGGGGATCATGACGGGCTTCCCCGTGGCCTTCGCCATCGGCGGCTCGGCCGTCATCTCGTTCGCGATCATCGCCGCGCTCGACAGCGCGGGGCTTCTGATCCACCAGGCGATCGACCCGTCGTCGGCGGACTACGCGGCGCTTGTCGCCGAAGGCGTCGCGCGCGAGGCGATCTCGGTCTTCCGATACCCCGAGTTGCCGCGCATCGAACAGCCGCTGTTCGTGGGCGGCTGGGAACAGGCGATGAACCGCAACATCTCGTTCATCGTGAACCGGATGAACGAGCGCGTCATCGCCGGCCAGTCGATCGAGACGCTTCTGGCGGTCCTGATGTTCGTGATGATGGGCATCACGCTGGAGCGCTCGAAGATCGCCAATGACCTGCTGACCACCATGGCGCGGGTCTTCGGTCCCTTGCCCGGGGGGCTTGCGGTGTCGATCGTGGTGGTGGGCGCCTTCCTTGCCGCCTCGACCGGGATCGTCGGCGCGACCGTGGTGACGATGGGGCTTCTGGCGCTGCCCACCATGCTGCGCAACGGCTACAGCCCCGAACTTGCCACCGGCGTGATCGCGGCTTCGGGCACGCTGGGGCAGATCATTCCGCCCTCGATCGTGATCGTGCTTCTGGGCACGCTCGCGGGGGACCTCTATTCCACGGCGCAGGAAGCGCGCGCGCAGCTTGTGGGCTGCCGCGACGCGCTGACGCTTCTGGGCGAACCGGCGGTGGTGTCGGTCGGCACGCTGTTCCAGGCCGCGCTTCTGCCGGGCATCATGCTGGCGGTGCTTTACGGCGTCTATGCCTTCGGCTTCGCGCTTCTCAACCCCTCGAAGGCCCCCCCGGTCGAGCTTGGCGGCGGCACGGGCGCCGAGGCCGTGACCCGCAACGAGGCCTTCACCTGGTTCCTGGCGGCCCCGGTCGTGATCCTTGCCGGGCTTCTCTTCGCCTCGAACCTTGGCGTCCTGGGCAGTCAGTCGCTTGTCGTGTCGACCGTCACGCAGGACGGGCAGGCGGCCGAGCTGCGCACCAACGTCTCGCCCCAGTGCCAGGAGGCGATGATCGACCTGCACGGCCAGGAGAAGTGGGACCGCGCGGTCGAACAGCGGGCCGCCATCGAGGCGTCGGGCGGATCGATGGAGGCGCGCAACCTCACCCCCGAGGAAATCGAGGCCGCCCGCGCCGCGAAACTTCTGTCGATCGCGCCGCTGGGGTCCGGCATCGCGACGGTGTTCGTGCTGTTCGCGCTGATGTTCACCACCGCGCGCGGCGTGTCCCCGTCGTCCGACCCGCGGCCGCTTCTGGTGGGCGCGGCGGGCATCGCGCTGGCCTTCGTCGTGGATGCCGCCTTCATCACGCCGCTCAGCAGCCCCGGCGCGACCTTCGCCTGGCTGGCCGTGCCCTTCGCGATGACGCTTTATGGCGCGCGCCACGCAGCCGTGGCGCTTGGCCGGAACGAGCTTGTGCGCGTGGTCTTCCCGCCGCTTGTGCTGATCGTGGCGGTTCTGGGCTCGATCCTGGGCGGGGTCACGAACCCGACGCCGGCGGCCGCGCTTGGCGCGGGCGGGGCGATCATGCTGGCGGCCTACCGCAAGCTGAAGGACGATCAGCGCGCCTCGAAGCTGATCATCTGGGCAAGCTTCGGCATCGTGATCATGATCATCCTCGGCGTGAACTTCGACCTGCGGACCGAGCGCACGGGCATCACCTTCGCCGACTGGATCGCGATCATCGTGGCGAACCTGGCCTATCACGCGGCGATGTTCGGCATCCTCTATTCCTGCTGGGTGTTGTTGCGCACCGGGGTCCTCGCGCCCGTGGTGCGCGAGACCGCCAAGGTCACCTCGATGGTCTTCACGATCCTGATCGGATCGCAGCTTCTGAACCTGGTCGTGATCTCCTTCGGGGGCGAGCATTACATCCAGGAATTCCTGCGCAGCTTCGACAACGAACTGGTGGTGTTCCTGCTGGTGATGCTGGTGCTCTTCATCCTGGGCTTCGTGCTGGATTTCCTCGAGATCATCTACATCGTCGTCCCGATCGTTGGGCCGGTCATCTATGGAGGCACGCTCGATCCGAAATGGGTGACGATCATGATCGCGGTGAACCTGCAGACCAGCTTCCTGACGCCGCCCTTCGGATTCGCGCTGTTCTACCTGCGCGGCGTGGCGCCTGCGGGAATCACCACGGGCCACATCTATCGCGGCATCGTGCCCTTCGTGCTGATCCAGATCGTGGGGCTGGGCATCCTGTGGCTGTTCCCCGACATCGTGACGATCGTGCCCAACCTGCTGGGCGGATAGGCCCGGGCCTACCGCCTCTGCAACAGGTCCCAGCGGTTGCCGAACGGGTCGCGCCAGACGGCGACGATGCCGTAGTCCTCGTGTCGCGGCGCCTCTTCAAAGATCACGCCGCGATCCGTCATCTGCCGGTGGTCACGGGGGAAGTCGTCGGTCTCGAGGAAGAAGGCGACGCGCCCGCCCGCCTGCGCGCCAATGGCGGCGCGCTGACGGTCATCGGCGGCGCGCGCCAGAAGCAGTGCCGTTTCGGCGCCCTCGGGCGCGACGGTCACCCATCGCTTTCCGGCCCCAAGGTCGATGTCGCTGCGCAGGTCGAACCCCAGCACGCCGACATAGAAGGCGATGGCCGCCTCGTAGTCCGGCACCAACAGCGCGATTTCCGAGACGCGGCGCCTCACCCGCCCGTGGGCCGGGTGTCGGGCAGGCTGATCCGCGCCACCTGTTCGGCGATCGGGTCGGTCGACAGCGGATGCGTGTCCGAGGAATATTGCGACGGGCTGCCCAGATCGCGCCATTCGCCCCCGCTGTAGATCTCGAGCGCCGAGAACTTGGCCTTGTAGCCCATCTTCGGGCTGCCGGGCACCCAGTAGCCGAGATAGACATAGGGCAGACCCGCCTCGCGCGCGATCTCGACGTGGTCGAGGATGACGTAGGTGCCAAGGCTGTCGGCCACCAGCGCGGGGTCGTAGAACGAATAGACCATGCTCAGCCCGTCATCGAGCACGTCGGTCAGGCATACGGCGGCAAGGCGGCCGTCGTCGGTGTCGTCCTTGTATTCGACGACCCGGCTTCGGATCGGCGTCTCTTCGATCATCGCGGCGAATTCGAAGATGTCCATGTCGGCCATGCCGCCGTCGGCGTGCCGGCTGTCAAGGTAGGCGCGGAACAGCGCATACTGTTCTTCGGTGGCCCAGGGCGAGGTCGCCTCGCGCCGCAGGCGCGCGTTGCGCTTGAGCGTGCGCTTCTGCGACCGCGACGGCGCGAAGTCGGCGACCCGGATTCGCGCCGATAAACAAGCCGAGCATTCCGCGCATGAGGGGCGGTAAAGCACGTTCTGGCTGCGGCGGAAGCCCTGCTTCGAAAGGCTGTCGTTCAGGCGTTCGGCGTATTCGCCCTGCAGCGCGGTGAACAACTTGCGCTCCATCCGCCCCTGAAGATAGGGGCAGGGTTGAGGGGCCGTCACGTAAAACTGCGGCGCGATTGGCAGCGTATGGCGCATGGGGCAGCCTGGCGTCTGGTCGGCGTGACGTTAACAAGCCCTTGACGTCACGCCAATCCCCCAAAATCGGGGGGTCAGGTCCCCGCGGCGCGGTTCAGCGCGGCGGTGCCCAGCACGTGGTCGGTCAGGCCCTGCCGGCGCTCGGTCATCAGCATCAGCGCGATCGAGATCAGCTGAAGCGGGAAGATCGCCATCGACACCGTGTAGCCCAGCGTGTGCAGCCCCGCGAGCGTCGGATCCAGCCGCCCGCCGTCGCCGGCGCGAATCTCGATCGCGACAAGCCGCATCCCCGGCGTGGCCGAGCGATTGGCCAGCGTCACCCAGCGGTAGAGAAAGCCCACCGCGAGGAAGGCAAGCGGCAGGAAGAACAGCGCGGTGAAGGCGGTAAACAGCACGACCACCGCGGTCAGGGCCACGATCGCGACGGTGTCGGCCACCCAGGCGATCAGGCGCTTGACGGGCACGTCCTGATAGAACTCGGCCTGGACGATGGGGTCGGGCAGGCCCGAGGCGGGGAAGGGGTCGTGGGTCATGGTCATGGTCTGTGGGCTTTCGCGGGGGGTCAACAGGGGTCAGGGGCGTTTCGCCCCGTCCGGACGAGGGTCCGGGCGGGGCAGGGGCGGACGCGGCAGCCCCGGGGGGACGGTGGGTCTGCCTGTCCTGCCGTCACTCAAGGCGCTCAGGCCTCGACCGGGCGGTCGGTGGACGCGTCGCGCGCTTCGCGCATCTTGCGGGTGCGGTCGTCCATGAACTGGTCGAACTCGGCCTTGTCCTTGGCCTCGCGCAGGCGCTTGAGGAAGTCCTCGAAGGCGCTTTGCTCTTCCTCAAGCCGGCGCAGCGTTTCGGACTTGTAGGCGTCGAAGGCCGTGTTGCCCGAGGACCGGAAGGCGGTATGGGCGTGGCGGGCGCGGCCGTAGCCGCCTTTGGCGCAGCTTCCGTTGAACATGCGTTTGCTCCAGATCATGTAGGCCAGAAGGGCAAGGCCCACGGGCCAGAAGAAGATGAAACCAAGGACCATGACGGCGATCCACGCCGCCTTGCCCTTGTCGTCAAGCCAGGCCTCGGCGCGCGCGAACCAGTTCGGGCGGGCCGGGTACTCGGCGGTAGCTGTGGTCATGGGACTCTCCCGGTCGAATGTTGCGTCTCGATGTGAAGCCTTTTCACATCGCAGATATCAGGACGCCGCCCCGCCGGTTCAAGGGCTGATGTGAAGGAAATTTACATTTTCTCGATCAGGTCGTGAAATCAGCGACTTGCGCGCCCGTCACCCGCAAAAGATCACGGGGATCCACGGCAAAGACATGGCGCGGCGTTCCGGCGGCCGCCCAGACCACGTCGAAGTCCAGCAGCCGGGGATCGAAGAAAGTGGCGGGCGCGGTCAGGTGCCCGACCGGCGCCACGCCGCCGATGGCGAAGCCGGTCTCGGCGCGCACGAAGTCGGCGTCGGCCCGCCCCAGTGGCTGCCCTGCGGCGGCGGCGGCCTTCGCGGCGTCGACGCGGTTGCCGCCTGCGGTCAGGAACAGCACCACATGCCCAGAGGCGTCGCCGCGAAAGATGATCGACTTCGCGATCTGGTCGAGGGCGCAGCCCGCCGCGCGCGCCGCGTCCTCGGCGGTGCGGGTTCCTTCGGCCATCTCGAGGACGCGCGCCGCAAGGCCCGCCTCTGCCAGTGCCGCCTCGACTCGTCTGAGGCTCTTGCTCATCGCCCTTGCCCTTTCTAGCCTTCACTCTGACATGACGAAGCCTGGCCCATGACGCAAGACCCCGGTTCCTTCGATGGTCGACTGACGCGCGGGCCCGTGGCGTTCGACGCCGCGCGTGGCCGCGAGGCGGCCGAGGGCTATGGCGATCTGGCGCCGGGGCTTGTGGACCTTGTGACCGGGGCAGGGGGATCGAGCCCCTTCCTGAAGGGGCTGCTCCAGCGCGAGCGGGACTGGGCGGCGCCCATGCTGGCCGCCAGCCCCGAGGCCGCGCGCGCGGGCATCCTGGCCGATGTGGCGGCCCTCGAGGAAGGCGACCTGAAGCCCGGGCTTCGCCTGGCGCGGCGGCGTCTGGCGCTTCTGACCGCGCTTGCCGATCTGGGGGGCGTCTGGTCGCTGGAAGAAGTCACGGGCGCGCTGACCGCGTTCGCCGATGCCGCCGTCGACCGCACGATCACCGCGCTTGTGGGCGGGCTGATCCGGCGCGGGAAGATCCCCGCGCCGAAGAACGGCGACGGGCTGCGGGCGGGCGGCATGGTAGCCATCGCCATGGGCAAGATGGGCGCGTTCGAGCTGAACTATTCGTCGGACATCGACCTGATCTGCCTGTTCGACGCCGATCTCTATGCGCGGGCCGACTATCTCGACGCGCGCGCCGGCTTCGTGCGCGCCACCCGCACCATGGCGCAGGTGCTGTCGGACCTGACGGCCGACGGCTATGTCTTCCGCACCGACCTGCGGCTGCGTCCCGACGCCTCGGTGACGCCGGTCTGCCTGCCGATGGAGGCGGCCGAGCGCTATTACGAAAGCATGGGGCGCACCTGGGAACGGGCGGCGCATATCAAGGCGCGGCCGGCCGCCGGCGACGTTGCGCGGGGCGAGGCCTACCTCGAACGAATCGCGCCCTTCGTCTGGCGCCGGCACCTCGACTATGCGGCGATCCAGGACACGCAGGACATGCGGATGCGCATTCGCGAGCACAAGGGCCTGTCGGGAAAAGCGGGCCTGCCCGGCTATGACATGAAGCTTGGTCCCGGCGGCATCCGCGAGATCGAGTTCTTCACCCAGACCCGCCAGCTCATCGCCGGGGGGCGCGACCCCGAGTTGCGCCTGCGCGACACGGTCGGGGCGCTGGCGAAACTGGCCGAAAAGGGCTGGGTCGAGGGCGAGGCGGCGGTGACGCTGACCGCCGACTATCGCGCCCACCGCGAGGTCGAGCATCGCGTGCAGATGGTCGACGACCAGCAGACCGCGCGCCTGCCAAAGGACGATGAGGGCTTCGCCCGCATCGCCTGCCTCATGGGCCGCACGGTCGAGGATCTGCGCGGCGAAATCGCCCAGCGGCTGGCGCGGGTGTCGGACCTGACCGACGATTTCTTCGCGCCCGCCCAGCCGCGCGCGACCGCGCCCGAACTGAGCGAGACCGCCAGGGCCATCGTCGCCCGCTGGCCCAGCTATCCCGCGCTGCGGTCGCGTCGGGCGGTCGACCTGTTCAGCCGGGTCCGGCCGGCGCTGCTTGCGCGGCTGTCCAAGGTCACCAACCCCGACGAGGCGCTGGCCCATATCGACGGCTTCCTCGCCGGGCTGCCCGCCGGGGTGCAGCTCTTTGCGCTATTCGATTCGAATCCGCAGCTTGTCGACCTGATCGTCGACATCGCCGATGTCTCGCCCGAACTGGCGCGCTTTCTCGCCCGGAACTCGGGCGTCTTCGACGCGGTCATCGGCGGCACCTTCTTCGAGGCGTGGCCGGGGCAGGCGGCGCTTGCGGCCGACCTGGCGCGGCGTCTGGCCGAGATCGACGATTACGAACGTCAGCTCGACTTCGCACGGATCTGGCGGCGCGAATGGCACTTCCGGGTGGGCGTGCACCTGCTGCGCGGGCTGATCGACGCCGAGACGGCGGGCGCGCAATACGCCGACCTGGCCGCGGCGGTGCTGTCGGCGCTGGCCGGGCCCGTGATCGCCGAATTCGCGCGCAAGCACGGCGCGCCCCCGGGCCGGGGCGTGGCCTTCCTTGGCCTTGGTTCGCTCGGGGCGGGGCGGCTGACGGCCACCTCGGACCTCGACCTGATCGCGATCTATGACCCCCAGGAGGTCGAGACCTCGGACGGCCGCCGCCCGCTGCCCGCGCGCACCTACTACGCGCGCCTGACCCAGGCCTTCGTCACCGCGATCACCGCGCAACTGCCCGAAGGACGGCTTTACGAGGTCGACATGCGGCTGCGCCCCTCGGGACGGCAGGGCCCGGTCGCGACCGCACTGAGCGCCTTTCGCACCTATCAAAGCGAAGAGGCCTGGACCTGGGAGCATCTGGCCCTGACATGCGCCCGCGCCATCGCCGGCGATGGCGCCCTGGGCGACGAGGTCGAGGCCGTGCGGACCGAGATCCTGACGCGCCCGCACGACCGCGCGAAGGTGCTGGCGGATGTGGCCGACATGCGCCGCCGCCTGGCCAACGCGAAACCGTCGCAGGGGCCGCTCGATCCCAAGTTCGGGCCTGGCCGGCTGCAGGACATCGCGCTTCTGGCCCAGGCCGGCGCGCTTCTGGCGGGCAGTCCCGCGCGGCGGGTGCGCGAGCAGCTGCGCGCGGGCGCCGGTGCGCTGGGGATCGACCCCGCCGCGCGCGAGACGCTGACGGCGGCGCACCGGCTGTTCTGGCAGGTGCAGTCGGCCGCGCGTCTGATCGGCCCCGGCGCCAACACGCCCGAGACGCTGGGCGACGGGGCGCGGCGCTTCCTGTCCGCGACGGCGGGGGCCGAGGATCTTGACGATCTGACGGCCCGGATGGAGCACGCGGGTCACGCCGCCGCGGCAATCCTCGACGCCGTGCTTGGCAGCGCGGCCGGTCCGGAGTAAGTGCGGGAAAACCTGCCTGGACCCTGCCATGCCCCAGCCCGCTTCGCCCAAGGACCCGATCGACCCGCGCGGCCTGATCCGCGAGGCCTATGTGATCGAGGGGATCAGCGAGCCCGAATGCCGGTCGATCTTCCTCGACTGGGCGATCGGCGTGCCGCAGGGCGAGGATACCCGCGCCCACGTCGCGACCCTTCTCGACCGCTACGGCCCGGCCGCGCCGGACCATCCGATGACGCGCGTGCTGCGCGACGGCCTTGCGCAATGGGATCGCACGGGGCGTCGCGGCGGGCGGCGGGGCAGGGTGACCGACTAGGGCCGGCCGGGGGCCGCGCACGGCGCCGATGATGCGTTTCGTGCCGCGCGGCCGAACGCCGGGCGCACATTGGGGGAAGGACCGATCTGGGGGCGGTCTTCCGCGTGTCTGGTCCGGGCACAGGCGGGATGAGGGGGCGGGCGCGCATGGGGTTTTCCAGAACCAAGGATCGGGCATTCGCCGTCTATGACCGCGGCGCGGGATGGCTGGCGCGGCAGCCGCGGCCGGTCCGGGCCGTCGTCTATCGGCTGATGGGCTCGATCCTCTGGGGCGCCTATCTGCTTCCCGGCAACACCGTTCGTCCGACCTTCGCGGGGCTGGCACGCCAGGCCGGGTGCGGCGCGCCGGGGACGCTGTTCGGCACCTTCGTCCGGAACCTGATGCTGGGCGTCGATCGCGCCGAACGGGTGCGGCACGGCTTCACGGCCGAGATCGACGGCCTGCTCGACATCCCTGACCGGGCGCGGCTCGACGCGATTCTCGCGACGGGCGGGGTGCTTCTTGCGCTGCCGCACGCCCATGCCTCGGTCCCGATGGCGCGCGGCCTCGCGCAGCACTATCCCATGCTCGCGATCGTGCGGTTGCCGCGGAACCCGGCCCGCGCGGCCGCCCAGAGGGCGATGTACGAACAGGTGGGCTGCCCGATCATCGACGCCCGGAACGAGCCGCCGGTCGCGGTCACGCGGCTGATCCTTCGCGCGCTGAAGGACGGCAAGATCGTCATGGGCGTGGTCGACCGGATTTCCCGCGCGCCGGAAGGTCCCGTCGACGCCGCCGCCGACCTCGTGCGGGTCGTGGCCTTCGGCGAGGCGGTCGGCGCCGCGGCCTGGCCCGCACGCCTTGCGCGCAGCGCGGGCGTGCCCGTTCTTCCGGCGATGGTCGGGCAGGGGCCCGACAGGATCAGCCTTCTGCTGCATCAGGCCGTCCCGCCACGGGACGACCTGGTCGACATGACGCAGGAATGGGTCGACGGCCTTGCCGAGCTTCTTCGCGCGACCCCGTCCGACTGGACCTTCGCGCTCGACAAGCACTGGTCGCGGGTGCTGCGGTCTGCGCCACGGAACCGAAGCCTGCCCGGCGGGCACGGGCCGGACGGCCCCGAGACCGTGTCGGCGTCCTAGAAGGCAGGCGGGGACTGCGTCGCCGGTCAACGCCTTGATCCCGTCCTGGTCGGCGGGCGCAAGGACCACCTGGCGCGCACGACGACCTGCCGCCGTCGCGGCATTGCCGGGCCGGTGGGCGCGCGATGTGTCTTGCGGCGGTGCGCCCATTCGGCATGATGCACAACCACCCGCCGCCCAAGGAGGTCGCCGCCGGCCAGCGTGGTGGACGGCTTTGCCAGCACCAGGTTCGCATGATGATTGTCCCGGCTGTTCTTTGTCTTCTTTCCCTGGCTGCCGTGGCGGTTGCGCTTGTGCTTCCCGGAATGACGGATCTTCTGCTGATTGCCGGCCCGGCCCTTGTGGCAAGCCTCTATCTTCTGGTTCGGGCCAGGCGCGCCCGGCCGTCGTCGGCGCGAGACGTCCCGCCGAACGCCATCGTGGTCGACGGCTCGAACGTCATGTACTGGGCAGACGACACGCCCAGGATCGAAACCGTGCGCGAGGTTGTCCGGTATCTCGTCGCGCAGGGTTTCGCCCCCGGCGTCGTTTTCGATGCGAACGCCGGGTACCTGATTGCCGGCCGCTATCTTCACGACCGTGATTTCGCGCGGCTGCTCGATCTTCCCGCGAAGCATGTCATGGTCGTGGACAAGGGAACGCCGGCGGACGCCACCATCCTTGCGGCCTCGCGGGACATGGAGGCGCGGGTCGTGACGAACGACCGCTACCGGGACTGGGTCGATCAGCACCCGCATCTTCGCGAGCGGGGCGTGCTGGTGCGCGGCGGATACCGCGACGGCCGACTTTGGCTGGACCTCGAGGACCCGCAGCACCGGCGGGATGTGCAACACGCGGCGCAAGCCGCGCGTCGCTGAGGTCGCCGGCGTCGATCAGATTCGATATCTGGCGGAGCGGTTCGTCGGCGGCCCGGGCCCGCCCTAGCGCGCCAGCCGCGCCGCCTCGGCGGCCAGCGCCTCGATCCCGTCCCAGTCGCCGGCCTCGACCAGCTCTTTCGGGGCGACCCAACTGCCGCCCACGCAAAGCGTGTTCGACAGGCTCAGGTACTCGGGGGCGTTGGCCAGCGTGACGCCGCCCGTGGGGCAGAAGCGGACCTGCGGAATCGGCGCGCCGATGGCCTTCAGCGCCTTCGCCCCGCCCGCGGCCTCGGCCGGGAAGAACTTCTGCACGCTGTAGCCGCGCTCCAGCAGCCACATCGCCTCGCTGGCGGTGGCTGCGCCGGGCAGCAGCGGCAGGCCGATCTCTTCAGCCGCGTCCACCAGCGTCTGCGTGGCCCCTGGCGAGACGCCGAACAGCGCGCCCGCCGCCTTCGCCGCCGCGATGTCGCCCGGCGTCAGAAGCGTGCCCGCGCCCACCACGCCGCCGGGGACGGCGCGCATCTCGCGGATCACGTCAAGGGCAGCCGGGGTGCGCAGCGTCACCTCGAGCGCCGGCAGACCGCCCGAAACCAGCGCCTGCGCCAGCGCGCGGGCGATGTCGGCGCGCTCGACCACCAGCACCGGGATGACCGGCGCCAGTCCGCAGACCTCGGCCAGTTGCCGGCTTGCGTCCCGTGGTGTCATCGCGTCTCTCCCTGATCCTGTCCTGCGTGGGATACATCCGACGGCGGCGCGCGTCACCTGACGACGACGCTTGCGCCCTCGGCCGTGCCCGAGCAGGTCGCCCGGAACACCTCGAACAACTCGCGCCCAAGTCCAAAGCCATTGGCCGACAGGTCGGCCGTGACCGGCGCGCGGTCGGCGAAGCCGGGCTCGAGCACCTCAAGCGTGCCGGCCACCGCATCGACCCGCACCAGGTCGCCATCCCGGATCCGGGCGATCGGCCCGCCCTCGGCGGCCTCGGGGCAGACGTGGATCGCGGCCGGGACCTTGCCGCTTGCCCCCGACATGCGCCCGTCGGTCACCAGCGCGACCTTGAGCCCCCGGTCAAGAAGCACCGCCAGCGTCGGCGTCAGCGAATGAAGCTCGGGCATGCCGTTGGCCTTCGGCCCCTGGAAGCGCACCACGACCACCGTGTCCTCGGTGAAGTCGCCCGCCTTGAACGCGGCCTTCACGGCGTCCTGGTCGTGGAAGACGCGGGCCCGCGCCTCGATCACGTGGTGCTCGGGCTTCACGGCCGAGGCCTTCATCACTCCAAGCCCTAGGTTGCCCTGCAGCCGCTTGAGCCCGCCCGAAGGTTGGAAGGGGTCGTGCGCGGGGCGCAGGATGCGGTCGTTCAGCGTGGCGCCCGCGCCGGGCTCCCACGTCAGGGCGCCGTCCTTCAGCCGTGGCTCGGCGGTGTAAAGCGCCAGGCCGTCGCCCGCCACGGTCTTGGTGTCGGGATGCAAAAGGCCCGCCTCCAGCAGTTCGCCGATCATGAAGCCAAGTCCGCCCGCGGCGTGGAAATGGTTCACGTCCGCAAGCCCGTTGGGATAGACCTTGGCCATCAGCGGCGTCGCCTCCGAGAGGTCGGCGAAATCCTCGATGTCAAGGATCACCCCTGCCGCCCGCGCCATCGCGGGCAGGTGGATGACAAGGTTGGTCGACCCGCCGGTGGCCATCAGTCCGACGATCCCGTTGACGAAGGCACGTTCATCCAGAATGTCGAAGACGGGCCGGAAGTCATTGCCCATGTGTGTGATTTCCAGTGCGCGCTTCGCGCCCGCATCGGTCAGCGCGTCGCGCAGTGGCGTGTTCGGGTTCACGAACGAGGCGCCGGGCAGGTGGAGGCCCATGAACTCCATCAGCATCTGGTTGGTGTTCGCGGTGCCGTAGAAGGTGCAGGTGCCCGGCCCGTGGTAGGACGCCATCTCGGCCTCCATCAGGCGGTCGCGGCCCACTTCGCCCGCGGCGAATTGCTGGCGCACCTTCGCCTTCTCGTCGTTCGGCAGCCCGCTGGTCATCGGCCCGGCCGGCAGGAAGACCGAGGGGATATGTCCGAAGGTCGCCGCCGCGATGACAAGGCCCGGCACGATCTTGTCGCAGACGCCCAGATAGACCGCCGCGTCGAAGGTGTTGTGCGACAGCGCCACGCCGGCGGCCAGCGCGATCACGTCGCGCGACCACAGGCTCAGCTCCATCCCCGTCTGGCCCTGCGTGACCCCGTCGCACATCGCCGGAACCCCGCCCGCGACCTGCGCCGTGGCGCCCACCGCGCGCGCGGCGGCCTTGATGCGCTGGGGGTAGGTCTCGAACGGCTGGTGGGCCGACAGCATGTCGTTGTAGGCGGTCACGATGCCAAGGTTCGGCGCGCGGTCCCCGGCAAGGGTGGCCTTGTCGCCGCCCATCGCGGCATAGGCATGGGCCTGGTTGCCGCAACTCAGGTGCGCGCGCTTCACGCCCGCCTCGACCTGCGCGGACATGCGGTCGAGGTAGCGCTGGCGCGGGCCACGGCTGCGGGCGATGATTCGCTCGGTGACGCGTTCGATCGTGGGGTTCAGAGCCATCGGTCATCTCCCAAATGCGGTTGCGGCGTCTCTAGCACGGTTTGTTAGCGCTAACAACATCCCGGCGGCGCGAGGCTACCGATGGTCCGCCAGCGCCGTTGCGCCCTGCGCATGGCGGCTTTGCCGATGCGGCGCTGGTTATGCCGCGCTGCAGCGACTAGGTCCTCGGTCAAGGGAGGGTAGCACGATGACCCTGACCAATTCGAGAGTGACGAGCATGAAACACCAATTCGACCAGCCGATCGACATCCACGCGATCGAACGCGAAGCGCGCCGCCTGCGCGCCGAGGCCTTCAGCCAGGCCATGCGCGGCCTGCGCGACCGTCTTCTGCGCCGCCGTGCGCCCCGACTGAACGCCCACACGGCGTGATTTCCCTGCCATAGCGCGACGAAAACCCGGCCCGGCGCCGGGTTTTCGCTTTTCAGCGACCCTTCCGTGACCGATGCTTCGCGGCCATGTGTGGTTTTCGGGGCGGGAGCGTTTTCCATGTTCACCCGGCGAGGGATCGTCCTGTCGTCCGCGTGTCTTCTCGCGGCCTGCGCGTCCCCGTTTCAGGACCGTGACATCGGCGGCATCGCGCCGCCGGCCGTGCGCGATTATGACGTCGTCGCCCTGTCGGTCGAGGTGCCGCGCACGCTGACCGTCTCGGAGGAGAACGCCTATTACCCCCGCGCCGACATCGTCTGGCGGGGCGAGCCCTACGGCGACCGCTTCCAGCAGGTCCAGCGCATCTTCGAAGAGGGGATGGGGCGCGGCGTGGCCACCCTGACCGGCAGCCGCGACGTGCGGGTACAGGTCGAGGTGCGGCGCTTCCATTCGCTGACCGAGAAGGCGCGCTACAGCGTGGGCGGCGTGCATTCGATCCGCTTCGTGCTGACCGTGACCGACCCCCGCACCGGCGCGGTCATCGAAGGCCCGCGCCTGGTCAGCGCCGATGCCCCGGCGCTTGGCGGGTCTCAGGCACTTGCCGCCGACCGCGCCGGGCAGACCGAGCGGGTCACGGTGGTGGATCATCTGGCCCGCGTCATCGTGGCCGAACTGCGCGATCCCTCGCCGACGGCGGCGGGGCGCTAGTCCACAGGCGCCCGGCAAGGGCAGGGGGCGGCGCATCCACCGCCCTTCCCTCGGCACGGGCAACGCGCTAAAGCGCGGCCATGACAGCATCCGATCTGCCGGTCGTCCGGCTGAACCCCAAGGCCGCGGCGCAGGCCATCCGCCACGGCTTTCCCTGGGTCTATGACAACGAGGTCGTCGCCGACCGGCGGACCCGGGCGCTTGCGCCGGGCACGATCGCCGTGCTTCAGGACGACGCGCGCAACGACATGGGCCTTGTCGCGGTCAACCCCGCCTCGAAGCTCTTCGCGCGGATGCTCGACCGCGACACCGCCGCGCAGATCGACGCGGACTGGTTCCGAACCCGCGTCGCCCGCGCGCTGGCCCTGCGTGCGCGCCTCTTCGACGCGCCCTTCTACCGCCTGATCCACGCCGAGGCCGACGGTCTTCCCGGCGTCGTCGTCGACCGTTTCGGCGACGCGCTCGTGGTGCAGCCGAACGCCGCCTGGGCCGAGGTGCGCCTCGATGCGCTGGTCGAGGCGCTGCGGGCCGAGACCGGCGCCGCCACGGTCGTCAAGAACGCCGGCGGGCGGGCGCGGACGCTCGAGGGGCTCGACGCCGAGACGAAGATCCTGTGCGGCGCGCTCGACGGCCCCGTGCCGGTTCCGATGAACGGGGCGATCTACATGGCCGACCTTCTGGGCGGTCAGAAGACGGGCCTTTTCTACGACCAGCGCCCGAACCACGCCTTCGCGGCCGGTCTGGCCCGCGGCGCGCGCGTTCTGGACGTCTTCTCGCATGTGGGCGGCTTCGCGCTGGCCGCATTGGCGGGTGGGGCCGATCGCGCGCTGGCGGTCGATTCCTCGGACCCCGCGCTGGCCCTGGCCCGCGAAGGCGCCAGCCGCATGGGCCTGTCCGACCGTTTCGAGACACGCCCGGGCGACGCCTTCGCCACGCTCGAGGCACTGGGGCAGGAGGCGGCCCTTTTCGATCTTGTGGTCTGCGACCCGCCCGCCTTCGCGCCATCGCGCAAGGCGCTTGACGCAGGTCTGCGCGCCTACGAACGGGTGGCCCGGCTGGCCGCGGCGCTGGTCGCGCCCGGGGGCTATCTGGTGCTGTGTTCGTGTTCGCACGCCGCCGACCTTGCGAAGTTCCGCACCGCCTGCACCCGCGGGATCGGTCGGGCAGGGCGCCAGGCGCAACTTCTGCACACGGGCTTCGCCGGCCCCGATCACCCGCAGCTGCCGCAACTGGCCGAGTCGGGCTATCTCAAGGCGCTGGCGTTCCGGCTGGACGGGTGAAGGCGCTTCTCGACACCAACGTGCTTTACCCCACGGTGATGCGCGAGATCCTTCTGGGCTGCGCGGCGGCCGGCCTTTACCAGCCGCTCTGGTCGCCCCGCATCCTGGACGAATGGCGCCATGTCGCCGCGCGCGGCGGTCCGGCCGATCTGGCCCTGGCCGAGGGCGAGATCGCGCGTCTGGGCGCGCGGTTTCCCCGCGCCCTGGTCCGGCCCAGGGCCGCCGACGAGGCGCGCCTGCACCTGCCCGACGCGGCCGACGTCCACGTCCTGGCCGCCGCCATTGCCGGGTCGGCGGATGTCCTCGTCACGCAGAACCGCGCCGATTTTCCGCGCGGGCTTCTGACCTTCGAAGGCCTCGCGCGCACCGACGCGGACGCGTTTCTCTGGCGGCTCTGGTCCGAGGCCCCCGACACCGTCGCCCGCGTCGTGGACGACGTCCGGCTCGAGGCCGAACGGCTGTCGGGCGAGGATTGGCCCACGCGGCGGCTTTTGAAGAAGGCGCGCCTGCCGCGCTTGGGCAAGGCGCTTGCCGGCTAGGTCTTCGGAACCGGCGTCCAGCGCGCTTCAAGCGCCTCGATCGCCCGGATACGCTCGTCGGTCTTGGGGTGGCTCATCATCCAGGCCGGCACCGACCCCGCGCGCGTCTGGGTCAACGCCTCGAGCTTGGTGAACAGCGATTTCTGCGGCGCCGTCCCGATCCCGGCCTTGACCAGCAGCGCCGAGGCATAGGCGTCGGCCTCGTATTCGTCCGCGCGTGACAGGCGCGCGGCCAGAAGGGCGGCGATCGAGTTGGCGATCAGGATGCCGAACCCCGGCAGGACCTTCGCAAGCGCCATCGCCAGCGCGGTGCGCAGGGCGTTCTGGCCCGAAAAGTCGATCATCCGCCGCCGCGAATGGCCCAGTGCCACATGCCCCAGTTCATGCGCGATCACGCTGGCCAGTTCCTCGGCCGTGACCTCGCCGTTGCGGTATTTGCGATAGAAGCCCCGGGTGATGAAAATGCGCCCATCCGGCGCGGCCAGCCCGTTCACCGGATCGACCTCGTAGATGTGGACCTTGATCCGCTTGAGGTCGAGCGCCGCCGCCATCCGGTCGGTCAGCGACTTCAGCACCGGGTCGGCCAGCTCGGTCGAGCGCGCGTCAAGCTCGCGCGCGGTGCGCCAGGCCGACAGGCGGTACATCGCCAGCGCGTAGAGGATCGCAAGAAGGATCGGCGTGAACTTCAGCATCTGCGGGATATGGGGCGGAACCGGCCCGCCGGCAATGGCGACGCGGCAGAGAGGGACCTCACGGACGGGTCCGCGCCGCGCGCAGCAGCAGGAGGCCCAGACCCGCCGCCACGGCCGCCGCCGTGATCGCGGCCACGGCATTGCCCAGAAGCCCCGCCAGCGCGTCGATGTTGGCCGCGAAGGCATAGCCAAGGCCCACGTAGATCGCGACCCAGATCGCCTCGCCCAGCGCGTCCCAGAAGGTGAAGCGCACCGCGCCCATGCCGGTGGCCCCTGCCGCCACGTTGACCCACGGTCCAAGCGGCGCCACCAGCCAGGTCGAGAAGAAGACCCCCGCCGCCCCCCAGCGCGCAACGAAGGCGCGCGCGCGCGCCACAAGCGCCGCCCGCGCCGGCACCTGCGCGATCCGCGTCTCAAGCCGTTGCCCGCCGTAGCGCCCCGCGCGATAGCCCGCCTGGTCGCCGATCACCGCCCCGGCATAGGCCGCCCCCACGACCGCCAGCAGCGTCAGGTCGCCCGAGGCGACGAAGGCCCCGCCGGCCAGCATCACGAAGGACGACGGGATCGGCAGCGCGAGGCAGGACAGGAAGGTCGTGACGCCGATCACCAGCGCGCCGTAGGTCGACACGAGCGAGAAGAAAAGCTCGGTCATGGCGCGCCCCGGAAGGCGGCGATCGCGGTCTCGAGGTCCCGGGCCAGGTCCGCCACCGGAACCCCCTGCGCCGCCGCGATCTCGGTCAGGGTCAGGCGCCGCGCGCCGTCTTCGCGGCGCAGCCCAAGCGCCGCGCCCACCACCTCGGGCGGCACGTTCCAGCTGTGTCCGACATAGCCCGGCGTCATCCAGCCGGCGATCGCCTCGTCGCGGTGTTCGCTCCAGTAGGCCGCGAGGACCAGGGCGCGCGCGGTGAAGACCAGCGCAAGCGCGCTCGCGACCAGAAAGCCCAGAAGCAGCCAGCGGTGGCGCGCCCACAGATGCCCGATCATCGGCCCAGCACCCGCATGCCCCGGTCAAGCCCCTGAAGTGTCATCGGCACCATGCGCTCGGGCCCGAAGATCGCGCGGATCATGTCCGTCGACTGGCTCCAGCGCCAGGTCGCCTCTGGCACCGGGTTGATCCACAGATGCGCCGGCCACTGGTCGCGCGCGCGCCGCAGCCAGACCTCGCCCGCCTCGGCGTTCCAGTGCTCGTTCGCGCCCCCGGGCATGGCGATCTCGTAAGGCGACATCGCGGCATCGCCCACGAAGATGCACTTCCAGTCCGCGCCATAGGTGCGCAGCACCTCCCAGGTCGGCGTCTGCCGGTCCCAGCGGCGGCGGTTGTCGCGCCAGACACCCTCGTAAAGGCAGTTGTGGAAATAGAAATGCTCCAGATGCCGGAACTCGCCCCGCGCGGCCGAGAACAGCTCCTCGACCACCTTCACATGGGCGTCCATCGACCCGCCCACGTCGAGAAACAGCAGCACCTTGACCGCGTTGCGCCGTTCCGGCCGGGTCCGGACGTCCAGCCAGCCCTGGTGCGCCGTCGCCCGGATCGTGCCGTCAAGGTCAAGCTCTTCCACCGCGCCGTCGCGCGCCCACCGGCGCAGGCGCTTCATCGCCACCTTGATGTTGCGCGTGCCCAGCTCGACCGTGTCGTCAAGGTTGCGGAACTCGCGCCGGTCCCAGACCTTGACCGCGCGCCGGTGGCGGCTTTCGTCCTGCCCGATCCGCACGCCCTCGGGGTTGTAGCCATAGGCCCCGAAGGGCGAGGTGCCGGCGGTCCCGATCCATTTCGACCCGCCCTGGTGGCGGCCCTCCTGCTCGCGCAGACGGGCGCGCAGCCGCTCCATCAGCGCCTCGAAGCCGCCCGCAGCTTCGACGGCGGCCTTCTCCGCGTCGGTCAGGTGGCGCTCGGCCAGTTTGCGCAGCCAATCCGCCGGCAGATCGGCCGCCTCGATCAGCGCGGACAGCGACACCGCCTCGAGCCCGCCGAAGCTTTTCGCGAAGGCGCGGTCGAACCGGTCGAGGTGGCGCTCGTCCTTCACCATCGCCGCCCGCGCCAGGTGATAGAAGCCCTCGGTGTCGTCGTTCGCCACCCTGGCGCGCAGCGCGCCGAGAAAGTCGAGGAACTCGCGCAGCGACACCGGCACGCCCTCGGACCTCAGGGCTTCGAAGAATGGCAGGAACACGGATCGGCCCTTTCGGAGGTCTCCCGGACGGGGGTTCTTCTTGGTCAAAGTATCCCGGGGGGGTCGCGCCGCCAAGGCGCGGCGGGGGCAGAGCCCCCTGAACCCCGCCGCGTCAGGCCATGCGCTCGAGGAAGATGGTCAGGAACAGCCCCAGCAGCCCGAAGGCGATCGCGAAGCCGGCTGCGTACTGCGCCATGTCAAGGCGCGTGCCCTCGCGCTTGCGCGCCAGCAGGGCCCCGTAAAGCGCCCCGCCCAGAAAGCCCGCCAGCACGATCATGATCCCGACCCCGTCTCAACCGGCACCACCGTCGGTCCCGTCGCCACCTGCCGCGACCGCGGGCTCAGCGCGGCGATCTCGCCCGCGCGCTGCCGCACCTCGGCCTCGGGGCCGAAGCCATACCGGGCCCAGCCCAGACTGTCGAGCAGCACCTCCCGTGCCTCGGCCGGCCGGTTCTCAAGCTCCAGCGCCTCGGCCTTCACGAACAGAAGCGTGGCCAGAAGGGCCGCGTTCTCGGCCCGCGCCACGTCGCGCAGATGGGCGTTGACGATGTCGATCGCGGCATCGGCCTGCCCGGCCGAAAGGGCGAAGGCCGAAAGTTGCATCGCGACATGCGCCGCCTGGATCTCCATCCCCGGGGTCGAGGAATAGAAGCTGCCCGCCTGAAGAAAGGCCGACAGCGCGACCTCGGGCTCGACCCCCAGCGTCAGGCGGCCCAGCACGAACAGGCTGAAGGCATAGCGCCCGTCACGCCATCCCTCGGCCTGTGCGATGCGCACCGCCGCGCGGGCGGCCTCGATCCGGCGCGAATCCGACACCCGCGGCCCCAGCGCGGTCTCGATCGCGTCGATCCAGTCGCGTGGGGTCGGACCCAGCACGTCGCCGCGTGGCGCGCGGCCGGCCGGGTTCAGCCGGTCAAGGATCGCCGGCAGCCGGTCGGCCACCGCCTCGCGCGTCATGCCCGAGCGCAGCGCGGGATCGTAGATCGTGCGCAGCACCAGCATGTCGAACCCGGTCAGCACGGTGTGGAAATTGTCGTCGTTGAAGACCGAGTCGGGCAGGCGGTAAAGGTCGTTGAGCGGCCCGATGGCCTGCGCCAGTTCCTCGTGCAGGCAGTCGCGGATCTCCTGCGGGCTGACGTCGCCCGGCAGGAAGACGGCCATCGTCTCGCGCGTGCCCAGCGACACCCAGTCGAGCCGGGGGCTGCGGCGGTTGCGGCGGAACTCGTCCCAGGACGACACGCGCGGCACCACGAAACAGGCGGCCTGCGGGACCGTGCGCGACAGCTCCGCCCGGGTGATGACCTCGACCGTGATCGAGGCCGGCGCCTCGGCCGGCACCCGGCGGATGTCGATGCCCGCCTCGGTGCGGAAGCGAACCAGAAGCCGCTCGAGGTCGGCCGCGAGCGTGGGCGGTTCGGTCCCCGTCACACGCACCGTGATCGGCCCCTCGAAGCGGGTCAGCACCGGCAGCGCGCGCCCGCTTTCCAGCTGGAACGTCAGGTCGAGGATATCGCGGGCCATCGCCTCGTTCGACCGTTGGGGCGGCGTGACATAAGGCCCCGAGAAGGTCAGCATCGGCGGCAGCGTGGTGGGAAGGTTGGCGCGCCGTTCGGGCACCTCGACCGCCGGCGCCGCCGCGCAGGCCGCCAGCGCCAGCGCCATCAGCGCGAAGGCCAGCGCGCGGATCACGGAAGGGGCCGCGCGTATTTGATGAAGGGCGTCACCTCGCCGATCCGGTCGTAAAGCCGGCGGGCGGTGGCGTTGAACTCCTGTGTCATCCAGTAGACGGCTGGCGCGCCGGCGGCATCGGCGGCGGCATAGACGCCTTCGATGAGCGCCCGGCCCACGCCCGTCCCGCGCACCGCGGGGTCGGCGTAGAGGTCCTGCAGGTAGCAGACGTTCTCGACCTTCCAGCCGTGGCGGTGAAAAAGGTAATGCGCCAGCCCCACGGGCCGCCCGTCAAGCTCGGCCACGAGGCCGTGGTAGTCGTGGGGATCGTCGCCCAGAAGCCGCTCGAACTGGGTGTCGTAGATCGCCTCGGGCAATTCGGTTTCGTAAAAGGCAAGGTAGGCCCGCCACAGCCTGCGCCAGTCGGCCGCGTCGTCGCGTCTGAGGGGGCGGATGACCGGGCTCATCTTTCCCTCCGCGCAAGGAACGCCAGCCGTTCGAATAGCTGCACGTCCTGTTCGTTCTTCAGAAGCGCGCCGTGCAGCCGGGGCAGGGCGTCCCTGGCGTCGCGCCGCAGGTCCTCGGGCGACAGGTCCTCGGCCAGCAGAAGCTTCAGCCAGTCGAGCACTTCCGAGGTCGAGGGCTTCTTCTTCAGGCCCGGCGTCTCGCGCAGCTCGAAGAACCGGGTCAGCGCCTCGGTCAGCAGCGCGGGCTTGATGCCGGGAAAGTGCACGTCGACGATGCGTTTCATCGTCTCCATGTCCGGGAACCGGATGTAGTGGAAGAAGCAGCGGCGCAGGAAGGCGTCGGGCAGCTCCTTTTCGTTGTTCGAGGTGATGATGACCACGGGGCGGTGACGGGCGCGGATCGTCTCGCCCGTCTCGTAGACGTGGAACTCCATGCGGTCGAGTTCCTGAAGCAGGTCGTTGGGAAACTCGATGTCGGCCTTGTCGATCTCGTCGATCAGCAGGACGACCTTTCGGTCGGAATCGAAGGCCTGCCAGAGCTTGCCCTTGCGGATGTAGTTGCGCACGTCATGCACGCGTTCGTCGCCAAGCTGGCTGTCGCGCAGCCGGCTGACGGCGTCGTATTCGTAAAGGCCCTGAGCGGCGCGCGTGGTCGATTTCACATGCCACTCGATCAGCTCGAGGCCCAGCGACTCGGCCACCTGGCGGGCAAGCTCGGTCTTGCCCGTGCCGGGTTCGCCCTTCACCAGAAGCGGGCGCTCCAGCGCGACTGTCGCGTTCACGGCAACAGTCAGATCGTCGGTGGCGACGTAGGAGTCGGTGCCCGTAAATTTCATGGAAAATTCAACAGCCTGCCTGCGATGATTGTACTTACGATAGCCCGCGCGGCCCGCGGCTTCAAGAAGTGCTCAACGCATAGTGACAATGCCGCAGGCTTGCGATATGACCCCGGCAAAAGGAGCGCACGGATGGATGAAACGACTTCCGCCGAAGCATCCGGACAAGACAAGGGAACACGAATGAAAGCCGAGGTTTTCCTTCCCGACGACTACCGTCCGGCCGAAGACGAACCCTTCATGAACGAGCGCCAGCTCGAGTACTTTCGCAGAAAGCTGCTCAACTGGAAGGCCGACCTGATGGACGAAAGCAAGTCCACGATCGTCGGCCTGCAGGACAGCACCCGCAACATCCCCGACATCGCAGACCGCGCCAGCGAGGAAACCGACCGCGCGCTTGAGCTGCGCACCCGCGACCGCCAGCGCAAGCTTGTCGCCAAGATCGACGCCGCGCTGCGCCGGATCGAAGAGGGCGAATACGGCTATTGCGAGGAAACCGGCGAGCCGATTTCGCTCAAGCGCCTCGACGCGCGTCCGATCGCGACCCTCAGCCTCGAGGCGCAGGAACGCCACGAGCGCCGCGAGAAGGTTCACAGGGACGACTGAATCCGGCGCGGGCGACCTGCGTCCGCGCCGTTTACGCGCCAGCCGGATAACCGGCGGCGCGCCTGGAAATCCAGGGAGGAGGAGGGGCGCCGGATCAGCGATGATCCGGCGCTTCTTTCGTTCAGGGGGTGCGCATGGCGGCGGACGGACATCTTGGCGGGCGGCAGATCGGGGTGATCGGGGGCGGCGTGGCCGGCCTTGCCGTCGCGCGGGCGCTGGCGCTCAGGGGCGCGCGGGTGACGCTGTTCGAGCAGGCCCCGGCCATCGCCGAGGTCGGCGCGGGCCTTCAGGTCAGTCCCAATGGCCTGCGCGTGATCGACGCGCTTGGCCTCGGCGCGGCGCTGCGTTCGGCGGCGCTGGGGGGCGATGCGGTGGTGCTGCGCGACTTCCGCAAGGGGGCCCAGGTGCTGCGGCTGGATCTGCGGCGCGAGGGTGCGGCGGGCGACTATCTCTTCGTTCACCGCGCCCGCCTGATCGCGATCCTCGCAGCCGGGGCGCGCGAGGCGGGCGTGACCATCCGCCTGGGCGCGCGGATCGTCGGCGGCGCGCTGCCCGCCGACCTGACGATCGGCGCCGACGGCCTGCATTCGGGTCTGCGCGCGGGCCTGAACGGCGCCGCCTCTCCACACTTCACCGGGCAGGTCGCCTGGCGCGCGCTGATCGCCGAGGGCCCCGCCGCGCCGCGTGAGGCGCAGGTCTTCATGGGCCCGCGCCGCCATCTGGTCAGCTATCCGCTGGCCGGCGGGCTGCGCAACATCGTCGCGGTCGAGGAACGACGCGACTGGACCGAAGAGGGCTGGCATCACCGCGATGATCCCGACAATCTGCGGCGCGCCTTCGCGCGCTTCGGCGGGCCGGTGCCGGGCTGGCTTGCGCGGGTGGACGAGGTGCACCTCTGGGGGCTGTTCCGCCACCCGGTCGCCGCGCGCTGGCAGGACGGCGCGCGGGCGATTTTGGGCGACGCCGCGCACCCGACGCTGCCTTTCCTCGCGCAGGGGGCCAACCTGGCGCTCGAGGACGCCTGGGTGCTGGCCGACTGCCTGGACCGCATGCCCCAGGCCAAGGCGCTGGCCGCCTACGAGGCCGCGCGGCGTCCCCGCGCCACCCGCGTGATCGACGCGGCCACGGCGAATGCGCGCAACTACCACCTGTCCAATCCCCTGGTGCGCGGCGTGGCGCATGGCGTCCTGCGCCTTGGCGCGGCGCTTGCGCCGGCGCAGGCGCTTCGGCGCTTCGACTGGCTATACGGGCATGACGTGACCCGAGACGAGGGGCGCCAGGCATAACCTGACTTTTTCAGTCGGAAATGTCTTGACGGCGGCGGTGAAATACCCGAGTGATCTGCTCGGAAATGACACCGCGGACAGAATGAGGAGACCGACATGTCCAGTTCCAAGGCCCGTCTGATGCTTGGCGCACTGGCCGCCGTGATCGCGGCGCCCGCCTTCGCGCAGGGCGAGATCAACCTGTATTCCTCGCGCCACTACGACACGGACGAAGCGCTGTACGCGGACTTCACCGCTGCCACCGGCATCACCGTGAACCGGATCGAGGGCAACGACGACGAGCTTCTCGCCCGGATCGAGGCCGAGGGCGCGAACAGCCCGGTCGACGTGTTCATCACCGTCGATACCTCGCGCCTGGTGCGCGCCAAGGATCGCGGGATCTTCCAGCCGGTCGATTCGGCCGTGCTCGAGGCCCGCATTCCCGCCTATCTGCAGGACAGCGACAACCAGTGGTTCGGCTTCTCGCAGCGCGCCCGCATCTTCTTCTACGACAAGACCGAGCTTGCCGATCCGCCGCGGACCTATGCCGACCTCGCCGATCCGCGCTTCAAGGGCCAGATCTGCATCCGGTCGTCGACCAACACCTACAACCAGACCCTTCTTGCCTCGATCATCGCACATGCGGGCGAAGAGGCCGCGCGCGCCTGGGCGCAGGGCGTGGTGGACAACATGGCGCGCGAACCTCAGGGCGGCGATACCGACCAGCTGAAGGCCATCGTCTCAGGCGAATGCGACATCGCGGTGTCGAACACCTATTACTTCGCCCGCGCGATCCGCACCTCGGTGGACGGTCTGTCCGACCACCTTGGGATGTTCGGCTGGGTCTTCCCCGACCAAGGCGGCAACGGCACACACGTCAACATTTCGGGTGCCGGCGTCGCGGCCAACGCACCAAATCGCGACAACGCGATTCTCTTCCTTGAGTATCTGGCCGGCGACGCCGCGCAGGAACACTTCTCGGCCGGCAACGACGAATATCCGGCGGTGCCCGGTGTGGGCCTGTCGCCCTCGGTGGCCGAACTGGGGCTGTTCCGCTCGGACGCGATCGCCTTGTCGGACGTGGCCGCGAACCTCGACACCGCGGTGCAGATCTTCAACGAGGTCGGCTGGAAGTAGCCGCCCATCGGGACGACCATCCCCAGGCTTCACCTGGCCCGGGCCTTTGCGCCCGGGCCTTTTCATTTTGGGTCAGGGCCTTGTCAGCGGAAGTTCAAGAAAATCTACCACCGCCCGCTGGCGCCCCCGCCCGAGGACGAGCCACCCCCGAAGGACGACCGCGACGATCCGGACCCGCTGTCGCTGATCTTGGGGATCGTCCGCGTTTCGCTGTCGCGATGGCCGCAGTTCTGGCAGTCGTAGTCGAGGCGCTTGGTTCCCGTCGCGCTGCGCGTGGCCTGCGTCAGGACGGTCGCGGTGGTCGACAGCGTCCGGTAGCCGCATGCGGGACAGGCGGAATGCGAGGTAATCCAGGATGGATAGCGGATGATCTTCATGTGCCCGCAGCTCTGGTTCGGGCAGTGCCAGACGTCGTAGTCGACCGACCTGAGGTATTCCTCAAGCCGCTGTCCGCCGTCGAGGTGGGCGTCGTCCGCCTCTTCCCCGGCGCGTTCCATCAACGTGCCGCAGCGTTCGCAGGGGCGGGGACGGGCGCGCAGGTAGCGGCGGACGGCGACGGCGACGCCGGCCACGGGCAGGGCGAGCAGGCCCAGAAGCCACAGCCCCAGATCGCCCAGCCTGCGCCCGATCCACGACCAGCCCTGCGCCCAGACCGGGCTGTCCCATTCGCCGGGATAGCTGCCCGAGACGGCATGGATCGTCTCGTCCACGCCGTCGCGGATGCCGTCCTGATAGCGGTCCTCGCGGAAGGCGGGCAGGAACGCGGCGTCGACCACCCGCTGCATCACCGCGTCCCATTCCGGGCCATAGCCCGCGCCGATCTCGATCCGCATGGCGCGGTCCTGGCGCGCGACCAGGATCAGCACGCCGTCGTTGCGGTCGGCATCGCCAATGCCCCAGGCGTTGAACAGCTCGGTCGCGAAGGGCTCGATCGGGCCGGGGTGGCCGTAGGTGTCGATGCCGGGGATCGTGAGCAGCGTCATCTCGATGCCGGTGCGCTGCCACACCCCTTCCAGCGCGGCGCGGAGGTCGGATTCGGCCTCGGGCGTCAGCAGGTCGTCGTAATCGTTGACATAAAGATCCTGCCAGCCCGGCACGCGGGAGCCGGTCCGGCCAAGGACGTCGGGTTCTTCCGCCTGGGTGCGTGCGGGCTCGAATTCAAGCGAGGGCGAGGTTGCGGTGATGCGCTTGGGGCTTGTGAGTTCCCCGATGGCATAGCCGATGGCGAAGAAGGCGACGACGACAAGGCCAAGGGCCACGGTCCCGATGCGCAGGTCGCGGGCGGTGACGCCGGCAAGAAGCCCGCGCACGGCCGTCAGCCCGCGCCGGGCGATCGCCGGGCCCCGAGGCCCCGGCAGACCAGGATCACCGGCAGCAGGCCGACGGCGACGATGACGAGGCTCGGCACCGCCGCGCCATCCAGCCGCTCGTCGGCGGCCAGCCGGTGCGCCTGCACCGCCAGCGTGTCGAAGTTGAAGGGCCGCATGATCAGTGTCGCGGGCAGTTCCTTCATCACGTCGACGAAAACGATCAGAAGCGCGGTCAGAACCGAGGGCCGCAGGATCGGCAGGTGCACGCGCCGCAGCATCCCTGCCGGGCTGTGGCCCAGCGTGCGCGCGACCGCGTCCATGGTGGAATGGATCGTTTCCTGCCCGCTGTCATAGGCCGACAGGGCCGCGGCCATGAAGCGCACCATGTAGGCCATGACCAGCAGCCAGATCGACCCGGTCAGCAGCAGCCCGGTCGAGACGCCGAAGCGCGCCCGCATGACGGCGTCAAGCGCGTTGTCGAAGGCGGCGAAGGGCACCAGAAGCCCCACCGCGATCACGCCGCCCGGAACGGCATAGCCGATCCGCGCGACCTGCGCGGCCGCGCGCGACAGCCGCCCGGGTTCGACCCGCCGGTAGAACCCGATCATCACCGCGGCCGTCACCGTCACCGCGGCCGCGGTTCCGGCAAGGATCAGCGAGTTCCTGAGGAACCCCAGGTAGCGCGGGCCAAGCAGGTCCTGCCCGGACCCGATCGCCATGCCCAGAAGCAGCACGACCGGCAGCGCGAAGCCCAGAAGAACCGGCAGCCCGCACAGCAGCACCGCGCCCCAGCGCGCCGCACCGGTCAGCGCGGCGGGTTCGATCCGCTCCTGCCGCGAGCCGGTCATGTGGTGGCGCGCCCGGCCGCGCTGCATCCGCTCGAGCATGGCGATCAGAAGGGCGAAGGCCAGAAGCCCCAGCGCCAGCTGCGCCGCCGCCGCCCGGTCGGCCATCGAGAACCAACTGGTGTAGATGCCGGTGGCGAAGGTCGGCACCGCGAAATAGGACACGGTCCCGTAATCGGCGATCGTCTCCATGATCGCAAGCAGCGTCCCCCCCGCGATCGCCGGGCGCGCCAGCGGCAGCGACACGCGGCGGAAGGCCCCCCAGGGCGTCTGGCCCAGCGCGCGGGCGGCCAGATAGGTCGTGGCCGACTGCTGCAGGAAGGCCGCGCGGGCCAGCAGGTAGACATAGGGGTAAAGCACCAGCGTCAGCATCGCCGCCGCGCCGGGCAGGCTGCGCACCTCGGGGAACCAGTAGTCGCGCGGCCCCCAGCCGGTCAGCGCGCGCAGGGCGGTCTGGACCGCGCCGGGATGGTCGAGAAAGTCGGTATAGGCATAGGCCAGCACATAGGCCGGGAAGGCCAGCGGCAGCGCCAGAGCCACCTCGAAGAGACGGACGCCGGGAAAGCGCGTCATGGTCACAAGCCAGGCCGCGCCGGTCCCGATCGCGGTGGTGCCGGCGGCGACCAGCGCGACAAGAAGCAGCGTGTTGCCCGTGTAGCGCCAGAGCACCGTCTGGGCCAGGTGGGCGACCGTGTCGGTCCCGCCCATAAGCGCGGCGACGGCCACGGCGAGCATCGGCAGAAGGCAGGCGGCGGCGGCCAGCAGCGCGGCCAGGCGCAGCCCGGTCGCGATCCGGCCGCTGCGCCCCGCGCGCCCCAGCCGGGCGGCGGTGCCCTGGGCGATGTCAGCCAACGCTGTCCTCAAGCGCGGCGATGATGCCCGAGAACTCTGCGGCCTTCAGCGAGGCCCCGCCCACAAGCGCGCCGTCGACGTTCCGGATGGCAAAGATCTCGGCGGCATTCGAGGGCTTCACCGACCCGCCGTAGAGCAGGCGCACAAGCCGGCCCACGCCTTCGCCGAAGCGCGCGTCGAGGCGCGCGCGGAGAAAGTCGTGCACTTCGGCGATCTGGCCGGTCGTGGGCACCTTGCCGGTGCCGATCGCCCAGACCGGTTCGTAGGCGATGACCAGCCGCGCGCCCGACGCGCCGTTGGGAACCGAGCCGTCAAGCTGCCGGCCCACCACCTCGAGCGTCCGGCCGGCGTCGCGCTCGGCCAGGGTCTCGCCCACGCAGACAATGGCGGTCAGGCCGGCGGCCCAGGCGGCTTCGGTCTTGGCGCGGACAAGCGCGTCGGTCTCGCCGTGGTCGGTGCGGCGCTCGGAATGTCCAAGGATGACGTAGGACGCGCCGGCGTCGGAAAGCATCGCGGCCGAGATGTCGCCGGTGTGCGCGCCCGACGCGGCGGCGTGGCAGTCCTGGCCGCCGACCTCAAGCGGGGTGCCGGTCGCAGCCGTCGCCATCGCCGTGATCAGCGTCGCGGGCGGGCAGATCAGCAGTTCGACCGCGGCATCGGGGTGGGCCGCGGCCACAGCCATGGCCTCGGCCAGGCTGCCGGTCGTGCCGTTCATCTTCCAGTTTCCGGCGGCGAGCTTGCGCATGACGTGACCCCTTCGCGTTCAGTCCAGCTTACCGCCCGGACCTTGCAGGGCAGGGGCGGAAGGTCAAGCGCCGCGTTCGGCGGCAAGCTCGTCCACGTCCTTGAACTTGATCGATTCCCCGCAGCCGCAGGCGTCGACCACGTTGGGGTTGCGGAACTTGAAGCCCGATTCGAGCAGGCCGGTCTCGTAGTCGATGACCGTGCCGAACAGGAACATCTGCGCCATCGGCGCGATCATCACGCGCGCGCCGTCCTCTTCCACCACCTCGTCCAGGGGGTCGATCTGGGCGGCGTAGTCCATGGTGTATTCCATGCCCGCGCAGCCGCCCTTCTTGACGCCGATGCGCAGGCCCTTGTGGCCATCGCGGGCCATCAGGCGCGCGATCTGCGCCTTGGCGGCGGGGGTCATGGTCACGGCCTGCTTGCCGGGGATGCCGAACATGGGGGGCTCCTTCAGTCCTGGAGACAAGATAGGCTTTCGCGGCCGTCCCCTCAAGCCCATGGGGTCAGGCCCATGGTGTCAGGTTCATGGTGTCAGGCCCTGCGGGTCAGCCCTTGCGGGGCAGGGGGCGCGCGGGGTTTCCCACCACCGTGGTTCCGGGCGCCACGTCGCGGGTGACGATCGCGCCCGCGCCGATGATCGCGTCGTCGCCCACGGTCACCCCGGGCAAGATCACCGCAAGGGCCCCGATCCAGACGTTGCGCCCGATCGTCACCGGCTTGCCGTTCTCGAGGCCCGCGTCGCGATGCTCGGCCTCGCGCGGGTGGTCGGCGGCGACGATCTGCACCCCGGGGCCGATCTGCGTCATGTCGCCGATCGTCACGCGGCAGACGTCGAGCACCGTGCAGCCGTAGTTGAAGAACACGTCGCGCCCAAGGAAGATGTTGACGCCGTAATCCACGTGGAAGGGCGTGCGGATCGCGCAGCCTGGGCCGCGCCCGCCCAGAAGCCGGTCAAGGATCGGACCGCGGATGTCGTCCTCGCCCACGATGGTGCGGTTGTAGTCGCGCATCAGCGCCTGCGCCCGCGCCCGGGCCGCGGCAAGCTCGGGGTCGCCCGGGCGGTAGAGGTCGCCCGCGACCATCTTCTCCCATTCGCTGCGGGCGTCGGTCACCGGGCGGTTCCGCGGATTTCGGTCACCAGCGCGTCGACCTGTGCCCGGCAGGCAGGGGCCAGGCGGTCGCGCGCGGCGCGCAGTTCGGGTGCGCGGCGGTCGACATAGGCCTGCATCGACGGGCTTGGCACCTCGGCGGTCGTGGCCCAGCCGAACAGCACCAGCGCTTCCTGCATCAGGCGGATGTCCTGGGGCGGGCAGACCGGGGCGAGGCGGCGCTGGATCGTGGTCAGGCCGCGTTCGATCCGCTTCTGCACCTCGGGGTCGAGGTCGGCGATGGCGCTGCGCGGCAGGTCGGGCGGCATCGACGAGGTGTCGATGCGCGGCTCGAAGGGACTTGTGGACGTGCAGGCGGCCAGCGCGACGGCAAGGGCAACGGCCAGGAGAAAGGGTGGCAGGGACTTCATCATGGGGCGGAAGATGCCGCAGGTCCGGGCCGGGCACAATCTCTCAGATGCGTCAAGGGCGTCGTCCGCGGGATCGGGCGGCCATACCGACCGCCCGCCCACCCACACCCAAGGTCACTGGCAAAGCCCAGGCCGGCGCGCAGCGCGCATCGGCGTGTGTCGCAGAATGCCGCAGGTCCGTGACGCCAGGATATCCGTGGCGTGACGCTTACATGAACCCCAGCTCGAGCCGTGCCTCGTCGGACATCATGTCCATGCCCCAGGGCGGGTTCCAGCTGAGTTCGACATCGACCTGCTTGACGCCCGGAATCGGCCCGACCGCATCGGCGACCCAGCCCGGCATCTCGCCCGCCACCGGGCAGCCCGGCGCGGTCAGCGTCATCACCACCGTCACTTCGCCGTCGTCGGTGATGTCGATCGTGTAGACAAGGCCAAGGTCGTAGATGTTCACCGGGATCTCGGGATCGAAGACCGTGCGGCAGGCCTCGACCACGCTGTCGTACAGCGGGTGGTCCGTGCTTGACGGCCGGATGAGGGGCGTTCCCTCAAGGTGCTCCTGCGGCTGGACGGACATCTGTCACCTTCGGCGATGAGTAGTTGAGCGAAGATATAAGGTTTCGGGGCCGGGGCGTAAAGGCCGGGGGCGGCGGGCGGCACGGGCGGGCTTTGCATCGGGCCGGAAAGCCACTATCGGGAGGCGCCATGACCGACCGCTTCCAGTTCACGCTGCACGCCACCGACGGCACCGCCCGGACCGGGCTGATCCGCACGCCCCGGGGCGACGTGCGCACGCCCGCCTTCATGCCCGTGGGCACCGCCGGCACGGTCAAGGCGATGCTGCCCGAAAGCGTGCGTGCCACGGGGGCCGACATCCTGCTGGGCAACACCTATCACCTGATGCTGCGTCCCACGGCCGAACGGGTGGCGCGGCTGGGCGGGCTGCATCGCTTCATGAACTGGGACCGGCCGATCCTGACCGACTCGGGCGGGTTCCAGGTCATGAGCCTGTCGGGGCTGCGCAAGCTGGGCGAAGAGGGCGTGCGCTTTCGCAGCCACATCGACGGGTCGGAGCATTTCCTGACCCCCGAACGCTCGATGGAGATCCAGCGCCTTCTGGGCTCGGACATCGTGATGGCCTTCGACGAATGCCCCGCGCTGCCCGCCGACCGCAAGCGGATCGAGGACAGCATGCGGCTGTCGATGCGGTGGGCGACGCGCTCGCGCGAGGCCTTCGGCGACCGACCCGGACACGCGCTGTTCGGGATCCAGCAGGGCGGGCTCGAGATCGACCTGCGCGCCGAAAGCGCCGAGGCGCTGACCGCGATCGGCTTCGATGGCTATGCCGTGGGCGGCCTTGCCGTGGGCGAGGGGCAGGAGGCGATGTTCGGCGTCCTCGACCACGCGCCGGGCATGCTGCCCGCGGACAAGCCGCGTTACCTGATGGGCGTGGGCAAACCCGATGACATCGTGGGCGCGGTCAAACGCGGCATCGACATGATGGACTGCGTGCTGCCCTCGCGGTCGGGACGGACAGGGCAGGCCTTCACCCGGCGCGGCGTCGTCAACATCAAGAACGCCCGCCACCAGGACGACCCGCGCCCGCTGGACGAGGCCTGCGCCTGTCCCGCCTGCCGGGGCTATTCCCGCGCCTACCTGCACCACGTCTTCCGGGCGGGCGAGATGATCTCGGGGATGCTGCTGACCTGGCACAACCTGCATTACTATCAGGAGCTGATGCAGGGGATGCGCGAGGCCATCGCCGACGGGCGCTTCGCCGCCTGGGAGGCGGCCTTCCATGGCCTGCGGGCCGAGGGCGACATCGCACCGCTGTGACGCCGCGCGGTCCCGCAGGGCCGGGGGCAGCCATCCTTGACATCGTCCTGACCCTGCAGGCATCTGACCCCACCCGCGAGCGGAGGCAGGGAACATGAAGGTCGGTTATCTCGTTCCGGAGTTTCCCGGTCAGACCCACGCGTTCTTCTGGCGGGAGATCCGCGCGCTGGAAGAGCTTGGGGCAGAGATCCGGCTGATCTCGACGCGCAAGCCACCGGCCGACGCCTGCCCGCACGCGTTCCGCGAGGCGGCCGTCGCCCGGACGACCTATCTTTTCCCGCCGGAGCCAGGCGCCATGGCGTCTGCGATCGCGCGCAGCCCGCAGGGCGTGGTGCGGGCGCTGCGCTATGCCGCGCGCCTGTCCGCGAGCGGACCCCGCGAGGTCGCGAAGAACCTGGGCCTTGTCGCCGTCGCCGCGACGCTGCGAAGCCTGGCCGCACGGGCCGGGCTGGACCATGTCCACATTCATTCCTGCGCGAACTCGGCCAACATCGGGGCGATGGCGCGCCTGATGGGCGGTCCGTCCTACAGCCTGACCCTGCATGGCGGGCTGAGCGTCTATGGCTCGGACCACGCGATGAAGTTCGCCGGCGCCAGCTTCGTCAGCGCCGTCACCCGCCCCCTTGCCGCCGAAATCGCGGCGGTCGCCCCTGCGCTGCGCGCCCCCGTGATCATGATGGGGGTCGACACCGACGAGTTCCGGCCGCCCGAACATGCAGCCGAACGGCCGGTGGGCGCGCCGTTCCGGATCGTCAGCATCGCGCGGCTCAACATGACGAAGGGGCATCGCTTCCTTCTGCGGGCCATGGCCGAGCTGGCCGCGCGCGCCCCGCAGCTTGCGATCGAATACCGGATCGTCGGCGAAGGTCCGGCGCGCGACCAGATCGCCGCCGAGATCGCGGCGCTGGGCCTGACCGCGACGGCGCGGCTTGACGGAAGCAAGTCCGAGGACGAGGTGCGCGCGATCCTCGGCACGGCCGACGCGCTGGCGCTGACCAGCGTGGGGCAGGGCGAGGCGGCCCCCGTCGCCGTGATGGAGGCCATGGCGATGGGCCTTCCGGTCATCGTCTCGCGGATCGGCGGGACGCCCGACATGATCGTGGATCGCGTGGATGGCCTTCTGGTGCCGCAGGAGGACGTGGGCGCGATCGCCGGCGCGATCGAGTTCCTTGCCACCGATCCGGCGGCCGCGGCGGCGATGCGGCAGGCGGCGCGCCAGGCCGCGATCGCAAGGTTCGACTATCGCGCGAACGCCGCGAAGCTGTGGCACGAGATCACTTCGGATGGCCGCTGAACGGCGCGCCGCAGGTCCGCCCCCGGCGGGACCGCCCTTCACCCTTTCTGCGAAGACCGCTTGCCCCGCGCGCGGACACGGGGCAAGCTGCGCCCGACAGGAAGCCATGGTTGACCTGCGGGGCCGCGACCCCCACATGTCGTGCCCGATACCGGAGAAGGCCGGGGGCTGCCGCTGACGGGGCCAGTGCCTTCTCGCCAAGAAGGAAAACAGATGAACGAGCACATCGAAACGTCCTATCCCGTTCTTCCGCTGCGCGACATCGTGGTCTTTCCCCACATGATCGTGCCGCTGTTCGTGGGCCGCGAGAAATCGGTCCGCGCGCTGGAAGAGGTGATGCAGGACGACAAGCAGATCCTGCTGTCCAGCCAGATCGACCCCTCGGTCGACGATCCCACGACCGAAGGCATCTTCCGCATCGGCGTTCTGGCCAACGTGCTGCAACTGCTCAAGCTGCCCGACGGCACCGTGAAGGTGCTGGTCGAGGGCAAGAGCCGCGTGCGCATCCTCGACTACCTGACCAACGACCGCTTCTTCGAAGCCCGGGCCGAGCGTCTGGACGAAGAGACCGGCGATGCGGCCAGCGTTCAGGCGCTGCTGCGTTCGGTCGGCGAAGAGTTCGAACGCTACGCAAAGATCAAGAAGAACATCCCCGAAGAGGCGCTGGCCGCCGTCGCCGAGACGCGCGAACCCGCCAAGCTTGCCGACCTCGTGGCCGGGCATCTGGGCGTTGACGTGCACCAGAAGCAGGAGCTTCTCGAAACCCTCTCGATCGCCGAGCGGCTTGAGAAGGTCTATGGCCTGATGCAGGGCGAGATGTCGGTCCTTCAGGTCGAGAAGAAGATCAAGACCCGCGTCAAGTCGCAGATGGAGCGGACGCAGCGCGAGTACTACCTCAACGAACAGATGAAGGCGATCCAGCGCGAGCTGGGCGACGGCGAGGACGGCTCGAACGAGATCGCCGAGCTGGAAGAGCGTGTCGCCGCCACGAAACTGTCGAAGGAAGCGCGCGAGAAGGCCGAAGCCGAAATCCGCAAGCTCAAGTCCATGGCCCCGATGAGCGCCGAGGCGACGGTGGTGCGCAACTACCTCGACTGGATGCTGTCGATCCCGTGGGGCGTGCGCTCGCGCGTCAAGAAGGACCTCGGCCGCGCCGAGAAGATCCTCGATGACGATCACTACGGGCTCGAGAAGGTCAAGGAACGGATCGTCGAGTATCTGGCGGTCCAGCAGCGCTCGAAGAAGCTGAAGGGCCCGATCCTGTGCCTTGTCGGCCCTCCGGGCGTCGGCAAGACCAGCCTTGGCAAGTCGGTGGCGAAGGCCACGGGGCGCGAGTTCATCCGCATCAGCCTTGGCGGCGTGCGCGACGAATCCGAGATCCGCGGACACCGCCGGACCTACATCGGCTCGATGCCGGGCAAGATCATCCAGGCGCTGAAGAAGGCGAAGACCACGAACCCGCTGATCCTTCTCGACGAGATCGACAAGATGGGTCACGACTTCCGCGGCGACCCGGCCTCGGCCATGCTCGAGGTGCTCGACCCCGAACAGAACGGGACCTTCGTCGATCACTACCTCGAGGTGGAATACGACCTGTCGGACGTTCTCTTCCTGACCACGGCCAACAGCTACAACATGCCGGGGCCGCTGCTCGACCGGATGGAGATCATTCCGCTGGCGGGCTACACCGAGGACGAAAAGCGCGAGATCGCCAAGCACCACCTCATCGCCAAGCAGATGAAGAACCATGGCCTGCGCGCCCGCGAGTTCGAGCTGACCGACGCCGCGCTGACCGAGATCATCCGCACCTATACCCGCGAGGCCGGGGTGCGGAACCTCGAGCGCGAGATCGCCAAGCTGACCCGGAAGGCCGTGACCAAGATCATCAAGGGCGAGACCGCCAAGGTCGTGGTGACGCCCGAGAACCTTGAAGAGTTCCTTGGCGTCAAGCGGTTCCGCTATGGCCTGGCCGAGAAGGAGGATCAGGTGGGCGTCGTCACCGGCCTCGCCTGGACCAGCGTCGGCGGCGATCTGCTGTCGATCGAGGCGTTGCGCCTGCCCGGCAAGGGCCGGATGAAGACCACCGGCAAGCTGGGCGACGTGATGAAGGAATCGATCGACGCGGCGGCCAGCTATGTCCGCTCGATCGCGCCCCGGATCGGCGTGAAGCCGCCCCGGCTGGACCACTGGGACATTCACGTCCACGTCCCCGAGGGCGCGACGCCCAAGGACGGGCCCAGCGCAGGCGTGGCGATGGTGACCTCGATCGTGTCGGTGCTGACGCAGATCCCGGTGCGCAAGGACATCGCCATGACCGGCGAGGTCACGCTGCGCGGCAACGTGCTGGCCATCGGCGGGCTGAAGGAAAAGCTGCTGGCGGCCCTTCGCGGCGGCATCCGGACGGTGTTCATCCCCGAGGAGAACGCCAAGGACCTGACCGAGATACCCGACAACGTGAAGTCGGGCCTCGACATCGTTCCGGTGTCCCACGTGTCGGAGGTGCTGAAGCTGGCCCTTGTGCGCCAGCCCGAGCCCATCGAATGGGACGAGCAGGCCGAAGAGGCGGCGGCAGCCGCCGCGGCCAAGGCGGCCCCGGGCAGCGACACCGACGCCGCCAGCGCCACGGCGCACTAAGCCGCGCGTCCGGCCAGAAACAGGAACGGCCCCGGAGTGCGCTCCGGGGCCGTTTCCGTTCGGGTCGGGTGGACCCGGTGATGTTACTGAAGCGACGGCATCGGCACTTCCGGCGTCATCGGCGTGTCCGACGACCCGCTGGCCGAGGCGACGGCCGCGACAAGCGCGATCAGGATCAAGGGTACGACCCAGCCACCGCCGGTGCCGACGCTTTCCTCGGCGATGACCTCGGGTTCCATCACCGGTTCGGCCATACCGCCGGCCAGCGCGGGTTGCGCGACTAGGGCGGACAGCGCCGCCGCGGCAACAAACTTCTTCATGGTCATTCTCTCCAGACTGTCCCTGCGGCGCGACATGTCCGAAGGCGCCACGTCTTCGGGCCGGCCGCCCGCAAATCTGGCGCCTCGCGATGCCCTCGCGTCAAGAAGAAAGGCGGGTCGGCTCCGGATTTCGAAAGGAGCGTGCGATTGGGTAACAGTGGCGCCGGGCCCGTGCTGGCCCCGTCCTGGCCCCGTGCTGGCCCCGTTCAGCCCCGATCTGCCCCCGTTTTGCCCCCGCCGGCGGGCGGCCCCGCCGCACCGCTTGGCGGGCGCCCTCTTTCCGCTTGCGCAATGCCGGCCGGGGCGCTATTCCCCGCCCCCGTCGGGTGATTAGCTCAGTGGTAGAGCGCTTCGTTCACATCGAAGATGTCGGGGGTTCAAATCCCTCATCACCCACCATCTTTCCCTTCGATACTCGACCTCCGGCAGTGCCTGAGTGCCATGGGCCATCATCGTTCGCACCGCGGCCAAGGCCGCCGCGCATTCCCGCAGGGATGGACCGGTCCGGGGCGCAGGCGCGGTTTCGCCGCCCGACGCGATCCCGCGGGCAGATTGCTGCGGCACCCCGGCCATCGGTCTTGCGGGCAACGGGGGCATTCGGCTAAGGGGCGGGCGTCGGGTGGTTAGCTCAGTTGGTAGAGCGCTTCGTTTACACCGAAGATGTCGGGGGTTCGAGTCCCTCACCACCCACCAGCGTCCGTGTCCCTGTCGGCCCGCCGTCCCGCGTCCTGATCCGAGTTCCTGCCCCGAATTCCCGCTTCGCCAGCGCGTCTGCCGGGTCTATGGTTCGGTCTACCGGCCGCCCAGGGGACCGCGATGACGAAGGACGAACTTCTCGAAGGCGCGACCGCTGCGACCACGGGGCTCGAACTGTGGCAGCTTCTGCTGCGCTATTGCGCCACCCAGGGCATCGATCGCGTCAGCTATCACCACCATGGCGTCGACCGGCACTGGGGATCGGCGGTCAACTATGCGGACCCGGAGGCATTGCGCGAGGTCATGGACGACGTCGCGATGAGCCCGCATTCCGGCTTCCACATCGTCGCCCACGGGTTTCCGCGTGACTGGGTCGAAACCTACGTGGGCGACCGGCTTTACGAGATCGACCCGATCCCCGCGCTCGCGCGCCGTACCGCCGATCCGTTCCTGTGGAGCGACACCGCCGCCCTGACGCGCCTGGCCGAGGACCAGGCGGCCTATCTCGAGTCGCTGGAAGGGTCGGACATGGGCGATGGCGTGGCCATCCAGGTCTTCGGGCCGAACATGCGCCACGGCTATGTCGGCTTCGGCTTCGGCAAGACCCCGCGCAAGCTGAGCGCCGCGCAACTGGCCGAGTTCCAGATCGTCGCGCAGCTTCTGCACCTGCGCGCCTGCACCCTGATCGAAGAGCGCAACCGCACCGACGCCGACCTGTCGCCGCGCGAACGCGAGGTGCTGACCTGGCTCGCGCGCGGCAAGAGCAAGTCGGTCACCGCCGAGATCCTTCATATTTCGGTGCACACCGTCGACACCACCGTGCGGCGCATCTTCCGCAAGCTCGGCGTGTCCGATCGCACCTCGGCGGTGATGAAGGCCGTGAATTGCGGCTTCATTCCCGCGATGTCGGCCGATGTCACGTAGGCGCGTGACTCACGCCACAAGGCCGGTTTCCGCTAGGTGAAGCCACCGCTCGTGCGTTCGCGGCGCGGCCCTGCGGCCAGCGCCCAAGTCCATCACTCACGTGACCGGGCGGGCAGCCGTGGCCGCACTCGATCGTGCAAGAACCGCGGTGCCGGCCGGGGGCTCCGCCCCCGGTCGTGCCTGGCCCGGCGCGTTCTGGGGAGGACAGCGCCGGGCCACCTTTCCTTTCCGATCTCGCGGAATTGTGCGTGACTGCACATGGCCTGACCCGGAATTCGGGGTGGTGCTTCGGCGCGCAGAAGTCCACAGTCAGGCCATCTGCAGACCGTCAAGGAGGCCCGCGATGAGCTGGAACCCCGCGCTTGATCCGCATACGCCCACCGGCGACGCCGTCGACGCCATCGAGACGGTGATCATCCCCCGCGCCCGCGACCTTGGCGGGTTCGAGGTGCGCCGCGCGCTGCCCGCACCGCAACGGCAGATGGTCGGGCCGTTCATCTTCTTCGACCAGTTCGGCCCCGCCGAGATCCTGAAGGGCGACAGCATCGACGTCCGCCCCCATCCGCATATCGGCCTGGCGACGGTGACCTACATCTACCAGGGCCGGATGCATCACCGGGATTCGCTGGGCACCGACGCCTGGATCGAGCCCGGTGCCGTCAACTGGATGGTTTCGGGTCACGGGATCACCCATTCCGAGCGCACCGACGACGCCACGGCAGAGGGGCCGATGACGATGTCGGGGCTGCAGACCTGGGTGGCCCTGCCCAAGGACCACGAGGACCGCCCCGCGGCCTTCGAACATGCGCCGGCCGACACGCTTCCGGTGCTCGAGGCCGAGGGCAAGACGGTGCGCCTGCTTCTGGGCACCGCCTACGGGGCGAAGGCCCCGGTCAGGACCCTGTCCGAGATGTTCTATGCCGACGCGGTTCTGGCGCCCGGGGCGGCCCTGCCGCTGCCCGACGACCACGAGGATCGCGGCATCTACGTCGTCGAGGGCGAGATCTCGGTCGCGGGCGACATCTATCCCGCCGGCCGGATGATGGTCTTGCGTCCGGGCGACCGCCTCAACGTCACCGCCGGGCCGCAGGGCGCGCGCCTTGTGCTGCTGGGCGGCGAGACGCTGGAAGGGCCGCGCTATCTGTGGTGGAACTTCGTCGCCTCCTCGAAGGAGCGCATCGAAGAGGCGAAAGAGGCCTGGCGCGCGGGCGAGTGGGAAAGCGGCCGGTTCCAGCTTCCGCCGGGCGACAACGCCGAGTTCATTCCGCTGCCCGACAGGTAAGGCGCCGAACGGATCGCAGCGCGCCCCTTGAACTGCGGGCACGCCGCGCTTTTCTTCATGCGGGGCGTCCATCGCCGCTTGACGAGGCGGAGAGCGGGCCATAGAACGCCCCACACGTTCGGGCCTGGCCCGGGCAGGCAGACGCGCGGTTGTAGCTCAGTCGGTTAGAGTACCGGCCTGTCACGCCGGGGGTCGCGGGTTCGAGCCCCGTCAACCGCGCCACTGCCCTCCCGCCGCCCGGACCGCCCCAATGCGCGGTTGTAGCTCAGTCGGTTAGAGTACCGGCCTGTCACGCCGGGGGTCGCGGGTTCGAGCCCCGTCAACCGCGCCACTTCCCCTCCGAGGCCGCGCGTGCTGTTCTTCCCGAAAGGGAGAACGCCATGCCGCTGATGCGCACCGACGAGGCCGAGATCGCCTATGATCTGATCGGCGAGGGGCCGCCGGTTCTTCTGTTGCACGGCTTTCCGCAGACCCGCGCGCTTTGGCATCGCGTGGCGCCCCGACTGGCGCGCCGCTTCACCGTTGTGACGGCCGACCTGCGTGGCTACGGCGCCTCGTCAAAGCCCGATGCGGCCAACCTGGCGGCCTACGGCTTCCGGGCGATGGCGCGCGACCAGGTGACGCTGATGCGGGGCCTGGGCTTCGAGCGCTTTCACCTTGTCGGGCACGACCGGGGCGGGCGGGTGGCGCATCGCCTTGCGCTGGACCATCCCGGGGCGGTCGCCTCGCTGACGGTGATGGACATCGTGCCCACCCACCGGCTGCTCTCGGACTGGAACGCCACCCTTGCCGCAGATTACTGGCACTGGACCTTCCTGGCCCAGCCCGCGCCGTTCCCCGAGACGGTCATCGGCCACGACCCGGACCACTTCTTCGAGGCCTGCCTTCTGGGCTGGGGCGGCGCGCGGCTTGGCGATTTCGACGCGGGGGCGCTGGCGGCCTACCGCGCGGCCTGGCGCGATCCGGCGACGATCGCGGGGATGTGCGCCGACTACCGCGCCGCGCTGACCGTGGATTTCGCCGACGATGCGGCCGACCTGGAGCGGCGTGTGGCCTGCCCGGCACTGGTCCTGTGGGGCGCCGAGGGGGTGATGGCACGCCGCTTCGACATCGCCGCGACCTGGGCCGGGCGGCTTGAGGACATGCGCGCGGCGGCCTGCCCGGGCGGGCATTTCTTCGTCGATCTCTACCCCGACGAGACGGCGGCGGCGCTTGGCGGCTTTCTTGACACGGTCGAGGCGGCGCGCGTGGCAGGCAAAGGGTAGGGGGCGCTGCCCCCTCTTGGCCGGGCGGCCAATTCACCCCCGAGGTATTTCGCGCCAGAAGACGCCCGGGGCCGGGTCACCCTGTCGCTCTGGAAACCCGGTGGCCGGGGCGCTAGGTTCGGGGCAACGTCCGCGACGACCCGACCGCGCAAGGAGAGACCGACGTGCGATATCCGACGCTTGGCACCGCCGCTGCCCTGGCCTTCGCCACCGCCACCGCCGCTGCGGCGCAGACGCTGACCTCGAAAGAGGCCGAGGCGGTACTGTTCGGCACCCGGGGCAGCACCGTCGCGGTGTCGGGCGCGCTTGACGCCACCGACCAGGCAATCATGAAGAAGACGATCGACCTGCTCGAGCAGCAGATCAACGGGCCGGTGAAATACTATGCCGCCATCGCCTATTCCCCGGACGAGGGGATCCTGACCGAAGCGTTGCAGAGCGCGATGAACTATCACAGCGTCGCCAGCGCCGACGCGGCGGCCATCGCGGCCTGCAACGCGGTGCGCGGGTCCGGGACGGCGCCCTGCCAGGTCGCGGCGCGGGTGCTGCCGCGGGGCTACGAGGCGCGGCCTCTGTCGCTGTCCTACGATGCGAGCGCCGCCTTCTCGAAGGCCTATCGCCGCGCCAAGTCCCCCAAGGCCTTCGCGATTTCCGAGGTCACGGGCGCCTATGCCATCGGCACGGGCCCGGAGGCGGCGCTGGCGGCCTGCCAGGCCGATCGCCCGGGCGCCGGGGATTGCCGGGTCGTGGTGGTGGATTGATCTGGATCAGAGCGGCAAATTGACGGGTTTTGTTTTCTGGCCGGTGAAGATACATAGCCAGGACCAGATGTGAGGGGGATTCCAGTTGGAGTACCAAGCCAGGATCGACGCGGCGTTGCAGCGCCTGCATGACGAGGGACGCTACCGGACCTTCATCGACATCGAGCGTCATCGCGGGCATTTCCCGCATGCGACCTGGCGGCGTGCCGACGGGACCGACCGTCCTGTCACGGTGTGGTGCGGCAACGACTATCTGGGCATGGGCCAGCATCCGGTGGTGCTGGCGGCCATGCACGAGGCGCTGGACGCCGCCGGCGCGGGGTCGGGCGGCACGCGCAACATCAGCGGCACGACCGTCTATCACAAGGCGCTCGAGGCCGAGCTGGCCGACCTGCACGGCAAGGAAGCGGCGCTTCTCTTCACCTCGGCCTACATCGCCAACGACGCGACGCTGTCGACGCTGCCGCGGATCTTTCCCGGGCTGATCATCTATTCCGACGCGCTCAACCATGCCTCGATGATCGAGGGCATCCGCCGCAACGGCGGGCAGAAGCGCGTCTTCCGCCACAACGACGTGGCGCATCTGCGCGCGCTGCTTGAGGCCGACGACCCCGAGGCGCCGAAGCTCATCGCCTTCGAATCCGTCTATTCGATGGACGGCGACTTCGGGCCGATCGCGGCGATCTGCGACCTGGCCGAGGAATTCGGTGCGCTGACCTATATCGACGAGGTGCACGCGGTGGGCATGTACGGCCCCCGCGGCGGCGGCGTGGCCGAACGCGACAGGCTGCTGCACCGCATCGACATCGTCAACGGCACGCTCGCCAAGGCCTATGGCGTGATGGGCGGCTACATCGCGTCGAGCGCGAAGATGTGCGACGCGATCCGGTCCTATGCGCCGGGCTTCATCTTCACCACCTCGCTGCCGCCCGCGGTCGCGGCAGGCGCGGCGGCGAGCGTGCGGCATCTGAAGACCGACACGGCCCTGCGCGCGGCACACCAGACCCAGGCAAAGATCCTCAAGCTGCGGCTGAAGGGCCTTGGCCTGCCGATCATCGACCATGGCAGTCACATCGTGCCGGTGATCGTGGGCGATCCGGTGCACACGAAGAAGCTGTCGGACATGCTGCTGGAAGGCTTCGGCATCTATGTCCAGCCGATCAACTATCCCACGGTGCCGCGCGGCACCGAGCGGCTGCGGTTCACGCCTTCGCCGGTGCATGGCCCGAAGGAGATCGACGCCCTTGTCAGCGCCATGGACCAACTTTGGTCGCATTGTGCGCTTAATCGCGCCGAGCTTTCCGCCTAAAGAGTTCCTTCATGCACGCCCCTGCAGGGTGTGTTAACGTTGAAGCCAACCGGCAGGCGGCGATTCTCGCGGTGCCGGACGGGACACTTGGGCGCGACTGGGGCAGGCGGTGTGATGAGCGGGCGGATCGGGCCGGCAGAAGAAGGGCAATCGTCGCGCCCCCTTGGGTTCGACGACTTTCGTCTCAGGCTGGGCGACATCATGCGCGGCGAACGCGCGACGATGGGCAAGTCGCTGCTTGACGTGCAGCGCGAACTCAAGATCAAGGCGACCTATATCGCCGCGATCGAGAATACCGACCCCACGGCGTTCGAGACGCCCGGATTCGTCGCGGGCTACGTGCGGTCCTATGCGCGCTATCTCGACCTCGATCCCGAATGGGCCTTCCGCACCTTCTGCGAGGAAAGCGGCTTTTCGGTCGCCCATGGCATGTCGGCCGAAGCCTCGGGCGCGCGCCCGGTCAAGGTTCAGCGCGCCTCCAAGGGTGGCGCCCGCGATCCCTTCATCGAGCCCAACGTCTCCTACATTCCCCGCGGCGAGCGCAAGCTGGCCACGATCGAACCCGGCGCCATCGGCTCGATGGCGGTGCTGGTCGCGCTGATCGCGGGCATCGGCTATGGCGGCTGGGCGGTCCTGCAGGAGGTCCAGAAGGTCCGCTTCGCGCCCGTCGACCAGACGCCGCGCGTCCTGTCCGAGCTTGACCCGATCGCCACGCCCCAGACCCCCGTCGACGGCGAGGTGACGACGGCCGAGGCCGTGACACCCCCCAGCATGGAGGCGCTTGACCGGCTTTACCGCCCCGAGGCGCTGGACGTGCCTGTGCTTGTGGCGCGCGACGGGCCGATCTCGACCCTCGATCCCCGGTCGGTGGGCGCGCTGCGCTCGACCTTGCCGGGCACCGACAACTTCGCGGCGCTGGGGGATATTCCCGACGAGGCGACCCCGTCACTGTTGCCCGCACCCCAGTCCGGGGGCGCGCCGGTGCAGGTCGTGGCCGAGGCCGCGCCGGGCGTCGTGATGTTCGCGGTCCGCCCGTCCTGGGTGCGGGTGCGCGCCGCCGATGGCACCGTGATCTTCGAGAAGATCCTCGACTCGGGCGAGGAATTCGTCATCCCCGCGACCGAAGAGCCCGCCAGGCTGCGGGCCGGAAACGCCGGGTCGGTCTATTTCCGGGTGAACGGCCGGACCTTCGGCCCCGCCGGGGAAGGCGCGTCGGTGGTGCGCGACGTGGCGCTGGCGCCCGAGGCGCTGTCGGAACGGTTCGCCGTGGCCGACCTGAGCCGGGACGCCGATCTTGCGCGCTTCGTCGCCGTGGCCGAGGCGCAGACCGCCCCGGACGCGGCGCCGGTCGTCTCGGACTAAGGACGCCGGGCCGCAGGGGCGTGCCGCTGGCTGAACGCCCGTTGTAACGCCCGCTCCGCCGCCCTATTCTTTCGCCAACGCAAGCCGAACACCGGGAGAGGCGCGATGTCGCTCAACCACATCCGTCCGTGGCGCAACATCTACCGGCGCAAGTCGCGCCAGATCCAGGTGGGCAGCGTCGCCGTGGGCGGGGATGCGCCGATCTCGGTGCAGACCATGACCAACACCGACACGACCGACGTGGCCGCGACCGTCGCGCAGGTGCTGCGCGCGGCCGAGGCGGGCGCCGACATCGTGCGCGTCTCGACCCCGGACGAGGCCTCGACCCGCGCCCTGCGCGAGATCGTGCGCGAAAGCCCGGTGCCGATCGTGGCCGACATCCATTTTCACTACAAGCGCGCCATCGAAGCCGCCGAGGCGGGCGCGGCCTGTCTGCGCATCAACCCGGGCAACATCGGCGACGAAAAGCGCGTGCGCGAGGTCATCAAGGCCTCCAAGGACCACGCCTGCGCGATCCGCATCGGCGTGAACGCCGGCAGCCTCGAGAAGGACCTTCTCGACAAGTATGGCGAACCCTGCCCCGAGGCGATGGTCGAAAGCGGGCTCGACCATATCAAGATCCTTCAGGACAACGATTTTCACGAGTTCAAGATCAGCGTGAAGGCCTCGGACGTGTTCCTGGCGGCCGCCGCCTATCAGGCGATCGCCGAGGCCACCGACGCGCCGCTGCATCTTGGCATCACCGAGGCCGGCGGCCTGATGACCGGCACGATCAAAAGCGCGATCGGGCTTGGCAACCTTCTGTGGATGGGCATCGGCGACACGATCCGCGTGTCGCTGTCGGCCGATCCGGTGGAAGAGGTCAAGGTCGGCTACGAGATCCTGAAGGCCCTTGGCCTGCGCCACAGGGGCGTCAACATCATCTCGTGCCCGTCCTGCGCGCGGCAGGGCTTCGACGTGATAAAGACCGTGGAAGCCCTTGAAAAGCGGCTGGAACACATCAAGACGCCGATGAGCCTGTCGATCATCGGCTGCGTGGTGAACGGCCCGGGTGAGGCCTTGATGACCGACGTCGGCTTCACCGGGGGCGGCGCGGGGTCGGGCATGGTCTATCTGGCGGGCAAGCAAAGCCACAAGCTGTCGAACGACCGGATGATCGACCACATCGTCGAACAGGTCGAACGCAAGGCGGCCGAGATCGAGGCTGCGCAGGCCGCCGCCGAACAGGCCGCCGAATAGGCGGCCTTTAGCGCCCGAGATAGCGCGCCAGCACCGCCGGCGGCACGTGGCCGCGCACAAGGATGCCGCCCGCCACGTAGGACGGGGCCAGGTCGAAGCCAAGCTCGGCCGCCAGCCCCTTTACCCGGTCCAGCCGTGCCTGCGTGGGGTCGGCCGCCATGGCGTCGCGCAGCCGGCCGACGGGCCAGGCCCGCGTTGCGGCCAGCCGCAGAAGGGCCTCGGGATCGTCGGCCTGCGGGAACCCGGCCAGGGCCACGCGGGCCTCGGTCCAGGCCTCGGCGCCAAGTTCGGCATGAACGGCGGTCAGGAAGCGCGCCGCCGCCTCGGGGGTGGCTGCGTCCTTGACGACCAGCCTCGCCCCGGCGCCGGCCGCGGTCGCGCGCAGGTCGGCCAGAAGATCGGCGCAATCGGCGCAGGCGGGCGGAAGGAAGGCCACAAGCGTCACGCCATTCGCCGGCCCCTCGCGCCAGTCGCCGGGATCGTCCGTCAGCGCGGCGGCGCGCTGCGCCAGAAGCGCGGCATCGCGCGCGGCCTCGTCGGAATAGCCGGCAAAGGGGTCGACCGGCAGGGTGCCAAGCGCGCGCCCGACGATTTGCGGCTCGTCAAGCAGCAGCGCCCGGACCTCGGCGCGAAAGGCGGCACGGTCCGCGGACGACAACTCCAGCCCCCCGGCGTGTGCGGCGTCTGCGGCCGTTGCGCAAAGCGCAAGTGCAAGGCCCAGTCGGGGCGCCCGCGCCGACGCGTCAGCCTTCGCCACGTTCCTCGGCCACCACGGCCTGCATGCCGTCAAGCGGCAGATAGCCGCGCAGCATCTGGCCGGGCAGGATGAAGGTCGGCGTGCCGGTGATGCCCAGCGTCTGCGCCAGCGCGCGGTTCTCGGCGATGATCCGGTCGACTTCGGGGTCGACCATCCCGGTCAGCACCGCGTCGACGTCCAGGTCAAGCTCGCCCGCCAGCCGCTCGAGCGAGGCCAGCGTGACCTCGCCGCGCATCTCGATCAGCGCGTCGTGAACGGTCTTGTAGGCGTCGTCGCCCATTTCAAGCTTGGTCGCGATCGCAAAGCGCGAGGCCAGAAGCGATTCCTCGCCCAGGATCGGGAATTCCTTCACGATCAGGCGGATGTTGCCGTCGCCGGCAAGCAGGGCCTCGACCTCGGGGTGGGCGCGGCGGCAGAAGCCGCAGCGATAATCCATGAACTCGACCAGGGTCACGTCGCCCTCGGGGTTGCCGCCGATCCAGGAATGACCGTCCTCGAAGATCGCCGGCGCGTTTTCCGCGATCAGGTTCACGTCGGCCTGCGCCTGAGCCATCGCCTCGCGCTGTTCAAGCACGGCGATCGCCTCCATCAGCACCTCGGGGTTCTCAAGCAGGTAGGCCCGCACCTCGGCGCGGAAGGCCGCGCGCTCGGCGTCGGACATGTCGGTCATGTCGAAGGCCGCGGCGGGCAGGGCGGACAGAACGGTTGCGGTCGCCGCGGCGGCGATCAGACTGCGGATCATGGATGTCTCCTGTTGGTCGGGCGGCAGAATGACAGATGACCCGCCCGAGGCAAGGGGACCCCGCGAAAAGTTGAGCGCTCTCCCGCCGCCAGGGGCGGCATTGACCTTGCGGCGGTGGCGCGGCAGGTCTGTGGGCGCGTCAGCGAAAGGCCCCCCATGCGATTGTCCCGCCGATCCGAGGTCGACCCCTTCATCGTCATGGACGTGATGGAGGCCGCGCGCGCCGCCGAAGACGCCGGGCGCCACATCATCCACATGGAGGTGGGCCAGCCCGGCACCCCCGCGCCCGCCGGCGCCCGGGCCGCTCTGGCGCGCGCGATGGCGCAGGACGCGCTTGGCTATACCGTCTCGCTTGGCCTGCCGGCGCTGCGCGCCCGCATCGCGCGGCACTATGGCGACCGCCATGGCGTCGACCTTGATCCCGCGCGGGTGATCGTCACCGCGGGGTCGTCGGGGGCGTTCCTGCTGGCCTTCACGGCGCTGTTCGACGCGGGCGAGGCCGTGGCGCTTGGCGACCCCGGCTATCCGTCCTATCGCCAGATCCTGAAGGCGCTCAGCCTGCGGCCGGTGGGCATCCCGACGCGGGCAGAGGACCGCTTCCAGCCCAGGCCCGACAATCTGCCGCGCGACATCGCCGGGCTGATCCTGGCCTCGCCCGCGAACCCTTCGGGCACCATGCTGGACCGCGCGGCGCTGGCCGGGCTGATCGGGGCGGCGGCCGGGCAGGGGGCCGCGGTGGTGTCGGACGAGATCTATCACGGCATCGAATACGACCAGCCGGCCGTCAGCGCGCTCGAGATCACCGACGAAGTTGTGGTGATCAACTCGTTCTCCAAGTACTTCTCGATGACCGGCTGGCGCGTCGGCTGGATGGTCGTGCCCGCGGCCATGGTGCGGCCGGTCGAACGGCTGGCGCAGAACATGTTCATCTGCGCCCCTCACGCGGGCCAGGTCGCGGCGCTGGCGGCGATGGACTGCCGCGACGAGCTTGACGCGAACCTTGCCGTCTATGCCGCGAACCGGCGCCTGATGCTCGACGGTCTGCCGCGCGCGGGCTTCGACCGCATCGCGCCGCCCGACGGGGCCTTTTACATCTATGCCGACGTGTCGCACCTGACGGACGACAGCCGCGCCTTCGCGGCCGAGATCCTTGAGAGCGCCGGTGTGGCGGTCACGCCGGGGCTTGATTTCGACCCGCTCCGGGGCCGGGGCACGTTGCGTTTTTCCTATGCCCGCGCGACTGCCGACATCGCCGAAGGACTTGACCGGCTGGCACGCTTCATGGCGGCGCGCGGCTAGGCGCAAAACCCGTTTCGCGGTCACGCGCTTGCCGCTATAGTCAAAAGAAAACAGGCAACCCATGGGCAGTCTTCGTCTCCTGGCCGCACTGGCCTTTCTCTTTCTGTCGCTGTTTCCGGCGCTTCCCGCAGCCGCACAGGGCGATCTGCGTGCGCTGGCGCGTGTAACCGGCCCCGGCGGGCTGAGTCTGACGCAGGCCGCCGACGGCGCGACCGAGCTGCGCCTGACCCTCAGCCAGCCGGTGCCCTGGCGCGTCTTCACGCTTGACGCCCCGCAGCGCGTCGTCCTCGACTTCGCCGAGGTCGACTGGGCCGGTGTCCCGGTCACGAACGACAGCGCGCAGGTTGCCGCAGCGCGGCTGGGTGTGGTCGAACCGGGCTGGTCGCGCATCGTGCTGGACCTTGCCGGACCTCTGGCGATCGCGGACGCGGCACTGGATACCCGGTTCGAGGATGGCCGGGCCGAACTGGCGCTGCGCATGGTGCCGATCCCGGCCGATGTCTTCGCCGCCAGCGCGGGCGAACCTGAAAGCGCACTGTTCCGCCCCGCGCCGCGCCGGGCCGAGGCCCGCACGCCCGCGGCCCCGCGCCGGGCCGACCGGCCGGTGATCGTGCTCGATCCCGGGCATGGCGGGATCGATCCGGGCGCGCAGGCCGACGGGCTGACCGAGGCGCATCTGATGCTGACCTTCGCCATCGAACTGAAGGAGGCGATCCTGCGCACCGGGTCCTTCGACGTGGCTCTGACCCGCGACGCCGACGTCTTCGTCCCGCTCGAGACGCGGATCACGCTGGCGCGGCAGGCTGGGGCGTCGGTGTTCCTGTCGCTGCATGCCGATGCGCTGGCCGAAGGCGCGGGCAGCGCGTCGGGGGCCACGGTCTATACCCTGTCGGACGAGGCCACCGACGAGGCCTCGCTGGCGCTGGCCGAACGCCACAACCGCGACGATCTTCTGGCCGGGCTCGACCTGTCGAACCACAGCGACGAGATCGCGCTGATCCTGATGGACCTTGCCCGCACCGAAACCGCGCCGCGCGCGGCGCGGCTGGCCGAGACCGTCGTCGAAGGCTTCCGCGAGGCGGGCGTTAAGGTGAACAGCCGCCCGCTGCGCTCGGCCGCGTTCTCGGTCCTGAAAAGCCCCGACTTCCCCTCGCTCCTGATCGAGATCGGCTTTCTGTCAAGCGCGCGCGACCGCAAGCGTCTGGCCGATCCCGACTGGCGCGCGAAGGCCGCGCAGGGCCTTGCCGCGGCGCTGGTGGACTGGGCGGCCGAGGACGCCGCCCAGGCGCGGCTGCTGCGGCAATAGCCCGCGCCGACGCGTCGCCTTGCCGCCTCGCGGGAACGTGACGTCGCGACCGGCCGATTCCGGCCGGCGCGGGTCGCCCATGTTTTGACCGCGGGGCCGGGGAATCGTATAGACTGCCCGCAACGGTGAAAGGGCTGCGCGTGACCAGGTTCATTCTGTCCGTCTTCGGGGCGATCTTCAGTTGGGTGACCATCGGCCTTTTCATGGGCGCGATCGCGCTTGGCGCGGTCTTGTATTTCTACAGCCGCGATCTGCCCGATCACCAGCAACTGGCCAATTACCGCCCCGCCACGATCAGCCGGATCTATTCGGTCGAAGGCCGCATCATCGACGAGTTCGCCCAGGAACGCCGGCTTTACGCCCCGATCGGCGACGTGCCCGAGATCGTGAAGGGCGCCTTCATCTCGGCCGAGGACAAGAACTTCTACCAGCACCAGGGCTATGACCTGCGCGGCATCGCCGCCGCCGCGGTCGAGGCCGTGCAGACCCGGGGCGAGCGTGTGCGCGGCGCCTCGACCATCCCGCAGCAGGTGGTCAAGAACTTCCTGCTGTCCTCGGACCGGTCGGCCGAGCGCAAGCTGAAGGAACTGATCCTGTCGGTCCGGCTTGAGCACACGCTGAGCAAGGACCAAATCCTCGAGCTTTACCTCAACGAGATCTTCCTCGGCCAGAACAGCTATGGCGTCACCGCCGCCGCGCAGACCTATTTCAACAAGACGCTGTCGCAACTGACCCCGGCCGAGGCGGCCTATCTGGCCGCGCTGCCGCAGGCGCCGTCGAACTTCCATCCCGTCCGCGACCGCGAGCGCGCGGTTGCGCGGCGGGACTTCGTGCTGCGCGAGATGTACGAGAACGGCTACATCACGAAGGAGCAGCACGACGAAGCCGTGGCCACGCCGCTTCGCACCGTCCAGGGCGGCGAGATCGAAGGGTTCCGCGACCAGCTTCCGCCGCGCGACTACTTCACTGACGAGATCCGCCGCCAGCTCAGCCGCGACTTCGGCGAGGACGAGTTCATGGGCGGGGGCTATACCGTCCGCGCCACCGCCGACCCCGAGATGCAGGCCATCGCCGCCCGCGCCATGCGGCGCGCGCTTGAGGCCTATGACCGGTCGCAGGGCCAGTGGCGCGGCACCGGCAAGACGCTGGACGCCGCTGCGCTGGACGACGAGGCCGCCTGGCGCGCGGCGCTTGCCGCGACCGAGGTGCCGCGCGACGTGCCCGGCTGGTATCCGGCCGTGGTCCTGTCGCTGGGCGAAAGCTCGGCCCGCATCGGGATCGAAGGCATCGACGAGGACGCCGACGGTCACTGGATCCCGGCCGAGTCGGTGCGCTGGATCCGCGGCGCGCGCGGGGCGGGCGATGTCCTGAGCGTCGGCGACGTCGTGCATGTCAGCCGCGACGAGGGCGCGGAAGGCTGGAGCCTGCACCAGATCCCCGAAGTCCAGGGCGGCTTCATGGCGATGGACGTGAACACCGGCCGCGTGATCGCCATGCAGGGCGGCTTTTCCTATCAGGACAGCGTCTTCAACCGGGTGACGCAGGCCACGCGGCAACCGGGTTCGGCGTTCAAGCCCTTCGTCTATGCCGCGGCCCTCGACAACGGCTTCACGCCGGCCTCGATCATCATCGATGCACCGATCGCCATCGACACCGGCGCGGGCATCTGGCGGCCGCGCAACTCGTCGAACAAGTTCTACGGGCCCACGCCGCTGCGCACCGGGATCGAGCAAAGCCGCAACCTGATGACGGTGCGTCTTGCGCAGGAGGTCGGCATGGACGTCGTGGCGACCTATGCCGAACGCTTCGGCGTCTACGACAACATGGGCCAGTTCCTTGCCAACTCGCTGGGGTCGGAAGAGACGACGCTCTACCGCATGGTCGCGGCCTATGCGATGTTCGCCAACGGCGGCGAGCGGGTCGAACCCACGCTGGTCGACCGCGTGCAGGATCGTTGGGGAACCACCGTCTATCGCCACGACCAGCGCACCTGCGAGGATTGCCAGGTCGCGTCGCTGCAGCCCGGGTACGGGCCGCTGATCACGTCCGAGCGCCAGCGCGTGATGAACGCGGTCACCGCCTACCAGATCACCTCGATGATGGAGGGCGTGGTCCAGCGCGGGACGGCGGCAAGCCGCGTGAACCTGCCGGTGCCGACCGCCGGCAAGACCGGCACCACCAACGATGCGCGCGATGTGTGGTTCGTGGGCTTCACCTCGAACATCGCGGCGGGCTGCTACATGGGCTTCGACCAGCCGCGCAGCCTTGGCCCCAGCGCCTATGGCGGCACGCTGTGCGCGCCGGTCTTCCAGGAATTCATGGAGGAAGCCGTGGCGCGCTACGGCGGCGGCCCGTTCGAGGTGCCGCCGGGCGGCCGCTTCATCAAGATCGACCGGTTCACCGGGATGCCGTTGCCGCCTGACGCCTCGGGGCCCAGCGTGGTCGCCGAATACTTCCGCGACGGCGGGGAACCGACCTTCGGCCTGACCTACGACGGCGGCTTCGCCATGGCGTCGAACCTGCCGCTTTACACGCCAGAAGAACTTGGCAACGGTTCGGACCGGACGATCACCACCTCGAGCGGCGACACCGTCGTTGTGCCCGATCAGGCCGATTTCGGGACGCTGTCCTCGGGCGGGCTTTACTGAACTTGCCCGCCCGTCCGGGCGTTGCTAATACCCGCGCCTGAACGAAGCTCACGCGAAGGACGCCCATGCGCGCCGAGGCCCAGAACACCGTCGAAGCCATCGAGAAGTCGCTGACCCTTCTGCGGCAGCGTCTCGACTGGGAGACGGCCGAGCACCGCCTGGAAGAGTTCAACGCGATGATCGAGGATCCCGCGCTGTGGAACGATCCGGCGCGGGCGCAGAAGCTGATGCGCGATCGCCAGACGCTGTCGGACTCCATCGGCCGGCTGCGCGGCATGGCGCAAGAGCTGTCGGACAACGTCGAACTGATCGGCCTGGGCGAGGCCGAGGGCGACCAGGACATCGTGCGCGAGGCCGAGACCGCGCTGAAGGCGCTCAAGGACCGCGCCGCCCAGGCCGAGATCGAGGCGCTTCTCGATGGCGAGGCCGACGGCAACGACACCTTCCTTGAAATCAACGCCGGCGCGGGCGGCACCGAATCCTGCGACTGGGCGGCGATGCTGGCGCGAATGTACGTCCGCTGGGCCGAAAAGCACGGCTACAAGGTCGAGCTTCAGTCCGAAAGCGCGGGCGAAGAGGCCGGCATCAAGTCGGCCGCCTACAAGATCAGCGGACCGAACGCCTATGGCTGGCTCAAGTCCGAGTCGGGCGTGCACCGGCTTGTGCGGATCTCGCCCTACGACAGTTCGGCGCGCCGGCACACCTCGTTCTCGTCGGTCTGGGTCTATCCGGTGGTGGACGACAACATCGAGATCGAGGTCAGCCCCTCGGACATCCGGATCGACACCTACCGGTCGTCGGGCGCGGGCGGCCAGCACGTGAACACCACCGACTCGGCGGTGCGGATCACCCACATTCCCACCGGCATCGTGGTCACAAGCTCCGAGAAGTCGCAGCACCAGAACCGCGACATCGCCATGAAGGCGTTGAAATCGCGGCTTTACCAGATGGAACTCGACCGTCGGAACGCCGCCATCAACGAGGCGCACGAAGCCAAGGGCGAGGCCGGCTGGGGCAACCAGATCCGGTCCTATGTGCTTCAGCCCTACCAGATGGTGAAGGACCTGCGCACGGGCCACGAGACGTCGGACACCCAGGGCGTGCTCGACGGCGACCTCGACGGCTTCATGTCGGCGACGCTGGCGCTTGACGTGGCCGGCAAGAGCCGCGCCGAAGCCCGCGCCGAGGATTGACGCGCCGCCACTGACGGCCCCATGATCCATGCAAGACCCGGGATATGCCGGGCATGGGAGGGATCATGGCCGACGAAACCCTGCAGGCGTCGCCGTTGCCCGAGGTGGCGCGCATTTCCCTGGCCGACCTGTCGCTGGCGCTGCGCCGTGGCGCCGCCGATTTCCGACGCGCCCCGGCCTTCGGGATCTTCTTCTCGGGGTTCTACGTCCTGGTGGGCCTTGGGCTGTGGTGGGTCGGCGCATCGACCTTCGTCTGGTCGCTGGCGCTGTCGCTGGGCTTTCCGCTGGTGGCGCCCTTCGCCGCCGTGGGCCTTTACGAGGTCAGCCGCCGGCTCGAGGCCGGGCTGCCGCTGGTCTGGTCCGAGGTGCTGGGCGTCGTCGCCCAGGAACGCAAGCGCCAGTTGCCCTGGCTGGGCGCGATCCTGGTGATCGTCTTCCTGTTCTGGAGCTTTCTTGCCCACATGATCTTCGCGCTGTTCATGGGGCTTTCGACCATGACGAACATTTCCAGCTCCTACGAGGTGCTGCTCACGCCCAACGGCCTGAGCATGATCGCGGTCGAGGTGCTGATCGGCGGCGCGGCCGCCTTCTTCGTTTTCGCCATCACGGTGGTGGGGATGCCGCTGCTTCTGGACCGCGAGGTCGATTTCGTCACCGCGATGCTGCAATCGATCCGGGCCGTGCGGGAGAACTTTGCCGTGATGCTGGTCTGGGCCGGGGTGATCGCCGGATGTCTGTTCCTGGGCATGTTGCCCTGGTTCCTGGGTCTTTTCGTCGCCCTGCCGGTCCTTGGCCACGCGACCTGGCACATCTATCGCCGGGTGCTGCCCGACGCCGACTGACCCGCCGACCCATGGGGCCATGGAAAAGGGCGCCGCGCAGTGCGCGACGCCCCGAAATCAGGTCGAACGTTCGTTCGGTTGGCGTCAGTTCGCGCCGCTCGCCGCCGCGCTGGCAGCAGGGGCCGAGGTCGTGGCGCTGGCAGGCTTCGGCACCGGCTTCGAGCCGGAGTTCGTCAGCGGGTCTTCCTGACGCTGCACCGAGCCTTCGAAATGGGCGCCGGATTCGATCGCGATCGTCTTGTGGATGATGTCGCCCTCGACCCGCGCGGTCGACGTCAGGCGCACCTTCAGGCCGCGCACGCGGCCCACGATGCGGCCGTTGATCACCACGTCGTCGGCCACGATCTCGCCCTTGACGGTGGCGCCTTCGCCCACGGTCAGCAGATGGGCGCGGATATCGCCTTCGACCGTGCCTTCGATCTGGATGTCGCCGGTGGTCTTGAGGTTGCCCACGATGGTCAGGTCTGGCGACAGGACCGATGCCGGCGGCTTCGCTTTCGGTGCGGTCGGGGCGAAGTCCGTCGTGGTCTTGGGCTGGTTCATGTCCGCTGCTTTCGTGGTGTCCGCTTCGGGCGCCTTCGGGCCCGGCTCGTTGATCTTGCTCTTAGAAAACATCTCGCGCTGCCTTGATATAGGTCATCGGGTTTACGGGCTTGCCGCTTTGCCGCACTTCATAGTGGAGATGAGTGCCGGTTGAGCGTCCAGAGTTCCCCATATCACCGATCCTGTCCCCGCGCGAGACCCTTTGGCCGACCTCGACGCCGATTTTCGACAGATGCGCATAGTAGGTTTCGATGCCGAACTCGTGGCGAATGCGGATCAGCCGGCCGTAGCCGCCCTCCCACCCGGCGTGGACCACGACGCCGTCTGCGGTGGCGTAGATCGGCGTGCCGTAGGACGAGGCGAAGTCGGTGCCGTTGTGCATCCGGCCCCAGCGCGGACCGAAGCCGCTGGTAAAGCGATAGGCCGACTTCACCGGCACCGCGAAGGGCGTCTTCTGCGCCGCGATCCGGTAGAGATTGAGTTCGTCAAGCTTGCCCAGCACCTCGTTGGCGCGCAGGCTGTCGGGATGCGGCATCTCGCCCTTGGTCGAGAAGGTCAGCGGCGTCAGCGGCCCACCCTGGCCGGAATAGGCGCTGCGCAGCTGGCCGATGATTCTGTCGGTGGGCAGGCCCGCGCTCGAGAACATGTCGTCGAGCGGCTCGAGCGAGACGGCGACCGCCTCTTCGATCTGGCTGAAGATGCGCTCGTTGCGTTCCTGCGCAAGCTGCGCCTCGTATTCCATCGTCTCGACCTGCTCGGCCGCGGCGCGGGCGAATTCGTGCATCTCGTCGCGCTGCTCGGCGGTATCTTCCAGCGCATCCGCCAGAAGGTCCAGCGCGCCCATCGCGTCGGCGCCGCGAATCCGCTCGCGCTCGTCCTCGCTTGCGTTCTGCTCGAGGCGGGCCTGAAGAAGCTCGGCCTCGGCGCGGGCCTCGTCGCGTTCCTGGATCGTGCGCCGCAGCGTGGCCTGAATGGCCTCGATGCCGGTTTCGTATTCCCGCCGACGCTCGTCCGAGGCCAGCAGGCGCATCTGCATCTCGGACACCTGGTCCAGCGCCACGGTGAACCGCTCCTGCGCCGCCACGGCTTCGGCAAGGCGCTTGTCGCGCTCTTCCGACAGGGTGTTCAGGCGTTCTTCGTAAAGCCGCTGTTCGCGTTCGGCCTGTTCCCGGATGCTGCCCGCGGAAAGGCTGTCCATCAGGATGATCGCCGAGGCCATGATCGCCCAGCCGACGATCAGCGCGCTTCCCAGGATCGCCGTAATCTGCGTCGCCGGGCTGAGGCGGACGAACCGCGTCTGCGTGTCCGATCTCAGGAAAAGCCGTTTTTCCGGAAACCGCCGCTCAAGCGCGGCGCCAAGCTTCGTGCGTAGCGAGCGTCTCAATGTCCCGTCCCGTTCTGCCCCTGGATGCGCGCACGGCTCCCCAACCGGCGCTTGGGCATGGTGTTAGCCACCGACCGGACGCCTAGCAACGGTTTTGGGCAAGAGTTGGGAATTGTTGCCGAAATCCTGGCGGTTTCGGCGGATTCCCGCCGATCTCTGCCGACACCCGCCGATGCCCGGCCGATCCCCCGCCGGGAATCCGGGCCGGCCTCAGATCCCTTCGGCCAGAGGCCAGTAGTAGGTCGGCGGAATCCCGGCTTCGGCGCGCTTTTCCTCGTTGAACGGGGGCTTCAGCGCGCCGTGGAAATACCGGCGCACCAGCGTCTGAAAGACCTCTTCGGGGTCGCTGCCCGCGCGTCCGCACAGATAGTGGAACCATTTCGCGCCATAGGCGACGTGCCCCACCTCTTCGGCATAGATGGTTTCAAGCGCGGCGACCGCGCCGCTGTCATCGGACTTGCGGAAGACCTCGATCATGCCCGGCGTCACGTCCAGGCCGCGCGCCTCGAGCACCATGGGCACCACGGCAAGCCGCCCCGGCAGATCGTCCGCCGTGTCCTCGGCGGCGCGCCACATCCCGGCATGGGCGGGCAGGGCGCCATAGTGGCTGCCCATCGCCTCAAGACAGTCGCAGACAAGGTTGAAATGCTTGGCTTCCTCGTCTGCGGCCTTGACCCAGTCGTCGTAGAATCCGATGGGCATCGGCGTGTCGGTGAACCGCGCGACGATGTCCCAGTGCAGGTCGACGGCGTTGAGTTCGATATGCGCCACCGCATGCAGCAGCGCGATCCGCCCCTCGGGCGTGCCCGGGCGCCGGCGCGGCACGTCGCGCGGCGACAGAAGCTCGGGCCGGTCGGGGCGGGCCGGGCGCAGCGGCGGCGTGGCGCGCCCCACCGGCAGCGGATCGCCCGCGGCACGGGCGTCCCGCCACAGCACGGCCGCCTGTCGGGCGCGCGCGGTCTTGGCGCGCCCATCCGCCGTGGTCAGCACCTCGACGGCAAGACCGGCCAGCGTCTGGTCCGGCGTCTCGGCCATGCTCTCAGAGCGCCTTGACGGCCTCGAGCACCGCTTCGGCATGGCCGGGGACCTTCACCTTGCGCCAGGCGCGCGCAAGCGTGCCGTTCCCGTCGATCAGGAAGGTCGAGCGTTCGATGCCCATGTATTTCTTGCCGTACATGCTTTTCTCGGCCCAGACTCCGTAGCGTTCGCAGACGTCGCTGTCGGCGTCCGACAGAAGCGTCACGCCAAGGCCATGCTTGGCGCGGAACTTGTCATGGGCGGCGACACTGTCCTTCGACACGCCCAGGATCACCGCGCCGGCGGCCTCGAAGGCGGCCAGGTGCGTGGTGAAGTCGACCGCCTCCTTCGTGCAGCCCGAGGTGTCGTCCTTGGGATAGAAGTAAAGCACGACCTTCTTGCCGCGCAGATCGGACAGCGAAACCTCGCCGCCGCCGTCGCGGGGCAGGGTGAAGTCGGGGGCGGCGGAGCCGTCGGTGGCCATGGCGGTTCGTCCTCTTGTCGGTGGTCAGGATTGTTGTTTCGTTCTAGGGCAAATCGCGGGAAGATAAAGGCGCCCGCGACGCGAAAGACCGCATGACCGAAACACCGGCCGAAGTGCCGCAAGAGCGCCCCTCCGCAGCATCCGCCCCGCCTGTCGAGCGGCGGCGGGGGCGGCTTGGCGTCTGGGTCTTCGCCGCAAACCTGCTGATCTTCCTGTTTCTGGTCTATGGCGTCCTGTCGCTGACCGCGCGGCCGATTCCCTTGCCCGGCCGCGTGGCCGACGCGGTGGCCCTGCGCCTTGGCGCGGGCATCGCGCCCGGATCGGTCGAGATCGGCCGGGTCGAACTGCTGGTCGGTCGCGACGGCCTGCCAAGCGTGCTTCTGCGCGACCTGACCCTGCGCGACGGCGGCGGGGCCGAGGTGGCGCGGCTCAACGACCTGCGGGCGCGCCTGTCGCCGGCCGCGCTGGTCGCGGGACGGACCCTGCCGGCGGGCATCAGCCTGTCGGGCGCGCAGATCACCGTGCGCCGGGCGGTCGACGGCCGCTTCGCGCTGTCCTTTGGCGGCTCGGGCGGCGGGCAGAATCCGGCCGGGTCGGTGGGCGACGTTCTGGCCGCGATCGAGACCGGGCTGGCCGCCGGCCCCCTTGCCGGGATCGAGACGGTCGAGGCGCGCGACCTGACGATCACGCTCGAGGATGCGCGGACCGGGCGGATCTGGCAGGCCTCGAACGCCGCGATCGAGCTGCGCCGCGGCGATGGCGAGATCACGGTGACGGTGATTTCCGAGCTCTTCAACGGGACCGAGGATCTGGCCGATGTGCAACTGTCGTTCCGCGCCGAGCCCGGCGGCGGCGCCAGCATCGGCGCGCAGATCGAGGGCATGCCGGCTGGCGACATCGCGCTTCAGTCCCCCGCGCTGAGCTTTCTGCACCTGGTCGCGGCCCCGATCGACGGATCGCTGCGCGCGACCTTCGACGAGGACGGCCGCCTGGGTCAGTTCGCCGCCGCGCTCGAGATCGGGGCCGGGGCGATCCAGCCGGCCGACAACGCCGCCTTCGCGCTGTCGGGCGGGCGCGCCTATCTCACCTACGACCCCGTCGCACGCCGCATCAACTTCGGCGAGATCAGCCTCGCCTCCGAAGACCTGACGCTTGCCGGCGAGGGCTACGCCTACCTGCGCGACCTGCAGGACGGCTGGCCGCGGCGGCTTGTGGGGCAGCTTCGGCTGGACCGGGCCGAGATCCGGCGTGGCGACCTGCTGGAAGAGCCCGTGCGCTTCGACGGCGGCGCCGCCGACGTCAACCTGCGCCTTGATCCCTTCGAGGTCGAGATCGGGCAGGTCGTGCTGACCCGCGGCACCGGACCCGGGCGGCGGGACCTGCGCGCCCGTGGCCGGATCGCGGTCGCGCCCGAGGGCTGGCACGTCGCGCTTGACGCCTCGGCCGACCGGCTGACCCCTGACGAAGTGCTGGCGCTCTGGCCGCTGGGGGCGATCCCGAACACGCGGCGCTGGATCGTCGAGAACGTGCAGGGCGGCGAGGCCACCGGCATCGTCGGCGCGCTTCGGATTGAGCCCGGCGCACCGCCGCGCGCTTCGGTCAGCTACGATTTTCGCGGTGCCGAGGTGCGGTTCCTGCGGTTCTTTCCGCCGATCACCGGCGGGCAGGGACGGGCGGTCTTCGCCGACCGCAGCTATACGATGGTGCTGAACGAGGGCCGCGTGACCGCGCCCGGCGGCGACAGCATCGCGCTTGGCGGGTCGGTGTTCCGGATCGGCGATGTCACGCGCAAGCCCGATCGCGCCGAGATCGACCTTCGCACCGAAGGTCCGGTTCGCGCCGCACTTGAACTTCTGAACAACAAGCCCTTTGAAATCCTTGACAAGTCCGGGTTCGATCCATCGGTCATCGACGCCCGCGGCGTGGCGCTGTCGCGCATTTCCTTCGACCTCGTGAAGAACGTCCCCAAGGAAAGCGTCGACTTCGAGACGACCGGAACGCTGTCCGGCGTCACCCTCGCCGGCCTGAAGGGGGCGCCCTCGCCGATTGCGGCCGACAGCCTTGCGCTTTCGGTCACCCGCGACCGGCTCGAGGTGTCGGGCGCGCTGACGGTCGCGGGGGTGCCGGTCACCGGGCGGTGGACCCAGCCGCTGAAGAAAGAGGCCGCGGGCCGCAGCCGGGTCGAGGCGACGCTGCCGGTGTCGGCCGAAAGCCTGGCCGCGCTGAACATCCGTATCGACGGGCTGACGCTGTCGGGCGCGGCCGAGGGGCAGGTGTCGCTGGCGCTGGCGCGCGGCGCGCCGCCCGAATTCACGCTTTCCTCGACGCTGTCGGGCGCGGCCATGGGCCTGCCCGGGGTGGGCTGGTCGAAGGCGGCCGCGACAGCCGGCACGCTCGAGATCGCGGGCGTGCTGGGCCCGGCCCCGCGCATCGACCGGCTCAGCCTCGAGGCGCCGGGCCTACAGGCCGAGGGCAGCGTGCGGCTGGCCGAAGGCGGAGCCTTCGCCGGCGCCGACTTCTCGCGCGTGCGTCTGGGCGGCTGGCTTGACGCGCCGGTCGCGATCCGGCCCCGCGGCACGGGGTCCGAGATCGCCGTGCTGGGCGGGCGCATCGACCTGCGGGCCCGGCCCCAGACGCAGGGCGCCGCCCCGCGCCGCGCATCGCTGTCGCTGGCGCTTCAGGAACTGGTGCTTTCGGACGCGATCAGCCTGCGGCCCTTCAACGCCCTCTTGCCCGCGGCCGGCGCGGGGCGCTTCGACGCCCGGGTGAACGGCCGCGCCGAGATCTCCGGCGATCTGGTGCCGCAGGAGGGGGGCCTTGCGATCCGTGCGCGGTCCGACGACGGCGGCGCGGTGCTGAGCGATGCGCGCATCCTGCCCGGGGCCGCCGGGGGGCGGCTGTCCCTGACCCTGGTTCCCGACGGCGCGAACGGCGCGCAGCGGGGGCAGCTTTCGCTGACCGACACCGTCCTGCGCGACGTGCCCACGGCGGCCAAGCTTCTCGATTCGATCAGCGTCGTCGGCCTGATCGAGGACCTCGAGACCCAGGGCATCCATTTCGACACCCTCGACGCGCGCTTCCGCATCGGAAACGGCCTTCTCAGGATCGACGAGGCCGCGGCGGTCGGCGGGTCGCTTGGCATCTCGCTGGACGGGCTTTATGACCTGCGCGGCAAACGTATGGACCTGCAGGGCGTCGTGTCACCGATTTACGTCATCAACGGTATCGGATCGCTGTTCACGCGCCGCGGCGAAGGCGTCTTCGGCGTGAGCTTCCGCATGGCCGGTCCCGCCGCCGCGCCGACGATCACGGTCAATCCCCTGTCCATCCTCGCTCCCGGGATGCTGCGCGACGTCTTCCGCCGCCCGCCCGAAGTCTCGTCAACGCAGTAGCGCCCATGAAGCTTTCCGATTTCGACTTCGACCTTCCCGAAGGTCTGATCGCCACGCGCCCGGCGCAGCCGCGCTCGTCCGCGCGGCTTCTGCATGCCGAAGGCGGCACGATCGCGGACCGCCACGTCTTCGACCTGCCGCAGATCCTGCGGCCCGGCGACCACCTGGTTCTGAACGACACCAAGGTGATCCCGGCACGGCTTTTCGGCACGCGCCGCCGCGCCGGCCCCGAGGGGCCGGCCGAGGCGCGGATCGAGGCCACGCTGATGGAGCCCACCCCCGAAGGCCACTGGCGCGCGCTGATCCGGCCGCTGCGCAAGCTGCGCGAGGGCGAAGAGGTGCGGTTTTCCGACGCGCTGTCGGCCACGCTGGTGGCGCGCGAGGACGGGGCAGGGGTGCTGGCCTTCAACCTGCGGGGCGAGGATTTCGACGCGGCCCTGGCCGAAGCGGGCGCGATGCCCCTGCCGCCCTACATCGCCGGCAAGCGCCCCGCGGACGAGCGTGACAAGACCGACTACCAGACGGTCTGGGCGCGCCGCGCGGGCGCGGTGGCCGCGCCCACGGCCTCGCTTCATTTCGACCAGCCGCTTCTGGCCGCGCTGGCTGCGCGCGGGGTCGGCATGACCCATGTCACGCTGCACGTGGGCGCGGGCACCTTCCTGCCGGTCAAGGTCGACGACGTGACCCAGCACCGGATGCACGCCGAATGGGGCCAGATCACGCCCGAGGCCGCGGCGGCGATCAACGCCGCGAAGGCCGCCGGCGGGCGCATCCTTCCCGTGGGCACGACCGCGCTGCGGCTGATCGAAAGCGCCGTGCGCGCGGACGGCACGCTCGCGCCGTGGGAAGGGCCCACGGACATCTTCATCACGCCGGGGTTCCGGTTCCGCATCGCCGACGGGCTGATGACGAACTTCCACCTGCCGAAGTCGACGCTGATGATGCTGGTCTCGGCGCTGATGGGGGTCGCGCGCATCCGCGGGATCTATGCCCACGCCATCGCCGCGCAGTATCGCTTCTTTTCCTACGGCGATTCCTCGCTTCTGATCCCCGACGCCGGTTAAGCGCCGCCGCAGGTCGTGTTTTGACGCGAGGGGTCGCGTCGGGGCAGGATAGGACCGACAGGCCAGACGACGGAGGCGAACGCCGTGCTACAAGTGCTATTCAGCGTCTGGGCCCTTCTGCTTGGAATGCTGCTTCTCATGCTGGGCAACGGCATGCAGGCGACGCTGATCGGCATCCGCGGCGGGATCGAGGGGTTCACGACGCTCGAACTGTCGATCGTGATGTCGGGCTATTTCGCGGGCTTCCTTCTGGGCTCGCGGCTGACGCCCACGATGATCCGGCGGGTGGGGCATGTGCGCGTCTTCGCGGCGCTCGCGTCGATGGTCTCGGCGATCCTGATCCTTTACCCCTCGATTACCGCGCCCTGGGCCTGGGTGATCCTGCGCGTGGCCTTCGGGTTCTGCTTCTCGGGCGTCTACGTCACCGCCGAAAGCTGGCTCAACAACTCGGTCGCGAACGAGAATCGCGGCAAGGCGCTGTCGCTTTACCTCATCGTCCAGATGGGCGGGATGGTCATGGCGCAGGGCTTGCTGCTGTTCGGCGACGCCTCGGGCTTCATCGTCTTCGTGATCCCCTCGGTGCTGGTGTCGCTGTCGTTCCTGCCGATTCTTCTGTCGATCAACCCGACCCCGTCGTTCCAGACGGCGAAACCGCTGAGCCTTGTGGCGCTTTACCGAATCTCGCCGCTGGGCTGCGTGGGGGTGCTGATCCTGGGTGGGGTCTACGGCGCGCTTTACGGGATGCCGGCGGTCTATGGCAGCGCCGCGGGCATGACGCTGACGCAGATCCCGGTCTTCGTCGCCGCGATCATGACCGGCGCGCTGGTCTTTCAATACCCTCTGGGGTGGCTGTCCGACCGGATGGACCGTCGCCGGCTGATCATGGCGGTGTCGATCCTGGGCGGCCTCTCGGCCATGGCCGGGGTCGCCCTTGGCAGCTTCTTCCCCGCGCTTCTTGCGGTGGCCTTCCTTGTGGGCGGGCTGTCGAACCCGCTTTACGGGCTGCTGATCGCCTATACCAACGATTTCCTGGAAGGCGACGACATGGCGGCGGCGTCCGGCGGGCTCATCTTCCTCAACGGCGTGGGCGCCATCGCCGGGCCCATCGTCACCGGCTGGGCGCTGGGGCAGGTGGGGCCTTCGGGCTTCTGGCTGTTCATCGGCGCGCTCATGCTGGCTTCGGGCGGCTATGCCGGCTGGCGGATGCTGCGCCGCCCCGTGGTGCCCACCCCGGACGAGACCTCGCGCTTCGCCCCGATCGGGCCGACGGCCACGCCCGTTGCGCTGGAAGTCGCGCAGGAACTCTACGCCGAGGCGCAGGAAGCCCTTGGCGAAACCGCAACGGAAAAGGATACAGACGCAGCCCGCCAAGATGGCGCGGCTTGATTCGGTTTGAAAGTTTTGCAACGCTTCCCCACATCGGGGGGAATGCGAGAGGTGCAGGAGCAGTGCATGGCAAACCCTGATGACATTCTGACCTATTGGCTGGACAAGGTCGGACCCGAGGGATGGTACAAGGGCGGAGACGCGCTCGATGCCGAGATCCGGGAAACCTTCCTGTCCGACTGGACCCGGGCGCGCGATGGCGCCCTGTCGCTCTGGCTGACCTATCCCAACGGAACGCTGGCCTACATCATCCTGACCGACCAGTTTCCGCGCAACATGTTCCGCGACCGGCCCGAGGCCTTCGCGCTGGACAAGGCGGCCCGCTCGGCGGCCAAGACCGCGATCGACAAGGGCTGGGACCTGCGGATCGACGAACCGGCCCGGCAGTTCTTCTACCTGCCGTTGATGCATTCCGAATGCCTGGCCGATCAGGACCGCTGCGTGCGCCTGATGATGACGCGCCTGCCGCAGTCGGGGGCCAGCAGCCTTCTTCACGCCAAGGCGCACCGCGAGGTGATCCGCCGGTTCGGCCGCTTCCCCTACCGCAACGCGGCCCTGTCGCGCGATACCCAGCCGGCCGAGGCGGCCTTTCTCAGCGATGGCGGCTATGGCGCGACGGTGCGCGCGCTTCAGGACGCGGCGGCCTGACAGCAGTCGGAACGTGCGGGCGCGCGTGGCCAAGAGGTCTTGACCTCGCCCGCGCGCCTGTCAGAACGACGCCATGGCAACCGGCACCCTAACCATCGATCTTGACGCGCTGGCGCGGAACTGGCGCGCGCTCGACAGCGCCTCGGGCGCGCAGACCGAAACCGGCGCGGTCGTGAAGGCCGACGCCTATGGCCTGGGGGCCGGGCGCGTGGCCCGCCGCCTGGCGCAGGAAGGCGTGCGGCGCTTCTTCGTCGCCGTGGCCGAAGAAGGGGCCACGCTGCGGCAGGCGCTGGGGCCGGGGCCCGAGATCCTTGTCCTGGGCGGGCACATGCGCGGCGACACCGACATGATCGCCGACCTCGACCTTGTGCCGATGCTCAACTCGATCGACCAGCTCACCCGCCATTTCGAGGCGCTGCCGGGCCATGCCTTCGGCGTCCAGCTTGACACCGGCATGAACCGGCTGGGCCTAGAGCCCGCAGAATGGGCCGCCGTGCGCGAGATCGCGCTGCCGCGGGCCCCGCGCCTGGTGATGAGCCATCTTGCCTGCGCGGACGACCCCGAGCATCCGATGAACGCCGCGCAGCTTGCGCTGTTTCGCGACCTGACCGACGGCATCGACGCGCCCCGGTCGCTGTCGGCCACGGGGGGCATCCTGCTGGGCGACGCCTATCACTTCGACCTGACGCGCCCCGGCGTGGGCCTTTACGGCGGCGAGCCCTTCCTTGAGGCCGATCCCGTCGCCTGGCTGAGCGTGCCGGTGATCCAGATCCGCGAGGTTCAGGAGGGCGAGACGGTCGGCTACGGCAATGGCTGGACGGCGCCGCGCGACGTGAAACTTGCCACGATCGCAGCGGGTTACGCCGATGGCCTCATCCGGGCGGCTAGCCGCGGCGGGGCACTGGCCTTCAGCCGGGGCCAGGCCTGCCCGATCGTCGGGCGCATCTCGATGGACCTCATCACCGTCGAGGTCGGCGGACTGGACCACGAGCCTGACAGCCTTGACCTGCTCTGCGCCGAACAGACCGTCGACGACCTTGCCGCCGCGGCGGGCACCATCGGCTACGAGGTGCTGACCGCGCTCGGCCAGCGCTATCACCGCCGCTACCGCGAGACCGGCGCGTGAACGTCCTTGCCGCCATCGGCCGGTCGGTGATCGCGCTTCTGGCCAGCATTGGCCGGGTCAGCCTGTTTGCCGGCGTCGCCGCCAGCCACATGCTGCGCCCGCCGTTCTACCTGAAGGAATTCGGGCAGGCACTTCTATTCATTGGCTATTTCAGCCTTCCGGTCGTCGGGCTGACGGCGCTGTTCACAGGCGGCGCACTGGCGCTTCAGATCTATGCCGGGGGCGCGCGCTTCAACGCCGAGACGGTGGTGCCCTCGATCGTGGCGATCGGCATCGTGCGCGAGCTTGGGCCGGTTCTGGGCGGGCTGATGGTGGCGGGGCGTGTCGCGGCGTCGATCGCGGCCGAGCTTGGCACGATGAAGGTGACCGAGCAGATCGACGCGCTGGTGACGCTGTCGACCAACCCGATGAAATACCTGGCCGTGCCGCGCATCATCGCCGCGGCGCTGGTCCTGCCGGTGCTGGTCTTCATCGGAGACGCCATCGGGATCATGGGCGGATACCTGGTGGGGGTCTACCGCCTTGGCTTCAACCCCGCCGCCTACATGAATAATACCATTGACTTTCTTGAAGCCTGGGACGTGATCTCGGGGTTGATCAAGGCCAGCGTCTTCGGGGTCATCGTGGCTGTGATGGGCTGCTATCACGGCATGAATTCGGGCCGCGGCGCTCAGGGCGTGGGCCGGGCCACCACGAACGCTGTGGTGTCGGCGTCCGTCCTGATCCTGGCGGCGAACTTCGTCCTGACAGAGGTCTTCTTCACCGAATGATCGAGCTTCGGGATCTCAGAAAATCCTTTGGCCCCAACCAGGTGCTGAGCGGCGTGAACCTTTCGGTCGACAGCGGCGAAAGCATGGTCGTCATCGGCGGATCGGGCACGGGGAAGTCCGTCCTGCTGAAGTGCATCCTGGGACTGGTCCGGCCGGATGCCGGCGACATCCTCATCGATGGCCGCAACGTCAAGGACGAGGACCGCGATGCCTTCCTCGCCCGCTTTGGAATGCTGTTTCAGGGCGGCGCGCTGTTCGACAGCCTGAGCGTCTGGCAGAACGTGGCCTTCCGTCTGCTGCGCGGTTCGCTCAAGCGACCCAGGGCCGAGGCGCGCGAGATTGCGATCGACAAGCTGCGGCGCGTGGGCCTGAAATCCTCGGTCGCCGATCTCTTTCCGGCCGAGCTGTCGGGGGGCATGCAGAAGCGCGTGGGTCTGGCCCGCGCCATCGCGGCCGAACCCGAGATCATCTTCTTCGACGAACCGACGACCGGTCTTGACCCGATCATGGCCGGTGTCATCAACGACCTGATCCGCGAGATCGTGGTCGAGATGGGCGTGACCGCGATCACCATCACCCATGACATGAGCTCGGTCCGCGCCATCGCCGACCGGGTGGCGATGCTGCACGCGGGCGTCATCCAGTGGCAGGGGCCGGTCGCGGAAATGGACGCGGCAGCAGACCCTTATCTGCAGCAGTTCATTCACGGTCGGGCCGAGGGGCCGATCGAGGCCGTGCGCTAAGCCGTCGCCCGCGCCGGCGTTAACCCGCCGTTAGGGATGATCTGGTCTTCTGCCCCCGTCCGGCGCGACCCTGCGCCCCAATCGGATGGCCTGACCATGAGCACCGCGCTTGTCTGGATCTCGCTGCGCTTCGTCATCGCGGGGCTGCCGCTTCTGCTGGCGATCTTCGCGGCCGAGCGCGCCTTTGCCTCGGTTTCGGCGGGCACCGGGCGGGCGGCCCCGATCTGGATGGCTTATGCGGGCTTCGCCGCGGTCTCGGGCGTCAGCCTTCTGCCCTGGGCGATGCACCTCGAGGCGGTGAACGGCGCGGGGTTCGCTCTGTGCCTGATCTCGATGGCGCTTTGGCCGATCCTTGGCCGGGTCCTGCGGCGCGGTGGGGGCGGCTACCGGGACGCGGAAGCGGCCGAGGTCGTCTTTCGCCACCGCAGGCCCGCCGGCGCGGTGATGTGGCCAGCCCCGCTCCGGTCCGCGCCGCCTGTCGCCCCCAGTGAGGCGCGGCAGGATCCCGGCCTGGGCGCGCGGCGGCCGGTGGCGCAGGGCGCGGAGGGGGCGGTGTCGCCCGAGGCGTTCGACCTTGCCTTCCTGCGCCGTGCGCCGGCGATCGCCCCGCCGGCAATTGCAATGCCCGGACGGCGATGGCACGAGGGGGCATGCGCGCCCTCGTCGCGGCCAATCTTGGCCTTCTGATCCTGTTCCCCATCGCCTGGTCGGCGCCGCTGGTGCGGGCGGGCCTTCTGCCGCTGTTCGGCCTGTCCGAGATCACGGTGCTGTCGGGCATCGCGTCGCTCTGGGACAGCGACCGCGCGCTTGCGGTTCTGGTGGCGCTGTTCGCGCTTGTGGCCCCCTACGCCAAGACGCTGGCGCTTCTGGCGGTGCAACTTGGGCGCGCGCCCGCGCGCTGGCTTTCGCCGCTGCGCTGGCTCGGGCGGCTGGCGATGGCGGATGTCTTCCTGATCGCACTTTACATCGTGATCGCGAAGGGTGTGGGCGTCGGGCGGGTCGAACCCGCCTGGGGCCTTTATCTCTTCACCGTCGCGGTGCTTGCCTCGCTGGCCGTGGCGCACCTGACCGAGCGCCGCCTCGCGGTGCGGCCCTGATCGCGCTTGCCGCGACCGCCGCGGCAGGCCATTTAGGGCGCTGATGGGCAAACAGCAAAGATACAGCTGCACCGCCTGCGGCGCCACGCACAGCAAGTGGTCGGGCCGCTGCGAGGCCTGCGGCGCCTGGAACGCGATCGTCGAAGAGGCGCCGCTGTCCGCCGGACCTGCGTCGAAGGGGCTGGGCGGCGCGCGGGGCGCGCGCGTGGCGCTGAGCGACCTTGCCTCGGCCGAGGCGCCGCCGCCGCGCACCGTCTCGGGCCTGGCCGAGTTCGACCGCGTGCTGGGCGGTGGGCTTGTCGACGGCTCGGCCATCCTCGTGGGCGGCGACCCCGGCATCGGCAAGTCCACGCTGCTTCTGCAGGCGGCGGCGAAGCTGGCGCAGGCGGGCCTGCCCACCGTCTATGTCTCGGGCGAAGAGGCGGCGGCGCAGATCCGCATGCGCGCCCGGCGTCTTGGCCTTGGCGCGGCGCCGGTGCGGCTGGCGGCCGAAACGAACCTGCGCGACATCCTGACGACGCTGGATGCCGAACGCCCGCGGCTGGCGATCATCGATTCGATCCAGACCATGTGGCTGGACACCGTCGAAAGCGCGCCGGGGTCGGTGGCGCAGGTGCGCGCGGCGGCGCACGAGCTGACCACCTTCGCCAAGCGGCGCGGCATCAGCGTGATCATGGTGGGCCACGTCACCAAGGACGGGCAGATCGCCGGCCCCCGCGTGGTCGAGCACATGGTCGACACCGTGCTTTACTTCGAGGGCGAGCGCGGCCACCAGTTCCGCATCCTGCGCGCGGTCAAGAACCGCTTCGGCCCGGCCGACGAGATCGGCGTCTTCGAGATGACGGGCGACGGCCTGACCGAGGTCGCGAACCCCTCGGCGCTGTTCCTGTCGGGACGCGAGACGCCGACGCCGGGCTCGGTCGTCTTCGCCGGGATCGAGGGCACGCGCCCTGTCCTGTGCGAGATCCAGGCCCTTGTCGCCCCCACGCCACACGCCCAGCCGCGCCGATCGGCGGTGGGCCTCGACGGTGGGCGGCTGGCGATGATCCTGGCCGTGCTCGAGGCGCGCTGCGGCGTGCCCTTCACGGGCCTCGATGTCTATCTCAACGTCGCGGGCGGGCTGCGCGTCACCGAACCCGCGGCCGATCTGGCTGTGGCCGCAGCGCTACTTTCGGCGCGCGAAGATACGGAACTGCCTCTTGATACTGTCGTTTTCGGCGAAATCAGCCTATCAGGGGCGGTGCGCCCGGTCGGACAGACGGAAACCCGGCTGAAGGAAGCGCGCAAGCTTGGCTTCGCGCGCGCCATTCTTCCGGAGGGAAGCAAGACGGGTGCCTCGGACGGCGAACCGGTGCAGGCGATACCGGACCTTCCGACGCTGGCAGGGGACATATTCGGCGCGGGCTGACGCGCCGGGGAGTGGATGATGGAAGGTTTCACGCTCGTCGACGGCATCGTGGCCGTTCTGATTGTCGTGTCGGCCGTGCTGGCCTATTCGCGCGGATTCGTGCGCGAGATCCTCGCGATCGGCGGCTGGATCGCCGCGGCGGTCGTCGCCTTCCTGTTCGCGCCCTCGGCCGAGCCGCTGATGCGCGAAATCCCCGTGGTGGGCGAGTTTCTGGGCGACAGCTGCGAATTGTCGATGATCGCTGCCTTCGCCACGGTCTTTGCGGTGGCGCTGATCGTGGTGTCGATCTTCACGCCGCTGTTTTCCAGCGCCGTCCAGCGCTCGGCGCTGAGCGGGATCGACCAGGGGCTTGGGTTCCTTTTCGGCGTGGTGCGCGGCGCGCTTCTGGTCGTCGTGGCGCTTGTCGTCTATGACCGCCTGCTCGTCACCGATCCGATCCCGGTCATCGACGACAGCCGCACCGCCAAGATCTTTGCCCAGGTTTCGGCCTCGGTGAACGAGCAGATCCCCGACGAGGCGCCGGGCTGGCTTGTGCAGCGCTACGAGGATCTGGTCGGCGCCTGCGACCGGCCCGCCACCGCACCCGCGCCCGAAGTGGCCCCATCGCCCGCCGCGCCCGAGACGGCCCCCGAGACGGCCCCCGAATCGACCCCCGGCACCGACGCGGCGCCCGCCGGCAACTGACGCCCGGATCGGCGCGGGTCGAAAGGCCCGCCGCCGAAGCCCCAGCCATGCGCCCCGCTCAACGCGGGAATTCGCAAGACCGGGTGACACGGACGGGTCGTCTGTGGCACATGGTTTGTCGTCAGGAACATCGACACGAAACCAAAGCGGGAGGAGAAGCGCGGGATGGCCGGCAAGCAATTCGACGTCGTCGTGATCGGGGCGGGCCCCGGGGGATACGTGGCCGCGATCCGCGCCAGCCAACTGGGCCTGAAGGTCGCCATCGTCGAGCGCGAGCATATGGGCGGCATCTGCCTGAACTGGGGCTGCATTCCCACGAAGGCGATGCTGCGGTCGTCCGAGGTCTTCCACCTGATGCACCGCGCCAAGGACTTCGGGCTGAACGCCGAGGGCATCGGCTATGACCTTGACGCCGTTGTCAAGCGCAGCCGCGCGGTGGCCAAGCAGCTCAACTCGGGCGTGGGCCACCTGATGAAGAAGAACAAGGTCGAGGTCGTGATGGGCGCGGCCACGATCCCGGCGAAGGGCCGCGTGCAGGTCAAGACCGACAAGGGCACCGAAGAGCTGACGGCCGCGAACATCATCCTGGCGACCGGCGCGCGCGCGCGCGAGCTTCCGGGGCTCGAGGCCGACGGCGATCTGGTCTGGACCTACAAGCATGCGCTGACGCCGCCGCGGATGCCGAAGAAGCTTCTTGTCATCGGCTCGGGCGCGATCGGCATCGAATTCGCAAGCTTTTACAACACGCTCGGCGCCGACACGACGGTGGTCGAGGTGATGGACCGCATCCTGCCCGTGGAGGACGCCGAGATCAGCGCCTTCGCCAGGAAAAGCTTCGTCAAGCAGGGCATGAAGATCCTCGAGAAGGCCACGGTGAAGAAGCTCGACCGCGGCAAGGGCACGGTCACGGCCCATATCGAGACCGGCGGCAAGACCGAGACGCACGAGTTCGACACGGTGATCTCGGCCGTCGGCATCGTCGGCAACGTCGAGGGGCTGGGGCTCGAGGCGCTTGGGGTCAGGATCGACCGCACGCATGTCGTCGTGGACGAGTTCTGCCGCACCGGGGTCGAGGGGCTGTACGCCATCGGCGACATCGCCGGCGCGCCCTGGCTGGCGCACAAGGCCAGCCACGAAGGGGTCATGGTGGCCGAACTCATCGCCGGCAAGAACCATGTCCACCCCGTGCGCCCCGAGGCCATCGCCGGCTGCACCTATTGCCACCCGCAGGTGGCCAGCGTCGGCTATACCGAGGCGAAGGCGAAGGAGAAGGGCCACGAGATCAAGGTCGGCCGCTTCCCCTTCATCGGCAACGGCAAGGCCATCGCGCTTGGTGATCCCGAGGGGATGGTCAAGACGATCTTCGACGCAAAGACGGGCGAGCTTCTGGGCGCGCACATGATCGGGGCCGAAGTGACCGAGATGATCCAGGGCTACGTCGTGGGCCGCACGCTCGAGACGACCGAGGAAGACCTGATGAACACCGTCTTCCCGCATCCCACGATCTCGGAGGCGATGCACGAAGCGGTGCTCGACGCCTACGGGCGGGCGATCCACATCTGACCGCTCAGGAATAGGCGATCATCCGACCGGCCAGAAGGACGCCGGGCCAGAGCACGAGCGAGGCGATCGCGGCGCGGCGCAGGCCGCGCCCGCTGGCGCGCAGGTGCAGGGCCGCGTTCACAATCGCCGCGCCAAGAAGCGCCATCTTCGCCTGGAACCAGCCGTTCGCGATGTAGTCGCCGGCCTGCGTGACGAACAGAAGCGCGCCGCAGGCCAGCGTCAGCACGAATCCCGCGACCGCGAAGGGCCGCAGAAGCGCCTGCGCCGACGCGGCGCGCCCGCGCAGGATCGCCACGTCCATCGGGATCACCGCGCCCACCAGAAGCGCGATCCCCAACACATGGCCCGCGTTCACCAGCGGATAGGTCCAGCGCGACGCCTTGAGGTGCTGGGCAAGGCCCGTGGCTTCCAGCGCGGCCAGGACCTCGATCACGAGCGGTCGGGGTAAAGGTCGTAAAGCCGGCCCGCGATGATCACCCGTTCGGCCTTCATCACCAGCCGCGCGGCATCGGCGGCGCGATGGCCGCGCAGGATCACCTCGGTCCCGGGGGCAAGCATCGCGTCGGTCAGGCCGGCGGCCTCGTTCCGCCAGGGCTGCCCGACCTCGGCTGTCCAGACCTCGTCGCCGGCCTGCACGGTCAGAAGACCGTGCGGGTTGCCAAGCTCGGCGGCGGTGATGATGCCCGACAGCTCGAACTCGCCGGTGTCGGTCCAGCGCCAGCCATGGTGGGCCAGCGCCAGACGGGGCAGGGCGGTGAGGGCGAGGGTCGCAAGACCGGCGGCAAGAAGGCGGCGTCGTTGAAGGCTCATCTGTGTTTCCTTGTGCGTCGGCCCGCAGTATAGGGCGCCGGACCGAGGGGTCACGCACAAGGCCGTGAGGCATGGACGAAGGCGGGGTGGACGGCTAGAGCGGAAGGATGGAACGCGCGTCCGACACCCCCCGCACCGGCTGGCTGCTGGTCTTTCTGCTGTATGCGGCGGGTCTTGGGGCGGCGGCGCAATACGGCAAGGTCAGCGTGGTCTTCGATCGCCTGCCCGAGCTATGGCCCGGGGCGGGTCCCACGCTTGGGTTCGCGCTGTCGCTGGTGGGCTTCGTCGGCATCCTTCTGGGGGTGACGGCGGGGATCGTCGTGGCGAAGGTGCGCTATCGCCGGGCGATGATCTGGGCGCTGTGGGCGGGGGCGGCGATCTCGGCCTTCCAGGCGACGCTGCCGCCGCTGCCGCTGTTTCTTGCCAGCCGGGTGCTCGAGGGGATGTCGCATCTGGCGCTTGTCGTCGCCGCGCCGACGCTGATCGCGCAACTGTCCGCGCCCGAGGACCGGGGCGTCTCGCTGACGCTGTGGGGCACGTTCTTCGGGGTGGCCTTCACCATCCTCGTCTGGGCGGGCATCCCCTTCGCCGACCGTATGGGCCTGCCGGGCCTGTTTCTGGCGCATGCCGCCTACATGGCCGTCTGCGCGGTGATCCTGACGCTGGTCCTGCCCCGGGTGCAGGCCGCCGAGGCGCAGGGCGATCTGTCGGTGGCCGGCATCCTGCGCAGGCACGGGGCGATCTATCGTTCGGCCCGGATCAGCGCGCCGGCGGTGGCCTGGCTGTCCTATACCTTTACCTACGTAAGCCTTCTGACGCTGCTGCCGCCCTTCATCGCGCCCGAGTGGCGGGTGCTGATCGTGGGGGGCATGCCGCTGGTCAGCATCGCATCCTCGCTGACGCTGGGGGTGGCGCTCTTGCGGCGGATGCCGGCGGTCCGGGTGATCGTGACGGGCTTCGCCGGGGCCGGGGTCGCGGCCCTGGCGCTGGCCTTTATGCCGGGCAATCCGGCGCTGTGCCTTCTGCTGGCGGCGGCCCTTGGCCTGGTGCAGGGCGCGGGCTTCGCCGCGGTGCCCGAGCTCAACCAGCCGCTTCCCGACCGCGCGGCGGCCAACGGCGCGCTGGCGCAGACCGGCAACATCGGCAACACGCTGGGTCCGCCGCTGCTGCTTGCGGTGGCAACGCTTGGCGGCTATGCGGCGATGATGCTGGTGGCGGCGGCGATCCTGGCGGCCGGCATCCTGGGCCAGCACTGGCTGGCGCGGCGGCGGGCGGCGGGATTCTAGGCGCGTTCCCGCTTCGTTCTCATTTTTCGGTTGGAGTTTTCGCGACGCGCGCCTAAGTGTTACCAATCCGTTTCCAGGGTGGTCCCCCGATGCCCGAATTGAAGAAGATCGAGGTTCGCGGCGCGCGCGAACACAACCTCAAGAACATCGACGTCGACATTCCGCGCGACGAGCTTGTGGTGATCACCGGGCTTTCGGGCTCGGGCAAGTCGAGCCTTGCCTTCGACACGATCTATGCCGAGGGCCAGCGGCGCTATGTCGAAAGCCTGTCGGCCTATGCCCGGCAGTTCCTCGACATGATGGAAAAGCCCGACGTCGACCATATCAGCGGCCTGTCGCCGGCGATCTCGATCGAGCAGAAGACGACCTCGAAGAACCCGCGCTCGACCGTGGGGACGGTGACGGAAATCTACGACTACATGCGGCTTCTCTTCGCCCGCGTCGGCACCCCCTACAGCCCAGCGACCGGCCTGCCGATCGAGGCGCAGCAGGTGCAGGACATGGTCGACCGCGTGATGGCGATGGAAGAGGGCACGCGCGCCTATCTTCTGGCGCCCATCGTGCGCGACCGGAAGGGCGAATACCGCAAGGAATTCCTTGAGCTGCGCAAGCAGGGCTTCCAGCGGGTGAAGGTGAACGGCGAGTTCCACGAACTCGACACGCCGCCCACGCTTGACAAGAAGTTCCGCCACGACATCGACGTCGTCGTGGACCGCATCGTGGTCAAGCCGGGGCTCGAGACGCGGCTGGCGGATTCGTTCCGCACGGCGCTCGACCTCGCCTCGGGGATCGCCATCCTCGAAACCGCGCCCACGGACGCCGAGCCCGAACGCATCACGTTCTCGGAGAACTTCGCCTGCCCGGAGTCGGGCTTCACCATCCCCGAGATCGAGCCGCGCCTGTTCAGCTTCAACGCGCCCTTCGGCGCCTGCCCCGATTGCGACGGCTTGGGGGTCGAATTGTTCTTCGACGACCGCCTTGTCGTGCCCGACCAGAACCTGAAGATCGCCGACGGCGCCATCGCGCCCTGGCGCAAGGGCAAGTCGCCCTACTTCCTTCAGACGATCGAGGCGATGGCCAAGCACTATGGCTTCAACAAGAACGCGCGCTGGAAGGACCTGCCCGAAGCCGTGCGCCAGGTCTTCCTCTATGGCTCGGGCGAGGAAGAGATTCCCTTCCGCTTCGACGAGGGCGGGCGCGTCTATCAGGTCACGCGCCCCTTCGAGGGCGTGATCCCGAACATGGAACGCCGCTATCGCGAGACCGATTCAAGCTGGATCCGCGAGGAATTCGAGCGCTACCAGAACAACCGCCCCTGCGGCACCTGCCACGGCTATCGCCTGCGCCCCGAAGCGCTTGCGGTCAGGATCGGCCCCGCCACGGGCGGGCCGGACACGCTGTTGCATGTGGGCCAGGTCGTGCAGATGTCGATCCGCGAGGCGCACGACTGGTGCCGCACGGTGCCCGAGCATCTGACCGCCCAGAAGAACGAGATCGCCCGCGCGATCCTGAAGGAAATCCGCGAACGGCTGGGATTCCTCGTGAACGTCGGCCTCGACTACCTGACGCTCAGCCGCAATGCGGGCACGCTGTCGGGCGGCGAAAGCCAGCGTATCCGGCTGGCCAGCCAGATCGGATCGGGGCTGACCGGCGTGCTGTATGTCCTTGACGAGCCGTCGATCGGGTTGCACCAGCGCGACAACGGGCGGCTTTTGCAGACGCTGAAGAACCTGCGCGACCAGGGCAACACGGTGATCGTGGTCGAGCATGACGAGGAAGCGATCCGCGAGGCCGATTACGTCTTCGACATCGGTCCCGGCGCGGGTGTGCATGGCGGCCGGGTGGTGTCCCATGGCACGCCCTCCCAGATCGCGGCCGATCCGGCCTCGATCACCGGTCAGTATCTGAACGGCACGCGCAAGATCGCGGTTCCGGCCGACCGGCGGGCGGGCAACGGCAAGACGCTGACGGTGGTGGGCGCGACGGGCAACAACCTCAAGAACGTGACGGCCGAGTATCCGCTGGGCCGTTTCGTCTGCGTCACCGGCGTGTCGGGCGGGGGCAAGTCGACGCTGACGATCGAGACGCTATACAAGAACGCGGCGATGCGGCTGAACGGCGCGCGTGAGACGCCCGCGCCCTGCGAGACGATCAAGGGGTTCGAACACCTCGACAAGGTGATCGACATCGACCAGCGCCCGATCGGGCGCACGCCCCGGTCGAACCCCGCAACCTATACCGGCGCCTTCACGCCGATCCGCGACTGGTTCACCGGCCTGCCCGAATCCAAGGCGCGCGGCTACAAGGCCGGGCGGTTCAGCTTCAACGTGAAGGGCGGCCGCTGCGAGGCCTGCCAGGGCGACGGCGTCATCAAGATCGAGATGCACTTCCTGCCGGACGTCTATGTCACCTGCGAAACCTGCAAGGGCGCGCGCTATAACCGCGAGACGCTGGAAATCAAGTTCAAGGGCAAGTCGATCGCAGACGTGCTCGACATGACGGTCGAAGACGCGCAGGTCTTCTTCAAGGCGGTGCCCGCGATCCGCGAGAAGATGGACGCGCTGGTGCAGGTCGGGCTGGGCTACATCAAGGTGGGCCAGCAGGCCACGACCCTGTCGGGCGGCGAGGCGCAGCGCGTGAAGCTGGCCAAGGAGTTGTCGAAGCGCGCGACCGGGCGGACGCTCTATATCCTCGACGAGCCCACGACGGGGCTGCACTTCGAGGATGTGCGCAAGCTTCTCGAGGTGCTGCACGAACTGGTCGAGCAGGGCAACACGGTCGTGGTGATCGAACACAACCTCGACGTCATCAAGACCGCCGACTGGATCATCGACATCGGGCCCGAGGGCGGCGACGGCGGGGGCGAGATCGTGGCCGTGGGCACGCCCGAGGACGTGGCGCGCGTCGAGCGCAGCCACACCGGGCGCTATCTGGCGCAGATGCTGGGGATCGCCAAGGTGGCGGCCGAATAGGCCGCGCCGCCGGGAGTTCCGGCGTGAACGGTCAGGGCTGTGAAAGGGGCGGCGTCAGCGCCGCTTAAGCCTGCGGCGTGCGGGCTGCGCGGCATTCTGCCAGTCAAGATGTTCGAGCATGCGCTTCTGGCGCAGCGAAGACTGCATCTCGGCGGTCATGCCAAGCCAGCGGTGCGACAGGTAGGCCATGAAGCCAAGGCTGATCAGAATCATCACGGTCGTCAGCATTCGTCATCACCCCCTGTGGTTTCAGCAGCGTTTCCGACCCATGCAGACTGAGCCATAGGGAAACAACCTGTCAAATTCCTGCCATAAAGAAGTTGAACGCAACATGAATGCGTGACCATTTTCAATGCTTTGTGAAGCATTGTTCATGAATTCGGGCCAATGGGCGCGAATCATGGCGATCTTCTGACAGCTTTGTCATCAAACCGGCAACCGTCCCCGGCCAGAACGTCGTCCCGGACCCGTCGTCAGGCGTCGAGATCGACCCAGACCGGGACGTGGTCCGAGGGCTTGTCCTGTCCGCGCATCTCGCGCTCGATCCAGCAGTCGCGCAGCAGGTCGGCGGCCTGCGGGGTCAGCAGGACATGGTCGATGCGGATGCCGTCGTTCCGGTTCCAGGCCCCGGCCTGGTAGTCCCAGAACGAATAGTGCCCCGGCGCGCGGGTGCGGGCGCGGAAGGCCTCGGTGAAGCCGAGGTTCAGGACGCGCCGGAAGGCCGCGCGGCTGTCGGGCAGGGCCAGGGCATCGGTGCGCCAGGCGTCGGGGCGGGCGGCGTCCTCGTCCTGGGGGATGACGTTGTAGTCGCCGGCCATGACGGCGGGTTCTTCGGCCTTCAGAAGTGCGCGGGCGCGGGTCTGAAGGCGGTCCATCCAGGCCAGCTTGTAGTCGTATTTCGGGCCCGGCGCCGGGTTTCCGTTGGGCAGGTACAGCCCGCAGACGCGCACCGCGCGCGAGCCCATCACCGTGGCCTCGATCCAGCGCGCCTGTTCGTCGCCGTCGTCGCCGGGCAGGCCGCGCGTCACATCCTCAAGCGGCAGCTTCGACAGGATCGCGACGCCGTTGAACGATTTCTGGCCATGGGTTTCCACGCGGTATCCCATGTCCTCGAAGATCTCGCGCGGGAAGCCGTCGTCCTGGGACTTGATCTCTTGCAGAAGGGCCACGTCGGGCGACTGGTCCTGAAGCCAGCCGGTCAGCTGCTCGATCCGGGCCTTGATGCCGTTGATGTTGAACGTGGCGATCTTCACGCGCTTTCCCCCTTGGCCGGCCCCAGCTTTACGGGCGGGGGCGCGGGGACACAAGCCGGACGCGCTCCGCACACGGTCCCGTCATCGGGCGTTTCAGGCCGTTGCGGGATGGCCGGCCCTGCGGCATGACCAAGGCGAACGAGGCAAGAGGTGGACATGCTCGACCGGGTGATGCGCCGGGTGATCGACCCGCCCCTGAACCGGATGGGGCGCGCGTTGGCGCGCCGGGGCGTCGGCGCCGACAGCGTGACGCTGGCGGGACTGGTGCTGGGGCTGGGCGCGGCGGTCCTGATCGCGGGCGGGGCGACGCTGCTTGCGCTGGTGCCGCTTCTGCTGGGGCGTCTGGCCGACGGTCTGGACGGCGCCGTGGCGCGGGCCAGCCGGATGACCGACGTCGGCGGCTATCTCGACATCACCGCCGACTTCCTGTTCTACGGCGCCGTGCCGCTGGCCTTCGTGATCCTCGATCCCGCCGCGAACGGCGTGGCCGGGGCGTTCCTGCTGTTCAGCTTCTACGTCAACGGCGCAAGCTTCCTGGGCTACGCGATCCTCGCCGAAAAACGGAACATGACGACGCAGGCGCGCGGGGCGAAGTCGCTTTACTTCACCGGCGGCCTTCTCGAGGGGACCGAGACCATCGCCTTTTTCGTGGTGCTTTGCCTCTGGCCGCAGTGGTTCGGGCCCCTCGCGTGGATCTTCGGCGTGCTCTGCCTTGTCACGGCGGCCTCGCGCGTGCTGCTGGCGCGCAAGGTCTTCGGCTGAACGGTCAGATCGAGAAGGACGTGCCGCAGCCGCAGGACGAGGTGGCGTTGGGATTGTCGATCACGAAGCGCGCGCCGATCAGTTCTTCCGAGAAGTCGATGACCGCGTTGGCAAGAAACGGCAGCGAGACGCTGTCCACCACCACCCTTTGCCCGTCGCCTTCGAGGATCAGGTCGTCGTCGGCGGGGTCATCGAGCTTGATCTCGTACTGAAAGCCCGAACAGCCGCCGCCTTCGACCGCGACGCGCAGCGCCTTGGCATCGCCCGAGGCGGCGTTGATCTCGGCCAGGCGCGCGAAGGCGCGGGGCGTGACTTTCGGGGGCAGGGTGAGGTCCATACCGGCGGGCTCCTGTCGTCTAGTCTCAAGATAGGAAGGCGCGGGGCAGGGGGCAAGCGGGGCTTTGAGCGCGCCCCTGATCGCGCTAACACCGCGTGGACGGGCCGACCGCCGACTCGGCCCCGCGCGAAAGGAAGGCCCGATGGCGACGACCGGCCCCAGGTGGTGGCAAGAGGCCACCGGATACCAGATCTATCCCCGCAGCTTCATGGATTCGAACGGGGATGGCGTGGGCGACATCCCCGGCATCATCTCGCGTCTCGATCACCTGCGCGACCTTGGCATCGGTTTCGTCTGGCTGTCGCCGGTCTATGCCTCGCCCATGGCCGACAACGGCTATGACATCGCCGACTACCAGGCCATCGCGCCCGAATTCGGCACGCTGGCCGATTTCGACCGCCTGGTGGCCGAGGCGCGGGCGCGCGGCATCGGGATCGTGATGGACCTCGTGGTCAACCACACCTCGTCCGCGCACCGCTGGTTCCGCACCGCCTGCGCCGATCCGGCCGCGCCCGAACACGCCTTCTACATCTGGCGCGACCCCGGCCCGGACGGCGGGCCGCCCGACGACCAGCGCGCCTGTTTCGGCGGCCCGGCCTGGACCTTCGTCCCCGGGGTGGGCAAGTACTACTTCCACTTCTTCAGCGCCCATCAGCCCGACCTCGACTGGCGCAATCCGGCCCTCCGGGCCGAGGTGTACCGGATGATGAACTGGTGGTTCGACCGGGGCATCGCGGGCTTCCGCATGGACGTCATCAGCCTGATCGGCAAGGACGTCGACGCGCGCATCTACGAGGAAGGTCCCAGGCTTCACCCATACCTGCAAGAGATGCACCGCGAGACGCTTTCGGGGCGCGATGTCGTCACGGTGGGCGAAAGCTGGTCGGTCTCGACCGGCACGGCGCGGCTTTACTGCGGGCGGGACCGGGGTGAACTCGACATGGTGTTCCAGTTCGCCCATGTCATGGCGGGCTGGGATCCGGTCCACGGCAAGTGGAAACCCCGGCCCTTCGACCTTGTCACCCTCAAGCGGGTGATGACCGACTGGCAGGCCGCCCTGGCCGAGGACGGCTGGAATTCGCTGTTCCTGTCGAACCACGACCTGCCCCGGCAGGTGTCGAAATACGGCTGCGACGGCGCACACCGCGTGCGGTCCGCCAAGGCGCTGGCCACGGTCCTGCACCTGATGAAGGGCACGCCCTTCGTCTATCAGGGCGAAGAGATCGGCATGACCAACGCCCGCTTCACCCGGCTCGACCAGTTCCGCGATGTCGAGACGCTGGGGCAGTACGCCGATCAGGCGGCGGCCGGCGTTGACGAGGCGACCTTCATCGCCGGCGCGAACGCCAACGGGCGCGACAACGCGCGCACGCCGATGCAGTGGACGGCCGGGCCGCAGGCCGGCTTCACAACCGGCACGCCCTGGATCGAGGTGAACCCGAACCACGCCACGATCAACGTCGCGGCCGACCGCGCCGACCCAGATGGCGTCTTCGCCCACTACCGCGGGCTGATCGCGGCGCGAAAGGCCCATCGGGTGATCGTCCACGGCCGCTATACGCCCTTCGCCGAGGATCACCCGCAGGTCATGGCCTATGCCCGGACGCTTGGCGCCACGCGGCTTTCGGTGATCGCGAACCTCTCGGGGCAGGACGCACAGGTCGACGTGCCCGAGGGGCTTGCGATCTCGGGGCGTTGCCTCGTCGCCAACTGCGCGCCGCGGGCCGAGGCGCGCGGCCCCCTGGTCCTTGCCCCGTGGGAGGCCGTCGCGATCCTGTCGGACTGACGGGCCCCTTGCGCCGGGTCGCGCGGCGGTTCAGACCGGTGCGGCAAAGCCGGAGCCCGCACCCGATGAGCACGCCCGTTCCCGCGCCGAAGACCGCCCGTGTCTGGCGCCAGCTCCCCGCGGGCATCTGGGCGCTTGGCCTCGTGTCGCTTCTGATGGACGTCTCGTCCGAGATGATCCACGCACTGCTGCCGGTCTACCTTGTGGCGGGACTGGGCGCCTCGGTCCTGGCGGTCGGGCTGATCGAAGGCATCGCCGAGGCAACGGCGTCGATCACCAAGGTCTTTTCAGGCGTGCTGAGCGACCGGATCGGACGCCGAAAGGGGCTGGCGGTGGCGGGCTACGGCCTTGCGGCGGTCACGAAGCCGGTCTTCGCGCTGGCCGGATCGCTCGGCTGGGTCGTCGGCGCCCGGGTCGTGGACCGGATCGGAAAGGGCATCCGGGGCGCGCCGCGCGACGCGCTGGTCGCGGACCTCAGCCCGCCCGGCCTGCGCGGCGCAAGTTTCGGACTGCGCCAGTCGCTCGACACGGCGGGGGCGTTTCTGGGCCCGCTTCTGGCGATCGCGCTGATGTGGGCCTTCGCGGGCGATTTCATCGCGGTCTTCTGGGTCGCGGTGATCCCGGCGGCGCTGGCGGTGGGCCTGTTGCTGGTCGCGGTGCGCGAACCCGACCGCCCGGCCGATCTGCGCCGCGTCGCCAATCCGCTGGCGCGGCGGGAACTTGCGCTTCTGCCGGCGGCCTACTGGCTCACGGTGGTGCTGGCCTTCCTCTTCACGCTGGCGCGCTTCAGCGAGGCCTTCCTGATCCTGCGCGCCGACAGCCTTGGCCTGACCGCCGCACTGGTGCCGGCGATCCTTGTGGTGATGAACCTTGCCTACGCGCTGTCGGCCTATCCCGCGGGCGCGCTGTCGGATCGCGCCGACCGGACCTCGGTGCTGATCGTGGGGCTGGCCGTGCTGATCGCGGCCGATCTCGTGCTGGCCTTCGCCCCGGGCCTTGCGGCGGTGTTCGCGGGCGTGGCGCTCTGGGGGCTGCACATGGGCCTGACGCAGGGCATTCTCGCCACGCTCGTCGCCGACGCCGCGCCGGCCGAACTGCGCGGCACGGCCTTTGGCCTGTTCAACCTTGTCACCGGTGTGGCGCTGCTTCTGGCCAGCACCATCGCCGGCGCGCTCTGGGACGGGATCGGTCCCGAGGCGACCTTCCTCGCGGGGGCCGGTCTGGCGGCCGCGACCGCGCTGGGTCTGCTGGCCCGCGGCCTTTGGCGGCGCGGACCCGGCGGCCCCGGCGGCCCCGGCGGCAGGGCAAGGGCCGGTCGCGGCAAGAGCGGCGGTTGAAGGCGCTTTCCCCCCTGCGGTCCGCGGGGAATCCCCCTATAGAAGATCCCGGGACAGGACTTCGGACGGCATTTGAAACGGACAGGGGGAAGTCAGGCCATGCGCGCGCCCTATGCATCGGACCCCGCGACAAGCCGCGGGCGGCTTTACCCCGAAGAGGAAAGCACGTTCCGCACCTGCTTTCAGCGCGACCGCGACCGGATCATCCATTCCTCGGCCTTTAGGCGCCTGAAGCACAAGACGCAGGTCTTCATCGAACACGAGGGCGACTATTTCCGCACCCGGCTGACCCACTCGATCGAGGTGGCGCAGGTCGCCCGCACCATCGCCGGGGCGCTAGGCCTCGACACCGAACTGACCGAGGCCGTGGCGCTGGCCCACGACCTTGGCCATACGCCCTTTGGCCACACGGGCGAGGATGCGCTGGAACGGCTCATGGCGCCCTATGGCGGCTTTGACCACAACGCGCAGGCGATCCGCATCGTCACCTCGCTCGAACGGCACTACGCCGAGTTCGACGGGCTGAACCTGACCTGGGAAACGCTCGAGGGGCTGGCCAAGCACAACGGCCCCGTCACCGGGGCGCTGCCCTACGCGTTGGCCGACTACAACGCGCGCCACGACCTCGAGCTTGCGACCTACGCCAGCGCCGAGGCGCAGGTGGCCGCGATCTCGGACGACGTGGCCTACAACCACCACGACCTGCACGACGGACTCAGGGCCGAGCTTTTCTCGACCGACGAACTGGCCGAATTGCCGATCCTGCGCGACTGCTTCGCCGAGGTCGACCGCCGCTATCCCGGCCTGAACTACTACCGCCGCCGGCACGAGGCGCTGCGGCGCTTCTTCGGGGTGCTGGTCGAGGACGTGATCGCCGTGGCGCGCACCCGCCTGGCCGAGATCGACCCGCAAAGTGCCACCGACGTGCGCCACGCGGGCCGTGCGGTGATCCGCTTCTCGCAACCGCTCTTCGACGATCTGAAGGTGACGCGCGCCTTCCTCTTCGACCGCATGTACCGCGCCCCCAGCGTCGTTGCCATGCGGGCCGAGGTGACGGCGGTCATCGACGCGCTCTTTCCCTTCCTCATGGCCCATCCCGATCGTCTTCCGAAGCAATGGCGCAAGGACGTCGAGGACGCGGCCGACGAAACCGCGCTTGCCCGGATCGTGGCGGACTACATCGCCGGGATGACCGACCGCTTCGCGCTTCAGTGCCACGACCGCTGGATCGGCGGCGCCTGATGGGCCCGCCTCCGGCGCTTCTTCTCTTGGCAAATACTCCGGGGGTGGGGGGGGAGGGACCCCACTTCCCCGTTGACGGCGAGGGGGGGTATGCTGAACCCCGGGGCCGCAAAAGGGGTGTTTCTTAACCTCT